>NZ_KB899293.1 GCF_000378145.1 Saccharibacillus kuerlensis DSM 22868 | reverse complement strand
TAGGTCTATTAAGGGATGATTTCGTTTAAATAGCGTGATCACGATTCGTTAGAATTCGTAAAAGCCTTGGGAAGAACAAATAGCGTTATTACGATTCGTTAGAATTGACAAACAGCGGGAATTTTCTCGACAATTTGTAGAGCGTAGAGCGTAGAGCGTAGAGCGTAGAGCGTAGAGCGTAGAGCGTAGAGCGTAGAGCGTAGAGCGTAGAGCGTAGAGCGTACGACTATGCTTCCTATACCTGCTTCATACATAAAACTTGGAGGGCTTTAGCAATGACTGATGATTTAAACCTTTCGGTTTCCGGCGCGGTTTCTTACCGGGAACGTTACAGAGGCGACTGCGAGAGCTGCTTTGGTCTGTGCTGTGCGGCGCTGCCATTTGCGGCGTCGGTCGATTTTGCAATCGACAAGGCTGCGGGCGAACCGTGCCGCAATCTGCGGGAAGATTTCCGCTGCGGCATTCATACGAAGCTGCGGGACAGCGGTTTTCGCGGATGCACCGTCTATGACTGCTTCGGCGCGGGACAGAAAGTCTCGCAGCAGACTTTCGGAGGGGTAGATTGGCGCGAGCGGCCGGAGACGGCGAGCGCCATGTTCGCTGTGCTGCCGATCGTCTGGCAGCTGCATGAGCTGATGCTGTACATGGAAGAGCTGCTGGCCCGTCCGGCAGCCGTGCAGCTGCACCCCCGGCTCCGTGAAGCGCTCGAAGAGACCCAGCGCCTCACGGAGCTTGAACCCGACGCTCTGCTTGCGCTGAGCGTCTCCGCGCAGCGCGCGACCGTGAACGAGCTGCTGCTTGAAGGCAGCGAGCTCGTTCGGGCCGAAGCGCTGCGCCGCCGGGCTGCGCACGGCGAAGAGCGTCCGCGCGGTTCGCAGCAGCCGCGCGGAGGCAAGGCCGGCCGCCGCGGCCGCAAGCCGGCCATCGGCCGCGGCGCCGACCTGGTGGGCGCAGACCTGCGGAGCGAGGATCTGCGGGCCGCCAATCTGCGGGGCGCTTATCTTATCGCCGCCAACTTGAGCGGCGCCGACCTGCGCGAAGCGGACGTGATCGGCGCGGATTTCCGCGACGCCGATCTACGGGGCGCCGACCTGACCGGCGCCCTGTTCCTGACGCAGGTTCAATTAAATGCGGCAAAAGGGGACGCCACAACAGCTCTGCCGCCGGGGCTTCAGCATCCGGGTCATTGGATGACTGTCGGTTGAGTCAAGCCGTTTATGCGTAAATGAATCGGCTCCCAGATTGAAGAAACAAGACAAGGTAAGACGAAATAAGACAAAACAAAACAAGTCAAAACAAGTCAAAACAAAACTCATGTCTGTTGAAGGTGAAAGACCGATTTATACTTTTCACTCGGGAGGTTATTGAGATTATGAAGCATAATCGTCTTGGAAACAGTGGGCTGTGGGTGTCGGAGCTGGGACTCGGCACCAATGCGTTCGGCAAACGTG
Source organism: Saccharibacillus kuerlensis DSM 22868 (assembly GCF_000378145.1). Classification (GTDB taxonomy): domain Bacteria; phylum Bacillota; class Bacilli; order Paenibacillales; family Paenibacillaceae; genus Saccharibacillus; species Saccharibacillus kuerlensis. Next base: position 70,439 of record NZ_KB899293.1, on the reverse strand, counting down.
CCGACGAAGAGACGTCGATCCGCGTCATTCACGCGGCTCTGGACGGTGGTATCAATTTCGTCGATACGGCGAATATCTATGCCGGAACGGAATCGGAGCGTATCATCGGAAAAGCGTTGGAAGGGCGGCGCGATAAGGTCGTACTGACGACGAAGGCTGGCCTGCCGTGCGGTGACGGTCCGGACGAACGCGGATCGTCGCGCCGCCATCTGCAGCGGGAGCTGGAAAACAGTCTCAGACGGCTGAAGACGGATTATGTGGACTTGTATCAGATCCATACATTTGATCCTCATACGCCGCTGGAAGAGACGCTGCGCACGCTGGACGACTTCGTTTCCTCCGGCAAAGTCCGTTATATTGGTGCTTCGAATTACGCCGCTTGGGAGTTCATGAAGGCACTGGGCATCAGCGAGAGTAAAGGCTTTGTTCGCTACATATCCAGTCAGACCAGCTACTCGCTGGCGGATCGTACCCCGGAACGCGAACTTATTCCGATGTGTCTGGATCAAGGCGTAGGCATCATCCCGTATTTCCCGCTCGCAGGCGGCATTCTGAGCGGCAAATACAGCGGCGGTGCAGAGGGAGCGCCAGCAGGTTCGCGGGCTGACACCGACCCTAACTTCGGCCGATTCCTCAGCGAACGCTATCTCGATCTGGGACGCCGCGTGAGCAAACTGGCGGAGGAGGCCGGTACGACGCCGAGCGCCCTGTCGCTGTCTTGGCTGATGAATCGTCCGGCTGTTTCGACAGTAATTGTAGGTGCAACTCGGCCAGAGCAGGTGGAATCCAATCTTGTGAGCGTAGATCTTCAGCCGGATCGCGACCTGCTGGAGAAACTGGATGAGATCAGCGAGCCTTTCCGCTCCGGCGAACCGTTTGCGGTATATCGCTTGGACTGACTATAAAACGCCTAATCAGATGTTTAGCCGATCCTTCTTGAGGATCGGCAACGTGTCGAGAAAGTCTTAATTAAAGTGAAGCGGATGTGCGAAGAGGGAAATTCAGTGAAGGAACGATAGTGTTCGCCTTTGTGGTGCAAGTTCACCTAGGATCAGGATGTGAACTTGCACCGCTAATCGGGAAAATTCCATTTAAATTTGATCACTTTCCCTTCCAAACAAGCCCGAAGCAGCAAAAAAGCGGCCTTCCTCGCGTTATGCGAGGGGGGCCGCTTTCCTAGTATGCAGGAGATCGGCATAAAGCCGGAATCCGTATGATTATTGCATAATATCGGTAATCGTTTTTTGCCAGATCTCTTCGCCATTAGGGCCGAGGATCGATTCGTGCGAAAGTGTAGCTTCCTGCACATCACCGAAGCTCCAGCGGCCTTCCGACACGTCAGGGAACTGCGGAGCCAGACCGGTCAGCGGGCCGCGATACAGTGCCCGGTTGATCAATGTCACAGCTTCTTCGCGTGTAATCAGAGTTTTCGGCTTGAACGTACCGTCCGGGTAACCGGAGAGCTGTCCGCTGCGGTACAGAGCTTCGACAGCGCCGGCTGCCCAGTTTCCGTTAAGGTCGGTGAAATGAATGCTTACAGAAGTGGAAGTATCCATCTTCAGGAAGCGGGCCAGTACGGCAGCCAATTCACCGCGTGCTACCGGAGCGTCCGGCTTGAATGTGCCATCTGCATAACCGGCAAAGTACCCTTGAGCAGTTGCGATCTGAATGTATTTGGCTGCCCAATGTCCGCTGCGTACATCCTTGAACGAAGTGCTTCCCGCTGTCGAGCTGCTTTCCGACAGACGAGCAACGATTGCCGCCAGTTCGGCACGAGTCAGCGTCTTGGTCGGGTGGAACTTTTTGTCCGGATAACCAAGGATGTAACGCTGGTGGGTCAGCTGTCCAAAGCGTTCGGAGAAGAGCTGAACACCGACAGAAGCGTTTGATTTTTGGACTGCTCCGGAAACAGGAACGAACTGAGCCGTAATCTGACGCATAGCCTGAGCGGCATCGATTTGTCCCCATTTCAGAGTCACTTTGAAGCTTCCTGTCGCATTTACCGGAAGGTTGGCGACTGTCCAGGTAATTGTTCTGCCATTTACCGTTCCGCCATTGGCATCTACAACTTCGACGCCGGCCGGCAGTGTTACCGTTACAGTAGAACCGTTCAATGCCGCTTTGGTCTTGTTGGCATAATCGACAGTGATCGTTGATGTTCCGCCTTCAGGTACCCGGCTTTCATTTGTCGTCAGAGTCAGTTCAAGATTACCTGACGGAGCCGTAGGGGACGGTGTAGTCACTGTTCCGCTGCCTGTCGACGGACTCCATGGTGCATTCAACGGCTGCATGTTGATATCGTGCTGGACAATGTCCTGCTCGACAGAGATCGTGTTGGAAATGTAAGTGGCATAGCCCGGTCTGGTAGCTACGATATAGTAGTCGCCTTCCGGATAAACCATCCATGCATATTCTCCAGCTGCGCTCGAGAACTGCGGGTTTTTATTATCGTTCGGTGCAAAGCCTGGAATGACGGGCAGATCAACCGCTTGACCCGGCTGTCTTCCGGCATCGATATTGCGCTCAGTGTTTGCCCAGAAGAGCTCGACGTGTGCGTTCTCCAGAATCTGTCCATTGGAAGCATCACGAACCGTTCCATAAGGATCGATCAACGAGTAGACGACGCCAAGCTCTCCATCTTGATTCATTGTGATATTGAGATTGGCAGGAGGACCAGCGAGTCGTTGGCCGTTTGAAGCAGTAAGGTCATAAACGATGCGGTAGCTGCCCTGCGGAACATTTTCCAGCTTAAAGCTTCCGTCAGCAGTGATTGAAATCGGCTGCTGTAGGCTTCCGTCCGTGCTGATCAGCGTACCGGTCATTCCGTTGCCGAACAGGTCACCAAGTGCCGGGGATTGTGTACTGCCGGCTGGTGGAACGATGAAAATTTGTCCGGCGATAGCGTTGACAGGGTCGATCGTTTCACCGGTTTGAATCGTTCCTACGGTTACCGTCTCAGTCTGCTTCAATGTGTAAGTAACACCGTTTTGTTTAACAGGCGTTTCGGTATTCAACTTGTACGAATAATCTCCGCGTGGTACCGGAATACTGTACTCGCCGGCCGCGTTGGTCGTAACATTAGCTGTAAAGTCAATGATACCGTCGTCGTTAAAGTCTTCGGCAACTTGAATCTTGGCACCCGATACCGGTTGGCCGGTAACGTGATCGATGATCACGCCCTGGATGGCTGCCGGGTAGAGGTCGATCCCCATGCTATCCTGGGCAATTACATCACCGTTTGAATCTCGAAGGCTGGCGATAAAGCCTTGATGCACAGGAGTCGTACCTGTCAAAGCTGCAGGTGTGTATTCGATTGTCGCGATGCCGTCTTCGCCGGTTACACCGGTTCCTACTGTAGTTCCGTCTTCAAGGGTGAAGGTAACCGGAATACCAGCAACCGGCTGGCCTTCGGTATCTAGAGCTTTGGCCGTAACCGTAACTTTGGATGTTCCATCGGCAAGAACATGTTCAGGAGTCGCCGAAATTTCGACCGTGTAGGCAGGTGCTTCGGCGCGTACTGTCACGGTTTGCGTGACATTTTTGCCGTCGTAGACCGCTGTAATGGTCGTTGTGCCCGGCGATACGGCAGTTACTTTTCCGTTCGCGTCTACTGCTGCAATGTTCGGGTCAGCGGATGTATAAATCGCTTCGCCAGTAACATTTTTAATGCTTTCGTCTTCCGCATACACGGCAGTCACATTAGGTGTCTGCGTATTCCCCGGAGCCATTGTGACAACAGCCGGATCGATCAGCAGATCGCGCAGCTTCGATTTTGGCTGGGCAGGCGTGCTGACTTGGACAGAATTGGAAGGGACGGATTCAATGCCGTTGCTGACGGATTTGACGATATAATTACGCGTCGTTTCCGGTGTCAGTCCGGTCAGTCTGTATTCCTGTCCGTTAATGCCTTCGGCGATCAGGCTGCCGTTTGTATCATATACGTTGTAACTCTGCGCGCCCGGAACGTTGTTCCAAGTCAGCAGGGCGCTCGTTGATGTAATCTGCTCTACGGCAAGTGCCGGAGGATCAATCGTGACCGTTACGACCGATTGAACGCGTCTCTTTTCATAGACTGCTTCAATGACGGTCGTTCCTGCGCCAACGGCAACCAGGCGACCTTTATCGTCAAAGGTTACGACATTCGGGTCGGTCTTGCTGTCCGGGTGAGCCGGGTCCCCGATATTCGCATAGAACTCTGAACCTGCCGTCACGTCGCCCCACTGCGGAGTTGAAGGGTTTCCGTATACGGCACGTACTACAGTAGTGCGTTCTTCCCCGATCTTCATAGCGTAGTCCGGCAGTGTCACATCGAAATCCAGGGAGAGGCCGAGTGCCGTCTCGTTGGAGTGGATGGACTCATAAGGCCCGGCTCCGACTTTCCCGTTAGTTACTGCTGTAACGGTGTAGCGGGCGATGTCACCCAAGCTGGCGGCATCAACGGTATAAGCAGTGCTTGTAACGTTATCTTTCAGCAGCTTGCCGTCTTTGTAAACTTTATAGAAGTTGGCGCCAGGCACCTCTGTCCACTGCAGCTTGTCTATCGTTTTCGGTACAGCGCTGAGTACAGGGGCCTGTGGTACAAATGCCGTGTCGTAGGCTCCGCCTACGCTGACAACACGTACTTCGCCGCCCGATGGCAGCGAACTGCCGAAGTCGATAACAGTAGTTGCTTTTCCGCTCTCGTCCGCGGTTTGCGAAGGATTATCTATCCGGCCTGCCGAAGAGAACGTAACCGGTGCGCCCGGAACCGGATTGCCCAGTACGTCGATCGGCGTAGCCGTCGCGGTGTACTGGCCAGGCTGTCCGTCGATAGGAGTGAGCTGAAGTTTAACTTCGGCCGGAGCCTGTTTGTAGTTATAGGATTTGGTATCGATTGGATCCAACTGGTTGTTGAAGTACCACGAATGAATATCATGCGTTTCCATAGCTCCGCCTGTGGCGGATGTGAAGCCTGCATATACGCCGTCTTCTCCCGCGAAAATTTCGTTCAGGTTGATTCCGCTCGTTTTCAAGAACGGTTGAGCCGGACGAACATCGGTCTTGCTGATGTACACGGAAACGGTCTGCGTAATGCCGTCATAGTCGATCCACGAATACAGATCTTGACCGCCGGCCAGTTTAAGATCTGTCGGTAATTTTTTATACCAGGCCGTATTGGTGTTTTTGACGTTTCCGTTGACAGCCAGGCCAATATAGTTGTTCGAAGGGTCGTTCATGTCCCCGTTTTGGTAAGTATCATATTTAACTGCAAAGCTTGGCGTAATGCCGCCATAGCCGATGCCTGCGCCTACTGCGCCCGCCGTGTTGGACTGAGCCTGCACGGTAAACGTAATGCCGTCCGCAGGATTGTTGGAGGCGAGCTTATCGTTCAGTCTAAATTTGAAGAAAGTGCTGAACGAATAGTTATTTCCGGCCGCAATCAAATTTCTGTTAAAGGCGGTTCCGAATTGGTTGCCGGTTCTATCCGTTAGTCGAAGTACTTGAGTGCCTCCGTCAACTGGCACGACTTTCGTACTTCCGTTAAGTGAGAACAGCTTGCTGACCGCTGCATTATCTCCAAAACTGTCGATCTTGTAGGTGATCCATTTGTCTTCTACTGCGGCATTCGCCGGCGTGATCATGGGCTGCGCCAGTGAGAGCAGCATGGTGATCACCAGCAGCAGCGGCATAAATCGTACTGCCTTTTTCATAAAGTTTTTCCCTCCGATTATCTGTTTTGACCTTAAAATGCTGACTGAGTCAATGTAACAGAACCGCATATACAAAAAATCTACAAACAAAATGCTCCTTTTTTGGATTAGAAGCGTAAAAGGAGTGAGAGGAAAAAGTTTTATTCCAAATGCAGGGGATGCGGCTGTAGAAACGTCAGAAGAGTAAGGAAAAAAGTGGCAAGAAGAAATGTTAACAATTCTTTATCATTGTTTAATCTGGAATTCGAATGTATTTTAAACATAGATGGTACGATAGTAAGCATTCCCACCGCTCAAAATTCAATCGAAATCGAGGGACAGGTATGAAAATTTTGATTACGACCGAATGCTACCGGCCAATCATCAATGGAGTTGTCACCTCAGTGGTCAATTTGCAGAGCGAACTTGAGAAGAACGGGCACGAAGTGCGCATTCTGACCTTGTCGCCTGATGGGCATTCGTTTGTGGAAGACGGCGTTACTTATATCGGCTCCGTAGGCGCGCTGTATCCCGGCGTACGCACCGCGCTGCGTGTACACCGCAAAGAGCTGCGGCCGCTGCTGGACTGGAAGCCGGACGTCGTTCATTCGCAATGTGAGTTCAGTACGTTTCGTATGGCCAGATACATAGCCGGGAAATTGAACATCCCGATCATTCACACTTATCATACGGTCTATGAAGATTACACGCATTACTTCTCGCCGAGCCGGACTTGGGGCCGTGCCGCGGTAGCCTGGTTTTCAAGAAATACGCTGAAAAATGTACAGTGCGTTGTGGCGCCAACGAAGAAAGTGCGGGGTCTGCTCGCAGGATACGGCGTACCGGGCGACATCCAGGTAGTGCCTACAGGTGTCGATCTGAGCCAGTTCCAAACCCAATTGTCGGAAAAACGTCGCTCGGTTCTAAGAGAAAGTCTGGGATTGACCGAAAAAGACCCTGTGCTGGTTTCTGTCGGAAGACTTGCCAAAGAGAAAAATCTTGAAGAGATTTTACGTTTTGTCGCAGAGTACCGGGATTCCCGCTTGAAGCTTCTAATTGTCGGCGACGGTCCGCATAGGCAGCAGCTGGAGCGTTATGCCGGTGAATGGGGTCTGGCGGATCGGGTTGTGTTTGCGGGAATGGTCCAGCCGGAAAAAGTTGCCGATTATTATAAGCTGGGCGACCTGTTTGTCAGCGCCTCGAACAGTGAGACGCAGGGATTGACGTATATTGAAGCGATGGCTTCCGGGCTTCCAGTATTGTGCCGCCGGGACGAGTGTCTGAACGGTGTTGTTGACACCGGCGTCAACGGATGGCAGTATGAATCTTTTGAGCAGTTTGAAAAGGCGCTTGCCGCCGCTTTGAATCAGGATGGTCTGCTGAAAGAACTTGGAGCAAATGCCCGAAGAACGGCGCTGGAGCGCTATTCGTCAGTAGCTTTTGCCGAAAATGCGGAGCAAATCTATGTCCGAGCTTGCGCTTCGTATCGTCCGGTAACAGATCGTCCTTTCCTGCTTGCCGCTACCAAAGCCGCAGTCAAATAAGAAGCTTTCTTCTGTCGTGAGAACGGAACTGGCCGGTCGTTTGCAAGAAAGCAGCGGGATGACCGGAAGGTTCCGCTTCCACCAAAATTTTTAGAAATCGGAGGAACCGACTATGAAGATGTTCTCGCTTCGTTATATGATGAATGCTACGACGGCAGCAGGCATTGCGGCATGTGCAGCTTGCATTGTCTATGGTTTCTATACCGGAATCTTCAGTTCGCAGGCGGCTTTGGAAAGTTTCCTTGCGGGCTTTGGCCTGTGGGCACCGTTAATCTTCATTGTGTTCCAGGCGGTACAGGTCGTGATCCCGATTCTTCCGGGCGGTATCGGCTGCGTTGCCGGTATTCTGGTCTTTGGCCCCGTTGCCGGTTTGATTTATAATTATGTGGGCATTTGTCTGGGTTCCATTGCCGCATTCCTGCTGGCAAGAAAATATGGTCAGCCGATCCTCGAAAGTATGTTCAGTCCCAAAGTGCAGGCCAAGTACAAGCATTGGACGGAAGGCCGACGGTTCAACAATCTGTTTGCGATCGGCATCTTCATGCCTGTTGCTCCGGATGACTTTCTCTGTTACTTGGCGGGCACGACGAAAATGACACTGCGCCGTTTTACGACAATTATTTTGCTCGGGAAGCCGCTTGGCATTGCGGCTTACAGTTTTGGCCTGAGCGCTGCTATCACTTATTTTGCCAAGCTTCTGGGAATCGCCTGAAGGGAAGGAAATAAAAAATGAAGGTACTTTTATACTCCGGATCGCTGAAAACGGTCAACCGCAGCGGGGTTGGGGAAGCGGTTCGCCATCAACGCGAAGCGCTGGAGCGTCTGAATATCGATTATACGATGGATGAACGGGAAGATTATGATATTGTGCATCTGAATACTATTTTCCCGGATTCGCTGCGTATGGCACGAAGAGCAAAACGGCAGGGTAAAAAGGTTGTTTATCATGCTCATTCAACGATGGAAGATTTCCGCAATTCGTTTATCGGGTCCAACTTGGCGGCGCCGGTGTTCAAGAAATGGATCACCCGCTGCTACCGCAGTGCGGATCTGCTTATTACGCCGACGGAATATGCAAAAGGGCTGCTGCTTGGCTATGGGCTGAGCAATCCGATCGTCAGCTTGTCGAACGGGGTGGACAGCGCCTTTTTCACACCGGATCAAGAAGCCGGCAGACGTTTTCGTCGTAAATATGATTTGGCGGACGATACCAAGGTAGTTCTGTCAGTCGGGCATTATATTGAGCGCAAAGGCATTCTGGATTTTGTAGAACTGGCACGGCGGATGCCGGATCATCAGTTCTATTGGTTCGGTTATACGCCGCTGTATATGGTACCGGGCAAGATCCGTGAAGCTGTCGAGAGCAAGCTTCCAAACCTGCACTTCCCAGGCTACGTGAATCGGGAAGAGCTGCGGGATGCTTACTGCGGCAGCGATCTGTTCTTGTTTGCCACACATGAGGAAACGGAAGGAATCGTGCTGCTGGAAGCGTTGGCTGCAGGAATTCCTGTGCTGGTACGCGATCTGCCTATCTATGCGGATTGGCTGCAGGACGGAGATACCGTCTATAAAGGGCGGAGCCTGGAGACATTCGAACGCGGAATTCGCGGTATTACGGGACACAAACTTCCGGATTTGACGACCGATGGCCGCAGTCTGGCAGTCGGGCTTGATCTGGATTCTGTCGGACGGCGTCTGGTCGAGCTATATGAGTGGGCTCTACATAGCGGACGTCCCGAAGTGCTGAGAGCGAAAATTTTACGGCCAGGACTCTAAGGGATAGGGTCGGAAAAGAGTTCCGGCATACGGCAGAGAAGTGACGGTGGCAGATACAGAGCGTAACGGAAGTAATTGATCGGAGTCACTAAGGGAAGATTGAAATACAGGAAGACTGAAATAGGTATCAAAAAACGACAGCTTAGGCGGATTTCGCCGGAGCTGTCGTTTTGCGTTTTTTGCCTATTACCTTCAAGGGGGCTTATTCGATGATAACAGCTTAAGGCAGCTTGTTTCCTGCCGCACGGTAGATGGCGTACCACTCTTCGCGGGACAGCTTCACTTCGCTCGCCTTAATGCAGTCTTTAATACGCTGAACGTTCATTGTACCCGTTACAGGCTGCATGTTCGCCGGATGACGGAGCAGCCAAGCGATCGCGATTGTTGTGTTGCTTACGCTGTGCGCTTCCGCAACCTTATTGATTTCCGCGTTAAGTTCCGGGAACTTCTCGTTGTCGAGGAATACGCCCTCGAAGAATCCATATTGGAACGGCGACCACGGTTGGATCGTGATGTCGTTCAGACGGCAGTAATCCAGAATGCTGCCGTCGCGGTCAACAGATTCGTCGATCAGCATATTAACGTTGACACCATTGGTAATCATGTTAGCGTTTGTGATGCTGAGCTGGAGCTGGTTGGCAACAAGCGGCTGCTTCACGTATTTTTTCAGAAGCTCGATCTGCATCGGCTTTTGATTGGATACGCCAAAGTGGCGAACTTTGCCCGACGATTCCAGTTGATCGAAAGCTTCGGCTACTTCTTCCGGCTCGACAAGTGCGTCCGGACGATGCAGCAGCAGAATATCAAGATATTCCGTGTTCAGGCGCTTCAGAATGCCGTCCACGGAAGATAGAATATGTTCTTTGGAGAAATCGAACTGTCCTTGGCGAATACCGCATTTGGATTGAAGAATGAGCTTCTCGCGTACGCTAGAGCTCATATGTACCGCTTCCGCGAAAATTTCTTCGCATTTGCCGCCGCCATAAATATCCGCGTGATCGAAGAAATTCGCTCCTTCTTCCAGTGCCGTTTGCACGAAAGTTTCCGCCTGCTGCTTATCCAGCGAGTCGATGCGCATACAGCCGACTGCCACTACCGGTACGTCGAGATTGCTGCTTCCAAGCTTGATCGTTCTCATCCTTGTCGTTCCTCCTCAGTATGCAGCGGAAAGCGCCAGTACCTTCCGTTACTTTATCGTTGTTTGTTACGGTATAGCGGTTCGTTACTTAAAGGCATACTCATTGTTGCATAAATATAAAACGGTTTCAAGGCGAACAGTTGATGCCGAAAAATTTTGATAAGCTTATTCCTCAATGAAAAATACCGAGCCATACGGCTAACACAATTGCGGTTAAGAGCATCTTTTTCTCGCAGGCGGTCACAGCTTCCGGATCACGCACGTCCACCTTCGCCAGCCAATAGATCGACAGAGCGGCTGCTGCTATAATACCGGCTGCTCCAATCCAACGCTCAGACCAGGCAAACCAAATGGCAGACAATCCGATAATCGTAAAATACAGTACAGCCGGCAGACGGGCGAATGCGGTACCGAAACGATCAGCGGCCCATACGACGCTGGTTCGCTTGACGGGAGAAGCGCTTCGGTCGGCATCCAGATCCGGAATATGGTGGACCATCACCCAAGCGATGCAGTACATGGCATTGATCCAAGCGTTCTGCACGGCCCACTCCGGCAGACTGCCAAGCAGCAGCCAGACGCCGCCGAGTCCCAGTGCGAAGGTGGAAGGAAACGTACTCAGCCATTCGCCGGCAAATGGAATATAGGCGAAGCGCAGCGGAGAGACGGAGTAGGAGACCGCTCCCCAGATGCCGATCAACAGCAGTACGGCAAGCCGAATCTGTCCGAATATAATCAATAGTACGGAGCAGGCCAGCAGTACGGCGGTTAAGCCGAAGCCGAAACGCCCAAGCGCTTCCGGCGTCATTCTACCGTTCTGGATAACCCGGCTGCCGCCGGACAGCATGGCCGGGCTGCGATCATCCGTGCCCGAGCGGTAATCCGTGTAATCGTTTAGCGAGTGTGTCAGCAGGCCATGGATCAGCAGACAGCCGACTAACAGAATTAGTGAGACAGTCAGTGAACGACTAACGGGTACGGCAGGATCGAGAAACAGCGGATACACACCGGAGAAAATGATGACAACACTTGAAGCGCCAACTGCGGCGGGACGCATAAGGTGCAGCCCGTTTTTTAACAGGACTGCGGCGGGATGGGACAAGGGTCCAGCTCCTTTCTAAAAGAAGGTCTATTTTATATATCACCCATAGAAAGGAGGAGAACCAAACATTGATCATTCTGAAAGTCTTCCGCGAAATAAATTTCAAAAGCATCAAAAATATAAAATATGTAAGGCTGTGAAAGATTCATTTATGTGAGAGCGGTTATATAGAGAGAGGAATACCATTCAAGCTTTAGAAAGGAGACTGAACTATATGTTGACAAAAGTTAGAACAATGTTTCTCGCCTTGATGCTTGTGTCCGCTCTCGGTACGGCCTCCGCTTTTGCAGAAGGTACACAGACGGCTTCCGCCGGCACAACGTACAGCACAGCTGCTTCTGAGGTTGAACAAACGACCGAAAATGTAGCGAACGAAGCTACCGATGATGAGGGCGATAACGGACTTTGGGGCCTGACAGGTCTGCTTGGTCTGCTCGGTCTGCTCGGTCTGCGCCGTAAGCACAACGATCATCGTGATGACAGAGTGAACCGCGTCTAAGTGTTTACTCTGTAAACGGACATGCGAAAGACTTAAACACGGAAGGACTTCCTTCCCTACAGCAAAAACGCTCCTACGGCAGGTATGCCGGGGAGCGTTTTTGCTGTGGGAATTATGGATGTTTCCATGGCCTCCTTACTTATAAATCGGCACTTGCTATTTCCATAAAAAAAGAAGATAATGAGTACATAAAATAATTATAGTTACTTACTTTAATAAATGTAAATCTTGAGCTTCGGTTGGGAAAGGCGCGGTTTATATCGCCAAACCGAAGGTTCTTTAAAAAGGGGATTATCAACATGGAAATCGGAATCAGTACTTTTGTAGAAACGACACCGGCAGACGGAAATGGACCGACAATCAGCCATGCGGAACGTATCCGGCAGGTTGTGGAGGAAATCGTGCTCGCGGATAAAGTCGGTCTCGACGTGTTCGGCGTAGGCGAGCATCATCGCGTCGATTATGCGGCATCCGCACCGGCAGTTATTCTGGCTGCAGCGGCAGCACGCACGGAGAAGATCCGTTTGACGAGCGCCGTAACGGTGCTGTCGTCGGCGGACCCAGTGAGAGTGTTCCAAGATTTCTCGACCGTAGACGCCATCTCCAACGGCCGTGCGGAGATCATGGCGGGCCGGGGCTCGTTCATTGAGTCGTTCCCGCTGTTCGGCTACGATCTGAACGACTATGACGAGCTTTTCGACGAGAAGTTGGAGCTGCTGCTTCAGATTCAAGCTTCGGAAATTGTCGATTGGAAAGGTGGACACCGTCCGGCGATCAAAGGCCGAGGCATCTATCCGCGGCCGGTGCAGGAGAAGCTGCCGGTCTGGATCGGCAGCGGCGGCAATCAGGAATCGGTCGTGCGCGCAGGTCTCTTGAATCTGCCGCTCGTGCTGGCGATTATCGGCGGACGCCCAGCGCAGTTCGCGCCGCTGGTCGACCTGTACAAGCGGGCCGCCGAGCATGGCGGCCATGACGCATCGCTGCTTCCGGTCGCTTCACACTCGCATGGCTTCGTTGGCGAGAGCGACAACGAAGCTGCGGACAAGTTCTTCCCGTCCATGCGCTACGCGATGACAGTGCTTGGCAAAGAGCGGGGCTGGGCTCCATACACTCGTCAAGGTTATGATGCCCTGCGCGGTCCGGAAGGCGCGCTGTACGTTGGCAGCCCGGAGACGGTGGCGAAGAAAATTATTGACCTGCGCAAGCGGGTAGGAATTACGCGCTTCATGCTGCATACACCGGTCGGTACAATGAAGAACCATGACGACGTGCTGCGTTCGGTTGAACTGCTCGGTACCAAGGTCGCTCCGATCGTGCGCGAAGAGGTCGCAGCTTGGGAAGCCGCAGGTCAGCCGCAGGATTAAGACTATAGAAGTGGATTAAGTCTATAGAAGCGGGATTAAGACTATAGAAATAGGTTCTCTGATTGAAATTGCTATACAAAGACTCGTGCCATCCGGCGCGAGTCTTTTTTTCGTTTACCGGAATGTGCAAAGAAAATAATACAAGATTTAGAATATTCCTTTACAGGAATATTCAATTGGGTTATATTGGAATCAACACAAGATTGAAGCGTGAAAGAGGTGATCTTGCGCAGACTTGAACAAGATGCAGAACAAGGGATCTTGGATCGTACGACTGCGCAGAGACGATATGGATGAAGAAAATACGACTTTGTTCGCTGCACTGGCAGAGCCCAGCCGCATGCGGATCGTTTCACTGCTGAGAAGCGGGCCATTGAGCGTAGGCGAGATCGCAGAACGCTTGGAGATGCGTCAGCCTCAGGCTTCCAAGCACTTGAAAGTGCTTCAGCAGGCGGGCGTGGTGGAAGTAAGGGCGGAAGCCAACCGAAGACATTACCGACTTCGGTCCGAGCCTTTTCAGGAAATGGAGAATTGGTTGGCAGGTTATCAGCGGTTGTGGAACGAGCGTTTCGACAGACTGGACGACTATTTACGAAATGAGGAGGAATGAGCATGACCGACAATATGATCGTAAAAACCGAAGGGCTGGAATTCGTGCTGGAACGGGTATTTTCCGCGCCGAAAGAGAAAGTGTTCGAGGCATTCACAAAATGTGAACATTTGAAGCATTGGTGGGGTCCAAGAGGCTGGGAGCTGACTGCGTGCACATTGGATTTCCGTCCGGAAGGCGTCTGGCATTACTGTATGACGTGCAAGGATGAAAGCCAAGGCGAATTTTTTGGTATGGAATCATGGGGAAAAGGCGTTTACCGCTCGATTAACGCGCCGGATTCGTTCGTTTACACCGATTATTTTTCAGATGCCGAAGGCGGGGTGAACGAAGATATGCCGCCTGCAGAAGTAACGACCACATTTGAAGAGGTTGAAGGCGGAACCAAAATAACAGCGCGGACCAAGTACGATTCGGAAGAATCGCTCAAGACGGTAATCGAAATGGGCATGGAGCAGGGTATTCGGGAGACATGGGATCGGTTGGAGGAGTATTTGGGGTGATTTGAAACTTACTGCTTGATGCTTTACTTTGACCTTATAATTATCTATTAAGCGAAGGATGGTGAAACGTAAGTGGATCAGCGAGCAATCAAGATACTGGGCATTTCGGGAAGCCTTCGCGTGCAGTCGACCAATTCGCGGCTGTTGAAGGCTTTCGAACAGATGCTGCCGCAGCATGCGCAATACGAAGTGTATAACGGGCTGGCGGATCTGCCGCACTTCAATCCCGACCTGGACGGCAGCGATACCCCGGTTCATGCAGCGGTGCAAAATGACGAGAACAGATCACTTCGGCCGATGCTGCCGTAATCTGCACGCCCGAATACGCCCGCGGTATTCCCGGCTCGTTGAAGAACGCACTTGACTGGTCCGTTTCCTCGGGCAATTTCGTCGGCAGGCCTACGGCGGCGATCGGGGCTTCTCCTCATCCGCAGGGCGGATCGGCAGCGTTAGATTCGCTGGTCGGAACGCTTAAAATGATGAGCGCCGTCGTTCCGGAAGGAGCCGAGCTTCGAATTCCGTTCGTAACGAAAAAGTTTGGAGAGGACGGAGCCCTAGACGATACCGAAACCGAAACTGCAATGAAAGAGCTGGTCCAAACACTGCTAGCGGCTATTGACTGAAGAAAGACCAATAATGAGTAACAAGAAAAATTAAAAGCACAGCTGCAGGAAGCGGAACAAGCTTCGGGCAGCCGTGCTTTTTTATTGTTTGTCGCAGCCTTCTTACTTAAACACTTTCGCCCGAAGCAGCTCCAGCGCTCCCTCGATCTTCTCTAATTCTTCCTTTGACAGCCCCGCGATCTGCTGCTCGAACCCCTGCTGCGCCTGTGCGAATACGCGCCCCATCAGCGACTGTCCGTCGGGCGACAGCCGGAACAGCTGGCGCCGCCGGTCGGCGTCGTCCACTGCTTTTTTGCACAGCCCCTTCTCCAGCAGCTTGCGCAGTTCCCGGCTTGTGTTCGGCAGAGACAAGTCGACGCAATCCGCAATCTCGCTCGGAGTGACCGGTTGAGCAAACATCATATACTCCAGAATTTTATATTGAACGGGAGTGACGTCTTCGTTCTTCACGCCTCGGGTCATCTCATGGGTAACCTCGTGCACGGAAGATGCGAAGGCGACGACTTTTTGAAATAACGCATTATGATCCATGTTCTCACCTCTCCCTCTCAACATAGCAAAAAAGTTATCTTTAAACAATTATCATTTGACAACTATATAGGCGCTATGCTATCTTTTTATTATCAAATGATAATGAAAAGAGGGTGCTATGATGAACATGCTGCTGATTTACGCCCATCCCAATCACCAAAGTTTGAGCTATGCTTTTAGGCAGCAGGTGCTGCGAGGAAGTGGAGAGAACAAGGGAATACAGGAAGTGCGCGTGCTTGATCTGTATGAGGAAGGCTTCGATCCGGTGCTGGTCTTTAACGAGGAAAAAAGAAGACGCGATATGCACCTTGATCCCGAGCTGAAGCGCCATCGTGAGCTGCTGCTGTGGGCTGATAAAATTGTGCTGATCTATCCGATCTGGTGGGGACGTCCGCCGGCCATGCTGATGGGTTTCATCGACCGGATGTTCGCTTCGAATTTCGCTTATCGCGACAAGGGGGGACTGATGCCGGAGGGGCTGCTCAAAGGCAAATCCGTCGTCTGCGTCTCCGTGATGAAAGGGCCGGCTGGCTATTTGCAGCTGTGGCTGAACAATGCTCACCGGGCGCTGATGAGGAAAGCATTATTCAATTATGTGGGGATTCGGAAAGTGAAGTTTTTCGAGTTCGGCAGCATGGAGAGTCCGAAAGGCAGGCATGCGCAGAAGCTGGAGAAAGTATATCGATATTTTCGAACAGTATCGGTTTAAACGGCAGAGACTTGGTTCGTAAGCAGAGGGTGAAATCAGAGAAGCGGGTCGTGCGTCCGAAGAAAATGATCTGAGCATCGACAAGAACGTTTGGAAAATTAAATAAGTGCATAGATGCAATTATTGCTCGAATATTTGTAGCAAACTGCGAAATAAGTGCGTGAGTACAACTATTTGGCGAAAAAAGAAGGTGGAACGAGGAAAAGTGATGAAATAAGTGTACCTGCGCACTTATTTCGCTTGAAAGCACAAAAAGGGCGAAAATAAGTGTATCTACGCACTTATTTCGCTCAAAAACATGAAAAGGGCGGAATAGGTGTATCTACGCACTTATTTAATTCAAAATGCAAAAGGGACGAAGTGAAGTTATTCTTACGCACTTATATGGGTTCTCTGTCCGCTGTATCTGTCCGGCTTTGTAGGATATAAAGATGCAGCCTATTTTAGTATCAGCATATTCTGGCACCAGCATGTCTGTCACCCCACCCAGCCTACCTGGCACCCAGCACGCCCGGTATCCAACGCCTGACATCCCGTATTTGGATAGAAATCCTGGCCTACAAAAAAGGAACAGCCTCACAAGTCATAAGGCTGTTCCTTTTTATATTTATAAGCGAGCGAACCAAAAGCTGCCCGCCGCTCTCTCCTGGCACTTTCCTCAATCTTTTAGAATTCCCCTGGCATCTTCTTCACTACCGCTTCCGACAGCACGTTGCCTGTCATCCACATGTGATTGTAGCCAATCCGAAGCGCTTCGTAAGTCTTGGAGTAGTTGGTGTTATGATACGACTCGATCGCCGTAATTACGTGAGCTCCATGCATGGCGTTAGCCTGATACGTCATCGTCTTATCCAGCGGCAGACGGCCGACCTGGAAAGCGGTGATGGTAGCGACAAAATCGCCGAGATCGGCTTTCGCGGCTTTACGGCCCGCTTCGTTCCCGGCCAATGTCGCTTGCAGGTAAGCCTGATAATCGGCGATATGGCGGTTCCACTGCTCATTGAACGTCTTGGCAGCTCCGGCACCGAACAGGTTGCGGTGAGTAGCGGTCAATGCAGCTGTGTTTTTATCCAGTGCTGCTTTGGCATTGGCATAGTCAGGCGCTTTGTCATGAGCTTTCTGCAGCACGAGGATCGACAGAATGGTATGTTCGCCAAGACCCTGTCCCATCTGCTGTCGCAGATAAGCGGCATCTGTCTGGGTTGTTGTTCCCTTAAATTCATTCGGGAACTGCTTCACAATTCCGGTCGCCATCATGGCGCCTATCGTGGCGGTATGCACATAAGCCTTATGTGCAGTAGTGTAAGCTGTATCATATTTGCCGGTTACATAGGCATTGAACGACTGCAGCAGCAGCTGCTCATGCATCAGCAGATGTTTTTCCAGCGTTTCGCGGTCAAGTTTTGGATTAAGCTTGTTTAGCAGAGCGGCCATCGTTTCTGCATTATCTTCCAAAGCGGACTTGGCTTCTTGGCGCTTATTGCTGTTCTTGGCAATCGTCGCGTCCACATAGTTCATCAGCAGGGCAACGTGCTCATCCCATCCGCTGCGGAAGTTCTTGGCAGCGGTCTGACCGTACACATCCGATACCATAGTCGTCAGCGCATTCGAATTGGCAGTTACTACGCGCATAGCTGCGGCCGCATCGGGTGCATTGTCGAATCTTTTTTGCATGGCGATGATCGTGTAGTAGGCGTGCTCCCCGTGAAGTTTCGCCATCGTCGTCCGCAGGTCTGCGGCCGGCGTCTTGGTCGTCGGAGAAGAAGCACCGAAAGCGGTTGCAGGCAGGGCGGTAAGAACAAGGCAAAGCATCAGCAAGAAGAGAGGGCGAAGCGGCTTTTTCATAGTTGGGTCTCCTTTGTCCTGGGATTGTACGTACCGATAAAACCTTAAAGAAAAAACATAGAGTTGAACCATAAGAAACGATTTTTTTTGGGATTTATGGAAATGATTTGACTCTCTTTGTTCAGAGCGTTGTTTATGAATCTGTCACAGCAGCGTAGGAGCGGGTAAAAAGTTGTATTCCTTTTCGGGAAGTGCTATCGTATAGGCCGTAAAGTCCCGAAAACCGAGATCTGCATCTGACTTATATCTGCATCTGACCTATAAACGGAGGCGAAGTTATGAAAGCGCTATTTATTGGGGGAACGGGCACAATCAGTACGGAAATTACGAAGCTGCTGCTTCAGCAGGGGCACGAGTTATATCTGCTTAACCGGGGCAATCGCAATAATGAGCTGCCGGAGGGAGCGAAAATTTTACAGGCCGACATCAATGACGAGAGCAAGGTGGCGGAACTGATCGCAGACCTGGAATTCGATGTTGTCGCCGATTTTATTGCTTTCGTACCGGAGCAGCTTGAACGAGATTATCGATTGTTCAAGGATAAAACGAAGCAGTATATATTTATCAGTTCGGCATCCGCTTATCAATCGCCGCCGATGGATTACCGAATAACGGAAGGTACGCCGCTCGCAAATCCATTTTGGGAGTATTCCCGCAACAAGATTGCCTGTGAAGCATACTTAATGAAGCAGCACCGTGAGCATGGCTTCCCTGTAACGATTGTACGGCCAAGCCATACTTACAGTGAACGGTCTGTGCCGGTCGGTGTTCATGGAAGCCGGGGACCGTGGCAGGTGCTGAAGCGGATGCAGGAGGGCAAGCCAGTCATTATTCATGGAGACGGAACGTCGCTCTGGACAGTCACACACAGCCGGGACTTTGCAAAAGGATTTGTCGGATTGATGAGCAATATTCATGCGATCGGCGATTCGGTGCATATTACGTCTGATGAATCCGTAACCTGGAACCAAATTCATGAAATCATAGCAGCAGCACTTGGAGTTAAGCCGAATTTTCTGCATGTGCCTTCGACGTTTCTGGATGCATGCAGCGAGGAAGATTACCGCGGCAGTCTGCTTGGTGACAAAGCTAATTCGGTCGTATTCGATAATTCGAAACTGAAGCGGCTGGTACCGGAGTTTGCTGCGACGACGCGGGCGGACCAGGGACTGCGGGAAGCGGTGCAGTATATGCTGTCTACTCCCGAGGCGCAGCAGGAAGATCCGGCATTCGATGCTTGGAGTGACAAGGTTGCAGCTGTACTGGAGCGAGCGATCGAGGAAATCAAAAAATAAGCTGATAAAGCCGCACCGCTTCGCGATTTTAGCGAAGCGGTTTTTGATATGTATTTAGATAGAACACCTGTATTCTAACTGGGATGATACCCAATTATTGTTTGGGAGTAGAATGATAAACTGCTATATAATAGAGGGCATATAAATATTTATTGAGTAAATAATGACTGGGATTAACGAATCATGTGAGAATACGGTCTAAACGGACGAAATCGTTTGGCCATTCTGAATGGAGTAGGTGTAAATGGCGCATCAATTACTCGTGTATGTAATACTTATTCTTCTTGGAGGCGCATTGAGCCTTTTTCTGGCACTCTACGCATTGATTCGTTTTCGAAGCGCACCCGGAGGCGGATATTATATACTGGCGGCGCTTATGGTTTCTATCCTGTCCTTTGGCTATGCTTTGGAGCTGACAAGTCCTGACCTTGAACAAATTAAATTTTGGATTGGAATTGAATACTTCGCCCTTCCGTTCCTGCCTGTTTTTACGCTGTTGATGTGTTTGGAATATGTAGGGATGTCGTTGGGACCATGGAAGCGGCGGGCTCTGTACGTAATCCCTGCATTAACTTTCGTACTGCAGCATACTAATGAGTTGCACCATTTGTATTATACGTCGATCGAACTTCAACCGGGACTGGGTTTTCTAGTTGTCGATCTCGAGCGGGGACCTTGGTATACTGTGCATACGATTTACTTATACGGTTGTCTCATCTTGTCGATGGCGCTGCTGCTCATGCGGATGCGGCAGGTACGCAATCGTTTCCGCCTGCAAATATTGGCGATGACGGCGGGACTGTTGATCCCGGTAGTCGGCAATTTGTATTATTTGGCAGGTCTCAGTCCTTACGGGCTCGATCTTGGTCCCGTTTTTATCAGCATATCTTTTGTTTTTCACAGTATGGCTCTGTTTCGTTATCAGATGTTCAATGTTGTACCTATTGCCAGAGAAAGCGTATTTGAGAGTATGGGCGACGGAGTGCTGGTATTGAATGAACAAAATGTTCTTGTCGATTATAACCGCGCTGTGCTCAGATTTATTCCGGAACTGACCAAGCGCAGTATCGGGCGAAAAGTAGAAGCGGCGATGGTACCCTATCCGGAGATTGCGAAGTGCATTATCGCAGGAAATGAGTGCGATCTGAAGCTTGATCGGGCAGATCTTGAATATGCGCATGTTCGCTTCTCTCCGATAAATGGGCGCAGCAGCCGTTGCTCTGGTCGGATCGTCACATTTGTCGATATTACGGATCGCATTCTGCTGGAGCAGGAGTTGAAAAGGCTTGCCAGTACAGACGGCCTGACGGGATTGTTTAACAAAAATGCCCTGATTGAGCATTCCAAGCAGGCGCTCCAAGAGCAGACACAATGCGGCAGCGGCATATCGGTGATTATGTTTGATGTGGATCATTTCAAGAGAGTGAATGATACGTTCGGGCATGAAGCGGGAGACCGGGTACTGAGCGAAGTAGCTGACGTAATTCGCCGCGAACTGGATGAAAAAGCGATTGCCGGACGATACGGCGGAGACGAGTTTGTGCTCTGCCTGCCGGATACGCTCCCTAAAGAAGCCTGGATGTTGGCAGAGCGTATTCGTGTAGGTGTTGAACGGATGAAGATTGTGGTAGAAGGGCGGGAAGTGCGTGTCACGTCAAGCATTGGTGTGTCACATACGGATGCTTTGATCCACAATGAGACGGACTGCATGCAGGCCCTCATGCGTTATGCGGACAAAGGATTGTACCGGGCCAAGCAGCTTGGACGCAATCGCGTAAATTTATATCAGAATCCTGCCGTTTTGGAACCGTTAGAGGCACAGTGATGTATCGCAAACAAGAGAATTCATGTCCTGCCTTTCGTTTTAAACATTTATCCGAAAAAGGCACTGCATTATCTCTTGTGTCGGGACGCTCCCTCACGTACGATAGAATGACAGACGTTCATGCGCATCGATCGGCCGCTGAGGTTGTTCGGGAGGCGGGAGCGCGAAAGCGAGGCGAACAGAAATGGCTAGTAAGAAAGGCGGCACGGGCCGGGGCACGGGCAAAAAGGGATGGAACCGCTGGCAGAAGGCGGAAAATCGCAAAAAAAGCGCACCCAAGCCGTATAAAAGCAAGGGTAAAACAGATGAAACAAAATCCGAAAACGGCGGTTCGGACGGAAAGTAAGCCGTTTATCCGGACATGGTCGATAGACATAGATCCGGTGGAACGCCGGATGGAGAAGGTATGGATTGCAAGGCAAAGGACTGTTTCCGCAGCCATCATAAAGATGGCGGGAAGCAGTCCTTTTTGCTGTATCCGTAAGTTATGTCCGTAAAGAAAGGCATGATCTGCGGGGGACCGACTTCAAATATCCGCTTATTTTGATGTCGTTCCGTGCGACGCCATTTGCGCATTATGTTCGGCCAGCGGCATATCAAAGTTATCCCGGCTGCCGAGTTCTGTCGTTCTGCCATTTCCATGACGCCCGTATAGAACCAGCCAGTAAAAGATGGGATACTGGCGCAGCGGTCGACGCTGCGGTCCGACCCGAACGTCGGACAATGCTTCGTAATGCGGCCAGAAATCGGCGACGTTCGGTGTGATCTTACGATGTGAGCGCCCGCCATCGATGTACTCGCAGACCCGTTCGGGCTGCAGACGCTCGCGCCAGCTGCCATAGAAGGTGTGCGAGCTGCCATGTGTCCGGCAGATGAACGGTCTGACGGGATAAACCCGGCAGCGGCCAGTCGCTTGATCGAGCAGCGGGCAGGGAAAGCTGTTGCGTCCGGCATGCTGGCGTACAGCATCCAGCTCACCCTTGCGGTCGATCGTATGCGTCAGCGAAGCATACAGCTGCGCATTTTCCTGCTTCAGCAAGAGCAGGTTTTCCTCCGCCCGCTCAAATGCCTCGGCAACCTCGTCCTTGCTCCAGTGTCTTTCCATATATACGAGCAGCAGTTCGAATTCTACTTGAGAGATTGGGAAATAATCCGAGCAGCAGGAGCTGCAGCCTTCGCGGCATGGAGGCTGCTTCGGATGATCCGCCCGGAACTCGTCAATCGTACGCTCGACTTCCCGGTATAACCGGGTTATATGTGCTGCCCGGCTGTCCGGCGAAGCAGTCTTGTGACAAGTTCTCAATTTGCGTCCGCTTCCGCAGAAGCAGGGCTCGTTATCGCCCGGAGGCAGCGGAAGTATCCCGGCTTCGGGTGTCTTGGGCATGGGGGATTCACTTCCTTAAATTTGGATTCTGTTCCCATTATACGCCTGAAGCTGCGATTATTCGAATTCTCCAATATGCATATGCATTGTTCGATAGGCGGGCAGCTTGACAGGGTTCCTCTTTCTTTTTATTATCAATAGTAACTTTTAGATATTAACAGAGTGTATATAACAATCCGACTTTAAATAAAGCCATCTGCCGACGGACGGGAGGAACAAAATGAAAGATGCAGAACCAATCGACAGAGATACTGAACTTCGCGATCAAGACGGACTGACGGAGAAAGAGTTTCTCGGTTCGTACGATGCGGGCGACTATGAACGTCCATCGGTAGCGGCGGATATGGTCATTTTTACTGTTGCGGGAGAAAAGGAAGAGAATTATCGCAGGCTGCCGGAACGCTCGCTGCGTGTGCTGCTGATCAAACGCGGCGCTCACCCTTACCTTGGACATTGGGCTTTGCCCGGTGGTTTTGTGCGCCCAAACGAAACGGCCGATCAAGCTGCTGCGAGAGAACTTCGCGAAGAGACCGGGGTGGATCGGGTGTATCTGGAACAGCTGCATACGTTCAGCGATGTCGGGCGAGATCCGCGTACCTGGGTGATGAGCTGCGCTTATATGGCGCTTGTGGACAGCCAGGAGATGAGCGTTCAGAGCGGCGACGATGCGGATCGGGCAGAATGGTTTGGACTGACTTATCGTATGGTCGGAGAAAGCCGGAATCTCTTGGATGAGGGCGGTATGCTGCATGTTCGGCGCTATGAGCTGAAGTTAAATCTGGCGGCAAGGGCGGACAATAATGAGGCAGCTGACGGAATCGAATTGAATGCAATCATTGAGCAGCGGTGTACTCGAACAAATCGGGCGTCGTCCGAAGAATACCGGATTGTAGAGGGCGGCGGACTTGCGTTTGATCATGCCAAGATTATTGCGATGGCGATCGAGCGTCTGCGCAGTCAAGTAGAGAAGACGGATCTGGCGCTGCACTTGATGCCGGAATTTTTTACTCTGACAGAATTTCAACAGGTGTACGAAGCGATCTTGGATCGGGAACTGCTGAAAGCAGCCTTTCGCCGCAAAGCGGAACCACTGGTGGAGAAGACGGATCGGTATACCGAAAACGCGGGGCATCGTCCTTCCAGGTTATATAGACGGAGACGAGAAGAATGGGGCGACTACTGATACTTACACGCTCGAAGAGCTGCTGAAGGAGGAAGAAAGGGTAAGATGAACGAACGGATGAACGGACAAATAAAAGGCAGCCGTGAGGCAGCACGTGATCGAATGAAACGTATTGCCGCCGAGACGGTAGAAATCGCACGCAGCGGATCGTACGTCTATCGGGGAGAACGGATCGAGATTGGGGAAGCGCAGCGGCGTACAGAGGAAGACAGCCTGCTGATCACACCTGAACGAGGGGAAGCCATCGCACGGGCACTCGATAAAGGGAAACGGTCGAAGAACGGGGGCGGAGAAACCGAGGTTGGAGCGACAATGTCGCGTCCGCGTATCGATTACCGAGTCGTTAACGAGTCGGCGGTCAAGACAGTGCGCGATTTGGCGGAAAGCGGTTCACAGCGTATCGGTCTGCTGAATTTTGCCAGTGCAAAAAATCCGGGAGGAGGGTTCTTAAACGGAGCGAACGCACAGGAAGAGAAGCTTGCTATCGCAAGCGGACTGTACGCCGCGCAGCTTCGGCATCCCCGTTATTACGATGCCAATCGGACCAGCGGCACCATGATGTATACCCATCACGCCATTTATGCGCCTGATGTTGTTTTCTTTCGCGACGATCGCTTAGAGCTTACGGCCCCTCCCGTGTACGCCTCGGTATTGACACTGCCCGCGGTCAACTATGCCCAAGTGCTTCTTAAGGGAGAAGACCCCGAATTGGCTAAGTCCATTATGCTCGAACGTATGCGTCTGGTGCTTGCAATCTTCGCCGAGCGGGGCGATCGTACACTTGTACTTGGTGCTTACGGATGCGGAGTATTCGGCAATGATCCGGCTTCCGTCGCCGACTGGTGGCGGCGTCTGCTGGACGGAGAAGGCTGGGCCGATCACTTTGAGCGTGTTGTATTTGCGGTTCTGGACCGGTCGAAAGAACGGCGTACGATTCGTCCGTTCGAGCGTATCTGGGGCCGGGCTTTTTAACTGCTGATTTTATCGTCAACAGGTCGCCGGTCGCAGAATTTGGAAGCTTAATGCGGCAAAAGCAGGACAAACAGACCCGGTTCCGATAACACTTGGAAGGGTCTGATCAGCGGTGAAAAGTTCGGTGTAGGACAACTAGTGCCCTCCACTGCGTCTCTTCAGCGATTCGGCATAGGTGTCGCGCCGGAAATTCAGAATCGGGTCATCGGACAAAGCAATCCCTTCCGTAATGGAAGTTGGATCCATGATCAGACCGTGCGGCTCAGGGATCGGTTCCAGCAGCACAAGCCGCCCGGCGTCAATACGGCGCCGATTGCTCGGCCAGCGCTTGGTGGGATCATCTGTAGGATCGCCTTCTTCACCAAATACGATGCTGAGCTTGAAGGAAGGTGGGTGCGCCTGCAGCCGCAGCTCCATCTCGCGTTCCAGATAATCGTCTGGCATCGCGGCAGCATCGTGAATCGACAGGGTCTGTACGCCCGAGTCCGGAATCCATTCGAACTTGACTGGCCGGCGACGTCCTTCTTCGTCGACAAGGAAGTAAACATGGATGCAGTAATACAGATTGGTCGCGTAACTGGCAGGCGGCTTCAATCGCTTAAGCGCCAAGAGGCTCTGACGGCTCTCGCCAAAATGGCGAGCAAAGCGGCGCAGTGCTTCGGATTTGGGCATCCGTCCGGTCTTGGTCCGATTAAGCGTCGTCAGCATCTCCATGAAAGACTCCGGCGTACGGGCGAAAAATACCGGTACGGTAACGCCGACGAGAGTGGAACGTCCGCCTTCCGGGAGCAGGAACTGAACCGCCATGCCTTTGGCCGGCGACAGCAGATCCGCCAAAGCCGGGTCGGTCGAGCTGCCCGAGAAGCGGACAATCGCTTTTACTTCATGTTCCTGCAGATGCGGAGCGGTTGTAAAAGGAGCCGCTTTGCCGCTTGGGAGAAACGAAGCGCGGCAGCAGAAGCCGCGTGCATGTGCACGACGATAACCCGGATGAATACCGGATACACGCTCCATTTCATCGACAGCTTCTTCCGCCGGCGAGATGTATAAAGTCTCGCGTCCATCCGATCGCTCGGATGGAGCGCCGGATGCTGAATGAGTTTCGGATTCGCTGGACATGGTGATCGTTCACCTCTCGCTTCCTGTTATAAAATCATCAAATTATAAGATCATCGAAATGCATTCACGAATTTACAAGCTGAAACATTCTTACCCGAAAAGGAAGCATACAGAAACTGCCCTTTGCCGAATTCGGCGAAGGGCAGTTTGGCGTTATAAGCAAATGTGTGGACAGCACAGTCAAGACGTTCCGTTCGATACTTGTCTTTAGGGAGTTATCGGCTGAAGCTTATATACTTCCCGGCTTTCGACGAGTTCTTCGATAGCCCGTCGGTACTCCTGATAATGCTCGCTGTCCAGATGACTCTGTACGGCAGCCGGACTTTCCCAACGTTCATAAAATACGAATGTACGGGGATCCTCAATCGATTCGTTCAGCACGTATTCCAAGCATCCGCTCTCGGCACGGGTCGGCCCGATCATTCGGATCAATTCGCCCCGCAGCTGCTGCTCCATTCCGGGCTTTGCTTTGAGAACGGCTGTAACGGTAATGGCTTCCATACTGCGCACCTCCGATTATAAAATTGCGCTGCCGCGAAGGTCGCTGCGCTTATTTCTTAGTAACACCCATCGGCAATTTTGACACTCCCAAGCGTTATGATTCGTTCTTTACCTCACGGTTTCTTCTTCGGACAAACAATATAATTCCCGTCACAAGCAGCAGACCCAGCACGATATAGACGATATTCGAGAATCTGTCCATTTGACCGACGACGCTTTCCCACGATTCGCCAACGGCACTTCCAATAAACGTCAGCACCGTATTCCAAAGCAGGGAACCGATCGTGGTCAGCATGAGGAAGGAGGCCAGATTCATGCGCACACCGCCTGCGGGAACGGAGATTAGGCTGCGTACCAACGGTACGAGGCGGCAGAGAAATACAGCCCATTTTCCAAAGCGGTTAAACCATCCGTATGCTCTGCCGACATCTTCTTTTTTGAGCCGCAGCCACCTGCCGTGTGTCTCGATAAGTCGCTCCATTCGTTCCTGCTTCATAGTGGCGCCAACCGCATATAGAGCGCCGGCTCCCACTACCGAACCAAGCGTTGAGGCAATGACGACACCGGCAATGTTCATATCTGTCTGTGTAGTCATAAATCCTCCAAAGGTCAGAATGACCTCCGACGGAATGGGCGGGAAAATATTCTCCAGCGCAATCAGCAGGAAGATCCCGAAGTAACCCCAATCGTTCATAAAGTTGGTAATCCAATTCTCCATTACGATCACCTCAATTTTGAATTTGACGGGATTCCGGTTCCCGGACGTACCTATCTAATATTTGGGTAGCGATTGCGGCGTTTGTATAAGTGATAAGTATGTAAATGATAGTATATTTTCAGAAAGATAAATTGACTTTCAATTCGGTTGAAAAGAAACGGCCTGAGGGCAGGGGGCCCGGCGCCCGCCGTGATGTCCTCCACCTGATAGTAAAGGATGGGGGAAGCCGGTTGCAAGTTTACCCCGAAAAGGTGATATTTCATCCTGTCAGGAACCTGTACTTGCCTTACAATAGAGGAAGACAAGAAAGAACAGAGGGCAAGGGAAGGAGACTGCAATGAAAATCGACCGTCTGTTGGCAATGACTATTCTGCTGCTGAACCGCAAGCGAATCAGCGCGGCGGAGTTAGCCGAGAAATTCGAAGTATCCACCAAGACTGTATACCGTGATATCGAGACGCTGTGCCGTGCCGGTATTCCGATCGTATCGCATCAGGGGGTGAGCGGCGGTTTCGAAGTGATGGAACGGTATACGATTGGACGGCAGATGCTCAGTTCCGGAGAGATTGCCGCCCTGCGCACTGCAGTAAAAGGAGCGGCTACCGTGTTGGACGATCGGACTTTTACGGATCTGACGGATAAAGTGCAGGCCCTGCTCGGCAGCGGCGGCGAAGCGAGCGGACCAGGGGTAGTTTTTGATTTTAATCCATGGGGACGCAGCGAGTCGGTCCGAGGCCGGGTTGAACGTCTGCGGAGCGCTGTTCGGGAATCGCTGCGGGTTGAGGTTCGCTATCTGAATATGAATGGCAGCGAGAGCCGGCGCATTCTGGAGCCGTCCATGCTGCTGATGAAAGGCGGTATCTGGTATTTGCAGGCATACTGTCTGCTGCGGGAAGAGTTTCGTATTTTCCGACTGTCCAGGATGCTGGAGCTGTGTGAGACGGGCGAGCCGTTCCTGCCCAAGCCGGCTCCGCCGCTGGATACTTACGAATGGAGCGATGATTGGGATCCGGCTCCAAGGATTGAAATGTCGCTGCGCTTCCAACCGGAAGTGCGGCTGCGGGTAACGGATGAATTCGATACGGCACTGACTGAAGAGCTTGCGGACGGCAGTATAAGAGTAAAAGGGTTGTTTGCAGCGGACGACTGGTTTTACGGAAGGATGCTCAGCTATGGCACCGGGGTAATTGTCGAGTCGCCGCGCGAAGTGGCACAAGAAGTAGTACGGCGTGCACTTGGAATCGTCGAAGCCTACACGGGAGACTGTATATGAACGAAAGATCCTTTCGGAGAAATTTCTGAAAATAGATAACCTGGACAGTAAGCTGTCCACTAAAGGGCGATATATTAAAGGAAATTGATCGAAGAGAGGAAGATTTTTGATGAATGCCGATATCTTCAACCCGATAACGAACAACGAATATGCGGATTTTGTTACTCGAGAAGCTTTTACATTAACCGGTTACGCAGTCCGCACAAGAAACGCAGACGAAGCAGAGTCTGACGGACGACTCTCCGGACTATGGCAGGTTTATAACCAAAGCGGATTTGTCCAGGAAGCGGAAGTTCGCGATCCGCACCTGATCTACGCTCTGTATACCGATTATGAGAGCGATGCATCCGGCGCCTACACGGTTGTGCTCGGTCATCAATGTGCTCCCGCAGCCAGCGCACTGCCGTCCAGCGATAAGGAAGATTCGTTCGGGGACGAACGCTTCTGGGCATCGGTACCGGAGAGCCGCTACCGGGTGTTCAAGACTCGGCGCGGTCCGGTATGGCAGGTGGTCGCGGAAGCTTGGACAGATATATGGGCCCATTTTGAAGGATCTTCCGAACAACGAGCCTATACGGGAGATTTCGAACAATACGACACCCGGGAGTTCGATCCCGAAAATGCCGAGGTCCTTATTTATATCGCTGTTCGCTGAACGGAACGATCATGAGAAGAACGGCAAAGAGAGGCAAAGGTACATAAGATGCAAAAGGTACGAGACGATGAAAAAGGTACCACACGATGAAAAAAGCATGAGACGATGCAAGAAGTGCAAAAAGATCAAAAGAGATGCGAAAAGAAGCCCTGCCGGATTCGGCAGGGCTTCTTCATGCGCCCGGATGATCGGCCAGTGCTTCTTCTTGGGGAGAAGGCACCAAAAGCCGTCCAATTTCTTCGGCCGATGACGGTCGTCCAAACAGGAATCCCTGCATCTCCACACATTCGATCGCGCGCAGGATAGCGGCTTGGCTTTCGTTCTCAACGCCTTCGGCGATCACATTGATTTCCAATGTACGGGCCAAGTCGATGATGTGGGAGACGATCTTTCGATTGACCTGACGGTTTTCAAGTTTGCTGGTAAACTGCCGGGCAATCTTCAGCTTGTCGATCGGAAAGCTCTCCAGATAAGAAAGGGAGGAATAACCGGTGCCAAAGTCGTCGATGGAGATCGTCAGACCTAGTGCTTTCAACCCCTGCAGCCTGCTCAGTACGAGGTCCTGTCTGCTCAGCGCCGTCGATTCTGTGATTTCCAGATCCAGCAGTTCCGGGGAAAGTCCTGTCTCGCTCAATGCAGCTTGTACATGCTCTACGATATCGGGCTGATACAGCTGCTTCGGAGACAAGTTAACGCCGATTTTGATCGGATGCCCTTCATCGCTCCATCGCTTGGCCTGCATGCAGGCTTCTTTCAGTACCCAATCGCCGATCGTCAGGATCTGTCCGCTTTCCTCCGCAATCGGAATAAATTCGGTAGGCGGTATAACTCCCAACTGAGGGTGGTTCCAGCGGATAAGCGCTTCGACTCCCGTCAGCTTGGCAGAGGCGGATTCAATCTGCGGTTGGTAATGCAGAAACAGCTGACCTTCTTCGATGGCCTGCCCCAGATCTTTTTCAAGCAGAAACTTTCGGGAGAGGCCGGGATCGGCTTCGCAGTACAGACGATAATGTCCCCGTCCACCGTATTTGACTTGATACAGCGCAATATCCGCTTTCTTCATTAAGCCGACCGGTGTGACGTCGTCGATCGGATAAACGGATAGACCGATACTGGGCAGCGATACGATCTCGTGCTCGCCAAGGGAGTGCGGCGGGCTCAGCGCTTCCAGAATTCGCTGGCCGGCAGCCCGTGCTCCTTCGCGGCCGTCGATACTGCGCAGAATCAGTGTGAATTCATCTCCGCCCTGCCGGGCGACCATATCCGATTCTCCGACACAGAGTCTAAGTCTCTCTGCGACCGAAACAAGCAGACGATCACCTACATCGTGGCCCAATGTATCATTCACATTTTTGAAACGATCCAGATCGATCATGACAACGGCAAACGTCTCGTTCGACAGCCCAGCCATTTCGGTCGCGGCCTTCAACTGTTCGTCGAATGCCGCCCGGTTGGATAGGCCGGTCAGCACGTCGTGGTAGGCCAAGTAACGGATTCGTTCTTCATTACGTTTATTTTCCGTGATATCTCGTCCGATGCCAAAGATTCCTACAATCCGATCGCGGACACGAATGGGGATATGCGTTAAGCTAACGGTACTGATTCGTCCGCTGCGGCTGTAAATTTGAGTTTCATTACGTTGAGGATATCCAGACTTGGCCAGTGCCAAAGAACGCTCGGCTGCGCTGCGGTTCTCGCTGTCCAGAAATTCGGCATGAGAGACACCGATCAACTCTTCACGTCCGCAGTCCAGCAGTTTCGAAGATGCCGTGTTGGTGCTATCAAAATTGCCGTTCATATCAAGCGAATAGACGGCGTCCGGATGATATTCGAACAGCGACTTGTAGCGTTCTTCGCTGAATTCCAATTCTTCGGTTTTGCGGTACAAACTGAGTACAAGCTGATGGTTCTCCAATATGATCAGCAGCTGCCGCACAATCACAAGCACAATGGACAAGCCGGTTCCGATTGTAAAAGCGTCAATGCCTGCCGAACCGGAGATCATAAAAATAAACAGAACCATAACGTTCAGGTAAGGCAGGGTAATCCGAGGGATATCGATAGATTCGACATGAATTTCTTCTATTTTCGTTTTCTGTACCCGCTCACTGCGTTTCTCCGGCTGCTGCAGGAAACCGGCGTAGCCGACCAACATCAGGCAGAGCATAAAGAACGGGTCGATCGAGCTGCCAGAATCATAGGTTTCGGTAGACAGCAGATACAGATAGACGGAATCGACCAGAGCTTGTGCAGTTAAACCGAGGAAAATAAATAGAATAAGCCGCTTGGGAAACATGCCGCGTGTGCCCCAGTATAGACTCATAGCTCCAAACAGCAGTGCGAGATCAATGACCGGATAGGACAGGTTGACCAAGAGAGTAAGATCCGGAACTTCTACATCGGCCAGAATAGGACCAATCAGATAGTGCCAGCTGAAAGTGGCGGCAACCGTCATTACAATCAGAATATCGAAGATCAATTTAACGGTTCCGTAACTTTTCTTCAACCGTTTGAACAGATAGATAAACGCGGCCAAATAGAAGATGCATTGCATAATATAAAAGAAATCGGTCCAACCGGGAGAAGGAGGCTCGATTCCGAGCACTTTCTCATCGTACAGCCAAATAATTTCGGCGATAAAATAGTTGAAGCACCCGATCGACAGCAGCATCCAGAACTTTCGCTTCTCGCCGAATGTCCGTCTGGCAGCTCCCATTAACCATAAAGCAGAAATTAAGCTGCCGGCCAGCGACAGGATATTTCCTCCCCAAGTCGCGATATTTTCATCATAATCCCATATCGTAACCCATGCATAATAGGAAAAAACAAAGAACAGAATAAAAAGAAGGGTAGCGATGTTTTTAGTAAGAATAGGCATGATTGTTCCCTCTTTTACAATATATAGTACTTTAGCTTTAAAATTAAAATAGTCTATCTCTCTCTTAATCGGTATGAAAGCAAGAAATATTAGAAAAAGCCTTAGAGAACGGAAATAAGGTAACCGAAAGACGGTTAACCGGCACTGTACATATAGGAGCGCAGGAAAAGGAGAGAAACGATGTGGATGAATGGATAGAAAAGGCGAAAAGGGGAGACCCCGCTGCGTGGGAACATATCTTTGAGCAGTATCGGGGGATGGCTTTCGCTGTGGCTTACGAGCGAATTGGTGATGTTCAACTGGCAGAGGACGCTGTACAGGAAGCTTTTGCCGAAGTCTTTGATGGGTTGAAAAGGTTGGAGCATGCAGAAGCCTTTCCCGGATGGCTGCGAACGATTGTTAAACGCAAAGCGGTTCGTCCTTTCCGTCGCAAACAACTCTCGACACTGCCGATTGGAGAAGAAGCCGAGAGGGCAGCTGATGAAGGCTCGAACACAGAAAGGATTGTAGAGTTCCGCGAGCTGAAAAGGAAGCTGTACAACTCGGTAGATGAGCTTTCCGAAGGACAACGAACTGCGGTCCGTCTGTACTACTTTGAAGGTTATTCGATCCGGGATATTGCCCGTTTTCTGGACCTGTCGGAGTCTGCACTCAAAAAAAGGCTGTTCGACGCCCGAATTCGTCTTAAATCCGCGCTTCATGTTTCCAACTTTTCCGCTGCGTTCCGTGATCTTTATGAAGGAGGAAAAGGTATGCTGCATATTGTGAACGGAGATCGTACTGCCGCGCTGCTGCGCGAAGCGGAAATTCAGGGGGAAGTTCTTGTTTGGCGTGAGCTGTATCCGTTCGGGCCGGTTTTCGCCGATATGGAAGAGGCTTCGGCAAAGTTCTCGCGGGCCGATTATTTGGAGAAAGAGCTGGGTATCCCCCGTTCGGTCTACTTGGAAGGCTGTGCAGAACAGGAGCGAAAGCTCCGGGGGTTGGGAAATTATGAAGAAGTCGTGCTCTGGTTCGAGCACGATCTGTTCGACCAGACGATGCTGACTCTGCTGCTGGATCGAATCAGACGGTTACAGAAAGGGAGAACTCGGGTCAGTCTACTGTGCATCGGCGAATTCCCCGGCATTGAATGTTTTCATGGACTCGGACAGCTTCGCGCCGATCAATTGAAGACGCTATCTGGAACGTGGCAGCCGGTCGGTGAAGAGCAGTATGTTTTATCTTCAAGTTTTTGGAAAGCTTACAGCTCGCCCGACCCGGAAGAACATGCCCGTTTTCTCAAGATGGACAGTTCGGCTCTGCCGTTTGCTCATGCTGCGTTTGAAGCGCATCTGTCAAGACTGCCTTCGCCCGAAAGCGGTCTGGGCATCATTCAACGTACGACGCTTGAAGCTGCCGCCTCCGGCGCGGCCGCGCCGGGCGAACTGTTTCGGGAGGTCTCCGGCAGACTGTCCCTGCTGGGAATAGGCGATCTCGAATTCTGGCGGTATCTGGAACTGATGACTGCCGGATCGCATCCGCTGTTGATTTGCAGCGGATCGAACGGATTCCCCAAGTACGGTCAGTCACAGTCGGACTTCACTCAGGCGCGCTTTTCCCTGTCAGAGCTCGGACGGCGTGTACTCGAGGGGGAAGCTGCTGCGGAAGATGGAGGCTTCCCTGACTGGGTTGGAGGTCTGCGCCTTACCGGAGGACAGCTGAGATATTCGTAACCGAAGATCCCTTCGTGCGTATAATGGGTAATCTATATCGATTGCGACAGAATATGCCGGGAGGGAAATTGTATGACGAAAGAAATGGACGAAATCCGTCAGACTGACGAAACCGAGCACAAACCGTCGAACCCTGTACCCGACAGCCGCGCTCAGCTTCAGGCAGCGCTGGTCGAGGTAGAGAAGTGGATGAAGGATCAGCGGAAAATATCGATTTGGGACCGAATCTCTCGAATTCCGTTCAAGATCCTTGATAAGGTTACACCCAAATTCATTCATGAGAAAATCGGTGCTCTGCTTGATGAACTGGGCAACTACGTACAGAGCGGGGGCAGTTACCTGATCGCTCGCCGCCGAGTTATGGGTATGCTGGAGAATATCGCCCGTAAACGGGCAGTACCGGAAACGGGACCTTATCCGCTTGTGGTTATGGACGAAGCGGCCGGACGCCTGTCCGGGGAAAGTCGCAATCTGGCAACAGCTCAGGGTGCGACAACCGGAGTAGGAGGCGTCTTTACGCTGGCGGCCGACATTCCGGCGGTACTGGGCTTGTCGCTCAAAGTTATTCAGGAGATCGGACTTTGTTACGGTTACGAAGCAAGCGACAAGGCCGAGCGCGTATTCGCCATTAAAGTTCTGCAGTTCGCTTCCTCTGATCTTGTGGGCAAACAAGCAGTATTAGAGGAACTGAATCTAAAGGCAGGCGAAGACGGCAAGCTGCCTCCGGCCATTACCGCCATGTCAAAAATTCAGGGTTGGCGTGAAGTGATTACGACGTACCGGGATAGTTGGGGCTGGAAAAAGCTGCTGCAGGCTGTGCCGGTTGCCGGGATTGTGTTTGGAGCATTCGCCAATCGCCAAGCTTTGGGAGACGTGTCGGAAGCGGCCAATATGCTGTACCGCAAGCGCCGCATTCTGGAGAGAATTGATGCGCTGGAACAGAAGCGAACCGTATGAGCAGCTTTACGGAGTTCCGCTTCGAATAGTGAAAAATAGAAGCATTACAGCATTTTTCGACTCTTTCAAACAGGCTGCCGGGTAGTTTCGGGCAGCCTGTTTGTGCTGTCTCGCGTTGTACACTGCTGTATAGGTTAATATTTTGGAAGAGAGCGAGGCGGAGAAAATCTTCTCTGCTGCAGAGGGAAGATTCTTGCTGCTTTGAACCCATTCAGGAATCGACATCAAGGAGGAACATTCATGCAGTGGAAGGGCAGAAAAGGAAGCCGCAATGTTGAAGATCGAAGAGGCCAAAGCGGCGGAGGCGGCATGATGCTGGGCGGCGGCCTTGGTGTCGGCGGAATCGTCATCGTCATTATCGTCATGCTGCTGGGAGGCAATCCCGGCAGTCTGTTGAACGGAGTGACTTCGACAACAACACAAACGCAGACGGCGGGTAACTACCAGGGAACGGCTGAGGAAGAAGAACTGGCCGATTTCGTATCCGTTGTGCTGGCCGATACGGAGGAGGTCTGGGAAGATGTCTTCCGCGAGAACGGAATGACCTACCGAAACCCTAAGCTCGTTCTGTTTACGGACAGCGTACAATCTGCCTGCGGCACAGCCAGTTCGGCTGTAGGACCGTTCTACTGCCCAGGTGACGAGAAGCTGTACATTGACTTGAGCTTCTACGACGAACTGAAGCAGCGCTTCCAGGCGCCCGGCGATTTTGCGATGGCTTATGTGGTCGCGCATGAAGTCGGCCACCACGTCCAGAAGCTGCTTGGTACAAGTGATAAGGTCGACCGGCTGCGCCGTACGCTGAGCGAGACGGAGTACAACAAGTATTCCGTTAGGCTCGAGCTTCAGGCAGACTATTATGCGGGTGTCTGGGCGCATTATGAGCAGGGCAGGAACCTGCTCGAAGAGGGTGACCTTGAAGAAGCGTTGACGGCCGCCAGTGCCGTCGGCGATGACAGCATCCAGCTTCGGTCCAGAGGCCATGTAGTGCCGGACAGCTTTACGCACGGGACGTCCGAGCAGCGCAAGAGCTGGTTCTATAAAGGTTTTCAAAGCGGGACGATCGAGGGTGGAGATACGTTTGGCGGCAGCCTGTGATCATAGAGGAGTCTGGCCTACCGATCAATGCTGCTTGATACTACTTGATGCTGTGCCAATCCGAGAACCGGATCGAATCAGGCCCCACGTTGCGGGTAGAACCGGAACTCAACCGTTCATACAAAATCCCTATATTCAAGCGAACGACGCTTGAACATAGGGATTTTTGTTGTATATGCTATTTCACGTACTGTTTTTCTTACTCTTTTTTACTCTTCGCCGGACTTGGCACTTCCTTCCGCGTCCTTCTTTTCCATATCAGAAAAACGCTGCGCCGTCCATTCCGTAAAGAGCGCATAATCCCGCTCTACGATATCTGCGTAAGCATGGGCAAACTGCGAAATATGCTGGGCGAATACGCCGCAGTCTTCGCCCATTGCTTTGGCGATTTCTTTTTCGCTGTGATAAGGCAGAATGCCAAGGCTGTCGTCGAAATCAGCGCGGGCATGCATTTTGGCGGTCAGGCGTCCCATCAGTGTCAGCACCCGCTGCATATCCTCCGGTTCTTTTAGCGCTTCTGCTTTTAACCGTTTCTTGTAAGGCGAACGCTCTCGTACGTAGAAGTGACGATCGTCGATTGTCAGAAAGCCCAGATAAGGATCCGCTTCATGATGCATAGCCTGCTGCGTTGCAGTCACCCGCTTGCCCTGATGCTCAAACACGTCCCAGAACGATTCGGAATACGGCATGAAGTAGGCTGGCACGGGTACCCGAACTTCTTTGACTTCCAGCACCGTATCGTCGGAATCCCGGTCGCCTGTCGTCTGGGCAGTGCCGCCTTCAATCAACACATAGAATCGGTCAAGACCGATCGAAGCGGTGCCGGAACCGTGTTTGACGGCGATATCTTTAATCTCGTAATGTTCTTCATCGGAGCGCCGACACAGCAGAGTATTCGTATAAAATGGCCAAGCCTGCTGCAATCCTTCCTGCTCTTCTGTCGTCGGCTCCACCAGCTCGTCATTTTCAAGGAAAGCGCGTTCCCCCTGCATCCGTGCAGTTACCTTTTCCAAAAAGTGTCCCTGCTGGCGCTCTTCCAATTTGCGAAGCAGTTTGCGGACCGGGCCTTTGGCGCAGCTCGAATCAACAATGAAGTCGCCCGGATCGTCCTTGCCGGACGCAAACTTGTCGATCTGCTTGTAGTAAGACTTCACATAGTGTGCCGCAGCTTCGATCTGTTCTTCCGAGGAATAGCCGATTTGGCGTCCAACGAGCACGATACTGACAGCCATGCGTACAATGTCGTACAGATAGGAGCCGACATAGCCTTCATCAAAATCGTTTACGTCATACACAATGCGTCCGCTCTCGCTCTGGAAAGCGCCGAAATTTTCGAAATGCAGATCGCCTTGAATCCAAGTAGGGCGGTCCTGCGGCGTATGATAAGGGAAGTACTGGCGGGTCAAGTCGAAGTAGAAGAGATAAGCGCTGCCGCGATAAAAAGAAAACGGATTGAGCGCCATCTTACGGTATTTCTCCAAGCGCTTGGACTCATCCAAACTCATACGCTCACCGTCGAATTCTTCGAAAATTGAAATCAACGTATTCAGACGCAGTTTTTTACGTGTGCGTAGGACGCTTTCGGTAATGCTGGCATTAACAGTGGACATAAACTCACTCCTTCGGATTCGAACTCGGCCGGTGTGCCGTTCGCTGCATAAAGAAACATACGATGCAAAGGGGAAGAAGGTTACGAAAGGTCGACGATTTTCATGGCGTCGTGCGATATTCTGTGGTAGGATGGGCTGCGCCCGCCCTGTATCTGCAAAGGCGGGAGGGCCGATCGGCCATATTATACAGAGGACGTGATCGACATGATTCAAATTACCGTACCGAAGCCGGATGTTTCCATCGAGAAACAGGAAAACCCGCAGCTCAGTCATATTTACGGATTCACCGATTTTCATTTGATTACGCGGGAGGAAGGCGGCATTTTCATGTTCTACGGCGAAAATGACGAACTGCTCTTCGTAGGCAAAGCCCGCAAGCTCAGACCCCGTATCAAAAAGCATTTTGAAGACAATGTATCACCGATGAAAAATCATCGGGACGAGGTACGCCGGATCGACGTATGTTTGGTTGCGGACCCGACGGAGCGCGAAATATATGAGACGTATATCATCAACGAAGGCCGTGCCAAATACAATGTCGACAAGGTGTTCTACAAGTAAGAGGGAGTCAAGACCCGCTATGCCGACGAAATGTAAAAAGAAGCTTATCCCCTGCAGGGCGCAGTATGCGCTTCTGCCCGGGATAAGCTTCTTTTGCAATGAAGATCGAAGCTCGATCTTTACGACGAATGATGATTCCATTTGTGGTCGCCCGACAAATATTTCTCCGTCAAGATCGACAGCAGCTGGATGCCGACTTCGTTATGGCCGCCTTCAGGGATAATCAGGTCGGCATATTTCTTAGACGGTTCAATGAACGCTTCATGCATCGGCTTGACCGTCGTGAGGTACTGATCGTGCACGGAACGAATATTGCGACCGCGGTCTTCGATATCACGCAGTACGCGGCGCAAAATGCGTACATCCGGATCTGTATCGACGAATACCTTGATGTCGAGCAGCGCGCGCAGATGTTCGTCCGACAGCACATGCAGACCTTCAATAATGACGATATTGTTCGGCTTCAGTTCTACCGTTTTGTCCGCAGAGCGGGCATGTACGGTAAAGTCGTAAACTGGAGCATAAGCCGTACGGCCTTCTTTCAAATCGTTCAGATGCTCGACCATAAGGTCATTGTCGAACGCGAAGGGATGATCATAATTGATGGCTCCACGCTCTTCGAGGGTAAGATCAGGATGATCTTTATAATAGTTGTCCTGAGATATGAAAGTGACTTTGCCTGCGCCGAGCCGGTCAATAACGGACTTTGCAACCGTTGTTTTGCCGGAACCGGTGCCGCCGGCGATACCAATAATAAGCATGGCGATCGATAAACCTCCCTAGAATGATGGCCGATTGCAATTGATTGCAATTTCAGTATTGTAGCACAGCACGGCCGTTTTTTCACTTGATTTTGTTGGATTACGGGAAAAAGGAACGGTCTGCGCCAGGCGGATCGTTCCTTTTTGCATTATTTGCTTATCGTACAGTCTAAAGCCATGCCTATTAAAGCTAAAGCTGGAAGCGGCCCGCCAATATGTTCAATTCATCGGCCATTGAGGAGAGTGCCTGGGCAGAAGCCGTAATCTCCTGCATGGAGGCCAGCTGCTGCTCTGTCGCCGCAGCGGCTGTTTCGGAAGAAACGGTATTCTTTTGTGCAAGATCGGCAATGGTTTCGGAGGCGGCGGAAACTGCTCCGATTCCTCCAGAAATCTCGTTAATTGTAGCGGTCATTTCTTCAAGATAAGGGGTCATGCTCCGCGTGCTTTGCAGAATTTGAGCAAACTTGTGCTGCATCTGTTCAGATAAGCCTACTCCGTCATCGGCATTTTTCATAACTTCGATCATGATATTGACCGATTCTGCGGTATCCTTTTGTATTTCGGCGACCAGTTCACCGATTGAACGGGCCGATGTCTGCGACTGCTCTGCCAGCTTGCCGATCTCACCGGCAACGACGGAAAATCCGCGGCCCGCGTCGCCGGCTCTTGCCGCTTCGATTGAGGCGTTTAATGCCAGCATGTTGGTCTGAGAAGCAATTGTACCAATTACGCCGAGAATACTG
Source organism: Saccharibacillus kuerlensis DSM 22868 (assembly GCF_000378145.1). GTDB lineage: Bacteria > Bacillota > Bacilli > Paenibacillales > Paenibacillaceae > Saccharibacillus > Saccharibacillus kuerlensis. Next base: position 31,281 of record NZ_KB899293.1, on the reverse strand, counting down.
TCAATTTGCTGCGAGCGGCTGTGAAGCACTTCGATGACCGCGTTGGATTGGTGGACGGAGTCACGGATGAATTGCATTTGTTTGAGGCTGTCGTCCACGTATCGGCCTCCCTCTTCGGCTTCAAGCGTTGTCCGGCGAGACAGCTCCAGCACATCGCCAGAACCGGCCGAAACGTTGGATGCTCCCTGCGCAACTTCACGCAGCGCAGCGAAGTTATCGTTCAGCATAGCGGTGGACGAATCAGAGCCGCTCGCAATTTCCGACATGGAGGAAGCGACGGATTCTGCGGCCTGACTCGACTGTCCGGCACCGATGTTCAACTGCGCCGCCGAAGCGGCGAGCTGGGCGGCATTGTCGGAGATGCCGCGAATGGTCTCTCGCAGATGATTTGTCATTTGAACAAAAGATTCGTTGAGATTATAAATTTCATCTCTGCTGCGAATCTTCAGCGGTTCGATATCCAATCTGCCTTCCGCAACAAGACGTGCGGAACGTTCCAGTCTGACGATCGGCTTGGCAATCATACCGGAGATCAGCAGCCCGCTTCCTAAGGCAATCAGAGCGGCCAGAACGCTTAGTCCCAGCATTTCGATGAGGCCGTTACGTGAAGCGGTACGAGCTTCTTCCAATCTCGGGGCGAGGATATCGTCGCGAAGCCAAGTGTTCAATGAATAGGTCTGATCAATCAGATCACTGCTGAGCGGTACGATAGAAGCAAGACCATCGTCGATTGCCTTCTGTTTGTTAACAGCAGCCGAATCCATGACTTCATTGGCTACCTGTTGAAATTTTTCGTTCGTTTGAGCAATTTTGTCGAGCCGGCTGCGAGTCTCCTCGAGCGTGGCTGTCTGTTTCGCGGCTGCGACTATAGTGCTGACTTGTGCATTGGCTTCGTCGAACCGATCACGGAATTGGCTATCTTCATACAGCATAAAAGCCCGGTAGTATCCGATCTGCAGAGCGACTCCTGTCTCGACAGACTGAGCATCTGATCGCAGTTCGGTGACAGTATCGATCAAATAATCGTAACTTTCGTTTGTGCTCTTCATTGTGCGAAACGACGCAAATGAGGCCAGGCCAAAAATCAGAGTCACGATTAGAAAGCTTCCAATCATTTTCTGGCGAATATTCAATTTCATGTAGTACTTGCGCCTCCTTGGCTTCAGTGATTTAGGCATACAGACTTAATATCGTTCAAAAACAGTCGAAATTTTAGGGCTTTTTGACTGGTAATGAAGGAGGAGGTGAAATTTTTTAGATAATTTTTAAAAAATACTAAGAGATTTGAATTGAAGAACCGATAGGGTTAGCGATGAAAGGCTGATGGGATTTGCTCAGTGGACGTAAATATGAGGGCAGAATTGAGTGGTTACTATTGTAGACAGCCGAACTGCAGCACGTGTCAAACGGCTTGACCCTTCGAGCTGGACCCGGGCTTTTTGTTGCTTGCGCCGAATCGTTTATAATGGAGGGGCTGCAGAACATAAGATTATAAAAGGAGGAACGGTCATGAAGCTATCGATTCTGGATTATTCGGAAATACGCAAAGGAGGCTCTTCCGAGCGTGCGATGGCCGAAAGCATCGCATTGGCGCAAGCTGCCGAACGATGGGGTTATTCGCGCTACTGGGTATCCGAGCATCATGGCAATCGCGTGCTGGCCGGATCCGCTCCCGAAATTCTTGTATCCGCATTGGCAGCCTCCACACAGGGGCAAATGCGAATCGGTTCCGGCGGCGTCATGCTGCCTATGCATAGTCCGTTCAAGGTCGCGGAAAGCTTCTCCGTTCTTGCCGCACTGTATCCCGGCCGAATTGACCTCGGTGTCGGCCGCTCGACAGGAGGACGTGCCGAGACGTCCGCCGCACTCCTCGACGGACGCAGCGGATCATTCCGCAAGTATCCGGAGCAGGCGGCGCGTCTGTCCGCTTACATTCGTGGCAGTGACAGTGCCGGAGCTGCGGTAACGCCCCGTGCAGCTTCTGCGCCGGAGCTGTGGCTGCTCGGCTCCAGCGAGAATGGAGCGGAGATTGCCGCTTCAAACGGCATGGGGCTGGCATTTGGACATTTTATTCGCGGTCGGGCGGGGCGCGAAGCCGTAAAATCGTACCGCGACAAGTTCGTACCGTCGGCAGGGAGTACGCAGCCTAAGGTTCTTGTCTCGCTGTTTGCGGTGTGCGGCCGAGACGAAGCGGAGGCAGAGCTTCTGGCTCGTGTGTTCGACGATTATCTGCTGGATATTGCGGAGGGCGGTCATCTGGACCGTGTACCGTCAATTGAAGAGATAGAGGCCCGTTCTTACACGGACCAGCAGCAGAGCAAGATCCGCGCAGGCCGTACCCGAATGGTAGTCGGTGATCCGGCAGGCGTTCGCAGACAGCTGATCGCGCTGTCTGATATTTATGGAGCCGACGAGTTCATGTTGGCGACGGTATCGCCGGATTTTGGGATGAAACTTCGGATGTACGAGATGCTGGCGGAGACATTTAGACTTTCAGAGACATAATAAAGAGCCGGAATAATGCTTCCGGCTCTTTTTGTGCGCGATGGTTTGATGGAGAGGAGGTGATGGGAATTCGCTTTCTCCCGTCTTTAAGGCGATACCTGATCGTCCGGGGTCGCTCCATCCAAATCTTTTTGCCGCTTCATCCGGTCGCGGATGCCGCCGGAGACGCCGACGCCTGTCGCCATCGGTTTGTGGATGCTGCCTGAAGTGGCTTCGGTAGGCGGAGCGTCCTGAATCACTTTTTGCAAATACTTGGCGTTCAGATTCTCTGTCAGACCCGGCATCAGATTGCTGGAAATGGTCGATCCCTTGGTCTTCACGCCGACTTCGACTGACTCTTGAGGTTCGTCGATCAGCTTGATGACGGCATTGACGACGCTTCCGGCATCGTCCATCGGTTTCATCTGCGCTTCATGCCCACTGTAATTGCCGGCATGCTCAAACCATGGCGTGTCGGTCGCCCAAGGGTGCACGGCACAGACATGAATATCTTCCCGTCCTTCAAGCTCCATCTCCTGATACAAGGAGCCATTCAGGCCGGCGATGGCGTACTTGGTCGCAGAGTAGGTGTTGTAGTAGGGGAACGATATTTTACCGGTGACGGAAGCCATATTGATGAGTGTACCGGCTCCGCGCTCCTTGAAATGACGCAGTGCGTAATGGCTGCCATAAATCATACCAAATAGGTTTGTTTCGACGACTCGAATATGATCTTTCAGCGGAATGTCTGTAAATGGTCCGATTGCTCCGACGCCGGCATTGTTGATCCAGACATCGATCTTTCCGTACTTTTCGATGGCTGTATGGAATAGACGGGCTACATCCTCCTCCTTGGCAACGTCGGTTGTTACCGCAATCGCGTTGCCGCATTCCAAGGCTAGTTCTTCAATCAGCGAAGTGCGACGTGCGGCGAGCACAAGCTGGGCACCTTCGGCAGCCAGTTTTCTGGCAATGCCGCGGCCGATGCCGCTTGAAGCTCCGGTGATGACGACGGTCAGCAGACTGTACGGGATTTTGTTTTTCATCGTCTTGCCCTCCTTTGGGATGGGGGAATGAGTTTTCGTTTTCTAACCCATACCCGCCGGGACATTGACTTAACCCGTGTTCCAACCCATCCAAACGAACATTTTGATAATACCCCACTTGAAAACGCAAAAGACCGCCCTGAAGGGCGGTCAAATTAAAAATCAGTGGGCGTAACGCGAAATCGTATCTTCCAAAATATTCGCGATATGATGCGGACCGCGAGTTAGGTCGCTGCGGGACAGATTCAGGCGTACCCGGCTTTCGTCCGTGCCCAGCGCTTCCGAGAAAAATCCGCCGAGACCGCGTGCGCGTCGGTCAATTTCCAGCAGCAGTTCCAGGTCTCCATTCTGCTGGCGGAACAGAACTTCCAATTCATCGAGACGGCCGCGGAATTTGGTTGTTGGTACATATTCGAATTCCTGTACAAACGGCAGCGGCCCGCCGAGACGCGGCGCATAATCGTTCGTCACTTCGCGCAGCCGGAATCCGAGCGTCTCGATTGCATCAAGAACGACCTGGATTTCGTCGCTTGGAGTTACGTTCAGTGCATCGCGATCGGTTGCATCGACGGCGCTCGGAATATCCAGCCCTGTTTCAACCCAGACTCCTGAACTGCGCAGCGTAACCGGCGTGTATTCCGGCAGTGTGAAGCGGAACGGGATTTCTTTGCGTTCTCCGGCACGGAGGGTGAAGCGTTCCGTCAGCAAAAACTTGGTAATTGTTGCCGTCTCGCGGACTTTGCGGTCGTCTTTTTCACGGATATATTCCGACTTGATGAACAGATAGATGCGTTCGACCGACTGTTCTACCTGGCCGCCCTCTATGTAGACGATACCTGAGATGTCCCCTCCTACCGGTACCTCTGACGTGTCGAGCACCGTATCTACTTTGGCATTACCGATTCCTACGCTGGCCAGCATCTTTTTAAAAAAAGACATGAAATCTCACCCTCCATTTGATTGATGCCAGATATACGCGGCATTCGGGAGGGTGGTTTCAAGTCAATTCAATATTATTTTTTAATGTGAGTTTATTCTTTCAAAATGCCTCTTGCTGCACGCTGACCGGAAATAACGGCGCCTTCCATCGTAGCGAAGAAAGGCTGCTTCGTATAATCGCCGGCCAGGAATAATCCCGGAATCGGCGTGACCTGCTTGGGACGCTTCTTTTCATTCCCTGCAGCCAGACGATAGAAGTTCTCGTTGCCGCGGATAATCCGGTATTGGGTAGTCGTTTCGACGCCGTCCAGTCCAATTTCCTTAAGGCTGTCAACGGTACGCTGCCATACTTCTTCTTCCGGGAGATCGATCAGCTCATCGGGATTGACGAGAATGATCGACGTTCGGCCACCCTGGTCCCGGAAAGTCGTACGAGACTGCTCGCCGAACGATCCAAGTTGAGTTCCCGGTCCGAATGTGGTCCGGTCTTTCGGCAGCAGCGGCTGCGGCATCTCGAATTGGGCCGTCACATGCGGCATGGCATCCAGTTCGAAGAACGGTGCAAACCAGGAAACGTCCTGGAAATGCTCCGTCAGCAGCTTTTGGGAGCGGCGGATGTTCGTTGCGACGACGACGCGAGCGGCGGAAATACGCACCAGGTTTTCCAGCTCCACGCCGACAACCGAACCGTTTTCGACAATCAAGCTGCGGACCGGTGTGGAAGTGCGAACCCTGCCTCCCAGCCTCTCGATTGCATCGGCCAATGGTTTGCACATGACGTCCGTCATGCCGCCGCTGAAAGCGCCAATACGCATCTTATGCAGACGGGGGATACCCGGTGCAAACAATCCGAAGAAAGCATAGGACGAATACTGCTCCGGCGGCAGGAAAAAGATTCCGGAAGAGAGCGGCTGCAGAATCCGTTCCAGCGCCTGCTCGGTCACGTTGTAACGTTCGGCATATTCTTTTACCGGGATTTCGTCGAGCTCTTCGGGGTTGGACAGATAATCTTTGAAGCCGGCCGTGAAAAATGGAATCAGGGAAGCCTTGTCGGCCGGTGTCAGATAGCTGTTGTTGCCCAGTGCTCCGAGCAGCGTTTTAAGCGGTGCACGAACGACGTCCAAGCCGAATACACCGGGTTCGCCGGCTTCGGGATGCCGGGCTTCCATCGATTTTTCCCAGAAGAGCATGTCGTTCAGCTTGATGCCTGCTCGTTCCAGCAGTTCCGGCAGAAGCGTGTAGTAACCGATGAATTTGTGGAAGCCCGATTCGACTTCCATACCGTTTTCATCCCAGTTGGCTGTGCGGCCTCCCACGTACGGAGCAGCCTCGAGTACAAGCACGGGTTTGCCTTTTTCGGCAAGCTCGAATGCACAGGTCAGACCGGCAAGACCGGCACCAATTACAAGGGTCAAATCTTCGGGTGAAGCGTTTGGAGTTGGCGACAATGGATTTTCCTCGCTTTCGTATAGGGAGTTTCCTGCTTATCATTACCCGGATTGGGCGTATCTACCCGGGTTGAATATGCCGAAAGCGAAAAGGCAGGCGGACCACTTGGATAAAGTCAGACTTTCTCGTGCAGGTTCAAGCGGGGGACGCTTATCTGGCGATCTCCGCCATCGCCTCACGCAGTGTCGGATAACGGAATTGGAAACCTTCGCGAAGCATACGTTCCGGTGCGACCCAGCGGCTTTTCAGAATCAGTTCCGTCTCGGTGCGGATGGCCACGGCGCCCACTTCCAGCATCCAAGCGGGCGCCGGCAGGCCGAGTCGGCGCCCATAAGCTTCGCGCATAATCTTCATCTGCTCGGCATTCGTGACCTGTTCCGGCGCCGAGGCATTGAAGATGCCGGACAGATCTTTTCGCTCTTCAAGAAATTCGATCATCCGGCATAGATCTTCAAGATGCACCCAACTGAAGCGCTGATCGCCCGGTCCCTGATGGCCGCCAAGACCGAAACGTACGAGGTTGATATACGGAGTCATAACGCCTCCGCCGCGTCCCAGCACAATGGAAATGCGCAGCACTGCTTTTCGAGTGGCCGGTGTGGAAGAGGAGAAGAAGGCTTCTTCCCAGGCTTTGGCGACTTCGACAGAGAAGCCGCTTCCGAGCTCGCCGTCCTCCTCAGTCATGGGACGGTCGCGGGCATCGCGGTAAATGGTGGCGGTGCCGGAGTTGATCCATAGTTCCGGTGGATTGTAACAGGACATAACGGCTTCTCCAAGGGCATGTGTCGTTTCGGTGCGGGAGTTCATGATTTCGCGTTTATTATGTTCATTGTATCGGCAGTTGACTGAGCGGCCCGCCAAATTGACAAGCAGAGCTGCTCCGTTGAGAGCATTCGTCATTTCGGCGTGGTCATTCCAGGAGATGTCACCGGTGCGGCGGGAAATCATTCGTAGATCGTATCCTTTTTCCGCATAACGCTTCTGAAGTGCCCTTCCAATAAAGCCCGTCGCTCCGGCAAGGACAATTTTTGGATTCGATGTTGAAAAGGCGTTTGGACTTGTCATGAATTTCCTCCTTGCAGCATCCGGACAGCGTAATATGGACCTGAATTGCACCGCCCGGTCTTTTCTGCATCATTTTCATAAAATTAGTACCCTTGTTCTCTTCACATTACCCGCTAAGTTGACGATAAAGCGATAAGGGCGAAAGCTAACTATGTACGGAATATTTGGAAAGCGGATTGACAATAAGCTGGAGGAGAAATGCAATGGACATCTACCGGGAGAATGGAGAGGGCGAACTTACGAACGAGATCGCATGGAACATTTTATTAGTTGCTCACCGCAGCGAAGAACTGCTGGGGCTTTCACATATACTTAGCGATTTTCGTTTTGAAGGACGGGGTGTTCGTCTAATCCATGCTGCAGGGATCGACGAGGCACGTCTGCTGCTTGAAAAGGAACCGAATATTGCATCTGTAATGCTGGAGCTGGACGAATCGGGAGATCGGCGTCCTCTGTCTTTGGTCAGCTATATTCGTCAAACTCTGCAAAATGCGGCTGTCCGTATCGTGATTGTAGCGGATCGAATCTGGGCGGAAGAAGAAGAAGAGATCATGCTCGGCTACGATATTAATACTTTCCGCATCAAAGGAGAGTTTGATCAGCAGGAAGGGCGTTTGAAGGCCTCCCTTGTTGCAGCGCTGCGAGCTTATCGGGACTTCAAAAAAACAGACGACGAGAAGAAAAGTCTGGAATATGTGGCACTGTCCTCGTCGCTCGTACTGAATGCTAATTCTCTTGAAGAAATGGCACAGGATGTTCTACGTCATCTCGCTTCGATTCTAAATCTAAAGAACGCTTACAGCGGACTGATTCTGCAAAAAGTTCATCAGAAATGGAACAAGTTGGCCGCAACCGGCAAATATACGGGCGTCGACGCGGAGACACTGCCTCGAGAAATCGACAATGTGCTACCGCTGCTGCGTTCGTTCGGCTCGAATTCACCGTCAATGGAAGGCTTCAGTTTCTATTCGCCGAGCAGTGTAGGCACCGAGCGGCTGGTTTTTATCGACGGTCTTCGTACACCGAGTGATTGGGAGTACTATTTGGCCGAGTCTTACTGCGCCAATACAGATGCCGTGTTCGAGAATTTGGAGCTGCGCCACGAGATCGAGAGTACGCAAAAAGAAATCATTTACACGCTTGGCGGCATCGCAGAGACACGTTCGCAGGAGACCGGGTTCCATGTGAAGCGGGTAGCGGAATATACGAAGCTGCTGGCGCTCAAATACGGACTTCCGGAAGAAGAAGCGAATCTGCTCGCATTGGCCAGCCCGATGCATGATATCGGCAAAGTCGGCATCAGCGATTCCATTCTCAATAAACCGGGCAAGCTGACGGATGAAGAATATGCCATTATGAAAGATCATGCACGGTCCGGCTATGAGATGCTGAAGCATTCAAGCCGTCCCATTCTTAAGACAGCCGCCATTATCGCACTGCAGCACCACGAAAAATATGGAGGCGGCGGTTATCCGCAGGGGCTTATGGGCGAAGAAATCCATCTGTATGCCCGGATTACTGCAATCGCTGACGTATTCGACGCGCTGGCAAGCGACCGTGTATATAAGAAAGCATGGCCTCTTCCCGAAATTATTCAATTTTTCCATAAGGAACGAGGCGAGCATTTTGACCCTGTTCTTACTGATCTGTTTTTGGAGCATCTGGATGAATTTCTTGAGATTCGGGCATTTTACGTTGACGAAAAGTATTCTAATTCCCATACAAAACTCTTATAATGATGAAAGAAGTTCCTTGTTAGGTATTGCTTAATTCCTTATTATTAGGTATAAAGTACTCTATAAGAACTTCAAGTAAAAATTGGAGGTAGTTCCGGGTGTTTCTAAAAAAAAGGACTAAATCCACCTGTGTGCTTATAGCATCCATTTTTGTGGTGGTTGCCACTATTTGCGGTGGATGGGAACTTCTTCGACAACGTTATGTTTCCCCGACTCAAGATTTTATCGCTTCACACATGATGAACCCCAATCACACGATCGCCACTTATTTAAAACCCTCTGTTTCGCAAAATCCCGATATCGTCGCCGGCAAGGAAGCTTTACTGGAATCCGTCGGTTTGTGGATGGCTTACAACTTGAAGCAGAACAATCAGACCGAGTTTGACAAGAATCTGAACACGCTGCAGTCTTTTTTCACCGCTCCCGAGCATTACTGGTACTGGAAGCTGGAGCCCGACGGAACTTCCCAGGTAACAACCAATGCACTGGGCGACGATCTTCGTCTGCTTAATGTGCTTTTGCATGCTTATGACGTTTGGGGAAATGAAGCTTACTTGAAGGAAGCCCGCTTAATCTCGCAAACTCTGCAGCAGGAAACCGCAGTAAACGGCTACTTGGTCGATTACCACAACTTCGCCGATGGAACTTCGGCAGCCACGCTTAATCTCGCCTACATCGATATTGAAGCTTTCGAGAGAATGAACTTCTATGAATTGATGGACGATGCCACACTTCAGCGCTACACCTCCCTGCTTAAATCCCTGCCTCAAGATTCTGTCTTTTATCCTCAACGATACAATGTAAAAACCGGTCAGTATGAATCTGTAGAAGAGGTCAATATGACCGAACAGTTGATTGCGGCTATTCATGTTCATGAAGCTGGCCAGATGCCTACCAAGCTGTTGGATTTTTTGCGTCAGCAGTATGAACAGCAGGGCAAGATCGTAGGGCGTTACGATCGATCCAGTCTAAAAGGAACCGTTCCTTATGAGTCTCCGTCGGTCTACGCACTGGCAGCGATGCTCTTCATGGACTCGAATGATTCCAAATGGGCAGGAAAGATGATTGAACGAATGCTGCAGTTCCGAGACCAAGACTCTCGCTATCCCGGTGGGTACGTATTTGGTGGCGATACGCATGCATTCGATAATTTATTCCCGCTTCTTGCAGAGCAGCAGTGGAAAACTGACAAAAGGAATCGATAACTCATGAAAAATGCACTTTTTGTTCGTCAATTTTCGTTGGGATATGTTGCTTTGATCGCATTGGCAATCGTACAGACCCTTCTATTGAATTGGCAAATCTACCAGATTGACGGCCCTCATACGCGAGAAATCGTGTTGGGGAGCTTGGCTTTGGTAGCGCTGGGAACCGGTCTCTTCATTCCGGTAGGCGTATCGGCTGTTCTGGTCTTTGTGTTTATTGTTGCTTACTTCGTCTGGCTGACTACATACGGTCCGGTCGATGTCCTTGGCGTTTCCTGGCTGCTTCTGGTACCGGCCGACCTGCTCGCTGCAGGGCTGCTGGGCCGCGGATTGATTCGCAGTCGAAGGCTGCTCGAACGGCTGGATGCGCTGCAGACGCTGAATCCCGAAGTGGATCCCGAAACGAGCCTCGGCAACCGGTTGGCGCTGCAGGATACGCTGATCAAGCAGTCCAATCTGGCACGGCGTTACTCGGAGCATTACGGATTCTGCATGATGCTGTTCAAGATCGATTTTCTGCCCGCTGTCCAGGAGTTGCTCGGTTCCCGGCGATATGCGCAGCTGCTGGTTGAACTGTCTGGGGTTATTCAAAAAGAGATCCGATTTGAGGATTATAAGTTTTCGATCGAAGGCGGACAATTTGTGGTGATTTGTCCGATGACCCGGGCGGATGATCTTCAGATGCTGAAGGGGCGCATCAAGCAGGCTATGATGGATCACCGGATCGAAGGCAAAAACGGACTTCCTGTCAATTTTGTCGTACGTGCGGGCGGACTTGTTTTTCATGAAGAACAGTTCAGCAAATACGGTGATGCCGATGCTGTTGTGGCTGCACTTGTCCGAAATTCGGAAACCGATCTGATCGGCGAATATATTTAAGCGGAAGAGGGAGATGAAATGACAAGTTACATTGAATGGTTCCTCCCGCTGTGCAGCGGAGTGAATTTGTTTTTGATGACATGTGTGCTGGTTCTCACAGGTATGACGCTTTGGTTTAGAGCCGCTGTCAATCGAAGCTACGACCGGGGGAAGTCCCATGAGTGACGGACTGATGCTGTTTGTGATGTTGAGCATCTGGGCGGCCGTTCTCCAGTCGATCGTATTCATGGCAGGAGCGATCCGCTTTTTGATGAAAGAACGCAAAGAAAAATGGGACGCCTCGCAGGACATGAGCCATTTCCCCACCGTAACCGTATTAATCCCCGCACATAATGAAGAATTGGTTATCGCCGCAACCGCGGAAAACGTACTTAATCTGAATTACCCTCCCGAAAAACTCCAATTGATTGTAATTGCGGACAACTGCTCCGATACGACAGCTAATCGTCTATACCGACTCAAGAAGATGGCCCCTTATCAGGATCGTAATTTTACTGTTTTCGAGAGAAAAGGGACCGGAGGCAAATCCGGAGCTTTGAACGACGCATTGGAGCAGGCGACCGGAGAATGGATCTGTATCTTTGATGCGGATGCGGCGCCCGAACGCAATACACTGTTCTTCCTGATTACAAAAGCACTGGAAGATCCCGAGCGTTACGGAGCAGTCTTTGGACGCAACAAGGCGCGCAACAGGGGGCAAAATCTTCTCTCCCAATTTATAAATCTTGAATTGGTAACGGTACAGCGGATTTATCACACGGGGATGTGGCAGCTGTTCCGAATTGGAACGATTCCCGGAACCAACTTTATTATCAAGTCGGACCTGATTCGTGAAATTGGCGGATGGGATGTCAATGCGCTGACGGAAGACACGGCGGTGTCTTTCGAAATTATGCAGCGGGGCAAACTGATTGCTCTTGCCTCACGGGCTGAAGCCTATCAGCAGGAACCTGAAGATCTGAACGTATATATTAAGCAGCGAACCAGGTGGGCGCAGGGGAATTTCTACGTCATTATGACCAATATCAAACACCTGTTCAATGGTTCCCCTTGGAGAGTCCAACTGTTGGTTCTATATTATGCGATGGGTTATCTTTGGTTTATGCTTGCTATCTTGGCATCGGATTTTATTCTCGTCATAAATCTGATCTTCGTTGTATTGAGCTTGTTCGATTCGTCGCTGACCTCTCCGTTTCGTTTTGCGGAAGATCTCTACGTCTACCTGATGATGTCGGGCGCTCTCATGTATTACCTGTACGTGCTGCAGATCAACCTGGCGCTCGCTTCCGATATCGGTCAGAGTACGACGAGAAATTTCATCCTGTCGTGTCTGTCTTACTTCACGTATTCACAGCTCTTTATCGTCCTGTCTCTTAAAGCGGTATGGAACCTTACGGTCAATAAGCTGACAGGTCGTAAAACGAAGTGGTACAAAACACAGCGTTTCGGTTAAGAACGTTTCCTGCCAACCTTCAGAGCCTTCCGTGTACAGCGGCAGGTTTTGGAGGTTGTTTTTTCGCCCAATGCTTCAATAATCCGCTTGTGCTTGCGTTTGAAATTTGGGACAATAAGAAAGAATTTTAATTTTCCGATTCTCTGGTCTGCAAGACATACAGCATATCTATACGTACCGGATCCGACGGATCACGGTTTTGAAAAGAGGGTAACCCACCATGAACAGCAAACCGTCCATTTATGGACTAACTTTGGAGGCGCTGTCCGAATGGCTAACGCAGAACGGGGAGAAGAAATCCCGTGCCGCACACATTTGGAAGGCGCTGTATACGGAAAGAGTGAGCGATTTCTCGCAGATGACAGCTGTTAATGCCGCCTGCCTGGAACTGCTGCAGGAAAGATTTTCGCTTAATACAATGACTCAGTTCGTCAAGCAGGAAGCGTCTGACGGCACGGTTAAGTTCCTGCTGCAGCTGCACGACGGCAGCTTGATCGAAACGGTTCTGATGCGCAAGAAATACGGACTGTCCGTCTGTGTAACGACACAGGTCGGCTGCAATATCGGCTGCAGCTTCTGCGCCAGCGGTCTGATCAAGAAAAGCCGGGATCTGACGGCGGGCGAGATCGTCGAGCAGATCATGACCGTACAGCATTATTTGGATGCGGCAGGCAAGAACGAGAAGGTAACCAACATTGTTGTGATGGGTATCGGCGAGCCATTCGACAACTTCGAGCATCTGATCCACTTCCTCGACGTCGTCAAGGACCGCAAAGGTCTGGCAATCGCAGCGAAGCGGATCACCGTTTCGACGAGCGGTATTCCGGACAAGATTCGCGCCTTTGCAGATCTTGGCACCCAGACGCATCTGGCGATCTCGCTGCATGCACCTAATAATGACCTGCGTACGCGGATTATGATGATCAACCGCGCGTTCCCGCTTGAGAAGCTGATGGACGCCGTCCGTTATTATCTCGATACAACGGGCCGCCGGATCATGTTTGAGTACATTTTGCTCAGCGAAGTAAATGACAGCCGCGAGACGGCCGAACAGCTGGCCGACCTGTTGGACGAATTCAAGGATCTGGCAAGCATCAACCTGATTCCTTATAATCCGGTCGATGAACACAGCCAGTATCAGCGCAGTACGCCGGAAGCAATCAACGGCTTCTACGATGTACTGAAGAAGCGCGGAATCAACGCAACGGTACGCATGGAACACGGCACCGACATTGATGCGGCATGCGGTCAATTGCGCAGCAAGCAGATCCGCAAAGACGAGAAAGCCCGCAAAGGAACAAGCGCGGCAGTATAATTTCATCGGATGTTCTTCAATTGAAGTGGAAGAGCATCGCGGGATCGGCAGGATTTGAAGCGCGTCCATCAAGGGCGTGCTTTTTGCCGATTCGTTTTCTTGGTTTGAAAGCGCTATACTTCCTTTAGAGTCGCGAACACACCTGCAAACTACACTTGTATAGGGAGGAAGAGGAAGATGATTCGTAAAGCTTCGGTAATGAAAGTGTTCAGGGAGCACCATGAAGAATACCGCCGTCGTCATGATGAACTATGGCCGGAGATGGAGAGCATGCTGAAGGAGCACGGCATGCTGAGCTATTCGATTTTTCTGGATGCAGAGACGGACAGTCTGTTTGCTTATCTGGAAATCGAAGACGAAGAGCTGTGGGCCAAGTCGGCAGATACAGAAATCTGCCGGAAATGGTGGGATTATATGAAGGATATTATGGAGACGAATCCGGACAACAGCCCGGTAGCGCGAGAGTTGAAGGAAGTCTTTCACCTAGCAGCTTGTCTCACTTGAATAGTCGGATTTCGTTTGGTGGAAACGTACACGGTTTAAGTGCGATTCCACCAAACGAAACCGTTCATCTGATTGAGACAAGCTGCTGGGGCGTTAATGGCGGCAAATGTATCGCAGCAGATAGGCGGCTATCCGATCATAAACCTCAGGACAAAGAGGCCTTTCCTGTGGAAAGGCCTCAACGTGTCGAGAAAGTCAGATTTCGAGTGAAACGAGGAGGCGAAGGGAGAAATTCGGTGAAGGAGTGCTAACGTTCGCCTTTGAAATCGAGAAAACCCAATTGTAAAGTTTAATCCATTTTCTCGATTTCAACACGCGACCTAAAGCCTTTCGAAGAAAGGCACATCGTAAGCATCAGCTAACGAATTTCTCCCGCAGCCATTGAGCTTGCAAAACGAATAGGACTTTCTCGATAGCAAGAGGCCTTTCCTGTGGAAAGGCCTCTTTTTCTGCTAACCCTAATGATTAATGAATTCCTTTCATCGCTTTTCGGATGATCGGGGCAAGGAGGAAGAGCACAATACTAAGTGCAACCGACGCACCGCCGATAATGCCGAAGTACAGCATCTCGTTCTCTTCCGAATACAGCTGGCTGATCAGGGCATTAATCGCCTGCGCCGCCGCCGGAGCGAGGAACCACAGGCTCATCGCCTGAGCGGAGAATGCGGCCGGCGCCAGCTTAGTCGTCGTTGATAGACCAACCGGCGATAGGCACAGCTCGCCGAGCACGACGACGAAATAGCTGAGCACGAGCCACAGCGGGCTTACGAGTCCACCACCGCCGAAATGGGCCGGCAGCAGGATGACGAGAAATGATAGGCCAGCGAACAGCAGACCAAACGAGAATTTGACTGGAACGCTTGGCTGTCGGTCACCTAGCGCTGTCCAGATCCAGGCGAAGATCGGTGCCAATACGATAATGAACAGCGGGTTTGCCGATTGGAACCAGGACGGTTCAATCCGAAATCCAGCAAAGTCGAGCTGCGTCCGCTGATCGGCGTACACGCCGAGGATCGTCGAGCCTTGTTCTTGGATTGACCAGAACATGACCGCCGCGATAAACAGCGGAATATAAGCGAGCAGTCGGGAGCGTTCGATATCTGTCGTTTTGCCGCTTCGATACATAACGGTGAAATAAGCGATCGGAATCAGCACACCGAGAACGCTGATCGTAATCGTGAACGATTGAATAGTCAGCCAACCCTGCCAAGCGGCAATCGCTACTACTGCTGCAATAACCAGCGTACCGAGGCCGATTCGGGTGAGGATGCTTTTCCGCTCTTCGCGGGTCAGTGGATTAGGAACCGTCGTACCGGCCAATCCAAGATATTTTTTGCGCGTAAACAGATAGACCAGCAGTCCCGCCAACATACCGACTGCGGCCAAGGAGAAGCCGAGATGGTAATCGACCTTCTGTCCAACCGTGCCGACAATCAGAGGAGCGATAAACCCACCCAAGTTGATGCCCATGTAGAAAATACTGAATCCGGCATCACGACGATTGTCGTTATCCGCATACATCTCGCCGACGACACTCGATACATTCGGTTTGAGCATGCCCGTACCGATAATGATTAACCCCATTGAAACGAACAGCGTATTCGCTCCGCCGGGAAAAGCCAGCACGACATGTCCCAGCATAATTAATACGCCGCCGTAGAACAGAGAGCGGGACTTGCCGAGCATTCGATCCGCCAGCCAGCCGCCGATAATCGTGGACATATAGACAAGCGATCCATAGATCGACATGATCGCGACCGCGGTCGACTGGGTAAAGCCCAATCCGCCGTTCATGGTCGTATCGTAAATGTAATACAGAAGAAGCGCCCGCATACCGTAATACGAGAAACGCTCCCAGAACTCCGTAAAGAACAGCGTCAGCAGTCCTTTAGGATGCCCGAAAAACCCCCGCTGCGGTACACTGTTCACTACTGCCTGCCGGGTGGCTTCGGCGTTTTTTTCCATGTTTCCTTTCATCGAATTCCTCCAAATACTTAGGTATAAGATCATATTACCATCTTTACATAACCAATAGGACAAGGAATACACATCAAAGTCCGACATTAATCGGTTTGATTGTACTGCCAATCCGATCAATTATTTTTGCAGCGAAATCGATCATATCATACCGAACACTTTTTTGATCAATGTCACATCATTTTCTTCATAAATTTATTGCGATACCGCAGTAAATCTATTACGATCTAAAAATGGATTTACGAAAGAGAGTCAGCAAAGAAACCGGAGGAAAGTTATAGTGAATTCGCAAATCTGGATATCGCTTGTCATTTATATGGCGGGGATGTTGTTAATCGGCTGGATGGCGTACAAGCGTACGTCGAGCTTGTCCGACTATGTATTGGGAGGCAGAAGCCTCGGCCCGGCCGTGACCGCACTGAGTGCCGGAGCTTCGGACATGAGCGGCTGGCTGCTCATGGGATTGCCGGGAGCCATGTTCTCACAGGGCTTAAGCGCAGGATGGATCGCGGTTGGTCTTACGATCGGCGCTTATGCCAATTGGCTGTATGTGGCACCGCGTCTGCGGACATATACGGAAGAGGCGGGCGACGCCATGACGATTCCGTCTTACTTAGAGAATCGATTCGGCGACGGAACCCGTATCATCCGGCTTGTATCCGCGCTGGTTATCATCATCTTTTTCACCTTCTATATTTCGTCAGGCATGGTGTCGGGCGGGGTACTGTTCCAGTCCAGCTTCGGTCTCGATTATCGAACGGGGTTGTGGATTGTAGCCGGCGTTACGATCGCCTATACGCTGTTCGGCGGCTTCCTTGCTGTAAGTTGGACAGACTTTGTTCAAGGAATCATTATGTTTCTGGCGTTGGTTCTTGTCCCGGTTACTGCATTGATTCGCAACGGAGGAACGGGAAGTACGCTGAACGAGATTCGCGCCTTGGATCCGTCGCTGCTTGACCCATTGAAAGATGCAACCACGCTGGGTATTGTCTCCCTGCTCGCATGGGGACTCGGCTACTTCGGACAGCCTCATATCATTGTCCGGTTTATGGCGATTTCGTCGGTCAAAGAGATCAAGCGTGCCCGTCAGATCGGGATGAGCTGGATGATATTTTCGGTCTGCGGCGCCATGCTGACCGGCTTGATCGGAGCAGCCTACTTCTCACGCCAAGGCCTAACTCTGGGCGATCCCGAGACCATCTTCATCGAGCTGTCCCGTATTCTGTTCCATCCGTTTATTACCGGATTCCTGCTGGCGGCGCTGCTCGCCGCCGTAATGAGCACCATTTCCTCGCAGCTGCTGGTCACATCCAGCTCACTGACCGAGGATCTGTACCGTCTGCTGCTTCGGCGCAGCGCGTCTGATCGCGAGCTGACCACATTTAGCCGTCTGGCTGTGTTGGCCGTAGCGGTAGTGGCCCTGATGCTGTCTTACACGAAGAATGATACGATTCTGACGCTGGTCGGTTATGCTTGGGCCGGTTTTGGCGCTTCGTTCGGACCGGTCATTTTGCTGAGCTTGTACTGGAAGTCGATGAACCGCTGGGGGGCATTGGCGGGGATGACCGCAGGTGCAATTACGGTTATTATCTGGTCCAACGTTCCGGCGCTCAAGAGTATGCTGTATGAGATTGTTCCCGGATTTGCGATAAGTCTGATTGCTATCGTCGTTGTCAGTCTGCTGACAGGCGGCCGGGCGGGTACAAGTTTTTCTTCCATGCAGCGCAAAGCCTGAAGAGAAGCGTGCAGCGACAGCGGAAATTAAAAATATCGGCATTTAAAAGCAAAGAAAGACGCATGCGCCCTGAGCGTATGCGTCTTTTCAACGTGTCGAGAAAGTTTGATTCAAAGTGAAGCGGATGTGCGAAGGGAGAAATTCAGTGAAGGAGCGCCAGCGTTCGCCTTTGAAATCGAGAAAATTCCACTAAAATTTAATCCTTTTTCTTGATTTCAACACGCGACCGGAACGAATTTCTCTCGCAGCCATTAAGCTTCCAAAGCGAATAGGACTTTCTCAACAACCTGGAAAGACGCACGCGCCCGGAGCGTATGCGTCTTTTGTCTTTTGAATCGTATGATGATGGGTAAATGCAGGGTAGGTGTAGAACCTGTGTGTGACCTAAAAGGTTTCGAAGGTTTCCTCAGGTATTGTCTCAAGCACCAAGAAATCGTATGCTGAATGGGAATATCGGGAAAAGAAGGACGTCTCTGAGACTTTGCGCAACGAATCTTTGGGGAGCACGTATAGAAGAGACGTACGTCTATACAGACCGTGTCCATATGGACATGGCGGTTGATTTTGACAGACCGCATTTCAACAAACTATCCAATGGAGAAGAGGGGAGTATTGAATGCAGCAGGATATCGGTGTCATTTTGTTTGAAAAAATGGTTGGAGGAGAGCTGCGGCAGATCGAAGAGCGCTCTTGGAGCATGAACATGGTAGCGGCGCTCGAACATGCCAATTATCTCGTCGTACAGGGTAAAGAGTATGAAGCCGTCGAAGGACGTTTGAACATCGACACGGGCAAGCTGGAACTTCTGCTTGTACCGATGCACGGCTGAAGACAGAGCAGAGACGTTTGGTTTAGAGGGAGGGAATGAAAGGTGGATCACAAAAGCAACGAACACGAAGATCGGAAGTCGATCGAACCGGAGCGGACTTCCCGCAAAAAGACCGACAGTCGCGGCCAAGCGTCTGAACCGGTTACCCGTCGGCCGATCAAGGTACTTTCGACGTCGCTGGGTCTGGCACTGATCGCCAATACGGCGCTTGTGCCGGCAGGAGCGCTTGCTTCGAATACGTCTTCGGGCTCTACAGAGCCGAAATTGGTTGAATGGTCGTCCGATGAAGTCAAACAGTATTTCGACCCCGCGATCGATTGGAGTCTGCCGATTACGCAGGAGGATTTGCAGGAACAGGAACAGACGGCGCCTCCGTCCTCCGAGAATGGCGATGGAACAACGGTCGTCAACAATTATTATGGCGGTTACGGGTCGGGCTTTGGCTGGAGCGATCTGCTGCTGTATCATTTCTTGTTCAATAATGCCGGTGTTTATTCCTCGCGGGGGTGGTACAACAACCGGGGCGGCTATTATGCAGGCACCAATCGGCCGTATACGCCGCGTTCTTATAACAGCGGGAGCTTCCAGAATCGTCCGGTAGCCGGATCGTCCGTACGGCCGAAAACGTCGAACTCGACAGGCAAGATTACCCGGCGCTCCACATCGGCCGGATCAGGCAGCGTAGGCGGCAGATCGAGCGGCCTCAGCTCCTCGGGCTCGAACTCGTCGGGCTCGAAATCGGGAGGATTTTTCGGCGGATGAGCAGTCTATTCGAAATTGTTGGGGAGCCGTCACCGGATCGCGCCGCTCGCGTTGAGAAGCTGCGCGAACTGGGTTTTACCTGGGCGAATTACGAAGACGAGCGATACTGGATCGATCAGGCCGCCGCGATAGACAAGACCGTCTATACGGAGCTGGAAGAGGCATCACGCCGGCTGTGGGATGTGTTCGACAAGGCGGTCCGCTATGTGCATCGCCGCCGAGATCTCTACGAGCTGATCGGCATTCCGCCGGTACTGTGGAATATGCTCGATCAAGCCCCAATGGCAGATGGACCGGTCGTCAGCCGCTATGCGCGGTTTGACTTTGCCGTGACCAAGGACAGCGGAATCAAGCTGCTGGAGCTGAATGCGGACACGCCCACCGGTTATGTGGAAGCTTCGATCGCCACGCCTTGGATGTGCGAGCAATCCGGCATTCAAAATATGAACGGCGGAATGCCTGAACAGGTACGCTTAGCCTGGGAAGCAGAGAAGCCGGAAACTGCAGCTTGTATCGCATACGGCGAGCACCTGGAAGACTCCGGTACGATCGAAGCGCTGGTGAAGCACAGCGGCCGCGATATGCGGCTGGTCGACTGCCTGGATCTGTCAATCGACGACGGGTTGGTGAAGGATGCCGAAGGCAATCCGATCTCCCGAATGTTCGCTCTGTATCCGAAGGAATGGATGTCGGTAGACGACGGAGGAGAAGCATTGGCTTATGCGGTCGAGAGCGGGCAGCTCAAGCTTTTCAATCATCCACATGCCATTTTGCTGCAGTCCAAAGGCATGATGGCTGTGGTCTGGGGCCTGCACGAACTAGGTATGCTGTACAACGACGAAGAGCGCGAAGCGATTGGTCGGTACATGCTGCCTACATATAACAAACCGCTGTTCTCCGGCGATTACGTCTCCAAGTCGATGTTCGGCCGTGAAGGCGGTTCCGTACGCATGTACGGAGGCGGAGGCGAACTGGAACTTCAGGACGAAGAAGGTTACGATACGAGCGCTCTCTTTCCGGTCGTATATCAAAAAAGAGCGGATCTGCCGCGCGTGACGACAGCCGAAGGAGAGCTCCATCTGCTCACCGGCATGTTTGTTATCAACGGCGTTCCATGCGGCATGCTGGGCCGCGCCGGCGGATTGATTACCGGCAATGCCAGTCATTTTATTGCGTTGGGAGTGAGATGAATGCGGCGAGATATCAATGAGATGTCCGCAGTTCGAGGCGGCCAAGCGGAGAAACGCGGGGAACATGCGCCGCGAAGCGTACGAGCCAAACGGCTGCTGCCTGTTCTGCTGCTGCTCGTACTGGTATTGGGTGCCTGTTCAAACAACAATTCTGTGCTGAGCACGAATGCGGACGAAGGACCGGGAACAAATACCGTACCGTGGGATTACCGGATTCAGGAAGGCGAGGTCGGCGATCTGATCGGGAGCGACATGACCATTCTTCCGGACAACGAGCTGCTGCCGAACGACAACAATTACGCAACGGGGCAAAAAGTCTGGACCCTGCAGTACATGAACGCTCAGCTGACTACGGATGAAGAAGGTCGCAACGATGTCCGTTTATCCGCTTGGACAACGCTCAAGTCGTATCCGAACGAAGCTGCGGCGCTGGAAGACCTGGAGAGGCTGAAGGTATCAGTCAGGACAGATGTCGATGTGGTCGGCGTATACAAGACTGAATATCAAGGAGATGCTCGTCACTTTGTCGTGCTGGAACTGCCTTCGGGAAACCGGATGAAGCAGCCGATCAACGAGACGCGTTACGGTAAACTGAAAGAAGCTAAAACGGCTTCCGTCGTTTTGGAAGAAGTGCACGACTTTGAAGAATATGATTTGGCATATGCGAAATTTCGGGGGTGGGCGAACTAATGGACTTCGAGTTTGATTGGATTGTTTTGTACAACTTGGTGATCAGTCTGATTGCGATTATTGTACTGCAGGTAGTAGGTATGCTGATTTTCTTCATCAAAACGCCGTTCAACGATATGGACGAATTAAAAAAAGGCAATGTAGCGGTAGGGCTTGCGCTCGCCGGTAAATTTATCTCGACAGGTATCATTCTCGGCATTTCCGCTTACACCAACACGTCGATCTGGCATATGGCGCTGTGGTTTGTAGTCGGACAAGTCTGCCTCGTCATTGTGTATTGGGTGTTCGAGCTGCTTACGCCAAAGTTCAAAATTGCCGATCAGCTGCAAAAAGGCAATGTGGCCGTCGGCCTTATGCTGTGCGCAGTGTTTATCGGGACAGCGATCTCGATCAGCAGTTTGATTATTTAACAGTTCGACAAAAAGGCTGCTTCCGCTTTGGCGGGAGCAGCCTTGTCGGGCTGACCGAATGAGTGAATTTGAAGCTATTCAGGCACCTCCGCCGCGGATGACGCGAGCGTCGGCCGGCGGAATATCTTCGCCTTCGTACAGCATGAAACGCCCGTCCATCCATTCAATACGCAGCAGCTTCATATTGTCGGACTGATACTGCCAGACGGATTGATCGCCGCCCTGCATGAATGGGGTGCGTCCGGTTGTCGTGACATGCCCGTTGTATTGTTCTTCGAGATGGTAGACGGTACCGTCGAGCTCCATCGTCGTCGGAACTTCTTCGATCGAATTGAGACGCCCGTCGATCGGATGGTACAGCGCATACTTGTTCTCTTCGCGCTCTTCAATGACCAGATAAGACAAGTTGGCTCCATCACGCAAAGTCAGCACAACGCTGTTGCGGCGGCTGTTCCGGGTGCGTCCGACAACTTCATAGGTGACCAGCGATACTTCGCAGATGTCGCCGGGACCGATATCGAGGATGCCGGGTTCCCGTCTTGGGGCTTCCGGTTTGGCAAAAATGTTGCGAATGCGTTTGAACATGGACATGAATGTAACCTCCAACCTTAGGATAAGCGGGGCGTGCGTTTTGAGAGCGTCTGCGCCCACGCCGTTCGGATATGCAAGCTTATCTGTCAGTACGTAATTTGAAGGACCGCGTTTCGAAAAGCTTTTAAGCTTTATCGTAGACGATCTGCGGTGCAATTCCAAGCAAGGGGGAGCGGACGTGCATTTATTTATCCGGCTTTCAACAAAGCTGATGCATTTGAGTAAGACGACAATCGGAATTATTATTAGCGGCTTTGTGCTGTTCAGCGCCTCTGCAGCCTATTCGATCGAACCGGAAACTTTCGGAAATTGGTTCAATGCCTTCTATTGGGTGCTGACTACCATGGCGACGGTCGGATACGGCGATTATTTTATGGAGTCGGCCGAAGGCAAAATATTCACTATTTTTCTGTATATTTTCGGAATTGGCCTGCTCAGTCTGGTCATCGGCAAAGTTGTCGATTCCTTTGCGGAAATACAGCGTAAGAGAGGAGCCGGATTGTTGAACTTTCAGGGCAAGAATCATGTTGTCATTGTGAATTGGAGTAGAAAAGCCAAATCGGCCATCGAGGAAATTCTGTGTTACGATCCTCGGGCGCATATCGTGCTGATCGACGATTCGGTACGGCATCCGCTTGAGCATATGGAGCAGGTGCATTTTGTCAGCGGCGATCCCGCTGCGGACGATGTGCTGAACAAGGCAAGCATTGCGAACTGCCGGGCAGCAATCGTATTCGCGGACGAGCGGATCGAAGAATCGGCATTGGTCGATGGGAAGTCGCTGCTGGTCGTATCCAGTATTGAGCGGCTTGCGCCCGATGTGCATACGACGGTCGAGATCACACAGGAGCAGCATGTTCCAAACTTTCGGCATGCGCATGTTAACGAGTTTATTCTGTCGCATGACGCCATATCGAGACTGGCGGTTCGAGCCGCGCTGCAGGAAGGCAGCTCCGACGTCATCAGCCAGCTGCTCAGCCGGGGCAATGGAAGCGACCTGTATGAAGTGGCCGTAGACAGCTCGTGGAAGACGTATCGCGATGCTTTCGATGCACTGCTGATGCAGGGCGCGACGCTGATTGCCGACCGTGACGATCTCGCGATCAACCGCAAGCTGGACGCTCCGCTTCCGGCGGAAGCCAAGCTGTATGTGGTGGCCGATGCGGAGACGCACCGGAAGATTGCGGGAAAAAGGTCCTAACGAATGCATAATCAAAAGCTCCGGCCTGTTTTTTGGCCAGAGCTTTTTTTGTCTGAAATGATGCGGGGTTTTATTGGATTTGTCATAAGTGGTTTTACTCGTCGAAACCTTCCACAACCAGTTTTCCGATCATACTGCCGCTTTCGATCCGGCGATGAGCTTCCCGCATATTTGCCGCGTTGAATGGTGACAGGCGGTCGGTGAGCGTCGTGTATACCTGACCTTTTTCAACGAGTTCAGCTATATTGTCCAGCAGTTCATGCTGAGCGATCATGTCTTTCGTCTCGAACATGGAACGGGTGAACATGAATTCCCAAACGAACGTGCCGCTCTTATCTTTAAGCATGGTTAATTCGATGGGATGCTCGGTTTCAACGATGGAGCAGATTATCCCTTGAGGAGCCAGTGCTTCCACCATGTTGTCCCAATGCTTGTCGGTGCTGTTCAAGCACAGGATATATTCTGGCGCGTTCAGGCCAAGCTTTTTGATCTGTGGAACAAAGTCCTCGTAATGCGTAATGACATGATGCGCACCATGCTTCAATGCCCAATCGGCAGATTCTTTCCGTGAAGCCGTACCGACGACGGTAAGGCCTGCCAGATTGGCGAGCTGGGTAGCCATAGAGCCCACGCCACCGGCCGCTCCGATGATCAAAATGCTTTTGCCGGCGTTGTGGTCCGGATTCTTCGATACACCGAGGCGGTCATAAATCGCTTCCCAGGCCGTAATTGTCGTCAGCGGCAGCGCTGCGGCTTCGGCCCAGTCGAGGTTTTTCGGCTTGCGGCCGACAATCCGTTCGTCGACCAGTTGGAACTGTGCATTGCTGCCGGAGCGTTTGATGCTGCCAGCATAATAGACTTCGTCACCCGGTCGAAACAGCGTCACGTCTTCGCCAACCGCCTCTACGATTCCCGCGGCATCCCAACCGATTACACGCGGCTGTTCCTCCTTGCGGGCTTTCGGCGCGCGGATCTTTACATCGACAGGATTGAGCGACACAGCTTTGATGCGGACGAGCAGGTCGCGTCCCTGGGGCGAGGGTCTGTCTAGCTCCACGTCGATTAGGCTGTCCTGGTGCTCGATCGGCAGGTATTCTTTTAAAGCTACAGCTTTCATGGATACTGTGTTTGTCATGCTGCATTCCTCCCTTTAACTTATATTCGGATAAGTGAAGAACGGAATCCTCCTTGTAAATACGCATATTCGCGTAATATAGAAACATCGTGAGAACCAAAGCCATTCAATAAAGTTCACCGCATCGACTGACAATCTTTAAACACATACTGATCCTGCAGCTGTGGGAGGTCGAAACAGAACCATCCTGTTCTCAGAATTTGAGCGGTCTAATCTTTGTCTTTTGTCATTCATTTCTTGCTGGAAACCACACGGTCCGCAGATTGATCCAGCCCTGCGCCCCAAAGCTGACGCCGCGGACACTCGGCAGATAACCGGTCTGCAGCGGTGTCTCATACAGCACACACAGCTGGTGTCCGGCGATCAAGTAGGCTTCAATGCCGTCAAGTTCCACAGCCCGCTGTCGAGGTGTCGATTTGGCAGATGCGCGGCGCAGAGCATTCCGAATAAAGAGCCGCGTTTTCGAATCCGAATGTTCGGACAGGGTGAGATACAGATCAAACAGCCGCAGCTGTTCGTCACGATCGCGAATCAGCGAGAATAGAAGCAGGTCGGTCGCCAGCCGAGTCCGGCCTTTGAAGTCGTCTACCGTAACGATGATAACCCGGCAGGAATAGCCGTACCGCTCCAGCCGCTCTCGAATGAGAGCAGCATCTTGGCGATACTGCGGAATTGTGAGCAGCCGGAGCTGCGGACATGCCGCATGCTCCGCAGCTGGGGCAGCTTCCTGTTCCGTCAGTGCAGCCATAACGGCGGCTCGCAGCGCCGGATCGCGCAGCGGGCCGCTCTTCGTGTTGCATGTTACGAACTTACGGGAGAATACTTCCGCATGGGCTCGGCTCCAACCTTCGCCGTGACCTGCGTTTTCTCTCTTGCCGTCCCCCGAAGCGCCCTCTGCCTGAGCAAATTCGGCTGCCGTACGGTTCTGCTTAGGATTTCCGACTGTCGACCCGCTGCTGCGTTCCTCGCCGCTTTCTTCACTTCGCAAAGAGGCTCTCGCCGCCTCAGGAATCTCCGGCCCGCCCCCGGGCAGGATATGGAACGGCGAATCGCTTTCGCTCCCGCTCCACTCTCCGCCTTGTATCCTCCACGGTATATTGACGATCTCTACGCGATCAAGATGCGCCCTTCCCAAATAGTAAGGTGTGAAAGCCTCCAATACGCACAAGTCGCGTCCGAACTCGGATACCCGGAACGGTCCGGTGCCGATCGGGCGAAGACCGAACGCGGTCTCGTCTTGCCGCAGTGCGTTTTTCGGTAGGATTGCCGCCCGGCTTGTACAGAGAAAGGACAGAAACAGGGTATGTGCCTTTCTTAGGCGGATTTTTACGACGAGTGGTCCGGCTGCCGATACCGCTTCAATATTCCGGAACATGAAGCCGTACAGCACTCTTTCCGGCAGTCTGCGCATCCGCTCGAACGTATACGTCACATCTTCGGAAGTCAGTATTTTTCCGTCGTGAAATGACACTCCTTTGCGGAGATAAAAAGTCCACAGTCGTCCGTCTTCTCCGCACTCCCAGTGATGGGCAAGCGCCGGCAGAATATGATCCGAGCCGTGTTCCTGCCGAACTAATCCGTCGAAGACGTGTCCGGCGACGAACGATTCGGCAAGCAGGTTCATACGCAGCGGATCAAGCGAGTGCAGCTGCTGGCGAATCGGAAACCGCAGGGTGTCGATCTGCCTGCCGGTTGATGTCTCGGAATGGTGGCCGAAGTAAGCGCGCAGCGAATCCCTAAGCCTTTCTCTCATCGCCGGCGGCGGATCGCCGTCGCCAAGCTCACCCGCAATACCTCGAATGTCGCCTCGCCCGATCGCATCGGCAACGGATTCCGCTGCAATTTCTTGAGGCGTTACGCAAAAAGAGAGCCCCGACCGCTTGCCTCGCCCCCGATGGGAAGACCAGACGATCCAGCCGGCTTCTGCGATTTCTCTGATGACGGTTAGAGCGCTTCGATGCGTGCAGTCCAGCGTTTCCGCTATTTCCGCCAATGTTAACTGGGCGCCTTCAGCGCCAAAGCCTTCTTCTCCGTACCGCTCGTGCAGCAGCAGAAATTGTTTGTGCCGTTTCATTGCCATCCTCCCTATTCGATCCCTTTTATAAAATAAGAAAAAAGAGCTCAAAACCTTTCTATATATCTTCTTATTTTATCATCTAGAATGGAAAAAGAATACAGTGCGCCGGCGAAACCGGCCCAACGATGGAGGAGTATGGCAATGAACGAATTATTGATGGAAAAGAAAACGAAGCCGCTGCTGCCGATCTTAGCTGCGCTGGCGCTGGGCGGGCTGCACCAACTGCTATTCTTCGGCGTTATGCCGGGTGTGTCGGTTCCGATGTTTCTGCTGCTGTTCTACGCTTATTTTTGGACGTTTGGACGGGAAGCGGCACGTTCGGCGGATCGGCCGGGAATACTGCTGTTTGCTGCCGTCCTGTCTTTATCGCTAACGTATGCGTTGTTCGATAATCCAGTCTTTTTTACACTGAATTTGTTTGCACTGCCGATACTGATTGCTTGGCATCTTACTTACATGCTGGGGGATCGCAGGCGAAGTTGGTACGAACCGGCGCTTATTACCGATGCTTTTGGACATGTGCTGAAGCAGACGACCCTGCATATTCCGGATGCTTTTGCTGTCTGGCGGCGCAGCGCCATAGCGCAAGAAGGCGAAAAGGAAGAACAAGGCAAGAC
This sequence comes from Saccharibacillus kuerlensis DSM 22868, assembly GCF_000378145.1. Taxonomy (GTDB): domain Bacteria; phylum Bacillota; class Bacilli; order Paenibacillales; family Paenibacillaceae; genus Saccharibacillus; species Saccharibacillus kuerlensis. The sequence goes on along the minus strand of NZ_KB899293.1, from coordinate 3,992 downwards.
AGCGTTCAAACAAGTGCTGTACGGGCTGCTGCTCGCCGTACCGGTGCTGGCAGTTGTGCTTTTCCTGCTCTTTTCGGCGGATGGGGTACTGCGGACAATCGCAGGCGAAATCCCAAATCTGTTTGATAAATTAACGATCGGAAACGGGATGTGGAGAGTGCTGTGGGCTTTGGTGTCTGGGCTGTTCTTTTTCGCTTATCTGGCAGGGTTTCGCTTTCCGCGCCGTCAACCGCCGATACAAGGGCCACAAATGGCGGAATGGGAATGGGAGCCGGCGAAGCTTGGAGCACTTGTTATACTTACGCTGCTGATCGTGCTTAATCTGGTTTACGTGCTGTTCGTCGGGTTTCAATTTTCATATTTGTTCGGTGCCTGGCAGGGCGTGCTCCCGGAATCGGCTTCCTATGCAGAATATGCCCGCAGCGGATTCGGTGAGCTGATCGGTGTCACATTTATCAATTTCGCTATGCTGCTGATCGGTTTGTATGCGACTTCGCGCGGTAAAGGAATCATTCGCAGGATGCTGGACGGACTGCTTTATCTGCTTGTGTTCTGCTCGGTGGCAATGCTGGGTTCCGCTTTTTCCCGACTGCTGCTGTACGAGGAGATTTACGGCTATACGCGGCTGCGCTTTCTTGTGCATGCCTTCATGATCTTTCTCTTTCTGCTGCTGATTCTGTTTGCACTATGTGTTCGGTTTAGGAGCCTGCCGCTGGGACGCTGGATGGTTGTGCTTGGACTCTGCGCCTATCTGGCACTCAACTATGCATGCATGGATCGAGTCATTGCACGGCTTAACCTGGAACGGCATGAGAAGAACGAGGTTTCCGCAGATCTTGATTACTTGCTTAATTTGTCGTCTGATGCGGTACCTGTGCTCGTCGAATACGGGCAGTACGGAGATGGGGAGTTGAATCGTCTGTTGAAGGAAAAAGCACGGCTTGAAATTGGCGAAACGCTAACCTGGCAGTCGTGGAATCTGTCGGATCGGCATGCTCGGGATCTGCTTAAGAACCTAATGAATTAGAAGGTGTGCAAAAATAAGAATCCAGCTCCTCTCTTCTGGGTAAACATGAAGGGAGAGAGCGGTCGGCTCATCCATTTCGTTTTACATAAGTCGGCCGCTCCGAATGGTGAGGAGGGATTTTGTGGATTTTTACCGTATAAGTCGGGAAAAAACGCTGGAGGAATTGAAATCCCGCCCGGAAGGGTTGGACCCGGGAGAGGCAGGCAGGAGACTGGAGGAGCATGGCTACAATGAACTCAAGGAGAAGAAAAAAGACTCGATAGGGAAACTGATTCTCGAGTCTTTCAAAGATCCGATGGTCATTGTGCTGCTGGCTGCCGCAATCGTTCAGCTGGCTCTGGGCGAAGTCATCGAATCGGTCATCATCTTTGCGGTGCTGATTATGAATTCGATCATCGGCGTCGTACAGACCCGCAAAGCCGAAAATTCGCTTGATGCACTGAAACAGATGTCTGCGCCGTCGGCCAAGGTTAAGCGGGGCGGACATGTGCAGACGCTCGAGGCGAGGGAGGTTGTGCCCGGCGATATCGTACTGCTGGAAGCCGGCGATTATGTACCGGCTGACGGTCGGCTGCTGGAGAGCGGCTCGCTGAAGGCGGATGAAGGTATGCTGACCGGTGAATCAGAACCGGCGGAAAAGCATGTGGAGATCATCGACGAAGAGTCGGGAATCGGCGACCGCAAAAATATGGTCTTCAGCGGTGCGCTGATCGTATACGGCCGAGGAACGATGATTGTAACGGGGACAGGCGCGAATTCGGAGATCGGCAAGATTGCCGGGCTGCTGGAAAGTGCGGAAGCGAAACAGACGCCGCTGCAGCGCAAGCTGGAGAGCTTCAGCAAGAAGTTGGGTATTTTCATTCTAATTCTATGTGTCATCATCTTCAGCGTTGAGGCAGGGCGCGAATGGTTCTCTGCCGATACCGATGATATGACAGGCGCTATTCTGAATGCATTTATGTTTGCGGTTGCGGTTGCGGTTGCAGCTATTCCGGAGGCGCTGTCGTCGATCGTGACGATCGTGCTGGCGGTCGGAACGAACAAGATGGCCAAGCGCCATGCCATTATACGCCGTCTGCCAGCGGTCGAGACATTGGGATCGACCAGCGTAATCTGTACCGACAAGACCGGCACGCTCACCCAGAACAAGATGACGGTTGTCGACGATTACGTGCCGGAAGGACGCGAAGGGCAGGTTCCGGACGATCCTGCGGAATGGACGGAATCTGAACAGTGGCTGATGCGAATCGCCGTACTGTGCAACGATTCCCGTATTAACGAAGACGGGCAGGAGATCGGCGATCCGACGGAGACGGCGCTGCTCGCCTATAGTTCGAAAAAGAATCGCAGCCATGAAAATGTACGCGGGACGTACGAGCGCGAGGACGAGATTCCGTTTGACTCCGACCGCAAGCTCATGTCGACAGTGCACACGATCGACGGCCGCCGCCTGCTGCTTGTTAAAGGTGGTCCCGATGTACTGCTCAGCCGCTGCAGCGGCATCCTGATTGATAGGCGGGAAGAACCGTTTACGGATACGTGGCTGGAGCAGATTCGCGAACGAAATGAAGAATTCTCCAACCGGGCGCTGCGTGTTCTGGCATTCGGTTATAAGGAGATTGGAAGCGGCGCCTCCGTAAACGAAGACGACGAGAATGATCTGGTCTTCGTCGGTCTGACCGCGATGATCGATCCGCCGCGGGATGCAGTGTACGGAGCGATCGAAGAAGCGAGAAGCGCCGGTATTCGTCCGGTCATGATTACCGGTGACCATAAGACGACGGCACAGGCCATCGGCCGAGATATCGGACTGATGGAGGAAGGCGACGAGGCGCTGACCGGTCGGGAGCTGGATGCTCTGTCGGAAGAGGAGTTGGACAACCGGCTTGAGCGTATCGCCGTGTACGCCCGTGTCTCGCCGGAGAACAAGATCAGGATTGTGCGGGCTTGGCAGAAGAAAGGCCAGATTACGGCCATGACAGGCGATGGTGTCAATGATGCTCCTGCGCTCAAACAGGCCGATATCGGCGTAGCGATGGGCAGCGGAACAGACGTGGCTAAAAACTCTGCCGCTATGGTGCTGACCGACGACAACTTTGTTTCGATCGTCAGTGCGGTAGAAGTTGGTCGTACGGTATTCGACAATATTAAAAAGTCGATCGCTTATCTGTTCTCGGGCAACCTGGGCGCAATCATTGCAATTCTGTTTGCACTAATTTTTGATTGGATCAATCCGTTTACGGCCCTTCAGCTGCTGTTTATCAACCTGCTGAACGATTCGCTGCCGGCAATCGCGCTCGGCATGGAAAAAGCTGAGCCGGACGTGATGCGCCGCAAGCCGCGGGATATCAACGAAGGGATCTTCGCCGGAGGTACACTGCAGACTGTCATCACGCGCGGGGTACTCATCGGCGCAGCAGTTATCGTCTCGCAGTATATCGGACTTCAAGAATCGCCGGAGATCAGTGTGGCCATGGCGTTCACAACGCTCATCCTGGCCCGCACGCTGCAGACGTTTGCAGCCCGGTCGCAGGTTCAGACCGCATTCGGTGCCGGATTCTTCTCCAATAAATATGTATTGGGCGCAGTATTGTTCTGCTTTGTGCTGTATGCGGTGACGCTGCTGCCGGGGGTACGAGGAATCTTCTCGATCCCTGACGAGTTCGGCGTAAACCAGTGGCTGATTGCAGCCGGTCTGGCGCTGGCTTCCGTAATCTTAATGGAAATCATCAAAGTCATCCGTGTACGTATGCTGCGCGGCAAGGAGCAGGTCTGAAATCTGTCTAAGCACAAGGAAGAAGGAGGCCCTATTGGAGGGCCTCCTCAACGTGTCGAGAAAGTCTTTTTTTGTGAGAATCCAATGAGCGGAAGAGGAAATTCAGTGAAGGAGCGCCAGCGTTCGCCTTTGAAATCGAGAAAATTCCAATAAAATTTAATCCCTTTTCTCGATTTCAACACGCGACCG
>NZ_KB899292.1 GCF_000378145.1 Saccharibacillus kuerlensis DSM 22868 | reverse complement strand
GCTGCTTCTGAACTCTTCCCTGAAAGTGAACGTCATCGCGCGAAAAGTAGGCTTCGGCAGTGTGACCCATTTTGGCCGGGTGTTCAAGGAAGTGACGGGGAGAGCGCCCCTGTTTTACCGGAAATAGAGCTTAGAAGAACATTTCTTGCCGAAAACCAAAACCAAAACCAAAACCAAAACCAAAACCAAAACCAAAACCAAAACCAAAACCAAAACCAAAACCAAAACCAAAACCAAAAAGACTGTTCCCTCGTCAGCTTCGATGAGTTCCGGAACAGTCTTTTTTCTATAAATTAATAGCAGCAATCAGATTTGAGAGGCAGTCTGGGCAGTTGCAATGGCATTCCGCCAACCGCCGTAATGCGAAATATCCGCGGCTCCCTGCGCTGCATAAGCTTCGCAGACAAATCCGGACACAATCCGGCCGTCCTGCATTTCGATCTTGCCGATGCCAAGCGGAGCCGGAATAGAAGCGGTAAAGCGTCCAAAGGAAGATACCGGCATGCTCCACAGCTCCACCTCAATGGCAGCTCCGCCTTCGGCTGACCGAACAAGACCCGGTTTGGATGGCGTGGTAGGCAGGCGATAAAGTTTATAAGCGGGAGCAGTCTGCACAGTTTCTATAAAGGATGCGCCAAGCCCGATCATCTGCGGCTCCAACGGCATGCCCCGCATATGAAGTCCGCATACCGCAACGGTGATACGGTCTACCTGCGTCTCGATCAGCCGGGCGGCGGCGCCGAGATTGGCTTCTTCGGCAGGCAGGGCAAACAAGGTAATGCCGAACGGCAGACGCTCTGCGGCTTCGCCGGCAGGAATCGCGAGCGCGCTGAGATCCAACAGATTGCAATGATTGGTATACAGGCCCATCTGACTATTGGTGGCAATCGGATCGGCGGCGACCTGCTCACGCGTCCAGGTTCCTCCGGCGGTCGGCAGCACCAGCACGGCATTGTGCAGCAGATTTTCGGTGGCGCGGCGGATTTCCGCAAGCCGGTGCTGAGAACGGAATAAGGCGGCGGCTGTGAAAGATGCCTGTTCTCCAGTGCGAAGCACCTTTTCCGTAACGGGCAGAGCCGCTCCCGGATGATTCTCGATAAAAGGCTGCAGATCGGACCAGCGCTCGGCAACGAGCGGTCCTTCATAGAGCAGTGCCGCCGCTTCCCGCAGCATAGAGATGTCCACTTCGACTACAGGAATCCCCGTCTGCTTAACCATCTGCTTGGCACGTTCCCATGCGGCCCGGTATTCATTCTCGAACGGTCCATAAAAAGCAAGCGGTTCGGCAGGAAGCAGAAAGCGATCGGGAAGGGCGGCGGGCGCCAGTGGACGATCGAATGAATAAGGATCTTCTTCCATTCGGCCGCGAATCTGACGGTCTACAGATGCCGCATCTTCTAAAGTATTCGCGAATGCCGTGACGCAGTCGATGCTGCGGCATGCCGGAACAACGCCGCGCGAAGGCCAAGCGCCTACGGCTGGCTTATAACCGATCAGCCCGTTCAATGCGGCCGGAACACGGCCCGAACCGGCCGTATCCGTACCCAGCGCGAAGGCCGCTTGGCCCAGCGCTACGGCAACCGCGGAGCCGGAACTTGATCCGCCGCTAATCAGCTCCGGCCGAAGCGCGTTATGGGTATCTCCATAAGGACTTCTTGTGCCGACCAGGCCGGTTGCAAACTGATCCAAATTGGTTTTGCCGACAGGAACAGCGCCGGCAGCAATCAGCCGCTCGACAACGCCTGAATGCTGCTCGGCCGTATAGGCATAATCCGGGCAGGCGGCCGTAATCGGCCAACCGGATACTTCGATGTTGTCTTTGACGGCAAATGGAATGCCCCACAGCGGATAATCCTCGGGGTTCAGCCCCTGCAGATTTTCCAGATAAGGACTTATTCGCTCGTAAACGGGCGGCAGAATCCAGATATGCTTTTCTGCCGACTGCTCCGCTCTCTGGATAATGGCGCTGATGACTTCTTCCGGCGTAAACAAGCCTTTCCGGTATCCGCTCCGCAATACCTCGATTGTTAGCTGTGCAGGAATACATTGTACACTCATGAAGCCGCCTCCTCTTGTTCGGGATGAATGGTCGCGATGCAGTCTCCGGCACGAACCTGATCGCCCGGCGACACGACGACCGAAGTCACGATGCCGCTGAAAGGCGCGATCTGATGGAACTCCATTTTCATACTTTCTTCTATTATAAGAGTCTCGTCTTTCTTCACGAATTGGCCGGGTTCCACGAGAACCTTCCATACGCTGCCGGACATGGCGCTGTTAACGGCCAGACTGCCTTCCGGTACGGCATTCTGCTCTTGAGACACGGCAGTTTCGGGTTCGGATACGTGCTCGGCAATGCCAAGTGTTTTCCACAGTTCCCGTTCCTGCTGGAAAGCGGACTGCTGGGACTCGCGGAATACGGCGGAATCCTGTTCGATCGTCGTCAGCCATTTCAGGTAATCCCCGAGATTGAACGTCGTTTCTTCCATTTCGACCGTGAAGTCGCCGCGAGGGAAATCTTCCCGCATCTGCAGCAGATCTTGCTCGGATACCGGGTAGAACTGAATTTGGTCGAAGAAACGAAGCAGCCACGGTTTGCCAGGCTCAAAGTTCGCGGTATGGCGGATTTTGTTCCACATCTGCACGGTTCGGCCCACGAATTGATAGCCGCCCGGACCTTCCATGCCGTATACGCATAGATAAGCGCCGCCGATCCCTACCGCATTTTCCGGCGTCCAGGTACGGGCCGGATTATATTTGGTCGTGACCAGCCGGTGTCTTGGATCGAGCGGTACGGCTACCGGTGCGCCCAAGTACACGTCGCCCAGTCCCATAACCAGATAAGAAGCGTTGAATACGACTTCGGCTACTTCGTCGATCGATCCCAGGCCGTTCATCCGACGAATAAACTCCAGGTTGCTTGGGCACCAAGGCGCATCGGGACGTACATTCTGCTGATACCGTTCAATCGCGAGCCGGGTAGCCGGATCGTCCCAGGACAGCGGCAGCTTAACGATACGCGACGGCACTTCGATCGAATCGAGCGATGGCAGTGTCCGGTCCAACTCCATCAACCGCGCCGCGGCTTCTTTGACCGAGATGCGCGAGCGGTCCAAATGGATTTGCAGCGAGCGAATGCCTGGCGTCAATTCTTTGTAAGGAATCAGGCCGCTGTCTTGGATTGCCTGCATCAGCACGTAGACCTGGAAGCGGTACAGAAGATCCAGTTCCCGCGCTCCGTATTCCACCAAAATATTCTCGTCTCCCGAGCAGCGTACCGCAATCGGGAACCGGCGGTTCTCTTCTTCAAAAGCAAGCAGCGGCATATAGGTTCCGCTTGAATGTTCCGGCAGCACCGGAAGCGGTGCGCCTTCCTGCAGATGGTTCAGGAAATGCTCCTGCTTCTGCCAAAGCTGTTCGGCTTCTTCCACGGTAATGAGCGTAAAGCGGACCTGATCGCCAGGGCGAAGCTGACCGAGCTTCCACAGTTCGGCGGAAGCCGTAGTTACGGGGCAGACAAAGCCGCCGAGACTCGGACCGTCCGGTCCGAGCAGGATCGGCATATCGCCGGTCAAATCCAGAGCGCCTACCGCATAGGCGTTGTCATGAATATTGGAAGGATGGAGACCGGCGTCGCCGCCGTCTTCTCTCGCCCACAGCGGTGCGGGGCCGACCAGCCGAACGCCGGTACGCGAGCTGTTGAAATGCACTTCCCAAGTCGTTTCCGTCAGTTGGTCCAGATAAGCGGGCAGCAGGTACTCTTGCGTGCAGTGCGGGCCCGGAATAACGCCAATGGTCCATTCGCGGGACACGGCGGGCAGCGAAGCCGAACCAGGAGCAGCAAGCCGCTGTCCTTCCGACGGCTTCACACGAAGCACGGCGCCCGGGCGAAGCGTTCCGCCGCCGTAGCCGCCGAAGCCGCCGAGCGTGAAGGTAGAGGCGCTGCCGAGCGTCAGCGGAATATCCAGTCCGCCAGCTGCCAGCAGGTAAGCTCGCATGCCTGATGACGCTTCGCCGATCGTCAATACCGAACCTGCCGGCGCCTGGGTAGGCGTGTAGAGCGGCACCGGAACCCCGTCCAGGGAAGCAGTCATAGCGGCGCCGGTTAGGCAGAACCACATCTCATCCCGGAAGCGGTAAGTGCCGCCGCGGAAAGTCATCTCCAATCCTGCCGCCGTTTCTTCGTTGCCGAGCAGGCGATTGCCCAGACGGAAAGCGAGGGCATCCATCGGTCCCGAAGGCGGTACGCCAATGTCCCAGTAGCCGGTGCGTCCCGGATAATCCTGCACAGTCGTCTGAATGCCGCCGTCGATCACTTCGATCGCGTGCTCGAGAGGGGAGAAGCCGGCGAGCATACCGGTATGTACATGTCCATTTTGGAAATCCGGCTCTTGAAGGAAGGAGGCGATATACGATTGATTCGTCGTAATGCCGTACACGCGCATTTCGTCGAGACAGGCGATCATGGCTTCGATAGCCGCTGTCCGATTTTCCGCGTGCACGATAATTTTTGCCAGCATCGGATCGTACAGAGTAGTCACTTCAACCCCTTTGGCAATCCAGGTTTCTGTGCGGGCTCCTTCCGGCCAGATCACACCGTCGATGATTCCGGCACTTGGACGGAAATCCTGGAAAGAGTCTTCAGCGTACAGACGAACCTGCAGGCTGTGTCCCTGCGGCTTGCGAACGAGAGTTGGCAGGGCTTGCAGCTCGTTCATCGCTTCTCGTACCATCCACTCGACGAGATCGATCCCCAGCACTTCTTCCGTAACGCCATGCTCAACCTGCAGTCGCGTATTGACTTCAAGGAAGTAAAATTGTTCCGCAGCCGCATCATATAAGAATTCCACCGTTCCCGCGCTGCGATAGTTTGCTGCCTGGGCAAGCGCCTGCGCGCAATCCAGCATGCGCTGTCGAACGTCTTCGGGCAGCAGCGGAGCCGGCGTTTCTTCGATCACCTTCTGGTTGCGGCGCTGCACGGAACAGTCGCGTTCGCCCAGTGCTATCGCTTCGCCGAATGCATTGCCGAAAATTTGTACTTCCACATGCCTGGCATGGGAGATGTACTTTTCCAGAAATACGCCGCCGTCATTGAAATTGGCTGTCGCCAAACGGGTTACTGACGCGTAGGAATCTTTCAGCTCTTCTTCGTTTTCGCAGATGCGCATGCCGATCCCGCCGCCGCCCGCCGTACTTTTCAGCATGATCGGGTAACCGATACGTCTTGCATGCATGACCGCTTCCGCCAAATTTTCCATCAAACCGGTGCCTGGCAGCAGCGGTACGCCCGCTTCTTCAGCCATCGCCCGGGCAGTGTGCTTCAAGCCGAACAGTTCGATATGCTCGGGGCTTGGTCCGATAAAAGCAATGCCCTGCTCCGCGCAGGCTTTGGCAAAAGAAGCATTTTCGCTCAGGAAGCCGTACCCCGGGTGAATCCCATCCACGCCGTGATCCAGAGCCGTTTGCAGAATCAGTTCTGCATTAATGTAGCTTTCTTTGGCCGGACCTTCGCCGATCAATACCGCTTCATCCGCCAATTCCACATGCAGGCTGTCGCGATCCGCCTGTGTGTATACGACCAGGGAAGGGATCCCCATCTTCTTCAGCGTACGCAGGATACGCACCGCAATCGCGCCGCGGTTGGCAATCATCACTTTGTTAAACATGGGCTTCGCCTCCTTCGCTGTTCCAGATCAGTACTTGTGCAGGTGTCGGGTTGTAAGCATTGCAGGGGTTATTCAGCTGCGGGCAATTGCTGATCAATACCGTAACCGGAGCGAGCGCGACCAGTTCCACATAGCGGCCGGGCCCGGATACTCCGTCTGCAAAAGTAAGCTTGCCTTCCGGCGTAACCGGAACATTCATGAAGAAATTGACGTTCGGCGCCAGATCCCGTTTGGTGAAAGCGGGGCGCTCCGCCAGCATCAGCATGAACGTATCCCGGCAGTTGTGCATCGGCAGCGTATCGTGCGAATAGCGAACCGTATTGCTCTGAGCGGAGCAGGCACCGCCGATCGTATCGTGGCGGCCGCAGGTGTCGGCAGCAATGCGAAGCAGATCAAGTCCGGATTCCGCTTTGAGAACGGAGCCGGTCGTCAAATACAGATTTTGCTGCCCGGTAATGGTCTGAATAGCGCTGTAATGATCGCTTGGATCTTCGCTTGCATAGAAGAGCGTATCGACCGCCTGATTGCCTTCCAAATCCACGATACGGAGGGTTTGTCCCGGGAGCAGATCATACAGCCAGCCATCGCCGGCGGGGATGATATGGGAGTAAATCGCTTCTTCCGGATCCAGCGTACTTAATGTAGGCACAAATTCGTGAGTCATCATTAGGCGTTCGCTCCTCTCAGCAGCTCTTGGGCCTGCCATGTATTTTCAAAAGCGCGGCGGTTCTCCGGGCAGTGTCGTACGCAGAGATCCTGTTCGGTTACCGGCATCGCGTCGCTCACCCGAACTTCAATAGCGGTATCCGGATAAACCGGCGATGGATTCAGTGGATTTGGCGTATTGGAGAAAAGAAACAGCACATCCATCTCCGTGCGCAGCGTAACGGTCCGGCCTGCGGTGTCCTGTTCGACGTAGCGCATACTTCCATCCAATTCGCAGATAACTTTGGAGAACAGATTCACAGGCGGGATCAGATCGCGCGGCGTCAGCTGGTTGCGGAACAATTCAACCGTAAAGTTCTCTGCCCCGCTGCGCAGCCAGCCATTCCGCTGCTGCTGGTAATTCGTGAAGCCGTATCGTTCGTTCGTTGCACTTCTTGTCGTATATCCGCTTAAAGGATCATGCCAGCCTACAGTATCTTCGATGATGGAGGCGAGCACGCGGCCCTGGTCGCTCATCAGTACATGGCCTGCCGTCAACAGGGCAGTATGCTGCGCTTTTAACGTATCCGGCATGTTGTAGCGTTCGGCAGGATACGGCGCGTGATACAGCAGAACGGACAGGTTAGCCTGATTGCCTGCGGCTTTGAATTGAATTTGTTTGCCTTTTCCAATCACGCCCGACCACTTGCCGCCAGGTTGAATCGTGAATACTCCCATATGAAAACCTCCTCGAATATAGGTAAGCGATGAATGAAAATACAAAAAGCCCGGGAGAAATAATCAAAGCGATAGGCTTTGAAATTTCTCCCGGGCTTTTGTCCCGCCGTGGACATCGACATTTTGCTGCCAATGCGTTTTCTCTCGGACCAGTCAGCCTTATGCAAGACCCGGAACCCTAGAAAACAATTTGTATGCAGTTCTTATGTCATGAACAATAACATAAGATTTTGAGAGAGACAAGGAATTTCTAAGAATTTCAATGAAAAAGTTCGTTTTTCCAAGTGTGTATGTCAGTTTTTATTGTAAAAAGAATATATGTTCCTATTTACAAACGAAAAAGAAGCTTGATATAGTCAGGCTACTTTATGAGTCGTATAAAACCTGACACGAAAGCTTGGCTTCTTCAGAAAAATTCCGAATGGAGCGTGAATACATATGTCAAAAGAAATCACATTAAAAAGAGATTTGTCTTTATCGCATGTTGTAACAATGGGATTGGCCTGGATGTCGCCCATGATCTTCTTCACCAGTTTTGGAGTCCTGCATGAAGGATCAGGTGGTATGCTGCTCGCCGCTTATCTGCTCGCTTTCGTCGCTATTGTATTTACGGCACTCAGCTATGGACAGATGGCTAAAGCTTTTCCTGTATCAGGGTCTGCTTATACGTATGTGTCCAAAGCAATCAATCCATTTATCGGCTTTATTGTAGGCTGGGCGATTCTGTTGGATTACTTATTTTCCTGTATTGTAGCGGTGCTGATGTTCGGCGTGAATCTGCATGCGCAGTTCTCGTCGGTTCCTTCGGCGGTATGGATTGTGCTGCTGACGCTGATCGTCATGGCCATCAACATCATCGGCATCAAAACTTCGGCAAATATCAGTAAAGTGTTCGTCCTGCTGCAAATTTTGTTTATCGCCGGCTTCTGCGGAATGCTGGTTTATAAAGGCATCACGGGAGGCGTAAGTGCCGGATTCAACCCGTTCCCTGACTCGGGAGGCGTCAGTTTTTCCGCCATTCTTGCTGGCGCTTCGCTGGTCTGCTTTTCCTTCCTTGGCTTTGATTCCATCACTACGATGGCGGAAGAAACCAAGGACCCCAAGAAAACAATCCCTCGGGCCATTTTCATCATTGTTGTTCTTGCCGGCCTGCTGTACTTCGTAACGGCCTATCTGATTCAGCAGATTTATCCGAACTTTGCTTATACCAACGTGGATTCGGCGGGTTATGAACTGATGCAGTCGATCGGCGGAGGTCTGCTGGCCGGCGTATTTACTTTCGTAATCATCTTCTCCGTCCTGTCTCAGGGCATGTCTTCCATGACAACCGTTACCCGGCTGCTGCTGGTCATGGGCCGCACCTCTCTACTGCCCAAACCATTTGCGTCTCTGCATCCTACATATCGTACCCCTGTATTCAATATTCTGCTGATGAGCCTGGTTTCTCTATCGGCCTTGTTTATTAGTCTGGAAACGGCCATCAAGTTCGTCAGCTTTGGCGCATTAACCGCGTTCCTGTTCGTAAATATCTCCGTAATCGCCCACTATATCATCCGTCAGAAGCGGCGTTCGCCGCGGGATCTGCTGATTCGTCTCGTTTGTCCGCTGTTCGGAGCGCTGTTCGTCCTGTATCTGATTACGCTGCTCGGCAAATCTTCGCTGATGCTCGGCACCGGCTGGCTGGTTGTAGGGCTTGTTTACTATGCGGTGCGGCGGATGAAGTTTTCTTCTCTGGAGAAAGCGGCTGCTGCGGCTCCTGAACAGTCGGTCTAACCAGCAGCTTCTGAAAAGCGCCATTTATACTTCGCATGGTCCGTACCTGACATCCTCCTCAAAAACGGGTAAAGTAAAAACAGGAGGGGATCAATCATGCGCATTCAAATGGACGAATATACGGAAAGCAAAATCAAAGAGAAGTTGGGCGATCGTCCCGGCAGCCTGCGGCTTGTGTACGATACGATCAACTGCGGCTGCAACGGCGTAGTGACGCTGCAGATTGCGGACAAGCCTTGGGATACGGACGTTCCGGTCGAATCGGAAGTGTTCGAGGTCTGGACGGATCGTCAGCAGGAGCAGCAGTTTGATCCGGTGATGAAGCTTGAAGCCGATCGGAATTATCCTTCGTTCAAGCTGTCCAGCGACGGTGCGGTGTTCAGCCGGAATTTGAAAGTGACGGATCTTCGGAAACCGGAACATTCAGTACTTTAATCGGCACTTTAATTGTACAAGCAATATGTTTTCCAAGCAGGGAGTCGATTGAAACAGGTCACGTCTGCAAATTGAGCAAGCGAGGCAAGCCGAGTTCTTTTCGGCAGAGCCTCGCTTCTTTATATGGATTTGTCGATTCATCGTCAATGGATCAGATGTGAAAAGGCTGTGCTCAAGATCGCTTATTGATGCTCTATTAATGAAGATCCGATAAGAAAAGAGGGCTTTTTGACAGGAAGATCGAGAGGTTATGGTATGATAATTAGAGCTGAATTACGGCATTTCGTACGGTAAGGAGGAAAATGGTTGCAATTCACGATTGATAACTCCATATTACTTTTTTCCACGCTGCTGATTGTTGGCGTTCTAACAACGAAGTTCTCCTCTCGCTTAGGCGTTCCCTCTCTGGTATTCTTTATTGCCGTCGGGATGCTGTTAAGTAAATTTATTTATTTCGACAGCGCTTATTTGACTCAGCTGTTCGGAGTTCTTGCGCTGATCGTCATTTTGTTCGAAGGCGGTCTTCAGACCAAATGGACGGATATGAAAAAAGTGATTGTTCCCTCCGCAACTTTGGCAACGGTAGGGGTACTGATTACGACCGTCACGATAGGCGCGCTTGCCAAGTACATTTTGGGTTTATCTTGGCTTGAAGGAATGTTATTCGGCGCGATTGTTGGTTCGACGGATGCGGCCGCCATCTTCGCCGTATTGGGCACTAAGAACATTAGACCGAAGCTGACGGCAACGTTGGAAGCGGAATCGGGGACTAATGATCCGATGGCGATCTTTTTGACCGTTTCTCTGATCACGCTTATTCAGAATCCGGAATCCAATTTCTTCGCCCTAATCCTCGGTTTTGTCTGGCAAATGGGATTGGGCCTCATCATAGGTCTGCTTATGGGCAAGGCCTCGGTAGCGATCATCAACAAAATCAATCTCGACTCTTCGGGGCTGTATCCCGTTTTGTCTATGGCGCTTGCCGTCTTGGCCTACAGTGGAACCGCCATGCTTCAAGGCAGCGGATTGTTGGCGGTTTATGTGATGGCTGTGTTGGTCGGGAACTCCGATCTGACGTATCGTCATTCGATTTTCCGCTTCAATGAAGGCTTCGCCTGGATGATGCAAATCCTCATGTTTATCCTGCTCGGTCTGTTGGTTTTCCCAAATCAACTGCTCTCTGTCATCTGGCAGGGCTTGGGCTTGTCGATCCTGCTCATGTTCGTTGCAAGGCCTCTGGGTGTATTCGCAAGTATGATTTTCATGAAATTCGACCTCAAGGAAATAACATTCATATCCTGGGCGGGACTGCGCGGAGCCGTTCCGATTGTACTCGCTACCTATCCGATGCTTGCAGGTATGGAACACAGCCAGCTTATTTTTAATGTCGTATTCTTCGTCGTGTTGACTTCCGCGTTGATTCAAGGCTCGACCATTTCATTTTTAGCCGGAAAGTTGGGTTTATTGGGCGGGAAAAAGGCAGCGGTGCCTCACAGTCTGGAACTTGTGTCGATCGGGAAGACCAATTCGGAGATTATTGAGATTGACGTGGAGGAACAATCGCTCGTGGAAGGCAGAGAAATCAGACATGTTAGTCTTCCTGAAGAAGCTTTGGTCACTGCGATTGTACGTGACGAAAAGATCATTACACCGAAAGGCCGAACACGTGTTAAAGCGGGTGATACCCTCTACGTTCTGCTGCCAAAAACGATGAGGAAGCAAGTTAAGGCGATGTTCAGTAAACAGGAAAAACCGCAAAAATTACTTAAAAAAGAATCTCCTAAATAGATGATAGATCAACCGGAAAATGAAACCCAGCTCTCCAAATAGAGAGTAGGGTTTTATTTTTGCTTTTACACTTAATCGATCAGATCATTATTCCGAATTAATGTTCAACAGGCTTAATCTTCTGCAGTTCCCAAACCTTTTTCCACAAAATCACAAAAATCTTGTAAAATAAAAGAACTTACACGTGGACAAGCCAAATAATCATCAGTTAATATAAGGAAAAGTGATTAACAAAACTACAATTGTAAGCGTTATCATATAGGCAGGCAAATTTTCGAAAAGGATCGGAGGCATTGTTCATGAAACGTTTCCCGATGACCCTGCAGCTGGCCTGTATCTTGTTTATCGTAATGGTAATTCCGGCGAGCATTTTGACTTGGTACAGCGGCGAACAGAGTCTGCGCAGTTCACAGCGGGAGATCGCGGAATCTTCGCTTGCCGAGCTGGTGGCCAGCCGCAGACTGAGCGAAAGTGCGCTGAACAGCCTGACCCAGGATACGGTGAGGCTTTCCGCTACGGGAACTTTCGACCGTCTGCGTCCTTTCAAGAATTACGCGCAGCTGAGCGCCGATTACAGCAGTATCAGCCAGGGGATGGCGGTGATGCGGGAGCTTACCAATCTTAATCGACGGGCGGAAGGGGTATACTCTTCCTTTTTCCATCTGGAAGGTTCCGATTATATCGTGTCTACGGACAAGAGCATCACCCAGGTCGAACGGTATGAGTCGATGGATTGGCTGGAATCGGCTTTGGAAATTCAGAGCGGGATCGAAGGCGTATGGTACCCGCGCAGACTGAGTTCCGGCGTCCCTGTCGTTTCTTATGTGCTGCCGTTAAGCCGTTTGTCCACGACGACGAAGGGCACGATTGTAATCAACTTGCGTGAAAGTCAATTGGAGGATTATCTTCAGTCAACCAACGAAGCCAGTGTCGGATACGCTCTCGCAGATTCCAACGGAACAATCATTTCTCATTCCGACAAAAGTCTACTTCTGAGCGATGCCCGCCAACTGCCGGTATTCGGCGATTTGTTGGACAGCTCCTCGGGGGAAGGCTATGCTTTTCGCGAGGTGGACGGCAGAAGGCTCCTGTATACGTGGTCGCATTCAAGCCCGTTAGGCTGGACCCATCTGAATACATATTCCGTACAGGAATTGATGACTACTGCGCACAACTGGCAGCGCGGCCTGGTTCTGCTGACGGTCATTGTTGTTTTTGTCGGTACATTTGCAACGATATTTTTGGCGGCTTGGCTGTCCAGACCCGCACGGGAGCTGGTACGTAAGCTTACGGTGCGCGGATATCTGGAAGTTCCGGGACGTAATGAGTTTGCTTTTCTTGATACTGTATTTCGCAGGATGCAGGATGAAGAAGCCAAGCTGCACGGACTGCTTCGGGAACGCGAACAGGATGCCCGAAGTCTCGTCGTTCATCAACTGCTGAGAGGCGAGACGGATCGGCCGGTCGGCGATGTCTTTCCTTATCCTCGTTTCCTTGTAGCCGCCATTTCGATTGACGGTTACCGGCGTTACGCAACCAAGCATAATGCGGAGACTCGAAGTTATCACCGTTACCTGCTGACCGCTTACTGCGACAGCCTGTTCACCGAAGGGATGTCCGGGCAGTGCCTATACCGGGGAGACGGCTATTTCGCGGTCGTAATCAATTATGCCGAAGAAAGAGAAAGCTGCAGCAGCATTCATTCGCTTTTCGAGCAAATTCGGGAAAAAGCGGCCGAGCTGTTCGGACATAGCGTGACGATCGGGGTTAGCGGGCGTTCGCAGGAAGCGACATGCATATCGGAATTGTCAGCGGAAGCATCGGAAGCCGTCAAGCGTCGGATGATCGCCGGCAGCGGCGGTATTCATTACGAAACCCAGGACGAAGGCCTTGGCGGCAAATATGTATACCCCGTACACAGCGAACAGCGTGTTCTCAATTTCCTGGATCGTAGGGAACTGGAGAAGATTGATGCCGAACTTGAACGTATCGCGGATGAGATTAGAGCAGCGGACTACATTTCATACGATAATATTTTATTCATTTACAACCAGCTTGTAGGCGTGACGATCAAGCATTTGAGAGAAAACGACAATCATGCTGCGCGCCTCGTCGCCGGGCGTGGAAGTGTCTACTCGGCCCTCGGATCGCTCGATACGCTGGACGATCTGCAGGAGTATCTGCACGACTTCTATGCCCGAATCATCGAAGCGATGAAGCCGGCGGAAACGGATGCGAATTCGTATGGGGAACGAATCTTCGGCTATCTTCGCGAGCACTACTGCGAGGATGTTGTGTTTGAAGACATGGCGAGAGAAATTGGGATCAGCTATTCCTATATGCGCAAGATTGTTTCCGAGATGACAGGCACCAGTCTGATCGACTGCCTGAATCGACTCCGAATCGAGAAAGCGAAGCAGCTGCTTGCGGAGAGTGAACGGACAATTACAGAGATTGCGGCCGAAGTCGGTTATGATAATGCACGCAGTTTCAACCGCTTTTTCCATAAATACGAGGGTATGGCCCCAAGCAGTTTCAGAGTCAAACAAAAAGCGACTTCTTGAAGAAAAAAAGTGCTCATAATCTCTAAAAGAAACCGCTGTCATTTGTGACTGGAACAACCAAAAATGATCCTTTTATGTTCTGTATTTCCCATAACAGCGCGGTTCCAATCAAAAATGACCGTCATAATCAACACTCGCTGTTTACCGGATAATGAACTGGAGGCTATGATGGGCACAACTTCCGGTGACGGATGGGAAAAAGGAGACAGGAGGTGAAATTGTGAAGGGATTTAGTATATCCAAGCACAAGAATGAAACCGCTTTATTAGGTGTCAGGGAAAAGCGATACGGACCTCTGTATTATCTGCGACGCGACTGGCAACTGTACGTGCTTCTTATTCTTCCGCTGGCTCTTGTACTTCTCTTCAAATACACGCCGCTGGCGGGTCTGGTACTGGCCTTCAAGGATTATAAGATTGCCAAAGGCTTCTGGGGCAGCGAGTGGGTAGGCATGCAGGTGTTTCAGGATCTGTTTGCCAAGCCGGACTTTGCAAGAGCCGTACGCAATACGCTGCTGCTCAACATTACGGATTTGATCTTCAGCTTTACGGTACCGATCATGCTGGCCCTGCTGCTGCACGAAGTCAAAAATGTCATGTTTAAAAGAGTCAATCAAACTTTGCTGTATCTGCCGCACTTCCTGTCTTGGGTCATCATCGGAGCCATGGCCTATCAACTGCTGGGCGAAGGTAACGGGATGATCAACAATATCATTTCAAGCCTGGGAGGGACGCGGGTTCCGTTCCTTCAGGAAGATACGAACTGGTTGATCAGCTACCTGGCAATCGGGATCTGGCAGAGTATGGGCTGGGGCACGATCATCTACCTGGCGGCCATGAGCAGTATTAACCCGGAGATGTACGAGGCGGCTACCGTCGACGGAGCCAGCCGCTGGCGCAAAATGTGGAATATCACGCTTCCATCGATTAGACCGACAATCGTGACGCTGCTTATTATGAGTCTGGGCGGTGTGATGGGCGGCTCGTTCGAGCGGATCTACGCGCTGCTGAACCGGGCGACGACCGAATTTACAACGACCATTCCGGTACTGGTTTACCGGTGGGGGATCGAAGGCGGGGATATCAGCCGTGCCACGGCGCTCGGATTGTTCCAGGCCTTAATCGGATTGGTTCTCGTATTGGCGGCCGACCGAATCGCCAAAAAATTGGGTGAAGACGGTTTGTTGTAAACGGATGAATCTAGTACAGCATATTTGGAAAGGAGGAGCAGCATGAAATCCGCCAATACCGCTCCGGCCCCGCATCGCAAGCGCTTCGACGTCTGGGGATTCGTTATTCATTTCGCACTTGTTGTCGTTTCCCTCATCTGTCTGCTGCCGTACCTGCATATCGTAGCCAAGTCCTTCAGCGAGGACGCCTACGTTATTGCGAACAAAGTGTTACTCTGGCCGAGAGGATTTTCGCTTGAAGCGTACAGCAAGATTTTTGCCGATGCCAGTATCCTGAAATCTCTGTACGTGTCGATTCTGGTGACGGTCATGTTTACCATACTAGGTATGGTTGTCACGATCTGTGCAGCTTATCCACTGTCCCGCAGACAGCTGAAAGGACGCACAACGCTGACTTTCATTTTCCTGTTTACCATGTACTTCAGCGGAGGGATTATCCCGGAATACATGCTGATCAACAGCTTGGGGATGCTGGATACGATCTGGGCGCTGGTGCTGCCGCTATCGTTCAGTGCATTCAACCTGCTGATTATGAAGACGACGTTCACGTACAGTGTTCCAATCAGTCTGGAGGAATCAGCGCGGATCGACGGAGCCGGACATTTTCGAATACTGTGGAGTATCGTACTGCCTCTGTCTAAGCCGATTATTGCGACACTCTCGCTCTTCTATGCGGTCGGACGGTGGAATGCTTATCAAGATGCCTTGTTCTATATCAAACATAACGTCGATCTGCGCCCGCTGCAGCTGAAATTGTACTATCTGGTTGTTCAGGCCAGCGAAAGCTTCCAGCTTGAGGCAACCGAAGTAACTCTGAGCAATCCCGAAGTTATGAAAGCTGCTGTCGTCGTATTTGCCACTCTGCCGATCATCTGTATTTATCCATTCGTCCAGAAGTATTTTGTTCAGGGCACAATGCTTGGCGCAGTGAAGGAATAGCAGCGTCAAGCAGGCTTCATCTATCCTAAAACCATTATTGGGGGGATCAGAAATGAGTAAAAAGAACAGATGGGGGTCCAAGCTGCTGACCGGGCTCGCACTCGTTGCTTTGTTGGCAGGGTGCGGAGGTTCCGGTGAAGCTGGAAATGCTTCGTCAGCTGCAGAGACACCGGCCGAAGGGTTCCCGGATTACTCAAAAGGATTTCCGGAAAAAGTAAGCCTCGATATTCCGGTTTATGAGCGCGCTTTTGAAGGCTGGAACGTTACAGATAACTTCTATACCCGATGGATCCAAAAAGAGTTTGGCGAAAAGTACAATGTAAGCGTTAACTTTGTACCGATTACACGAAGCAGCGAAGTAACGGATTTTGAGCAGCTGCTGGCTTCGGGCAAAGCACCGGACATCATTTTCCACTACGATATGCCTCAGGCATTGGCCTATTACGGTGAAGAAGTTCTCCAGCCTTTGAATCTGGAAGAAGTCGCTCACTATGCCCCTACATACTGGGAGAACATGAGCGAAACGATCGAACAATACGGCAAAATTGACGATCAAAACGTCTTCGTGTTTGCCTCCCGCCCGGAAACCGACAACTTCGTTTCGATCATTCGCAAAGACTGGGTAGAGGAAGTCGACATGAAAGTTGAAGATCTGACATCGCTTGAAAAATACAACGACATGCTGATGAAGTGGAAAGAAGAAGGGCTTGGTGTGGCGGGAGGCAGTCTGATTCAGAACTCCTTCAACTACAACTATGCCTTCCGCGACTGGCCGTTCGATCCGAAATACCGTGCGCTGTATTCCGATCTTTCCGTGGCGGATTTCACTTCGGAAGACACGGAGCGTTTCTTGCGGAACATGAACTACCAATACAATAACGGACTGATCGATCGGGAGTTCTATCTGCGAGACGACGATGGCAAGACCAAAGCGGAATTTGTAGCCGGTAAGACTGGTACCTACAGCACGTACCTGACGAACAATACGGATGTATTTGATGCGACGCTGAAGAATAACCCGGATGCCGAGTTTGCCGTCATTCCTCCGTATGCAGGTGTGCCGGAAGGCCGAGAGCCGCAGGGCCGCGCATATTGGCCATTCGGATTAATTATGGGCATCAACTATCAATCGACCGATATGGAACGTGCTGCCGTCTGGATGTACCTGGACTGGATGAGCCAGCCGGAAAATCTGTTCTTCCTGCAAAATGGCGTCGAGGGCGAGAATTATACGCTTGACGATCAGGGAATCGCCGTTCGCGATCCGAATTTCAAAGGCGAGTCCGTACTTGCTCAGAACAACAACAAAGACTATTGGGCACTCGTTACCGAAACGGCCGAATATCCGGATCCCGAGACGACTCTTGAAGCCAACAAGCGGAACTGGTCGCCTCCAGGTCACGAGTACTTGGTCGATGACATGGTCAAATATTACGAGCAAACGGCAGAATTCCGGACGCCGGACGCTTTGTTCACTGTTGTACTCGACAAAGTAAACGATTATAAAGCAGACCTCAATGCACTCTTCCAGGAACTGTATCTGAAAGTCGTTATGGCACCGGAAGATCAATTCGACCAGCAGTATGAACAAGCCAAGCAGCAGTACCTTGATGCGGGCTATCAGGAAATTTTGGATGAGAAACAAGAAGCGATCGATGCGGGCAATTATCAATAACATTGTCTGTTCGATCAAGCAGGGAGGAGCGGCAGTCTGCGCTCCGCCCTGCTTGCATTATAAAGGACGCTCTTCTATGGCGATGCTGTAATCCTGGCCGAATGTCGTTGAACCCTTCGTGTCGTGCCCGGTATAATAACTGTATTCATAAGAAACGGATACGGAGACGATGCGAAACGGAGGAAGCCGAAGAATGAGCCACAAGAACAAGACCGTCGTCAAATCGATGGACCTGCTGAATTTGTTCCGTCTTAATCCCCGGATGAGTTTGAATGAACTGGTGGAGTTGACAGGCAGTCCGAAAACGTCGGTACATCGTATGGCGGGCTCGCTTGAGGAGATGGGATTTTTGCAGCGGGATGGGAACGGAGTATATGAGCTGGGATTCGTCTTCCTTGAGTTCGGCCAACTGGTAGCGGAGCGACTGGATATTCGGCGTGCGGCGCTTCCAGCGATGCGGCAGCTGAGGGATGAGGTAGAGGAGGCCGTCAATCTAACGATTCGGGACGGCGACGAATCGATCTATATCGAGAAACTGGAATCTACGCGGCCGGTCAGACTGTATACGAAGATCGGAAGGCGTGCTCCGCTGTATGCAGGCGCCTGTTCCCGAATTCTCTTGGCTCATATGCCAGAGACGGAAGCGGAACGCTATTTGGAGCGGACGGAGCTTGTGCCGATCGCGGCCGGAACGATTACCGATGTGGTGCAGCTGCGAAGCTTATTGGCCGAATCCCGGAGATGCGGATACAGTCTGAGCCACTCCGAATTGGAGAACGACACGTCGGCGCTGGCTGCGCCGATCTTCGACTACACAGGACGAATTGCAGGCGGCTTAAGCGTGGCAGGGCCGGATTCGCGGTTTCGGGATGAAAGGCTGCCGGAACTGTCGGAGAAAGTACGAAGCGCGGCCGAACGAATTTCGCGAGAATTGGGCTGGAAACGCGAATAGAGTAAAAAGAAGGAGGTTTCAAGCTGAATAACGGGTAAACATACACCGACGATACGTATTCGTCGGTGTGTTTGTCATGCAACTTGCCATGTGAAGCATAAATCGGATTGTTCAGAAACGAAATTAGTATTGAAAAAAATGAAAAACTGAATTTCTCAAGATTTAATGTCATAAATCTTGACTTTAACTCTTGTGCCTGGTCGTTTGATTGTCTATAATCTATTTAAAATTCGGAATATGTGTTCCGTTATTCGGAATAAGGAGGCGCGAGATGCGGCATATCGACTTGAATTGTGATCTGGGCGAAAGTTTCGGCGCTTATCGGATCGGCCGGGACGAAGAAATTCTTCCGTACGTCACATCGGCGAATATCGCCTGCGGTTTCCATGCTGGTGATCCCGGCGTTATGCGGCGAACTGTTCGCCTGGCACTGGACAGCGGCACGGCGATTGGCGCCCATCCCGGACTGCCGGATCTGGCCGGCTTCGGCCGACGGAATATGGCGATCTCTCCGGAAGAAGCTTACGACCTGACCGTGTATCAGATTGGCGCGCTGAATGCGTTTGTCCGTTCGGAAGGCGGGAAGATGCGCCATGTGAAGCCGCATGGGGCACTGTATAACATGGCTGCGCAGCATGCGGAACTCGCGGATGCGATCGCCAGGGCGGTATTGAACGTCGATCCCGGATTGATTCTGTTCGGGTTATCGGGCAGTGAGTTGGTAAGAGCTGGACAGGCTGCCGGGCTGAGAACTGCCAGCGAGGTGTTCGCGGACCGGACTTACCAGCCGGACGGTTCGCTTACGCCAAGAAGTCGTCCTGACGCGCTGATTGTCAATCATGCTGAGGCGATTGCTCAAGTCATCCGCATGATTGCGGAAGGCCGTGTACGTACGACGGTGGGCGAAGACCTAGCAATCGATGCGGATACCGTATGCATTCATGGCGACGGACCGCATGCGACAGAATTTGCCCGGCAGATACGTTCTGCCTGCGAGATGGCCGGCATTATTCTGTCTCCTGCCAAATAGCACATTCCACAAGACGGCCTCAGAGCCGCACAACCAAGGAGGAAACTTATGGGATCCGTCAACAACAAGCAGGCCAAGTCGCTTGCGGAACCGCCCAAATCGAATCTCAGTCTGCTGATGGGGGCTGTCTTCCTGATGGCGACATCAGCAATCGGACCGGGTTTCCTGACCCAGACCACTGTCTTTACCCAACAGCTCGCTGCAAGCTTCGGCTTTGTCATTCTAATCTCCATCATTCTCGATATTGGAGCGCAGATGAATATCTGGCGAATTATTGCCGTCTCCGAGAAGAGAGGACAGGAAATCGCCAATATGGTGCTTCCCGGTCTCGGTTATGGCCTTGCGTTTCTGATCATATTCGGAGGCATTGCCTTCAATATCGGCAATATTGCGGGAGCAGGCCTCGGTCTGAATGTTCTGTTCGGCACCGCTCCGGAACTGGGTGCAGCCTGCAGCGCGGTAGTGGCCATCGCAATCTTCCTGATTCGCGACGCAGGTAAGGCGATGGACCGCTTTACTCAGATTGCGGGCATTGCCATGATCGTCTTGACATTATATGTAGCGATCACGTCGGCTCCTCCAGTCGGCGAAGCGGTTATCAAGACGTTCGCGCCTGATCGGATCGATATGCTCGCCATCATTACGCTGGTCGGCGGCACGGTCGGCGGCTACATTACGTTTGCGGGCGGACACCGGCTGCTTGATGCCGGAATCAAAGGCAGAGCCGCTCTGCCGCAGGTCACCAAGACATCCGTATCCGGCATTCTTGTCACGTCGGTCATGCGTATTCTGCTGTTTCTGGCTGCGCTGGGCGTCGTTGCCCAGGGATTGAGCATTGATCCTAATAACCCGGCGCCTTCGGTGTTCCAGCAGGCTGCGGGGAACGTTGGCTATAAATTGTTCGGACTCGTGATGTGGGGAGCGGCAATTACCTCGGTCATCGGTTCGGCTTATACGTCCGTATCGTTTATCCGAAGCTTCAGCCCGAAGATCGAACGCAATTACAAGAAGTACATTATCGGCTTTATCGTCCTCTCGACGCTGATCTTCGTCATTATTGGAAGACCTGTAGGCATGCTGGTACTGGCAGGCGCACTCAATGGGATGATCCTGCCGATCGGTCTGTGTGTCCTGCTAATCGCAGCTTACAAGCGGAGCATTGTCGGCGACTACCGACATCCGCTCTGGTTGACTATTTTCGGCGGATTGATTGTACTCGTCATGGCCTACATGAGCGGGTATACACTGATTAACGAAATTCCGAAATTGTTCCAGTAATCGTCCGAATAAAAACATTTCTGATCAACTAGGCGCCTGAGCCGGATGCAGGTGCTTGAGCAAAGAAAGGAAGTCGTGCCATGAGCCATTCGGAAGCTGTGACTTCATTGAATCATATTCCTTGTGTCGCTCCTTACGGAGAGTGTGCCGTGCGCGTGTTCTGGGACGCCGAGATCCGGCCGGATATTCATCGCCAGGTGAGGGCGCTGCACGAGGAACTGGAACGCCGCCCTTTTCCCGGGATGCTTGAGTGCGTACCTTCTTACGCGGCCGTAACGGTCTTCTACGATCCGTACACCGTATGGACGGCCAGGAAGCAGGGAGACTTTGGTAGGGACTTTTCCGCAGAAGATCCGGTTTATCGGACCATAGTGTCTTTGTTGGAGAAGCGGGCTGCAGCTTTGGATATATTGGCTGTATCCGAACCGGCAGTCGTAGAAATCCCGATCTGTTACGGTGGCGAATACGGTCCCGATCTTGAAGAGGTCGCCCGGCATGCGGGAATGACCCCGGAAGAAGTTGTGAAGGTTCACGCCAGCGGTGAGTATCTAGTCTATATGCTCGGCTTTGCGCCGGGTTTCCCGTATCTGGGAGGCATGGCGGAATCGATCGCCGCTCCGCGCCGAGAGACGCCGCGTTCGGCGATTCCGGCCGGATCGGTCGGTATTGCGGGGAAGCAGACGGGCATCTATCCGCTCTCGACGCCCGGCGGCTGGCAGTTGATCGGCCGTACGCCGCTTCCGCTGTTTCGGCCGACAGAAGATCCGCCGAGCCTGCTGCGTGCGGGAGACATTATTGTTTTCCGGCCGATCAGTCGAGATGAGTTCCGCCGCCTTGAACAAAGCGGAGAGTATGCCGTAAGCGAAGGAGCTTCGGGTGCAGAGGCTTCGCAGGCAGAGATTTCGCACGGGGAGGAGCGGCTATGAGCATTACCGTATTGATGCCGGGCATGCAGACGACAGTACAGGATTTGGGCCGTACAGGATATCAGAAATACGGCGTGATCGCTGGCGGAGCAGCAGATTCGTATGCATTGAGAGTTGCGAATCTGCTCGTAGGTAGCGATGAAGGGGCTGCAGGGCTGGAGATTACGCTGAGTGGTCCGGTGCTTCAGTTCGAGTGCGAAGCTTTGATCGCCGTAACCGGCGGCGACCTGTCGCCGAGCGTAGACGGCGTGCCTCTGCCAATGTGGCGTCCCGTGCTTGTACCGGAAGGAGCCGAGCTGCGCTTCGGCGCTGCAAAAAGCGGCTGCCGTGCCTACCTGGCTGCAGCCGGAGGCTTCGATGTGCCGACAATTATGGGTGGCCGCGGTACCTACCTGCGTGCAGGGATCGGCGGATTCGAAGGCCGGGAACTGCGTACAGGGGATGTCCTTCCGCTGGGTGAGCCGAGCGAAGCGGGAAAGCAGCTGGCCGGAGAGCTCTCTTCCTCCAGCGGAAAGCCGTTTGCGTCGGTGTCTTGGCATGCGGACAATCGCTATATTCCGCCGGGTCGAACTTCTCTGACCGTAAGGGCGATGCGCGGCCCCGAATTCGAGAAATTTACGACGGGAAGCCGGGAATTCGGCTTTAGACGCCCGTTCGAGGCGACACCGCAGTGCGATCGAATGGGCTGCCGTCTGGCGGGATCTTCGCTTGTGCTGGAGCGGCCGGTCGATATGCTCTCCGAAGCGGTAGCACCGGGTACGGTACAGGTACCGCCGGACGGCAATCCGATCCTGCTGCTTGCAGACCGGCAGACGGCGGGCGGATACCCGCGTATTGCCCAGGTTGCAGCGGTCGATCTGCCGATCGCCGCACAGCTGCGTCCGGGACAGCGTATTTCTTTTCTGGAAATCACAGTGGAGGAAGCCGAGCGGCTCTACCGAAAGAGAGAAGATCAAATCCGGATGATGAAGCAGTTCATGAAGATATCTCCGTTATGAATAGAAGTTTGAACGGGCGTTCCAAATATGGGACGTCCTATTTGTTATTTTTTTCAAAAAAATAAGGAGGTTTTGGCTATATTCGCTCCATTATTGCATGGTAGAATAAAGTAAGAAATTAAATTTCAACAAATAAAATCTGTCGGCGGACGAAGTAATTGGCGTCAGAAAGGACAGACAGCATGACAGAACTCTATGGAACTTATCAGCCTTATTTTGTTCTTCTTTCGGTTTTCATTTCTTTCTTCGCTTCTTACTGTGCTCTGTACGTATACGAGCGAGTATTGGTTTTGACCGGATCGGCGCGAAAACTTTGGATGGTACTCGGTTCCATTACTATGGGTCTCGGTATTTGGTCCATGCATTTTATAGGAATGCTGGCCTATCATCTGCCGGTCGATATTGCATATACGCCGGGATGGCTTATTTTATCCGTTATTTTGCCTGTTATTGCCGTATGGGCAGCGTTTCGTATGATTGCTGAAGAAGTATCGAAGACCAGCAGCTTGATGGCCGGGTCGCTGCTGATGGGCAGTGCGATGCTGGCGATGCATTACAGCGGAATGGCAGCCATGAGTGTGCCCTTATATATGAGTTATGATCCGTTCTTTGTAGCGCTGTCTATAGCCATTGCATTGGGTGTCTCGTTTGTTGCACTCAAGTTGTCTACCATTCATCGACGGAACCATCATGCTTATTTGAAAGCTTCCTCCAAAGTTCCTGTTGCCCTGCTGCTTGGGGGAGCGGTAGCCGGCATGCATTATACGGCTATGAGCGCGGTTAGCTTTCATACTATAGCAGGCGGAGTGACGCATTCTGCGATGATGGAAAAAGGGAATTATGCGGATGAAATGCTGCTCGGAATCTTAATTGGAGCGGCCAGCTTACTAATTCTGCTGCTTGTGATGATTAGTCAGTCTATCGACCGCAAAGTTGCACTTCGGATGGCGGATTCGAATCAACGCCGCTACGACTCTATCTTTGAATACAATCCTGATGCAGTCTGTTTATACGAGAATGGGCTTTTGGTACGTATTAATCCTTCAGCCGAGCGAATTACCGGCTATACGTTCGACGAGCTTCGCGGAGAAGGGTTCCGGAAGCTGCTGTTCGAAGAGGATTGGGAGAATATATCACTTTGCTACGAAGCAGCTTTAAAGGGGCAATCAACTCCTACCGAACTCCGAATTCGGAGCAAGAGCGGAAATGAAATTATGCTCAGTATGACGATGGTGCCCTTGATGGAAGGAAGAAAAGTGCGCGACATCTATACCATTTCAAGAGACATTACAGATCGTAAAAGAGCGGAACGGGAGCTGCAGCAAGCAAAGGCCGAGGCAGAGGAAGCGCTGCGAGTGAAAGGGGAGTTCTTGGCCATTATGAGTCATGAACTGCGTACTCCGCTTAACGGCGTGCTGGGGATCAGTGACATTCTGCTCGATACGCCGCTCGACAAGGAACAAAAAGAATATGTCCAATTGATTCACCGGAGCGGTCTGGCGCTTCTGTACGTCATCAACGATGTACTTGATTTTTCGAAGCTTGAAGCGGGCAAGATGAAGACGGGGACTGAACCGTTTGCGCTTCCCATGCTGGTCGGCGACGTCGCGGCACTGTATGCCGTGCAGGCGCAGCAAAAAGGATTATCGTTCAGCTGCGAAGTCGGAAAAGGCATTCCGGAAATTTTGCTTGGCGATGAGCAGCGTATCCGTCAGGTGTTGATGAATTTGCTCAGCAATGCGCTCAAATTTACGTCCGAGGGCAGGATCGAATTGAACGTGACGGCGGAAGAACTCCGTACCGGTTCTACTTTGGGGCAGAGACTGCCCAGACCGGGAGGAGTCATCTTGGTGCGCTTTACCGTGCAGGACAGCGGAATCGGTATTGGGCCGAAGGAGCAGGAGAAGCTGTTCCAGCCATTTTATCAGACCGCTTCGGCCGCGAATCGGATGCAGAACGGCACGGGTCTCGGTCTCGCCATCTGCAAAAATCTGGTCGAGCTGATGGGCGGCAGAATCGACGTTGAATCCGAAGAAGGCGCCGGTTCCGTCTTTAGCTTTACGATCCCACTGCCGGTATATCGAGAAGTAGTGAACAAAGAGCAGAGCGAGCAAGGTATACAGCTGCATTAGCTTTGGTCGAAGGCAGCTGTATAGATCGATTTTCAAAAGTCCGTTTCCAATTGGAGCGGACTTTTTTTGTGTTTATTTATATTATTTTTGTTAAAAGATATTCGTTATTCCATTTATAATAGGTATGACGTATAAAAAAAATTGTAGAAGAGGGTGGAACTGTGGCAAAAGGAATTGAATCGCTGGATGCATTGGCCGCCGTTATTCCTCTGCTCAAATCGGCGATTCCGACAGAAATATCGATTGCACTGTGCGATATGGAACAATTCACAGCTTACTGGCCGAGCGCCCATATCGATCTGAACATTAAGCCGGGGCAGCGGCTGCAGGAAGGTGAACCGTTGATGCAGGCTATTCGAAATGACCAGGCACTGCGCGCGGAAGTACCTGCGGAATATTACGGAGTCGCCTTTACAGGCACGGCAGCCCCGGTCAAAGATCTCAGTGGGCGCGTAATCGGCGGAATCGCTGTTCAGGTGCGTCGACACAGCGAACTGATTGAGATTGCCGACCGGATCGCCGGATCGCTGTCCAGTGCCAATGAGAAGATCGCACATCTTGCAGAAGGTTCGGGTGCGCTTGCGGAAGGTTCAGGCGAACTGCTTGATTTGTCCAAACAGGCAGAGAAAAATGCCTATGAAGCAGACGGAGTTGTGCAGTTAATTAAGGAGGTGGCGGATCAGACACATCTGCTCGGTATTAATGCGGCGATCGAAGCGGCGCATGCTGGAGAGAGAGGCGCAGGATTCGGCATCGTAGCTTCGGAGATTCGCAAGCTGTCCGGTCAGACCGTCACTTCAAACAATAGCATCCGCGATACGCTCGGCACGTTCAAGAAGCTGACGGCGCAGATGAGCGGCTCAATCGACCGGATTGCTGACACTGGCCAGAATCAGGCAAAATCGACGGAGCAGCTGTCGGACATGATCGAAGAGATCCGCGAGATGGCAGCCAGGCTGAATGAGTTTGCGAAGCAGCTGTAAGCAAAATTCAAGCTATCTGCACCGATAAAGGAATAAGCTTCTTGTATTTTAAGTGGCTGCGGCAGCTATTTATCCATTACGTTTGACCAAAAAACTCCCGGAACGAGGACGCTCGGGCATCCTTCGTTTCGGGAGTTTTGTATGTTCGGACAGCCCGGGCTTATGGGCATTACCCTTTTGCAGGAAAACCGGGACCCGACAGCACGTTGTTCACCAGCTCGCCCATGCCGTTCCACGAGTCCTTCATCAGGAACTCGTTCTGCAGCGTACTGTTCCAAGGTCTCGGAATGCCGATGGTGCGTTTGCCGGCTTCTCGTGCTGCAAGTAGATTATGCGGCCCATCGTCGATCAGCAGATCGAATTCGAGTAGATATTTGCGCTTGGCGACGAAAAAGTTCTCGAACGGGATAAACGGCATATGCCGCTGCAGCCAGTTCCATTTCTCCTGCACGGCTGAAGGGCGCGCCGCTGTCACAATGATAACGTCATGTTCCTCGCTGATCCGGCGGACTTCTTCGATGGTATGTTCGTCGAATACTTCCAGTTCTTCATACAGCTTCGGCCGACCAAAGAAAATTTCTTCGGTACACTCCGGGTGCCAGATTCCGCTGAGGTCGAAGCTGATGACTTGATCGATCGTCAGAGGCAGGTCCGGATAAGCGGCATTATGGTAATGAATGGCCTTCGGCACCAGATGACAAATGGTATCGTCCATGTCGATGGCTACAATTTTTTTACTCATGATTTCTCTCTCCCGACTTGAATAAACCTATAGATTTCCGCGAAAATACAGATATCTGCATTGTAGCACAACATGAACCGGAGGAATGAATATGAAATCGCCAGGGAATCAAGAGAATCGAAACGGACAAACGGGAGGTCGGCCCAAACGCAGCTTGATTTCGATCGTCGCGACTGTCGTTGTGCTGGGACTGCTGCTCTTCACCGATATGGGCCGCAGCCTGCTTGGAAATCTACTGAATCAGGACGAAACATCACAGAACGGAACGTCACAAAACGGGGCAGAGCAAACCGGAAACGTTTCGACTTCAGTCGAAGGACGCCTTTCTGCCGAGGTAGAGCGTGTTGTCGATGGAGATACTTTTATCGCGAATATGGAAGACGGCAGTCGCGAACGCATACGTATGCTGCTGATCGATACGCCGGAAACGAAAAAGGAAGGCACACCGGTACAGCCATTCGGCACGGAAGCGAGCGACTATGCGAAGAGGCTGCTGAACGGTCGGAATGTGGAACTCGAATTCGACAAGGAGCAGCGCGATCAATACGATCGGATGTTGGCTTACGTCTACCTGGACGGCGAAATGGTTAACGAGAAGATGTTGGAACAGGGGCTGGCCCGCGTCGTTGTGTACAAGCCGAACGACAAGTACGTCGAACAGTTCCGCGAAATCCAGGCCGAAGCTAAGCGACAAAAGCTCGGCGTATGGAGTATCGACGGATATGCAGATAATCGTGGGTTTCATCCGGAAGCGGCAGCGGCAGAAGTCAATTGATTCGGAATTAGCTCAAACCGTCCAAGAAAAAAACCACCGTGTAAAGGCTGAATGCCTTCGGTGGTTTTTTGTTTTTTACATTTACGACTGTTCCTGCTCAATCTTGATCCAACGTGTCGCCCAACCTTGAATATCGTCCATTAAGGGAGCGAGGCCACGTCCCATATCCGTAAGCGAATATTCGATTCGAACAGGTTTCTCCGGATAAACGGTTCGCAGTACGATGCCCGCTTCTTCCAATTCTTTGAGCCGCTCCGATAACACTTTGCCGCTTAGGTTGGATAGCGAACCTTCGATATCCATAAAGCGCCGAGGCCCATCGAGCAGCCGGTAGACGATCAAGGTCGTCCAGCGTTTGCTGAGCAGTTCGATCGCTTTTTCAAATCTGGGGCACAGTTGGTTAAGCTCTGCGGCCAAAGGAATCACTCTCCGTTTTGTGTTTTTTTGAAGATTGTCGATGATCTTGCTTGCAGCTCTTACCGTACTCTTCTGTATCAAATAAGCCCGTTTATTCAGGCGTAAAAAGAAGCTATCGTGTATAATAATCTTCTTCAGTATACTATCAGTGATTTAATTAAACAAGATTACTATTTGTAATTAATAAAACTTGACTAAAGAATGCATATTAAATATACTCGGTTACATAAAGTAATTTTGTGAGTTAGACGTTTCGACTACAAGAGCGAAGCGCTTGTTCGAAACGTCAAAGGTTCGACTATGTGAGCGAAGCGCGCATTCGAAACGTCAAAAAGATTCGATTACGAAAGCGAAGCGTTCGTTCGAAGCTTCAAGGTTTGCTTATACGAATGAAGAGTTCGTTCGAACCGCCCAAAAGGTTTGCCCATGCAACTAGAGCCCGCATTCAAACCGCCTCACCCACCCAAAATCGGAGGACAAACAGATGGATCCACATACGGAGCGACATACGGATATTTGTATCGCGGGCGGCGGTCCGGCCGGTACCCTGCTGGCCTGTCTGCTCGCCCGCCAAGGTGCGGACGTCGTACTGATCGAGAAGCAGCCGGTACCCGGACCGTCGTTCCGAGGAGAGATTCTGAACGGAGACGGAGAGCATGTACTGCGGAAGCATGAACTGCTGAACTTGGTTGATCGGGAGGCGGTCCTTCCGCTGATCCGACTCGAATATTGGGAGAATCAGCGGGTCGTCAAGACGATCCTGCCGGATAGGGAAGACGGAAACGTCGGCATTCATATTCCGCAGGCCGATCTGCTGCAGGCCCTGCTGACCGAAGCCGAGAAATATCCGAACTTCACATATAAATCCGGCACGACGGTGCGAGGACTGCTTCAGGATGGGGATGGTCGTTATATTGGCGTCAAGATCCGCGGAGCGGACGGCACGGATGAAGAAATTCGCAGCCGGGTCGTTGTAGGTGCCGACGGGCGGTATTCGGCAGTACGCAAACATGCCGGTATTCTGGTAAATACGGAAGGTCACGGTTATGACTTGTTGTGGGCAAGGATTCCGGCTCCGGATGGCTGGGAGCCAATTATGTGCTCCACCATTCAGAACGGACAGCAGCTGCATCTGTTCACGCAAGCGCGCGGATACGTACAAGTAGGTTGGAATATCGAGGAAGATTCGTACAAAGCACTGCGCAAGCGGCCGTTTGAGGAGCTGACCGATACATTGATTGCCGCATTTCCGAAGCTTGAATCGAGTGTGCGGCAGCATATTACGTCTTGGCAGGACTTCGTGCTGTTGGATATTTTCAGCAGCCGCTCGGAGAGATGGGCGCAGCCGGGGCTTGTACTGATCGGCGATGCGGCGCATACGATGACGCCGACAGGCGCTTTTGGTCTGAACGAAGCGCTGTGCGATGCGGATGTGCTGCACGAGGAGCTGTTGAACTGTCTGGAAAAGCGGCAGGACATCTGCCTTCCAATCGATCGTCTCGAACAGCGTAGGCGGAGCGACGTAGAGCGCAGACAGCGGGAACAGTTGGATATGGAACTGAAGTATGCCCAAAATTTTAACAGTTTACAGGACGATAATATACAGACAAACGATACAATAAATAGAACGAGCCGATAAAATGTTGCAGCCTGAAAATAGAAAACTGACGTATGATGATCCAAAACGATCCGGACTGCGAATAAACGCAGAGGCGTACACGGCCATAATATCGGACTTAACTAAATTAAGCATAAGGATGTGCCACCATGTTGAATAATAGCGCAGCTTTTATATTGAAAGATCGCATTCATAATGTATCTTCCCCATTGAATCCGAAGGACGGCTACATACTCGTCGGTCCGATTACTCTTCCGGTCAATCTGGATGGAGAAACGGTTACGTTCCGCTGGTACAGCTGGATCAAAGAACCGGAAGGCGGCCGGGACATGTCGGCCGAAGCGTTAATCCGCAGTCTGCCGACAATGAACTTGGCAGAAGGCCAGCAGTCCAGCGTGCTTGTATACGGCGACTTTGAGCACTCGAACGAAGCGCTGATCCGGATGCACAGTATTTGCCATACCGGCGATATTTTCGGCAGCAAGAGATGCGACTGCGGATACCAACTGCACCAGTCCATGAAAATGATCGTGGAAAACGGCTCTGGGGCGCTCTTCTATCTGGCGAACCATGAAGGACGGGGCATTGGCCTGTTCAGCAAAGCGATGGCTTACATCCTGCAGGAGCAGGGCATGGACACGGTCGAAGCGAATCTGGCGCTCGGCTTCGAAGACGATACCCGCGATTACGACGGCGCGATCGGCGTGCTGAAATTCCTGCGGCAGCTGCCGGTTACGCTGATCACAAACAATCCGCGCAAGTTGGAAGCGCTGAAAGCTTCCGGCATGAACGTGTCTGGACGCACGCCGCTGTGGGGCGACGTTTCCGAATTTAATGAGAAATATCTAAGCACTAAAGTGAACCGCTCCGGTCATTTTGCTTCTCCAGTTCCGCTGTCGTCCGTGCCGACGCTGCCGGCCGTCGAAGGAGGAGCTTAAGCCAATATGAGCGAAATGTCCATTCACGAAACATACATGCGGTTGGCACTTGAAAATGCCCGCTCCGCAAAAGGCCAGACGGCACCAAATCCGATGGTCGGCTCGGTCATCGTGAACGAAGGCCGGATTGTCGGAATTGGAGCGCATCTCAAGCCGGGCGAACCGCATGCCGAGATTCATGCGCTGCGCATGGCCGGAGATCATGCCAAAGGCGGAACAATCTATGTTACGTTGGAGCCGTGCTCCCATCATGGTCGAACCGGTCCCTGCGCCGAAGCGGTTGTACGCGCCGGGTTATCCCGCGTTGTGATCGCGGCGCCGGACCCGAATCCGCTTGTAGCCGGCAGGGGTGTCAAGATTCTGCGCGACGCCGGCATCGAAGTAATTGAAGGCGTGCTGCGTGAAGAATCCGAGCGTCTGAACGAAGTGTTCAATCGTTACATTGTCAGCAAGCGGCCGTTCGTTACGGTGAAATCCGCAACAACACTGGACGGCAAGATTGCGACGCGTACTTCCAGCAGCCGCTGGATTACGTCCGCGGAAGCTCGCGAAGACGTGCATCGGCTGCGCCACGAGAGCGGTGCGATTCTGGTCGGCGTACAGACGATTCTGCATGACGATTCGCAGCTGACAACGCGGCTGCCAAACGGCCGCAATCCGCTGCGTGTCGTGCTGGACAGCACGCTGCGCATTCCGGAAGACGCCCGAGTCATTACGGACGGAGAGGCGCCGACCTGGATTTTCACGGGCTCGAATGCGGATCCTGCCAAGCGCGAGCGGCTGGAAGCCGCGGGCGTACGCGTGATCGAGACGGATGGCGAACGGGTGAACCTGGAGCAGGTGCTGGATACGCTCGGCTCAAGCGAAATCTCTTCGCTGCTCGTCGAAGGCGGCGGCCAAGTGAACGCTTCGTTTGTCGAACAGGGACTCGCGGACAAACTGCTGCTGTACATGGCTCCGAAGCTGGTCGGCGGCAAGGATGCGCCAACATTCCTTGAAGGACTGGGCGTCGGCAATATGGACGAAGCGTTCGAGTTGGACGACCTTCGTGTCGAACAGCTGGGACCGGATTTGAAATTCGAGGCTTATTTCCGTAAGGGATAAAGCTGTATATGGAGCTGTTCATTGGCCGTATACGAAGCTGCATATGAAGCCAGGTAGCAATCGCTATAGAAAATCGTAGTGATGGCTATAAGAAATCGTATTAATCGCTATAAGAAATGGTATATAACGTGGATTTCAAGGTCGATTCATCGATAATAGACGGCGCTCAGTCGATGTTTGACTTTTTGGCTAAAATAAGTGCGTGAATGCAATTATTTTTCGATTTTGGCTGTTTTGAATCGTAATAAGTGCAGATATACAACTATTTTGCAGAGAAAGGGTCATAGGCGGTCAAAATGCGGCAATTAGTTGTATTTGAGCACTTATTTTTCGAAAAATCTGTAAATGACATGAAATAAGTGTATATACGCATTTATTTTCTCTTTATCATCATTGGTGCGTGTGCGTGTGCGTGTGCGTGTGCGTGTGCGTGTGCGTGTGCGTGTGCGTGTGCGTGTGTCTTCGTTAAAGCAGAACACCGTTTCTCTTGCAGCGTGCAATATATTATTAACGAAAAAGGCAGGTTCTCCAATGCGGAGAACCTGCCTTTTTTGCTGCTAGACTTTAAAGATAATTCGTTCTTTTTTCGTCCTGATGTTCAAGGGTTCAAAACAGTCAAAACACTTTGAAGAGTCTGAATGCTCAAAGTATTCCAGACGTTCCGGACTCCCTAAACGCTCTAAACGTCCTGGATGCTCTAAACGTCCTGGATGCTCTAACGTTCCAGGCGTCCCAAACGCTCGCTCTGGATACTCTAAGCACTCTGGGTGCTTCAAACGCTCTGAATTCTCCAAACGCTCTGAATTCTCCAAACACCCAGTCCATACACGTTATAACTATAACGCTCTAATTCCGCTGAATCTCCGCTTCTCTCCGATGCCAGCTGACTTTCCCATCGTCTTCTACAATAGCGACGGCGGCATCGGCAATGTCGGGAACGGTGACGAGATGATTTTCGATTCGTTCCATAATATCGTCAGCTTCGCTGAGCGTTAAGCCTACGCGCAGCTCTACAACGGTATCGACATGATAGTAACGGCCTTCCTGGATAATGCGCATTTCGCGAATATCGACGACGTCCGCATCGGCGAGTACGGCCGCAGACACTTTATCCTCGACATCCTGCGGAGCGGATACACCGATCAGACCGATCATGTTGTCGTAGCCGACCCGGAATGCGACGAAGATCATCAGCAGACCGATCAAGGTTGTTACCAGACCGTCGACCAGGGAAAAATCGGTGAAGGCGACGACCACGACCGCCACCAGAGCGAGAAATGCACCGATAACGGCAACGATATCTTCATAGAAGACAAGGCGTGTCGGCGGGGCAGCGCGTCCCACATTTTTGAATGCGGCCGGCAGCAGAGCAGTTCCTGATACCATCGGCGCACGCGCTTCCTTCAAAATTTCCTTCGAAGCTTTGAATAGAATGGCGCCGTCGATCACAATGTTTAAAATCAGTACGCCTACGTTAATCCAGAAGCCGCTGGAGGCTTCACCGGGATGCCGCAGCAGGTGAATCCCTTCGTGGATCGTCTCGTACGCCATAATAGTCACGACGATAACTGCAATCATACAGAAGATATTGATTACACGTCCGAACCCGGTCGGGAACTTGCGGGTTGGGCGCCGTTCGGACAGCACGCTGCCGACGAAGACGAATCCCTGATTTACAGCGTCCGCAAGGGAGTGCATAGCCGAGGCGAACATAGCGCCGCTGCCGGTGAAAAAGGCGGCTGCTCCTTTGGCGGCTGCGAGCACAGCATTGCCGGCCATGGCGACGGCGGAGGAGGTATTGCCTTTTTTGATCATTGAACCGAGTGTTTCCTTTTGATGGACTTCTTGATTGACTTTTGGCGGGATCGTATCAGCCACAAGCGACTCCTCCTTTACATTTGGGAAATAAAAATGGGAACGATTTTCGCTATGTAAGCGTGCTTTGACGCACGCGAGGTCCCTGCGTATATGTACCCCGAATCGGCGAAGCGGAACAGCTTAGCCGCCGATTCTTTTTTTGGGAGGCTCTTACGGCGCTTTCAATGATGCCTTAATGGCGCTTTAAAAAGGGAACTTAAAGAGGATGAAAAAGTGCGTTTTGCAAGCCGAATATTCAGGGAGTCCCTTGTGACGGTGTACCGTATTCTTCCGCATACCAGTCGATCATTTTGCGTGCAATGCTGACTTTCGGCGGAATATTTGGCAGTTCGTCCGGACCGAACCAGGAGGCTTCCGCAATCTCTTCACCGTCGACCGTAATCTCGCCGCTCTCGTATTCCGCAATGAACCCGATCATCAGTGAATTGGGAAAAGGCCACTGCTGGCTTCCGAAGTAGCGGATGTTTTTCAGCGAGATGCCCACTTCTTCCATGGTTTCGCGTCGTACGCAGTCCTCAAGTGTTTCGCCGGCTTCAGTGAACCCCGCAATCAGACCATACATTTTGTTCGGAAAACGGGCTGAGTGCGCCAGCAGAATCTTCCCATCCTTCAGAATGGCGGTAATGACAGCCGGGGAGATGCGCGGATAGTGGCTTAACCCGCAGCTCGGGCAGATTTTAGCGTGTTCATACCTGGCGTCCGCAAGTGCAGTGCCGCAGCGCCCGCAGAATCGGTGCGTCGCGTCCCAGTTCAGCATTTGCAGCGCTCGACCGGCAAGATGGAACAGATCTTCGTCCATGCGTTCGTATAGCGTCCGCAGCGAGTGGAAGTCTGTCCCTACGGTCGGCTGCGTGCCTTCAGGCGCTTCGACGGCATAGCAGGGCGATCCTTCCAGACTGCCGATATACAGGGAACGGACAGGAACGAAGCCGAGCTGTTCCGCTTTTGCGGCGGAAGGTATGGCTGCCAATCCATCCTGTCTATTTAACAGCAGATTGGCAGTGCCGGTGAGAAAAACGAACCAATAAGCGGGGCTGTCCGTGGACTCGGCGATCAGGGTAGGCACATAGCGTTTATAGATGCTTTCTCTCGGTTTTTGCATACTCACAGAACCTTTCGGGTTGGATTGGAGAAGATCATTGTCCTTATGTCCTTACTGTCATTATGGTAGGATAGCCCGGCAGGAGCAAGCAGAGTACAATGATCGTATGCGATAGAGGGCAGAGAAAATATAGAGCCCGTGCAAAAGGAGGTTTCTGAAGCATGAATCAATCGTTATCTTTGGCAGAAACGTTCGCGCAGGCACAGTACCGCACGTCGGGCAACGGTCCGCGTAATGTGCAGGTACTGCTGGATGCGCTGCAAAATGTGGATGGCAGTACGCCAAGCGATATGTACGGACGCGGAGAGACGATCAGCAAATTCGAACGAAAACTCGCCGATATGCTGGGTAAAGAAACAGCTGTCTTTTTCCCGAGCGGCACAATGGCCCAGCAGATTGCCCTGCGGATCTGGAGCGATCGCGGCAGCAGCAAAACGGTCGCCTATCATCCTCTCTGTCATCTGGAGATCCACGAACAGGACGGCCTGCGCGAGCTGCACCATCTGGAGCCGGTACTGCTGGCGAACAAGGAACGGCTCATAACGCTGGAAGACGTGAAAAATATGCCGGAAAACACGGCTTGTCTGCTGCTTGAGCTGCCCCAACGCGAGATTGGCGGTGAGCTGCCGGACTATGCGGAACTGGAAGCCATCTCGGTCTACTGCCGGGAAAAAGGAATTGCCCTGCATATGGACGGCGCAAGGCTGTTCGAGATTTTGCCGTATTACGGCAAAACGGCGGAGGAAGTATGTGCGCTGTTCGACAGCGTCTACATTTCATTCTACAAGGGAGTGGGAGGTATTGCAGGTGCGATGCTGGTGGGAGACGCCGATCTGGCAGAGCAGGCAAAGATCTGGAAAAGACGCCACGGCGGGGATCTGATCAGTCTGTATCCGTATATTCTCAGCTCGGAGTACTACCTGGACCTTCGACTGCCGAAAATGGCGCAGTATTACGAGGAAGCCAAAGAGCTGGCGGATCTGTACAACGGCTGTTCCTGTATCCGTACGCGGCCGGAGGTACCGGTCTCGAACATGTTCCACCTGCATATCGACGTGCCGAAAGAGACGGCCGAGACGACAATCGCAAGCGTGCAGGCAGATACCGGAATCGCGCTGGTGTCTTATTTGCAAGAAACCGGTGAAACGTCGTGTACAACCGAGATTTCGATCGGAGATCTGTATAGGGAAGTACCGAAGGAGAAGCTGCGCAAGGCGATCATGCTGTTAGGAGAGCGGTTGGAGGTAGCGTGCAAAATTGTTTTTTGACACAAGGGAAAATGCTGGCCCATGCTGCATTTGCCAAATATGAGCTCAGCTTGCATTCGTATGCACCGTCCCTATGATCAATGTTTTTCCTTCTCCGATTTTTTTGGCGGAGTTCACTTTGTTCTGGGTAATGTGGAGAATCGGAGATTTCATAGAAAGAATCGCGTTTCCGTGGATTTGGAGAGAATTCGATCGTGACAAGTCTTGCGTTCGGCTTCTATCATTACGAATTGGGGCAATAAGCTTTTCAAAAAAACACCGAAAAAGTGCCGTTCTGCTCCCAAGCGGAGCGTGAACGGCATCTTTTCGGTGACTGCTTTTTTGTTTTTAAACTTTTTCTATTCTTCAACATGTCTGACTGACCTTACTTCACTTCAATCACCAGTGCCGCTGCAAAATATTCTCCCGGTTCCAGCTTGACCGCCAACTCCTTGTCTTTCAGCTCGCCGTCGAACTTGTCTGCATCCGCCAGACCGTGCCATGGTTCGATGCAGATAAATGGAGCATTTTTCGGCTGCCAGACGCCCATATACGGGAAGTTCTCGTAAGATACCGTTACGCTGTGCTCGTTCTTGTCGCTCTTAAGCGTCACACGGTCGGACTTCACGTCGCGGAAGATCATGGCACCTTCTTCGAATTGTTCGCGGCGCAGCGGCAGGACGGTCCCTTTTTCCAACACGATCTCCGACTTGTCCGGAATCTGGATGTTGCCGCCGGTTACGAAAAAGCGTTCGAGCGTTTCTTCCTGCTCGAATTCCAGTACATAATCTTCGAATTCCGCACCTTCACCGATCGGACAGTTGAACGCCGGATGCGTGCCCAGCTGGAAATAGATCGCTTTGTCATCGTCGTTGTCTACCCGGTACTGAATGCGGAGAGTGGAGCCTTCCAGCGTATAGGTCAACGTCAGCGCAAATTGATACGGGTACATCGCCAGCGTTTCTTCGTCAGCCGAGAGATGGAACACGGCGCGCATTTCATCCGCTTCGACCAGTCGGAACTCGCGATTCCGCGCAAAGCCATGATTTTTCAATTCATAGGTTCCACCTTCAGCGCGCATCTTGCCATCATAGACGGAGCCGACGATTGGGAACAGCACCGGTGAGCGGCCTGTCCAAAACTCTGGATCGCCTTTCCAAATGTATTCGTGTCCGGTATCCTTGCGCTTAAAGCTGATCATCTCCGCGCCGAGAGGCTTAATCTCGACTGTGGCAGACTCGCTGTTCAGAATTGCATTCATGAATTTGTCCCTCCGTATAGATGGATTGTCGATCTTGAACTGCCCTTAGTGTAGCAAAAAATGCCTCCGCATAAAAACGCCTTCGGCTTCACGTGCGGGCGAAGGGAGCGCGGATTGGCTATAATGGAAGAAAGCGCGTCGTTCGATTTGGGTTTCAGGCCAACAACCCAAGCCGAACGCCAGGCGGTCTGCGGCGAGCGGACGCGGTCCTGGCAAATCTAACACGGAGGCGATTCCATGAACGATTCCAAAAAATACGAAGCAGCGCCGATCCATACGCAGCGGAACGAAGACACAAACGGCGGAGCGGAAGTGACATACGTCTGGAATGAAGATGGTCCCGTACTCGGATTGTCGTCGATATCCGGCGTGGGCATAATTGAGCGGGACGGACTTTTTTTCAAAGACCTGAACCGAAGCGGTGAACTAGAACCGTACAAAGACTGGCGGCTGCCGGTAGAAGAGCGGGCAAAAGATCTGGCTTCCCGCATGACTACCGAGCAAATCGCCGGACTGATGCTGTACAGCCGTCATCAGTCGATTCCGGCAGGTAGCACGAGCTGGACAGCATCTACCTATGGAGGTCTGTCTTATGAAGACAGCGGCGCAAAGCCGTGGGATCTTACGGACGAACAGCTGGCGTTTCTTCGAGACGATCATCTGCGGCATATTCTCGTAACCAACGTCGAAAGTCCGGCTGTCGCCGCACGATGGAACAATCTGGTGCAGGCGTATGCGGAATCCACGGGACTCGGTATTCCCGCTAACAATAGTTCCGACCCGCGCCACGGATCAGACTCCGACTCTGAGTTCAACGCCGGTGCAGGCGGCAAAATCTCCATGTGGCCGGAAAGTTTGGGACTTGCCGCCACGTTCGACCCGGCGATCGTTCGCCATTTCGGCGAGATCGCCGCAAAAGAATACCGCGCGCTTGGCCTGACGACCGCGCTGTCGCCGCAGGTGGATATCGCGACCGATCCGCGCTGGTTTCGCTTCAACGGTACGTTCGGCGAAGATCCGCAATTGTCTGCGGATCTTGGGCGGGCTTATATCGACGGGTTCCAGACATCAACCGGCGAAGACGAGATCGAAGGCGGCTGGGGACGAGCAAGCGTTAACGCCATGGTCAAGCATTGGCCGGGCGGCGGTTCGGGCGAAGGGGGACGCGACGCTCATTACGCCAGCGGTAAGTATGCGGTGTACCCGGGTGGGAATTTCGAAGAGCATCTGAAGCCTTTTACGGAAGGGGCGTTCAAACTTGAAGGCGGAACAGGGCAGGCTTCGGCGGTCATGCCCTACTACACGGTGTCGTGGGAACAGGATACGGCAAATGGCGAAAATGTCGGCAATTCGTACAGCCGGTATCTGATCACAGACCTGCTGCGTGAAAAGTACGGTTATGACGGCGTCGTCTGCACCGACTGGCTGATTACGGCCGATGAGAGCGGAGATAAGGATTCGTTTCTTAGCGGAAAACCTTGGGGTGTGGAAGGTTTGAGCGTGGCCGAGCGCCATTATAAGCTGCTGATGGCGGGAGTCGATCAGTTTGGCGGCAACAACGAGGTCGGGCCGGTACTGGAAGCGTATGCAATGGGCGTAGAGGAGCACGGCGAAGCATGGATGCGGGCGCGGTTCGAACGTTCGGCGGTACGGCTGCTGCGCAATCTGTTCCGGTTGGGACTGTTCGAAAATCCGTATCTGGAGCCGTCGGACAGCGAGCGGATCGTCGGACAGCCGGATTATATGAAGGCTGGGTACGAAGCGCAGCTGAAATCGGTCGTGCTGTTGAAAAACAGTGAGAAAAGGCTTCACACTGACCCAAGCAGCGAAGCTCAAGCGCTGCTCAATACTCCGCCGAACCGCAAAGCTGTTCTTCCGCTGCCGCGCCGGAGCAAAGTTTATGTTCCGCAGCGCTATATTGCGCCAGGGCGAGACTGGTTCGGCAATCCGACACCGGAGAAAACTGTCGATCCGTTGAATCTGGATGTCGTGTCCAAATTCTTCGATGTCACACAAAATCCTGCACAAGCCGATTTCGCGTTGGTCTGCATCGAAAATCCCGATTCCGGCATGGGTTACAGCCGGGAGGACGCGGAAGCCGGCGGCAGCGGCTACGTGCCGGTCAGTCTTCAGTATCGTCCGTACACAGCCGAAAGCGGCAGGGCGACAAGTCTTGCCGGAGATCCTCGGCCGAGCGACGTACTGAACCGCTCGCATTTGGGCAAGTCGGTAACGACACGCAACGAATCCGATCTGGACCTGGTCCTGAACACCCGTGTCCAAATGGGAGATCGTCCGGTCGTCGTCTCCATGACCCTGTCCAATCCGGCGGTGATTGCAGAATTTGAGCGTGAAGCTGACGCAATCCTGGTCAATTTCGGTCTGCAGGATCAGGCTCTGCTGGAAATCTTGTGCGGCGAAGTTGAGCCTTCCGGCCTGCTGCCGATGCAGATGCCGGCAGATATGGCGACGGTCGAGTCCCAGCTCGAAGACATGCCGCGTGATATGAACTGCCATATCGATACGGAAGGAAACGTATACGATTTTGCGTTCGGATTGAATTTCAGCGGCGTGATCGACGACGAGCGTGTCCGGAAGTACCGGTAAGCGCGCTGAACTGCATTTGGCTTCTGATCAGCGTCCCAACTTGAAAGGAGTGATCCGCGATGCCAGAAGAGGAACCGATTCGTGAAAAGCTTACCTTTGCTATGGGGTGTTTCTGGGGTCCCGAAGATCGTTTCGCCCGCCTGCCTGGCGTGACCGCAACGCGGGTCGGCTACTCGGGCAGCCAGCCGCTGCCTGCCCCGGATACCGGTTCGGCGAACGCAGCATTTCCCGCCCGGGACGGCAGTCGAATTACTGATGAATCGGATCATCAACCCTCTTCGCCGAGCGACAGTCTTATCCTGCGTACAGCCGACATCCCGCGGGTTCCCACCCATCGCCGTCTCGAAGGCCATTCCGAAACGGTTGAAGTGGAGTTCGATCCCGGGGTCGTTTCGCTGGAAGAGCTGCTCGAAAAGTTCTGGAGCATGCACAACCCGCAGGCGATCGAAGGTTATAAGCCGGAAGATTCGCGTTATCGCTCGCTGCTCTTTTACCGGGATGAGCAGCAGCGGGAGCTGATGGAGCGGGTGCGGCGTGAGATGGCGGCCAAAGGCCGCAACAGCGAAGCGACAGCGCTGCTGCCGGTGGGCCCTTTTTATCCGGCGGAAGAGAAGCATCAACGGTACGAGGAAAAAAAGCGGGAAAGAAATCGTGCAAAGCTGTAAATTCAGGTACAATCGTGGCATAGAGGAGGGAATAAGCATGAACCATTTCGACAAAGGCATCGAGTGCTATAAGCGGAGAGACTTCCGTAATGCCGATTTTTATTTCAAAAAAGCGCTGGTGGAAAAGGGAATGGATGCTGAGACCCTCGATTATCTCGGACGCTGCAGGCTGATGCTGGGCGATTCGCGCGGAGCATTGGAGCTGTTCGATCAAACGATGAAGATGACTCCGGCCTCGGAGAAGCCGTATGCGGGCAAGGCGAGAGTCTACGCTAATCGCGGCAAATACGAAGAAGCGGAACCGCTGGTTCGACGCGCGCTCATGATCAATCCGCAGTCCGCGGACAATTGGTCGGTGCTCGCTTATGTCTGCGAACGATCACTTCGGCTCAAGGAAGCCAAGTCCTATTATTTGCGTGCGCTGGAATGCGATCCGCTGCTGGAAGAGGCGCGTGTCCATCTGTCTATCGTTTACTACCAGTTAAGAGAGCCGTATTCCAAATGCCTGGAGCAGCTGGATCGGGCACTGGACATCAATCCCCACTCGACCGATGCACTGTTCAACAAAGGGCTGA
Source organism: Saccharibacillus kuerlensis DSM 22868 (assembly GCF_000378145.1). Lineage (GTDB taxonomy): Bacteria > Bacillota > Bacilli > Paenibacillales > Paenibacillaceae > Saccharibacillus > Saccharibacillus kuerlensis. Next base: position 47,812 of record NZ_KB899292.1, on the reverse strand, counting down.
TCTATAAAGACATGCGCCGTTACGGAGCCAGCAAAGCCGTCTTCGAGAAACTTCTGGCTCTCGATCCGGAGGACCGGGAAGCAAACCTGGAGCTGGCCGAGATCTACAAAAGGGATCGGCAGTACGACAAGGCAAAGCTGTGCCAAAGCCGGGCGCGCGGACGCAAACCTTACGATGGGCGCGAAGGACCGCGTTCCCAGGATCGCGGGAAGCCGGATCGGTAAAGTCCAGCCTTAAAGTCCAGCCCAAGCGTTAAGTCTCAAAGGAGGAGAAAAGGGATGACGAAGAGTACTTATGTGACGGAAATTGAAATTCGTCAGATTTTATTCGGAAGCGAGGTCTACCGGGAGTCGCTGCGGCTGCGGGACGAAGTGCTCCGTCGTCCGCTCGGTATGAGCATCGAGGACGAAAATTTGTCGAGCGATGCCGAAGCGCTGCATATTGGAGCTTTTGCCGATGAACGGTTGGTCGGTATCCTGCTGCTTCGTCCGAAAAGCGAAGGCGTACTGCAGATGAAGCAGGTGGCCGTCGACGAATCGCTGCGAGGCATGAGTGTGGGACGGAGGCTGGTCGAGTATGCCGAGCGGCTAGCTGCAGAGCAGGGATATGGCGAGATCATGCTGAACGCCCGCGAAGTGGCCGTGACTTTCTACGAGAAGCTGAATTATGTACGAGAAGGCGAGCGGTTTGAGGAGATCGGCATTCCGCACTATGTCATGCGCAAGAAATTGGGCTGACTCGGCGAATGTTCAAGGCGAATGTTCAATGAGAGACAATAAGGAAAAGGCAGAGACGATCCAACGCGCTCAGCCGTTTGTATGAAAAAGCAGACGGCTGAGCGCTTCGGCAGAGTCTCTGCCTTTTTGAAATGCAGACGGATATTCCTATTCTAGATAACCTTTGATCAATCCTGTCTTCAGAGGGCGCGGCTGCTCACAGGTCGTGGTCAATTCGGCATAAGCGCCGCTGTCTGAGCTGCTGTGGAAAGCATGCATAATCTCCAGCACATGATTCGTCAATTCGCCGCCGGCCCGCGGAGTGCCGCCGCTGCGGACGCAGTGCGCTAGGTCGGCGACGCCGATTCCCCGAGTGTTCTCCGCATATTGATGAAGGAGCGGAATTTCCTTGAACTCGGAGCCACCAGCCGGGCGAAGGAGAATGGGACCGCCAAAATTGTTCGGGTCGGGAACGAGCAGGGTGCCCTGTGTGCCGTAAATTTCGATGTGAGGTAGCGTGCTGCTCCAGACATCGAAGCTGGTAATCATCGTTCCGATGGCACCGCTGCAAAAACGGAGGGTGCCTGCTGCGTGGGTCGGCACCTGAACATCGATTTTTTCGCCGAACAGAGGTTGGCTCGTAATGGTGCGCTGCTGTAATGCTTTTCCGGTCATGCCGGCTACCATTTGCACAGGACCGAGCAGAGAGACGAGCGCGGTGATGTAATAGGGCCCCATGTCGAACATCGGGCCGCCGCCGGCTTGATAATAGAAAGCCGGATTCGGATGCCAGCTTTCGTGTCCGTGACTCATCATAAATGCGGTCGCCGCGACCGGATCGCCGATGTAGCCGTCGTCGATCAGCTTGCGACACGTCTGCAGACCGGCACCGAGGAATGTATCCGGCGCACCGCCGAGCAGCAGTCCTTTTTCACGCGCCAGTTCCACCAGTTGTCTGCCCTGCTCGGGCAGTAGAGACAGCGGTTTCTCCACATAGACGTGCTTGCCATGCTCCAAGGCCAATTTACAAATTCGGAAATGGTCGCCCGGCGTCGTCAGATTGAGCACAATCTCGATTTCTTCGCTGCTCAAGATCTGCTCGGCTGTCCATTGATTCGGAACACCGTAGGTCTCGGCCGCCGTTTTCATCCGTTCTTCGCTAATATCGGACACAGCGAACACTTCGGTATTGTCGAACGTCCGGGTCAGGTTTTCCAGGTAAATCCCGCTGATATTACCACAGCCAATGATGCCAATCTTTACTTTTTGCATCGCATATCCGCCTTTCGTCCGCTTGTCTCGGATTTATTTTGCCGCCCACAGCATGCCGCGCCGCATCAGTTCTCTGGCTTCGGGAATATCGAAAATGTTGACCTGGTGACCGAGCGAGTTGTAGAACACTTTGCCGTTGCCCCAGCGCTTGGTATATACGACGGGCATCACGATTTCGCCATTGGCGGAATGCGGCCCTTCACTGATGCGGAACGTCGTGGTAGCAAGCACATCTACAACCGGATCGACATGCAGATAGTACTGCTCCGATGTCACCGTGAAGTCCGGGATGCCTTCGATGATCGGACTGGAAGAAGGACGATTCATGCGCACTTCGTATTCCACTCCGTCATTGAATGGATGCGCAACCCACTGCGAACCGGTCAAAAATTGCCACTCTACGCTGTTCCGGAACGAGTCGCACATTCCGCCATGGCATCCCGCCATGCCGACGCCGGACTCTACCGCTTTCAGCACCGGCTGCAGCTGCTCGCTGCTGATCTCGCCCATCGTCCACACCGGCACGATCAGATTCAGCGCCTTCAAGCGTTCTTCGTCCAGAAAAGCATCCAATGTATAGGCGATTTCCGCTTCGAATCCTTCCTCCCGCAGCATCTCGGCAAAAAGGTCCGCGACTTCCTTAGGCTGATGGCCGTCCCATCCTCCGCTTACAATCAAAGCTTGTTTGCTCATTGTATTCAGCTCCCATTCGGTTCGATTGCCTGCACATTCAAGATTGAAGTCTACAGCTACATCGTAAAGTAACCCCTTTCATTTAGCGCGTCATTTCCATTGTGCAGATGGACAATTTTTGCTAATCTACAGCTGAATAGAAGAGTGGGTGGAGGGAGAAGCATGCGAGCTTTTCACGAAAATCGGATTTATGGAAGCGGTCTGCCCCTACAAATTTCCCGTGTACGGAACATGAATTTTCTAGCGCATTGGCATCATGATCTGGAGTTTGTGTACATCAGTGAAGGTTCGCTGCAGGTTGGGATCAACTCCGAGACCCGGACGCTGAAGGCGGGGGAATTCGCTTTTTGCGGGAGTGGAGACATTCATTACTACGACAGTGGGCAGAGTGAGTCGGAAATCCTTATCGTCGTATTCAATCCGCGGCTGATCGGCAGTCCAGCGGGGTGGCCGGAAGAGCGCAGCGTGCGAACGCCTTTTCTCGTCCGTTCATCCCCCGCGATGCCGTCTTCGTTCGAAGAAGAGGCGCTGTGCGAACTGGCTGCGGTTATGAAACGAATCGAGCAGGAGGGCGAAGGGAGCTGGGAACAATCGGAAACGGTAATGATCGGCCTGCTGCACATGCTGTGCGGGCTGACGCTGAGGTATGTGCCGCCCGGCAGCAGTGAGCGGAGAGGGAATGCCCGCTCTGCCGCTCACCTGAAAATGATGCAGGAGCTTCTTGATCATCTGGAACGGAACAGCACGATGCCGCTCACCCTTCAGGACGGGGCGGATCATGCGAGAATGAGCGTTTTTCACTTTTCGCGCTTTTTCAAAAATGTGACGGGTATGAACTACAATACCTATCTGAATGAGCTGCGAATTCGCCGTGCGGAAGAACGGATTGCCGCCACGAACGAAAGGCTGATCGATATCGCATTGGACTGCGGCTTTGGCAATGTGCGTACATTCAACCGGGTATTCCGGCAGTTGAGAGGATACGCGCCGTCGGAGCTGAGGTGAGGCTGTTCGAAATTTATTCGGTATCCGAGAAAACGGCGGCTCTGGCCGCAGCGTGCTTTTCCGCTCCCACGATTCCAGTCTCTCATCCATGTTATCCGCAATTCCACGCAACGCCAGCTCTAGAAGTGCAATCAGATTCCCATTTTGAAAAAGTTGCCGAGCGCTTGAGTGACCTTTTTCCGAGCATAAATTCTTCGATCTCTCTTCCGCGCTGCAGCTCTTTCGGCGTAACATCGATCAGTTTGACTTCGGGATTGCGGGCGATGATCGCATTCGTGCGTTTCTCTGCGGCTTGGGCGACAGTCTAGACGGCAGTATTGTAGGTATGACGAGGGCGACAGCCATTATCTGCGAATTTACATTGGGCATTTGCGCAAGAAATTGGAGGAAGATCCGTCCCAACCTCGTCTGATCATAACCGAACCTGGAGTCGGATACCGCTTCCTTACTCAAGAATGATATACTGAACGTAATCGTTTCGATGCGAAATTTGCAATGCGGAATAGGGTGATGGGGCTTGGACGCTTTGGATGTCAGGATTCTCGAATTATTACAGCAAAACGGACGTATGAATGTGACCACAATGTCGAATATATTGTCGCTGAGTCGGCCGAGCGTGGCCGAACGGCTGCATCGGCTGGAGGAGCGGGGCGTCATTCAAGGTTATACGGCTCTGGTATCGCCGCCGGCGATCGGCCGGGATACCCGCCTCGTTATTCAGGTTGCGGATCTTAAGGTAACACCGCAGCAGTTTGAAGAGTGGGCCCAGACCGAATCGGATATTATTGAGTGTCATCGTGTGACCGGACACACGGGGTATTTTCTTCAGGCGGTCGTAGCGGGTACACCGGGTCTTCGCAAGTTGGTTGACCGGATGATCGGCTTCGGGAGTGTACAAACTTCGGTTGTATTGTCTTCGCCGGTCGTGCACCGGACAATTCTTCCGCCGGAAGAAGAGTTTGCGGCGGACTGATACCGCCGTGCAAAAATCAAGAATGCAGGTGAAAACATGAAATGTCTGACACTGAATACCCACTCTTGGCATGAGGAAGAGCAGGAGAAAAAGATTGGACAGCTGGCCGATTTTATCAATGAACGAGGCTTCGATCTAATTGCGCTGCAGGAAGTCAACCAGTCGCCTCAAGCGAGTGAAGCGGCGCCGGAGAGACTTGCGCGGTATTACGAAGCGGAGCCAGGCACCAAGATCCGCGAAGACCATTATGCACTGCTCCTGCTTGAACAGCTGGACACGCCGTATTTCTGGTCTTGGCTGCCGACACATAGCGCTTATCAGGGACGATATGATGAAGGTGTAGCCGTGCTGACGCGGGAGCCGATCACGGAAGCAGTATACGGTTATGTATCGGGCATTCATGACTATATGAATGCCAAAACACGCCGACTGCTCGGTGTGAAGACCTCGTTGGCAAATGGGGAAAACGGGGCGGACCCGCTCTGGCTGTTCAGCGGTCATTATGGCTGGTGGAATGATAAAGAAGAGCCGTTCAAAGCTCAGTGGGATCGGACCGAAGAACTGCTGAAGCCGCTGCGAGAGGCGGGAGAGACGCTGTTCATGCTCGGTGATCTGAACAATGTGGCGCAGATCCGGAGGGAAGGTTACGACTATATGCTGGACCACGGCTGGTGCGATCTATATACGGCCGCAGCGGAGAAAGACGAAGGGTCGACCGTGCTCAAAGCGATCGCAGGCTGGGCAGATAACGAACGTCCGCTACGCATTGATTACGTCCTGTCGAGCCTTCCGATCGAAGCGAAGAAGTCCGAAGTCGTGCTAGACGGCAAGAACGGTCCGCTCGTGTCCGACCATTTCGGAGTAGCGGCGGAGATCTAATTCGCGGTTGAGTAAACTTCCGACATTTCCTCTACAAAAATAAATACAAGCCAAATATGGATAAGCAGCATAGGGATAAATAAATAGCTGCATATGTACACTTATTTCGTGTTATTTACAGCTTTTTTCGAAAAATAAGTGCTCAAGTGCAGTTAAAGTCCTAATTTGGGTCTTTATACGCTTTTTGATGCTAAATAGTTGTATTCTTGCACTTATTAAGGTTGTAGGCAGCTAAAAGCAGAAAATAACTGCATGTATGCACTTATTTTAAGGAGTGTGTGCAAACGCGTCGATTTGTTCAGATAGGATAAACCATTTAAGTATTCGGCTCCAACCTCCAGCTCAACCCTCAGCTTTAAATGGAGGAGTTAGGTGCTGAATATCAAGTCGATTCATAGTTTGCGTACATGCCATAAAAAAGCCTCTGCACCGGAAGTCATTCCGAGTACAGAGGCTTTTTGATTATGCGAAATAGGAACAGCTGAACCGGTCATTTTTAAACGTTAGGACGGCTCGGGCGATACATGCCGATTGAAGCCGGAGCCGTGTCGATAAAGCCGAAATGCCGATACAGTGCGTCGGCCGGAGTGTCGGCGATTAGGCTGACGAACGAACCCGGAGGTACGTTGTCGTCCAAGTAGCGCTCAATCTCCGTCATAATGCGGCGGGCAAGACCTCGCCGCTGCAGCGAGGGATGCACGACGATGTCGGAGATGAGGTAGGCGCAGCCTCCGTCTCCAAGCACGCGGCCCATGCCGACAAGCCGACCTTGTTCACGCAGTGTGACGGCAAACAGCGAGTTCGGCAGTCCGGTTCGAGCAGCTTCGAGCGTGCGTGCACTCATGCCGGCTGCGACCCGAAGTGCGATATATTCTTCCGGCTGCGGCGTTTCGTAAAGCAGCGTAATTTCCTGATCTTTCATAATGGATGCTCCTTAATATGCGAATAAACTCCCGGTATGTGGAAACGAGCGATAGGCTCTGAAAATCTATTCTCTTTTTGTGAATGATTAGATCTAATTCATGAATGTTTGTTCCTTATATCTGAACGTTTACTCCTGAAAACAAGATATATGAACCGAATGATTAGCCTTTTTTCTCCTAATTTGAAGGAAAAAGAAAGAATGATCCTCCGAGATCAGCTCTTGCGCAGTGTAAACAGATCTCTCAGCGCATTGTCCGACAGTTCGGTAATCCAGCCTTCCGAACCGGCAATGACGCTGTCACTGAGCTGCTGCTTACTCTCCAGCATGTCGTCAATCCGCTCTTCCAGCGTACCGATCGAGATGAACTTGTGGACCTGGACATCCTTGGTTTGGCCCATCCGGTAAGCCCGGTCGGTCGCCTGGTTCTCAACGGCCGGGTTCCACCAGCGATCGACGTGGAAGACATGATTGGCTGCTGTCAGATTGAGGCCTACGCCGCCCGCTTTAAGTGACAGAATGAATACGGCGGTCGTCTCGCCCGGCGGCTGTTCTTTTGCCTGGAACTGCTCAATCATGCGCTCGCGCACTGTTCTCGGCGTGCTGCCGTTCAAATAGAGCACGTTCTCGCCCAGTTCTTCGCTCAGCACCCGCTGCATCATTTCGCCCATGCCGATATACTGGGTGAAAATTAGGCAGCGCTCGCCTTCGGCTCTCAATTCCTTGACCATGGCGACAAGGCGGGAGAGCTTGGCAGACTGTTCGATCAGCGTATCCAGATCCGGCGCTTCATCTGGTTCTAAGCCGACCGAATCGCCGGCAGTCAGCGCCGGATGATCGCACAGCCGCTTGAGCTGGGTCAGCGCGGACAGGATTGCGCCTTTGCGTTTCATACCTTCAAGCTGCGGCATCTCCTTGAGGAGCTGCTTGACGACCTGTTCGTACAGGACGCTCTGCTCCGGTGTGAGATGGATATACGTCTTCATCTCGTTTTTCTCCGGGAGATCGAGCTGAATGTTCGGGTCCTTCTTTTTGCGGCGAAGCATGAACGGTTTGACCAGCTTTTGAAGCTCGGTAATTTTCTCCTCGTCCTGCTCCTTTTCGATCGGATTCGCGAAGCGCTCCTGGAACGACTTCGGTCCGCCGAGGAATCCGGGAACCATGAAGTCGTAGATCGACCACAGTTCGGATAGCCGGTTCTCGATCGGCGTGCCGGTCAGCGCGATCTTGTGCAGGGCCCGGAAACTGCGGATCGCCGTTGACTGCTTGGTCTGCGCGTTCTTGATCGTCTGCGCTTCGTCAAGGCAGATCGTCAGCCAGTCGAAACTGCGCAGCAGCTCCTGATCAAGTGCCGATGTCGCATAGGAAGTCAGCACGACGTCAACATCCGAAGCGGCCGCCGCGAAAGCTTCACCGGTGCGGCGATTGCCGCCGTAGTGCAGCATGACGCGAAGATCCGGCGCGAAGCGGGCGATCTCCTTCTGCCAGTTGCCGAGCAGGGAAGTGGGGCATATAATCAGTGAAGCTTCCAGCGGATAGGAGCCCGGCCGGATAATCCCGTCGTCCGGAGGCAGCCAGGCGGGAGCGGAAGCGCCGACTCCCGCCGGTGTGCCGGCTGGGTTCGCGGTGCGCCGACTCGCGGCAGAATTTGCCGCGCTGCCGGACTTCCGCCGCGGACTTATGTCCGCGTAAGCTTCCGAAGCGCCCGCGTTTGGAAGAGCGCCGCGCAGCGTCTGTCCCGACGCTGCCGCTTCGGCGCGGCTTTCCTTGACGTGCAGCAGATACGAGATCAGCTGCACGGTCTTGCCGAGGCCCATGTCGTCGGCCAGACAGGCACCGAGACCCAGCCGGCGCAGGAAAGCCAGCCAGCCGAAGCCTTCGCGCTGGTAATTGCGCAGTTCGGCGCGCAGCCCTTTGGGAATATCGATCGCGGGCCAGGCATCCTTCTGGCCGAGCTGGTCGATCAGTGCCGCCAGATGGCCGCTCAGCTGGACTTCAATTTCCAGCCGGGCGTTTTCTTCGGCTTTGGTCCGTTCTTCGGCCTCGCTGTTTTCCTCTTCTTTCTTCAGCAGGTGCAGTTGAAGAATATCTTGGAACGACAGCCCGTTCTTCTTGTCCAGGCCATTCATCGCCCGGCTGATCTGATTCAGCAGCACAGGGTCGAGGGCGACCCATTCGCCGCGGAACTGTACAAGCCGCTCATTTCTGGCGGCCAGCTCCATATATTCCTCCTCGGTAAACTCCGCGTCGCCGATTGCAATTCGCCAATCGAAGTTCAGTACGGAATCGAGGCCGAATACCGAACGTCCGCCCTTCTTGCCTTCGCCTTCCTCTTCCTTAACCCGAGCCTTCAGCTTCGGCTTCTTCTTGCTCGCTGCCTGCCACCATGCAGGCAGCAGCACCCGCCAGCCGGCGTCCAGCAGCCTTGGGCTGTCCTTCGTCAGGAACTGCCAGGCTTCCGGCCCGCTCATGCTGCGGGCCAGAATATCATGTCCCGGTGCCACGCGGGGCGTCGGCAGTCCGGTCCGCAGGCTCTTCAGCCATTCCGCGCTGCGTTCGCGCACATGCTTCTCCCAGGCCGAAGGCCAACTGCCCGCCGCGGCGCCGACGTCCGACAAGGTGATCGGGACGAGCGAAGTCTCGTCCTTCTTGTCCTGGAGGGCCAGTTCCAGCCTCCAGTTAGGGTTATCCTCGTCCGGCTCCATGAACCGGACGACCGGACGGAACGGCGCGGCATCTTCGCGCCAACCGACTGCGACGAGCCAGGCGTCCTCGTCGAGACCCGCCGCCGACGCTCCGCGGTCAAACAGCCGCGGATACTCGCGGCGCAGATCCAGCGCAGTCTGCTCCGTGCCGTAGCGGCGCTGGAACACAGCTGCGGAATAAGCCGCGCGCAGCCCGGTCATAAACGTCTCCTCGGCCTGCGTGTCTTCGTCACGGACGCCGAACATCGCTTCCTCATACGCTTCTTCGTCGCTGAGCCGCACCTGTTCTTCCTTGCGTGATCCGGCCGCTGCATCCGTCGTCCGAATTTTTCCCCGGTCGAGCGCTGCCAATACCGAAGCGTGCTGGCGTTCCTTGAATGCGTGTCGATCCCATTTCCACTGCAGGCTTCCTGCACGGTACGCTTTGAAATCCGGTTTATAGGCCCTTTTATCGATGCTTGCAGCCAGCGCGGGCGCGGTTCGCGCCAGCAGATCGGCGTCGCCATCGAACGCCCAGCCAATATGCTTCAGCAGCGGCTTGTCCGCGAAGAAAGACAGCACCATTTCCGCCGGAAGCAGGACCAATTCCATATCGCCCGTACTCTGGATTTCCAGATCTGTGCCGTAAAACGATTCTTCGTGCCGCGCGAACAACAGCTGCTTGAAATATAATCCCGGAACCGCGCCGTATGTCGGTTTGGTCCCGTACAGCAGAGCGTCGCCGAATTCGCTCAGCACCGCATGGATCGTCACGGTTTCCATTACTGCGTTCATAGCATCAGCTTCCCTTTCTTCAATTCTTCTTGTAGCGCGCGCAGTCGTCCATATTTAGCATTAAACGACTCCATGAAGACCTCCCAGCGGTCTTCGCGCTTCATTTTCCGGTACAGCTTGTCCAGACGTTTGAGCAGGCGCACGGCCGCTTTGTAGCCATCCCGACTGCGCTGCTCGATCAGCCGCTCGGCCGCTTGATGATAGAAAGGCAGCAGCAGCTCAGGTGCATTTTTCTCGATCGGCGCAAGTTCAGTTACCTTGAAATGCGAAGGTTCTCTGCCGGTGGAAAGCTGGTAATCCATCCATTCCTCCCAGCGTTCGCGTTCCATCAGCTTGCTTCCGTAAAGGGTCGAAGCGTACGGAAGCATCTCCTGCAGCACATTCCACATCCGGGATTCCGCTTCAGGGAAATGTTTGAGCGTATCGTTCCAAAATTGTTCATAATCGGCCAGATTCGCACGGGCGCGTTCCAGCAGCGGACCGAAGATTTCCAGCCAATCGCTCAGACGCTCCCATTGATTCTGTGCGGCAAGCGGAGTGAAAAAGTCGGGCAGCTTCGCAGGAGTGAAATAGGGCTTATCCGCTGCTTCCTTAAGCAGTTCTTTGGCTTTGGCGTCCTGTCCGAGGCGAAAACGGCTCCAGGCATTGGCACTCAGCCAGGCCAGCCGGTTCAGCGAACGGCCGAGCTCGCGCTCTTCATCCATCAGATACTGCAGTTCCGATTCGTAGACGTCGACAGCTTCATTCGTCATTTTCCCGTCTGCTCCGATTCCGTCTGCCGGCACTGCCCATTCGGACAGCAGTCGGTAATAACATTTGGCAAAAGCGTCTTGGTCACGTCCTTCGGTCAGCATCTGCCGGCGAACCAGGCGCAGCGTTTCCTCCAGGCGCTCCAACACCTGCGCATCGCTTCCTGCCTGAAGAGGTGCGGAGAGACAGCGCTCCAAGCCGTCTTTCGTTTCGTTTACAGCCAGATGCGCATAATAGCCCGGAGAAGAAGAAGGGCCGATTCCCGGTCCGGACGGCGCCGTCATCGTTTTCAATACGAACAGGTAGGCATTCAAGCGGTACAGCTGCTCGATCCCCGGTTTGAAAGGAGGCATATTTTCAAAAATAATGCCCAGTGTCAGCTCGGCGAACTTCGGATTGCGGGTTCGTCCTGTCAATGAAGAGGCGGCTTCTTCGAAGCGCCGATGCCAGGCGGAGATCCCGGAGGCGGCGAGCAGGGAAGCCAGCTCTATACTTCGCGCCTTTGCAGGCTGTTCTTCTTCGCCGGAGAGAAAATTCGGCCTATCGTGAGCGGCTTCAGCTTCGGCACTGACACCGTCTTCGGCGCCGCCTCCGGTACCACGAACTGCTGCTCGTTCTTCGCGATCTGTCAGACGAGCCGAAGAGGAGGACGTGCCCGGTTTAAGGCTGTCCGCAGAGCTTCGATCTTCCCGCACCGCACTCTCTCTTCGCAGTGAGCCATCTCCCCGCACAGCGCCGTCTTCGGCCATTTCGGCAGCACGCGCAGCCTTCGCAGCTGCGGAGACCGAAGCGCTGGCGTTGGCCAGCGCCGACACCGGACGTCCGCGCAGCCGGGCCAGCTTCATCAGCGCAGCCGCCTGATGCCGGCAGGGCTTGCGATCCTTGCAGTCGCAGCTGCCGCCGGCGGGAAAGTCGAGCGCAAGCTCGACCCGGCACAGACCATCGCCTTCCTTGACTTCGGCTTCCAACCGCCGGTCGTCGGAGAGCGACAGCTGCTGAATGTGCCCCAACCGCTCGTATTGAAAGCCTCTTTTTAACGTCAGATCGTCATAGGCTTCCGCTGTGCTCTGTACGAGCGCATGCCATTGTTCGTCGGTGAACGCCGTGTTTCCATTCATGCTGATTATCGTCTCCATCCCGTAAGGTTCATTTCGTCCGCCTATTATAACATGGAGCAGCGAACGTCTGTACCCTCTCTTGTTTATTCAAAGCTTCAGCGCGTTCAAGAATTAAAAATATTTCTTAAATTCGTATGCAATATATTGCATGACGGAATTTGACCGGATATAATGGACAAATCTTGTTAAAGACAATTACTTACTAAAGGATAAAGGAGGGCGCTATGCCGATTCCAACAGGTTTTACGACACCGAACCGATTATCCGCCAAGCAGCGCGCCTTCCAGCAGCTGCAGGAATGGATTATCGACGGAACGCTTCAGCCGGGAGAGAAGTTAAACGACGGCGAACTTGCGAATGCGCTCGGCGTCAGCCGGACGCCTGTCCGGGAAGCGCTGCAGCTGCTGAGCGTCGAAGGGCTGGTCGAGATGAATCCGGGCGTATCGACGCAGGTGACAGGGCTCAACGGCGAAGACATTACCAAGATTCTGCCGCCGCTGGCCGCTCTGCAGTCGCTGGCCGCCGAAATTGCACTGCCGCTCATCAACACGCAGACGATTGAGTCGCTTCGACATATCAATGCGGAATTCGGCGAAGCGTTGGCGAAGGACGATTATCATTACGCGCTCAAGCTCGACGAAGAGTTTCACGGAATTATCGTCGAGTTGACGGAGAACCCGTACATCGCCAATACAATTTCCACATTCCAAGCGCATGTCCGCAGACTCTTTTTCCATAATTCGATCATTTTGGACCAAGGCTCCGTCGACGAGCATGAAGAGATCGTTCAGGCTTTCGAACGCGGAGATCGAGAATCATTGAACTCACTGGTTCGTCATAATTGGCTGCGGGCGGTCGATGCATACCAAGCCAAAATGCAGAGAAATCCGGAATAACATCTATTCGATACTGAATGGAAACAGAGACAATGAAATAGAGAAATGAAGTAGAAAAAATCAAATACAGAAGCCTTACCTTAAAAGGGTTCGCTGTTGGGGGAATATCATCATGCAGAAAAAAGTCTCGCTGTCATTTATCGTCGTTCTGGGTTCCATGCTGTTCGCCTTGTTCTTCGGAGCAGGCAATCTGATTTTTCCGCCGATGCTCGGTCAGATGGCCGGTGAAAATCTCTGGTCCGCCAATGCCGGATTTCTCGTAACGGGCGTTGGACTGCCGCTGCTGGCTGTGGCCGCTTTCGTCTTCTCGGGGGAACGCGATCTCCGCTCTCTGGCGAGCCGCGTGCATCCGATATTCGGCGTAGTGTTTGCTGCCGCGCTGTACCTGGCGATCGGTCCATTCTTCGCCATGCCTCGTACGGGCACCGTATCGTTCGAGATCGGCTTCAGACCGCTGCTGCCGGAAGGTTCGCAGACAGTCGGTCTGGCGATATTTACCATCATTTTCTTCGCGCTGTCCTGCCTGTTGGCGCTGAACCCGTCGAGAATTATCGATGTGGTCGGCAAAGTGCTGACGCCGCTCATGCTTATTTTCATCGCGGTACTGATTGGAGCAGCTATTATCTACCCGATCGCACCGTTCGGAACACCGGATGAGAGCTATGCAGCCAATGCGTTCTTCAAAGGATTCCAAGAAGGCTATCTGACGTTGGATGCACTCGCAGCGACGATCTTCGGCATCATTGTAGTAAATGCGCTGAAAGACAGCGGAGTCAAGAAGCGCGGCGAGCTGGTAGCAGCCTGCATCAAAGCGGCTGTTATTGCGGCAATCCTGCTGGCAATCATCTATACGGCACTGGCTTATATCGGCGCTTCAAGTGCGGGAGGGCTCGGCGTTTTGGAAAATGGTGCTGCCGTACTTGCTGCCACATCGGCGCATTACTTTGGTGCTTATGGCTCTATCCTGCTGGCGCTGATTGTAACGATGGCCTGCATTACGACGAGTGTTGGGCTGATCACGTCCTGCGCCGCTTTCTTCCACAGTCTGTTCCCAAAAGTCTCGTATAAAAAGTTTGCCGTTCTGATGTCCGCATTCAGCGCAGTTGTAGCCAATATCGGTCTGGCGCAGCTGATTGCCGTATCCGTGCCGGTCCTGATGGTGCTGTATCCGATGGTGATCGTACTGGTTGTCTTGACGTTCCTGCACCCGCTGTTCAAGGGCAAGGCTCTGGTCTATCAGGGCGCAATGCTGCTGACTTTCCTCGTAAGTCTGTTCGACGGATTTGCAGCAGCTGATATCAAGTTTACTTTTGTCACAAGCCTGTTCTCCGCCACTCTGCCTCTCTATGAAGTCGGACTGGGCTGGCTGCTGCCGGCAGTGATTGGTGCACTTGCAGGAGCGCTGATTGCACAGTTGATGGGCAAATCTGCCAGAACGTATGACAGTGCAGCGCTGGCGCATCGTTCTGTCGGAACTTCTTCGAAGGCGGACAGCAGCATGTCGGCCGGCGATTGATTCCGTAGAACAAATAACGAATAACGAGTACAACGTAGAAGCTATACAGTAGAAGATATCTAATTGAAAAACCGGAAGTCGACGGATGTCGGCTTTCGGTTTTTTGCGTTTGTATGAAGCTGTCTCGTTTTAAACTCTTTCCTTCTAAGCTCTCCAGTTGATTTTCTAAAAACCAAGATTCTAAAAAATAAGTTCTCTTTGAGAAACGTTGCACATTGGGCAATGAAATGATATGGTGAATTTAGAATGTTTCAGTAACTTTTCGGTAAATGGATGAAAGGAAAGTAAACAGAAAGGGGAGGAACGATGACTAAAGCGAGTTTGCGCGACATGAAAAAGGAAGAAACTTGGCTGGTGCTGGCCCGAACTTCGTATAAGCTGGCTGTAGAAAAAGGTCTGGACGGCTTTACGATCGAGGATGTGGTGCAGCAGGCCCGTTATTCAAGACGTACATTCGCCAACCATTTTTCCTGCAAAGAAGAAGCAGTGGCGATGGCAGTGCTCTCGCTGGCCAGCGGCCGAAGCGATGTGTTGAAAGAGGTGGAGGTGCCTTCCGGTATGGCTCCGCTGGACGCGCTGCGGCAGTGGTCCCGGATGCAATTTACGACAGAACTGCTGCGCAATCTGCGGGAGCTGCTGCGGATGGCGCAGCAGTATCCTACATTGGAGCCGTACGTGCTGATTGTACTGCAAAGGCTGCAGAAGGCGGCGCAGGAAGAGTTGGATCGCAACTACGCCGGTCGTTATCCGATCGGGTACACGCATATATTGGCTGGAGCGGTATTTGGAGCAGTGCTGTCTATCCTTGAAGAGAAAAATGTGCGGATTCCCGGCGAGGAGCCGAGCGACGATCCGTACGGCGAGCAGGGAACAGCGACATTCGACGAGTTTATGGAAACGACATTTAATTATTTGAAAAACGGATTTTGACGGTTGGCGTTATGGCGCTGATCGCGTTCAGGTCTGTTAATCTATCATCCGATTTGTAAATAGAAGGAGAGAGCCCAGTGTCCAAGTTTTTGTATAAAATCGGCAAGTCGGCATACAGCAAACCGTGGTTGTTTATCGGTGGATGGGTCGTCGTTCTGGCGATCGTGATCGCCATGCTTGGGATCAACGGAGTGAGCGTAAGCTCGGACATGAAGATCGAAGGCACGGAATCGCAAAAAGTGCTGGATCAGTTGGCTGAAGCGCAGCCGGAAGCTTCCGGCGGGCAGGGCAGTGTCGTCTTCGTTGCACCTGAAGGCGAGAGCTTGAATACACCCGAGCGTACAGCGGCGATCGCGGAAGCGGTCGGCGAAGTGTACGGTCTTGATCAGGTTCTGAACACGCCGGAGATTGCTGCACAGGCCATGGCTGAAGCAATGGCTGCGCAGGCTGAAGCGGGTTCGAACGAAGGAGCCGGCACAGAAGCGGGAAGTAACGCTGATGCCCAGCAGGGAGCAGGAGCCGCTCAGCAGGGTGCCGGAGCGACCGATCCTGCAGCTGCCGGTCAAGACGCAGCGGGATCGGCAGAGATGCCGCCGTATACCCAGCTCATGGTAGATGGGATGCCGGTCATGGGCGTCACGATAGCCAATGACGGCAGCGCCGCGCTGTTCCAGTTCCAATTCACCGTTCAGCAGTCTGCCGTTTCCGATGAAGTCAAAGCTTCGGTCATCGATACGGTCGAAGAAGTGGCCAACGAGACGGGAATCACGGCGCTGCCCAGCGAATCGCTGCTGCCGCTGGATATTCCGGTCGGCACCAACGAAATTTACGGCCTTGTTGTAGCGGCAATTGTGCTGGTCATGACGCTCGGTTCCGTGATTGCCGCCGGCCTTCCGCTTGTCGTCGCCCTGTTCGGCGTCGGAATTGGAGTCGGAGGCGCATACGCATTCTCGAACTTCTTCAGCATGAGTTCCATTACGCCGGTTCTGGCCCTAATGGTTGGTCTTGCGGTCGGAATCGACTATGCATTGTTCATCATCAACCGCCAGCGCCGCCTGATTCTCGATCAGGGACTGAGTGCGAAGGAAGCAGCCAGCCGTTCGGTCGGAACCGCTGGCAGCGCCGTATTCTTCGCAGGTCTTACGGTTATTATCGCGCTGTGCGGCCTGCTCGTAATCGGCATCGGCTTCTTAAGTGCCATGGCAATGGTCGCTTCGGTGACCGTGCTGATCAACGTTCTGATCGCACTCACACTGCTGCCGGCGCTGCTCGGTCTAATCGGCGAACGTATCTGTTCCCGGAAGACGCGCGAGAAGAATGCTGCCATGCAGGCATCTCGCGCTCAGAAGCAGGCGAAAGCCCGCTGGATTCACGGTGTGATCAAGTTCCGCTGGCCGGTCATTTTGTTGACCATCGTCATTCTTGGCATCGCCGCGATTCCGGCTGCGAAAATGGATTTGGCGATTCCGTCCTCGGCTTCCGCTGATCTGGATACGGCCAAGCGTCAGAGTTACGATGCGATCTCGAACAGCTTCGGCGAAGGGTTTAACGGTACGCTGCTTATTGTCGCGGAATCCGCGAACGGCGCTGACGTTACCCCGCAGACGCTCGGCACATTGGCCCAAGGGATCGGGCAGGTCGACAATGTCTCGGTCGTGTCGCCGCTCGGCATTAGTGAGAATGGCAAGCTTGCGCTTTTCAGCGTCATTCCGAATACCGGCCCCAACGATGCAGAGACCCGGGAACTGGTTACCACGCTGCGCGATGACAATTCCGATCTTGCGACCGCTAACGGCGTAACGCTGGGTGTAACAGGCGTGACCGCGGTCAATATCGACATGTCGGCGAAGCTGGCGGAAGTGTTCCCGATCTACGTGGGCATCATCGTCGTCCTGTCGCTGATCATCCTGCTGCTTGTATTCCGCTCGATTGTCGTACCGATCAAAGCGACAGTCGGATTCCTGCTCAGCATCCTGGCGACGTTCGGCATTACGACAGCCGTCTTCCAATGGGGCTGGGCGCATGATCTGTTTGCCTTCGATACGCCAGGGCCAATCCTGAGCTTTATGCCGATTATGGTAACAGGTATCCTGTACGGCCTAGCAATGGACTATCAGGTCTTCCTCGTTTCGTCCATGCGCGAGTCCTATGTGCACGGACGCCGGGGTAACGATAGCGTTATTCACGGCTACGGACAGGCGAGCCGGGTCGTTGTAGCGGCTGCGATCATCATGGTTGCCGTATTCGCTGGCTTCATCTTCACGCATGACATTATGATCAAGCAGATTGGCTTCGCGTTGGCAGTCGGTATCTTGATCGACGCGTTCTTGATCCGCATGACGCTTGTACCGGCCGTTATGTCGCTGTTCGGCGACAAAGCATGGGCGCTGCCGAAATGGCTCGACCGTATTCTGCCGAACCTCGACGTCGAAGGCGACAAGCTGCTTGAAGAGCTGAAGGCGCAGGAAGCGGCGGAGGCTGCTGCCAAGCGCTGATCGACGATTTTTAAACAAGTGAAAGCCCGCTCTAGATGAGCGGGCTTTTTCTGTCTTTTATGAAGCGGATAGAGGGAGTCAATTGGCTTTTCCGCAAATGGTATGCGTCCCGTTCGTTAAGGTCTTGAAAGTTAAGGATGAAGGGATGGGATTAAACGGAATTCCGGACTGAGTTGGTTTTGATTTTGTTTCGGAATTCGCTGTTTACCAGATAAATGCCCACAAGAATACATAATCCACCGGCGATCAGCGAAGGGTACAGGGGCTCGCCAAGAAGCAGCCAGCCGGACAAGACCCCGAAGAACGGCGCCAGAAACAAGAAGGCGCTTGTTTTGCCAGGGTCGCTTTTTTGCAGCACATAATACCAGCCCGCAAACTGCACGATCGAAGACATGAGGCTCAGCCACAACAGAATAGTGACAGACTCGCCATTCCAGCGGAAGAAGGGCTGTTCCAGCAGCAGGCTGCCGATCAGCAGAATAATGCCTCCGCTCAGCATTTGATAGGCGGACAGCACCCAGGTATCCATGCCGCCGCCCCACTTTTTGACAAGCAGTGTCGCCGTTGCCCAGAAGAACGCCGATGCCAGGCCGAATAGCAGTCCGGCTTCCCACTGCAGTTGTGTCCCAAGTGTAATCCCGACTCCGATCAATCCGAGCAGCACACCCAGCCACTGATACCATTTGTACCGCATGCCCGCAAATAAGGTACCCAGCACGACGACGAGCAGGGGGTTCGTAAAAGTCAGAATCGAGGACTCGCTTGCCGTAATCGTGCGCAGGCTGATAAAGATGCAGCCCATGACGCCGGCCGTTTGCAGTGCTCCGATAAGCAGCATTTTCATCCAGTTTTCTAAAGTACGCGGATGGGGCCGCTTCAGCAGCCCGACGATAACGGCCATGATCAGCCCGGCAGTCGCAAAGCGGAGCCCAGCCAGCATCAAAGGCGAAGCATGGGCTAGGCCCATTTTCCCGATAGCAAAGGACGACCCCATCAAGAAGGTGGTCAGAACGATAAGCGGCATAAATTTCAGCAGGTTCAATTTGAGTCACTCCCTTATGTAGACTGCATTACCCGCTTATCGAAGCTTGAATTTACACTATCGAAAAATATTTAAAAGGGTTGTTAAAGCTGCGTGTCAGAGTTTAATGAGTGTCTCTGCCGGAAGCAGCGTTTTGCAGCCGATCGGAGAAGATAAGGACACAAGCGTTGTAGAACTTCCGTACCTCATGCTTTCATTCTCGAATTGTTCGATGTCCGAGTTGGATTCGACGACAATCTTGACCAAGTAGTTGTACTCGCCGCTGATTCGATGGCATTCAACAACCTGTGCGCTGTTTCTGCAGAACTCAACGAAGTCAAGACACTGGGTCGTACGGAATAAAATGAAAGCGACGGCAGCTTTGCCGACCTTATCGCCAGCAATTACAGTTCGATAATGTTCGATGACTCCCTGTTCTTCAAGTCTCTTGACTCGTTCGGCGACAGCCGGCTGGGACAATCCGACCCGTCTTCCAATCTCCGTCATTGATAATCGTGCATCCTGCTGCAGTTGGATAAGAATATCTTTGTCAACACTGTCCATTTCAAGTCCTCCTTGCGTTATCGTGAGAAATTTTAGCATTTTTGTTAGTTGGCATGCCAATGTATCGGTGATTTTAGCCCTTGAGATGCCTTTCGTCAACGTGCATACAGAATCCAAACCACAGCGCTTGAGGAGTATGGGATGAGCATAATCTCAAGGGTGCGGATAGATGCTAAGGAAAAAGGCAAAAACAACTTGATTTCATTTGCGTGGAACTCTTTTTTCCGTGGCTTGCTTATGTAGAATTCCCTCCTCTTTTTTTACAATTGGGACAGCTGCAAATTGAAGAGGAGGCGGAAAAAATGTCGATGGCAAATGTGAAGAAACGTATTCTGGCGGAAAGAATTGACGAGGTCATCGATCGGGCGCTTGAAGACGGAAGAATTGTAGGTACGGTTGCTCTTAAAGGAATGTCCGGTTCATTTATAGTCGAACTGACCGAGGCGGTGTACGGATGAAGGCTGTCTCGAATCGTAGCGAAGTGTCTGCCGTCCGCCTTCCTTGGAATGGGCTTGCCGTTTTGGCGCTGGCCGGATTTATCTGTATTCTGACTGAAGCCGTTCCTGCCGGACTTCTGCTGCCGATCAGTGAGGAACTCCGCGTATCCGAAGGCATGGCCGGTCAGATGGTGACAGCTTATGCGTTGGGTTCGCTGCTCGCGGCAATTCCGCTGACGCAGGCCGCTCAAGGTTGGCGGAGAAAGCCGCTGCTGCTGCTCTGCATCGCCGGATTCCTTGTTTTCAATACGATCACAGCGCTCTCTCCCAGTTATACGGTTACGCTGGCAGCCCGCTTTCTGGCCGGAGTAACGGCAGGCGTGCTGTGGGGAATTACGGCGGGATACGCACGTTTAATGTCTCCCGCTTCTGTGCAAGGAAAGTCGATGGCCGTAGCGATGGCGGGAACGCCGCTGGCGCTTGCATTCGGCGTTCCTGTCGGAACCTTTGTCGGAGGCTTCGCTGGCTGGCGCACCGTTTTTGGATTGATGTCTTTGCTGGCAATGCTGCTTCTTCTGTGGGCGTTCCGAGTGCTGCCCGACTTCCCCGGACGTGCTCCGGAACGGCGTAAATCTTTGAAGCTGGTATTCGTTTTGCCCGGTGTCCGTGCAGTACTCTTTACGGTGCTGGCCTGGATTTTGGCTCATAACATCTTGTATACGTATATTGCGCCTTACCTTATGCTGTCTGGCTTGGACAACCGTGTCGATCTGCTGCTGCTTCTGTTTGGTGCAGCGGCGCTGGTCGGTATTGTCGGCACAGGAGCATTGATAGACGGAAGACTGCGACGGCTGGTGATCGGCAGCCTTGCGGGATTTGGGCTGGCTTCCCTGGCATTGGCCTTCTTAAATGAAAGCGCTCCGGTTATCTATCTGGCGACGTGTGCATGGGGACTGACGTTTGGCGGGGCAGCTACACTGCTTCAGACGGCTGTCGCCAATGCAGGAGGAGAGAGCGCCGATCTGGCGCAGTCCATGTTGGTTACCTCGTGGAACCTTGCGATCGCCGGAGGGAGTGCGACAGGAGCGTTTTTGCTGGGTACGTGGGGAGCCGCTTCTCTTCCTTGGGCAGCCGTAATTCTGATTGTGTTCGCGCTGATTACAGCATACCGTGCGCGTCATCACGGTTTCCCTTCCACTAAATAAGTAAGGTTCTCCTTACGGCCAACATAAATTTGCATCAATAATGTCGTTGAACGATGATATGATCATAGCAAGGTACAAAAAATTATGCATGAGGTGAGTATGGACATGGCAACTTTCGACGATTTTTTAAAACTGGATCTTCGTGTGGGAACGATTGTCCAGGCCGAATTTTTCGCGAAAGCGAAAGTGCCGGCTATCAAGCTGGAGATCGACTTCGGTCCGGAATTGGGCGTCAAAAAATCGAGCGCTCAAATCACGAAGAGGTACGAAGCGGAAGGGTTAATCGGCAGACAAGTTGTAGCCGTCGTCAATTTTCCGCCCCGCCGCATTGCGGGATTCGATTCGGAAGTTCTTGTGCTGGGCGGAATACCCGGGCAAGGAGACGTCGTACTGCTGAAGCCTGATACCGAACTGCCGAACGGTACACCGATCGGCTGATCAGAGAGACCGAATCCTTCCGCTCTCGACGCTTCTTTTGCGAATTCGTTCAAGCGCTCCAGTCTTCTCCGTCCGGCTCCAGTCTACGGACAAAGTCCGCAAAAGACGACGCCACTGTCGCTACGTTGGCGTCCATTAGCGTCTGGGCTTCTTCCGTCGTGCCGCTTTCCGAAATCGCGTCTTCCCAGATGATCGCTTCTTCGTGATCCAATCTGGCGATCGAAGGATCGGCTGTTCCGTTGCGATAGTCAAGCAAATAAAAATTGCCGCTGCTCATGCTCCATGCGAACGGAATCAGCTTGCCGGGTGCAGGGCTTGCAGGTTCGAAGTGCGACTCGTTAACCGAAATAAAGTTCTCGTCGAATTTTTGAAAGCGGACGCTCCATTCGGAAAAGTTGTCGGTGTCGTGGAAAGAGTAACCGAGATTGCCCGCAGCTGTCGCATAAGCGACGTAGTCTGCGGGCAGTTTGACTCCATAATGATTTTCGATGAAACGAACGATTTCTTCGGACATGGCCGA
The DNA here is from genome assembly GCF_000378145.1 of Saccharibacillus kuerlensis DSM 22868. Classification (GTDB taxonomy): domain Bacteria; phylum Bacillota; class Bacilli; order Paenibacillales; family Paenibacillaceae; genus Saccharibacillus; species Saccharibacillus kuerlensis. Next base: position 25,983 of record NZ_KB899292.1, on the reverse strand, counting down.
TTCCTCCTTATGTATGTGCTGCAGGCCGGGAGCAAGCAACGACGGGCATCGAAAAATCCGGCGTCAAACGTCGGCGTGTTGGGCGTATACGTACGCCTGACGCGCCGACGACTGCTTTAAAAACTTTAATAAAATGCACCTGATCATATGAAAGCAAGCCGATGATTTGTCAAAACGTTTGTAAGATCATTGTACGCAGTACATTGTAACCAAGGATAAGGAAGAGATCAAAGATGAAGAAACGACAAATTAAAAAATGTGAAGTGGTATAGAGCCTATAAGGATTCAAAGAATCTAACAGCAAGTGTACGATAAATGTGCTGGAATATAAGACAGCCTTCGCCGGGCCTTTTTTTATTTTTGAAGTTTTTCCTTTGAACTTTTCACGACAAAGTAGCAACAATCAAAAAGATCTGTTAGGATGTATACTGAACGTTCATTCAGTATACGAGAAAGCTGTCTAAATCAGCTATCTAAAGGAGATCGAAACCATCATGCAAGAGATAAAAAATGTAAACTCGCTGGAAAGTTTATCTGTAGGACGTGCCTTTCTGAAATATTTAATTCCTTCGCTGCTGGGCATGCTGATTATGGGTGCCAACTTTATCATCGACGGAATCATGGTTGGCAACAAACTGGGCGCTGTCGCTTTGGCGGGAGTCGGAATTGCCGGACCAGCTTATACGCTGTTTGCGGCAATGTCACTGTGGATCGGAATCGGCGGTGCGACCTTGTACTCTCAGGCAATGGGAGAGAAAGATTATACGAAAGCCAAGCAGATCTTCTCCCAGTCGCTGACGGTCATTTTTGTAGCAACTCTCTTTATCGGAATTACAGCTTATCTATTCAAAGAACCTCTGGTGTATGCGCTTGGCGCCAATGAAGAAACTTATCCTCATGCATTTGCTTATTTGCAGATTATGCTGCTGTTCGGATTTATTATTACGGTCGAAAGTGCACTCAGCATTTTTGTTCGGAACGACGGAAATCCTAATTTGGCGATGGCTGCACAGATTGCTTTTGCATTGTCCAACGTGGTATTCAACTCTATTGCTTTGTATGTATTGGATGCGGGTGTGCAGGGGGTTGCGATCGGAACGATGTCTGCGGCATTTGTCGGATTATTGGTCCTGTCCGCTCATTTCTTCAAAAAAAATACGTATCTCAAATTCCGGAAATTCAAATGGAACAAAAAAATGCTGTGGGCTATCTTTTTGATCGGTTTCCCAAGCTTTATCGCGGAAGTGGGCATGTCGGTCTTTACGGTGGCTCATAACGTGGTGTTGGAGAATTTGGCCGGTACGGCGGGAGTTGCGGCTTTCTCTACATTAAATTATCTGCACGGTGTCATGCTGATGGCTTTCTTGGGATTGGGTTCGGCCATTCAGCCTCTAATCAGTTACTATCACGGTGCACAGCAGGAAGAGCGCAAGCGTCAGACGGTACGGATTGCGATTAAGACCGCTCTCGGAATCGGGGTCGGACTGCTGCTCGTTATTCAGTTCTGGGCCGCGCCGATTGTCGGCATTTTCGGCGACTTCCCGGCCGAAGTGACGGATCTTGCCGTAACCGGTCTTAAAGTCTTCTCGCTGGCGTATTTGTTTATTGGCGTGAACTTCGTCATGATGACTTATTTCCAATCGATCAATCATGTCAAAATGGCGATCTGGGTAACCGCAGCCCGTGAAATTATCTTGATGCTGATCTTCCTTGCGGTCCTGCCGTCGTTCTTTGGAATTCAAGGCGTATGGTCTGCTGTTCCTTTGTCCGAAGGTATCGTCGTAGTGACGATTTATCTCTACTACAACAAATATTTTGTTCGTACAAGTCTGCTGCGTGAGAATTGATAAGGAGCGGATTCAGTGAGTAAAAAGCAAATTCAGAGCGAAGAAACCAAAAAAAAATTTGCCGAAGCGGCAAAGGCTCTTTTTGCACAGAAGGGGTATAAAGGAACTTCGGTTGAAGACATTGTAAAGCTTGCAGGGGGCAGCAAAGGTAATGTTTATTATCATTTCACCAATAAAGAAGGTTTGTTTATTTATCTGCTCAAGGAATGGGAGCGAGAATTCAATGAGCAGTGGGAAAGCAAAGTTGAGCAGTACGCGACAATTGAAGAAACGTTAACGGCGTTGGCCGAACATCTGCTGCATAGTGACTTGAATTTTCCGTTAACGAAAGCGGCAGATGAGTTTCTGAATGAAGAATGGAACAACAGCGAAGTAAAAGATGGCATAGAGGCTTACATTGCCGGACATATCGAATCCGGCAGAAAGATGTTCGAAAAGTATATGGCCAAGGGAGAGCTGGCTCAAGGCGATCCCCATATGCTGGCCGTCATTTTGGAAGCCTTGTTCGAAGGATTGGACGAAATGTCCAGGTATTCGTCTGGAGAACCGCGGCAGCTTTACTATAAGGCCGTTCATGTCCTGCTTAACGGCATAAAAGTTCGCTGAGTCATTAAACGGAAGTTATGAAGGAGATATAAGCAATGGAAGCTGAATTTGAAAAAGAGTCGATTGGACGTGTAAACAGATCGACCATTCGCCACGTATACAACCTTATTATGTCAATCGGCATGCCCAAAAAAATGTTGGGTGTCGCCGCGCTGCTGAGCATCATTTCTTCATTGACAGGCTTGGTTTGGCCGGTAATGACAGGAAATTTTATCGATCAATTTACAACAGGAGGAATCCATGGAGGTCTGATCGCGCTTCTGGTAGGCGTTTTTATTCTGGAAGCCCTGACTTCAGGTATCTCCTATTACATGCTGGCTTATGCGGGCAACCAAACGGTTACCCTGCTTCGCAAGCAGTTGTGGGGCAAAACGCTGTCTCTGCCGGTTCACTTCTTTGATCGGTATCGATCGGCAGATGTGATGAGCCGCATCAGCAGAGATACGGACGAAATCCGTACGCTGATTACCGAACATTTAATTACCTTTTTCTCCAACCTGCTCACGGTAATCGGAGCGTTGGCGATTCTTTTCTGGTTAGACTGGCGTTTAACGCTTGTCGTTCTGCTTGCCGCTCCGCTGGGCGCAGCTATCATTATGCCAATCGGTAATAAAATGTACAAAATTTCGATGATGATGTACGAACAGTTGGCGCAGTTCGCTTCTGTACTGACTCAGGTTATTGGAGAAATCCGGCTGGTGAAATCCTCGAATGCCGAAAAGCGGGAAGAAAAAAACGGCTTCGAAAAAGTGGACAATCTGTTCGAGCTTAGCATGAAGGAATCGAAGATTTATGCGTTCCTGACTCCACTGATGTCCTTGATCATGATCGTGCTGCTTACAGCTGTTGTCGCGTATGGCGGCATGCGGGTATCATCCGGCGATTTGAGTACAGGAGTGCTTGTATCTTTTGTGCTGCTTTTGTTTCAGATTATTCTTCCAATCAATACGTTCGCGACCTTCTACTCCAATCTGAAGAAGGTGTCCGGAGCGGCAGATCGACTCAAGCCTATCCTGGAAGCGGAGGCTGAAGACGAGCAGGAAGGCAGAGGGCTTCCGATGCCGGACAAACGGCTCGATCTGGCGTTTCATGATGTTGAGTTCGCCTACTCTCACAAAGAACCGATTTTGAAAAAGATCAATTTATCGCTGCGTGCCGGGCAGGTCACTGCGTTGGTCGGTCCCAGCGGCAGCGGTAAGACGACTGTGTTTTCGCTGATTGAACGGTTCTATTTGCCTGCTCGAGGACTGATTACCTACGGTGAACGGCCAATCGACGATTTTGACATCACCTCGTTCCGAAGCAAGATCGGTTACGTATCCCAAGAAAGTCCGCTGGTCCATGGAACGATTCGAGAGAACATTGTGTACGGACGTACGGACGAAGTCACCGAAGAAGAAATCATTGAGGCGAGCAAACAGGCATACGCCCATCATTTCATCGCTTCGCTGCCCAACGGTTACGATACGGAAGTTGGTGAAAGAGGTATTCGTCTGTCAGGTGGACAGAAGCAGCGCATTGCGATTGCACGGGCTCTGCTGCGCAAGCCGGACATTCTACTGCTGGACGAAGCCACCGCGAGTCTGGACAGCGATTCTGAATACGAAGTGCAGAAAGCTTTAGAATATTTGATGAAGGATTGCACGACCGTCGTCATCGCGCATCGTCTTTCGACCATCACGAACGCCGATCAGATTGTCGTGTTGGAGTATGGAGAGATTACAGGCGCAGGAAGGCATGAAGAACTGCTCGCCACCCATCCGTCTTATGGGGAATGGACAAAAAAGCAGTTCCGGCAGAACCGCGGCTGAGCGTCTCAAGCCTGCGAACCCAGCACATACGCCTCCGGCGTCACGCCGACGACCGTTTTAAAGTCCTTGATAAAATGCGTCTGATCATAGTAACCGAGTTCGTGTGAAAGCTGCAGCAAAGAGGGGCGTCGACCGGCCTCGCGGCTTTGATCCAGCAGGTGGGCTGCCTCCTGCAGGCGGTGCAGCCGGATGACCCATTTGGGACTTAAGCCGACGCGGCAGTTGAACAATCGTTGAAGCGTACGCTTTTCAAGGCCGAAGCATTCGCATAACTGAACGACTTTCGTGAGTTCCCGATCTTCTGCGATTCGAGCAGTCATCTCGTGCAGCAGCCTCGTCTCGGCGTCGATCCGGGGGTTCGCGGCCAGCAGCAGGGTGTCCAGCATATGGACCAAATCTCCGCTGCACTGCGTATGTACAGCCTGCTCCAATTCCGATCCGGCTGCGGTGATAATCCGTTCAACAGGAATCGGAAGTCCGGCGAGCGGAGAGAGCGGTTCGCGGAGAAAGGGATAAAAGCCGCCGGGCCGGAATTTGACGCCGAACACTTTACCTTTGCCAGAGAGAGACTTGGAAAATCTTGCAGTTGAAGGCGTAAAGCAGCCTGTGCGTCCACGCTCGATGACCAGGTTGACGCAGGGATTGGGTACGACCTCCTGCACATGAGAGTCGGTACCCGTCAGATCCCATTCCACGGTCCAATAATGGCGTACGAAGTCGGACAATTCCGAAGCGGGATCGTAACGCAGCAGTTGGAAATGCTGCCTTCCAGTAGAGAAGTTCATTACGCCGAGCGACGGTTCCGATGAATCGTAAAAAGGTGAACGAGCAGCATATACCGGCTGAGCATCGTTTTCGAGGTGAGTTCCTTGTGCAGAAAATCCATAGTCTCGCGTCATATCCGGCCTCCTGTATGTAACGAGTATGTATCCAGAATGCAGCCTGCAGAGTTCCTGTCGCGTTTTTACTAGGCGAATGCATGTTCCCTGTTATAAGCTGATTGTAGCACGGAAGAGTACCGGCGGCGAGGGTCAAAATCGCTGTGTCTGTCTTCCAAATACAATGCGGGAGGAATGTGAACATGAAGCTGGAACAGATCGTTTATGTGAATGCATCGCCGGAAAAAGTATGGGAAGCCATGACGTCGCCGGAGGGAACAAGAGCTGCTTTTTTCGGTTCGGAATTAAAGTCGACGCTGGAGGTTGGCGCACCGTTCGAATATGTAGGACCGGGCAGTGAAGGAGAGGCGACTGTGCACGTGTACGGAGGTATTCTGGCTGCCCAACCCGGCCGCAGACTCAGCTATTCCGAACATCCGGGACCGTCCTATTATGAGAATCATGCCGAGCTGCGCACGCGGGTGACCTTTGAATTGGAACAGGTGGGAAGCTGCACCAAAGTCACATTGGTCAACGACGAGTGGACGGAGAACCATCCGGGCTTCGGCAATGCTGCCGGCGCTTGGCCAATGGTGCTGAGCTCGATCAAGACATGGTGCGAGACGGGCAAGACATTGGATTTCGGCTGGTAGACAGAGGAACGTCGAAGTAATGGGAAATGAAAAAAGCGGGAAGGCGCATGGAAAAATGCCTCTTCCTGCTTTTTTATGCTGACTGAAGAAATACATATGCTCAGGGTGTAGAACGAAAGAGGACAGCTCCGTCAAAAATTTCCTGTTTATTTTTTGGAAACCATGTTGACTTGGAGTATGCTCCAAGTAGTAGGCTTGTCTTAAGCGGCCGCTAAATACGATTCCGAGGAGATGAACGATCATGCAAAAGCAGACGGTTTTCATTACAGGCGCCAACAAAGGGATCGGTTACGAAACGGCAAGACAGCTTGGCAAGCAGGGCTACTTTGTTTTTTTGGGAGCACGCAGTGAAGTGAACGGACAGGAAGCGGTTCGCAGGCTGCGGGAGGAGGACATTGAGGCCGAGTATATTTCGATTGATGTCGCAAATCCATCCACAATTGCGTCTGCGGCTGAAGCAATCGCAGCGCTAACCCCTTCCCTAGATGTATTGATCAACAATGCCGGAATTAGCGCAGGAGGCAACGTCCCAAGCGAGCAGAACATCGAGGACATCCGCCGTGTGTACGAAGTTAACGTATTCGGCCCGATCCAGATTATCCAGGCGATGCTGCCGCTGCTGAGAAAGGCGCCGCTGGGTCGAATCGTGAACGTGTCCAGCGGGCTGGGATCCCTGACTTTCAACAGCGATCCGACCCATGAGCATTATGGGACCAATCCGCTGGATTACAACAGTTCCAAAACGGCGCTGAACGCTGTCACCGTTATGTTTGCCAAAGAATTCGCAGGAACCCCGCTCAAGATTAATGCCGTCGATCCCGGATATACCGCGACCGACCTGAACGGGCACAGCGGAACGCGAACCGTTCCGCATTCTGCCGGCACGGTAGCGAAGCTTGCCTTGATCGGTGAGGACGGCCCTTCCGGACGTTTCTTTGACGAGAACGGCGAGATTCCCTGGTAAGATTGGATTCCCTATAAACCCGAATCGTCCGCCGGCGACGCGGATGCGCGAAGGAGTGTTGATCCATGATTGAGATTTCGGACAAACCGCTGACGATCCGCGAAGCGGCGGAGCTGACGGGTTTAAGTGAGGATACGCTGAGATATTACGAACGTATCGAGCTGCTGCCGCCCGCCGAGCGCAGGTCGAACGGCCATCGCTTCTATACGGCCGACCAGGTTCAAGGTATCCTTTTTCTAATGAAGCTTAAGTCGATCGGCATGACGCTGGAAGAGATGAAGCAGTTTCGGATGCTGACCGACCGGGGCGACGGTACCATTCCCGAGCGCAAAAAGATTTTGGAAAAGTGCTACCGGAACATTAATGAAGAGATTGAACGGCTGCAAAACGTGAGGAAAGCGCTGGATTATAAAAAGGATCATTACGACAAACTGTTGTCGAATTCGTCTCTTGACGATCCTGGATGCGACTTTTTGTCATATAAATGAACGGCGAATCATCAAAAAAACAGCAGGGCTCCCATAGGGAGCCCTCAATGTGTTGAGAAAGTCCGCATCAAAGAAAAGCGAAGGAGCGGAGGGGGAAATTCAGTGTAGGAACGATAGTGCTCGCCTTTGAAATCGAGAAAATCTCATAACATTTGATCACTTTTCCCGATTTCAACACGCGACCGAAACGAATTTCTCCCGCAGCTTTTGATTTGATTTACATATAGGACCTTCCCGACAGCCTGAGAGCTCCCATAGGGAGCCCTGTTGTTTTTTGGTTCAGGAAGGGTCGGCAGATCGGTTCGGAGTGTGTCGGAATCCTTCGAAAAATAAAGAGAGGACGTTCATCGCGTCGGCAAGAGCCTCCGGCTGTGCAGATTCGTTCGCAAGTCGAAGAGCCGTCTCGTTCAAACCGCCCGACAGAAAATGCGTCAGCGCATCAAGAGGAACCTTTTGCAAATATCCGTTCTCCTGCATCATGCTCAGCTGTTCCCTCAATAATCGCATGGAATGATCGTTATCCATCGCCCTCCACGTATCCCAGCCGACTACCGCCGGTCCGTCGATCAGCATGATTCGTCTGTTTCGTTCCTCGATCGCTGCCGTAACGAAAGCGCGGCAGCCGTCCAGGAGCTGCTGCCAAGAATCTTTGCTTCTCGAAGCTTCGGTCTCCACTTGTTGAGCCACCTCGCGTTGAACCTCTTCCAATACGGCCCGGAACAATTCTTTTTTGCTGCGAAAATGATGATACACCGCTCCTCGCGTCAAGCCCGCTTCATGTACGATTGATTCCAGTGCCGTACTCGCATAACCGTACTCTGTAAAGTGGGTTCTGGCTACGTCTATCAGTTTGCGGATTGTTTCCTTCGTCTCGGCCGTACTTCTTCTCACAATTGATCGGTTCTCCATTCTTTTTTCAAATGTCTTCTATATGAATGCTTAAAAATATGTGAATGCTTAAAAATATTGATCGTTAAAAGCTTCGCTTGGAGGGATAACGGTAATGACATCAATAAGAATCCCGTTGGGATCAGAAGTCATGAAATGCCGCTGTCCGAAGTCTTCGCTGCGGATTTCGAGTTCGAGAGGAAGGCCGGCTCCCCGTATCAAGCGTTCATACTCGGCATCTACATCGTGTACTTCAAAATTGAGAATCAACCCTGTTGTCTTTGTCCGGTAAGCTTCGGGGATAGTTGGATGAGCCGCGTCAAGAACAGCCAATTCGAAAGGAACTGCGCTGCCGGACATTTTTAAGCTCACATACCAATCCGCTTGAAATGCTTTGTGAAATCCGAAATTCTCCATGTAAAAGGCCGCTGTAACTTCAACCTGATCCGTTAAAATGACCGGATAAAAGCTTGATGTTTGCATAACAAAACCCCTTTCGGCTGGATTAGTTGAACCGTAACATACATACTGTATGTATGTAAATGAAAATATGCGATCTTCATTCAAAAAAGAAGAGAGGGGTATAATAAAAAATAGGCTTTTTTCGTCGAGCGCTTGATGCTGTATGGAAAAGAGGAATGTCCAATGGAAACGGAAAAACCGCTCAAAAGCGGCTTATGGCTACGAACCGGAACCGCTCTGCTGATTTCGCTCGCGGGAGCCGGATTGTTCCATCTGCTGAGTCTGCCCGTACCGTGGCTGCTGGGACCGATGACCGCGTCGCTGATCGCATCCAATCTGCTCAAGGGACGCTATGCTTGGCCTTCCAAGATCCGCAACGGGGGAATGATCATTGTCGGCTATACCATCGGGCTGGCCATGACGGGCGAAGCACTGCGTCATATGGGGACTCAAGTACCTTATATGATCCTGATGACCTTTCTGCTTCTGCTGCTATGCGCCGGCATCGCGTATATGATCGGCCGACTGTCCGGAGCCGACTTCAAGACGTCGCTGCTCAGCAGCGTACCGGGCGGATTGTCACAGGTGCTGATTCTGGCGGAAGAGACCAAGGGGGCAGATTTGACGCTTGTGACGGTCAATCAGGTGATGCGCCTGCTGCTGATCATCGTTCTTATTCCGCTGTTGATTCACAGTCCGCTGTTTGGGCAGCATGCGAATGAAGCGGCGCAGGTCACGGCTTCGGCGAAAGTGCCGTGGAGCGGGCTGTTTCCAAATATTCTGGTGTATGCGCCGCTCTGCATCGGACTTGCGATTCTGGGGAAAAAGGTTCGATTCCCGACCGCCTTCCTGCTGGGCCCGGCATTCGGTACGGCGCTGCTTCAGGCAAGCGGCTTCCATGCACCGCCGCTGCCGATCGGCCTGACCGATGCCGCACAGCTGGCGATCGGCACATATGTCGGCATGCTGCTGAAGCCGGCGCAGATTCAGCACAAAGTACGAACGTTCTCGTTGGCACTGCTGAGCGGTACCCTGCTGCTGGTCGGTTCGATCGGATTAAGCATACTGCTGACCGAACTGGAACCCATATCGGCGGCGACTTCGCTGCTCAGCCTGGCGCCGGGCGGCATGGATCAGATGGGGATCATCGCCCACTCGATCGGAGCCGATCTGTCGATTGTATCGGGATATCAGCTGTTCCGAACCTTTTTCATTTTTTTCGCGATCCCACCGCTGCTGCGGATGTTGTTTCGATACACGGATCGCAGAGAGCAGGGGGCCGGAGCAAATGCTCACATCGGCAAAAAGCCGCTTCCTCTGCGCGACCGTGCGGACGAGCGGGACTGGGATGACTGAGGGAGGTACGAGGATGAGGAGATTTGGGATTTCTATACGCCTGCTTATACAGCGGCAGCGGCACACTTGAAGAGCGACAGGAACAGCAGACGCTTGCGGCTGCTCACTTTTCGAACGGAGGGGAAAAATGAATGAATGGTATGCGGTAGCAGGATTTATTTTGCTTGGAATCGGATTGATCGATTTTGTGTGGAGCACGCTGTGGGTAGAAGGCGGCACAGGTCCCGTGACCATGCGCTTGTCGGCCGTGGCATGGAAAGGATTTCGTGCGTTGTTTGGTAGACGCCCCCAAATGCTGAGCTTGGCAGGGCCGATCATTTTATCGCTTACCGTGTTGACTTGGATCGGATTGTTCTGGGTAGGTTGGACGCTTGTTTTTGCATCGGATCCTCATTCGTTGATCGACACGCGAACAGACACCGTCGCTTCGTGGGGAGAACGGTTTTACTTTTCCGCCTATGCGCTTTTTACGCTGGGCAACGGCAGTATTATACCTAATGGTACACGCTGGGAGATGGCAACCATTGCGACGACCGCAACCGGTATGCTGTCCATTACGCTGGCGGTTACCTACTTAATTTCCGTTTTAAGCGCGGCTGCACAAAAGCGCGCCTTTGCACAAAACGTTTTCGGTATGGGGCGAAGTGCAGAGGAAATTCTTTCGGAGGCTTGGAACGGCAGCGATTTTCATGATATGGATTTGCTGCTGCATGATTGCGCGTCCCAATTGAGCAGTCTTACTTCCCAACATCATGCCTATCCGATTCTGCATTATTATCATAGCGAAAGGATAGAGCAATCCGGCGGTGTCGCCGTTGCCGTTCTCGACGATATAGTGTCACTTCTGCAGTTTGGCGTACGGTCTTCGGATCTCATAAATAAGCTGATCTTGAAAGAGACGCGTTCCAGTATCGATAATTATGTCAGTGCACTGGGGGCCGGTCATCCGCACAAAGCTTCCCAAAAGCCTGATGCGCCAAGGTTGACCGTTTTGCGGGAACAAGGCATTCCGGTACAATCGGACGAAGCTTTTGAACAGGCTCTGAAGCCATCTATCGACCGTCGGCAAAAATTGTTGGGTATTCTGCAAATGAGTGCCCGAAAATGGCCGAAGAATTAGCAGGCGGACTGAAGCGGACAGGCGAGCAAAGTCTATACGGATGTCGTTCCAGCAGCATCTACAGTTTATCCATTGAAGCCGCTCCGCCGATCTGTTAAATGGGATCGAGGGTCAGGGCGAGCGGCGGGAAGGCGCGGAAGAGGGGTTTTCTCCGCGTTCTTTTTCGTGCGTACGGCGCCATTTTTTGACCCGGTTCATACCGGCGGCCGCAAAAGCGGAAAAGACGACCGTAAGCAGACAAACAGCAGCGTAGTGACCGGGGCTGCTGGCGATCAGCAGCTTTTCGCCGTTTATGACTTTGGCGACGCCGCGGACAACAACAATTGCCAGAGGATGCAGAATATAGACCCAGGTTCTCCATGCACGCAGCCGTTTGGACCCGCGGACATTCCAGGTCGTCGACCAAAGGAACAGCAGAAAAGCAGCCGGCACAGAAAATAAATACATGCTGTCGTGTCGGGGCAGATCCAGGCTGCGAATCCATAGACCTTCGGCGATTAGCAGGGCGAGCGCGAGAATCGCCGCAGCACCAAGGCGGAAATTCGCGGCGCGTCCGGAGGGGGACGACAGCGTTCCCCGGCGTGAGTTCTGTGACGAAATAGCGCCCGAACCGGGTTCGGCATCCTGCGCCGCGACGGAATCCGAGTCGTCCGGCTGCGCTGTAAAGATCGGCTGCAGGGCTGGTGTAGCGAGTGTGAGGTCATCCTCTGCGCGAGGAGCTCCTGCGGCTGCTCCTGTTCGGCGGGCCAGCACTGCCCCCATCAGAACGGGCAGCGGGGCAAAGAAAAATCCGTTACGCGTGTAATCCATCCACTGATACAGCGTATCGTAGAGAGGCTGCAGATGAAGAGTGCCAACAGCAAATCCGTAATAGCTGTCGCCGAGCAGGCCGATCGCATACAGAAGGATAGCGGCCGTCCAGCTCCAGAAGAGAGAAGGCAGACGGCTCAGGAAGTAGATCAGCCAGATGCCGATCCAGAGCGCTGGGAAAAACCAAAGATGATAAAAGGTGCCATCCAGCACGATGTCCCGCAGCCCAGAAACGACATCGACACCTTCTTTGAAATCTCCCTTGTAAACGTTGAGCGGCAGATAGATCAGAATCGATAATCCGTACAGCAGCACAATTTTGTTCGTATAGCGAATAACGGCAGAGACGTTCGCGGACGAATCGTCGGTAAATTTGCGGAACAGAAAAAATCCGGCACCGATAAAGAAAATGGGCACGGCCACTCTCGAAATCAGTCCGGCAACCAGAAAATCGGCTTCGGAGCTGATGCTGGCCAGCGGAGACGTATGATTGGCAATGACGAGCAGCGCGGCGATAAATTTTAGCCAGTCCGTTCCCCCGATCGTTCGGGATGGAGTTCCGGCAATTCCGTCACGGCGATTCCCGGCAAAGTTACTTCCCATGGAAATCCGCTCCGTTCTGCTCCTCGGTGTGCCGCAGCCGTTCTGTGTATTCTTCCAAACATAGATCGTGCTCTTCCATAAGTGCGGCGTGGGACGCTCCGACATAGCGGAAATGCCACGGCTCGCAGGAGATGCCGGTCAGATGCTCCTTGTGCGCTTTATAGCGCTGAACGAAGCCGAATTCGGCGGCTCTTGCTTTGAATGCTCCGCATACGCCTTCGTCGGGAAAATCCGGCGCGATAAAGTTGAGCCCTCCGGCGGCCGAGCCAACATCCACGGCAAGCCCCGTATGGTGCTCGCTGCAGCCTGGCAGAGCTACGAACTTGGCGGTATACTCCGATCCGTTATCCCGCAGCGAAGATGAATAAATCTCTGTCTGTTCGGCCAGATCGCGATAGCCGCTGACTATGACGATATCGTTTTTGCCGTTCACAGCTTCCAGCAGCGCGTTCAGCCGTTCCAGACAAAGCGTGTCAAGCCGGATACGATCGTCTAGTACCCGGATGCCCGGGCAGGAGCCGACAAAGGCCAGCCGGCTTTCCGTATCCGCGGCGTTTTCGGACACGGGATGGTCACGGTTGACGAGCACTGGAACCGGATCGACTACTGGCTTGTTCGGCAGGCGATCCGCTTGATGCGCTTCTGCTCGTTTTGCGTTTAGCTGCGGAAAGTATCCTGTTTGATTTTCCATGTTAGTTCTTCCTCCTTCGATAATCCTTCGTTCTTCTGGTCTTTTCGCAGGCTTCTCGGTACCCGTTCCGTCAGCGAAGCGGTGATCTCCTGCGGAACGATGCCCGCGCGGGAAGCTGCTTCCGCACAGAAGATATGCTCGCCGCCCTGGCTGCCGATCAAGATCACGGGATCGCCCGCCCGGCATGGACCGGGAAGACGGATCGTCAGCTGGTCCATGCCGATCCGTCCGACGATCGGGGTGCGTCTGCCGCCGACCAGCACTTCGCCGTGTTGCATGATCTGCGACCAGCCGTCGGCATAGCCAATCGGTACCGTGCCGATCCATTCCTCGCCCCGCGCCTTATAGGCCCGGTCGTAACCGATCGTATCTCCTGCGCCGACTTTTTTGGCCTGAATCAGTGCGCTGCGCAGTGTAAGTGCCGGCTCCAGCTCCCACTGCGGCGCGAGCGCTGCCGGATAGAACCCGTAAGCCGCGGCACCGATCCGGATCATATCGAGTGCCATATCCGGAAATCGCAGCGCTGACGCGCTCCCGCAGCAATGTACAAGGGTAGGGTAGATCCCTGACGAATGTGCCCATTCCGTCATGGTCAGAAAGCGTTCATACTGCAGCCGCACGAAGGAGGTGTCCGCCCAACCCGCCGTGGCGAAATGGGTGAATATCCCTTCTGTGACAATGTCGCTGCGCTTCAGCCATGGAAGAAGCCGGTTCCATTCTTCCTGGTTTCGGAGCCCAATCCGGCCGAGTCCGGTATCCAGCTTGATGTGCACACGAAGCGGAGGACCGTCGTCCGCGGCAGTTTGGCTGCCGTTCGCGTTGTTTAAATGACCCGTACGCTTTGCAGCGACCGTGTCGTTCGCCGCGTTTACGTCGTCCAAGCCGCTCATATCGCTTGGTTTACGCTGCAGCCGGAATTCCTCTCGCCGTTCGAACCACTCGGCTTCCGTAACGGTAAGCCGGATATCCAGAGCAGCCGCAAGTTCCGCATACTGCGGCGGGACAGGCATCAGCACGAGAATTGGCAGGGTGATGCCGTCTTCGCGCAGCCGAACCGCTTCCTCAAGCAGTGCGGTGCCCAACATGTCGGCACCGGCCGCTTCCGCAGCCCTTGCGCTCTCCAGGGCGCCATGTCCATAACCGTTCGCTTTGACGACTGCCATCAGCCGGACCGAAGCCGGGAAGCGGCGGCGGATCTTCGACAAATTGCGTTCGATCGCTCCTGTATCGATTTCGGCCCGGGTATCTCGGTAGACGGCGCTCATCGCACGCTGCTGACGGACTTCTGGGTATGGCGGCGCTCCAGCGCATAGTCCATCAGCTTTTCGATCAAGGCGGCGTAGCTCGTTCCGTCCGTCCGCTCCCACATGACGGGATACATGCTGGTGCCGGTGAAGCCGGGCAGCGCATTGATCTCGTTCAAGTACACCAATCCGTCTTCGCCGAGGAAAAAATCGACCCGCGCCAACCCGCAGCAGCAGAGCGCCTCATAGGCTCGGATCGCCGATTCGCGGATCTCTGCGGCGGCTGCCGCCGGAATCTCCGCTGGAACTGACATGCGGAGCTTAGGGTCGGCGTATTTGGCGCGAAAATCGAAAAATTTCACGCCGTGCAGAAATTCGCCCGGCAGCGAGGCTTTGGGGCGGTCGTTGCCCATGACCGCAACCTGAATCTCGCGGCCGATTACTTCGCGCTCGACGACGAGCTTGACGTCGTACCGCAGCGCTTCGTCGATGCCGGCTTCCAGTTCGGCCGAATTTTCGCAGCGGCTGATGCCGATCGAAGAGCCAAGCGTGGCCGGCTTGACGTAGCCGGGAAGCAGACCGCGATTTTCCAGGCGGCGCAGGACGCCTGTACGGTCTTCGTCCCATTGGCGGCGAGTGACGACTTCGTACGCGGTCTGGCGGATACCGGCAAGTCCGGCAAGCCGATGGGTCACGTCTTTGTCCAGCGTCATGGCTGCGGACAAAATGCCGTTGCCGACATACGGAATATCCAGCAGTTCCAGCAGACCCTGCACCGTGCCGTCTTCGCCATTCGCGCCGTGCAGCAGCGGCAGTACGACTTTCTCGCCGGTTCGTCCGAACTCGACCGCCAGAACCTCGCCCAGCGACGATGCCGCGTCGGCATGACGGGATGCCGGTGTCAGCTGCTCCGCAGCCAGTCCTTCTTCCGGCATCCTTCCCAATCCGGTCCACAGGCCTTCGCGGGAAATATAAATCGGATATACCTCGTGTTTTTGCGTATCCAGTGCATGCATCACCGTTGCCGCCGTTTTCAGCGACACTTCGTGTTCCGGCGATTGGCCTCCATACAGCACGTAAACGATCATAGGTGTTCAGCTCCTTTTTCAAAGTCGGGTTCTGCGGCCTAACGAAGAGTTTTGTATATGTGAACGGCTTCGCCGCGTAATTTGTGATTCAGCTATCGGTAGACAGAGAGTGAGAGCGGATGGACAGTTCCCTGCGCCGCAGTACATGAAAGACATGGTATTGATCCGAAATATATCGCTTATCCAAAATTTTGTCCGGCTTCGCAGCCCCTCCTTTCCCAGAGGGCCCTGCTCTGCTACAGTTTGAGAAAGACGACAAACGGCGAACGGGCTGCTGACTTCTGGCGGACCGGCGCCTGAAAAGGAGAGGGCAGCAGAATGAGCGAACACACTAAGGAACACGACGGATACACTGCGGATTTGAACTCTGCAGATCCAACGCGTATGCATGTGGATGTCGAAGATATCCGGAAGCGGATCGACGCGCGTTTCCGGGACGGAAAGTTTGACATGCTGTTTTACGACGTGGAGGATAATATTCCGGCCGATATGCTCGATTCCGAGCGCGAAGTACCGGAGGAGCTGCGGGGTGAGGAGGATGGGGAGTGGAAATTCTGGAAGCCGGTTCCTTCGACAATTGCGGACGAAGAAATCGGAGAGCTGGAATCGCGGCTGAATGCAAAGTTTTCGCCTGCATTTCGCGCCGTTCTTCAGGCTTATCATCTGGTGAGCTGGACCTCTGCCGGAATGGCGGACGGAGAAGGCGGCTATACCGGCGGCTGCATGTCGTTCTCGCTGCCGACGCTTACGACGGAGCTGCGGTTGTCCGGGGTGGAGGCCAACGCGGCTCAAGATTGGGGCCGGCTGATTGAAGCGGGCTATCTGCCGTTTGCGATCGGTGAAGACGGGCAGGGACCGATCTGTTTCGATCTGGAACGGCGCGGCGCAGACGATGACTGTCCGGTCGTCTGGATGCTGCACGATTACCTCGTCGACCTTGGCCCGGAAGGCATCTCCATTCGAGAAAAGGTAGAGCCGCATATGCGTCAAATTGCCGATTCGTTCCGCGAGATGAAGGCTGTGCTGTTCGGTGGGGAAGATGAAGCCGACGGACGATAAGACGGGGATGAAAAAAGCGGAACCCTTTATTCAAGGGTTCCGCTCAGGCTGTTGAGAAAGTCTTATTCGCTATGGACACTCAAACGCTGGGAAAGAAATTCGTTCCGGTCGCATGTTGAGATTGAGAAAAAGAATCAAATTTTAGCTGCATTTTATTAATTTCCAATGCAACACTATTGTTCCTGCACTAAAATTCTCTCTCCACCTGTTGGCTTCGCTTTGGCTTCCGCCGACCGCTTGTTGCCTTTGTAGATCAGATACAGTGAAATCACCATGAACACTAGCGCCAGCATTCTTTTCCAATCCAGCTCGATATGCAGGCTGTTGAACCAGCCAAAGTGGTCGATGATTATGCCGATAACGAGCTGTCCGGCGATGCCGGCGATATTCGCCGCGATTACGCCGATCTTTGGCACGGCCATAACGGTCAGCAGCAGGTAAGCCGTCCCGAGGAAAGCGGCGCTAAGCTGCCATTTGGGTGCGTTCAGCAGACCCAATACATCGCCCTGTCCAAAAAAGAGAATCAGAATTACGAGAAACAGCGTTCCTGTCAGGAAAGTCAGAAAGGTTGTCTCCAGCGTACCCGCTTTGCGGCTGAGGGCGCCGTTGATCGAAGACTGCGCACTGAGCGTAATGCCGCCGATCAGGGTGAACAAAATCATAAATAATCCCATACTGCGAGCCTCCTAGTTAATTAATAACAGCGCAACGGTCATGGATAGCACCGCAAGCACTTTTTCTTTGTTAACGCCTGTCCGTTCGCTGCCCAGCCAGCCGTAGTGTTCGATGACCATACTCATGATCATCTGTCCGATAATGACGGCGACCATGGTCGTACCTACACCAACAAATGGAACGCTGACCACGATAGAAGTCAGATAAACGACGCCCAGCACACCGCCGAGCAGCGACCATTTGGGCGCTTTCAGTACGTGCGGCAGGTCTCCTTTTCCGAAAAACAGCAGCAGCAGGCCCATAATGACGGTTCCCATCAAAAAGTTGTAAAAGCTCGTTTCGATCTGTCCGACCGATTTGCCGAGTTCGGCATAAATGGCGCCTTCGAAGCTTAAAGCGGCGCCGGCCATCAGAGCCAATAAATAATAGATGTAACGCATGATAGACCCCTTTTCTCAATAATTAAATATCTAGAAAAATCGATATAGACTCCAAAATAAAAACGGACTCTTTGAAAACTAGAGTTCCGTTCTTATATGCTCGGCCAACTGCCGGATCGCGGCTTCGTTTCGCCGATAATATGTCCATTGTCCATATCGAAACGACTCAAGCAGGCCCGCCTTTTGCATCATGTTCAAATAGCTGGATACGGTGGACTGCGATACGCCCGCCTTTTCCTGAATATCGCCTACGCACACGCCGCCTGCGAAATTCACTCCCTTTGGGATGTGCGCACCTTGCGCGGGAAAATGCTTGTCCGGTTCTTTCAACCAATTGAGAATCTGAAGCCGGGTCTCGTTGGATAACGCTTTGAACATATCGATAGTTTTCATACTTGGCATTGTATATCGAGAATTCTCGATATGTCAAGCTTGAAAGACAATCGAGAGCATTGCTGCATCGCTCAAATGCCGAATAGAGTGCAAAAACATGGCCTTCTCCGGGAGAGAAGGCCATGTTTTTGTGTTCGGCTGTTATCCGTTTCGCGCTTCGACTTGGCGCTTTCCGGCGTCTCCCGCCGGAGCCGCTTCAAGCAGGACGCTTTTCCACCGTGCGTAAACGTTCTGCGCCGCCCCATTGTCGAGCAGCGGCTTGGCCGTATAAATGCCTTCTTCGATCGAACCGACCGCACCCGCCAGATGCAGCCTTACTGCCGCGTTAAGCAGCGTCTGATTATAGTAGGCCATATGTCCGCCGCCCTGCAGCACGTCTTCAAGCGTTTCGACTTGGCGGCGTGCGGTCCAAGGCTCGTCTTCTTCCGGAAGCTCCGTATCCAGTCCGTACATTTCCGGATCGAGGAGGTCCAGTTCGCATCGGCCTTCTTCGACCGTATGAATTCGCGTCGGTCGATGGATGAATACATCTTCAGAGCCTTCGGCGCCCTGAACGATCAGCGCTTTACGATAGCCGAGCCGGCTCACAAGCCGGGCTAGACGATCGATCACCGTATTGTGGAACACGCTCAGTACAAGGTATGGGGAACAGGCATAATCGACGAGCTTCTCTGCTGTGTTCAGCAGGGTGCGCATGCCTAATTCTTCTCGAATGTCATGCAGACGTCCAAGCGGCGGACACCATTTGGCGGAATCAGCGAATAACACGCCTCCTCCTGCATGATGGGCTGTTGCGCCTCTACTTGCAATCGCTACATTCGCATCTGCGCCTGCATTCACTGCCGCGCTCGCGTCCGCCGCTGCAATCGCATCCGCCCGGCTCAGCCTCAGCGGATCGATGCCGATCGCGCGCAGAATATCGTGCAGCACGATGCCGTATTTGGGCGGAAGCGGGGCGGAACCGTGCAGCGTAACCGGTACGCCCGCTGCCGCAACGACAAAAGCGGTCGGCAGCGACGCCCAGAACGTCTTCTGCCGGCCGTCGTAGGGCCCTGCAAAGTCGATGCCGGGTCTGCGGCATTCCCGATAAGAGTGTCTGCGCAGCACGGACACGAAAGCTTCCAATTCCTCGGCGCTCTCCAGCTTCAGCCGCTCGGCGATCAGAAAAGCCCCGGTCTGCGCGGGAGTGGACCGACCGCCGAGTATATTTTCCGCGGCTTCCAGCGATTCTCCATAGTTCAAGTCGCGAGCTCCGCGTTTGCCGCGGGCGACTTCTTTCAACAAATCGATCATATGGAAAGCCTCCTCAGGATTGTTCATGCAGCAGTTGATAGACCTTGACGATTGACGTGGCGACATCGACCATGCGCTTGCGTTCATTCATGGCCTGCTTGCGCAGCAGGTCGTAGGCTTCGGATTCGGATATGTTTTTGCTCTTCGACAGAATGCCCTTGGCCATATCGATCCATTTGCGCTCTTCGAGCCGGGCAAGCAGCTTTTCCCGTTCTTTGGTCCACTGTACCCGTTCGTAACAGCGTCTGGCGCTGAAATGCAAAATCCAGTGCACTTCGGACGGCTGCATATGAGGAGACAGAATACCGTCGATCCGTACATCGTCTTCACACGCGGATACGGACAAATTGGCGGTCTCCGACGTGCACCACCAGAGGGTAGGGACGGTCTTGCGGGACGTCAGCAGATCCGCCCAGCCGTTCATTTCTGTAATGGGAAGAGCGAGCACGGCCGCGTCGGCTTCTCCGACAAGCTCGAATGCTTCTTCGCGCGTGCCTGCTAACTGGATCAGATAGCCGCATTCGCTGAGCGATCGGACGGGACTTTGCTTGTCCGAAGCGGGGTCATACGACGGATCGGAAGAATGGTGCACGATCAATAAGCTGTGCATGAACGACGCTCCTTATGTTCAGAATCCTTTCTGGCAGGAAGTCGCGCAGTCGGTAAAACCGATAAGGCTGCAAATACTTCCAATTTTCTATGTGTTACTTTTTATAACACGAAAGCTGTCTCATTGTCGACTATTTTAAAATTTCAAAAAATGTATGTCAAAATTGTTGACGTGATAATCAAAATCCGTTATAGTCGAACTCAAGAATTCATTGATGCGGATACAATGATGTGTCCGATTGAAGCGGCAATGGCGCCTGCTTTCACCTTATACGTCAACGGGAAACGGTACTGTTTTCCGGGGCGGGTGAAGCGGGCTGTTTGTGTTTTCCCGTCTGTCCAAATTCCGATTTCCCTCTCTGGAAGGAGCGACTTCATATGACAAACAAACGCAAAAAACTGGTGCTCGTCGGGAACGGCATGGCCGGTGTACGTACGATCGAGCATCTGCTCAAGTTGGCGCCGGACATGTATGACATTACAATATTCGGAGCGGAACCGCATCCGAACTATAACCGAATCATGCTGTCGTCAGTTCTGGCCGGCGGAGCGAGCATGGAAGAGATTGTGATCAACGATTTGGACTGGTATCGGGATAACCGAATCACACTTCACCTGGGTCAAGCAATTACCAGGATCGACAGCGAAACCCGTCGGGTGTACGCCGAAGGCGGCATTGAGGAAGAGTACGACGAATTGATTCTCGCTACGGGCTCGAACGCCTTCATCCTGCCGATTCCCGGTGCGGACAAAGAAGGCGTGATCGGCTTCCGCGACATTAAAGACTGTCAGGCGATGCAGGAAGCGTCAAGGACGCACAAGAAAGCAGCGGTAATCGGCGGCGGTCTGCTCGGACTGGAAGCGGCACGCGGCCTGCTGAACTTGGGAATGGACGTAACCGTCATTCATATCAACGAATACTTAATGGAGCGTCAGCTTGATCGTCCCGCTTCAATTATGCTTCAGAAAGAGCTGGAGAACCAGGGGATGAAGTTCCTGCTCAAAAAGCAGACGGAAGCGGTGCTCGGCAAACAGCGGGCCAAAGGACTCCTGTTCAAGGACGGCAGCATGCTTGAAGCAGACCTGGTCGTTATGGCTGTCGGCATTCGCCCGAATGTAGCTCTAGCGCAGCGCAGCGGCCTTGTCGTAGAACGCGGCATCGTGGTCGACGATCATATGCGTACGAATCTGCCGGGTGTGTACGCGGTAGGCGAATGTGCGCAGCACCGGGGTATTGCTTACGGACTGGTAGCGCCGCTGTATGAACAGGGTGCCGTGCTGGCCAAGAATCTTGCTGGCGTACCGGTTGAAGGCTATGCCGGCTCGGTCACTTCGACCAAGCTGAAAGTATCGGGCGTCGATGTGTTCTCCGGTGGTGTCTTCGTCGAACCGGAAGGAGCACGGGCGCTTAGCTATCAGGACGAGATCGAAGGCGTGTACAAAAAGCTTGTCGTGCTGAACGACCGCCTGATCGGCGCCGTGCTGTTTGGTGAAACGTCAGAAGGCGCTTCGCTCTTCGCGATGATCAAGAGCGGAGAAAGCATCGCCGGACGGGAAAAGGAACTGCTGCTCGGTTTGTCCGCCGATGCACTCTCTTCCGGAGGCGGCGGTGGATCGGCGGCTAGGCTCGAAAGTATGCCGGCTGATGAGATCGTCTGCGGCTGCAATGGTGTATCCAAAGGCGATATCGTCCAGGCGATCGACGGCGGCTGCAACAGCCTTGGACAGATCAAAGGCTGTACAAAAGCTTCCGCTTCCTGCGGCGGCTGCAAACCGCTGGTGGAAGGGCTGCTTCAGCTGTATGCCGGCGATGCTGCCGTAACGGTCAAGGAAGGCATCTGCGGCTGTACAACGCACAGCCGCGACGAGATCGTCGCCGAGATCAAGCGGATGGGGCTGAAGACGGTCAAGGAAGTCATGAACGTCCTAGAATGGAACAACGACGAAGGCTGTTCCAAATGCCGTCCGTCTCTCAACTATTACTTGGGCATGCTGTGGCCGGCAGAGTACAAGGACGAGAAGGAATCCCGCTTCACAAACGAACGTTATCACGCCAACATCCAAAAAGACGGGACGTATTCGGTCATCCCCCGCATCTATGGCGGCGTTACATCACCGACCGAACTGAAGCGGATCGCTGAGGTCGCAGAGAAGTTCGACGTGCCGTTGGTCAAGTTCACCGGCGGACAGCGGCTGGATCTGCTCGGCGTCAAGAAAGAAGATCTGCCGGGTGTCTGGGAAGCGCTGGATATGCCTTCCGGTCACGGCTACGGCAAATCGCTGCGCACGGTCAAAACCTGTGTGGGCTCCACCTTCTGCCGCTTCGGCACGCAGGATGCAATGGGCATGGGCGTCCGTCTGGAGAAGGCATTCGAACGGATGAGCGCACCGGCTAAGGTCAAGCTTGCCGTATCCGGCTGCCCGCGGAACTGCGCGGAAGCCACGGTCAAAGACTTCGGTGTCGTAGCGGTCGACGGCGGGTGGGAACTGCATGTCGGCGGCAATGCCGGTATCCATGTCCGTGCAACCGATCTGCTTGGTTTTGTCAAAACGGACGATGAAGTCGAACAGTGGGCGAGCGCATTCCTTCAATATTATCGGGAAAATGCAACCTGGAACGAGCGTACTGCTCCGTGGGTAGAACGTGTCGGTCTTGAACATATCAAGGAAGTGCTGAGTGACGAAGAAGAACGCAAAGCACTGCAAGCTCGTCTGCGCGATACGCTGGATCAGACAGTCGATCCATGGAAGGAAATTGTCAGCGAACCGGAACTGCGTAAAAACTTCGAGCATCTGCCGGTGGCGCAGCTTGTATCGACTCCAGGGGAGCAGAGCGGTCAGGACAATTCGGCCGGAATGGACGGACAGAAAAAGGAGGAATCCGCATGAGCCAAGCAGCAGAACAAGTACGCGTCGGCAAATTGAGCGATATCGATCCTCTGGGTTCGCGCCGCTTGAATATCAATGGTCTGGAAATTGCGCTGTTCCGTTTGTCGGACGACGAAGTGCTGGCGGTGGAGAACCGCTGTCCGCACAAAGGCGGCTTATTGTCCGAAGGAATGGTATGCGGACCGGTGGTTCACTGCCCGCTGCATGATTGGCGTATCGATCTGCGCAGCGGAGAGGCTCTCGATCCCGATAAAGGATGTATCGAAACGTTCGATACATTGGTGGCGGAGGACGGAACCATTTTTCTGACATTGAACACTGCTGCAGAAGGAAGCGGCAGCGCCGAGTCGGATAGTCACATTGCGTGAAACCTATTACTGCGTAAAAAACATGATCGCTTAATGCCTGTTGGCGTACAGAGTACATGATGCCGATAAGGTACGGACGCCGGGCCTTTTCACATTCGAAAGCGAGGGATACCTATGGATTGCGTCAAACTGGGCGGAGTCACGCAAACGATGATTGATACTGTTCCATTATTCGTCACGGAGCTGCTCTCTCCCGCCGCCTATAGCGAACGTACCGAGCGTACAGAACGAATCGATTCGGCCGTGCCGGAGAGCAGCCTATGAGCCGGGGCCGAATTTCGATCGTCGGCGCAGGACCCGGCGATCCCGAACTGATTACCGTCAAAGCGCTTCGGCGTCTGGAGAAGGCGGATGTCGTGCTGTACGACCGTCTCGTAAGCGATGAGCTGCTGAATTATTGTGCGCCGGGTACGCTGAAGATCTACTGCGGCAAAGCGCCCGGCCGTCATGCGCTGACGCAGGAGGAGATTGACAGGCTGATCGTCGATTACGCCAAGGTAGGTCATCATGTGGTCCGGCTGAAGGGCGGCGATCCGTTCATATTCGGCCGGGGCGGCGAAGAAGCGCTGGCCGCCGCCCGAGCGGGTATTCCGTTCGAGGTGGTACCCGGTGTGACATCGGCGGCCGGTGCGTCGGCTTCGGCCGGTATCCCGCTAACCCACCGGGGAACGGCCGCGTCATTCGCCGTTGTTACCGGCAGCCGCTGTGGAGAAGCTGATGCGTCGGTACGCTGGGACCTGCTTGCCTGTGGTGCCGACACGCTGGCGATCTATATGGGCGTCTCGAAGCTGGAGGAAATCAGTGGCGAGTTGATCCGGCACGGTCGCTCTGCCGATACGCCAGCTGCGCTGATCGAAAATGCGACAATGCCATCGGAGCGGGTCGTGACCGGAACGCTTGGCAGTATCGCCCGGCTGGCCGTCGCAATGAAAGTTGATAATCCAGCTATGCTGCTGATCGGCGACACGGTCGGGATTCGGGAAATGCTGCAGCCTATCGTCATGGAGCATCGGGGTATTGTTTGAACATGAAGGCTCGTTAACGGAACATCTATCCGTTAGCGGGCTTTTTCGAGCTGCGGAGGGTCAAAAGAAGCGCAGCTTTGGTCCCTTGCCGTTGACCCATCTTCCGGATATCTTGGAGATGAAAGCTGAATGTGCCTGGTTGGAAAGAGAGGAGGGCTGTTCGCGAATGACGGCTGTACAGCTTCGAAAAGCCGCTCTTCGATAATGGATTCACCGGAACGCAGTCATATAGTCAGATTACGATGTTAAAACGATTAAAAGAGGAGATGGAATCATGAACGAAGCTCTGCAAATCCGCGATCATCTGCTGCACGAATTGGAAACGGGAGTACGCACCGGTGAGGCACTGATTCGACGTATCCGGCCGGAAGATTGGGAGTATCGTCCCCAGGACAATATGCGTTCGCTGCCGGAGCTTGTGAGACATTTTGTACTTGTACCGCGAAGCGACCTTGCGATCATGCAGGAAGCCGGAGCCGAAGAAGTGGGCGGAATCGAAGGGAGCCTGAATGAAGAACTGGATCCCGAACGGCTTGCCGCCGCTCTGCGAGAAAGCTTTGATCTATACAAAGAATACATACTTTCACTTCACCTGGACGATCTGATGAACCGTTCCACCAAAGCATTCTACGCCGAACCGGGACAGGAACACACGCAGATCCAATGGCAGATCGAAACGCTGACCCATCTGTTCCATCATCGTTCGCAGTTGTACAACTATTTGAAACAGCTTGGGCATGAGCTTCACTTTTCGATGCTGTACATGTAAGAGGCTGCTGAAGTTAAGAGAATAGAAGAGAAGAGAATCATCAGGTAAAAATATAAGGTCCACTTATGAGATAAAAGCATAAGATCCAACATGAGATAAAACCATAAGATTCGACACGAGATAAAACATAAATAGAAGTGAGAATCGGCAGGGGCCGTTAATCCTCACGTAAGAATGCCAAAAAGACCGCTTTACCGTCGTTGAACGGTTTAAGCGGTCTTTTTGATGCTTCCATACAAAGGAGGAATTAAACTCCTGGAAGCGGACATTATGAAAAGCGCGGCATTTCACCGCGCTTCAAACGAAATGCTCCAATTGTTCAAGCGGAAATCAGGCCCAAAGCGGCTGCTGCCGCTTCGGCTTGATTCCATGCGATAAACAAGGGGAATTCGTTCCTTAAGCCTTGTCGCCAGACAGACCGTGACTGGCGCGGAACAGCGTTTCGGCGGCCCACTGGCCGTCGGTCCACTTGCGGTTGGCCGAGTAGCGGGCCGATGCAGCGGTACCCGGCTGCGGCCGTCCGCCGCCGGTCCGTCCGCGCTTGCCGTCCGCACCGGCACGTGAGCCGTTGTGCGGCTTCGGCGCCGGGCGGTCCTTGCCCGCTTCGCCGGCGGCCTGGCTGCCGGTGGTTCTGCCGTTTGACCGGCTCTGTTGACCGGTCGGACGGCTTTTGCCTGCGCTGGCATTCGCCGCCGGCGCTTGAGAACCCTGCGCCGCAGCCTTGCTTGCGGCGCTCTGCCTTGCACGCCCATTTGAGCGCGTGCTTTCTCTAGCTTCGCCTTTCGCAGCGTGCTGCTGCCCGCTGCCTTTGGCTTCGCCCTTCGCAGCGCTCTGCTGCGTGCTTTCTCTGGCTTCGCCTTTCGCAGCGTGCTGCTGCGTGCTGCCTTTGGCTTCGCCCTTCGCAGCGTGCTGCTGCGTGCTGCCTTTGGCTTCGCCCTTCGCAGCGTGCTGCTG
>NZ_KB899291.1 GCF_000378145.1 Saccharibacillus kuerlensis DSM 22868 | reverse complement strand
CTGCAAGCAAAAGGACTCACAGGCAGCCATTCCAGACGGGGCAACTGCTTTGACAATGCGTGTGTCGAGTCGTTTTTTTCGCATCTAAAGACTGAGAAACTGTATCTGGAGAATCCTAACACACTTGAAGAAGCAAGGCACCAAATTGCGGACTACTTGACGTATTACAATGAGGAACGTTTCCAAAGCAAACTAAACGACCTTTCCCCGAAAGAGTTTCGGGAAAAGGTCGTCGCTTGAGAAACTGTGTTTTTTAGTGTCTACTTGACGGGGCTAGGACCACGGCCGCAGGTGCTTTTTGGTTTCCAAATAAAAGCTTCTTTTTATTGTACAACCGGCTGCACACCGATTTAAATTCCTAACCCGTCGCCGCTCATCTTCTCCTGACGCTCAGCCTCCGACTGTCCGCCAAGGCGGCGCTGTTTGGTATGGCGCCAATATTCGAATATTCCGATGGTCAGCGCCAGCCAGGCAGCACTGGCAATATAGCCGCCAATTACGTCGCTGGGATAATGAACACCCAGATAAATTCGGCTGAGTCCGATCGAGAGCGTCAGCAGCGTACACAGCACCAGCGCCGCAATCCTCACCGAAAATGAGGGAATCATACGCCAAAGCAGATAAGCCAGAATGCCGTACAAGGCAAATGCCCCCATAGAGTGGCCGCTTGGGAAGCTGAACGTAAACTCTTCTGCCAGCCGATTAATATCGGGGCGATCGCGGCGAAACAGATTTTTGAGCAGAAGGTTGAGCAGCCCGCTGCCTGCCGTAGCGCACAGCAGCAGCAGCGGTTCCCAGCGGAGATGACGGACGAACAGCATGAGCAGAATCAGGATCAGCACAAACACAATGACGACCTTGGTAGAACCGATCCACGATAATGTGTCGGCCAATTTCGTCCAGCCTGGCGATTCGTAGGCCTGAATCCGACTAATCCATTTATGGTCGAAATCGACAACAGCTTGATAATCGGCCCCAACCAGCTTCGCAATCAGCAGAAAGGCAAAGGTCAACAGTCCAAACCCTGCAAAGCTTAGGGCAGCATGCCTCAATGAGGTTTTGTTTTTCAATGGCGGCATTTCATTTTCCTCCGAGTTCTTCATAAGATAGGCGTGTACACCCGGTTTCCATCAGGGTTACATCAGGTTTATATCAGCTTCGTACCGTTCGGGCACGACAAAAGTTCATCATACCCTCGCAGCCACTTTACATTCAATTTACGTTAATCGGAACTTTCGTAAACACTTATTGGAAAATAAAAAGCTTCTTCGCCAAAACGAAGAAGCCGGCATTTATATAAAAAGATTCTAAATATGCTGTCTTCCCTCCCACTTGAACATATCTCGCACATGTTCTTAGGAGCTCCATGCAGACCTTTCATATGATAAATTCCCGCTCAAAAACTCTCGACAACAAGAAAAATATTCAGTGCGACAACCAGTACCGCGATCGCCCAACCAAGAACCTTGGTGACCGGATGGTTGACCAGTCCTCCCATCAGCTTGCGATCGCCGGTAAATACCATCAGCGGTACAAGCGCAAAAACGATGCCAAACGAAAGAATGACCTGGCTGACAACAAGCGCCCGGGTTGCATCGACCCCCGAAACAATCAGCGCAAGCGGCGGAATCATGGTGATTGCCCGGCGCAGATACAGATTGATTCGTTTATTGATGAACCCCTGCATCACGACATCGCCGGACATTGTACCTACCGAAGAGCTGGATAGCCCGGCAATCAGCAGGCCCAATCCAAAGGAGATTGCCGCAGCCGGTCCGGCCAGCTCGCGGAAGTGGATAAACGCCTGATCCAACTCTTCGACAACAAGCCCATTTTTGAAAAAGAGCGCGGCTGCAATAATCAGCATCGCCATGTTGACCGCTCCGGCTACAATCATGGCAAATACGATATCGACAAACTCCAGCCGAAAAATCTTCTTCTTCTCTTCTTCATTGCGAGCCACAATCCGATTCTGCGTCAGCGAAGAGTGCAGGTAAATGGCGTGCGGCATAACGGTTGCGCCCAAAATACCCGCAGCCAAAATCAAGCTTTGTGTCCCTGCAAAATGCGGTACGAACGTTCCAATCGCGACCGCTGCCATGTCGGGCTTCGCCATGAATACCTGAAAGGCAAATGCCAGCACGACCGCAACGACCATCCCTGCGATTCCTGTCTCCAACGCGCGAAATCCTCTCCGCTGCAGCTCCAGGATTGCAAATGATGCGGCAGCCGTAATCAGCGCGGCAGGCAGCATCGGAATGCCGAAGATCAAGTACAAACCGAGTGCTGCACCGATAAATTCGGCCAGGTCAGTCGCAATAATAACCAATTCGCTCTGGATCCAGAGGAAGATTGAGACCCCTTTCGGAAAACGATCGCGTGCCACTTCAGGCAGATTGCGCCCTGTCGCAATTCCAAGTTTCGCCGACAATGACTGGATCAGTACCGCCATCAAATTCGAAGCAAAAATGACCCACAGCAGCATATAGCCGTACTGCGAACCTGCCGTAATATTTGTAGCGAAATTCCCCGGATCGATATAAGCGACCGCTGCAATAAAAGCAGGACCGAGAAACGGAAGCAGCCGTTTGAATCCTTTCGTTTCTCCATTCAATACCGCTTCAGCGGCAAGTTCGGTGCGGCTTCGTCCGCTCGCTTGATTTTGCACCAATTGATTCGGAGCTGTCTTTTCATGCGGTGCCGCTTCGGGTTTGATTTCTCTCTCCATGACTTTTTCACCCCTTCACTCCTGCTTGATCTATCATTCTCTGATTCATTTGTTACCCACACGCATGATTGTTTCCCTAGCGCAACTTTTGGGTTGATTATAATTCTTTTCTTTTTATATGTAAACAGTTTTATAAAAAAGGTGTCATAAAAATAAATAAGTACGAAACAAATAAAAAACGGCGAAGCTACGTGCTAAGCTTCGCCGTTCCGGCTGCAATTCTTGCAATTTCGTCATTCAGACTTCCGTCAAAAGGGAATTGGCCGCGTTGGGCACGCTGCTGCAAATCCTGCAGTGATCGCTGTGCATACCGAACCAATTCGTCGGGGTAACCAAAGCGCCTGCGGTTGATCTCAAACTCGTCCTCGTCCACCACATGCCAACCTTTTTCTTCGTTCCATAGCAGATCCAGATCGAGATCGACGAACGATACGTCTTCCCCGTCCCGCAGGCAGGGCTGCGAAACGTTGCAGTAAATCGAAATCACTTTTCCATCTGCAATGTCAAAGCTAACGGTAAACCCCTCTTCCAGCGCATAGACTTCAAGCGAAGCATGCGGAATCGTGAACGTCTGCCCTTTGGTATGGTGCTTCAGCTTGCGTCCCGCTTCCCCTTCCCCAATCAGGCAGCCTTCCCGCTCGCCGAGCAGCTTCATCTCCCAATCGTAATGAGCGACGTTTCCGTATTTCATGGCATGCAGTTTAAGGTTCATCGCTTTCTCCTTTTCTCGTTCCAAATTCCGCTGCCGGCAATTTACATCGTAACGAATTTGTTTCTATAATAAAAAGAGTAAAAAGGAATTCAAAAAATAAAAGAAAAACGAAAAAGACAGCCAAAACACGTACGAGAGGAATTGTAATCTATGCAATGGCATTTAAAATCGTTTGAGCAGCTGACCGGTGAAGAACTATACCGAATTCTTGGAGAACGGATCAACGTCTTCGTTCTGGAACAGGCCTGCCTCTATCCGGAGATCGACGGCAAGGACCTGCAAAGTTATCATCTGTACGCGGAAAAAGATGGAGAAATTGCGGCTTACTGCCGGCTTCTGCCTCCCGGTGTCTCTTATTCCCAGGCTTCCATCGGTCGTGTACTCGTCAAAGACTCATTCCGAGGACAGGGCCTAGCTCAGGAACTGATGACGCGAGCGATATCTTTCCTAACCGAAGAACTGCGCGAGCAGGAGATCAAAATCCAGGCGCAGCACTACTTGGAGAAGTTCTACACTTCCTTCGGTTTCCGCTCCATTTCGGACGTGTACCCGGAAGACGGTATTCCGCATGTGGATATGCTGCTCGGCGGCACAGCCGACTAAAGCCGGATTAGGACCATATACAGAATCGTTCCCGCCGCAATGGACAGAAACATATTCTTTTTCCACAAATGCAGCCAGACGACGACGGCCACTGCGATCAGCTCGGGTAATCCCCGGCTGCCGGATAGAACGTTTACGTCCTTCAGACTGTATACAACGAGCAGGCCGATTGCCGCGGCGGGCAGCACTCTGCCCAGATACCGTACATATTCCGGCGTCGGCCGGCCCGGTGGGAAGAGCAGAAACGGAAGAAAGCGTGTCGCCATCGTCCCCAGTACAACAACCGCGATAATAAAGATCTGCTGCGCTACCGTCATCGTCATACTCGGCCTCCTCCTTCGGCTTCCGCCGTTTTGCGCTCCAGCGCTTTGCGCGTCAGCGTCAATACGGCCAGAATGGCGATCATCGCAGGAACGATAAATTTATCCGCGCCGAACACGATTAGGCTCAGTACTGAAATCCCAATCCCCAGCAGTGCGCTGTCATGCACTTTCTCCTTCATCCACTGCTCTACGAAAATGACGACGAACAGAGCGGTCATGACGAATTCCAGTCCCTGCAGGTCAAAAGCGACAAACGAACCGAGCACGCTTCCGATCATCGCGCCCGCTACCCAGTACGAATGATTGAGCAGCGTGACAAAAAACTGATACCAGCCCCGGTCTATATGACTCGGAATACGTGCCGAATAATTGATCGAGAACGATTCGTCGCACATCCCGAAAATGAGATAAGGCTTTTTCCATCCCGTGCCCTTGTACTTCTCCAGCATTGAAATTCCATAAAAAAGATGCCGCGCATTAACCATCAATGTCAGCAGCAGCGCTCCCAGCGGATTAAACGGACCGAGCAGCAGCCCTACCGCCACAAATTCCATCGAACCCGCAAAAATCAGCAGACTCATCAGAAAAGCCCAACCTGTGCCGAAACCCGATACGTTCATGAATACGCCATAGGCGATACCGAGGAACATAAAGCCGGCCAGAATAGGCACGGTGACAGGAAATGCCGCGCGAAATGCCTGTAAAACGACTGTCTTGTCTCTCACTCTGTTTACTCTCTCCCTGCATGTTAGCTTATTCCACTTATTTTAGCGGCATCCACCTACACAATCAACGATAGAATAATGATGAAATAACGAGAGAGTAATGAAGCTTACTGGCAAACAGAGCTTCTCTCCTCTTTCTCGTCACTCTTTCTCATTACTCTTTTCGTTACTTTTTCTCGTTACTTTTTCTCGTTTCCCCTATTCCACCGCTTCCTCCACTTCAACCAACGAGCCTTTCGGGTATTTTCCATTCTGCAGCTGTCTGATCGTATAACCGAAATCAATCTGCAGGTGCGGATAATCCCGGAAATTTTCCCAGTCTCCGCCCCAATCGAAACCAAGTGCCTTGGCGAGTTCGACAACCTCCATCCAGTCAGAACGTCCGCTGCCGTTTCTGTCCATCTCCATGTCCCACACAATATTCCCTGAACCGTCTCGCAGCGCAAAATCAATTGCCAAGCCGAAATTATGATAAGATTGTCCGCCGCGCGCATTCGTCACAATATTTCCCGAATTTTCGCGTCCCTGCCGATATAATCGGTCCTGCTCTTCGCTGCTGCGAAATCCGGACGTGATGACCACTTCGATTTCTTTGGCTGCCGCCTGTTCGATCAGCGTGTCCATTTTGGCCCGAACCTCGGGATGCAGACCAGCGATCCGGCTGTCCTCACTCGTCTCATCCGGCACAAATCCCAAGAAAGCAAGCGCCCTCCAGGCTGCAAACAGCAGAAGAAGAAACATGATGATTGGCAGCCAAACCCGGCTTTTCCTTCGCTTTTTCCGACGCTTCCCCCGCTGGGGTGGAGCGGAATAAGATTTTCTTGCAGTTCCCAATGTCTAATCTCCTTCTTGAACATGTTCTTCTCCATACTAATAATCACTTAGTCTTATTCACAGCGCCGAACTATAGACGTTCCATGTACTCTGCATCCCTTACTCACTTAAAATGATCGCAAAAAACGCCTGCCGAAGCAACCGGAGCCAAAGCGGCCGATTGTCGGAGAGGCGTTTTGTGATGTGCATTTATTTCGATCAGTTATGCTGCACTTTGCATTGAATTCTACTTACTGCCCTTACTTCCGCGTTACCGTATATCCCTGGTCTTCCAGCAGCTTGATAATCCCGTCTTTGCCCAAATAATGTGCGGCACCGACGACGATGAAGTACTCTTCGGCCTTGCCGCTCTTCAGGTATCCGGCAATCTTGTCGGCAATCTTGATGTTACGATCGGTAAGGAGTGCCTTGTAGTATTCCGGATCTTCGGCGATGCTGTTTGTCATCTCGAGCAGCAGATCTTCATCTCCGCTCTTCCACATTCCGGCCATTTCGTTGGTACTGTCCGCAATCTCCCCAAAGTTATCGAGTACAGCTTGGAGGTTGCGCTCCTGCAGTTCATCGGACAGTCCGTTGAACATACTCAGCTGTGACTCATACGTTTCCAGCTCCAGCACCGGAATTTTGCGTTCAACCGCCTTCTGGATAAAGTACAGGTCAACCCCTAAGCCCGCGTCATAACCTGCATCGCTCGACTGGAGACTTCCAAGTGTCGTTTCGACGACCCATGGTTTGAATTGATCGAAGGCGTTCGCTTCCAATCCGTTCTTTTTCAAAATTTCGCCGATCTGCTTGTACGTTGCCGCCGATACATGGTCTTTCAGCGTTGTACCGTCCTGATAAGTCCCCATGTCCACAATCATCTGCTGCTGCTCTTCGCCCGCTGCTTTGCTGATATCGATCTCGACGCCCAGATAATCTGC
Organism: Saccharibacillus kuerlensis DSM 22868; assembly: GCF_000378145.1. Taxonomy (GTDB): domain Bacteria; phylum Bacillota; class Bacilli; order Paenibacillales; family Paenibacillaceae; genus Saccharibacillus; species Saccharibacillus kuerlensis. The sequence goes on along the minus strand of NZ_KB899291.1, from coordinate 89,288 downwards.
TTTGGCGAATGCCTCTTCGAATTCATCGCGCAGCGGATAGAAGCTGTCGTCCGCGATATGCATTGACCCTACCAGATAGACGGTCGTAGGTCCGTTTTTCACTTCCCACAGAAATCCGCGTGCCGCTTCTCCCGTTTTCTTTGAAACAAGCAGTACCGTTTTCGTCTGGCGGTCCCAACGAACGTCGTACCCGGCAGCCTCGGCCACAGTACGAACCGGAATGAACGAGACGCCTCCGACTACTTTGGCGTTGGCGCCGAGCGTAATCGTACGGTCGTCTACGACAATTCGAACCTTGCCGTTACGAACATCCTGCAGCTTGGCACCCAATACCTCAAGCGTCGAGCGTAACGGAACGAGCGTCGTTCCTTTTTCGACAAGCGCTTCGCCAGATGCATAATCGACGACTTGGCCGTTTACCTTGATTGTTGTCTGTGCAAAGCCTGCCGGCGCTTCTGCTGCAAAAGTCGGCACTGCCGAAGCCAGAAGAGCGGCGGACATGCTTAGGGACAATAACGTATTTCTCCATGTTTTTTTCAAAGTGGATTCTCCTTGTAGTCGAAGTTTGAATACTCACTCTCTCTTTACCCATATTAACGCAGCTTGCAAGGACTTGTTATTGCTGTTTTTTATTGTCATTCTTTATCAAAGAGTATCTTTTAATGGATATCTTTTTTCTTGAAATTCCCGCCTCTGACTTCCGCTACATCATATACGACGACAAAAGCATTCGGATCGATTTCGTGAATGATTTCTTTGATCTTGCTCTCCTCCAGCCGGTTGATTACGCAGGTAATTTCCTTGAACTGCTCGTTGGAGTAACCGCCATAAGCATCCGAATAGGTTGCGCCGCGTCCCAGCCGGTCGCGGATCGTTTCCACCATAACTTCCGGTTGGGTCGTAATGATCTTGAACGTCTTGGAACCGCTCAGACCTTCTTCGACGATATGAATGACCTTGGAGGCGATAAAGTAAGCCAGCGCCGACAAGATAGCCCCCTGCAGACCGAACACGGTGGACACGACGATAAAGACGAACGCGTTTAGGAACAGAATCAGGTCGCTTGTGCCGAAAGGCAGCTTGCGAGACAGCAGCACGGCCAGCATGTCGATTCCGTCCAGTGCTCCGCCGTTGCGCAGCGCAAGACCCATGCCGAAACCGATAATAATTCCGCCGACAACCGTGACGAGCAGCGTATCTCCTTCAATAATAGTGGGAATATGGTGCATCAGGGAGGTGCTGACCGCAAGCGCCGCAATGCCGGTTACCGAATACAGCGCGAAGCTTTTGCCGATCTGCTTGTAGCCCAGCCAGACGAACGGAACGTTGATCAGAGCGATCAAAATGCCCAGAGGCAGACCGAACAGCTGCGAACCGACGATGCTGAGTCCCGTCACCCCTCCGTCCGAGACGCTGTTGGGAATCAGTACGGCTTCCAGACCGTAAGCAGTAATAATACCGCCGAGTACGATCAACAGAACTCTGGAAACTATTTTTAACCATCGATTTCGCTGTGCTGTTTTTGCCTGAACCATTTCATTTCCTCCTCATACAAATCAGAAAACATACAAATCAGAAAATCCGCTCCATGACCACATAATCCTTTCCGCCTTTGGCAAAAACAACATCCGTACGAGTAAGCCCAAACTTCTCGTAGAACGGAGCTTTAATGGTTCGGGCATTGCAATAGATCCGCTTAACCCCCTGCCGCTGTGCCTCGTTCAGTACAAACTCCAGCAGCCGGCTGCCATATCCGCGATTCTGCCGGTTCGAAAGCGTAGCGAATTTTCGGAACTGCGCCTCTTCATCCTGCACGAAGAGCGACACTGCAGACACCAATTCATTCTCATTGAACAGTCCGTAATGCAGAGCGTTGTCGTCGCCCGGCAGTTTGATGTAATCGAATTCCTTCTCCGGCCACATGACCGTATGGCGCAGCTCCCATGCTTGTTCTTTTGTGATTCTCTTGATTTGCATTCCGAATCAGAACCTTTCATTCCAAAATAAGCCGACCCTTCACTGCCGGACCGATTTTCCCGCCTCTGCCTACAACGAAGAATGTACCGTATGCGAATGCAGTCTTAATAAGCAATGCCTACACGGCAGCGGACATAATGACGGTCTTCAATCTGTTTGTACGCAAATTCAGCCGTATCCGCGACAGATATTTTCATGCCGTCTTCAGGCAGGAAATCGCGCTCTACACGGTAGATTCCCAAGTATTCGTCGTCCGGCAAATACGTCGGGCATACAAGGGTCCATTCCAAATCGGAAGCTTCAAGCAGCGAGTAAACGCGATGATGTTCCTCTGCCGCACGAGTCAATCGGCACTTGGACTCGTTCGACTGATATCGCAGCAGACCCGGTTCGGTTCGGCTTTGCAGAATACCCGCTGTTCCGATTGTAACGATACGCGTAATACCTACGCTGCGCATCTGTTCGATAATAAGCGGCATGCTTTGGCTCAGCGTCGTCGTGCCGTCCGTATTCAGCGCGCTGACTACGATCTCCGCTTCGTGCAGCGCACTTTTTACATCTTCTTCATTCAGCACGTCGCCTTGAACGACGGTCAAACGATTATGAGGATCGACCTTCCCCGGATCGCGAACCAGTGCGGTTACGCGGTGCCCGTCCCGCAGAGCGAGCTTGACGATTTGGCTTCCGACACGCCCTGTGGCGCCCAGTATAGAAATGTGCATGAATACCCTCCTGTTGCCCAAACTCATTTCCGAACCTGTTCAGCATCTAGTCTATCAAAAAGAACCACATCGATAAAAGCGCAGCAGTCTTCCATCCGTTTCAGCCACCATTTCCGATATCACAACTCTTAATGTATGAATCCAAGCATTCCTGGCACTGTTCATTTTGAAAAACGGCAAACTTTCGAAAAACGGAAAACGTGCGAATGATAAAAGGGACAAAGCTGGTTCCCCAGCCTTGTCCCCTTTTCGATCCATCACGATTGCGGGTAAGCGGACGAAGCCGCCAAAGCTTGGCTTAGATCTTGTACGCCTTCATTGCTTTACGCAGTTCCTTCAACGAAGGTCGCTTGCCGTACATCAGCACCCCGGTACGATAAATCTTGGCCGACAGCCAGCCGAAGAAGAAGATCGACAGCAGCAGCAGGATGAGTGACACGGCAATTTCCCAGAATGCAATCTCTCCAAGGCCGATTCGTGCAATCATCGTCGTGGGCGAGGTGAACGGTACGAACGACGAGATCTTCATCAGCAGCGAATCCGCATTGTTTAAGCTAAAGATCCCGATGTAGAAAGCTGCCAGTGACAGCATGCTCAGCGGCATTACCGCCTGTCCAAGATCTTCTGTACGGCTGACAATCGACCCCACAGCCGCAAAGAGCAGCGCGTACAGGAAGTAACCCAGGACGTAGAAGATCAGACCATAGATCAGAACGTCTACCGGCAGCTGCGAGAAGTCCAGATCGAACCCGGCCATTACATCGCGATTATACGGCAGCATCAGGTTGATTGCGATCGTGACGCCCAACACGCCGATCTGCATCAGCCCGATCAGGAAGACCCCGATCACTTTGCCAAACATCTGGGTCAGCGGCGAAACGCTCGTGATGAGGATCTCCATAACGCGCGAGCTTTTCTCCGACGTCACCTCAGAGGCGATCATATTGCCCGTCAGCATAGCCGAGAAGAAGAACAGCGTCATCAGCACATATACCGTAATGAAATCCATCGGACTGAACGGATCGTCCGAACCGTCGGCTGCTCCTCCCCCCGTATCCGACGTCTTGTCATAGCTGACCGCGTTCAGCTGCACTGGTGTCGTAAGCTGTGCAATCTGCTCGTCAGTCAATGCTCCCTCCGTAATGAAGCGGGTCTTGGCGCTTTCCAGAGCGGGCTGAAGAACGATCTGCACATCGGCCGGTATCGATCCGCTGTCGGAAACATACTGTACCTGCGGGAACGTTTCTTGCGTACCCTCTGGGCCCGGTGGAGCAGATACAATGAGCAGATAGCCGGCCAAGTCCTGTGCCTGCGCCTGCTCATTCAAGGCTGCGGTATCTCCCCCGTCTTCCATCCGGACAAATTCAATATTGTTATCCGGCACTTCCGCTATATAATCTTCGATCTGCTGTGCGATTTCGGTACTGCCGTCTGCGACGATGCCGATCTTGTTCGCACCTCCTTCATCATCGCCTATAAACAGCTGAATAATGAACGGCAGATGAATACCGATCGTGATCAGCAGAGCCAGCAGCAGCGTCGTAATAACGAACGATTTGGTACGGACTTTGTTTTTGAACGTAAACCCGATAACTGTGCCCAGTCTATTCATGGCGTTCACCCACCGATCGAATAAAGATTTGGTTAAGCGTCGGCTCCTTCACTTCAAAATGCCGAACCTCACTCTGTCCCATTGCCAGCGTAAGCACCGGAACGGCGGCCGCTTCATCCGAGATCCGAATCAAATATCCTTCCGGGTCGCCTTCGACTCCGGTTACGCCCGGAATGCTTTCAAGGCCTGTTACCGCCGCCGACGTCTTCAGCAGAATCTGCTCACGCGGGAAGCCCCTCTTGATCTCGCGGATATCTCCTTGCAGTACTGTATTCGAGCGGTCGAGAATTGTAATGTTGTGACACAGCTCTTCAACATGCTCCATCCGGTGCGTAGAGAACAGAATACTCGCTCCTTCGTCGCGCAGTTCCTTGACCGCAAGCTTCAGCAGCTCCACATTAACCGGGTCCAATCCGCTGAACGCTTCGTCCAGAATCAGAATTTGCGGACGATGCACGACAGCCGCGATAAAGCCCATTTTCTGCTGATTGCCTTTGGACAGTTCTTCGATCCGCTTGTCGTAATACTCGTCGGCGTCAAATTTGTTCATCCAGTATTTGAGGTTCTTCTCCGCTTCAGCGCCGTCCATTCCGCGGAGCTTTGCCAGGTAGATAATCTGTTCGCTAACCTTTACCTTGGGATACAGCCCGCGTTCTTCCGGCAGATAGCCGACCATCCGCTGTACGTCGCCGCCGTAAGGACGTCCTCCATATGTAATACTGCCTTCGTCGGGGTAGATCAGACCGAGCACCATTCTCATCGTCGTCGTCTTGCCCGCTCCGTTGGCGCCGAGCAGCCCGTAAATTTCGCCCTCCTGCACACCAAGCGTAACTCCGTTCACTGCCGTCTTGTCGCCGTATCTCTTCATCACATTTTGCAAAATCAGTCTTTCCGTCATCGTTATCCTCCCTTTCCTTGCTAGGATCGTCGTCAGACCGAGGAAATGCTTCCGTTCATCCAATACTCCATCGCTTCATCCAGATCCAACGTGCGTACCCGAATCGGCTTAATTCCGGCTTCTTCCATCAGTGCTGCGGCTCCTACATAATCCAGTGTTACGAAGCGACTGAGATTCTCCGACTCGAGCGCCGAATCGACAATTCCCGGCAGCTCCGCCAGCAGTTCATCGTCACGAGCGATCCAAACTTCGCGTACCCGATCGAGCAGTGTGTCTTTTTCCAACAGACCAAGCGATCGGCCCTTATCGATCAGAATTAGGTAATCGGCCATTCGCTTTATTTCTTCGACAATGTGAGTAGACAGCAGTACTGTTGCACCGTCCTCCTCCACACAGCGGCGAATTTCGTTCATCATCGTTTTCCAGGCAAAAGGATCGAGGCCCGAAGAAGGCTCGTCGAGCAGCAGCAGCTTGGGCCTGATCGCCAGCGCCGCCGCAATCTCGAATTTGCGCCGCTGCCCTTTGGACAGTTTGTTCAGCTTTTTGCCGCCCGGTACCTCAAAACGATGAAGCAGCTCTTCGTACCGCTGCCAATCCCAATTGGAATACCAAGCCGCACGAAATTCCGCGACGTCATCCATTTTAAGACCGTCTTCTTCGGACACGAAGTTTTCCGGTACGTAGGCGATTGCACTCCGCACTTCGGCGGGAAGTCCGTGCGGATAAGATTGCCCGAACCACATGACTTCACCTTCGTCCGGATGAATCAGCTGAGCAGCCAGCTTGATCAGTGTCGACTTGCCTGAGCCGTTGCGTCCGATCAGCGCGGTAACGTAATTTTCTTGCAATTTAAGACTGACCGGTCCCAGCACCATCCGGTCACGCTTTTTCACAATATCTTTCCATTCCAGTACGGTGTTCTCCATTGTCGACCACTCCCCTTTCGACCGGCCGCCAACCCAGCCGTGTATGGTCCGATAATCCATCGGTTATTTTTCCGTCAATTGCCTTTGCAGGAAGCTTATCGGATACACTCCCGTCTATCTACGCTCTTCTTCCCGAAGCGTTTCATCGAGCAGCTCCCGAAGTTCAGCAATCGAATAACCGACCGACTTGGATGTATCAAGCAGTTCGCGCACCGCATCTACTACAATCTGTTTGCGGTAAGCTTCACGATCATCCGTATCAACCTTTGCTACAAAAGTGCCGGTTCCCTGCCTTGTGCGCAGCAGTCCTTCGTTCTCCAGATCCTGATAGACCCGCCGGATCGTGATAACGCTGCATTTCAGATCGGCCGAAAATTCCCGGATGGATGGCAGCAGCGTACCTTCTGCAATCTGTCCGGTCACGATAAGCGAACGAAGCTGCGTTTCGATCTGATGGTAAAGCGGCTCGGCACTGCTCTCATTAATTTGAACGGGTATCCGCATGACTTCACTCCTTTATTTCCCGTTGGGCCGCATTTAGGCCAGATCCCGCAGCGGTATTCCGCGTACGATAAAGACATAAGCCGCATAGACCGAAGCCGCCCCGGCCCCAAACAAAATCCAGACTAGAGGTGAAGCCAGCCCTTTAGAAGCACAGATCCTTATGGTTCCTTCTACGATAGGCACTCCGGAAAAGTGCAAAATCAACACGGCAGCCGTCAGTATGACTGTCAGTATAAGGCTGTACCAGAAATACGCTTTGCCTCTAAGCATAAGTTCGAAAGTGATATAGATGCTGTTTAGCAGCAGACCGAAACCTGTCCAAAGCAGCGAAAAGGCGATAAAAGATTCAATATTCATCTGCTCTCTTATGCCTGAATGGAATAGATACAGGGTTCCAAACAGCAGAGTACCATTGATCAATGTGGCCAAAATAAGCTGAAGACAGCGGGCCATCGCAATTACCTGCGGCGAAATTGGCATTACCCGGTAATAGGCAAGCATCTGTGTGTACGAATCTTCGGTAATGTACTTGGTAATCCGTCTGGAAAAGTAGTATCCCACCATTGAAACGACAATCCAAAAGATCAGATCCGCTACCAGCGATAATCTCGGTTCTTCGTGCAATTTTGCAATCGCCATTCCACCGAAAAAGGCCATATACAAAACGAAAACGATCGAGCCCGCTACATAATAACGATCGATCTTAAACTCCCGGCCGACGATCAGCCAAGCTTGACGCCAGGTTCCTGCCATACTGCTCCTCCATTCTCCGTCAGTGCCGCAGTCTCCATTTTCAATGAATCCCGCTCACCACCCTGTGCTTCTGTATATATCGACAAGCACACTATAATCGAGTTTTCATCTTCAGTCAAGACAAAGACAGGAAATAACGCTTTTTTCCACGCCAAAAAAACCGTCCTCCCGGCAGTTAAGCCGCAAAGGACGGTCGAGATGTTTCGCATACGTAATGCTGCTTCCAAACGGATTGCCGGAACTTACATTTACCGACAAAGGCATCTTCACAATCAATTGCTTTGCGACCGCGGCCGCTTAAAGCTTTCCCTAGGATGCGGACGAGTTCAACTTGCCCATCTCGTTCTCAACCACCAGCGTCAACTCTTCCTCGTACCCACCCATAATGTGATACTTCCGAACGTATTCTTTGACGAACTTTTTCGGATCGCTTGGGCGAAAAATACGAGTCATTTCCCGCAGACTTTCCTTGACTTCGTTATGACCTTTGGTCGCCATCATAATTCCCTCCCGGAACGTTCTTCGTTATCGAGAATGTCAAAAAAATCTGCTGCCGACGGACGCCCCTAAAGGTTGTCGCCCTGCCCGCCGCGCTCCGCTGTCTTGTGAAAAGACAATCTTCTGCGCCGCCTTGAAGCTAAACACCTATCTGATTTCTTACATACCCGATGAAATGCCAACTGAATCACTTCCGGCTTGTCCTTACTTCTCTCTCTTTGGCCGGATGCGACTCTCCTCCAAACGAAAAACGAAGACTGTGCACAGATTTCAAGAAGATGCCTACTTACGAGTATACCATTTTACAACGAGATTGGATATGAACCGCATGAGCGAAGCAAAAGGACGAATTGCGGTTATAACTTCTTATCGCCCTTATTATTCAGACGCGAACCGCCTGGGAAAGTTGCTCTCTGATGATCCAACACACTGCATAAACTTATTGTATAAAAATATATTGCTCAAAAAGGAGGAATGATCCCATGCCGCGTTCCGTACCGCTAATTGTCTCATCGGGTTCTTTCACTCCGACGCTGCCGACCTCGTCTCCTTTGGAAACCGGAACGGACGAGTTCCCACTGCTTCAGGCGGATCGCGCTGTACCGCAAAGCCATCCCAAACTGCGCAGTTTCCTGCTGCTGCGCGGAGGAAACCTGATTTTCGAACGCTACTACGGAGACGCCGTGCCGGAGACGCTGCATGATCTGCGCTCGGCTACCAAGAGCTTTACGGCCGCACTGTTTGGCATCGCGTACGAGCGTCAGGGCAGTCCGTACTTGGATGGTTCTATATTTGAACATCTGGAATCCATCTGGCCGAAAGATGCCCATCCGCTTGCAAAAGAGATTACGCTGCGGCAGCTGCTCACCATGACTTCGGGCAGCTACTGGAAAACCGGCCGCAGTCTCGGTGAAGCGCTGCTGCGGCCTTTTCATCGAAGCCGCAGCTGGGTCTCGTTTGCGCTTCGCCTGCCTGTCATGCCTGAGCAGCGCGGTACGTTTACTTATCGCAGCACCGACTCCCATCTGCTGTCGGCTATTCTGACGAGCTGGACCGGTGAAGATGCCTTCACCTTCGCTCAGCGCGAACTGTTCGGTCCTCTTGGCATTCGCAGCGCAGCGTGGTCCCCGGTACGCGAAGGCGCAAGCGCCGGCCATATCGGTCTGGCGCTGACCGCAAGAGATCTTGCCCGATTCGGGCAGTGCTGCCTCGAAGGCGGGATGTACGAAGGCAGCCGCATTCTGCCGTCGGACTGGACGCGGCAGATGCTGTCGACGCAGACCGCAGGCTACGAAGGATTCGGCGATTACGGGTTCCAATGGTGGACCGGCGAGCTGGACGGTGTGCCTTACGCCTGCGCGCACGGCCATGGCGGCCAGCAAATCTATGTGCTGCCAAGCTTGGACGCGGTAGCCGTATTCACGTCCGAGAGCCGTGTCAGCCGCTATAAGAATCCCCGTCAGCTGATGCGGAAGTTCGTGCTCCCTGCGTTGAAAGACTCGGGAAGCTGAGGGCCGGCTGAAGGCCGGATGAGGGCCGGATGAGGGCCGAATGAGGGTCGGATGAGGGTCGGATGAGGGTCGGATGAGGACCTCATCCGGTCCTCTCTTCCAGTCGTGTGTCGAAATCTGGAATCTAAAAGACCATGGAACCCTAAGACCGTAGGATTCTAAGGCTGCAGAACTCCGAGAGCGTAGAATTTCGAGAGTGTAGAATTTCGAGAGTGTAGAATTTCGAGAGTGTAGAATTCCGAAATCCGTGATCCGTGCCCACTCCCCATTTTAACGAATCCTTATACCGCTATTTGCCACTTTTCGGCTTTTTTTCGATTCTAACGAATCCTCATATCTTTATTTGCTGCGATTGGACCTGTTCAAGACCATTTTAGCTCCAATAACGTTATCAGGGTTCGTTAGAATTTCTATAAACCGCTTAGAGCATGAATAGCATGATCAGGATTCGTTAGAATAGCCAAGCTGCGGAATCTTGTCTTTCTAGGCAGCTTAGGCTGAGTAGAAAGCTCTATTTTCACATTGCTTTGCAGCAGTCTTCTCGCCGCCTTGTCGTTCCCCTTCCTCTACCCTTACCCCTTCCCTTCCCCGTCACCCGCACTCTTGCCTTTACTTCTTGGTCTTGTCTTGCTCTTGTTTTGCTCTTGTCTGGCTCTGACTCTTGTTCTTTGCCCTTGTTTTGCCCTTGCTCTAGCTCTTGTTCTTTGCCCTTGCCCTCCCTCCCCCCAGGGCGAGCCCATTCCGAACCGCAGCGCCTTTCGATTCTCTCCCCTCCCTACTGCTTTATTTTGATCAAGGGGAGAGAATCGAGTGAAGCGAAGGTCGGAATGGGCTCGCCCCCCGCCCAAAAACTTGATATGATAGATTCCATCTTGTCATCTTGTCATCTTGCAGACTTTCAGGGGAGGAACCCATGCAACCGCACGAGCCCAATGTCCTGATCCTGTACGCCAGCTATGGCGACGGTCATTATCAGGCAACCAAAGCACTTGAAAAAAGCTTGAACGAACGCGGCATTCACCAAGTAAAGCTGCTTGACCTTATGGCCGAGGCACATCCCAAACTCAATGACCTCACCCGCTTCGTCTATATGCAGAGCTACCGTACCATTCCGGGTCTTTACGGCCTCGTGTACAATATGACGAAAGATATGAAAGCGGATAAACCTTTTGCGAATATTCTGCATGCCTTCGGTACACGCAGGCTTGAGGAGTACCTCAAAACTGAGCGTCCCGGCGTCGTAATTCATACGTTCCCGCAGATGGTCATGCCGAAGCTGCGCCGCAAGATCGGACTTGATATTCCGATCGTCAATGTCGTAACCGACTTTGATCTGCATGGACGGTGGCTTCATCCGGATGTGGATCGTTTCTACGTTGCGACAGCAGATATGCGCAAGCAGGCAGCGGACTCCGGCATCGATCCGGAGAGAATTGCCGTCAGCGGCATTCCGATCAAGCAGGGGTTCGGTCCGGCGGACAGCTGTGGCACAGGATCTACGAAGCCGCAGCCGCACTCTCACGGCGAATTTGCCGCCGCGCGCGCTCTGCGAACAGGCGAGCCGTCCGTATCCGGCATCAAGCTCAATCCATCCCGCAAGACTGTGCTGCTTATGGCCGGCGCTTACGGCGTTATGCTTGGCCTGCGCCGGGTATGCGATCTGCTGCTTGAACAGAACGACATCCAGATTATTGTCGTATGCGGCCGTAATGAAGAAATGCAATCCGGTCTTACGCAGCAGTACGCCGATAACGAACGCATACAAATACTCGGATTCACCGATCGTGTCGCCTCGCTTATGCGTATGAGCGACTGTATTGTGACCAAGCCCGGCGGTATCACGCTTGCCGAGTCGCTCGCCTGCCGGCTGCCGATCTTCCTATTCCGTCCTGTGCCGGGCCAGGAACGCAATAACGCCGTTTATCTCGAAGATAAAGGCGCCGCCTTCATCTCCCGCAGCGCCGATGAGCTTGCCGCACAAATCGCCGGTCTGCTGGGCGATCCCGGGAAGCTGCAGGCCGCTCGTGAACGTTCTGCCGCTCTGGGTCATCCCAAGGCGTCGGACGAGATTGCCGACGATCTGATTACACGATATTTGTCTGCCCGTCCTGTTAACATCTCTGGTTAATCGCAGCAGCATCCGTCACAAAAAAGCGATCTTCCGTCATAAACCGGAAAATCGCTTTTTTAATTAGAGCAGGTACGCAAACTCATCGACTTTTTCGAGTAGGAACTTTCTTAAACGCTCAGGCCCAAACTTTGGATCTTAATGAAGAGGTGAATATCAAAGAGGAAGTTAATTCGCAGTTGCGCATACACAGTAATTATCAGAGATAAGATTATATTATTCAGAAGCAAGCTCAGTTAATTGCTTTTTCAAACGAGAAATTTGGCGCATGGTAGGAAGTCCAAATCCGAAAAGCATAACAACAAAAGCTGCTATGCCAACAACGAACAAAACCATGTTGTGAACAGCTGCTCCAACCCCTGCAGTCAAAAGTATAACCGTAACACTCAAGAGTCTCAGCCTATTCATTTTCCGCTTTTTTTCTTCCAATTTCACACTAATTTGTTCGTAAGCGTTCATCATAACTTCTACTCCTCACAAATTAATTTTTTGATTAGCCGCATAGACGATTCGCAAACTGAAATGAGCTAATGCTAGCCAGAGTACAGTTGCTACAATAAAAACTGCTAAATCTAAGTTCGTTAGCGAGCAGCTGCCTAAGCGTGCTATCGTAGCAAACAAATTGAAAATAGGAATCCCCTGTAAACTTGTTGTCAAAAAAGGATGTGCGAGTAAATTCGGTTTAAATAAAAGCATCCAATACCCTACACCCCAACCCACAGCGGTAATAATTCCTGGAATCATCATTCCTGTCTGAAGCTGTGAGCTTTCCCGAATAAACAGAGCGAATAAGGTGAACAACATAACAATCTGTAAAATTCCCAGAATAAACGCAGTACCATATCGCCATCCAAATCCCATGTTCAAATGAGAGGCATGTATTAATTCAAGCGGATGAATGACACCAATTGCAGCAAGAGTCAGAAATCCTAAAATACCTAAAGTAAGCAATCCCATAAAAAATAATAATACGGCGACGACTTTACTGTACAAAATATGAAAAGCAGATACTTTGGACAGTAAAAGATAACTGATTTTCTCTATACTTTCTACGGAAACCGCTATAAAGATCATCGTTCCAAACAATAAAGCGAAAAGGTAAGGTGCAAAAATGATAATCATCTGTACCAACATCGGCATTTCTTGGTCCTGTCCAATATAATTCGGTGCCCTACCATCAGAATTCGTGTAGGCCGTAAACGGCTGTGCAGTTCCGCTATGTAAGTGGGGAAAAAGCCCAATGCCAACGACCAGAGCTATTACCATCCCATACAGCACATAAGCGCTCCAATGCTTAAACAATCTTAGGTAATTGAATTTCACCATGTGCAAAAATGTCATTTTCATGCCACCTTCATTTCATCAACCGAATATAAATATCTTCTAAAGAAGAATTTTGAAAGCTTACAAAAGAAATATCCCGACCTTCAATTTGCTTCATCATCTCCCAAAAATCTTTGTCTTCGTTTATCGGAATACGATACCGACCTTTTTCCTTTTCGAAGCTATGATAATTAGAGAAGACATTTTCAACTTCTATAGATTCAGGCAGATAAAGTTGTTTAAATCCGTATGTCTTACGTATTTGTTCAAGAGTCCCGGAGGCTATAATTTTTCCCGCTTTCAAAAAACTTATGTCCTGACCTAAGACTTCAATTTTATCCAACTGATGGCTTGAAATAAGCAGATAATGTTCTTTGGCATAATCGCTAATAATATCAGAAAACAATTCTCGATTTAAGGGATCCAGGCCGCTAAATGGCTCGTCCAAAATCAAAAATTCCGGACTATTAACGAGTGCCACCGCTAATTGAAGTTTTTGTTGGTTTCCTTTCGATAAGCTGCGCACATGCAGCTTTTCATAAGCAAGCAGTTCAAACTTTTCCAAATAAGCCTGATAGTCCTTTGGCTGTCGGCTGCCCAACTTCCCGAAATATCGAATAGCTTGGTCCACCCGAATATCTTTGTACATTCCGCGTTCTTCAGGTAAATAACCGATTGTCATATGAGGAGTAGGGAAATCTACTGTCCCGTTCTGCTGACGAAGAAGTCCCAGAATGATTTTAATAAGCGTTGTTTTACCTGCTCCGTTTTTTCCAAGCAGCGCATGAGGACGCCCTTTTTGGATCAATAACCCCACCTGATCGAGCACAAGGCGATTGCCAAAACTCATTTTGATGTTCTCAATTCCAATCATGCTGCTGTCTCCGTTCCCTTTGCTCTCATTCGCGTTTTTTCATTTCGCGCTGCTGATAAATTTAGAGTAATCCATACATTTGGCTTCTTCTATATCCTGAATTAGGTATTGACAACTTTCTCTTTACTCGCTCTTTGAAAAGTGGATCCAGAAAAAAGGTTGTATTATATCTTTAATTTTTATATCATTATTTACATATAAAAGTTGCTTGCCTATCATTTACCTTTATAGAAAATCTATTAGAGAGGTTTTAAATAAGGAGCGCATAATCACATGGCAACAGAACAAATCCTATTTTCAAATCTTCTTTTAACGATTCGCAAGGAAATTGAAAAAGCAGTCCGTCTGCTGCCGGTACCTTTTGCCACGATTCTAACCGACGAAAACGGAATTATTCTTGAAATTTTTTGTTATTCGTTGTTTGCCATTGCTGCAGGGTTGAAGGTAGGAGATAATCTATCCAAAAAAGCCAGTGGCGTTAACGGAATCTCCTTGGCTATGGAAAAGCATAAGCTTAGTGTCGTGCAAGGAAACGAACATTCGCTGGTACAATTTAAAGATTTGAACTGTATCGCCTCTCCCATTCTATGTAATGGTAGAACCATGGGCTATCTTGATTTGTCTGTACCTAAAGAATGTTCCATAGACTTTGCAGTTCCTTACATCCAATTGTTAGCCCAAAACATTCGTTATAACTGCGAACATCAACTCCGCCCAAAGAAAAACACGTTACTTAACTTAGATGAATATTTGCTGACAACAAGAGAACGAGAGGTCGCTTTATTATGGTTGGATCAGAAAAGCGCCTTATACATAGCAAACCAACTAGGAATTAAAGAGGGAACCGTACGAACAGTAATCAAAAGGATTTATGAAAAAACAAAAGTTAGTGACAGACACCAATTCATCCGAAAGTTAACTCTCAATTAAATATTTTCCCCATAGAAAAACCGGTATTGCTTATATGCAACACCGGTTTTTCTACACTTATTAGCATGAAGAAAATATACAAATCTATTAACTCAACTTATACACCCTCGCCTCATAAGGCCGCAGCGTCAAACTGTACAGATCCTCATCTTCCAGAGGTTCGTAGTTAGAAATCAGCAGTTCTTCTTTCATTCCCTGCAGGTCTTCCGGCCAGTCGAACGTCGGCGTACCGCTGAAGAAGTTCAAGATGACCAGCAGCTTTTCCTCTTCCCATGTTCGTACGAACGCATAGATTTCTTCGTGCAGCGGCAGCAGCAGCTTGTAGTCGCCGTATACAAGCACCTCGTGCTTTTTACGCAGGGCAATCAGTTTGCGGTAATGATGGAAGATGGAATTCGGGTCTCGGCGCGCCGCTTCCACATTGATCTTCGTATAGTTCGGATTGACGTTCATCCAAGGCTCTCCGTCCGTGAAGCCGGCATGTTCGTCGAAGTTCCACTGCATCGGCGTCCGGGCGTTGTCGCGGCTTTTTTTCCAGATGCGCTCCATGATTTCCCGTTCGTCCATGCCCTTGTTCTTGCACTGCTTGTAATAGTTCAGCGTTTCGACATCCCGATATTGATCGATCGATTCAAACTGTACGTTGGTCATGCCGATCTCTTCGCCCTGATAAATGTACGGCGTTCCTTGAAGCGTATGCAGGAACGTCCCGAGCATCTTCGCCGAACGTACGCGGTAGTCTTTGTCGTTGCCGAATCTGGAAACTTGGCGCGGCTGATCGTGATTGCTCATATAGTTGGCATTCCAGCCTTTTTTGTGCAAAACGGTCTGCCAGCGGCTCATGATCTTCTTAAGGTCGATCAGCGTCCACGGCTTAATGTCCCACTTGCCCGTTCCGCCGGACTTGGCATCCAGGAACATGTGCTCAAATTGAAAAATCATATCCAGCTCATTGCGCCCTTCACCGACGTAATCAAGTGCCTGCTCAGGTCCGAGACCGGACACTTCGCCCACGTTCATAATGTCGTAAAAGTCCAGCACGTCTTCGTTCAGCGAACGCAGGAAATAGTGCACTTTGTCCAGATTGGAGAAAAAGTGATACGCCTGCACGACCGGAAGGTTCTGCGGATTATCCGCGTCAGGAAGCCCTTCGGCTTTGACGATGTGCGAGATGGCGTCGAAACGGAAGCCGTCCACCCCTTTTTCCAGCCACCATTTCACCATGTCATGCAGCTCACGGACAACCTCGGGATTTTCCCAGTTCAGATCCGGCTGTTCCTTCGCGTACAGGTGCATATAATACTCCTGGGTGCGCTCGTCGAACTCCCATACGGAGCCGCTGAAATAAGACTCCCAGTTGTTCGGATAACCGCCGTTTTCTTTCGGTTCGCGCCAGATGTAGTAATCTCGCTTGGGGTTGTCTTTGGAAGACGACGATTCGATAAACCATTCATGCAGATGCGAGCTGTGGTTAAGCACCAGATCCATAATGATCCGGATGCTGCGGGCATGCGCCTTCTGAAGCAGCTCGTCAAAATCTTCCATCGTGCCGTACTTCGGATCAATGCCATAGTAGTCGCTGATATCGTATCCGTTGTCATAGTCAGGGGACGTATAGATTGGGCAGATCCAGATCGCATCGACGCCCAGTTCCTGCAGGTAATCCAATTTCTCGATAATTCCGCGAAGATCCCCCTTACCATCGCCTGTGGAATCTTTGAAACTGATTGGATAGATTTGATAAATAACGCTTTCTTTCCACCATTTCTTGTTCATTAGTCCGTCACCCCGGAGCGAAGTAGTTTGTTCCATGCAGAGTAGGATGTTCCGTGCAAGTTATGTTATTCTCTATCCTTATTGTAACCACCTTATAGGCAGCTTCTTTCAAAAACAGGGGAAGCATATAGAGAAATGTCGAATTACGCCAAGATTTCGGTGAAATAACGAACTTTTGCAGTTTTCCGATCTATTTTTTTCGTAAAAAAAGACCGGTCACCCCATCTTGTCGGGAACCGGTCCATCTTCCAAAGCATGCAGAATCATGATGTATACTCTCTGCGCTTTTTTCAAAAAAGTTTTTTAATTTGCATTTTTTTTATTTAAAGCTTTTTCACTTGAAGCTGCTTTATCGAGAGTTTGTTCTTCGCCGCCAAACACATCGTCGTCGCCGGTGACCTTCAAATGTGCGTTTTTCTCGCCCAGTCCGTTAAACAGCAGATTCATGACGATCGCCGTGAAGCTGCCCGCGATGATGCCATTGTCCACCAGGATGCGCAGCTGCTCCGGCAGTCCTGCGAACAGTCCCGGTACCGTCGAGACCCCAAGGCCCATACCGACGGAGCAGGCGATGATGAACAGGTTCTCGTGCCTTGACAGATCAACCTGATCACCCAGTACGCGTACGCCGGACGAGAGCACGAGGCCGAACAGCGCGACCATCGCGCCGCCGAGTACCGAGGACGGGATGAGCTGCGCCGTTGCGGCGATCTTCGGAATGAATCCGACGAGCACAAGCAGGATACCAGCAACGGCGACAACATCGCGCGTCTTCACACGGCTCATCTGCACAAGACCGACGTTCTGCGAATAAGTCGTATACGGGAACGAGTTGAACACGCCGCCCAACATGATCGCAAGGCCTTCCGCCCGATAGCCGCGTGCCAGCTCCTTGGAACCGATGTCGCGGCCGACGATGCGTCCCAATACCATAAACACGCCTGTCGATTCGACGACGCTGACGATCGCAACGAGAATCATCGTGAGGATCGCGCTGAGGTTAAAGACCGGTGTTGCGAAATGGAACGGCGTGATCGCGTGGAACCAGCTTGCGTTTGCCACCGGAGAGAAGTCGACTTTGCCCATGAACGCCGCGACAACCGTGCCGACGATCAGGCCGATCAGGATCGAAATGGAACGGATAAAGCCGGTCGAGACGCGGTTCAGCAGCACGATGAAGATCAGTACGCCGAAGCCGAGCATAATGTTAGACAAGCTGCCGAAGTCTTCCGCACCCTGTCCGCCGCCGAGATTCGTCATGGCCGTCGGAATCAAGGTTACGCCGATAATGGTCACGACGGAGCCCGTTACGATCGGCGGGAATAGGCGAATCAATTGGCCGAACAAGCCGGAGAATAGGAAAATGAACAGACCCGAAGCGATAATCGCGCCGTAGATGGCCCCAATGCCCATACCCGGCGCATTGCCGATCATAATCATTGGCGAGACGGCTTGGAACGCACAGCCGAGCACGACAGGAAGCTTAATACCGAAGAAGCGGTTACCCCACACCTGCATTAATGTTGCCACGCCGCAGGCCAGCAGATCGATCGCAATCAGGTATGTAAGCTGTTCCGGTGTCATACCGATCGCTCTGCCGACAATCATCGGAACGACGATCGCACCGGCGTACATCGCCATAACGTGCTGCAGTCCCAGTGAGAAAGTTTTCGCCGGATGGCGGTGTCTTTGGAAAATTCGATCCGAACTCATAAAGCGTAATTCCCCCTAGAATAATTAAAATGGACAACTCAAATGGCGATTAATGGACATCTTCCGTGACGAACGAGACTTGACCTCCATCCAGGGAAGCGATACGCACCAGCGACTCTACACGGTAACCGGCTTCCTTGATACGCTGTGCACCGCTCTGGAATGACTTTTCGATTACAATGCCAATTCCCGCTACGCTTGCGCCGGCCTGTTCAACAATTCTGGCCAACCCCAGCGCCGCTTCCCCGTGAGCGAGGAAGTCGTCGATGATGAGTACTTTGTCGTTAGGGAACAGGAATTTCTTGGATACGGTGACATCGTTGCTCTGCTGCTTCGTGAACGAGTATACCTTCTCCACGTAAATGTCTTCCCGCAGCGTTAGCGATTTCTGCTTGCGCGCGAAGATCATCGGGACTTCCAGTTCCAGAGCAGCCATGATCGCCGGTGCGATTCCGGAAGATTCGATTGTCAGCACTTTGGTAATGCCTTCCCCGGCGAATAGACGCGCAAATTCTTTCCCTACTTCTTTCATCAGAACAGGGTCCATCTGGTGGTTCAGAAAAGAGTCCACTTTCAGTACCTGATCGCTGAGTACAATACCTTCATTCAATACTTTGTCCTGCAAAAGTTTCATGATTGGTTCCCCCCGGATGTCTTTTTTTCAAAAGCAAACTACGCAAAAAGCCCGCCTCTCTTCCGTCACGGAAGAAAAAGCGGACTCGGAATGTACGGCTGCGGACTTCTTCCCGAAGTCTGCCCCGGCGCTGACGAACGGCCAGGCAGCAGGCGCGGCGCCTCATGATTCGGACGCAAGGCGGTGCCGCCGGACTTCGAACGATCCAATCGCTGTTCGAGAACGTCGGGGAACCGGAACTGTAAAAGTTCCAGGCAGCCGTTTTCCGTAGTCCGATCGTTCCGGCGATCGGGTAGAGACATGCGGGCCTATTCCCGCACCTATACGAAAAACAGAATAATGTTTGCAGTATACTCCGAATTTTGTCGAATGAAAAGTGAAATTTACATGAAAGGTGAGTTTTATTTCATGTAAAATAAAAAACGGCCGATAAGAAAATCGGTTTATCATCCGGACATTCAGTCCGAAAGGAGTATTTCTATGGGAATTGTAAAAGAATTCAAAGAATTTGCCATGCGCGGCAATGTCATCGATCTGGCGGTAGGCGTCATTATCGGGGCGGCATTTGGCAAGATCGTTACTTCGCTTGTTAATGACATCATCATGCCTCCGATCGGCAAGGTGCTCGGCGGTGTCGATTTTGCGAATCTGTTTTTTAACCTTGATCCGGATATTACGCTGGCTGACGGTTCGCCGGTTCGCTCGTTGGCCCAAGCCCAGGAATCGGGCGCCGCTGTCATTGCTTACGGACAATTCATCAACAATATTATCGATTTCCTGATTGTCGCATTCTGCATCTTCATCCTGGTCAAAGGAATCAATATGCTGAAGCGTCAAGAACACGAAAAGCCGCAGCCGGAAAAAACAACGCGCGAATGCCCATACTGCCTGAGCGAAATATCGGCCAAAGCGAGCCGCTGCCCGCACTGCACGTCGGAACTCGAAGCGGCAGTTTAGAGAGACGCAGAATGAATCTTTTCAATGAAAAAGAAGCTCGAAACGCCGCTTGAGAACGGCATCTTCCGAGCTTCTTTTTTGATACCTCTGGATTTCGCTGTTCCTCAAATCGGACGATTGCGATTCGGGAGAAGATTGGCGACAATCGAGTTCAAATAGTGGTCTTCGGAGCCTTTTTCTTCACCCATGTCCAATTCCCGAACCCGGAGCCACTCATACGAAGCGGAAGAATCTGTAGGCTTGAACAGCAGCTGTTCCGGATCGTCGAGGCGCACATTATACCCCATACGCGCAAACATTTGAAGAAGCTGCTCCTCTCCCGGTTCTTCGCCTTTGCCCAATATAATCAAGCCTCTCAACTGCTTCGGCTCTTTATCCTGCATGACTTCAAATCTTACGATGCATTCTATCATCACTGCTCATCCTTTCCTATAAGCTTGCCGGCTAACATTGCAACGTTTTTCACATCCATACTCCTCCATACGTATTCACCTTCAAAACGTTGCATTAATCAGAAAATAATCAGAAAAATACCGATCTTTGTTCAATGACAAAGATCGGTATTCGTCTTACCTGGCTGCTGAAACCGAGCCGATTAGATTTGTTCTGAAGCGCAGTGCGGACACCATTTGGAACCTTTAGGCAGTCCGCTTCCACAGACTTGGCAGCGCACGACTTCGCCGACCGGACGCCGGATAATCAGTTCTTCTTCGCTCCCAATCTCCGTTCCACGATTCCAAGAAGCGATCAGACGATCCAGTTCATCCTGACGCTCCTTCTCGCGCTCAATTCGTTCCCTCTGCCGGCGCTCGTACTCCGGATCATGGGCGGGTCTCTGTTCTTCCTCGTGCACCGTTTGCGTTTGCGGTTCCGCTGCTGCTCTAGGTTCCGCTCCGCTCTGCGCCTCCTTCAGCTTGCTGCGCTCGCGTGCGCGAATCTCGCGCAGTTCGCGGCGCTGACGTTCCTCACGCTGCTCCAGCGTTTCTTCATCACCGCGTAAACTCGCCTCTGAGCTTCCATAACTCTTCTCTTCTTCCCGATCCTGAACTGAATCGCTATACTGATCGGCATCTTCCTCATACTGCGCCGCATCGCGATTGCTTTCAAGTTCATGCTGCTCCGCACTTCCCAGCTCAAAACGTTTGGTCTCGAACTGTTCGTCTGCATACTCGTCTTCGGATTGCGGCTGAACGTCATAACGTACGCTGTCCTGATGACGTTCTTCTTCAGGCTGTACTTCGTAACGCCGGTTGTTCCGATAGCGTTCCGTTTCACTCTCTGCGTACCTTTCCTGCATTTCTTCAAGAGATTGATCTTTGCCGAATGCCTCTTCGCCGCGTTCATCCTCATAAGCCCAATCTTCCCGGCCAAAATCCGGATCGTCGACCAGGTTATGTACGGCTTCCGCTTCGACTTCCGTTTGGACAGTCGATTCTTTGCGAAGCTCTACCCGTTCTTCGGAACGAACAGGTGGCTTGGCTGAAGCGGCAGCCGGTTTTGTAGAAACTGTCGGCGCTTCTCCCCCCGTCTTCGCCTGTTCTCCCGACGACAGCTCTCGTCCGCAGTGCGGACAAGATACCGCATCGGCCTCCAGCCTTGCCCCGCATACGCATAACTGCTCGCTGCGCAGCTTCGCAATCCGGATACGCAGTTCTGCAATCTCTTCGTTCAGCTGGTCGCAGACGGTACACAATTCCATAATCTCCTCTTCAGCCGGTGCCGTATTGCGATTGCTGTAATTTTCGTAAAACACCTGTCCCATACGCAGAAAATGCACATCAATTTCGCGCTGAATATCCGAGATATGGCTGTTTAATCGGCCGATCTCTACTGCGCTCTGAGCGCGTTCGGTAGCTCGACCCGCGCCGTCCTTGATCCGCTGCAAAATGTTCAAGTTCGTCTCCTCCTCTGTCCCGATCGGCGCAGCTTCCCGCAGCCGAAAAGCCGGCGCCGCACGCTTGTCCTTTTCATTTTACACGATTTGCGTCGGCCTGCGACAACCGGCGATGCCCTATGAATTTCGGGATTCGCTTCCCGCTCTTCCGGTTACAAGATAAAACGGGCTTCAGCGCATACCCAAACCGCAAGCGTTCCGGTCCGGTACATCGGCTCAGGCTGTCTGCCGCTCGAGTATCGATAAACATCGGACCCGAGTTCGGACAGCATACCTGCATATGCCTTTACAGTGATTTCTGCCGCAAACTGCATGTTTTTTGCCAGAATACCGAGCCTGATTCCCTATCGTAACGCCATCATTTGGACGGCTTATGATAATCGGGTCCCTATGCTTGTCAGTTTACAATAGATGCGCCAATCCCACAATCCAAGCTCATTTCAGGAGAAGATCATTTTGAATACAAGTACTCAATTTCCAGGTTCGGCAGAAGATGCCGAGCGAGAAGCGCTAAGATACGCAGCCTGCCTGCCCGGTGAAGAAATTCTTTTCCCGGAAGGACGTTGGGTTCAACAGCCTTCCTTATATCGCAGCGCACTGCAAGCACTGCGATCCGAGATCGAAATCATCCGTCAGGAATGGAAAAGCGACGAAGGCTTCAGCCCTATCGAGCACATCAAGACCCGAATCAAGGAGCCGGACAGCATCCTTGATAAGCTGTCTCGGCTTGGCGTCAAGCCGACTCTCGACCATACGATCGAACGTATTCATGACCTTGCGGGCATGCGGATCGTATTTGCATTCGTTACCGACATTTACCTTCTGCTCGATCGAATCGATCGGCATCCGAATCTGCAGATTTTATGGACCAAGGATTATATTATGAATCCAAAGCCCAACGGCTATCGCAGCCTGCATGCAGAACTGTCGGTTCCCGTTATGTTTGCCGGCCGCCTCTGCCATGTGCGGGTCGAAGTACAGATGCGTACGCTGGCAATGGATTTCTGGGCCAGCCTGGAGCATATTTTGCTGTACAAATACGACCGCAGGGTACCGGATCACCTCGTACGCGAGCTCTCTTCCGCGGCCGGGGCCGCAGGCGAACTGGATCACAAAATGCTGGCTTTGCGCAGCGAAGTCCTGTCGCTCAGTGATGAAGATGAACAGACGCAGCATGCTGCAAGGGCTCTCCAGACTCCTGTTCAAAAAGCCGAACACCGGCAAACTCTTCACAAGCCCCGCATTGTCCGCAGCGAGAGGGAGCGGCGGATCGGAATCCGACCGAATTCGGGTGGACGCCGATTTCCGTTTATCCCTTAAGAAACAGCTGCCAAAACAGAAAATCAAACAAAACGCCGAACCCCTTTCGTCTTATGAAAGAGGTTCAGCGTTTTTTGTTCCCAAAGGTCCGCAGCCTGTATACAAGCCGCTCAATCTTCAGTTTTTAGATGGACCTTTTCTTACTGATTGTTTGTTATTGGACGTTTCCTATTGAGGGTTTCTTACTGGATGCTTCTTACTAATTGTTTCTCTACTGCCCGCTTTTTAAATGATTTTCGTCCAGGTATTCTTCAAGTGCCAATCCGCTGTCATATACCGCTTTGGCAAGATCTTTGCCTACGTAACGAACATGCCAAGGTTCATACGAATAACCGGTGATCTCTTCTTTGCCTTTTAAATAATGAACGATGAATCCGTATTCCTGCGCATGCTCGGCCACCCAGCGGCCTTCTTCTGTATCGCCAAAAGTCTGTTCCAATTCATTGCCTGCGCTGAGTGCCGATATATCCATCGCCAATCCGGTTTGGTGTTCGCTCGTACCTGGAGGCGCACTGAATTTGGCCGCTTCTTCTTCACCACGCTTGGCTACATTGTTAGCGTAGATGGACTGCTGACGAACGTAAGAACGATAACCCGATACGGCATATAATTCGATATTGGCGTTTTTCGCCCCTTCAAAGAGCTCTTCAAGCGCCGACGCCGCTTCTTTTCTCAGATGACTCTTTTCAATCGTCCCTTCGAAGGAAAACGGAACATTCGGCACGACCAGATCAGAAGGCTCATAGCCATCCGGCAAGTAACGCTCTTTGTTGACGACAACGCGAATCGAAGCCGGGTTAGTGACAACATTCTTGCCGCCCTTCTCTTGAATCGTCGCTTGAAGCGAATCCGCCGCAAACGGACTCGGCGGGTTATCCGTCTCGGCATTTGCCTGTCCATTGGACGACTGCTGCGCTTCCTGATCCGGTTCCTTTGATGCGCCTGCGGCGCCGCAGGCGCTCAACAATCCTGCCGCCAGAGCCGTGCCGAGCACGAAGGCTCCCCATCTCGCTGCCGTATTTTTCCCCATTCTGATTCCTCCCTGCTCTTCTGCACTGCTCCCCGCTCTTCTGCGCTGCTTCTGATGATCTCATTCGAACTTATGTTTAGCGCTCAACCGTTCATTCGGGCGCGCATTGCCCGCCGCAGTTCCGCCAGTGCGGATTCTGCCGCAGCCGTATCGGGCAGCAGCGAAAGGTCACAAGAATGTGGCGCTGCCTCGTTCTGCTCGGACGACGATTCATCCGGCAGTCGTCCATGCTCGTGCAGCACGCCTTTCTCGGCCGCTGCCGCAATCCATTCGGCGATCTCTCGACCGCCACCTTCTGCTGCAGCGCGCGGCGCCGCCTTCGGTGCAGGCTCATCCGTAGGTGCTTCCCAGTCGTCGCTCCAGCCGGCCATAGCCTCGGCGGCCAGCTCGGCGGGTTCGATTCCGGCGAGCATGAGTCCGAACGCCGCATTCGTCCGGACTACCTCGGCTGCCGCCTCGAGGGCAGCCATGACTTCCGGGCCGCCGCCCTTGTCTGCAGCGGCCAGCTCCCAAGCGGCTTCGCCACCGCCGAGCGGCAGCGTCGTCCGCACGGCCGCAGCTTCGCTTCCGGACTGTTTGCCGGGCGGAAGCAAAACTTCGCGGCCGGCTTGTTTCCGGCCGCCGAATTGTACCGTAAGCTCGGACGCTTCGCCGAGTAGACGATACAAATCAAGTGCAGAGCGGCCAGCCAGCTGCTGCCATTCTGCCCGCTGCTGCGGTGCTGCCGGAAGCAGCGGAATCTCGATGCGGCGGGAATCCCGGCCGCCCTCCTGCCGTTCTTCTTCAATTACGGCAGCCAGCAGGCCAAGCTTCGCTTCCAATTGTACAATGTGCAAGCTGTTCATCTCTATATAACCCCTCTTCGCCGGGCGCGCATTCGCTTCTCAGACCGCTTCTGCGCCCCGGACGCCTCGCGGCGTTTACTCGATCCGCTCGTTTCCCTGCAGGGAAACGAGCGTACGCAGCTCCTCGTTGGACATTTCCGTCAACCAACGCTCTCCTGTGCCCGTCACACGTTCGGCCAGCGTTTTCTTGTTCTCGATCATCTCGTCGATTCGTTCCTCCAATGTACCCTGACAGATCAGCTTATGCACTTGTACGCCGCGCCGCTGTCCAATCCGGAATACTCGGTCTGTTGCCTGGTTTTCGACGGCCGGGTTCCACCAGCGGTCAAAATGCACAACATGGTTCGCTCTCGTAAGATTGAGACCGAGCCCGCCGGCCTTCAACGAAAGGATAAATGCGCTTGCGCCTTCGCCTTCTTGGAAGGTGCGAATCATGCGATCCCGCTCTTCCTTCTTCACTGCCCCGTGCAGGAACATCGGCTCCTCGCCATAACGCCGGTGCAGTTCTTCCGCCAGCAGCTTGCCCATTCGGACGTACTGGGTAAAAATAAGCACCGATTCGCCATTGTCGCGAATGCGGTCAAGCAGCTCGATCAGCTGCATCAGCTTGCCGGACTTCTCCGCCTTGAATGCGCCGGTATGCTCTTTGACAAGCGCCGGATGATCACAGATCTGCTTGAGCCGCGTCAGTGCCGATAATACGATTCCCTGCCGGACTGTCCGGCTTGAAGCCTCCTGGCTTTCGACCTTCTGCATCAGCTCGCCGACGACCGATTGATACATGCCCGCCTGGTCGATCGACAGCTCGCAGTAAGACTTCAGTTCAATCTTCTCCGGCAGATCCTTGCGGATATCCGGATCGCTCTTCAGACGTCTCAGCATAAACGGTGCCACCATCGTACGCAGCTTGTCGCTCTCCTCCGGCACATGCGGCGCGTTGGCGCCAAAACGGCGTCGGAACGAAGCCGCCGAACCCAAATAACCGGGATTCATGAACTGAAAGATCGACCACAGCTCGGCCAGACGGTTCTCGACCGGAGTCCCGGTTACGGCAATCCGATGCGGCGAGTTCAACTTCATGACGTTCTGCGCCTGTTTCGTACCGTAGTTTTTGATCGACTGCGCTTCGTCCAATACTACCGATGCCCAGACGATGCCTCGGAATTCTTCGACATCGCGGCCGATCAGCGGATACGTGGTCAGAATGATATCGTGTTCGCGCACACAGTGTTCGAACGATTCGCCTTTCAGCCGCTGGGTGCCGTGATGCACATGGACCGTAAACTTCGGAGCGAATCGCTGGATCTCACGCTGCCAGTTGCCGAGCAGCGATGTCGGACAGACGATCAGCTTCGGTCCCGGCATCGGATGGTCAAGCAGACAAGCGATAACCTGCACCGTCTTGCCTAGACCCATGTCGTCGGCCAGACAAGCGCCGAATCCCATTTCCCGCATGGAAGACAGCCAACGGTAGCCTCGTTCCTGGTAAGGACGCAGCGTACCGTTCAGCGCTTCGGGTACGGAATGCTCGGAAGAAGATCTGCCTCCGCCTCGCAGCAGGTCGTACAGCAGACCATAGGTCTCGATGCCCGAGACGCCGACTCCATTCCAGACGGAGTCGTCTTCTGCGGCTGACAGCTTAAGCAGTTCGCCGAAGGTCATCTCGTGAACGGTCTGTTTTTTGAGCAGACGCAGCACTTGACGAACCTCTTTGATATCCACCTCAACCCACTCGCCGTTCAGGAATACCAGCGGCACACCGTCTTCGGCAATCCGGCGAAGTTCTTCAAGACCGATCGAAGTCTCGCCAATTGTCGCTTCCAGGTCGAACTCGACCAACTGCTTGATACCGAGCGCCGCTTCGCCTTCGCCGCTGCGGCCTGGCTCCAGCCGTGCCTTGAGCTTTACGCCTGCGCTGCGTCTTCCTCTCTTCGTGAATCTTGACGGCATTTCGATCCGCACGCCGGCGGCCCGAAGAGCGGATACGCCAGCCATCAGAAAATCGAACATTTCCTGTGCGTCGAGCCAAGCTTCCTCCGGATGCGGCCGAACAAGCGCCATCTGCAGCTGCGGAACCTGTTCTGCGGCTCGGCCCAACAGCGTCAGCAGCTGCCGCTTGGGATCCTCATAGCGGCGTCCACGCAGCACCAGCTCGTTCTCCGTCAGCCGCCAGATTTCCGAAGCCGGCAGAGAAGCTCCGGCTTCCAGCTCATCCTCGGCACGAAATTCCAGCCGCCAGCGATCCTCTGCCGGACCGTCCGGATCGGAAATACGCGGCTCCAGCCGAAGCCCCAGACGGAGCTGCGCGCTTGCCGATTCGTCACCTTCCTCGCTCTGCGGTACCGAACCGCCCAGCGCTGCAATCTGCTGCTCCAGCTCTTCGATATCTTCCGAACCGCCCTGCACTTTGGTTTCCCGCTGCGGATCGAGCAGACTGTTCCACCACAGTGCAGACAGCGGCGAATACCCTCGCCGATAAGGCAGCCGCATCTGCGGCAGCGCACTGCGCATGCTGCCGAGCATCATTCGCATTTGTCCGTCGATCAGTGCGGACAGGAACGAATGCAGCACCAGCTCGCGTGCCCGTCCAAGTGGAGGCGATTCTTCCTCGTCGCCTACGGCACCGGGCGCCGTCAGTCCAATTGGCGGCATCGCCGCAGCCAGCGCGGCAAAGCGCTCACGGTCTTCCGCCCGCTCCAGAAGCGGCTTCCATGTACCGGTGAAGGTCAGCTCGGATGCTCTCCGTGCACTGACCCTCGCCGGAGGATCCGCTGCCGGCGCAAAGCAACCGGCAGCCAGCAGATCGCGTGCAAAGCGCACTGCAGCACCCCAATAACGCATCTCCGCGCCCAGTGCAAAGCCCTGTGCAGCGAATTTGCTTTCGTCGAATTCCGACAGCAGCGTAAAGGCTGCGGTCGCGGGCAGCGCCAGCCCTTCAAGCGTTCGGCCGCCGAAGCCGCGGCTGCGTCCACGGCGCGAAGACGCGCCCGGCCAGCGCAGCTCGGCCAGCCGGAGCGCTGCCTGCCGCAGCGGTTTTTCGCCATGAATATCCAGTTTTCTCACCTGCCGGGTCCAAGCGTCTACCTTCGGCTCCGACGTTTCGCCAGAGAAGCAGAAGAAGACGTCTCCCAGCCATATTCCATAAAGCGGTTGATTCATGTTTGTCCCCCGTCTTGTCCGCTTTTTTATGCAAAATCAAAAATAAGCCAAAATTGCCCTTCTCCCCATTCTAAACGATATTCGTCATTTTTTCGACTGATTCTGCAAGACAATCCATATACCGTCCCGTTTTTTCGGCAAAAAAACTTGACCGGATCGACAGCTCCGCTTCAAGATAAAAAGACTAAACACAGAATACACAAAAGAAAATACACGTTTCAAACGCCTTCTCGAAAGCGGAACCTTGCAAAAACAGTGCATGTTCTGCAAGACTCGTATGTTCAGGACCGATTATGCTGGAAATGAAAGAACCGGGAGACAAGTGGAGCTCGCCTCGCCAAACAGCTGCGCGGAAAGCGTACTTCAATCGACTGAATGCAGCCTGCGACAAGCCGGTATAGGAAGGACAGATGGGATGGATTGGATGAACCGTATGAATGCGGCTTTCGATTATATTGAGACACGCTTGGCCAAGGAGAATTTCGTATACCGCAGCGGCAAGAGCTGTCTGCTGTCCGGCCCAGCATTTTCAGCACATGTTCGCCTTTGTCACGGAAGTCCATACTTTGAATACGGAGCAGGCATTTGAGGAACTGGTAGACCTTCCGGCCGTTGAATGTTACCTCCCTCCCGAGGAGCACCGAAATGAGCTGTGGATTCCGGTTATCCCAACAAGCTGAGCGCTTTCGCTCAGCTTGTTTATCGAACTTCTTTGTTGAACTTCTTTGTTGAACTTTTCTTGTCTTCTGTTCCTTTCCAGCATTTGAGAGTCTCCGGCCCGACTGGTGTATAATGGGGTTGTCTGCCTCATTTTCATTCTAATTTATTCTATTTTTTGCAAGGAGGCTCCTGCCATGAACGAAAATCGCAAGCGCATCATCGAAATAGACGAAGAACCGCTTCCCCATGACACTATCGGCAGTGTCGATCTGCTTCATCGGGCCATGGACACGTACAAAATCTCTTACGAATCGTTAGAGCGACTCACCGCAATCGGCCGGGACGATTGGGAAGCCTATCTGAGCGGCGATACCGATCTGGAACATATAGATGCCGGGAAGCGCTCCGCTGCGTTCGATCTGATCGCTTTTCTCGGTATGGGTATTAATACGCCGCAAATTCTGCCCGAGGAACGTCTCAAAGCGATTATGCAGGGCCTATCGGAGAGCTTCGGCTTTACCGCAGAAACGCTCGCGCTGCAAAGCGGAGTCGAGCCTTCGGATGCCGAACGTTTTCTCGCCGGAAGAAAAGTTGCTGCCGAAAAGCGCTTCAAGCTGGCTATGGGCGTATTATTCCTATACTTCTTGATTTACCGCAAGCCCGAAATATAAAAAAGCCGAACGCATTGCGCGTTCGGTTTTTTTATCTGCCGTTCAATAGGACTGGCAGCTTCTCAGATAACAGCTCCGCGGCTCTCTACCAGCTTGACGATCCAATCGTCGAACGCTGTGAAACTGCAAGTTTCCATCCATTGCTCAGGCGATATTTCGGAATGAAAAACGCCGTACCGTTCATGGCGTTCCCTGCCCGGTCTGAATCCACCGAATGAACCGAACTTAGGGATCGACACGCCAAGCAGCAGTTCGGGATAGGGGTTCTTCCCGTAACCGTCGAATACTTTTTTCGAGAAGTCCGCAATTTCGTCGGGACCCAGAATTTCAATTCCTCCGCTAAGCGGCCCTGCGAACAGCTCGACCGCTCCCACTCCGATCAGCAGACGTTTATATTCGGCCGGCAGCTCAAGTCCCGAACTCCGTTCGAACGCCTCCAACTCTTTTCCCGAAAAAGTTCGGCGTCTGGAAAATCGGTACGGTTCTCCGTTCTCAAGCTCAATAAAGCTTCCTTCGCTCGCCCGGATCCACGCATTAATTTGGTCGTATGCCTCAATGATTTTCCACATATCTTTCTTCAGCTCCCGCTTCGCGTTTATCCGTGCTTCCTTCTATTATATCGAAAAAGCCGAAAACGGCCCGGATGGACCGCTTTCGACCTTAATTATGCTGTTTGCTATCCGTATTTTATCCTTTTAGCTTGAATGTCGCTCCTTGGGTTCTATCCTGAATCTGGAGAACCAAGCCCCCGGTCTGTCTGTCGATATACCAACCTTCCTGTCCGTGCTCCGCTTCTTCCGGATTCAGTTCTTTCAAACCCTCGATCTCCGCCGGCTTGAATGCCGTGCAGACGAGTGCAAAGCGGACCAGATTGCGATTGGCGGTGTAGCCGTGCCTTTCGTAACGATAACTCAGCTCCAATTCATTTTCCCCACCGCGCAGCTCGAATCGAATCATTGAAGAGACGCCGCTGACGTAATCGAAACTTGCACCGTCATCTTCATAAAGGCTGTACGACGCATGGAATCCGGCCTCTGCTTTCGCTCCATACACACGCAGCGTCAATGTCTCGTCACTCCGATCATCCGCATACAGCTTCGGCGAACCTTCGGCAATTACCGCGCCCGCGCGAATATATAGAGGCATAACGCTGAGCGGTGCATGGGCCAGAATATGGCGTCCCCCTTCCAGGATCTCGCCGCTCCAATAATCGATCCACTGCCCTTCCGGCAGATAGACGGCACGGTGCTCCGTGTTCGGACGATAGATCGGTGCCGCCAGTACATCACTGCCCACCAGGAATTGATCGCACAGGTTGGTCACGTTGGGATCATCCTGATATTCCAGCAGAAGCGGTCTCATTGGCGGAAGTCCTGTTTCAGCTGCCTCGTGGAACAAATTGTACAGATGCGGCATCCAGCGATAACGCAGACCGATATATTCGCGCAGAATGCTTTCAATCTCCGGCCCGAACGACCAAGGTTCCTGACGCATCGTTCCGATCGACGAGTGATTGCGGCAGTAAGGGAAAAGCACGCCCATCTGTGTCCAGCGCACAAGCAGTTCGGCCGACGTATGATGCGCGAAGCCGCCAATATCCGGTCCCGAGAAGGCAAGACCTGACAATCCCATGTTAAGCACCATCGGCATGGCGAGCGCCATATGTTCCCAGAAACTGCGGTTGTCGCCTGTCCAGACAGCCGCATAGCGTTGAATGCCGGAATATCCGGCACGCGTCAGGACGAACGGCCGCTGACCGTCCATATTGCGCTTTAATCCTTCGTAGGTCGCCTTGGACATCAGCATGCCGTATAGATTATGCAGCTCTTCATGCGTTTTCGGATTGCCATTATTACCGTGCATTACGTCAAGATCCATCGTTTTGGAATTGTTGAATACGGCCGGTTCGTTCATATCGTTCCAGATACCGGGAATACCCATATCCGTATAATATTTATGCATATTGCCCCACCATTCGGCGGCTTTGTCGTCTGTGAAATCCGGAAATGCGCTGGTACCCGGCCAAACGTCTCCGAAGAAAATATCACCTTCAAGCTTTCGGCTGAAATAGCCTTTTTCTACGCCCTCGCGGTAAACGGCATATTTCGGATCTTTTTTCACACCGGGATCAACAATTGGAACAATACGGATGCCCAATGATTTCAGTTCGGCCATCATCCCCTCGGGATCGGGAAACCGCACAGGATCGAACGTGAATACCCGATACTCGTCCATATAGTGAATATCCAGGTAGATCACGTCGCACGGAATTTCTTTTTCCCGGAACGTTCTTGCCAGATGCAGCACTTCACTCTGATCCATATAGCTGTAACGCGATTGATGATAACCGAGCGCCCATTTGGGCGGAAGCGCAATCCTTCCGGTCAGCCCGGTATACCCCCGTACAACTTCCTTCAGCGCCGGTCCATAGACGAAGTAGATATCATAATCGCCCGTCGAGCAGCCTATTGTATACGAAATACCATGCGAACGCATATCGAAATCGGTGCGGCCCGGATTATCGAGGAAAATTCCGTAAGAACATTTGCCGTGCATATGCACCAGCAGCGGAATCGACTCATACAGCGCTTCGATCTCCGGCATATGAGGCGCATATACGTCAGTGTTCCACATTGTGTAGCGTTCGCCTTTCTTGTCGAGGAAGCTGGCCTTCTCTCCCAATCCGTAAAAGTGAGAGTCGCCCGGCATATCGTAAACGGAATGGACTGCACCTCGAGGATTCCAGCTCACCGTATTCTGCCGGGCAATCATACGTTCCTCGCGGTCGAATACGGACAGCGCAGAAGTTTTCTTTTCAATCTCAAGCACCAGCTCGCCGCAGCTCAGCTTCCACGACCGCTCTGTTTCTTCCACTTCCGCCTGAAGCGGCTCACCTTTGCGCGGCAGCACGGCAATCGTTGTCGATAGATCGACTTCTCTGCCCATGAACATTTTCATTCGAAAAACTTTCTCTTCCAAAAAAACGAACGCCAGCGATGCGCGCTCTCCCCGGAGCACGTATACACCGTTCATATGATCCAGCGCTCTCGCCCTGCCAATTGTCCCCCAGGCTTCTTGTACCACGATCGGTCCTACTCGGTCGGGATGTATCGCTTCACTTGTATCCATATCTGCCTCAGCTCCTTGTAAAACCTGTCTCTATCCGCGAGTCGGATATTGAGACGGTATGTTTTCGGTGTTGCTTTTTCGGTAAATGCCGGCTATGTTCTCCTATTCACCGTTATTTTGAGATCTGAACGAATACTCTCATCGCTTTTCGCTTATATTTTGAGCAAACGTTTGCACAAAAGGCTAAACCATCTCAATTTATCATCTAGATCGCATTGCTTTAATAGAATGAAAACGCTATCTTATTCACCGATTATGCCACTTTTGCCAGCTGTTCGCAATCAAAAATTTCGAAAGGAGGTGCACGAGTATCCAAATAGGGTATATTATGGATGTGAATGAAATGACCTGCTGGTCATTTTCGAGGATCTGAAGAGTCAAAATACAAACTTACTTACGAAAGGAGCTGTCGTCATTGGCGTCAAGAAATCCGTACAAATGGTTGAACGTCATTTTATTAATTGCTGCTCTGGCGGTTAACCTGCTGTCCAATAGTCTGCCTCTTGGGGGGCGGGACACTGGGCAGATCTCGGACATGTACAAAAATCTGCTTACGCCGGCAGGCTTTGCATTCTTAATCTGGTCCGTTATTTATTTACTGCTGCTCGGTTTCGTGGCGTACGCTTTCTACGCAGAACGAAAAGGTCGGTCTACTGCCGCCGCGCCGGGACCGTGGTTTGCGATCAGCTGCGTGTTGAACATTGCCTGGTTGTTCTGCTGGCACTATCTGCTGATCGAACTGTCCGTCGTCGTTATGCTGCTGCTGCTCGTCTCGCTCATTATGATTTATCTGCGGACACGATTGGATCACGAGCGACTTGAAGTGCTGGATATTATCTTCGTTAAGCTGCCGTTCAGTCTCTATCTGGGCTGGATCAGCGTTGCCACAATTGTCAACATTGCTTCGCTTGTCGCCAAGTACGACTTTGGCGACGTCGGGCTGGGCGAGACCGGATGGGCGATAACAATCCTGATCGCAGCCGTGCTGCTGGCCTTTATTATCGGTTTCCGCTTCCGCGACGGCGTCTATCCGCTTGTCATCGCTTGGGGACTGTACGCCATCTCGGTCGAACAGTCGGATACCGTTCAGGCTGTACAAACGACGGCGCTGGTAGCATCGATCGCCTTAGCTGTCTTTGCTCTATGGATGTTCGTCCGGTCCCTCACGGATCGGGACTGAGGCGCGGGGACCTCGCCTTGGGGAGCACGCGGGTACGGGAGCGGATTGGACGGCAGGCTCGGTGGAGGGGCAAACGTTTGGGCTCACCCGCCGCTAAAACCGGGAAATTTGGATTGAAGCCAGGTCATGAGGGAATTTCCCGGTTTTAGATGCGGCCGCTCCGCTGTTCGCCTCAAACGTTTGCCCCTGCGGAGTTACGCCGCGGGAAAGCCGCGCCCTTCGAGGCGCGGCTTTTTGGCAGGAGAAGACCGCGCCTCGAAGGCGGTCCCTCTCCATACGGGTCCGTCCTCCGGTTGGAGGAGGGGAGGACAGGACTTCGGCGGCAGCGCGCGCCTGGTCCTGTAGAGATACGGACAGGACTTTGGCGGCAAAGCACGCCTGGTCCTGTAGAGATACGGGCAGGACTTCGGCGGCAGCCCGCGCCTGGTCCTGCGGAGAACGCAAAAAGCCGACTGCGTACTGCAGTCGGCTTTTGACGCCGGAGAAATCGGCAGGCGAACGCGCGAAGCGTTAGTCGGCCAGAGCGATAACCTCGATCTCGATCAGGGCATCTTTCGGCAGACGCGCCACTTCGATCGTGCTGCGGGCCGGGAAAGGTTCAACGAAGAACGTGCCGTATACAGCGTTGGCGGCAGCAAAATCGTTCATATCCTTCAGGAACACGGTCGCTTTGACAACACGGTCAAGGCTGCTGCCTGCGGCTTCAAGAAGCGCGCGTACGTTTTCCAAGGACTGCTTGGCCTGCGCTTCGACACCGGACGGGAATTCGCCCGTTACCGGGTCCAATCCGAGTTGTCCGGAAGCGAAAATAAATCCTCCCGCTGCAACGGCCTGCGAGTAAGGACCGATTGCACTCGGCGCTTGGTCGGTGACGATCGGCTTTTTGGTGTTCGACATGATATCCCATCCTTTTCGTCTTAAATGTTGTCCGCCGTTTTGCCCGTTCGAAGCCGGCGAAACGGCGGTTTCTGCTTTTCGCATATAGAGACAGTTTAAGGGGTGAACAGGCATCTAGCAAGCTGTCTTCGAAGGGCGGACGCACCCGTGCACCCTTCCAATTCATGCGGACGGGCAGCCCCGTCAGGCCCGCAGTGCTTTTCGTCGCTTCAAACGGCGCAGCGACGATGCACCAAGTCGCTGTCCAACCAGTACCGGACGTCCGACAGTGACGGAAAAGACAAGCAGCAGCGTTCCGACCGTCATCTGTACGCCGTAAGCCTGAATCCAATACGGCGCATCGGCGATCCACTCGTATACCTGCCCGCCGATAAGTGGTCCGAAGAACGACATTAGTCCGGTAGCCGCCGAGTACACGGCCGTGAACATCGGACGTTCTCTTTTCGGCGTATCCCCAATAATAAAATTGAATGACAGCTGGTTAAATCCGCCTATGCCAACGCCGAGCAGCATATGGACGATCACCAACGCCGCAATAACGGGCAGAAAGGCCTGAAGCCCCCATGCCATGCAGGAGAGCGCAACGATCGGCAGCGTCCAATACAGCAGCTGCTTACTGCTGAAGCGAGCGTTCAGGCTGCCCCAGGCATAGAAACTGGCCATCATGCAGAGCGTCTGCACAACGGTCATCGTCGATACCGTTTTGTAGCTCAAGCCAAGAATATCAAGCATGGCATAGGAGTACAGCGGCACGACGATCGTCTGCAGCAGCAGGAAGAACGAGAGGAACGCTGTCGCCTTGATAAACGGCACGTCATGCAGCGGCTTGCGCAGCATCGGTATAAATTTTGTTTCTGCAGAGCGCTCAAACGGCACATCGGGAAATCTGATCAGGACCAAAATGTTAATGAGTATGCATGTCCATACAATAGCATAGAGGATCAGAAAGCCCGATCCTCCCGGATTGGCATCCAGAATAATTCCGCCAACAAACAGCGTTACACTGCCAACCGCATTGACAATCGTATTGCGCATTCCGAAGTAACGGCCTCTGACCGCCGGAGGGACAAGATCGCTGACAATCGACGTCCAGAGAACCGTAACAACGGTATTGGCGAAGAATGCCGCGACATACAATACGATAAAAGCGGCAACCCAGAGCGAACGGTCGAATAAAAATGGAACAAGACCGGTCACGCCCCAGATCAGCCGCTGTACAACGCCGAAAGTGACGAATAATTTCTTTCTTTTTTCAAGGCGCTGGATCAGAAAAGCGACGGCTACCTGAGCAATATTGACGAAAGTCGTTATAGCCAGTACAAAACCTATCTGAGATGCACTGGCGCCAAGATACAGCAGATAACCGGTCAGAAAGGGACCAGCAAGAAGAGTCTGGAATACAATCGCCGGGATGCCCTCTACCGTGACATTGCGCAGCTGCTGACGCTGCATGGATAATTTACGTTTCGGTCTGTTTCGGATAACAATGGGTGCTTTGATAAGGGACACCTCCTTGATGCTTTTTCAGGAAGTTTCTTTCCCTTTCATTTACCCAACCCTTCACGGGCCGAAAAACGAATCCAAGAATTTGACGTCTAGGCGCAGCTGCGAAATAGCCTGCCGAATAACTCGATAACTTGCTGCATGTTCTTAAGAAAGCGGAAGAAAGAGCGAAAACGTACTGCCTTCTCCCTCCACGCTCTCCATTCGAATAAATCCACCCAGAAGCCTCGATAGATCGCGGCTGATCGACAATCCCAACCCCGTACCGCCGTACTTTTTGGCTACCTGATTATCTGCCTGCTGAAAAGCTTCGAAAACCGTAAAATGCTTCTCCGGCGGAATACCGATTCCTGTATCGCGGACCGCAAAAACGACCCATTCCCCTTTAAGCTGCGGTTCTTCGGCTTTGTAGATACTCAGCTCGACCCTGCCCTTCTCCGTAAATTTAAAGGCGTTTGCGAGCAAATTGCGCAAAATCTGCTGCACCCTCTGCGGATCGGAATGAATAGTATCAGGCAGTCCGTCCCCTATACGTATATCGAACTCCAAGTGCTTGCGCTGAGCGGTCAATTCGAAATACGGACCCAGCCAGTTTGGAATTTCGGTCAAACTGATTGCCTCGTTGACAATTTCCAGCTTGCCCGCTTCTACTTTGGACAGATCGAGAATATCGCTGATGATCTTGAGCAAATCTTCTCCGGAATGATAGATGAGCTGGCCATATCGAGCCATTTCGTCGCTGGGCGTATCTTCCGCGGAATCGGAAATAAACTGCGCCAGATTGATGATGCTGTTGAGGGGAGTACGCAGTTCATGCGACATATTCGCCAGAAACTCCGATTTATACTGCGAAGCGAGCAGCAGCTGTTTGGCCCGTTCCTCCAATATAATTTTGTTCTTGCCAAGCTCCTCAGCCTGCTTCTGCAGCAGAGCATTCGCTTCTTCAAGCGCAACTGCCCGCTGCTGATCTTTCTGGAAATCCCGCAAAATAAAAGCAAAGAGTCCGCACAGAACAATGCTGGTCGGCAGCGTATACGGCAAAATATGCGAGAGGTAATAGTCTTTGGGAAGAACGCCGAAAATAAAAATATTTACGCAGTTCAGAAGATTCATCAAAACGATAACGATGCTCACCTGACGGCCAAAGCTCCATGTTTTGCGGCGCAGCCAAACATTCAGCAGTGCGCCTGCGACGCCGAGAAGCGTAAGATTAATAAATCCTGCTACTGCAGCCTCGTTCCAGCCAAAAATAAACCGGGTTAACCCTATACCTAGACCGACCAAAAACACGATTGGCGGCCGTTTATAGACAAAAATCGCAATCAGCAGAGGAACGAGCCTCATATCAAGGATTACGCCTTCCAGCAGAGGGAACCCAAATAACATGGCGGCCCATCCTCCTGCAATGAGCAGCAAAACGGAACTTATGTATTTGACGAGACCGGACGTACGAAAGATCATGTACTTATAAATCAAATTGGCAATGTAAGCGCAGGTAACCAGCACCGCCATATTTTGCACAAACATTTTGGAGAGTTCCATATCTTCGCCTCTGTTTCCTAAATCTTCCGTTTCGTCTGTTATTGGCTCCATCATAACATGAAGACTGGACCAAAAAGTAGTGGAGGTCTTTTCTCGAACGTATGATCTTTTAATTTTATTCGCGATACATTTTTTGTCAAGAAAAAGCGCGCCTGGCCGCCTCACATCTGATTTGTTATGATGAAGCTATCTTAAATTGAGGAGGTTTGCGCTGATGAAAATGCGCGCAGCAGCTGTGCAGTATCACCTGCATACGATCTCGTCCTTTGACGAATTTGCCGCACAAGCCGAACACTATGTGAAAACGGCACAGGAATTCGATACCGAATTTTTACTCTTCCCCGAATTTTTCACGACCCAGCTTCTCTCCATTCCCGATGAGCAGGGCAAAGCCCGCGGGATTGAGAGTCTCCCTGATTATACGCAAGCTTATCTCGATTTGTTTCGAAACCTTGCTTCTAAGTCCGGTATGCACATCATTGCAGGGACGCATGTTGTACGCCGGGAAGGCAAACTCTACAATACGGCCCACCTGTTTTATCCCGATGGCCGCGTAGCTTCCCAAGAGAAAATCCACATTACGCCGACCGAGGTTCACGAATGGAATATGGCCCGCGGCGATGGCCTTTCTGTGTTTGAGACCGACAAAGGTACGATTGCGCTGCTCACCTGCTACGATATCGAGTTTCCCGAGATCGTCCGCATGGCCCGAGCAAAAGGCGCCGATATCGTGTTCTGTCCTTCCTGCACAGATGACCGACACGGTTTTCATCGGGTTCGCTACACCTGCCATGCCCGGGCAATCGAGAATCAGATTTATGTCGTCACGACCGGTACGGTCGGTTCTCTTCCGACTGTCGACTTTATGCGCGGTAATTTCGGTCAGGCAGCGGTGATCTCGCCGAACGACGTCCCTTTCCCTCCGCGCGGTATTGTCGCTGAAGGAGAGATCAACGACGACATGATCATCGTCGCGGATCTGGATCTGGATTTGCTGGAACAAGTTCGGGCCAGAGGCTCCGTCACGACTTGGCGCGATCGTCGTACCGACCTCTATACGGATTGGTCCTAGAACAATGTTCGTGAACCGTGAACACCCTTACGATAAGAAGTGTTACGTTTTTCGGGACGACCTTCCCGAAAAACTGCGAATCCGCAGCTATACGGAAAACGATATTGAAGCGCTGATCGATATTCAGCGAGAATGTTTCCCTCCGCCGTATCCATCCGAACTGTGGTGGAACCGGGATCAACTGCTCCGTCATATGGAGCGCTTTCCGGCAGGTGCGCTGTGTGCGGAAGTCGACGGTCGATTGGTCGGCTCCCTGACTACCATGATTACATCTTTCAACCCGAAGCATCCCAACCACAATTGGGCAGAGATGACGGACAACGGATACATCGGTACGCATGATCCTAACGGAGACACACTCTATGTCGTAGACATCAGCGTGTCTCCCTCCGCCCGCGGTCTGGGTCTGGGCAAACAGATGCTTCAATCGGCTTACGAATTGGTCGTCGGACTCGGCTTGGAGCGGCTGCTCGGAGGCGGCCGCATGCCCAGTTATGGAGCCGTGCATCCGGAAGTGACGCCGGAGCAATATCTTGACGACGTTCTGCACGGACGGCGCCGTGATCCCGTTATCGGATTTCTGCTGCACTGCGGACGGACGCCGCTGACAGTCGTACCGGATTATCTGGAAGACGAAGAGTCGGCCAATCATGCCGTATTGATGGAGTGGCGTAATCCGCTGCTTGCGCTGCGAGAACGCTGAACGGCAGGCGGAATGCAACCTGATACATCGACTTCATTATCATTCATCGGTCAACACAAGAAACTCAGTTACAGGAGGAGTGCATAATGGAATATATTCGAGTTACCGATATTGCAGATCCGTTGTTCGCCGGTCTTCACCGGTTGATGAGCGAGATCTTTCCGCGGGAAGAAGTGCTGGCGTTCGATCTCTGGAAAGAACCGCTGGAAGATCCGGGTATTCGAGTCTTTGTTGCTGTTCATGAAGGGGAAGTTGTAGGAGCAACGGAATATCGTTATTATACGGACGACGATATTGCCATGACCGACTTCACCATCATTGGACGTCCCGGTCTCGGAATCGGACCTTTCCTTGCTTCTCGCCGCGAAGCGGATTTGAAGCGTCTGGCTTCCGAAGCCGGAGGAAAGCTCAAGGGCATGTTCGCCGAAATTTACGACCCTTATCAGGCTGGCGAACATGAATTTGGCGGCGTAAAGCCGATGGATCCGTTCGTTCGGCGCGAAGTGCTTGCCCACCTCGGTTATCGCCGTCTCAATTTCGACTATGTCCACCCTTCCTGGCAGGGGGACGGAGAAGCGGTCGGAGGCCTGGACCTGTGTTTCCTGCCTTATGAAGAAGCCTCCTCACTTCCCGGGTCGTTTATCGCCAAGTTTTTGCGCACGTATTACAGCGTTCTTGAGCCCAAGCCGGATCTATGGACCAAAATGGTTGAATCGCTTGAACGCCAAGACCGGATTGAGCTGCTCCCTTTATAAGCGGATTCAACCTTTTGTATGCAAAAAAGAGTGCGACCGCGCCTTCAGGCGCGGTAAGCACTCTTTTCGTTTTCCTGTTCAGAAGGGGGGGAGAACGCATGACGCTTCCAATTGGACAGTACGACAGGAGAAGCGGAGGAACGAAGCTCCGCCGCATTCCCATCGAACCCGAGCAGCTCTTCAACATCTTCCTCGGGAAGCTTGTAATAACGCAGATCGTAAGAACTTACAAGACCGCCTTGCACGGTAATGACAATATGCCCGCGCTGCTCAATGACCTTGCCGGATACAATACGTGATTCCAACATGGCTGCGCCCCCCTCTTTTCTGTTCCAAACGTCAAGCTGCCGGACAAAAGGAATGTTATCCGGCAGCGCCTATCTCTGCTTTATCGGGTCAGCGGTTGCTGCCCATTATCAGAGCCGATGCCCAAGACTTGTACTCCAGCTCCGCCGATTCGGCGTCATGTCCATATCTTTCCCGGACTTTCTCAATGAGTTTGTCACGATCTCCATTGATATAGTCCAAATCTTCCTCCGTCAGTTTGCTCCATTGTTTCTTCGCTTCATTACGCGTCTGGTTCCATCTACCTTTGATTACTTTTTCTTCAATCGGATTAATCATGAAGTCAGCTCCTCACTGGTTGGGAATCCGTTTAATTTGAATTACCCTCGCTCCATTCTCCTGAATCGACCCGGCAAGAACTGTCCAAATGCATTAAATTAAGGAGAATAGAAGAAGTGAAAAAGACTGAAATCCTCTCTTCATTTATGAAAGAACAAGTTTCCAAACCCAAGCGACTGCCATATGCAGAAAGCCTGTACTCAACCTTTGCATAATCACACAATTTGTCTCATAATGTGAAGGAATCTCAATAATTTGGCGCACGCGCCGGTTCGTTATTTTGTTAGTCCGTCAAGGGGTGCCTTAATGAAAGATACTATAATCCGGGAAGCACTGGAGCGTCTGCAGACCGAGATTGATCCGGTCACACGTATCCGATTGTCTCCGGATCAGGCTGCACTTGCGGAGGCTCTGACCGTCTTTGAACGCTGCGGTGTCGAACGACAGCGGCTGCCGGGACTGTTGACTGTCTACATTCTGCTGTCCTCTGCTCTCGACCGCCATGCCGAACCTATGGAATTGGAAGACGCCGAGCTGACTCGCCGCATTCTCGATGGTGACTATCTGTACAGTCTTTACATCCAATACGCACTCAAATGTAGGGAAGGATCATTGATGCGCGGATTGTCTCCTTTCGTCAAAAAGATCCAAATTGCCCGGGCACTCGGCAGAAACGGCGAAGTCCCTTTGCTCTCCGCTTTCGAACAGGTACTGATGAGTCGGAAGGAGACGAGATAAGCATGGAACTGCATAAAAAGCTTCGCATCGACCTGCGCCGCATCGAGCGGGAAATGAAGCGAATAGTAAAGTATGACAATGATGTTCCGCCGAATTCCGAGCTGGAACGCGCTCTGCTTCGAACAATTGAAGCTGGAGGCAAACGCCTTCGGCCGATGCTCGTGCTCGTAGGGAGCCGTTTCGGCAAGCGATCCGATGAAGGCCGCCTTGTGCAGCTGGCCGCGGCCGCGGAATTTATTCATACCGCCTCGCTTATTCATGACGACCTGATTGACCGCTCCCCGCTGCGGCGAGGAGAACCTTCGCTGCACACCGTGATCGGACCGGCTAAAGCGGTCTACGTTGGCAATTATATGTCGGCTCGCGTTGTCGAACTGCTCGCGAATGCAGAGCATACGGAAGATCCGTTTGGAGACGGCAGACAGAGCTTTACTGCAGCCGCTACAGCCAAGCTCTGTCTTGGAGAATACGAACAACTTGAACACGCTTACGATTATAATCTGAGTCTCGACGATTACCTTCTCAAATCCAGAAACAAAACCGCCCACTTGATAGCCGTTTCGTTGGAATTCGGAGCCCGTGCTGCGGGGGCTCCCGAAGAGATCAGCAGCCAATTGTACACATTCGGTGAGCATCTGGGCTTGTCATTCCAGCTGCGGGACGATCTGCTGGACTTCACCTCGTCGGCTGAGCAGATCGGCAAACCCGCCGGCAGTGACCTGCTTGTCGGCCAGGTAACGCTGCCTATTCTGTATGCGCTGGAAGATCCGGTGCTGGCTGCCGAAATCCGCAGTATAGGACCAACATCCCTCCCCACAGATATCCAATCTCTGCTGATTAAGATTCGCGCAAGTGATGTTCTGCAGCGTGCCGAGACATTTTGCGAAACGGAGCTGGAACAAGCCCGGGAGATTGCCCGCTCGCTGAAGAATTACGCAGCCTATCAGGACCTGCTGACACTGGCCGATTATTTCGGAGAACGAAAGTTTTGAATCAGAACGAAAGTTTTGAATCATTGAACAATTTGACTTCAAAGGAGATAGAGATCCTCATGTCCCTGACCATCGAAGAAAGACTGCTGCAAATGCGGCAGGAAGAAGAAGAACTTCGTTTCTCCACGTTCGATTCCGAAACAGCACTTCAGCTGGGTCTCATTCTGATCGACGAAGCTCGCCTGACCGGCAAGAAGATTACGGTG
This sequence comes from Saccharibacillus kuerlensis DSM 22868, assembly GCF_000378145.1. GTDB lineage: Bacteria > Bacillota > Bacilli > Paenibacillales > Paenibacillaceae > Saccharibacillus > Saccharibacillus kuerlensis. The sequence goes on along the minus strand of NZ_KB899291.1, from coordinate 46,632 downwards.
GACATTACCCGCGGCGGGCATCGGCTGTTTCTTCATGCCATGGAGGGTACTTCGCCGGAGAATGAAGACTGGATTCGACGCAAAAACAATACGGTCGGCCGCTTTGCGAAAAGCTCCTGGCACACAGCTCTTATGTTCCGCAGTGAAGGCCGGACACTTTCAGACGATTACGGGCTGAGCGATAACGAATTCGTACTGGCAGGCGGCGCTTTTCCGCTGCTGATCGCCGGTGAAGGACCGGTAGGCACCATCACCGTATCAGGACTGCCCGATCAAGAAGATCATGATCTGGTCACAGCCGGAATACGGCGGTTTTTGAACGAGGCCCGGAGCTGATTTATTACGATCTTTTTATGAGTATGCCCGAACTCAAACCGCACATCAGCTTCAGAGCGGACTGGAGGGGAGAACCATGAAGCGCAGCGGAACAAAACGGAGCACAGGTGCAATTCTGCTCGCGGCATCCCTCATTGCCGTGCTGAGTGCCTGTTCGGGAGACGGCAGGAGCGACACAACGTATAGCGGAACCTCTTCCGCCGAAAGTCAGCGACCTGCAGAATCCAGCGGGTCGGGGGCCGTAGAGCGGACACGACCGGAAGAGGTTCCGGCGGATCAGGCGGGGCCAACTTCGGCGGATGAGCATACGCGACCGGCCGAAGAGGACGTCGGCAATACAGCTGCACCGACAGAGTCCCGTCGTCCGCAGGAACCGACCGACGAGCCAGCTGCCGACGAACACGCGCCCAGCGAGCAGAGCCGGCCGGACAACGGCGAAGCTGTGACGCAGCAGGAGCCAATACGTGAGCCAGTGCGTGAGAAAGAAAGGCCAACCAAAGAATCGCCTGCTCAGGAAAGCGCGACGTACAGTCGACCGACGGAGGGCAGCCGACCCGCTGATGAAGTCCAGGAATCGGATACGAGAAGCACGGCGGAAGAACCCCAATCGCGCGATACTGTGAAGGAACAGAGCCGGCCAAATGCTTCGGACAGCCAAGCGGAATCCGATGTGAAGCAGTCTGCGCCGAATGAGCGCCAGCGGCCGACCGACAGTTCCGAGGACAACAACGAAAACAGCCGCAAGAGCAGCGAAACCGTCCGACCCGAAGATGCGGCGCCTGCCGAACAAGACCGTCCTTCAGAGAAGACAGTCAGCCCGAAAGAAGAACAGAATCGTCCGGCGCAGAATCCTGATTGGAATGGACCGGCACCCTTCACCGAGCGTTCCAGAGACTCTTCCGTTATTCCGGGCAGCGGACACTACCGAATCGGCAAACATATCCAGCCGGGACTTTACCGTTCTACCGGCAGCATCGACTATTGGGAGCGCACCTCGGGATTGTCCGGCACAGACAAAGACCGGATTGTTCGTTTTGTCCCGACAGGTCAGACAATCGTCGAAATTCAGGATTCGGATATCGGATTTATTTCCAAAGGTTCCGGACGCTGGAGGCCGGTATCATCCGGCAAAAGTTCGCCCAAAACGGAATTCGGAGCCGGAACTTATATAGTGGGCACAGATATTGCACCGGGCCGCTATCGCTCGTCAAAAGGTGTCCAATACTGGGCCATTCTGTCGGGCTTCAGCGGCGAGAAGTCTGATATACGGCGCAGCGGTTCTCCAAATTCAACAGTTCCGGTAACGGTGGACATCCAATCGACGGATAAAGGATTCACTTCAACCGGAGCTTCATGGATAAAAATTGACTGATTCGTATAGAGCCATCACAGATGGAAAATTTGACGCTCAGCTCGTAAGAAGGGAAATTGAATGAATGACAAACTTTGGAGATACACCTTTCTTTTTTTGTAAAAAGAGAAACCCCTCCCCTATTCATTACGTTTATGAGGTAAGGAAGCGCAGCTTTTCCTGCTTCGCTTCCTTCTATATAGACTTACAACATGTATACAGAGGAGGATTTTATTATGACGATCGTTTGGCTTCTCGTTATTTTCGTTCCGCTGCTGCTGCTGGTTTCTCTCGGCAATTCGAAGCGGCCGAAAACTCATCCCCGCAGAAAAAAACATTCCGGCATGGCCCACAGTGATTCCGGCCCAGGATTTTTTGGTGGTTTCGGCAGCTCTAATTCTTCCACAAACTGCGGCACTTCCTCTTCCTACGATGGCGGGAGCTGCGGAGACGGTGGCGGCGGTGGTGGAGAATGAACAGAACTTCCGACGCTGACCCGCTCGAACGACTGACCGAACTTTTACTTCCTCCAGGCTATTTCATTAAACGTCTGAACAAAAAGAACGCGTAATTTCCCGGATCGGAAAAAACGCGTTCTTTTTGTTTTCTTGTTTTTATATGCCTATTTTTGCAGCTGCATTTATTCAAACATACCGGTTGAGCTCACAGGACGTATCGCTTGAGCTTATCCGCGTGAGTGGTATCCGTTAGTTAAATGACAACTCGATTGCGTCCGCCTTCTTTTGCGCGATACAGTGCCCGATCCGCAAGATCGAACAGATCGCCGAGACGTTTGGCCTGAAGCGGACATATCGAAGCGCCAATCGACAGCGTAATAGGAATTTGCAGCGAATTTTTATGATTGGCAACCGCCATACGCAGACGTTCTGCCATTTCGTACGTTTCCGGTATACTGCGGTCCGGCAGCAGAACGACGAATTCCTCGCCGCCATAGCGTCCGCAGAAATCCATGCTGTCTATTGTTTTTTCCAACGTATGAGCCACCATCCTTAATACTTCGTCGCCAGCCGCATGCCCGTACGTGTCGTTAACTGATTTGAAATAATCGATATCGATCAGCAGCAGCGAAAACGTTGAGCCCTCTCTCTCCAGTTTATCCAATGCTTCATCCAGAGCCCGCCGGTTCAAAAGTCCGGTCAACGGGTCTTTGAACGCAACGTCATTCAGATCCTGATGCTGCTGCTTCATTTCGCGAACTGTTCGGAGCACTGCCTGGTTCAGCAGATCCGCCTCTCTGTTCCAGTGACGCCGTATCGAAGGCATCGCTTCACCCGGCCGATCCGCCGCTCCCGCCACAAAATTGGCCAAGTAGACAAACGGAGCCGTAAGCCGGCGGGCCAGAAACAGAGCCGAAGCGGCCAAGATTAGAAACGGCACCAGTACAACAAGCAGCGTTCCTCTTACCTGTTCCATCTGCTGCTCGCTGATCAGGCTGGTCGGCGTCTGCGTTATAACTCCCCAGCCTGCCGCTGATACTGTTACATACCCCGCCAAAAAAGTAATATCTTTTGAATTAAGAATCTTCTCCTGGCCGCTTTCCCCATTTATTAAATGTGCGACCGCCGAATTGCAGCCGACATCTTCCCCGATTCTTTCCTTATCGGGATGGTAAACGATTTTGCCGTTCATATCGACCACATACGAATAAGAACCTGTGTGTTCAAGTGCATTTTCGTGGAAAAGATTGCTCAAAACATTTAAAGTCTGCAGGTGCAGTACCCCTCCGACAATCCCCAAATATTCGCCGCTCTCCGTGTATACCGGTTCCGAAAGCAGCACCGCTACTCCGCCATGCGGGTCGGTATAAGGAAGAGACTGAAACGAGGCTCTGGCTTCCAAAGCATTTTCCAGCGCCGCTGCCTCGACCTTTTCACGCTCTGTCTTCTCCCCGCTGCCTTGGTACATGATACTGATCTCGCCGTCCGCTTGCGCAGCGAATACTGCAGCATAATAACCGCCGCTGTCGTACAGCAGTTTTAGCCGGTCCACATTCTTATTCGATGCGTCAAGTGATGTCGTTTCCACGAATTCGCCCGAAAAAGCGTTCAGATTGTTCTTGATCGAAATAAAGAGCAGATTTATCGCTTGAGCGACCCGATCCGATTCTCGAAAATTCGCACTGAGCGTACGTTCTTCCAGAAGTTTTTGTTCTGAACGATACGAAGCAAACAATGTCAGGGTCAGTGTCATTACAAAGGTCAAGATGACAAGCCCTGAAAAAAGCGCACGCAGACTAACTTTGCCTCTTGTATAGTAAAAACGCTCGCTAAGGCCCTTTTTACGACCTTCCGACGCCCTCTTTGTCACTTTCTCCATCACCTTTTCAAGCGATTGTCTGCCGATCGCTGCCGAGTTGCTTTCTTTCTATATTACGGCATAATTTGTCGATTTTTTAGATAATTGATCGAATTAAATGAAAGAAACAAAAAACGCAGGCTTCCAATAATCGGAAACCTGCGTTTCAACAGCGATCAAGTTCACACTTCCTTTAAAGATACTCTAATCTCTAATGTTAACTACTAAAGTCCAATCTTCAAAATAATTTCCTGTTCATCCCTAACCATTTCCATTTTGGGGTTGTTCAACAAGAGCAGAGCTTTTACTTACATAAGAATATAAATCACAAACCTCCCCCTTATGATTAGCACTTTTTTTATACAAAAGGAGAAATATCGATGCTGTTATTGGAAACATCCGACTTAAGTAAATCCAATCTAGGAGGAGATACCGCTGAACTTTCCTCGGTTCGCTTATAACAATGTGCTTCGGAATGCACGAGCTTACCTAGCCTATCTGCTGAGCAGCACCTTCATGGTCATGATCTTTTTCTCGTTCGCGGTGTTTATTCATCATCCCTGGATTAAGAATAATAAAGAGGTTCTTATTGAACTTAATCGGACAGCCTATAAGTTTATGTTGATCGCCGAATATATCATTTTTATCTTTGCTTTTCTGTTCATCCTCTATTCAATTAGCGTTTTTCTGAAAAGTCGGAGAAAAGAGTTCGGTTTGCTATCCATGCTGGGTGCGTCCCGTAAACAGTTAAATTCGCTAGTCTTTTTGGAAAACATGCTCATCGGCTCGGTTGCGATTATGAGTGGCATCATTCTCGGATTGCCATCCTCCAAATTTTTTCTCCTTATTAGCGCACGAATAGCGGGACTTCCTGACCTCCCCTTTTACTGGCCGCTGCAGGCGATCGGGCTTACAGCATTTTCGTTCGCTGCGTTATTTCTTGTGATCTCGCTGTTCACTTTGCTATTTGTCAGTAAAAAGAATGTGTTGGATTGGTTGAAAGGCGATGTCGGTCCCAAAAAGGAACCTCGAGTCTCGATCTTATTGGTTCTTTTGTGCGTGGTTCTGATTGCCACCCTCATTATCGGGTTAAACCATGCATTCCGAATGAAACTGAGCATCGTTATCCTCCTGATTGCCGCGCTTATCGGCGGAACCTATTTGTTCTATTCCCAGCTGTCGATTTTCGTGCTGCGTCTGCTCAAGCACAACCGTACGTTCACATGGCGGAAGACACGCCTACTCTGGATCTCAGAGATGGCGTACAAGAGCAAAAACAACTCGCTTGTCTTGTTCCTCACGACTATTATGCTTGTGGCAGCCGCAATTTGTTCTGCTTTTCTGATTGCTTCCTTCCGTGATGCACGCAGCTCTTATATCGATAACCCTTACTCTCTGATTATGATTGAAAGTAGTGGGCTCACTAATAAGCAGAGACGTGTAGAGCAGGATATTTCCGAAATCAACGATCGCTTAGCGCATGCTGGAGTAACTTACTACTCGGAACGTTTTACTAAACTGTATGACTGGTATGGGAATCCCCAGGTTCCAATTACCGTAATGTCGAAATCCGTCTATGATTCGTCAGCCCCACAGTGGAACGCGCCGCCTGCCGAGTTGAACGGGAAAGACGAAACTATGCTCCTTTACGACAAACGTGCGTTCAAAGCATACAGCACCACGAATCAGACCCTGCCTTCAGTCGGACAATCAATGACACTTAATAATTCCAACATAACCTTCCAGCTGACTTCTGCGAGCGAACTGGAACGATTACGGTACATGAATATTTCATTTTTGTTAGTGGTGTCTGATCAATCCTATGCACATGGTGTAAAACGCAAGCTGGCTCCTTTCGGCAGTACAGAAATCGTGCAAGTAAATTACAATATACCCGATTGGACCTTTTCTAAGCTTGAAAGAGGGGGTCAAGAAGATCGGGTAGGCCGGCAATTAGTTAAATGGGGAAGCAACATACCTGGCGAAGTGTCTCCTACTCGAATTGTTCGAAGCACAGGCATAACATACCTGGACTCCATGCAGGAACTGTCGATGATCGGCTTTATCGGAATATTCATCACATTCATGTTCTCATTCGCTTCGGCAAGCTTTCTATACTTCAAGCTGTTTGCGGAACTTGCACGCGATTCACGGGTTTATAACTCGCTATCCAAGATTGGACTCAGCGTCGGCGAGATGAAGAACTCGGCCACGATCCAAATGGCGCTTCTGTTCTTCCTGCCGATTGCGGTTGCGACGATTCAGGCGCTAATCGTCTTAAGACCGGTCTTAACTCTGGCTCAAATGGAAGCAGCCCCCTGGCCCATCTTCATCACAACCGGAACTTTCCTGGTGCTGCAGCTTCTGTATTTCGGAATTGCCCGCCATCGCTACCTCAAGCAGCTCAAAAACGTTATGGTATAAATCCATCGATGCATGTAACAAAGAAGCGCGAACTTCGAGGAATCGAGGCTCGCGCTTTTCTTGTCTTACCCGATGCTGATGAAGGGAATTGAACCCCCGACCTACACCAACTTAGTTAGAATCAACACTAGTCTTTAAGACACTTACAATCTTTGCAGAAGAATATGACGCTGAAGATACCTTTATTACATGTTTATCATTTAAATTAAATTCGATTTGTAAACAACCCCTTACACGTTGTTCGCATAGTAGGCAAAAGAAAGATATAGAAACGACAAGTAATATTTCTATACAAATATTCAATCTTTAATTTCCTTCTATTATTTTTGCAATACTGACTCTCGTCGCTGCTTTATTTTTTGCAGCTTCTCTTTCTCTTCTTGAATTATTTTTTCTTTCTCTTGATATGCTTCATTAACACAAGCTTGAACACTTAAGAGCCATCTAAAACGAAAAAAAATCACTGCGAATATTATCACTATTGGCCATAAAATGATATTCAACATATTATAATGTTCATTTTGAACATCGCTTAATTCTTGATTGTAGCTACTTACCTCTTCGTCATGTTTATCTATAATATATTTTTGTTTTTCATCATTACTCATACCAGATATTGCATCTTCAATAAGCAAGAGATTTACTTGATGTGTCCAATCTACTGTTCTGAAATACTGTGGCATATACATTGGTAGAGTTCCCAGTATCGTTGTCAAAAGAAAAGTGATAATAGCAAATACTATACCTAGTTGCTTGAATGTTTCTACAGAGCTCACTAGACCTGATTTAATGCTACCTAACTGAGAAAAAGAGTTCTCAGTAATTAATTCTTTTTTCACACGGTAGTCTGTATTCAAGCTGATTTTCCCAAATCCCCACGCTAATCCAGTAGCTTTATAAGATTTTCTCAACAGTTTCGTTGATGATATTTCTCTAAATCTTTCTTCCATAATTAATCAACCCTTTATCTAGTTATCGGACAATGAACAGCTTACAACGCAGGCAAAGAGCTCGATTCCACTTTAACATTCTCAATGAAAATCCTCTCTGCTACATATTAAAGTGAATATGTAAAATCCCTCTTAACAAGTACTATGTAATACAATTTATATCGACTAACTAATCTACTTATATTAGGAAAACTTTATTAATTTCCCAGTAAGAGTGCAATAAGATCGGATAGCGCTTATTTCTTCCGCTTCCCTACTCGCGATAACGGCGAAAACTGTTCATGGCTATACCTTATTGCTACCTCACTACGCTTCACATACACTTGTGTCATTTTGATATCCTTATGACCAACAATCCGCTGTAAGATCCATTCCTCCAGTATAAACAAAAGAGAACACAGAGACGATAAGTAATCGCTTCTGTGTTCAAATTGATCACTTCTCTATGAGAATACACTATCATCAACCGCAATCTTATTCTGAAATCGATGTGACAATGCCATCTTCTAAATAAATGTACTTATAATCATTGTAAACCCACTGCTCAAGTACAACATATTCTGTTGTTGTCGTATTAATGTCAATTGGACTGCCCCAGTTAGATGCTCTCACTTCACTAGCGGTCATACCAATCGTTGGCGATGGCTTCTCTTCTGGCACGCTTGTTGAACTAGCAGTTTTCGAGTAGCTAGTTGGGTCATTATTATATTCATGAACTTCGTACAATTTATTGTTTTCTATAAAATAAGAAGTACCGCTGCTTACTACTCTATTGTTTTCTACTTTCAGATCAAACGTATACACTTGAGTATCGTGTGAGTCAGGATAAAAAACACTTGAAACTTTATTATCTGTAAAAATTAATTGATGCCAACCGTTTTCATCTTCCCATGTACCGATAAACGGTCGAATCAATGCAACATCACTGAAATGTTTTGCTATCTTATCTAAATAGACTTGTGAGTCTTTATATTCTTTTTCAAGACTTCGAAAGCTTAATTTTGAACTATCGAAATTTCCTTCATTAAATTGTTTTACTCCTGCATTATATTTAGCATTCATTACTAGTTCAGTAGAGTCTTCGAATTTACCAAGACTTTCAAATACTACTCTTGCCCCTTCATAATTTTGTTCACTCATCAAAATCTTTCCATGGTTGTACTTAGACTCATTTATCCATTGTTCAGTTTCTTTATAACCTTCTGTAAGATTAAACGTTTCTATTGCTCCTTCGTAATCTTGGTCATCAAATTGTTGAATACCTATCTGATAATTTGTCTCCAGAAGATTCATTTCACTATTTTCATAAGACTTTAACTCCTCAAATACTGCTTTTGCTTGTATATAATCTTTGTTTTCCAAGAATTGTTCTCCAAGTAGATAACGGCTTTCTTTCAAAAGTGTATACGAGTTTTTATAATCTCCTAATGCAGAAAAACTTGTAATCGCGCCTTCGTAATTTTGTTTATTCATCATTGATTTAGCTGAAGAATATTGCCGAAGCGAAGAGGTTGCTACATATATTGCGATAATCCCACAAATAAGAATCCCTGAAGCAATTTTTAAAAACATCTTACTTTTTACAATTCTCTTGAATTTTCCTTCTCTCATCACTCTACCCCCATATATTTGCATAAACAAAAGCAAGTTAGCAATAATTTCGTTTTAAAAAATTATATCACAAATGATAATTTATGGATTCTAAAATATATGAGAACATGTTTAAAATTATTTCTCATATGAATTTAAGCACTTAAACATCCACCTTTGTACATAAGATCTTTATCTAAGGTTTGCTTTCACCTACGCCGTCTCCCTATCCGTGATAACAGCGAAAACTGCTCATGACTATTTCGAATGGCCGCTTCATTAGGCTTTACATATCCTTGCGTCGTTTTGATATCGGCATGAGCAACGATACGCTGTAACGTAAACAGATCGCCTCCATTCAACAAATATTGCGTGCAGAAGTAATCCCTTAATCTATGCGGAGTAACTGGCTTCTTCTTAACATCGATTCCAGCCTCACAAGCATGTTGAAGTAGTCGTTTTCTGAAATGATCCGCTTTAAGCGGTTCTCCGTAATTCGCCACGAAGCAGTAATCAGTGTCGAAGTAACTCCGCGTCTCCTCCACCAGCTTGATAAGTTCACGTAGGACAGTAACAGACAGTGGGATGATGCGAGGCTTACGGTTCTTATTCAGCTCAGCAGGCAGACGTATACAGCGTGCATTTACGTCGATGTGCAGCTCACGAAGGTTCAAAGCTTCGTTAATACGCAATCCCGTATCTGCGAGTAGCAGGATCAGAACATAGTCCCGATAGCCAGCGTAGGTGTCGACGTCAGGAGCGTTCAGGAGCGCAGACAGCTCTTCCTCCGTCATGATCGGCTTCTCCTTCACATCCATGCGCGGGGGCTTAATCTTGGCCGCAGGATCGCTCAGGAGTAGTCCCTCGCCTTCCCAGAACTTGCACATGGATTGAACCGCTCGCAGCCTAGACGATACCGTAGCTGGAGATAACTTACGCGAGTCCTTCTTACGTGACTCTACAGAACCGTAGCGCGTATGATCGTGCATCATATAACCAACATAGGATCGGACAACTTCCGTTGTAATCTGGTCAACCTCAACAACCTCTGGACGATCCTGCTCAAGCCATTCCAAAAAGTAGCGCCAGTAACTTCTGCAATCCGCCAACGTTCGCTCTCTCAAGCCTTCCGCTCGTTTGGCATTGTAATACATGTCAAAGGCCAGCGAGAGTGAAATTTGACTTGAACGCGAACCTTCCGACTGAATTGTACGCTTACTGGCGACCGTTGCTTTCCCTTTACGTGGATCAATTGCCATACAAAAAAACCTCCTACGATTATTCGTAGAAGGCTTCGTGTGACCCGTAATTAGCACCAACGTTTTAGCACTTTTCAGGCTGGATTGCGTTGCTCTTGCAAGCAGCCTTCCGAGACACTTACTGCTAACAAACGTTGATATTACAGGATATTTGCGTTGAGATGCTGATGAAGGGAATTGAACCCCCGACCTACGCATTACGAGTGCGTTGCTCTACCCCTGAGCTACATCAGCATATGTGGTTTTTTCTTGCTGTCTTGAACAACAACGAAATTTATTATACACCAATCCGGAAAATCCGCAAGTATTTGGGAGCAAAAAAATCTGGAATTCTCGTGTCTTTTCGCTCTTCAATTTGCAGTATTTTCCGCTCTGTTTTTACTCACCGCTCTGCCCAGTTCCGTCATGCTCGCTCAGCTTGGCACGAACCGAGGCCAGCTTCTGAATAGAGGAACCTTCCTTGTCCCGCCGGTCGTCGATCTTGATCGATGTCGATACCCGCTGCGCTCCCGACTCGAATGTATGTTCATGCAGCGCCTGCACCGCTTCCAGAATCCTGTCCAGCGGTCCTTCAATGATGGTGCTCATCGATGTCAGTTCGTATTGAATGCCTTCAAGGGTTTCCAGCTTTCGCTGCATGTTCGCCACGTAAGCGCTCAAGCTCGTTGTGCCCGTCCCGATCGGGATGATTGTCACTTCCGCAATTGCCATTTGCCCTTCCTCCTCCTGACGGACAGATCCTTGTCCGCTGCTTTTGTTGGTCTTTCCATTGTATACCCGTTTTGCCGCGAAATCGAATTTCCATTTATGGCGCGCCGCTGCCTATTCTCTTCCAAAATATCTTTTTCAACTTTGACAATTTGATTAAATTTTCGATGCAGCTTTATGTCCATTATGTGGCAGCTCCTCCTCACCTGCTTCACACCCACTATATATAGGTGTAAATTGAGCATGATAATTCTAAATATAGTATTGGGGAGCAGGTTCAGCATCTAAATTCCGAAACCATGCCAACCCTTTCCCCGCTCCACACGAATCGCCACTGCCTTACATCATACCGATCGAAAGGAATGAATCTACAATGAGCCCAACACTTTCTTTCTCTCCGCCATACAGCGAGCACGATATGCTTGAGGAAATCACCCGGCTTGGCCGGGACATCGCCGACAGTCTCGATACGGAGACGCTGCGGGAAAACGCCAACCTGAACGGAGACAGCTTTTCCGGCAAAATGAGCAAATTCGGCAGCGAATACGCCAAATGGTATGCCCGCCTTCACCTTCTCCCGAAGGAAGTGGAAGCAGCTATTCGCGGCAATACGGTCTACGTACACGATCTGGATCATTACGCGGTAGGGATGACCAACTGCATCTTTATCCCGTTCGATAAACTGCTTGCCCAAGGGTTCAGCACGGGAAACGGCGATCTGCGCACTCCTCAAACGATCATGACGGCGATGGCACTGACCGCGATCATTTTCCAATGCCAGCAAAATGCGCAGTACGGCGGCGTGTCGGCCAATAAGCTTGATCACGATCTGGCGCCTTATGTCGGCCGTTCGTTTCTGAAGCATTTCCGCAAAGGACTGGCGTATTTCGAAAGCTTCGCCGGAGAACGTTCAGAGCTCTCTGAGAGTCTATCCGATACGAAGTTGTACGATACAAACTGTTCCAATCACAATCTGACAAATACAGCCCCATTTAATGAAGCAAAAAACGCCGTTCCAGCCGACGAAGATATCCGTATAGACAATATAGAGCTGCGCGATCGCTACCCCCACGCTTACCGTTACGCCTACCAAGAGACGCGCCAGGAGACCTTTCAAGCGGCCGAAAGCCTTATTCATAACCTCAATACCATGTCGAGCCGCGGCGGCGGACAGATTCCGTTTACAAGTATCAATTACGGCACCTGCACCTCCAGCGAAGGCCGCCTTGTTATGGAGAGTCTGATGGAAGCGACGATGCGAGGTCTGGGACAGGGCCAGACGCCGATCTTCCCGATCCAAATCATCAAATGTAAAAAAGGCGTCAATCAGCAGCCCGGCGAGCCCAACTACGATCTGTTCCTGAAAGCGATCGAATGCTCAACCAAGCGGCTGTATCCGAACTTCGCCAATCTGGACGCACCGATCAATCTTGAACATTACATACCGGGCGATCCCGATACGGAATTTGCGACAATGGGATGCCGCACGCGTGTCATCGCGGATCGGTTCGGCCGCAACCACTTGTCGGGCAAAGGCAATCTCTCATTCAATACGATCAACCTGGTGAAGCTCGGTATTGAAAACGGCATTGTGCTTGGAGCTCGCAATCAGGCGGATGAAGCAGGCTTCTACGCCATGCTGGACGAAGCGCTGAATATCGCACTAGCCGGACTGCTTCACCGCTACCGGATTCAGGCCAGTCAACCGGCTAAGGCCTCCGACTTCATGATGCGCGAAGGCGTCTGGGAAGGCGGCGAAGCATTGGGACCGGACGACCGGGTCGAAGTGCTGCTTAAGCACGGCAGTCTGTCTATCGGCTTTATTGGCATTGCGGAAGCCATGAAAGCCATGTACGGCAAACATCATGCGGAAGACGACGAGGTCTATACAAAAGCGTTGGAGATTGTCCGCCATATGCGGGCTTTCTGCGACGCAATGAGCGACAAACACAACTTGAACATCACTCTGTTTGCCACCCCCGCCGAAGGGCTGTCAGGCAAGTTCACGAAGAACGATGCCGCGCAGTACGGTTCGATTCCCGGCGTCACGGATCGTCCATATTACACCAACTCTTTTCATGTGCCGGTCTATTACCCGACCACAGCTGCACGCAAGATTTCGCTGGAAGCGCCGTTCCACGAACTATGCAGCGCCGGAGCCATCTCATACATCGAGCTGGACGGCAGCGTACGCAGCAATCCGGAGGCGTTTCGCAAAATCGTCACTTACACACTAGAGCAGAACGTTAGCTACTTCAGCATCAACCATCCGATCGATCGCTGCACGTCCTGCGGTTACGAAGGCATTATCGGCGCATCCTGCCCGTCCTGCGGATGTCTGGAAACCGAAGTCCATATCTCCCGGCTGCGCCGCGTAACGGGCTACCTGACAGGCGACTACCAGACCCGCTTCAACGGAGCCAAACAGGCGGAAGTACGAGATCGAGTCAAGCACACGGGATCTTCGCAGCCGCCGCAGTAATTGCAATAATTGCAGCAACCGAAGTAGTCGAAGTCGTTTACCAAGCCTGAAAAAAAGGAGGTCATACGCATGAATATCTGCGGATATTATCCCGAATCCATCAATGAAGGTGAAGGACTGCGCGCTTCCGTCTTCATCAGCGGCTGCCGGCATGGCTGCCCCGGCTGCTTCAGCACGCGCACTTGGAATTTCAATTACGGCGAGCCTTTCGACCGGAATTGGCAGCAGCGGATTATTCGCGAAATGGCGGACAATCCGCTGCTGGACGGATTGACGCTAGCCGGGGGCGACCCGTTCTTCTCCGCGCGTGAAGCTGCCGCCTTTGTCGATCTGGCACGTGAAAGCATCCCGACTCTCGATGTCTGGCTGTACACCGGTTATACCTTCGAACAGCTCGCGAGTATGCCCGGTTCCAATGAGTACGAATTGTTGAAGCGCGGACAAGTGCTTGTCGACGGAAAGTTCATGCAGCAACTGCGCGACGTATCGCTGCTGTACCGGGGCAGCTCCAACCAACGTCTGATCTGCATTCCCGAAAGTTTGAAACATGGTAAGGTTGTCTTATGGGACAGAACAGCATCGCGATCTTCCCTATAAATCCAGTTCCGCCTTTTCCTGTTGACAGACCGAAGGTCTATCCCTTAATATGAAGTTAAATTTATGGAAGACCCAATAACTGAATACTTGATCTTTCCTTAACCGGGTAAGAGGGAGTAGCTTTTACATCAAAGTCGTCAATACGGGAGCATATCCCCGGCTTTGTTGGCAACCATCGTTGTTAGCGAGACTTTTACCGCTTCAGGTTACGTTTGTTTGTGTGCACCTACACAATCGTAACCTTTGGCGGTAAAAGTCTCTTTTGTTTTATTGGGGGCTTTTCATGGATAAAGATAAGGGAGTACAATCCCACACCCAAAAGGAGAGAAGCACATGGATTTGTCGTTGGCGCTGGAATACGGATGGGTACTGCTCGTACTCATCGCGCTGGAGGGTCTGCTTGCCGCAGATAACGCGCTCGTACTGGCTATTATGGTTAAACCTCTGCCGGAAGAACAGCGCAAGAAAGCTTTGTTCTACGGTCTTCTTGGAGCGTTCGTGCTTCGTTTCGGCTCCCTGTTCATCATTTCGTTCCTCGTGGACGTATGGTGGATTCAGGCGATCGGCGCAGCTTACCTGCTGTTCATATCGTTGAATCATATTATTAGGGCGTTCCGAAACAAGAAATCTGAAACCGACGAAGCGGAAGAGTCCGCGGAAGGCAAAGGCGTCGGCAAGAAACAAGTCAGTTTCTGGGGCGTTGTCCTTAAAGTCGAAATTGCGGATCTTGCGTTCGCAGTCGATTCCATTCTCGCAGCCGTAGCTCTCGCGGTGGCACTGCCTCCGACAAACTGGGGCACCATCGGCGGCTTGGATTCCGGACAATTCGCAGTTATCTTCGCAGGCGGCTTTATCGGTCTCGTTATCATGCGTTTTGCAGCGAACCTGTTCGTTGGACTGCTTCACTCCCGCCCGGGCCTTGAAACGGCAGCTTTCGTTATTGTCGGCTGGGTCGGTGTAAAGCTCGGTATGCATACGCTGGGCCATGAAGCTATCGGCGTCGTACCACATGATTTTGTTGAAGGAACGATCTGGAAGACGACCTTCTACATTGTTCTTGTGGCGATTGCACTGATTGGCTGGTTCACTTCGAAAAAGGTTGAAGAGAAAACGCATGAAGATCCGGTTCGCGAAGTTGAAGAGCAGGCGAAGAAGCTGCCTAATCTCGACAAATAATCTCATAGCCTACCACTTCCCAGTACCGAAAGGTCCTTTCTAGGACTCTTCGGTACTTTTTTTATGCGTGAAAATTGGTGCGTATCGGAACATCTTCCTATTAATCTTTTACGAGTAGATTTTGCGAAATCATTTTAAAAAAAACTATAAACTTTCAAATCCCTGCACCGATAAATAATTCAAGAAGACAAAACAACAAAAATCGACAAAGTCATTCACCCAACGATAAACAAATGATCAACCACAAATACTGAAGAGAGAGGTGCAGCAGTCATGATCAAGCTGAATACACAAGGAATTATGGAAATTCTCAACAAACAAATTACGAGATTTTTTGAAGCGGAGCCTGTTCTGCTCGAACTAACTCGCGATATCCAAAACGGTCAGGACATGGAAGCCGGACAGACGCTGCACTTCTCCAACCCACACTACTGGGTTAAAGTTATGGACTGCTCCTTCGAAAGCTATGTTAGACCGGTTATCCTCTGCGAAGTGATCTACTTCCTGAAGAAAGAATATATGGACGCTGATGTTGAAGTAAATGTCGACTTTGACCTTTCCGAGAATGCTGAAGAGCGCATTACGATCTCCGCCAACATTACTTTCAACGACCAGGTCGAATTGGAACGCGGCGAACTCAACAACCTGATCGATCTCGCACTGCAGTTGAAGGACAGAGAGTGGTTCGAGGAACTGACAAACCGTTACAACGGGATCACCGCTTAATATCAAGCTTCACTCCGGATCAAGCCGGACTCAAGAGAATCGTTTGGACACATTTTTCAAACCATAAATTCAACAAAACCGGACACCCTTTCTCCCTTTATTACATGTCCGCCAAAGCTTATGTTCCTGCTTTCTCACCTTAGGGTGTTCCGCGGCTTCCCGGCCGGTACTCTTCTTCCAGACTTCACTTCCGTTTGCTGGGACCCGCTTCATCATATCTTTCTCCTTCTCTTCCGATGTACCCTCCCCACTCTATGCAGCAAGGTACATCTCCAGGCTCCGGATTCCCCCGAATCCGGGCCTTTTTTGTATGATCAGGGTTGACGCTCCCTACTTGCGGCTTTATACTTGGAATCACAATTTGAGAACAGACCATGCCGATGAAGAGAATCCAACTCCGAGGCGTTTTCGTCAAGATTCCGCAGAACGTTAGCATCGCCTGCAGGACATCCTAAGTCAACCGGTATTCGCCCGTTATCGCGATACTCCAGAGCGGATCGTTCCTTGTGAACGGTCAAGTTGGGTGGCACCGCGAGCGTAAATGATACGCCCCTCGTCCCAAACGAGAGGGCGTTTTTGCGTTTTTTTAACCCAATTACTCAGAGGAGCGTGTACGAACATGATGGACATTCGGAATATTCGGGAACGGGCGGCGGAATTTCAGGCGGCTGCGGATGGCAAAAAGATTACGATATCGATTGTGGAACTGTTAGAGACAGATGAGCGCAGGCGAGAGCTGGCCGGACAAGCCGAAGATCTTCGTGCACGGCGCAACCGCCGCAGTGCAGCGATCGGAGCAAAATTAGCTTCGGGAGAACAGCAGGAAGCAGCTCTTGAAAAGGAACAGATTCGTGCGGACAAAGCGGAACTTGCGGCGATTGAAGCCGAATTGGACACTGTTCTTCAGCACTATCGCGATCTGATGGATCTCGTACCGAATCTGGTCTCGGCCGATACGCCTCCCGGCGCTTCGGACGATGACAATGTGACGGTGCACGTAAGCGGACAGCCTCCTGAGTTCGATTTTGAGCCGCGGGATCATATCGAACTCGGCGAACTGCACCAACTGTTCGATATCGAGCGTGGTGTCAAAGTAGCCGGAGCACGCAATTATTTCCTTAAAGGCGATGGATTGAAACTGCAGCGTGCCGTTCAGCAGTTGGCACTCGATCTGTTGGAGGAACGAGGCTTTACCGGCATGGACGTGCCTCTAATAGTCCGGACCAAAGCTATGCGAGACACCGGATTTTTCCCGACCGGTCAGGACCAGGCTTATCGAATCGAAGGAGAAGATGCTTGGCTGGTCGGGACTTCGGAAGTTCCGCTGATCGCCTATTTTGCGGATGAAACGCTGGATATGAAGGAGCCGATCAGAGTTGCCGGAGTCTCGACCTGCTTCCGGAGCGAAGTCGGTTCGGCCGGACGAGATGTGCGCGGGTTGTACCGGGTTCATCAGTTTGCCAAAGTCGAACAAGTTATAATCTGCCGAGGCGACGCCGAGGAATCGGAACGCCTGCTTCAGGAAATGACGCGCAACGCCGAAGATCTGCTGGACCTGCTTGAACTTCCATACCGCAAAGTGGCCGTTTGTATCGGAGACATGTCGCAGAAAAATTTCAAACAGTATGATATCGAGACCTGGATGCCCAGCCGGAACGCCTATGGAGAGACCCACTCGTCGTCTAATGTGGGCGACTTCCAAGCACGGCGCGCCGGACTTCGCTACCGAGGCGAAGACGGCGCCATGCATTACTGCCACACGTTGAACAATACGGCTGCCGCAGTCCCTCGCCTGCTAATTCCACTGCTGGAAAATCATCAGCGGGAAGACGGCTCGATCTATCTGCCTCCGGCACTTCGCCCTTATATGGGAGGCCGTGAATTTCTAACTGCGCCGTAGACGGAAATGCCTTTAATCTGCATTGCGGAATAATACACGCCGCTTCCCTTCCCTGGGATCATTAGTTTAATCAAACGGCCCTTTATCCATCATTTGATGGGTGAAGGGCCGTTTTCCTTTTGGCAGAACTGGTTTTTTCAATCCTGAAAAATATATTTTTTTACATTTGTTTGAGAATGGTATCAAAAAAGATTGTCTTCCTGACGAAAAAGCATATATACAATGAACTATAAAATATGTGTCCTAGGACTCAATAATAAGACGGAGTGATATTATGCAGTGGTTCAGAAATCGAAAGATTTTCACGAAATTAATGGTTGTCGTTATGGCTTTGACCCTGCTTACCGCAGGGGTAGGATTGTATGGTCTCAGCAACATCAATTTGATGCGTGACAATCTCAATAAGCTTTACAGTGAAAACATGATGCCAATCCGTCACCTGGCGGCCACCGAAAGTGCGCTGTTGAAGCTTCGCATCACTTCACGAGACATCGCCATTGCCAGTACACAGGCCGAGAAGAATGAAATTGCCGAAACGATCGCTCCGCTGATTGAAGAGGTAACGGCAAGCATCGACGCTTACCGATTGATCCAGATGACACCGGAAGAGGCTGCCCTGCTGGCCGATTTCGATAAAAATTGGTCTGAATATCAGGAAGTTTACGGGAAAGCTATTGAACTCGCCGAGACATCGAACAGTTCGGCTTTCCAGATATACGTGGCTGAGGAAGTTGCAGCCGTCAGCACTCTGGTCTACGAATCTATCGAACAGCTCGGTACGCTTAACGAAAACCTGGCGGCCGAAGCCGACGCTTCTTCCAAAGCCGATGTTGCTCGTGCTTCGTTCTGGACCATGATTATTATCGCAGCTTCGCTTGTTGTCGGACTGCTGCTCGTCGCTCTGGTCACAACGATGATCAGCACTCCGGTCAAACGGATCAATGATGTATTGAAAAAGATTGCCGACGGCGATCTGCGCGAGACATCCAATTACACAGCCAAAGACGAGATTGGCGAGCTGTCCCTGTCCGTAAGCAAGATGGCCGACACGCTGTCCTCCCTGATTGGCGGCATTCAGGATTCTGCCCAGAACGTCGCTGCCTCCTCGGAGCAAATCTCGGCCAGCACTCAGCAGATTGCCAGCGGTACGTCCGTGCAGATGGAGTCGGCACGCTCGATCAATGAGCTGTTCCAGGACATGGTAACCGCCATCGAAGATGTAGCCAAAGGCGCGGAAGACGCGGCTGAGCTGTCGAATGCCACGGTTGAAATGGCACATTCCGGCGGAGAAACCATTCAGCTTGCCCTGCACAGTATGGAAGATGTAACCGAACAGGTCGGCAAGCTTGAAGAACACTCGACCAAGATCGGTGACATTATTGGCGTAATCGACGACATCTCTGCGCAAACCAACCTGCTTGCACTGAACGCGGCTATTGAAGCTGCACGTGCCGGCGAATCGGGTCTGGGCTTTGCCGTAGTCGCGGACGAAGTCCGCAAGTTGGCGGAACGCAGCGGCGCAGCTACGAAAGAAATTACGACCATCATCCGCTCTATGCAGTTCAATATTGGGAAGAGCGTAGAAGCTGTCAATTTGAATCTGCAGCAGTCGGAAGAATCCGGACGCGCATTCAACGATATCATTGAGCGTGTAGGCAGCACATCGCTCAAGGTCAACGGCATTGCTGCTGCCAGCGAAGAACAATCCGCTCAAGCTACCGAAGTGATGCAGACGCTTCAGGGCATTACAGCCGCCAGTGAAGAATCGGCAGCGGCCAGCGAACAGACTGCGGCTTCTTCCCAGGTGCTTGCACAGCTTGCGGATCAACTGCATCTGTCTGTCTCGAAATTCCGCGTATAAATAGATGATGCAGCAGGTACAGCAGTTTCAGATTACCTATAAGCAGACATTTTAAGTCTTTGAACCAAGAAAGCCGGCTTTCCCTCCAAAAGGGAAAAGCCGGCTTTTCTTCATATCCGCTGCTCTGTACGAACTGTTTAATTAAATATACAATCCTTCTTACAGCGCTTCGATAACGTCTCCAGCCAACAGCGAAGAAGGATGTTCTCTCAGCTCCGCGGCACGCTCGCCGGCACGTCCGTGCAGATATACGCCGAATGAAGCCGCCTGCAGCGGCGAGAGCTTTTGGGCGATTAAGCCTGAAATGGCTCCCGTCAGTACGTCTCCGGTGCCGCCGGTAGACATTCCGGGATGACCGGTCGTATTTACAAAGACCGTTCCGTCCGGCGAAGCAACAACCGTACGGGCTCCTTTCAGGACAAGCGTGACGCCGTATTCGGCAGCATACTTGCGTGCCGCCCCGATCCGGTCTCTCTGCAGTTCGGCGGTCGGTATCCCAAGGAGACGGCCCATCTCGCCGGGGTGCGGCGTCAGGACGACGTTTTCCCGTCTACCCCAATCTTTCAATGCGCCGCCTGCGTCGGCCAAAATGTTCAGACCGTCGGCGTCAATCACAAGCGGAACATCCGAACCGGTCCACAACTCCTTCATCCAATCCATATCGCCGTCGAATCGGCCGAGCCCGGGACCAACGGCAAGGACGTCCATCCTCTCCGCCAGCTTCAAGATCGTACCGGCGGAATCGCGTCTCCAAGCATCGCCTTCCGCTGCTTCGGCTACCATCAATTCAGGCACATGACCCACGATATTCGGCAGCAGCGCTTTCGGCAGCGCCCATGTCACCAGCCCGCTGCCGATACGCAGTGCGGCGCGCGAAGCCATAAAGCCGGCACCGCTCATCAAGCGGCTGCCGCCGACAACCAGTACATGGCCGTAAGTTCCTTTATGACTGTCCTCTGCGCGTTTACGTGACGTATCGATCCCCAGCGTGACACGAAGCGAACGCTCGGTAATCAAGTAAGTATCCGAACGTTCTTCGATCCGTGAAGAAGCCAGCTGCGGAATACCGACTGCCCGCACCTTGACCTCACCGGCAGCTTCCGCTCCGGGGTACTGCACCAGTCCTGCTTTGAGAAAAGCGATACATACGGTGCGCACTGCCCGAATACAAGCTTCCGGCGTCTGTCCCGTGTCCGCGTCAAGACCACTCGGCACGTCAGCGGCTACGATAGGCAGCCCGCTCCCGTTGGCGGCCTTGATCAGCCCGGCATACGGTTCGCGCGGTTCTCCGCTTGCCCCGACGCCCAGCAGGGCATCGACGAGACCTGTATACGGGGTGAAATCCGCTGCAGCTGGGTTTTGGCCCGTCTCCAATATCAGAATGCCGGATCGCCGTACCGCTTCAAATTGTACGGCGGCTTCCTCCGTGAAGCGATCTGGAGACTCGGCACAGAGAATCGACACCCGGACACCGGCATCCTGCAGGTAACGTGCGGCCGCCAAACCATCGCCTCCATTATTGCCTTTGCCGGTCAGAATAAGCCAATGCTCGCGCTCAGCTCCGTCAAAAGGTGCGATCAAGTCATCCTCAAATATCGGATTGTCCGAAGTTACCCCGCGCTTGAGCGAACCGTCCGGCCGTGTACCCGCCCCTGTTCTCCCGTCTTCGGCCATCCCCCGGCGGCTGCGGCATAAATCCAACACTTCTTCGGCAACTGCCCGGCCTGCGGATTCCATCAGTGCCAAAGCAGGAATGCCCAGCTCATCGATTGTGTAGCGGTCAATCTGTTTCATCTGCTGCGCCGTTACGATTTGCATGGTCGGATCACTCTCCTTTTCAGGTCACGATCGTCTTCTGCGCGCCGTGCAGCCGTTTAATAAGCTACTGTGAAGCGCGAACGGATAAAGTTCGGGTCGTCCAGCTCATCGATGATCGCTGCCGCGAAATCTTCGACGCTGATCCGGCTGTGCCCTTCGTCGTCCGTGACAAGCAGTGTCGTTCCGATACGGAAATTGCCGGTGCGTCTTCCTGGCTCAATCCATGCCGCCGGGCTGACATAGGTCCATTCCAGATCGCTCTGCGCAAAAATGTCGTAAGCGTCGGCATGCGCCTGGGCCAGCGGAAGCAGCTCTTCCGGGTAATCCGGGCTGTCCATCAGCCGGACGCCCGGCGCTGTCAGCAGTGTGCCCGAACCTCCTGCAATAATGAGGCGGCTTACGCCTGCCTCGCGTGTACCTTCAATAATCAGGCGCGCCGCTTCCGGAAGAAGCGGACCCTCGCCCGGTTCCGAACCGAATGCACTCAGAACCGCGTCGCAGCCCACAGCCGCAGAAGCGATTGCTCCAGGCGCCAGCAGGTCACCCGTACGGATATGAAGTGCCGCATGTTCTTCGTTAAACAGCGACGGATCTCTCAGCAGCACCGTCACCTCACACTTCCGTTTCAGAGCTTCCTTCACAATGTGGCGGCCGACTGGGCCTTCTGCTCCAAGCACCAATATCTTCATCATTTCCATTATTATTTCCCGTCCTTTCATTTGGCCTCCTACAGCCGTTTTTTTGCCGGTTCGGCTTCCTTATTGTTATACCCGTTTCCCCGACGATCGGACCTTCGTCCACCTTCGCATATTGTCCCCGCGTCCCGAATTGTACCCGTGCCCGAACGCTTTGTCCATGAATTCGCTTTATTGCAGCTTGAAGAGCCCGCATGCTTGTGTAATAGTGGAGAGGACAGGTTATGCGAGAGGAAGGCGAATCGAAATGGAAACGTACGTCTGGTTGGCAACAGCCGCGTTTGCGATATGGATCTACGAGCAGACCCGCCGGGCTATGAGCCGGCGCGCTGCAAGCCGCGAAAGGCGTCTTCGCGCAGCGCTGGAATCGCTGGGAATGGCAGCTGCCGCGCTTGATGAAGCGCTTGCTGTACCGGGTTCGGCACCTTCGGCCGCACTGCAGAGTCGGCTTCGGGAACGACTGCTGCTCTGTCAGGGCATGCAGGGATTTGCATCGGAACTGGACGGCCAGTTGGCCCTGTATTTGCACGAAGGAGGTTCGACACGTCTGCCGCTGCTGCATGAGGCGCTGCACCGTGAATTGGAACGGACTCGTCACGAGCTCGGTGTGCTGCTCGAGATGGAAGAACGGCCATCCTGGGGCGGCGGATTCCTGCGCCTGCTGAAGCCGGCACTTGTGCCGGCACTGCTGGCGGCCGCTGGAGCCGCCGGTTGGCAGTTCGCCCGGGAGCCGGAGATCGACGGCTCCTCGTGGCTGCCACTGTGCCGCCTGCTCTCCTGGCTGCTGGCGGCACTGCTCGCCGCCCGGCTGCTTGAGCCGGGCTATCGGGCCGAACGGCCCGTGCTGCGGCGCGTCGTGCCGCTCCTGGCAGCCGCTCCGGCGCTGCTGAACCTGCCGCTGAATGCGGAAGCGGCGCCCTGGCTGCTCGCCGCGCAGTTCGTGCTGGCGGCGTTCGGTTTCCGGGCGCTGCGGCATGTCGACGCCAAGCGGCGCGAACGGCCCTATGCTGGCCTCTCGCCGCAGCTGCATCCGGCAGAAGCGGTGCCGCAGCTTCCCTCCTCTGCCAAGTGGAGCGCTGAAGAAGAATATACCGCGCCTCTCGGTCCGCGCGGTACCTCTTCACAGGAAGCCGCCTCCACCTCTGCCAGCAGCGAGACGAAGACGGTGTTTGCGCCCCGTTGAATACAGCGGAATGATTCGAACCCCGTGCTCGGGTTACAACAGTACATCAGCCTACCGTACATAGCCGATCTTCGGCATTAAGACCAATTTGCAGGCCGCAGATCCGCACCGGGTACGGCATATGGCAGCAAGGCCGGTTTGCAGCTCAGGACTGCAAATTAACATTGAGTACGACAGCAAGGCCGGGAGCATTGTGCTCACCGGCCTTTTTGCCCCCTTTAACTACTTTGTATCTCTTTAACTGAACGACGCTGCATTAAAATCCAATACTTTCACAACTATCATTGCTCGTATTTTGACCGATGCTCCTCCATCATGCGTATATAATCCGGGTCCGTTTTCGCTCGTTCCCATGCTTCTTTGAAGATCGCCGCCGACTCCGCCTTCTGCGGATCGCCTTTGCGAATCGACAGACTCCCATTCTCCGCGTATTTTCTTCCGCCTTTGTAATTCGTATAACGCCGTGCCCTTGTATAGCCCATCTGCAAAAACTTCCGCGCCATGTCCATCCCTATAAAGTCGCCTTCTTCCTTATAGGTTAAAAACATCGCATAGATCTTCTCCGATGATTCGCGCGCGATATCCGGTGTCTTGAAGCGCCAATGCGGCAAAATTTCATTTTTGTAAGGCTGAACGAGCAAGACGCCCTGCTCGCCTCGTCCCACCCTATACAGTTCAGGATGTTTCCTCAGGTCAAGCTGCTCGTAGTCGAGATCGTAATCGAACTTCTTCATCGCCTGTCCTCCTTTTTCACCACAGAAACGTCCGATTCAGTGCTTGATTTCCGGGAGAGGACATATGCAGACCGGACGGTTCAGAGCAAGCGAATATCCAGTCGGGGTCAACCTGCCGTCTTCCTCGCCGATGGCAAAAGATACAACGCTGCCGCTCTCCTGATTGGCCACCAATAAGAAACCGTCCATAATAGCGAAGTGACGCGGAATTTGTCCTCCCGACGGCACTCGTTCAACCAACGTCAGCCTTCCACTATCGGAGTTCACTTCAAATTGAGTGATGCTGTCGTCTCCGCGGTTCGACACGTACACAAATCTTCCGCAGGGCGATACGGCCGCATGCGCAGCCGTATTGTTCGGGTCCGCCGCCCGATCTTCAGGCAGCAGCAGTTCGCGCTGCATCACCTTGAGTCGGCCGCTTGGCGGGTCATACTCGAAGGCTGTTACCGTGTTATCCAGCTCTCCGGATACGTAGGCCCATCTGCCGCTTGGATGAAAAACGAATGTTCTCGGCCCTGTGACCGGCGGCAGCTCGGTATCGTCCTGCTTGAACAGACGCTCGTCTTCCAACGTATACTTCACAATCCGGTCGGCGCCAAGGTCGGCTGCAAACAGAAATACACCATCGGGCGAAGACACGAATGAGTGAGGATGCGGGCCTTCCTGTCTTTCGTTATTGGGTCCCTCGCCCGCATGCTGGACTCTGCTTGCCTGCTCTAACAAGCCTCGGTCTCGGATTGCAAGCGCCACAACGCAGCCGCCGTAATTGGCCGCCAACAGCGTGCGTCCATCCGGCGTCGTATCGACGAAGCATGGCGATATCCCTTCTGAAGGCTTGCGGTCATACAGACGCAGCTCGCCGTTTTCCGAATCAATGGTATAAACAAAAATTTCGCCGTATTCTTTTTCGCTCACGGCATATATGTTTTCGAGTTCAGCACTCGCTCTCAAATATGAAGGATTTTCGATACCGCTTATACCAGAGACAACGTGCATTTCTCCGCTGCTTCGATCCAACGTACAATGGAACAAACCTTCCTCTTCTTGCGAGGCGTAAGTTCCTACGTAAAAATGTTTTTTTCCGTCGACTGCCGTCATATCTTCATTCTCCTTTTTCGCAGCTTCACCTTATAAAGCCGCTTTATGCTTCATTATTAACGAGAAGAACTCCGTTCTGAAACCAATTCGCTAAAATTCGCCTATATTCGATAAATGCTAGACTGATTTTCCGCTATTAACGCCGATTAGCAGAAGTTGTATTTCCTATAGCCTTGCAGCTCCTACGGCTGCTGGGCTTGGTTTTTACGAAATAAGTTCTTAACTCGTGCTTTTGAACGTTCGGCATTATATACTGGTAGGAAGACGCCGGGCGTGCTCACGCATGCCTTAACTTATCGGAAAGTTGAAAATTATTGCTATTTGGAGGAAGCCATGGAACTGGATATTACCGAACAATCGCTGCCGGTTTACGAGGCACTCGCCAGCAAAGTTCGTCTCAATCTGTTGGCGCTGCTCGCTGAACGGCCAATGAATGTGCGCGAGCTGGCCGAAGCATCGGGACTCAGCAGCGCGATCATGACCATGCATGTGCGCAAGCTGGAGACAGCCGGATTGATTCGCACGGAGCGAATGTCCGGACGGGGCGGCGCGCGCAAAGTCTGCTCGCTGGCCGAGGACCGGATCGAAATCATTTTGCCGAAAGCGGGCAGCGACCGACGCTCCGTTCATCCGGTCAATGTGCCGATCGGCCATTTTACAGACTGGGAGGTTCATCCGACCTGTGGTCTCGCTACGACAGAGAAGATGATCGGTCAGTTCGACGATCCCCGATTTTTCTTGTCACCGGAAAGGGTAAGCGCCTCTATTCTCTGGTTTGGACAAGGTTTCGTTGAATATCGCGCCCCAAACTTCCTGCTTTCGAGTCAAACGCCGGAGGAACTGGAGATTTCTATGGAAATTTCATCCGAGGCGCCGGGAATTGATGAGAACTGGCCGTCCGACATCACATTCCACCTGAACGGAGTCGAACTCGGTACATGGACAAGCCCGGGCGATTACGGAGCGCGGCGCGGCAATTTGACCCCTGCCTGGTGGCCGAATGATATTAATCAATATGGGCTGCTGAAAAGACTCAAGATCGACCGCAGCGGTACTTATATGGACGGGACACCGCTGTCTTCCGTTACGCTCGACCAGATATCGCCGTCGAGCAAAGAATGGAAATTCCGTATCGGCGTACGCGAAAATGCACAGCATGTGGGCGGCGTTACGTTATTCGGAAGCGGCTTTGGCAATTATAATCAGGACATCTTATTCCGGCTCTATTATCGGGATGCGCTGAGACCAGACTCTCAAGGTTAACACCCTATAGTCTATAATCACTTGCAGCACACCGCTTTCCAGCCTGGACATATCGGATACAAAAACGAACTCGCGGCATTATTCCTCATATGCCTCGAGTTCGTTTTGCAATTCACCAAGTTCTTTTTGCGCCTGCTCCAATTCGGCTCTCAGATCGACCATCCGCTCTTCCGATCCGCCTGTAGTCGCTTCGATTTCCCCGTGCAGCCGCTCTACTCGGTCATTCAACTCGCCGATCCGATATTCCAGATGCGCAATATTTGAAGAAGTGCCGGCTTGCGAACTGCCTCGCTGCGAATAGGTCATATTTCCGCTCCTCTTTTCGTTTTTTATTACTATAACGAAAGTTGGTCTGAGGGGCAATCGTCAATGTTGGGCGTCCGGATCAATCGATTCGGATTCGAGCCGCTTCCAGAATCGGGTTCGGATAACTTTGGATGGTGAAGGTCAGCGGCTGCGGCAGCTTTTCTTCACCGATATCGAAGTAGCTAAACGTTTCCGCTTCCGTCTCGTTCATGCTACCGGTCGAACCTCCGCGATGACCCTCGGATTCCATATCGTGCTGCTTCCCACTTCCGTCTTCAAACACGCTGTCGAGCAGCATATTACTGGCTAGGCCGGACACATGTGCGCCGGTTCTTTTGATTGCAATCACTCCTTTGCCGTATCTCGGTCCCGCCGGCTCCACTCCGGTTTTATCATCGGGCGCCTCCAATACCCGCATGGTCTCGGTATCGATAACGAGTTTAAGCTTCTCGCGCTCCAGCGCCGAGATTCCGTCGATTTCGAGCGTGACCGAATCGACATTCTCCGGAACAGCCCCGGTGAAATGTATCGACTCTCCCCCGTCCAATTCCCCTATTGAAAAAGAACTGTCCGAGATCAATTCCATAGTTCTCCCATCATGTACAATGGACAATCTCGGACGAATGACATTGAATATCTTTTTGGCGTTATTATCGTCGTAAGCGATATCGACATAAGTCCCAATTGGTGTCAACAAAGTGCGCAGAACATGAATCTGCTGACCGTCTACGGTAAGAACCCGGTCATATTCCAATGTGCGCTCTTTGGCGACCAGCATACTCGGATTCCATTCAAACGGCAAGCTGATTTCTGTCCGGTATTTATAGCTGCTGGACAGAAGTGCCTCGGGGGTATCGGTCGTGACGATCAGGTTGAGCGCTGCGGCTGATGAATACTCGATATCTCCATTCAATATAACGGACACGATCTCATACGAAGTTTCGCCCGATGCTACCCGTCTGTCGCCGCTGTACGAACTGCCCATTGCGTATCCCGGCTCCTCGTACTCAACCGCAGCGTTATCCAAAAGCGCCGCATTTGCGGAATCATTCTTCACGCTGTACAGCAGAATCATTGACCGACTGTCCGCTACAGCTCCGTGCAGAGTGACGGTATACCCATTTTTTTCTACCGCTGCCTCAAGAGGTTGAATTTCTCCACGGTTCAACGCGCCGGTCAGCATAGTATCATTTTCCGCACTTTCCCGAAACACTTCGAACTCTCCCCAATCTCGCTGAACGGAAGCCGTAGGATCACCCGCCATATTCCCTGCAGGCTGCAGAGCAGCAAAAGTCAGCAGCAGCGCCGCCGCAAAGGCAAGCACTCCGCCGGAGGCATAGAAGAACGAGCGGCGGCGAGCCCGTAGCTTGCCTTCGCGGATTCCTCTTCGCACCGCTGAATCCAGCTTGGCACGGGACATTCCGGCCGCCTGATCACTGTTGACCTCGGCATCGCTCCGCAACATTTTTTGTACTTTTTCGTCCATTTATTGTACACCTCCTCATAAGTATTTCCGCAGCTGCTTCAAGCCTTCACGCACCCATGTCTTAATCGTACCTTCCGGCTTCTTCAGCACTCTCGAAATGTCTGCCGCTGTCATGCCATGATAATACTTGAGCATAATCGTATGTCGATAATCGGGCTTCATGCGTTCGAATGCCCGCTCCAGATCAATCCGGTCACTGCTTTGCATCTCCTCGGCACACCCTTCTTCCACCTCTGCAGTCGGAAACGATCGTTTTCTTCGTCTTAATTCGTCCATACAGCAGTTGATGACAATCCGGACCAGCCAGCTTGAGAAAACGTCCGGATTTTTTAATTTTTTGCGCTTGATCCACGCCCGGCACGATGCTTCCTGCACTGCTTCCAGCGCGTCCGCTTCGCTGCGCAAATAACTGAAGGCGATGACATACAGTTTGTGGTGCTGACTGGCAATCTGATCGAAGAACAAATCTTCCTCCGTTACTGCGGTGCCATCCATTTCCTGCCGATCCACCTGTTCTGCCGTGTCCTCCATTCCTTTTCCCCCTCTTCTCCCAGCCGCTGCAGCAGCCTTCGCCAATATCATTGGATCTATCTGCTTATCTGTCTTTTGCAAAATCCGATGTTTGTAAGACGTACGATCTTCATGAAACGATTGATTTATTTTAACAAATGATGAAAAAGAGAGTGAAAAGTGAAAAAGACTGTCTCCTGATAGGAAACAGCCTGAAGTTCCGATCTATTTATAGCTTTTCCGTTTACTTACAACTATGCCGTTTGTTAATTCTGCTATCCGTTTACTTGAGCTGTACTTCCTGTTCGTCCATCTCTACTGCGGGATAAGCGAGAATCTTAAAAGTTAGCGGCTGCGGATATTTCTTGTCCTCGATGTAGCTCCAATGGGTACCTTCCTCTGTTGATCCCTCCCCGCCTTGTGTCGCGTTCGGGGCGGCATTCGTCATTGCGTGCTCTATGCCCTGCCCATCAACGAAAGTCTCATCTAACAAGAGTAGGTTGTGTACATGGGAGATCTTATACTCCGTCTTGATTTCCCGCACCCCTTTCGCAAAGTCGCGCACCTGTACAGTAAAGCCCTCTCCCGGTGCCTGAAGAACCTTTTCCTGCTCGGTATCTATCACAAAATACAATTTTTGTTTGGACAGCGCATTAATGCCTTTGACTTGGAAGGACAGCGAATCGGGACGGACGATGCCTTCTTTATTAACAAAGCTTATTTCTCCGCCGGCATTCTCATTGAGGCTGACAGATGTTCCGCGTAACCCCATTTTCAATCGTTTCTCATCTTTTTCCATCACTAGACGAGGATCGATAAAGTCAAAAAGCTTGTCCGTATTAGCGGCGTCTTCTTCAAACTCCAAGTATACGGCAAGCGGGGTTAGAAGCACTCGATGGATCAGATACTCCTGCCCTCCCGCAGTCAACGTTTTCGGCTTGTCAAATACTAGTTCCTCTTCGCTTGCTTCTGTGGAAGCCAGGTGCATTGGAAGCTCGAAATTCTGAAGGCGTTCCTTATTAATTCCAGAGCCTCCGGCTGCAGCATACGCACGCAGCTTAACGTCTTCCGAGCGATTCTCTGTTCCTTTTTCGAAAACCATTGTGACATAACCGTATGTCGTCCGACTCGCCTTGTCGTAGGAAGTGGAACCGAATTGTCTTATTGATGATGTCAGCATTTCCCCGGTTGCAGCATTCAACAGAGCCGATTCATTCAATTCGACTTCTTCCCCGTTGGGCGCTCCCGTCTCGTACATCAATGTTACGCTGCGGCTGTCGCGAATCAATCCGTGAATCTTAACCGTATATCCATTCTGTTCCACTATGAGGTTGGTCCTCTCTATATCGCCACGATTCAACGGACCGCTTAACATGTCATTGCCGCTAAACAACTTCCGAAACGGCTCCAAAGAGACATCTTGCGGAGCAGCGGCTTGGGGAACACTCTTGGGCTCTTGTACACTCGTAACTTCTCCTTCTTCACCGTTCGGCATGATGCCCGGATTTGTCAGAAACAGCGCGCCCGCTGCCAGAACGACAGCTCCGGCTCCTCCGTAAGCAAAGCTTTTGCGCCGTCGGGACTCGCTGTTCACACGCTGCATGCCTCTGCGGATTGCGGCGCTTCGCTCTGCGGCTGAAGGCATTCGGTTACTATTCCGGACAGACTCCGCATCTTCGATTAGCAGCCGTTCTTCTTTACGGTATTTTTCCATCTTCTTCTCACTCCTTTTCTTTTAATGGTCATTTTCGAGCTTCGTCCGGATCTGCTTCAAAGCCCGGTACAACCGCGTCTTGATCGTGCTTTCCGGCTTGTTCAGAATTCGTGCAATTTCATTCAGCGTCATATCATGGTAAAAGCGCAGGATGAGTACATGTCTGTATTTCTCCGGCATTTTCTGCATGGCATGTTCCAGATCGATTGCACTGGAGCTTTGCATCTCGGGCTGCCTTCTCTCTTCTCCGACCCGTTCAAGCGGCACAACTTTCTTACGTCGTCTCAGTTCATCCATACAGCAGTTGATCAGAATGCGGATCAGCCACGAATCGAACAGCGCTTCATCTTTTAACGATTTCTTTTTGGACCAAGCCCGAAAAGACGCTTCCTGCAGCATCTCCAGTGCGTCCGCTTCACTTCGCAGATAGCTGTAAGCGATGCTGTACAGCTTCCCGCTCTGCCTGTCGATCCGTTCGAAAAAAAATTCTTCCGCACTCCGGTAAACTTCATCCTCCGCCTTCTCCACCTTTTCCAGTCCCAACGTCTCGGCCACCTTCTCTCCCCCTCTTGTGAACATGCATGGCTATGACGGACAGTGCTATGCAAAAAGTTTCAATATTCAAGTAAAAAATCGTATGTAAAAAAGGATTTCACCTGCTATGAATCGGTCCATTACATGGACACAGTAAAAAGCCGTACAGCTTCTCCTCTAAGGATATGCTGTACGGCTTCTCTTGTAATCCATACTTAGTTAACTTGTGCTATTCATTCCGGATTGACCGGATTTAGCTTGTGAATTCCTGCTTCGGAAACTGCTTCATCCACTCCCGCAGCAGTGCCGGTGTAAGCTCTCCAGGTCCCGATACATGGTGGTCGGCATCAGGCAGCGTTTCCGGTGTGCCGATTCCTACAGCCGGCATTCCCGCCCGATGAATCGACATTACGCCGGCTTCAGCGTCTTCAATGCCGATACAGCGCAGCGGATGCACACCCAGCCCTTCGGCAGCCTTGAGGAAAATCTCTGCATCCGGCTTCTGCAGAGCTACTGCTCCCGCATCCGCTACATAATCGAACAGATCCGCAACGCCGAGTTTTTCGATCACTGTAGGAGCATTGCGGCTGGCCGAAGCTACGGCAGTGCGTATACCTTCGCGGCGAAGTGCCTTGAGCAGCTTGCGCACGCCCGGCAGCAGCGCTTCCGGCGTTAAGGTCGTCAGCAGCTCTCTGTAACGCTCGTTCTTGCGATTGGCGAGCTCTTCCATTTCCTCGAACGTAAATTTCCGGTCGCTGTTTTGCAGAATCAGTCTCAGCGAAGACATCCGATCGACGCCTTTGAGTTTCTCATTATATGCTTGATCGAATGGAATGCCCAATTCATCGGCAAGTTCTTTCCATGCTTTGTAATGCAGCTCGGCCGTATCCGTAATCACACCGTCAAGATCGAACAGCACCCCGGCCAGAATCCGGTTCGGCAGCGTCAACTCTTCTTCAAGTGTTGTCTCGACTCCGAAGTGTTCGATCTTCATTGGTTCGCCTTCAAGCAGGCGGTACGTGGTCGATTCCTCGCAAATGTTTAAATACAGACGGCGGCCTCTCCATTTCAGGGAGAAGCTGTAGCGCGGCCATTGTGCCGGAATAATTGGCCGGAAGCTCAGTTTGTCCGGGTCCTGCTTCATCCCGGCAAATCCGTTCACGATTGACAAGCGGCTGCCGGCCATCGCTGCGGCATGAATACCATCCTTAACGTTGCCATGCGTGTCGTCAAGATCCAGCCTAGACGTCTCCATAAAGAATTCGTAAGCCTGATCCATATAGCCAAGCTCTGCCGCCACTATGGAATGGACACAAGCGGACAGAGAGGAATCATGCGTCGTCAGTCCTTCGTAATACAGAAAACCGCGTGCTTTTTCTCCCCGTGTGAATCGGTCGGGCTGCACATGGAATGCCAGTACCAGGTCGGCCTGCTTCAGCACCTGATGCCGATAGATGTCCATCGGGTGATAGTGCAGCAGCAGCGGATATTTTTCTTTCGGCGTATCCGCAAAGTTCCATGGGGCTTTATGGAGGAACGAATCGTCCTGCCCGATCATTCCCTGCTCCCGATGAATGTACATTTCCTCCGCCATCTTCTTCCACGAACCGATCTCGGCATCGGTCACATTCATGCGGTCACACAGTCCCTCGCATTCTCCTTCATGACGCTGCTTCATTTCTTCCAACAGCTGCACGGTGTATTCAAGCTGATCCTGCACCATCACATTGGTATACGTATTATTGTTGACGAGCGCTGTATACTCGTCCGGCCCCGTTACACCGTTAATGCAGAATCCGCGCCCCGGAATAAAGCTTCCGTAATCGGCAAAGAAGCGGCTCGTTTCGATCAAAATTTCCAGCCCGTCTCCAAATTTGTACTCCTCATCGTTAACGGCTTCGTTATATAGCCTGATCGCATGCGCGACATCCGCATTGATATGAATCTGCGCGGTACCTGCCGGGAAATAAGCCGACGTCTCTTCTCCGCTGATTGTCCGCCATGGGAACATGGCGCCTTTGAAATTCAATTCCTCTGCACGACGCCGTGCCTCCGGCAAAATGTAGTACCGATAATCCAGCAGCTTGCGCGCAATTTCGGGCTCCGTATGCAGGAAGAAAGGGAAGATATACATCTCTGTATCCCAGAAGTAATGACCTTCGTACCCTTCGCCCGTCAGTCCTTTCGCTGCCATATTGGTCCGTCCGTCACGACCGACAGATTGAAAAACATGATAAGCGCTAAAGCGCAGTCCCTGCTGCAGCGCGGCGTCTCCTTCAACGACAATGTCGGCGGACATCCAGAATTCATCCAGAATGCCTTCTTGAATTGCCGCGTAGCTGTCATATCCCCGACCCATCGCCTCATCAAGATGATGTATGGCCTCTGTCCACAAACTGCCGGTATTGGCGCTTTCGGAAGCGTGATAAGTCACGTACTTTTCCAGAACAAACTCGTCGCCAGGCTGGGCAGATACAGTGAACCGCTTCTCTACCCGTCCACTCGACGAATCCGTTTCCAGTTCATATTCGCCGCCGGTCAACTTGTGTTCGGCTGCGCAGGCGATATGAAAGCCTGTAACCCGGGTGCGCTGTATAATACCCGCATATGTCTGGTCTTCGCGCATCTCGAGTGTGGTCAGTACAGGACCCGAGAAGGATGATCCCGATCGCGGGTCGCCCGTCGACGACTGGTTGACGACGTTGCCGTCGATTTCCGATTCGATGCGGATCTTCCCCTCGAAGTTGATCGGCTTGACCGTGCAGCGCAGCAGCAGCAGATGCGGATCATCAAGCGAGGCCATCCGTTCAAATACAATCTCCACTTCCCGCCCTTCCAGCGACCTCCACTGAACGGTACGGGTTACGCAGCCTTTACGCATATCAAGCTGGCGCCAGTAACCGAACAGCGTTCCCTGAAATAGATGCACCGGCTCGTCTTCAAGCCAGATCCGGATAATCTGAGCGTCCGCCACGTTCAGCATCGTTTCCCGATCACGGGCAAAGCCGTAACCTTCCTCGCCGTAAATGATCGGGCCCGATTCGTAAAAGCCATTAATATATGTTCCACGCAGCGTTGTTCCCACGGGACCGTAGTAGCCCTCTTCGAAGTTGCCGCGTACGCCGATATATCCGTTCGCTACGGCGAAAATCGTTTCATCGCGCAAATTTTGTTCGGTGTCCAACGTATGCTCGGTCACCGTCCAAGGCTCATACGCATAGATCGGTCCGCCGGATGAATGCTTCATTTGAGTTCCTCCCATTTCCATTGTTTCTCTGTCACACAGACTCCCCCCTTATTACCCAACGAGCTTCGGGTAAGTAACTCTCCCACTTACAAAAGAGCAAGATTAATTTGAAAGACCGCCGGCTGCAGACCATAAAAAGGGAGCCTTCGCCAAAACGAAGACTCCAAGTCAGGGTTGTATTGAAAGGGCTTACATCTGCATTATAATCGGCCTTTTTCGTTTTGTGAATCCCTATTTTACCAAAACGGAGGAAAACTTTGCCGATTTGACGCATTCAAGTGGAAGACAGCTGTACCGACAATGCTTCTTCAAGCACCTTCTGCATTAGTGGAACGTATACATCCCAATAAAAAGCATCTTCACTGCCTGGTGTGTCAAAGGTGAACCAACTTTTGAATATCGGCCAGCCTGCATATCGCCGCCAGAACGGATACTCATTATGATCCGCATAATCGCCGGCGAAATAATAGCTGACCTGCCCGAGAGCCGGTGAAAAGCCGAATGTTCCGGTATCGGCTCCTGATGCTTCCCGCCGAATGATCGCCGGAAAGCGATCGCGAAGTCCTCGCTCGGCCAGCATCGCTTGTCCGGTGCTCGTCAGTTGAAGATTATACTCAGCTAGCACCTCGCTGCCGCCAACCGGAGTGACGACATCAAACCAATAATTGTACCGACTGCCGGGTTTCATACCGAAGCGGTCCTGTCCCGCCTGCGTAAACGAAATCCGGGCCCCGCCTTCCGTTTCACTGCCTTCGCGCAGTACAAACAGATCGCCGTCTTTTTGAACGAACAGAAATCCGGCGCCTGTATAGGCCCAATCCTGTCCGGTCGTTTCTTTATACTGCGCAGGCACCCATTCCGGTACCTCTACTCCTGCCGTCAGGTCGGGGAAATAACGCGCAGTCCAGCCCGTCCATTCCATACCCAGCAGCGCGCTTGCTCGGCTGCGGACGGAGTCCGTTGTCGGCGTAGCGATCGAATTGAATTCGGCGACAAGCATGGTGCCGCGGGCAGCTGCAGCTTCCATGACGTGAACGTCGGCTATTTTCATTCCTCCGTTTTGTCCCCGAGGAGAAGAACCTCCGGCATTGGCCGGCACACGATCAGCCGTTACTTCTTCATCCTCCTCTTCCGCTTCAAGCAGTCCGTAAGTATCTGCCACGTACAGCAGCTGCGTATCCGGAGGTATTTCGGCCAATGTCCGCTCTTCCGGCCGAATACCGTTCTGTTTGGGATAATTTCCATAGTAGTCCTGATCGTAAAGATACTTGTCTCCTCCGGGCATTCGGTACTTCTGCTGATTCAGAATCCAGAATAACCCTTTGTGCTCACGATAGCTGTCGTTCGTTACCGTCTTGTCGAGCACCGCGACAGACAGGCTCTTTGCCGATTTCCCCTCCCAAATGATCCACGGCAGCAGCAGAAGCAGCATGAGTACGCCAAGACCGACCCAAAAACGAGGGAACTTTTTTTTCTGCTTCAACTCCGGCTCACTCCTTCTTCTCTGGTGGAACAGGGTGTGCCCCCTGAATGGTGCCCGGCTTCTTGTTGGCGCCCAGCACGTTGACCCGTGTCATCTCGCCCCAGCCGTGCTTTTTGCCCCGGATAGCTTGGAACAAACCTTGGGTGCGCCATAATGTCATCACGGGGCGGTACCAGAACGATTCGGTCAAGGCGTAGAAAAACAGTTTGAACGTGTCTGATACCCGATTGTAGTTGTGGAATCTCCATTCTTCAAACAATACGCTCATTGTAGACATCAGCGAGCCGAACAGCAGCATAACCAGCGCCAGCATTAGGGAGATTTCTACATTGATTCGGCCCAGGAAGAACCCGAAAACGACTGTAAAGTACCCGAGAAGCTCAACCAGCGGACCCAAAAGTTCAACAAGCAGGAAAAAGGGCATCGAAACCAATCCAACTCGCCCGTAACGGGGATTGAACATCATTTTTTTGTGGGCCCTGAGACTTTCGTATAAGCCCCGATGCCACCTTGTACGCTGCCGTTTGAGGATGGTCATGCTTTCCGGAGCTTCCGTCCAGCAGACCGGCTCCGGCACATAAACGATACGCGCTTTGCTCTTCTTCCGGCGGATCAGTTCATGCAGACGGACAGTCAGTTCCATATCCTCGCCGATCGTTCCGGTCTCATAACCACCCACCTCAACAACCCAACTTTTCTTGAATACGCCGAACGCTCCGGAAACAAGCAGCAGCATATTATAGCGGCTGAGCCCGATCCGTCCCATCAGGAAGGCTCTGAGATACTCGACGACCTGCATAACGACAAGAGGTTTGTTCGACAAGCGGACACTTTCGCTGCTCAGATGACCGCTGTCGACCATACTTCCATTGGCGATGCCGACACTGCCGCCGGTCGCTACGATTTCTTCGCCGGGACGGGCATCCATAATTGGTTTGACTACTTTGATGAATGCATCCGGATCGAGTACGGTATCCCCATCAAGCGAGACAAAGTAAGGGTACCGGCACACATTAATACCTACGTTAAGCGCATCGGCTTTACCTCCGTTTTCCTTGTCGACGAGCACCAGATTGGGATGGCGCAGTGAACGATACACAGTGCGAATAGGCTTCGTTTCTTTTTTGAGTCCTGAAAAAGGAACCCTGCTCTTCACTTCCGTCATATCGAACTCTTCCCGCATAATTTCGACCGTTCGGTCTTTTGAACCGTCGTTAACGACTACAATTTCAAACTGTTTGTAGTTGATGCCAAGCAGAGAGCGCACACTTCCGACAATATTAATCTCTTCATTGTAGGCAGGCACAATAATGCTGAGCGGCGGGATAAACTCTGTCTCCAGCACACTGCTGTATTGAATTTCACTCAAGTCACGGTCGCGCCACAGACTGAAAGCTGCCGCTGCGGTCAGAATCAAATAAACGGCAGCCGACATGGCCACGTAAATAATAATCAGGATACCGAAGATGCGATGGGCATCCATCAAAATATCAACCCACGTTCCGTTCATAGGCCCTCCTTTCCAGTGTCTCAATGGCCATATCACGGGCAAAACGGTCTGGGTGCTCTTCAGCGATCCGGCCGATACGCTCAAGTCCATTCCGATAATTTGCTAGAGAAGAAGCCGCTTCCCGCCGCACCTCGTAGGACGGATCGGCCATCATGGTTTCCAAATGCGGAACAAAACGTTCTTCGCGCAGCATACCGGCCAAACGAGCATGCATCAGCCGCTCCGGCCAGGAAACTGTCTCGCTTTCAATCATACGCGCTTCGAGGTGATCCGCAGCTGCCGGCGTAATATACCCGAAGTTGGCCAATGCCTTGAGCGCCCGAATTCTCATCTCCCGGTCCTCCACACGCATACAGTTTTCCAGCAGCTCCAGCACTTCGTTCGTACGCACATTGCCCAGCCTCAGCGTATCCAGTACGCAGTAACGAATCCGGATCGGAAACCATTCAAATTCGTGAATTAAGCGGTCCAGCAGCTCGCCCTGCAGCGGACGAAGCATCTGCATCAGCTGAAGCTCGGAAAATCGCTTCTCCGCAATATCAAAATAATCAAACGTTTCTTTTGCCTGTAAAGATGACAGCGTGCGAACCAGCAGGAAGCGCTCGTCGTCATGACTCGGGTGTTCTTTCAGTCCGTCGAGCCGGTCGATAATCTTGTCTTTCAATCCGGTCATTTGAAATTTCTCGATGTGCAGCAGGACGTTCATTCGGTCGCTCCAGCGCCGTTGTTCCAGCATATACGCATATTCCTCGGTAAAATAGTACGCTGCAAAATCATAGATTCTTTCCCGTTCGATCTGCGATGCGCTGACTGTCAGCCGGTTCAACAGTGCTTCCTCCAACGCTTCCCGGCGCAAACCTTCGCCGGAAGCAGCGAGCCGCCGAGATCTTTCGCCGCTCATTAGATAATCGACAAGCGGCGAATCCGGTGCGGCAAGCCTATCGACCGCCTCCGCCACCTGCTTCCGGTAACGGGTACGCAGAACCTTCCGCTCAACCAGGTAGAACAGAATCAGTCCGATCAGCAGAATCAGAACAGCCGCAGCTATCCAGAGGATTCGCAGAATATCGGCATCGTTCATAGGGCAGTGCCTACCTTCCCGAGCAGTCTGCGGACACGCGCTTCAAGTTCGACCATGCTGAACGGCTTGGTCATGTAATCGTCCGTACCTGCCCGGATCGCTTCTGCAATCCCCCGTTCATCGCTGATTCCAGTCAGCATCAGCACCGTATAGACCGGGTCATACTCTCCGCTCCGCAAACGGGACAGCACTTCCATACCATTCATTCGGGGCATCATGCGATCCAGAATCAGCAAATAATGTGCGCCTCCCACATGCCAAGGATCGCTCAGGAATTCCTCTCCATCGGAGAAGGAGCGGATCTCCAGCGCATACTCCTCCTCCAGGCTCTGAAGCTGACGCTCCAAGATCATTCGGATCAGCCCATCATCGTCGATCAGCGCCAATCGCAATTGACGGGAAGCCGGCTCATTGGGCGTTTCCTGCTCACTGCCTACAGCAGATTGGGCGAGCTTTGCTTCGAGAGATCTTACCGCTCCTGCAAGTGCCAGCTGGCGGGACATTCCGGGTCTGACCTCTTCCAGGCCATAGACGACGCTGACTTCATTGGAATCAAGCAGCTCCAGCAAATCTTCTTCAAGCAGAATCTTTTGCAAAAAAGCACTGCTCTGAACTTCACCGATTCCCGGCTGCAGCAAAAAGAAGCGATTGGCCCGGTCCCGCGCCCAGATATCATGCGGTCGCAGCTTCCGGCGTACGTGATCCGAGAAAGCTTTCATTAGACGGTCGCCTTCCCGGTAGCCTGTTCGTTCATTGAGCCGACGCAGCCCTTCCAGTTGGACGGACGCGATCGCCAGCGGTTCACTAGAGTCGCCGAGCAGACCAAGCTGCCGCGTGAGCTCCCGCTCCAGAAACGCCATACCATAAGCCCCGGTGGTCTGATCAAGCAGCAGTTGACCGGTCAGGCGGTGCCGACGCCGTATCAGACGTCGTATCCGAATAATAAATTCATCGAGATTCAGCGGCTTGGTCAGGAAGTCATCGACTCCGCTTTCGTAAGCGCGCAGCCGGGTCGCATCATCGGTCTTGGCCGTCATCAGCACGACCGGGATCATATAACGTTCGCACAGCTCCCGCAGCCGCTCCATGAGTTCGAAGCCGCTTTGTTCCGGCATCAGCACATCGAGTATGGCACAGTCAGGCCGCATCTCGTAGAACCATTCTACTGCCTTGTCGAAGCGAGGCGTCGCGAAAACTGTAAATCCGCGGGATTCCAATTCATCCTTAAGCAGCGCCAAGAGGCCGAGGTCATCGTCAAGCAGCAGCACAGTGCCTTCGGACACTTTCTCTTCCTCCGCCAGAGCGCTCCCCTTCACATTTTGTGCTTCTTCCGAAGTCTTCAGTCCTTCCCCGGACGTTTCTTCCAAGGATGTCATGTCCGCACTATCCTGTGTGCTGTTCCGCTTCGTCATCGCTTTTCTAAGACTGCTCAGAGCGGAAGATGCGCTGCCCGGCGGCTGGCGTTCGGCTTCTTTGCTGCCTTTGCTTCCACCAGTTTCCGCCTGTTCTCCCGCCGCAGCAGCATTGGACGGGAGTGCCGCGCGGGAAGACTGAAGCAGCAGCCCAAGATCGCCCAGCTGTGCTTGCAGCTCTTCGTTTGTAAAGATGCGCTCACCATCTTCCTGAAACTCTTCCAGGAGACGCACCGAAACTTCGTACCAGTCCTGCAAACCGATCGTTCCGGAAGTTCCTTTGATCGAATGCAGCATACGGTATACGGTGCGTTCATCCGTGTGCGCATTCGAACTCAACATGCGGTTCAAATTTTCTTCCGCTTGACTGATAAACAGTTTCTGATATTTATTCATGAGGGCCTCCTTCATTGTGAGGTCCGATCTCCGCAATCGTAAAACTGCTCATTAGGGTCCCCCGTTCAGCTTCGGTGTCCCGGATTGGAAACCGTTCGTATATGATATTACTTCTTAATCTTACCCAAAAACTAATATTTCGCGCCCAACAATTGTAAAAAGCATATCCCGCTTGTGGTATACTGGAACTGCATTTTTCATAATAATTACTTTCGAATTCTATACAGAGAAGAGGCTTATAATGATAGACTGGATCAATTCGATCTTCGATAAATTGTTCT
This sequence comes from Saccharibacillus kuerlensis DSM 22868, assembly GCF_000378145.1. Classification (GTDB taxonomy): domain Bacteria; phylum Bacillota; class Bacilli; order Paenibacillales; family Paenibacillaceae; genus Saccharibacillus; species Saccharibacillus kuerlensis. The sequence continues at coordinate 6,205 of NZ_KB899291.1, read as the reverse complement.
CGCTGAACCCGATTCTGCTCAGCGTTCTGTTCACTCTGTTCTTTGCCGGTATGGCATCCATGGCCTTGGTTATGCGCATAAAGGCCAGCAAGCGGCCGCTGTCGGTCCGCAAGATCATGATGCCCCCGGTCGGTATGGCTACCGGTTTCTTTATGTTTGTGATTCGTGATATCCAGATTCCTTGGACCGGCGCTCTGATCGCATTCCTCGTTGGCTGGTTCCTGTTTGCTTACCCCCTGATTCTCGGCACCCAATTCGAACAGATCGGCAGCGATCTGTTTGTCAAAAGGTCCAAAGCATTCCTCGTTATTCTCGTTGTGCTGATCGTAATTCGACTGGGACTGCACAGCTATGTCGAACGTTTTGTAACACTTCCCCAGACTGGCGGCGTATTCTTTATTCTTGCTTTTGGCATGATTCTGCATTGGCGGCTTAATATGCTCCGGCGGTTCAAGCGGATGACCGCAAGTTCTCAGAACGGCGACAATCCGGCGGGTGCTTCAAAAGCTTGATTTATAGAAAAGGACGCTTCCCGAGTGGGAAGCGTCCTAAGGCTGTTGAGAAAGTTCAATTTGTTATAGAAGCTCAATAGCTGCGAGGGGAATTCGTTCCGGTCGCGTGTTGAAATCGGGAAAAGGGATCGAATTTTAGTGGAATTTTCCCGATTTCAAAGGCGAACACTATCGTTCCTTCACTGAATTCCCCTCTTCGTACATCCGCTTCACTTTAATTAAGACTTTCTCAACATGTTGAGGACGCTTCCCAAAGGGAAGCGTCTTTTTATGCTTTAGTCGGATGTACGTGCTCAAACTTAGCGCTTGAGACTTTTGCCGTTGGTTGCGATAACTTCTTTGTACCAGTTGAACGATTTCTTTTTGTAACGCTCCAGCGTACCGCTGCCATCGTCGTGACGGTCTACATAGATGAAGCCGTAACGTTTCTTGAGCTGAGCAGTCGATGCGCTGACAAGGTCGATACAGCCCCAAGTCGTATAACCCATCACTTCAACGCCGTCTTCGATCGCTTCGCCAACCTGTACAAGGTGATCATTCAGGTAATTAATGCGGTAATCGTCTTCAACCGTCTTCTCGCCTTTGTCGTTTGTAATCAGCTCATCGACTGCGCCCAGACCGTTCTCCACGATAAATAATGGCTTTTGGTATCTGTCCCAGAAGGTGTTCAGTACGTAACGCAGGCCTTTAGGATCGATCTGCCATCCCCATTCGCTCGCCTGGAGGTGAGGGTTCGGCACGCCGCCGAGCAGATTGCCTTCGCCTCTCGCTTTTTTCTCGGCGTCGGCCGTTTCGCAGATGCTCATATAGTAGCTGAAAGAAATGAAGTCGACCGTATGTTTCAGTGCTTCTTCATCACCGTCTTCAAACTTGATCTCAATACCGTTCTCGCGCAGGTAGCGCTTCATGTAGCCCGGATATTGACCGCGCACGTGAATATCGGCAAATGCCATATTTTTGTGATCGGATTCCATAGCCTGGATCACGTCGTCCGGATTTGGAGTGAGCGGGTAAATCGGCATGCTCAGCACCATGCAGCCGATCTGGAAGTCCGGATTAATTTCGTGGCCAACTTTGACCGTCTTCGCACTGGCAACCAATTCATGGTGAATGGCCTGGTACAGATCCTGCTTGCTCAAGTCTTTCTTCGGCGTTGAGATGCCTCCGCTCATAAATGGCGCTTCGAGAATCGAGTTGATCTCATTGAATGTCAGCCAGTATTTGACTTTGTCCTTGTAGCGCTTGAACACGGTCGTTGCATAATTTACGTAGAAGTCGACCATTTTGCGGTTGACCCAGCCGTCATATTCGCGGGACAGATGCAGCGGCGTCTCATAGTGGGAGATCGTCACGAGCGGCTCGATGCCGTATTTATGACACTCGTCAAACAGGTCGTCATAGAACTGCAGACCCGCTTCGTTTGGTTCGGTCTCATCGCCTTTCGGGAAAATGCGCGACCATGCGATCGATGTGCGGAATACTTTGAAGCCCATTTCGGCAAACAGCTTTACGTCTTCTTTGTAACGGTTATAGAAGTCGATGCCGATCAGCTTCATGTTATCTTCGGTCGGCTCTTCCGTAATAAAAGGATCTTCTCCGTGTCCTGCAAAACCGCCTTTTGGCGTAACATCCTGAATGGACCAGCCTTTACCGTCTGTCTGGTATGCGCCTTCAAGCTGGTTTGCCGCTACTGCGCCGCCCCACAAAAAGTTTTCCGGAAACTGTGTACTCATATGCATTCACTCCTGTGTGTTAGAATAGGAAAGAAGTTCTTAAACACAGCATAAATCGTGAAACGCGTTCCACGTCAACCCCCAAGGAGCGATCGTATGTCCAATCTTGAAGAAATTGCGAAACTTTCGGGCTTTTCCAAAGCGACCGTTTCGCGTGTGCTCAATAAATCCCGTCATGTCAGCCCGGAAACCAGGGAGAAAGTTCTGCGTGTTATCCGCGAAATGGATTATGTGCCGAACCGAAACGCCGTCTCTCTGTCGAAAGGCAAAACCCTGCAAATCGGCATGATCACCGCAGACATCAGCGAAATTATCCTTCCATTTATGACCAGTTTCGTCGAAGCAGCTGCCGAACACGGATTTCAGACAATCATTTATACGTCGAATCTGGACAAACAAAGGGAGCTGCAGGCATTCGAGGATCTGAAGCAGAAAAGGGTAGACGGGCTGCTTATTATTACCTCTGTTAACGATCTATCCGTGATCAGCGCCTACGGCAAGTACGGTCCGATCGTCTCATGGCAGCGAATGGAACGTCCGGATATTCCATCCGTCGCAATGGACCAGTACGACGGCTATGCGCTTGCCGTCCAGCATCTGCTGTCGTGCGGCGTCACACGAATCGCCAATGCGTTCGGCCGCCCGGAGAGCCTGAATACGCAGCGGCGGATTCAAGCTTACGAGGACTTGATGGCAGCACATGGACTCGAGGTCCGGCGCGACTGGTATTTCAAGTCTGCCTATCATCTTACGGATGGACAGAATGTAGTCCATAGAATGTTGGGGCTTGGAGAAGAGCCGCAAGCCATTATCTGCGCAAACGACTATGTGGCAGCGGGAGTGCTCAGTGAAGCGCGCCGACTCGGCTGGGACGTGCCAAACGAGCTGCGAATCGTCAGCTTCGACAATATGCAGATTGCCAGCACGCTTGGCCTAACCAGCGTTCAGAATCCGATTCGAAATCAGGCTTACAATGCGTTTGCGCTGCTCTCTCCCGGTCTGCTCAAGCAGCCTCTTCCATTAAAGCCATTGGAATTCGGATTGGTTGTTCGGGAGACCACGTAAGCAGACTGGCTGCCACCAAGCTTCTTTTCATGAACAATACAGTCAACATTATTCCACATTATGCAGTCCATGTTAGAAAGGAGCACTACCTTTATGCCCCGCAAACCCAGGAGTTCCTCTCCATTATTCAAAATCATTTCGGCCATACTGCTTATGCTAATCATCACAACAGGTGGCCTGCTCTTGTTCGGAGAGCGCAGCAATACAGCCACGGATACATCTACGCAGGCATCTCAAGCATCTCAGGCATCCCAGGTGTCTCCATCATCTTCAGAAACGCAGGCTGATGCCCAAGCTAACCCTCAGACTGAACCTCAAGCCGAAGCTTCTGCTCGGCCAAACCAGGAGCCTGCGGAAACGGTTAGTAGTACCAAGCCTAATGTCTCAGATTCGAAAGATGCCTCCAAAGAAGACTCTTCCGATTCCAGCAAAACAAACGCTCCAGTTAAGCCGAAGGCGGATTCACCCAATGCCGGTTCCGATCAATCCGGACAGACGGCAGCTCCCGCCGTCCCGGCTAAATCGGACAACGCTTCTTCCCCGATCACCGGTATGACATTGGAAGAAAAGATCGGGCAGATGGTCCTTGCCGGTCTGGAAGGCACTTCGCTGCGTGCGGAAGACAAGAAGCTTATTCAAGATTACGGGATTGGCGGCGTCATTTTCTACGCGGACAATATTCAATCCGCGGCGCAAACGAAGAAATTCGCCGCCAGCATCAAAGCGGCCAACCCCAACAAAGAGCTGCCGCTGCTGATCAGCGTCGATCAGGAAGGCGGACGCGTAGCACGGCTCAAAGGCGTAGAGAAAATTCCAACGGCAGCGGCTGTCGGCAGAAAGAACGATACGGAATATGCGCGTTCGATCGGCGAGCAGCTGGGCGAACAGCTCAAGTCCCAAGGATTTAACCTCGACTACGCACCGGTGCTTGATGTGAACAGCAATCCCGACAACCCCGTTATCGGCGATCGCTCGTTCGGCGACAGCGCAGCAATGGTATCGAAAATGGGCATTGCGGTCATGCAAGGATTGGAATCCAAAAAAGTCATTCCCGTCGTCAAACATTTCCCGGGACACGGCGATACGTCGGTTGATTCGCATATCTCGCTCCCCGTTGTGAACAAGAGTTTGGCCGAACTCAACAAGCTGGAGCTGATTCCGTTTCGAAAAGCGATTAACGAAGGAGCAGACGTTGTCATGATTGCCCACATTCTGCTGCCCAAGCTCGATCAGCAGTTTCCTTCGTCGATGTCGAAAGCGGTCATTACCGATCTGCTGCGTAGTAAACTTGGCTTCAAAGGTGTAGTCATGACCGATGATATGACCATGGGCGCTATCGCAAAAAACTATGGGATCGGCGAATCGGCAGTTCACTCCGTCCAAGCGGGCAGCGACATTATTCTTGTTGCACATGGTGCAGACAACGCGATCGAAGCGATTGAGGCGATCACTCAGGCAGTGAAATCCGGCAGGATTTCCGAGCAGCGCATTGACGAGAGTCTCACACGAATTTTTGCATTAAAAAGTAAATATTTAAACGAGAAGTAAGTAGTTAAAATAAGCGCTGCCGGATCACAGTTGACAGCAAAAAACGAGCCTCCGACGAAAAATCGGATGCTCGTTTTTACTGTGTTTAGAAACCGATGTTGTCGATCAGCTTGATATTACCGTTCTCAAAAGTTGTCGCGCTCCCATTAACATTAATGAGAGTATTGCGTTCGAAAACGACGTCCCCAATCTCGCCCTGTCCCCATACCCCAATGCCCCGGTGCGCTCCATTCTGAATCAGGTTGCCGTAAAACTTGACGTCATCGACAACTCCATGCGAAGCATACACCAGCACGTTCGGATGATTCTCGGGCTTTTTAATGCCGGTACTATCAATTGTATTGTTGTTAACCTGGACTCTGTGGACATCCAATGTGTTATAGGAACCTTCAGCCGCAATATAAACGCCTGCCATCATCGTATCGCTTATCTCGTTTCCCTCGATTCGCACATCTTCTCCACCGACTACGGAAATGCCGCGTGCTTTGGAAAAATTGCCGACCCAATTATCTTTGATGAGGATATCCCGAACAGGAACCTTGCTGCTTCCGTAGCTGACAACCGCAATTCCGTCATCACCGACATTCGATACTCTATTATTAACTACCTTAATGTCGTGACTTTCGGTCGTCATATGAATGCCGTCCGCTCCCGTGTTTTCGACCGTATTGTTCGAAATTGTACCGTCGCTTGAACCGTACGCGATCATGATGCCGGCCGTACTGGATCTATCAACATGAATATTGTCGATCACAAAGTTGGTTGCACTGCGTACCGTGATACTGTTCTTATCATGCGAACCGTTTCCTCTTGGCACGGTCGTCTGATAAGCATGCTTAAAGTTGCGGATCTGTACGCCGTCACCGAGCAGATCGATCGATCCATTCTCCGGGTCGGTCGAGACTAGCAGCGTTTTGTCTTTGCCGACACCTTCCATACGAATCCCGTCAACCTTCAATATTTTGCCCAGTTTAAACTCACCTTCCGGGATATGCAAAGCCTCATTTTTTGACCGGGCTTCTTCAGCAGCAGCAGCAAAAGCCTCATAATCGTCATTATCATCATTGGCAATAGCACCAAAATCCATTACAGATAATCCTTTAACCGGTACTTCAGGCTCTTCCGGTTCATCGATCGGTTCTTCCGGCACTTCAGGCTCTTCCGGTTCATCGATCGGCTCTTCTGGTACCTCAGGCTCTTCCGGTTCATCGATCGGCTCTTCCGGCACTTCAGGCTCTTCCGGTTCATCGACCGGCTCTTCCGATACCTCTGGCTCTTCCGGTTCATCGATCGGTTCTTCCGGCACTTCAGGCTCTTCCGGTTCATCGATCGGCTCTTCCGATACCT
>NZ_KB899290.1 GCF_000378145.1 Saccharibacillus kuerlensis DSM 22868 | reverse complement strand
GATACTGATATGGCTAAGGAAATGGTTGCCCTGTCGAAGAACAACATCCTGCTGCAGGCTTCGCAGTCGATGCTGTCGCAGGCTAACCAGTCTCCACAAGGCGTACTGTCCCTGCTCCGTTAATTTTAGCAGCAAGAAAACCCCGCATATGCGGGGTTTTTTTATTTTATATTTGGATTCCATAAAAATTCACGCGATAATTCCGATATATAAAGTAACAACATCGGAGCAGACTAACGACAGCCGCATTTACAGGAAAGAGGGGGAAGCATGGATTCGAACATATCCGGCGGTATGGGGTCAGTACCTTCGACGCCCCAACCGACCTACACAAGTCGAGAACATACATCCAAGCCGGCAGAGGATGTTCCGGCATCAGCTACAACGATTCCCAAGCTTCACCAAAGTCACGAACAAACGATACAGGAACTGAAAAAAGCAATCAATGCAATTCAAGGGCCGCAGAAGTCACTAGAAATATCGGTTCATGAGAAGACCAATGCGATCATGATTAAAGTAATGAATAAAGAAACAGGCGATATCATCCGTGAAATTCCTTCCGAAAAAATTTTGGATGTTGTAGCAAAAATGATGGAATTTACAGGGATCATTGTCGATAAAAAGGTATAACAAGGAGGCTTCCCATGGTTACAAGAATTTCAGGCATGGCGTCCGGCATGGACATCGATTCACTGGTCAAGTCGCTCGTCACTGCTAGAAAAGGTCCACTCGACAAGTTGAATCAGCAAAAGCAGATTCTTGAGTGGCAGCGTGAAGATTATCGGAAGATCAGCACAAAGATTGTAACTTTCATGCAGGATAAGCTGAGTGAATTGGCCAAGAGTGCTACACTTAATGCTCAAAAAACTACGATGACAGGGAATACTTCCGTTTTGACTGCAACAGCTTCTTCTACAGCAAGTGGAACATTCGACATTAAGGTGAACCAACTTGCAACTGCTACGCAAGCTGCTTCTTCTTTCGCTTCGAAGGCAGCTACATCAGGCGATCCTTCTATCGGCAGCTTGGGACTTACGGATAATACAATTACCATAAACGGAAAAACGATCACGGTAACAGACCCAGCCAATACGAAAGTTAGTGACCTTGTAACTCTTATCAATAATGATGCAAGTGCTGGGGTTACGGCCTTGTACGATAGTGTAAACGGCAGACTCTCATTGACAAACAAAGAGACCGGTGCAAAAGAGATGACTTTAACGGGAGGCTTGGCCGATGCGTTTGGCCTTACCAGTCGGACCGCCCCTGCTGATTTAGGGAAAAATGCGTCCATCGAAGTGAACGGATTGACAATGACCGACACAAAAAATCAAATGAATATAAACGGACTCACTTTGAATTTAACGGCTGTCACGCCTACCGGTGGAGCAAGCACCAGGGTAGAAGTATCCAAGGATACTGAAAAAGCCGTAAAGGCTGTGCAGGACTTTGTGGACGCCTATAATGACGTCCTCTCGACAGTGAACTCCGCTTTGAACTCTGAACGTTACAAAAAATATACACCGTTGAGCAGTGAGCAAAAAAAAGAGATGACCGACGACGAGATTGAGCTGTGGGAAAGCAAAGCCAAAAGTGGCCTGCTTAAAAATGACAGCATTCTCCAACGTACAGTTAGCGATATGCGCTCCGCCATGCTGCAGGGCGTTAAACTTGAAGGAAGTACTACGCCGCTGACCATGATGGATTTAGGGATTACCACAGGTACCTACGATACCAAAGGCAAGCTTATCCTCGATAAAGATAAGCTGACAACAGCGCTCGATGCAAATCCAGATATTCTCACTCAGTTTTTGGGAACAAATTATTCGAATTCTACTTTGAGTAACACCTACACGGAAACCGATGGAATTCTCGCGAAAATGAGGAAGATTTCGAATACGTCTCTTTCAAGTATGTATGAAAAAGCTGGTACCTCCAAGGTCAGCAGCGACCTGACCTCTTCGTTTCTTAATACAAGTCTCATGGGTCAGCAGTTGAATACAATGGAGCGCCAAATTACGGATTGGAACAGTCGATTGACTCGAATTGAAACCAATTATTATAAACAGTTTACTGCTATGGAAACAGCCATCAATAGGTATAACAGCACAATGTCAAGTCTCTCGTCGATGTAAATAAAGGAGGATATTAATCTTGATCTACTCACCTTATCAGAAATATCAGCAGACTCAAGCACAAACCGCGTCCAAGCCGAAACTTCTGATTATGCTGTATGATGGGGCCATTCGATTTGTGAAAGCAGGGATCGATGGGATTTCTGAAAAAAATTACGAAGCGGCCAACAACAATCTCTGTAAGGCGCAGGCTATCGTGCATGAACTCGTCTCCTCGTTGAACTTTGATTATGCAATTGCAGACGAGCTGGTCCGTCTCTATGAATACATGCTCCGTCGTCTGATCGAAGCAAACGTAAAAAAGGATGCTGCCCCAGCAGAAGAAGTACTGGAACATCTGAGTGATTTGCGCGAAGCATGGGTAGAAGCAAGTAAAATATCCGGTATGGCTGGTAACGCTTAATGGCGGAATTGGAGGGGAAACAGCTGCTGGACAAGCTTCAATTCATTACGGAAGATGCGATTTCACGGCTGGAAACGATGGATAGTGAGGCGCTTGAAGCGCTGGCCGCTCAGCGGCAGGCGTTAGTAACAGCAATTGAACCTTATCGTCACAGTATTAACGAGGTTGATCGCGAACAGATTGCCTATATCTTGAAGTTCGATGCATTGATTCTTGCAAGAATGAATTCTCTTAAGAATGAAGCCGCTGAATGGATGCAGAAGCAGGGCACAATTCGTACTCAACAGTCAGCATACCAACACGGGTATGCCATGAATAGTATGTTCATCGACCACCGCAAATAATAAAAATCCCCCTTTAAAAAACCGGAACCTGGTTTTTTAAAGGGGGATTTTTTTTTCAATGTTCACTCATACTGAAAAAAATCCGATATAGTAGTTATAGAAAATACCAACGGAAGAATGGTGGTTAAGCTTTGACTCATTTCAAAGAAAATCTTGCGGTTATTCAACAGAGATTTCCTAATATTGTGAATAGAATTGTAGAAATTGAAGAAGACTCTTTGAATGCTTCTTCTTTGCCTGAGGAGCCGTTAAAAAAAGATGAAGCTTGGCTTGAAGCGGTTAAAGGATCCGTTGGGGACATAAAAGTCGTATTTGTATACGGATTTAGCCAGGGAGTTGCCCTGGCTGATTTGTTAGAGACGTATCCAGACCGATTTTTCATAGTGTATGAGCCTGACGAAGTCGTGTTCCGAAACTCAATGCACACCTATGATATGAGAGAGCTATTGGCTTGGCCTCAACTGCTCTGGGTGGCGGTAGGCGAGAGTCAGTTGAAAATGCTGTTTTATAAAATTTGCACCTACATGGATCAGGAGTTGGCATTTGTCGCTCTACGTCACCATTTGGAGGAACGCCTCGATCTGCTGCAGGAAATCAAGCATGATTTTGAAGAATACCATAGAACTTTTCTGTCAAATCGAAGAACAGAGAAGCACTTTCAGAAGACTTGGATAGAAAACAGTTTGAAACAGTTGTCGGGGATGCTGACTTCTCCTTCGATCACGGAGTTGGCGGGAGTCTATAGCGGATCGACCGCAGTTATTATCGCATCAGGCCCCTCTTTGGAAAAAGATATAGAATGGGTAAGGAAGTTCCAAAATCATGCTTTGATTATTTCTGCCGGTTCCAGTATCCAGGCTCTTATTAAACATAACATTGTTCCTCATCTTGCTACAATCATGGATGGAGGGTCGATTAATGCTAAAGTATTTGAAAATCCAAAAACTTTGGCGCCTCCACTTTTGTATGGGTCGACTGCATATCATGGCGTTTCTGACCAAAAGAAGAGCGAAACCATTCATGCAATTATTCAAAACGATAACATAGGCAAGTACTGTATGGGGATGAGCGAACAAGACCCAACAATTCTGCCAACTCCAACCGTAACGGGAACGGCTATTCAAGCTGCTGCTTGGCTAGGAGCATCCCGCATTGTAATGATGGGTCAGGACCTATCATTTCAGGAAGGTAAGTTTTATGCAAATGGTGTAGAACACTCGGATGAGAAATATAGTGAACAAGTTGTAAAGCAGGCCCAGCACACTGTCCATAATGTTGATGGCGGTCTAAATCAGACTACAGAATCCTTTTTATATATGAAAGATGGTCTGGAGAGCTTGATTTCAATGCTTCCCAATATTGAATTCGTAAATGCTACTCGCGGTGGTGCGGTTATAGAGGGTACTATATGGAAACCCGCAGAAGACGTTTATAAACAAATCAAGCATCAAAGCATAGAAAATGATTCGATTTGTAAGTTGCTTGCGAGAGTGGAGTTTCCACAACTCAAGGAAAAAGTTACATTTGTTAAGTCAAGAGTCGAACATTTACTTTTAGATTTTGCATCTATAAATGAAGAGCTGGGCGTTATGCAAAAACAGATAGATAAACTACAGATTCAGAGCCGTTCAAATGCTTCAAAAGCATGGAAAACAATGGAGTCTATTGAAATGATTTGGGGGAAAATTGCAGAGCGAGAATGGTTTTCTTCCGTCTTCGAGACATTACTTTCGGATCAGCTAGGTGATTTTGATCGCATTCTTCCCGAGATTGCAATTGAGAAGGATATACGAAAAAAATCGGACTTGGTTTATAGATATTTAGGTGGGCTTGGAAAGGACATTCAAGGAGAAGTTCCATTCATTCAAAAACTCCTTTCAGAATCTTTAGAGAAAATGGCAGAGATCAAAGTATAAAGGGTGGACAAGCATGAATAACGAGCTCTATCGAGATAAAAAGATTCTGATTATTGGCGGAACAGGAACGATTGGGCAGAATCTGACGCGGCGTTTATTAAAAGAACACCCTCAGGTCATTCGCATTTTTAGTAGAGATGAGCATAAGCAGTATGAAATGAACTTAGAGTTCCAAAGTGAAGCTAATCGATTACGCTTTTTGATCGGCGATGTTAGAGACCAACAGCGGCTTGAACGAGCTATGGAAGACATTGATTACGTATTTCACCTGGCGGCAATGAAGCATGTGCCTTCCTGTGAGTATAATCCGTTCGAGGCTGTTCAGACGAATGTAATCGGCACTCAGAACGTGATTCAGGCAGCCATTGCGAACGGCGTAAAGAAAGTGTTGTTCACGAGTACGGACAAAGCTATTTCACCGACGAATACGTATGGAGCAACGAAGCTCACTGCCGAACGACTGATCTCTGCGGCTGAATACCAAAAGGGATCAAAAGAAACAATCTTCTCTTCCGTAAGATTCGGCAATGTGATGGGCTCAAGAGGTTCCGTAATTCCGTTGTTCAAGAAGCAGATTCTCGAAGATGGACGTATCACCGTAACTGATCCTGATATGCTGCGCTATATGATGACGCCTTCACAGGCTATTGAACTGATCCTAGAAGCTAATTCCATTGCTCTCGGTGGCGAAGTGTTTGTGCTGAAGATGCCGGTTATTCGGATCGGCGATCTGGCTGAAGTATTGATTGGACTGGTCACTGACAAATATGAGATTCAAAAAGAAGTGAAGGTCCATTCCATCGGACTTAGACCGGGAGAGAAGATGTATGAAGAGTTGATGACTCACGATGAACATCTGCTTGCGCGGGAAAGAGAAGATATGTTTATTATTCCGGCAGTATTCAAGAAAACGGAACAGTTCAAATCTGCTCAATCTATCAATCCGCTCGAGATGCATCCGATCGAAAAGAGCTTGATCAAAGCATGGATCAAAAATGAACAATTAATATAAATATAACTATATAGTCGTACGATAGTCGTACGGTTTAGTTGAATCAAAAAAATACGTCTGTTGAAATTACCGAATGAAGTAAATAGATTACAGAAGGAAATGGGAAGGTGGCTAACGAGTGAAAATTGTTGTCATTATCCAAGCCAGAATGGGCTCAACTCGTTTACCAAAGAAAGTTATGAAAATGTTAATGGATAAAACAGTGCTTGGTCATGTTATTACGCGTTGCTTGGCTATTCAGTCTATCGACGAGGTGATCGTAGCGACCTCGGATTTTGAAGAAGATGACGCTATTTGTATTGAGGCCGAGAAATATGGTGTTGCCTGTTACCGGGGAAGTCAGCAGAATGTATTAAGTCGGTATTACGGCGCAGCGAGAAAAGCTCAGGCAGATTATATTGTGCGAATCACATCGGATTGTCCGTTACTCGATCCGAAAATATCAGATAAAGTAATTAAGGACTTTTTAGCTAATGAATGTGATTACTCCAGCAGTGGTTTGAGCGGAACATTTCCCAGAGGGTTGGACACGGAAGTGTTCAGTTTTTCGGCATTGGAAAAGGCCTATAATGAAGCAAGTATTGAATACGAGCGGGAGCATGTGACGCCTTACATTTATCAACATCCAGAGCTGTTCAATTTCCGCATTTATTCTAATAATCAGGATGATTCCCGTTATAGGTTGACACTCGATACAGAGGAAGACTGGGAAGTTATTCGTAAAGTATATGAAGTTCTGTATAGAGGCGAGATTTTCTACTGGGAGGACATGCGTGATATGTTAGTCGAACATCCCGAATGGGCACTTATAAATGCAGAGGTCAAACAAAAGCAGCTCGGCGAGTAAGAGACAGAGCGAGGAGTATAAAAAAAGAGATGACACATGTACTAGTTACAAGTATTTCAAAAAAGGTTCCCATGCTAAAGGCAGTAAGGGCAGCTATAGAGAAAACAGGTTGCCCATCTCTTTTGTATGGTTCGGATTTATCGGAGGATTGTATTGGGAAATACTTTGTGGACCGCTTTTGGAAGTCACCGCTTCTATCAGAAATGCCGCCAAGCGACTTAGTTGACTATTGTAAGCATGAAGGTATCTCAGTGATTTTTCCCAGCCGTGATGGGGAGTTACCTTACTTTGCAAAGGTTCGGGAATATTTTATGGAAAACGGTATTTCCATCATGGTGTCAGAGTTGAGTTCTATAAATAATTGCTTTGATAAATTTCTATTTTATGAAAAGCTTTCGAACAAGGGAATCTCAGTGATCCCTACCTCACTTCATGCAGAACATGGATGGAAAGACTGGGTAGTGAAGGAACGTTATGGAGCGGGTTCTGCCAATATTGGATTAGGTTTAGATCGAGAGCAGGCAATTCAACATGCAGCTAACATGTCTGCTCCTATTTTTCAGCCGATGATTCGAGGGGATGAATATAGTGTTGATGTCTATGTGGTTGCCGATGGGTCTATAAAGGGAGCATTAGTCCGAAGACGGAACAAGATTGTTCAAGGCGAATCTCAGATTACATCGACAGAAACATATCCTCTACTGGAACAATTGTGTATAGAAGCGGCGCAGTTTTTGAAATTGAGAGGTCATGTCATTTTTCAAGCATTTGTAGACAAAGATGGTCATGCTCATCTAATTGAATGTAATTGTCGTTTTGGAGGGGCTTCTACTTTAAGTATAGCGATGGGGCTCGATAGCTTCTTCTGGTTTATTATTGAATCTATGGGAGGTTCCCTATCTCCATTTCCTTTTCAACGTTCGACCAAGGAGAAGAAAATGATTCGTTATCCGGAGGATTTGATTCTATGAAGGTATTTATATTTGACCTGGACGATACGCTCTATGACGAAATACAGTTTGTGAAAAGTGGATTTCATGCTGTGGCGACTCACTTGTCGGAAAGACATAGGATCGATACTGAAGAAGCTTATTCTTTTATGCTTAATGTGCTTGAGCATGAAGGACGTGGAAGTGTATTCAACAGAGTGCTGGAATACTACGGACATTTTTCTAAAAAAAATGTGCAGAAGTGTTTATCTGTTTACAGGTTGCACCGACCGAACTTAAAACTATCGGATGACGCCATACAAGTCTTAGAGCGTTTAAAGGGTCATCCTGTTTATATTGTGACCGATGGAAACAAGTTGGTACAGCGAAACAAAATTTATGCGCTGGGTTTGAACGAGCAGGTTAAAAAAGTTTACATTACTTATCGCTATGGGCGTATACATTCAAAGCCTTCACCGTACTGCTTTTTGAAAATAGCAGAAGCTGAAAAGGTTCCTTGTTCAGAAATGGTTTATGTGGGGGATAATGCTAACAAAGACTTTGTAGGTATCAAACCACTAGGCATACGAACGATTCAAATTCGTCAAGGTGCATTTTATCATTTACCATTCGCAGATACTCATCAAGCTGAAGTTTCTATAGATCGTTTAACTGAAATATTTGAGGTTATTAAAAGTTGGGAGAGTTAATTCGCAATGAAAAATATAGTTTTTCGCGTTAGTGCTTCTCCCCAAGTAGGCATAGGTCACTTTATGCGGTGTCTCACATTGGCACGTATGTTGAGTGCTCTTAAAGTACGTATTCATTTTATTTGCAATAAAGATTTGTCTAAAAAATTCGTGGGGATTCTGCAAGAAGAAGGTTTTTCGTTGAGTTTATCGGGGCTTGCTGCAGAGAGCGTTTTTCACATTGAACAGGATGCTGATTTAGTGATAAGCACTCTGAAAGGCCAACGTCCTGAGTGGCTCGTAATTGATCACTATGGAATTGACGCGAATTGGGAGAGAAAGCTTCGCCCTTACGTTGGAAAAATTTTAGTCATCGACGACTTGGCTAATCGGCCGCACGATTGCGATATATTACTTGACCAAAATCTATATCCTCATTTGGAACTGCGCTATAAAGGTCTTATTGCAAGTGAAACTCGAACATTGCTTGGACCTTCTTATGTATTGCTTCGTCCTGAATTTTATAAACAGAATGAATCTCAAGTTAGAAGCACCATTAAAAAAGTCATCGTAAACTTTGGTGGAAGCGATCCTACTGGTGAAACCGTTAAGTTATTAGAGGCATTAAAGTTTGGCACTGACGCGTTAAAGGGTACATGTTTTAATATTGTAGCAGGTCCTTCCAATTCACGACGGGAAGAGATTCGTCTAATGTGCGAAAAAGTGGAAAATGCGTTCTACTACGAGCAAATAGCGTTGGAGGAATTGCTGGGCGACACAGATCTCGCAATAGGTGCTGGAGGGATTTCGATGTGGGAACGATGCTTCATGGGAGTTCCAGCTGGAGTCATCATAGTTGCTGAAAACCAGGTAGAAGCGGTTGCCGAAGCAGAGAGTCAAGGTCTGATTTGGAATCTTGGTCGGAGTGAAGAAGTTTCGAAAGAGAGTCTTTTAGAATTTCTATGCGATCGGTTACAACATCCAGAAAAAAATGTTCAGATGAGTCACAAGTGTCTGCAATTCATGCATGAGCTTCGTGAACAGAAAGAACATCCTGTTGTTACCATAATAAGGGAGGAATTATAATTGGAATTTCAAATTGGAGATCGTTGGATTGGACGCAATCACAAACCATTTATTATTGCTGAAATGTCTGGTAATCACAACCAGTCATTGGAGCGAGCTTTGCAAATCGTTGAAGCAGCTGCAGCAGCCGGGGCAGATGCTCTTAAGCTGCAGACTTATACGGCGGATACTATGACGCTTGATATCCACGAGGGCGATTTTTTTATTGAAGATCCCACCAGTCTTTGGAAAGGGAATTCGCTTTATAATCTTTATAAGGAAGCCTATACTCCATGGGAGTGGCATAAGCCGATTTTTGAACGTGCGACAGAGTTAGGCATGTTGGCATTCAGTACGCCGTTCGATGAGACAGCCGTGGATTTTCTGGAAAGTCTTAATGTGCCAGCGTATAAAATTGCGTCATTCGAAAACACAGATATCCAGCTGATTCGCAAAGTTGCGGCTACAGGAAAACCGTTGATTATATCAACAGGAATGGCCTCATTAGCTGAACTTGATGAATCAGTTCGTGCGGCACGCGAAGCGGGTTGCGAGAAGTTGGTGCTGCTTAAATGCACAAGTACTTACCCGGCTACGCCAGAGAACACGAATATTTCCACATTGCCGCATATGGAAGAATTGTTCAACTGCAGTGTAGGAATGTCTGACCATACTATGGGAGTAGGTGTTTCGGTTGCCGCAGTAGCACTGGGAGCTACAGTAATCGAGAAGCATTTCACACTTCGTCGTGCAGACGGAGGCGTTGATTCGGCGTTCTCGCTTGAACCGGAGGAACTTAAGGCACTCGTATTAGAAACAGAGCGCGCTTGGCTATCATTGGGCCGTGTTATGTACGGAGCTACGGAGCGTGAGCGTGAATCGCTTAAGCATCGTCGTTCATTATATATTTCAAAGGATTTAAAAAAGGGTGAAGTATTGACTCGTGAGAATATCAGGGCAATACGTCCAGGGATGGGACTGCCTACTAAATATCTGGATGAGCTGCTTGGACGTCAAGTCTCGCAGGACGTGGCCAAGGGCACTCCCCTAACTTGGGAGGTTATTTGAAATGATGAAAAAAATTCTACTTACTGGCGGAGCAGGTTTCATTGGTCGCTGGGTTGCTAAAAGGTTGCTGAATGAAGGGCACCAAGTATGGATTTTAGATGATTTATCAAATGGACGTGAAAGCAATATAGCTGAGTTTCAGGGACTCACCAATCTGCAGGCCTTTATCCAAGGAACGATTCTTGACGAGAAACTTTTGGCAGACTTATTTAAAGAACATCGTTTTGATATTTGTTATCATCTTGGTGCTTCCATTAATGTTCAGGATTCAATCGACGACCCTCGAACAACGTTCAATAATGATACTATTGGAACTTTCTACATCCTTGAACAATGCAAGGTGTATGGTACGAAGGTTGTCTTCATGAGTACGTGTATGGTTTACGATCAATGCAGCGATGAGGCTGGAATCGATGAGCGACATCCGACTAAGCCTGCTTCGCCTTATGCGGGTGCAAAGATCGGAGCGGAAAATATGGTGCTGTCTTATTATCATGCGTATGGTCTGCCTACTGTTGTAATTCGGCCCTTTAATACGTATGGTCCTTTTCAAAAAACCGGAGGAGAAGGCGGCGTCGTAGCTATTTTTATAAAAAATGATTTAGATGGCAAACCATTAAACATTTACGGCGAAGGTACACAAACACGCGATCTACTTTATGTAGAAGATTGCGCGCGTTTCGTAGTCGCCAGTGGTTTTTCTAACGAAGTAAACGGAGAAATTATTAATGCAGGTTTAGGTCAAGATATTTCTGTAAATGATTTGGCTATGCTTATTGCAAAAGATAGCAGTCAAATCAAACATGTTGAGCATATTCATCCACAAAGTGAGATTCAAAAATTGCTTTGTAACTTTTCGAAAGCCAAACAGTTGCTCAAATGGGAACCGGAAATCTCCTTGGAAGAAGGAGTAAAACGTACTCGTGAATGGATTGAAAAAGGTGGGCTTTCTTGACCTCTCTTAAACTAGATCACGAAAGGAGTAAGAAAATGAAAAAAATTATTTTATGTGGTGCTGGCGATGGCGGGCTTCGAGCAAAGTATTCCTTAACGCAGGGGTTTGAAGTTGTGGCTTTTACGGATAACAATCCTAAAAAGCAAGGGAACACTTTCCTGGGGAAACCTATTATTTCTCCTAGTGAAATTAAAGAATGGGATTACGATTATGTAGTTGTTAGTAACATTCATGGAGATCAAGTGATTCCTCAATTAATAAATGAATATGGTGTGTCACCTGATAAGATTATAGATCTCTATCATAATTTAATGTTTGACACTCGAGTTGCTATGCTGCGGCAAGTTGCCGATGAAATTAATGATTCTAATATTACTGGAGCTGTAGCTGAACTAGGGGTCTATCAGGGTGAATTTGCGCAATATATTAACAGTACATTTCCAGACCGTCCATTTTATTTATTCGATACTTTTGAGGGTTTTCATGAAACGGATATTTCTTATGACACACAAAATGAATTTTCAGACGCACAAGTAGGCGAATTTCAGGATACAACTCCTGAGTTAGTACTCAAAAGGATGCCTTACTCGGAACAATGTATTATACGTCAAGGATTTTTTCCGGAAACAGCGCAGAACTTGGAAGAACAATTTGTGTTTGTAAGTATAGATGTTGACTTGTATCAGCCTATTTTTGAAGGGCTTAAGTACTTCTATCCCCGATTACAAAAAGGTGGATATATATTTATTCATGACTATAATAATAGTCGATTTTTTGGCGTCAAAGAAGCAGTAAAAAACTACTGCAGGAGTAATAATATAGGATATGTTCCGGTTAACGATCTTTGCGGGAGCGTAATTATCGTGAAGTAATTGAATATTAATCCTACTAGATTAGAGGGATGCTTATGGATATGTCAGTCAGGTCGACCATGCTCCCATATGGGCAGCAGTGGCTGGATGAAGCGGATATTCAAGCTGTCGTGCAGGTGTTGAAAGGAGACTTTATTACCCAGGGCCCTACTATACAGGCTTTTGAGCAAAAAGTAGCGTCGTATTCTGGAGTAAAGTACGGAGTCGCTTTTAGCAACGGCACGGCAGCTCTGCATGGAGCATGTTTTGCGGCAGGCATAGGACCGGGCGACGAGGTCGTTACCACGGCGCTTACTTTTCTAGCCAGTAGTAACTGCGTCTTATATCAAGGCGGAACTCCTGTTTTTGCAGATATCCAACCGGATACCTACAATATCGATCCTAATCAAATTGAAGCAAAGATAACATCGTCTACAAAAGCAATCATTCCTGTCGATTTCAGTGGCCAGCCAGCCGAGATGGAGCAGATTACCGCAATTGCGAGAAAACATAATTTGGTAGTCATTGAGGATGCAGCACATTCGCTGGGAGCGGATTATCGAGGACGTAAAGTTGGCTCATGGGCGGATATGACAATGTTCAGCTTTCACCCTGTTAAACATATCACAACAGCCGAGGGCGGCATGATTGTTACAGACAATGAACAGTTTTATAAAAAACTCCTTCAATTCCGTAGTCACGGAATGACCAGAGATCCCCAAGAATTAACGAAAGACGAGGGCCCTTGGTATTACGAGATGCAATCGCTCGGTTATAATTACCGAATGACGGACATACAGGCAGCTCTAGGTGTTTCGCAAATGAATAAGCTTGACGCATTTGTTGAAAAAAGAAGAGAATTAGCCTTTTTGTATGAACAAAAGCTGAAGGGGATTCCTGGAATTATTTTGCCAACGCAGCATCCTGATACACATTCAAGTTGGCATTTATATATTGTACAGTTTACACCTGACTTTAAGGGTGGAACCCGTAGAGAAGTATTTGAAAAATTACGCAATATGAACATAGGGGTTAACGTTCATTATCTTCCGGTTTATTTACAGCCTTATTATCAAGATCTTGGATACAAAGAAGGTTTATGTCCTATTGCAGAGTCTTATTATAAAAATGCGATTACTCTTCCGCTGTATCCTAAAATGTCGGAAAAGGATATAGATTATGTAGTAGAGTGTATAAAAAGACTTGCCAATCATTTGGCATGAATAGGACATGATCCTAGTCGGTACTATAAAGTTTGAAATAAGATGGGTTATAGGCCCTACCTCAGATAAGCGATATCGCGGACAGGGGTGGGGCTCTAATCTTTTGAAGGGGTTTTTATCGGCAATTCGAAGCCTAATCACTCGCTATTTATGCATATATTAAAGAAAACAACCAGGAACGAAATTCTTTTTTTGAAATCAGGGCTTAAGTCCAAGAGAGATTTGAATTAATTCATTTTTTGAAAGAGAGGGCTGTCAATGAAGATTGCAGTTATTAAAGGTTCGGGCGTGATCGCCCCGTACATCATGCAAGATTATGCAGAAGCTTTTAAAGAACAAGGACATGAATGTATAACAGTAGAAATAGAATCCTCTTTTGACGAAGTGACACTCCAAAAAATCGTAAACTTTAACCCAGAATTTGTAGTGGCTTATGGTTACGTAGGAGTGCTCCGAACAAGAGAGGATCGTTTTTTACTTCGAGAGCTAGCGATACCTGTGGTTTGCCTTCATTATGATAATCCCTTTTTTGGCTTGGACGATAAAAAGGAAATGGAATTCAAAAATTATTCGGATTACTACCATCACTTTATTTGGGACGAGCTGTACTTGAATTTATTTTTAGAAAAGGGTTTTAAATATTGTTATAAAATTATGCTTGCTACAAATCCTAAGCGCTTTTTTCCTGAGCCAAAAACTTCATCGACGGAGGGGATGATCTCCTTTATTGGGAGTATTGCTAGAGGGGAGAGCACACAAGAGGAGAACTTAGAGGATCTTTTTATAAACTTTATTATGTCTCAAAAAATTAAAAACCTAGAAGTTCCCATGATGGAATTGTGCTATGAAGCATTCAAAATAAAAGAATTTCAACCTATTTCTTTATTATATCAAAAAAATTCCGAAGCATTTTGGAAGCAAATTTACTACCCACTGCATAGAAAAGGAAGTGCAGAATATAGAAAACACATAATTAATAGTCTAGAGGGCATTGACATACATGTGTATGGAGCTAAAGAAAGTTTTAATTCCAATATTATCAGTAAGCCAAGCATTCCTTATAGCCAGTTATCCAGGGTTTATCAAAACTACTCTTTGAATCTCAATATTTCTTCATTACAATTAGAAACTTCAATAAATAACCGTGTTTTTGATGTTTTTGCCTCCAAGGCATTTGTATTAAGTGATTATAAAAAAGATATGAGGGCTGCTTTTCCGGATTTTTGGGAAGAAATTTCTTATATGAATTTGGAAGACCTCGTTGTTAAGGCTGATTATTATTTAACGCATCCCAAGGAGAAAGAAGAGCTTACGGAACAGCTCTATCAAGAAGTGCTCGAAAAACATACTTATGCCCACCGTGCTGAGCAAATTGTTCAAACCATTTCCGAGAAGCTGCCTATCAAGGGTATGAAGAGTACAGCTCCAGCATTCCATTCCAATAAATATGAGCAGTTAACCGACTTCTGTCCAATATGTGAAAGTAAAGAATTCACTCAGCTTCATACCGTTAATGGACATGATGACTTTGTTGTTAATTTGCATCGTTGTTCAGCTTGTGCTGCAGTATTCATGAATCCTCAACCAACAGCAGAGTATCTTGATTGGTTCTATAATGAATTGTATTACTCGGAAGCACATCGAAAGAAAATGGGTTGGAGTGCTGATATAAGTGAAGTCAGTGCAGCTTCTTTGCGTAATTACGAAGTTCGAATGGATTTTGTGGAATCATTTACAAACCAAACCGTGTTTCCGAGAGGTCGATTGTTGGATGTTGGATGTTCAACGGGGAACTTTTTGTTAGAAGCTCGTTCCCGATATTGGGAAGTTCAAGGTATAGAAGTGTCAGACGTAGCAGCGGAGCAAGGAAGAAGGGATTATCAGCTTGACGTTATTAGCGGGGTACTCAATGAAGAGACATTTGAAGATTCGACTTTTGACGTTGTAACAGCTTGGGATGTTATTGAACATATATCTGATCCACACTTCTTTATAGGAAACGTAAAGCGTGTGTTGAAAGCTGGTGGCCTTTTGGCATTGAATACTCCTAATGTGAGCTCGACTGTTAGTTATCATGCGGGAAGCGGATGGAGACATCTAGATCCACCTCTGCATGTGATTTTGTATGACCATATTTCTTTGAGAGTGCTTCTGAAAATACATGGCTTTGAAATCTTGAAGATTTCATCAGGGTCGGAATATTTAGGACAGCTTCAACTGGTAGCCCGGAAATTGGGATAACCTTCATCATTTTCAGTGAATGGTATACAGTAAAAATATTTTTGGCAGCCGTTTCGATGTGACTTGCATAGGGTATATAGCTTACAACTCTATTATTCTAAGTGTTTCACTAGTTATTCTTTCTTTTAAATATTGGAATATAATTGAATGTAATCATTTCATATTCCAATTGACAACGAAAGAGACAGGGTGTTATATTCGAGTAGTAGACCAGCATTTTTTATTTGACAATGAAGGGAATGTTCGTGCATGCAAGGTAAAGTGAAATGGTTTAACGCAGAAAAAGGTTACGGTTTCATCGAAACAGAAGATGGCGGCGACGTTTTCGTTCACTTCTCAGCGATCCAAATCGAAGGATTCAAGACGCTGGAAGAAGGACAATCCGTTGAGTTCGACATCGTCGAGGGCGCTCGCGGACCGCAAGCATCCAACGTTACTCCTCTGTAAGTCTAAGCCGTACACCTGCCTACATAGATGATTGCGCTTTGATGATTTATGCGGGTTGGACATACATGCGACTCGGCTGGAAGGCTCCGTTTATACGGGGTCTTTTTTTGTTTTTTTACCTGGGTCAAAAAGCCTGCGTAAAAAGTAACAAAAAAGTTACAAAAGGTTACAAAAATAAGCGGGCAAAGCAAGCTTATTTTCGGATATCAAATGACCCTATGTTGTTCTTTTGCTTTTATATACAAAAAGCATATAAAAATAGCGAACTCATGGTTTATTGTGCTTGTTTTGCGTTTAACAATAAAGAGTAAAGACAAGGACCTAAAGCCTAGTCTTTATAAGCTGGCTTACCCACAAAACAACCTAATACACCAAGGGGGGATAGTGC
Source organism: Saccharibacillus kuerlensis DSM 22868 (assembly GCF_000378145.1). Classification (GTDB taxonomy): domain Bacteria; phylum Bacillota; class Bacilli; order Paenibacillales; family Paenibacillaceae; genus Saccharibacillus; species Saccharibacillus kuerlensis. Next base: position 88,072 of record NZ_KB899290.1, on the reverse strand, counting down.
AAAACATGGTAAAGAACAGGAAAGTGTGGGCCGTTTTAATTGCCCTGGTGCTCGTATTACATACTATGCTTGGCGCAGGAATCGGCCGAGCACAGGCGGAGGAAGCGGCGCCAACCGGACAAGCTGTAGAACAGGAAGCGGCATCATCCACAGAGGTTAACGTCGTTGAAGAGGAAGTGCAGCCTGAAGCCGGACAGACCGGAGACCAGGCAGTTGTTGAAGAAAGTGCTGCAGGTAACACAGAAGCGATAGAAGAGGCTCCGGCAGCAGATGCCGAGACTCCGGTCGCTGAAGAAGAGGCTCCGGCAGCAGATGCCGAGACTCCTGCCGCTGAAGAAGAAGCTCCGGCAGCAGATGCCGAAACTCCGGTTACAGATGCAGAAGAACCGGCAGCAGGAGAAGAGACTCCTGCAGAGGAAGTGAAAACTCCTGAAGAAGAAGTGAAGACTCCGGAAACGGATGTTGAGACTCCTGCTGAAGAAGCAGCTGAAGAAGAAACAGCCGAAGAAGCAGCAGCTGAAGAAGACGCTGAACTTGCTGCAAAAGAAGCAGACGCAGAAGCAGAGGTAACAGCGGTAGTGGAAGAAAACATCATCACGAACGTTTCGATCACAGATCGCGATGGCAACGTAGTTGATGCCGATAACCCGGCTAGCGTGGATGACGCACTTCAACTGAATTACCAATTTGCACTGCCGGACGGCAAAGGATATGGAAACGGTTCAACTTTTGAATTCAACATTCCTTCAGAGTTCCCGATCTACAACGCAGTTACTCAGCCGCTGATCGTGAGCGACCGTGCGGGCGAGACAATCGGTGAACTCCAAGTTACCACTGAAGGTAAAGTCAAGCTTACGTTCAATGATTACATCGCTAAGAATGTGAACGTAAAAGGCAGCCTGACAATCCGTACAGTATTGACAGAGACCACGGTGAAGGGACAAGAGCAGGTTGAAGTTTCTTTCCCAGTATCGGAGACCGTACTTCCTGTCATCATTTATGTTAAAAATCCAGTAGGCACTACTCCGGATAGAGAGAACCCGAATCTTTTGTACAAGCTGCATACTTCCACGAACTACGCGGATAAGCAGGCTGCATGGGGGATCTTTATTAACAAGGATAAACTGCCGCTGAACAATGTCGTTATAACCGACACGTTCCCGAACGGAGGACTTGAGCTCGTTAGAGCGTCGCTCTTCGTTGGCGTTGAGGATGGCACAGATTCTAACGGGCATATTCAATACAGCGCTTACCCGGCAGATAAGTACAGCGTGGAAATCCCGGGTGACGATATGCGTAACGGCTTTATCGTAAGATTCAATGGCCCTGTAACGGAAAGCCTGAAAATTACGTACACCACTAATTATGACAGCAGTACACTGACTGACACTACAGTTAACCAAGGGTTCGTCAATCGCGCCAACATGACGGCTGTAATCGATGGAGAAGGCGGAGAAGGTCCTGCACAAGAAATCAACAAGCAATCGCAGATTGCCTTCTACGAACCATTCATTGGTAAAGAGGGTGCGCAGAACGGAGATCGTCTGAACTGGTCCATCACAATCAACAAAAACCAGTCCAAGATCACCAATGCGCGCATCATCGACACAGCAGACGGCAAACAGACACTGGATGCCGAATCGTTCCGTCTTTACAACGCAAGTGTAGATCGGAACGGTGTAGTGAGCAAAACGGGTGAACCGCTGACAGCAGGCACAGATTACACATTGAGCATTGCAGACGACGGTAAAGCAGGTTTCATTCTGTCTTTCAACAACGAGATCAATTCCACTTACGTGCTGGAATACTCGTCGACGTTCAACGCTGCTGAAACGGATGATCTTACCGAAATCGCAAATAATGTTCGCTTCGAAGGTGAAGGCATTAGAGGCGGTACAGTTGAGAGCGAAAGCAAGATCATTGTACGTGTAACAACAGGTTCCGGTTCGGGTTCTGGTACGCCGCCGGTAACACCACCGGTGAACCCACCAGTAGAACCGCCGGTAAACCCGCCGGTAAACCCACCAGTAGAGCCGCCGGTAAACCCACCAGTGAATCCACCGGTGAACCCGCCGATCACTACAATTCCGGAAAATCCAACTCCGGTAGGCCCTCCGGTATTTACGCCGGATACACCAACGCCAGTAACGCCAACGCCGATAATTCCGACACCGGTAACGCCGACTCCGGATACAATAATTCCGGACGAGACGATTCCGCAGGGACCTCCAGTCGTACCAACGGAACCGGATACAACGATTCCGGACGAGACGATTCCACAGGGACCTCCAGTCATACCAGCAGAACCGGTAACGATGATTCCGGATGAGACCATTCCGCAAGGACCTCCAATCATCCCGGTTCAGACACAGCCAATTCCTGTGCAGCCGGAAATGATGATTCCGGATGAAACGATTCCGCAAGGAATTCCGGTTATACCGGGAACAGTCGTTCTAGGTGAGCAGATGCTTCCACAAACAGGCGAAGAAAGCAAACTTCCTTTCGTCCTGGGAGGTATGGGACTGATCCTGCTCGGATTGTTCCTGAGACGTTCGAGCCGCAGCATTGTGAAGTAAATCGTATCCTAAAGCTGTATAATGCAAGTCCAATAAGCTAAAGCCTTTCCACCCTGTTCGCAGGTATGGAAAGGCTTTTTGCTTTTCTAAATCCCCTGCATTGAAAACAAAAGTTAGATCAAATACGAGCGGTATAGTCTGCAGGTCGAATGGCGGATGTACAGTACTCGGTTCGTGTAAAAACGACCGGTCGCGTTTGTTCTCTTGCCGTTCTGGTTAAGAAGTAAGTATCGCGATGTAGCATGCAGGAGCTCGCAGGGGACAAAAGCAGGAGAGTTTTTTCGCAGACGCTTACATCGTTTTTACTCGGCATTAACACTGTGATATAATTGTGAAGAAAGAAAAAGGAGGAATGCCCAATGAATTTTACAATTCGTGGACAGCACATTGAAGTTACCGATGCTCTTAAGGAATACATCGACAAGAAGCTCGGTAGATTGGACAGATACTTCGATACTCCGCCTGAGAGCGAAGGCTTGGTGACACTGAATGTGCTGCGTACCGCTCAGAAGGGCAATACGAACAAGGTAGAGGTGACCATTCCGCTTCCAGGCAACGTAATCCTCCGTGCCGAAGATCGTAGTGATGACATGTACACTTCGATCGATTCCGTACTGTCGAAGCTGGAGCGTCAGATTCGCAAGCATAAGACGAAATTGAATCGACGTATCCGTCAGGACGAGAGCCTCAAAGGTTTGTTCGTTGACGAAGGTGCTAATGCTTCCGTTTCCCCATCTACGGATGAGGAAGAGGACGAACTGCAAGTGGTGCGCAACAAACGCTTCCTGCTGAAGCCGATGGATGTAGAAGAGGCTATTCTCCAGATGAATATGATCGGCCACAATTTCTTCGTCTTCTCAAATATCGAATCCGAAACGGTTAACGTCGTATATCGTCGTAATGATGGCAAATACGGCTTGATCGAACAAGAATAAGATTGACTTCAACAAAACCACCACAAAATTCAAAGAAAAAGAGTCTCGTCCGCATCGGATGAGGCTCTTTGTGCGTATATAATATGTAGGGGAATTTACGGATACAGGCGGACGCCGTCTTATGCGGTTGCCCGTGTCGGCACAAGCTGGTACAATTTAGGCAAACCATCCGTTTTGCACGAAAGGGGCACAACATGTTAGGACTTGTCAAAAAAATCTTCGGGGATATGAACGAACGGGACGTCAAAAAGTTCATGCGTACCGTGGACATCATCAATAAAATGGAACCGGATTTCGAAAAACTCACGGACGAGCAGTTGAAGAACAAGACAGTCGAGTTCCGCGAACGTCTGGACAAAGGCGAATCAATTGACAGTCTGCTGCCGGAAGCATTTGCTACAACACGCGAAGCTTCCAAGCGCACCTTGGGCAAGCGTCATTACGATGTGCAGATGATCGGCGGCATCGCCCTGCATAACGGCCGAATCGCAGAAATGAAAACAGGAGAAGGCAAGACGCTGGTCGGCACCCTTCCGGTTTATCTGAATGCCCTTCTGGGCAGAGGCGTACACGTTGTTACGGTCAATGATTACTTGGCTCAGCGCGACAGCGAGGAAATGTCTAAAGTCTATAACTTCCTCGGTCTTACCGTAGGTCTCAACTTGAGCGGCATGGAGCACTCGCAGAAGCAGGAAGCTTATGCCTGCGACATTACGTACGGAACGAACAACGAGTTCGGATTCGACTATCTGCGTGACAACATGGTTCTGTACAAAGAGCAAATGGTACAGCGTCCGCTCTATTTCTGTATCATCGACGAAGTGGACTCCATTCTCATTGACGAAGCGCGTACACCGCTGATCATTTCCGGTCAGGCGCAAAAGTCGACGGAATTGTACTTCTTGGCCGACCGTTTTGTGAAGCGGCTGCAGGCGGAAGAAGACTACACCGTTGACATCAAGGTCAAATCCGTTTCGCTTACCGACAAAGGTGCGGCAAAGGCTGAGCGCGATTTCGGTATTGAAAACCTGTATGACCAGAAGCATGTTATGCTGAACCACCACGTTGTGCAGGCGCTCAAAGCGAACGTTATTATGCGCCGCGACGTAGACTACGTAGTTGTAGAAGACGAAGTCGTAATCGTCGACGAATTCACGGGTCGCCTGATGGCCGGACGCCGCTATAGCGACGGTCTGCATCAAGCGATCGAAGCGAAGGAAGGCATTACGGTTCAGAACGAAAGCATGACGCTGGCAACGATTACTTTCCAGAACTACTTCCGGATGTACCGCAAGCTGGCCGGTATGACCGGTACGGCCAAGACGGAAGAAGAAGAATTCAAGAAGATTTATGGTCTGGAAGTTCTGCAGGTGCCGACTAACCGTCCGAACCAGCGGATCGATGCGCCGGACATTGTGTATAAGAGCGTGCCGAGCAAGTTCAGAGCAGTTGTTCAGGAAATTGAAGAGCGCCATGCCAAGAACCAGCCGATCCTGGTTGGTACGGTCTCGATCGAGAATTCCGAAGTGCTGTCCGAAATGCTGAAGAAAAAAGGCATTCGTCACCAAGTGCTGAACGCCAAGTATCATGCCGAAGAAGCCGAAATTATCTCGAACGCCGGTCAGCCGGGCGCGGTTACAATTGCGACCAACATGGCGGGACGCGGAACGGATATCGTGCTGGGCGAAGGCGTGCATGATGTCGGCGGTCTTCACATCATCGGTACAGAACGCCACGAATCGCGCCGGATCGACAATCAGCTGCGCGGCCGTGCAGGTCGTCAAGGTGACCCGGGTTCGACGCAGTTCTATCTGTCTCTGGGCGATGAATTGATGAAGCGTTTCGGTGCGGACAACGTGCTGAACATGATGGAAAGACTCGGTTTCGAAGAAGATCAGCCGATCGAGAGCCGGATGATTACCCGTGCGGTAGAGTCCGCGCAGAAGCGGGTTGAAGGCAATAACTTCGATACACGTAAGATTGTCCTGCAGTATGACGACGTGATGAACCAGCAGCGCGGCGTTATCTACAAGCAGCGTATGGAACTGCTGGAATCCGAGAACGTCAAGCAGATCGTGCTCGATATGATCCGGGCGACGATCGAGCGAATCGTCGAAGCGCATACAGGCGACGACATTCCGGAGAACTGGGAACTGGAGCAGGTAGCGGAGTACATCAACGCCAAGCTGCTGGAAGAAGGCGAGATCACTCGCGACGAGCTGTGGGGCAAGGAAGCTACGGAAATTACGGAGTACCTGTATGACAAAGTTGAACAGCGTTATAACGAACGTGAAGCGGAACTCGGCGAAGCCATGGTTCGCGAATTCGAGAAAGTTATTGCGCTTCGTGCGGTCGATCGCAAATGGATGGACCATATCGACGCGATGGATCAGCTTCGTCAAGGTATCCACCTTCGCGCTTATGGCGGTACGGACCCGCTGCGCGAATACCAGTTTGAAGGTTATGAGATGTTCAATCAGATGATCGCCAGCATTCAGGAAGAGGTTGCGACCTATATCATGAAAGCACGCGTGGAATCGAATCAGCAGCGCGAAGCGGTTATCGACGAGAAGAAGATCAGCACAAACAGCCCGACGCCGGAGAAGAAGGCATCCCGCAAGGAGCGCCGCGCCCAGCGTTAAGCAAAATGGCATCACGTTTGTCGGTGGACAGGCAGGGATAGACAAAGCGGCAGGTTGAATACCGCTTTGTCTTCCTGGCTCTACCTGCCCGCGTGAATACGGCCCGGTTACCGGAAATAGTTCCCGGGGCCGGGCCGAAGGGCTGTTTACGGACAGATATTCCTTTCATATATACAAAACTATCTACGAGGTGACCACAGATGATTGATCCGAATGTAAGGCATGATCTGCGCGAATTGGCGCAGAAATTAGTTAACCTTAGGGGGTCTCTTTGACTTAGATCTCAAGCAAGAAATGATTTCTAACTTCGAAGAGAAAATGTCCGCGCCCGGTTTTTGGGATGATAACGATAAAGCACAGGCCCTGATTGCGGAAATGAATGCGGTCAAAGGTTCTGTTGATCAATATGCGAAGCTGCAGCAGGAGTACGATGATGCCGCGCTGATGGCCGAGCTGGCGGACGATGAGAATGACCAGGAGATGGCCGATGAAGTGGCGGGCAGCGTAGGAGAGCTCGTCGCAAAAATGAACGAGTTCGAACTTCAGCTGCTGCTCAGCGAGCCTTACGACAAGCTGAACGCGATTCTCGAGCTGCATCCCGGAGCTGGCGGCACCGAGTCGCAGGACTGGGGCCAAATGCTGCTTCGGATGTACACCCGTTGGGCAGAAAAGCGCGGCTTCAAGGTCGAGACGCTGGACTATCTGCCAGGCGACGAAGCCGGCATTAAGAGCGTTACGCTGCTGATCAAAGGTTATAACGCTTACGGTTATCTGAAGGCGGAAAAAGGCGTACACCGCTTGGTCCGTATCTCTCCGTTCGACTCGTCGGGCAGACGCCATACGTCGTTCGTTTCCTGCGACGTCGTGCCTGAAATCGACGATACGATCGATATCGAGATCCGTACGGAAGATCTGAAGATCGATACGTACCGGGCGAGCGGCGCCGGCGGTCAGCACATCAATACGACCGACTCGGCCGTGCGGATTACCCACCTTCCGAGCGGTGTGGTCGTTACCTGCCAGAATGAACGGTCGCAGATCAAGAACCGCGAGCGGGCCATGACGATGCTGCGCTCCAAGCTCTATGAGCGCAGAATCGAGGAGCAGAAACAGGAGCTGGCCGAGATTCGCGGCGAGCAGTCCGAGATCGGCTGGGGCAGTCAGATCCGCTCGTACGTCTTCCATCCGTACAGCATGGTCAAAGACCACCGGACGACACACGAGACGGGCAATATCGGTGCTGTTATGGACGGCGAGCTGGACGGATTCATCGACGCTTACCTGCGCAGTCAGCTGAAGTCTGAAGCGGCGGAGTAAGCGTAAGAGATGCGAACAAGCAGAGGCGGCAGAAAACCGCTGATTCCCCTTGACGGCGTCGGACGCAACGTGCTCGACGTCGTCTTGATTGTAGTAGGAGCCTTTATTACCGCGCTGGCCTTCAATCTCTTTTTGCTTCCCAATCAGGTCGCTTCAGGCGGCGTATCAGGACTGTCGATCATTATTAAGGAATGGTTCGGAATCGAACCGGCGTTTACCCAGTGGATTTTCAATATTCCGCTGTTTATCGCTGGCGTCTTCTTCCTGGGTCGCCATTACGGTGCTCGAACGCTGCTCGGGACGATATGTCTGCCGCTCCTGATTTACCTGACGCGCGACTGGCCGATTCCGACTGCGAACCCGCTGCTCGGCTCGCTGTACGGCGGTATTGGCGTAGGTCTTGGCCTCGGTATCGTCTTCCGGGGGAGAGGATCGACCGGTGGGCTATCCATTGTGGCGCATCTGCTGCAAAAGTTTACCGGACTTGGACTATCGCTGTGTGTCATGTTGGTCGATGGTACGGTTATCGTGCTGGCAGGATTTACACTATCGCTCGAAAATGCGCTCTATGCGCTTATCGGACTGTATGTTACCGGCAAGGTGATTGACGCGGTAGAGATGGGGCTGGGGTATACAAAGGTCGCTTATATTATTTCGGACAAGCGTGAAGAGATGACAGAAGTTATTCTGAAAGATCTCGACCGCGGATTGACTGAGCTCAGTGCCCGCGGCGGCTATACAGGCGAGTCTCGGCCGGTACTGATGGTTGTCATCGGTCAGAGCGAGACGAGCCGGCTTAAGACACTGGTGCGCTCTGTCGATCCCGATGCTTTTGTAGTGATCAGCAACGCGCAGGAAGTGCTGGGCAAAGGATTTAAAATTCAAATGTAAGATCAGTTGTATAGCTGTATAGGAAGAGCGGTTTCCGGGTCAAATGACTACGGAAGCCGCTCTTTTTACCTTTTTTTGTTGCAGAAAAATGCAAAATGAACGAAAATCTTCCTGACTGCGAAGTGAGACGTCTTTTAAGCTTTGCCACAGAACGTAAACTTTTTGGAGAAAGGTTGTATTTATATGACGACAAACGTATAATAATACATATTATTTTAATTTTATGCACGGGATTATTCGGAAAACAACTTGAACGGGGGTCAGGAAAAATGGTGCACGATATTACCAGAGCGGCGATTGTAGGGGCGACAGGTTATGGCGGGGCTGAATTGATTCGTCTACTGCAGGCACATCCCCATACGGAAGTGACATGTGTGCTTTCGTCGTCAAGCAGCGGTACGCCGCTGAGCGGAAGCTTTCCTCATTTAACGAATATTGTGGAATTAGAGCTGGAGGCGATTGAACCGGCGGCAGTCAAGGAGAAAGCAGACGTCGTTTTCCTGGCCACACCGGCTGGCGTAAGTGCTGAACTGACTCCCCGACTGCTGGAGCAGGGACTGAAAGTGATCGACTTGTCCGGTGACCTTCGTTTGAAAGACGGAGCTGTATACGAAAAGTGGTACAAGCGCTCTCCGGCCTCAGACGATATGCTGGAACAGGCTGTATACGGACTGAGCGAAGTGTATGGCGAGAAGGCGGCAGGACATTCGGTCATCTCCAACCCGGGTTGTTTTCCGACAGCGACGCTGCTGGGGCTGATCCCGGCGGTTCGGGCAGGCTGGATCGATCCTTCGAGTATCATCATCGACGCGAAGACCGGTGTATCCGGCGCAGGACGGGGCATCGGACTCGGCACGCATTACAGTGAAATCAACGAAAGCGTAAAAGCTTATAAAGTAAACGCGCATCAGCATATTCCGGAAATTGAACAAGTGCTGGGCGCAGAAGCGGGACAAGAGGTAATCGTTACGTTCACCTCTCACCTGATTCCGATGACTCGGGGTATTTTAAGTACACTTTATGCAAAAATAAACGGTGCTCACGGCACGCAGGAATTTATCGATCTGTACCGAAACTTCTATGCAGGGCGTCCGTTCGTGCGAATTCGGGAGAACGGCATTATGCCGGCGACCAAAGAAGTCTCAGGCTCCAACTACTGCGATATTGGCTTCTCCGTGGACGAGCGGACCGGACGCGTTACGATCGTGTCGGTCATCGACAACATGGTCAAAGGCGCGGCAGGGCAGGCGATTCAGAATCTCAACCTGATGATGGGATGGGAGGAGTCGACAGGGCTTCATTTCGTTCCGATGTATCCTTGATTATATAACGAAAGGCGGAAGCGTCCCATGGCAGCTCCTTCTTACACCGTCGTCAAAGGCGGTTCGATCATTACTCCGCGGGGATTCCGGGCAGCCGGTCTGCACTGTGGATTGAAAAAAGTGGACAGAAACGATATCGGCGCTATTGTGTGCGAGGTTCCCGCATCGGCGGCAGCCGTGTATACGACGAATATTTTCCAGGCGGCACCGCTTCAGACGACGCGGGAAAGTCTGAACAATGGCATACTGCGCGCAGTCATCGTCAACAGCGGAAATGCCAATGCCTGCACGGGCAAGCAGGGAGAGGCAGATGCTTACGAGATGCGTTCGCTTGCCGCGAAGAGCTTTGGCGTAGATGCCGACGATGTGGCGGTCGCATCAACCGGGGTCATTGGCGAGAACTTGAAAATGGACTGCGTACGGGATGGCATTGCTCGGCTTGGTGATGCCTTGACAGACAGCGAGGACGGCGGAGAACAGTTTAGTCAGGCTATTCTGACGACAGATCTTGTGAAAAAAGAGCTGTGTCTTTCTCTGCAGATTGGCGGCCGTACGGTTACGATTGCAGGCGCAGCCAAAGGCTCGGGCATGATCCATCCGAATATGGCGACGATGCTCGCGTTTGTAACAACGGATGCCAAGATCGGCAGCGAAGCGCTGCATCGACTGCTTAAGCGGACGACAGATGATACATTCAATATGATTACGGTTGACGGTGATACCAGTACCAACGACATGCTGGTCGCAATGGCGAGCGGGCTTTCGGGTCAGGAACAAGAGCTTGACGAGAACCATCCAAATTGGTCGGTTTTCGCTGAAGCTTTCGGCGAGGTATGCCGGCATCTGGCAAAAGCCATTGCAAGAGACGGCGAAGGTGCGACCAAGTTGGTTGAAGTGGTAGTCAGCGGCGCAGAGAGCGCTGAATCGGCTCGTGCGATCGCCAAGACGGTCATTGGCTCAAGTCTGGTCAAGACAGCGGTATTCGGCGCAGATGCCAACTGGGGACGCATCATTGCGGCAGTCGGACGTGCGGGCGTACCTGTTAATCCTCATGCGGTCGATATCAGACTTGGAGATATCGTCGTATTGACGGCTTCCCAGCCGGTTTCTTTCGATGAGGACGCGGCTTTGGAGTATCTGAAGGGCGATGCGGTACGCATTTCCGTCGAGCTGAATATGGGTACGGAGCAGGCAACAGCCTGGGGCTGCGATCTGACCTACGATTACGTCCGGATCAATGCGGCGTATCGGACGTAAACTAGCGGAGGAGGAATAGGCATGATTCGAAACCCTTACTTATATAAAAGCGAAGGCGGCGCATCGGCTGTTCCGCAGCCGGGAGCATCAGAATCCGGCATGTCCAGCGTTCCGCAGGCTGGAACATCGGAATCGGGTGCGCCTGCCGCTTCCTTCGTAATGAAGTGCGGAGGCAGTACGCTGGCTGCGCTGCCGGAGGCTTTCTTCACCGATCTGGCAGAACTGCAGGCTGCTGGCGTACGGCCGGTGATCGTGCATGGAGGAGGCCCGGCGATCTCGGAGAACCTCGAGAAACTCGGCATCCCTACCGAGTTCGTGAACGGATTGAGAAGGACGACGGAAGAAGTACTGGATGTCGTCGAAATGGTACTGGCCGGAACGATCAACAAGCTGATCGTGCGGCGTATCCAATCCGCCGGCGGCAGAGCGATCGGACTGTCCGGTTCGGACGGTTCGCTGATTCAGGCGGAGCCGGTCACCAACACGGCAGAAGTTGGCCTGGTGGGCGACGTTGTCCATGTGGAAGCGGATATCGTCACTGGCATACTTGGCATGGGTTACATACCGGTTATTGCCCCGCTCGGCGTCGACGCAGGCGGACAGCGTTACAATATTAATGCGGATACGGCCGCAGGAGCGGTAGCTTCGTTTATCGGCGCCCATCGGATGATTGTCGTTACGGATGTGCCGGGTATCCTGAAGATGGTAGACGGCATCAAAAAGGCGCTGCCTTCCGTAACCTTTGCCGAGATTGAAGCCATGATCGACAGCGGCGAAATCTACGGCGGCATGATTCCGAAAGTCAAAGCCGCGATGAAATGCATTCATGGCGACGTTCAGGAAGTCGTCATCGTGAACGGAAGCGAAGAACGCGTCTTGAGCCGGCTTCTGTCCGGCGAACAGATCGGAACGGTTATCCGACGATGAAGTAAAAAGGGTTTTAAACGATCATGACAGTGAAGCGTACCAAGCGGAAGAAGAAGTCCAGTGAAGGAGCTGAAGACTTTCGAAGAAAGTCACATCGGAAGCATACGCTAACGGACTTTTTCTGGAGCTACCGCGTCAAACCCAGGAAGGAGCGTGCCAACCATGACCCAAGATAGCGCATTATTCCAAACGTACGCCAGATACCCGCTTGCCCTGACCAAAGGTGAAGGAAGCTGGTTATGGGACGATCAAGGAAACAAATACCTCGACTTCATGAGCGGCTTGGCCGTCACCAACCTCGGCCATGCGCCGAAGAAGGTTGCCGACAAATTGAAGGAACAGATCGATACCCTGTGGCATACGTCCAATCTGTTTGTTGTGCCGAAACAGGAAGAAGCTGCCCGGAAGCTGGCCGAAGTCGCGCAAGCCGATGCCGTCTTTTTCTGCAACAGCGGAGCGGAATCGAACGAAGCCGCGATCAAGCTGGCCCGCCGTTATTTCCAGAAAGTGAAGGGCGAAGAGCGCTACGAAATCATTACGCTCGGACAGTCGTTCCACGGCCGTACATTGGCTACGCTGACTGCGACCGGCCAGGACAAGGTCAAGGAAGGCTTCCTTCCTCTGCCGGCCGGATTCGTTACCGTACCGCCGCATGACATCAAAGCGATCGAGAACGCAATTACGGAACATACGGCAGCCGTTATGATTGAGATGGTTCAGGCGGAAGGCGGCGTCTACCCGCTGGACGAAACTTATGCGAAGGGGATCGAGCAGCTGTGCCGGGATAAAGGCATTCTGCTGATCGTCGACGAAGTACAAACCGGAATGGGCCGTACGGGTGCCTGGTTCGCCCATCACCGTTACGGAATCAAGCCGGACATTTTCACTGTCGCCAAAGGTATCGCTTCGGGCTTCCCGGCAGGAGCGATGATCGGACGAGCGTATTTGAAAGAAGCTTTCACGGCCGGCAGTCATGCCACGACGTTTGGCGGCACGCCTCTCGCTTCGGCCGCAATCATTGCGACGATCGAGACCATGCAGGAGGACAATCTGCCGGAGAGAGCGGCGGAAATCGGCGAACTGTTGATGAACAAACTGCGTGAGCGCTTGAAGGGCAATCCTTTTGTGAAAAGCGTACGCGGACTCGGACTTCTGATCGGGATCGAATGCGCAGAGCCGATTGGCGAGCTGGTGCTGGAAGGACAGAAGCGGGGGCTGCTGTTCGTGCCTGCAGGGCCCAACGTTATCCGCCTGCTGCCGAATCTGTACGTGAGCGAAGAAGAAGTGGAGCAGGCTGTCGATATCGTCGCTGCACTCATTGAAGAAAAGGTACCGACGCCAAGTGCGTAAACGCAGGATTACATCGCTGCGGAGCGTTTTGGGAACGGGCTTCCCGGTTCCGGAACGCTCTCTCTTTTTGCAGCATATTCAAGATAACGGGAGGAATACTTATATGGACTTAACTCAACAGGCTCATGGGCTTGCGCTCAAAGGAAGAGATCTCGTCGAACTGACCGATTACACGGCGGAAGAGATTCAGTATCTGCTTGATCTGGCGATCGAACTCAAACGCAAGCAGAAGACCGGAGAAGTATTCCGTCCGCTTGAAGGCAAAACGCTGGGCATGATTTTCGAAAAGTCGTCCACGCGTACGCGCGTATCGTTTGAAGTCGGGATGTTCCAGCTTGGTGGACACGCTCTGTTCCTCAGCAAAAACGATATCCAGCTGGGTCGCGGAGAGACGGTTGCCGATACGGCCGGCGTACTGTCCCGCTACCTGGATGGCATCATGATTCGGACATTTGGTCATGAAAATGTGACGGAATTGGCTAAATATGCGGATGTTCCGGTTATCAACGCGCTGAGCGATCTTGGCCACCCGTGTCAGGTGCTGGCCGATCTGCAGACCATTCAGGAACATAAAGGCGCACTCCGAGGCAAAAAGCTGGCATATGTCGGCGACGGCAACAACATGGCTCATTCGCTGCTGCTCGGCGGAGCGAAGATGGGTATGGACGTCAGCATCGCAAGTCCCGAAGGCTACGAGTCGGATGCAGACATCGTGCGCCAAGCGCAGGAGATTGCCGCACAGAGCGGATCTAAGATCTCGATTGTGCGCGACGCACGCGAAGCGGTCGAGAATGCCGATGCAGTCTATACAGATGTCTGGGCAAGCATGGGGTTCGAAGAGGAGCAGAAAGTGCGTGAGCTGGCGTTCAAGGATTATCAGGTCAATGAAGAACTGGTGCAGCATGCCAAAGCCGATTATCTGTTCCTGCACTGCCTGCCTGCCCATCGCGGCGAAGAAGTAAGCGCAGGCGTGATCGACGGCAAAAACAGCGTCATTTTCGATGAAGCCGAGAACCGTCTGCACGCGCAGAAAGCGGTCATGGCGACATTGATGGCGTAAGAGATGGCATAAGTCATTCGGAATAATAAAAAAGCGCCCTGCGCATGAACGTAGAGAAGCGGGTCACGCAGTATTTTCATAAATGGAACAAAGAATGGCGAGGCAGGCAGGAAAAGGCCCCACTCGCACCGAACTTGGAAAGACAATCGCCCAGAGCTTACGCTGTGCATCGCTTCGTTTTTTTATAGGTGATGCCGGCACAGACCTGGATTTTGAGAGCGGAGGAATGACAACTATGGCTAAAGAAAAAATCGTACTCGCATATTCCGGAGGATTGGATACGTCGATCATCCTGAAGTGGCTCAAAGAAACTTACGATGCGGAGATTATTGCTTTTACTGCGGATATTGGACAAAAAGAGGAACTGGACGGTCTTGAAGAGAAAGCACTCGCGACCGGCGCTTCCAAAGTCTATATTGACGATCTGCAGGCTGAATTCGCTTCGGACTTCATTTTCCCGATGTTCCAATCCGGCGCCTTGTATGAAGGTCAATACCTGCTCGGCACCAGCATCGCTCGTCCGCTGATCGCCAAGCGCATGGTTGAGATCGCCCGTGCCGAAGGTGCCACTATGATCGCCCACGGCGCAACAGGCAAAGGCAACGACCAGGTTCGTTTTGAACTCGGCGTCGCTGCCCTGGCACCGGATATCAAAGTCGTTGCGCCTTGGAGACTCGATGAGTTCCGCGATACATTCCCGGGCCGCGCCGAAATGATCGAGTATGCCGAGAAGCACGGTATTCCGGTTACCGCCTCCGCAGCTAAGCCTTACTCCACCGACCGCAACCTGCTGCATATCAGCTACGAGAGCGGCGTATTGGAAGATCCTTGGTTCGACCCGAGCGCTCCGGAAAACAAAGATATGTTCCTTCTCAGCGTTGATCCGCAGGATGCTCCTGATGAGCCGGAAATGCTGGAGATTGAATTCGAACAGGGCAACGCAGTCGCCCTCAATGGCGAAAAGCTCAGCCCGCTTCAAGTTATGGACAAACTGAACGAACTGGGCGGCAAGCACGGCATCGGCCGCGTCGATATGGTCGAGAACCGCTTTGTCGGCATGAAGAGCCGCGGCGTATACGAGACTCCAGGCGGCACGATCCTGTTCACCGCTCACCGCAAAATGGAATCTCTGACGATGGACCGCGAAGTCATGAACCTGCGCGATTCCCTGCTTACCCGCTACAGCACGCTTGTCTACAACGGCTTCTGGTTCGCGCCTGAACGTCTTGCCCTGCAAGCTCTGGTCACGGAAAGCCAGAAAAACGTAAGCGGCACGGTCCGCGTGAAGCTGTACAAAGGCAATGTCATCGGCGCCGGTGTCAAAAGCCCGGTCAGCCTGTATAACCCGGACATCGCAACGATGGAAGCCGATCCGAGCCAAGCCTACGACCAGAACGATGCGACCGGCTTTATCAGCCTGAACGCTCTGCGTCTGAAAGTCAGCGCAGGCGTCGAGCAGAGCAAGTAATAGCGGCTCGCCTTCGGCCCCGGGTTTCCGGTCGAACAGGAGCTGCACAGCGCTCCGCCTTCGACCCCGGGTTTCCCGGCCGAACAGGAGCTGCACAGCGCTCCACCTTCGCCCCCGGGTTTCCCGGCCGAACAGGAGCTGCACAGCGCTCCGCCTTCGGCCCCGGGTCTTCCGGTCGAATAGGAGCTGCACAGCGCTCCGCCTTCGACCCCGGGTCTCCGGTCGAATAGGAGCTGCATAGCGCTCCGCCTTCGACCCCGGGTCTTCCGGTCGAATAGGAGCTGCATAGCGCTCCGCCTTCGACCCCGGGTTTCCGGTCGAACAGGAGCCGCACAGCGCTCCGCCTTCGACCCAGGTCCCACACATGCGCCGCACAAGGCAGCGAGCAGCTGCCCGCATCGAGCGCATCCGCACGGACGTCAGCCGCGGCCGCCGAAGGCAGGCCAAGAGCGGCGGCACCGCGCACCAGCACCACCAATCCAACACGCATACCTCCCGCCAACCGCGACTGCAATCTCTGCCCCTTACGGGTGTCCAGAGGGCAGTCGCCCTTTGGGGCCCTCCCTCGGGGAGGGTTTGGGAGGGGAGGAGGAACTATGAGTAAACTTTGGGGAGGCCGCTTCACCAAACCGACCGATCGTCTGGTCGAGGAATATACCGCCTCCATCAATTTCGATAAAGCACTGGCTGAAGAAGACATTCAAGGCAGTCTGGCGCATGTTGCTATGCTGGGCAAATGCGGCATCATCCCGCAGGAAGACGCCGATACAATCTCGCAGGGACTATTGAAAGTCCTGCACAAGATCGAAGCCGGAGAAGTCGAGTTCTCCGTCTCTGACGAAGACATCCATATGAATATCGAGAAGCATCTGATCGAAGAAGTCGGTCCGGTCGGCGGGAAGCTGCATACCGGACGCAGTCGGAATGATCAGGTGGCGACTGATATGCACCTGTACCTGCGTGGACGCGTCATCGAGCTGACCGGCCTTGTACAGGCTGTACAGCAGGCGCTGCTCGAGCAGGCCAAGCAGCATACAGCGACTATCCTGCCGGGCTATACGCATCTGCAGCGGGCGCAGCCGATCCTGTTCGCGCATCATCTGCTCGCGTACGTCTCCATGTTCCAGCGCGATGCGGAGCGTCTGATGGACAGCTATAAGCGCATCAACATTCTGCCGCTCGGCGCTGGCGCGCTGGCCGGCACAACTTTCCCGATCGACCGTCATTTCGTGGCGGAGCAGCTCGGATTCGACGGTGTTTACGAGAACAGTCTGGATGCCGTCAGCGATCGGGACTTCATCCTGGAGTTCCTGTCCGGTGCTTCCATTCTAATGATGCATATGTCCCGCCTTTGCGAAGAGCTGGTGCTGTGGAGCAGTACGGAATTTGGCTTCGTCGAACTGGACGACGCGTTCTGCACAGGCAGCAGCATCATGCCGCAGAAGAAAAATCCGGACGTCGCGGAACTTGTTCGCGGCAAGACCGGACGCGTCTACGGCAACCTGATGGGTCTGCTGACCGTATTGAAGTCGCTGCCGCTTGCCTACAACAAAGACATGCAGGAAGACAAGGAAGGCATGTTTGATACGGTAGCGACGCTGGACGGCGCGCTGCGCTTGTTCGCTCCGATGATCGCAACCATGAAAGTCCGTACCGGACGCATGCGCGAAGCGGTGAACAAAGACTTCTCGAACGCGACCGACATCGCGGACTTCCTCGTCGGCAAGGGACTGCCTTTCCGTCAGGCGCATGAAGTCATCGGCAAGACGGTGCTGTACTGCATCGAGAACGGCAAGTATCTGCTCGACCTCAGCCTGGAGGAGTTCAAAAGCTTCTCCGAGCTGTTCGACGAGAATATTTACAATGTGCTCCAGCCAGAGAACGTGGTGAACGCCCGCAACGTGTACGGCGGAACCGCTGCTCCTCAGGTGGAAGCGGCGATTGTACGTGCGGAAGCGACGCTTGAGCTGACGACCGAATGGTTGAACAGCAGACTATAGTTCCCTGCTCCCTAGAGCTTCAAAGTGAAAGACGCCTCCCCTGGGAGGCGTTTTTTCGTTCTCGAAATTTTCATTTGGAGATGGCCAGACAGTTGCGGAAAGTCAGGAATAAGGTAAAATGTAGAAAAAGCGGCTGTACGCCAATCGGACAGCCTCATTTACGCTACCGCAGACTGCGAGGCATAACAACAACCATGTTCAAAGAGCTATTTGTCAACCTCACGATTTTGTCGACATTGTTGTTTTTCGGCAATATTTTTTTCAACCGTTTTCGGAAATCTTCGCTGGCTTCGAATTTGGAGTCTTGGCTGCCTTGGGTTAATGGTATCGCCCTTGGGATCGTAGGCATTATCCTAATGGAATTTTCATTTCTAGTAGAAGGCAATTCCGTAGTAGATCTGCGTCAAACAGCCGTTATTATTGCGGTTTATGTGGCAGGCATTCCGGGAGGACTATGCGCAAGCCTGCTGATTGCAGCATTTCGACTGTTTTTCTTCGGTGATTTAGGGTTACCCTCCTACATCGGTGCCGCGAATCCGATCGTAACGTTCCTGCTGATTATTTTGGTGCTGCAAAAAGGACGGTTGGAGCCGATCAGATGGGCGGTAGCTTTTGCCATGAATTATGTCGTCTTCCTGTTCAGTTTTTTCATTACGATCGGCACACGCGTAGCGAATATTGTTCCGGTATATTTTGTTATTACCGTGGCCGCAGGCGTATTTACGTTTTTCCTGCTGCGCTATCTTAAGCATTCCAATGATCTGTTCGCCTTTATGGAAGATGCTGCGCATCACGATTTCTTGACCGGCTTGTATAACTCAAGATCTTTCCATCTCGCTTATGACCATCGGGTAAAGCGTGCCTCGAAAAACGGTGAAGAGTTTGCCCTGATTTTGCTCGACATCGACCATTTTAAGCGGATTAACGATACCTACGGACACCAGGCCGGAGACAGCGTGCTGCGGCAGTTCGGCACCATCCTGTCTTCCTTCTCGCCAAGCGATGGATACTGCGCGCGCAAAGGCGGAGAAGAATTCGCGATCGTTATTAACGGAATCAATGCGGCTGCCGCTGCACGAATTGCAGAAAGGCTGAGACTGGGCGTGGAGAAACATTCTTTCCTGTTGGAGGACGGTATCCGTCTGAAGGTGAGCGTGTCGATCGGTTACGGTTCGTCAAAAGAAGGATCGGCCCAGACGTTGTTTCGTAGGGTGGACGACGCCTTATACCAAGCAAAACAGACAGGCCGCAATCGCGTTTGCAGAGCTTTGGCACAGTTTGATCGCCCGGATCAGGCTTCTTCACCTGGCGATCGCAAAGTCATGCCTCCTTCCTGAGCCGAACGAGTGCAGAAAAGCCTCGCTTCCACGCAAGTGGAACGGGGCTTTTTGCGTTGTGCTTGTTACATTTTAGTTTCGTTAAGCGGCAGCCATTTCAGCACATTTTGAATCATCGTATCCCAGTAACCCCATTCGTGTTCGCCGGGTCCTTCCTCGTATGTGAAGTCCAGTGTACTGCTTTCGGCCGATTTTTTGAATGTCTGGTTGTCCTTGTACAGGAAGTCTTCGGTACCGCAGCACTGATACAGCTTGGGCTTCGGTCCATCGGACTTTGATACCCGGTCCAGCAGGAACAGCAGATCGTCTTCGCTTCCGCGAACTTTGTTGTCGCCGAAGATCGTATGCAGCAGCCCAGAGCGTGGATTGTCGGGATTTTCCGTCATCGACGCAATATCAAGTGCTCCCGAGAGGCTAGCGCCCGCGGCAAACCGATCGGGCCGGCGAAGTGCCAGCTTGAACGCCCCATAACCGCCCATCGACAGACCGGCCGCAAAGTTGTCTTCGCGTCTGGCCGACAGCGGGAAGAAAGAGCGTGCCAGCTCCGGCAGTTCTTCGCTAATAAATTCCCAGTATTTTTCGCCGTATGCCATATCCGTATAGAAGCTTCGATGTACCTGAGGCATGACAACAGCGATTCCGTAAGCGGCGGCATAGCGTTCGATCGACGTACGGCGCACCCAGATCGTATCGTCGTCGGACAAGCCGTGAAGCAGATACAGCGTCTTATGCGGCCCGGGGCGTTTAACGTTCTCCATTCCGATTTGCGAACGGGTCTGCTGCGGCAGAATAACGTTCATCGACGTACTGAGACCGAGCGACTCGGAATAAAAATTACAGGTAAGTAAAGCCATAGCAGATGCCTCCTTGTTTAGAAAACGTTTACTTGATTATTACCATTCCGTCTCGATATTAGATTTTCCTGTCTGCGTAGAAGAACTAGGGTCGAAAGACCTAAAAATATATTGCCGTAGTTCATCTGTCGCACATATAATAAAAGAAGGAAAAAGCCGATATATAGACAAATGATGCCTATGGCTTCTTTTTACGAAGAAGAAGTAAGGCGGGCCGGGAGAAGGAGGCTTTTTGTTGAAGAGTCTGAAGAAAGAACAGGGATTTACCTTAATCGAAATATTGGCTGCACTGCTGATTCTGTCGATTACGGCGCTGGCCTTCACGGCTTACTTTAGCAATGCGCTGACGTTCGCCAAAGCAAACCAGAACAAGACAATCATGTCTAATCTGGCTCGCAATGCGCTGGTCTATATGCAGAAGCAGGATTTCGACCGATTAGAGGCTTATTTCAATTCAGACAGCGCAACAGTTGTTCGGAATGCCAGCGGCACGCGCGAACAGCGAGTCGGAATCACTCCGGAAACGTTCGCAAGCTGCACGACGTCATCGGGGGGGACCTGTGCATTCCGCGACATGTTCGAAAACGGAAATCTGCAGCCTGTCATGGCCGTGCTCCGTCCAGAGGTTAACGGAATCGGGTACCGGGTCGTCATCGAGTATCAAAAGGATTTGAGCCGTACGGCTGCTGCCGGTGGTGCGCTGCTGCTGCCGATCAGCGCTACAGTAACTGCAGCAGCTGAAGGAGCGGCCGGTCCGGGAGCGGATGCGGTAACGGTGGAGGGGTATGTGAATGCACAATCGATTCGTTAACAGGCTAAAGCGCGAAGAAGGCGTAACGCTAATCGAGCTGCTGGCCGTACTGACGCTGATCACGATGATCTTGGGAATTATTTCAACGACCCTATTTTTTGGATTTCGGAGCTATAACCAAGTGGACGCTGAGAACCGGCTGCGGGAAGAAGGAGATATTCTGATGTCTTCCATCATTACGGAGCTGTATGTTTCTGCGCCGGATCATGTGTATGCATTGGCGGATGGCAGCGGCTTTCGGATGGTGAACGTAGACACGGACGGAACCGAAATTGCTTCGACAGAGAAAACGATCCGAGTTGCCGAAGGGCAGCTGCAAATTCAGAAACCGGGGGTTTCGAACGCTGCAGATCCGTACCAATCAACAAAGGTGAATGCGCAGATTGTCCCGGGACTTTCTTCAATTCGGATCGAAGGGGATACGGTCGGAGGATTCGATTATTACAAGACCGGACTGATCAATATCAAACTTGTGCTGGCGCTCGGTGAAGGTGCAGAACGGTCCCAGATCGAACTTGAGAGCCGTTTCGGATTTTAATATAAATGTACGGGGGAAGGAGAACATCCTTTGATGAAACGCTTGCGGGGAGAAAAAGGCTCGGCGCTTGTTATGGTCATGTTCATGATGCTGATCTTGACGCTGCTCGGCGTTATCGTACTGAGTGCGGCGGTAGGCGGAGCCAGGCGGACCCTAACGAGAGAAAACGACATTCAAAGTCTGCAGTTGACGCAGAAAACGCTGGACGAATCGGTTGCCTATATTGCAGCCAATCTGGATGGAAAGACGATTAAAGCCGACATCTTGGGAGCAGCGCTTCAAAGTGTGTTGAACGGCATTCCGGCCCGTCAAGCTGCGAATTCCGATTCAGATGAGGGTGTGCAAACGGAATTAGAGCTTGCTTCCAGTCAGCTGCTTTCGGCTGAAGCTCGTCCGGATTTCGCCAGCGACCCGCTTAAGGGCAATTCTTCTTATACGGTAACGCTGGTTGCGCAGAGCGAGGTGAACGGGGTAAAACGCACATTGAGACAAAACGTGCGAATCAGTCTTTACCCGGACTTCCTAAACTACGCGTTCGGTTCCGAAGAAGATCTGATTCTGAACGGTTCGCCGCAAATTAAAGGTAATATCTATGCAGGCCATACGCTTAAAGTCAGCAACATGGCGAATTACGCCTACAACGGTACTCCCGGTCTGCAGCAAAAGAGCCTGTTTCCGCAGATGAGCGAACGTGCCGATCGAACGCTGCCGCTGGCGTTTGTCCAATCTCTGGATCAATTCGTTTTGTCCGAAGACAATTATCCGTTCAGATCCGTCAATCGCGGAGCGGCGGGCGAAGTGTTAAGCGGAGAGCTGACAAAAGTGAATGTACTTAAAGCATTGGGCATTGATCTTAGCCAAGTGCGGATTCGGAATAACGAACAGTTCGTCCGTGTTGATGTCGACCAGTCGTTTAGAGACAAACTGGGCGAGGCGCTCGGCTTGAGCGACAGTGCAGTACCGGCGACTTCGTCTGATATCGCGAATTACTTGAACGCATACTCGAGAGCGCTTGAGATGCCGCAAAAGCCCGAGGAGCCGGTCAAACCGCAGCAGCCCGATTCGGAGGACGAAGAAAGCCGGCAGCAGTATGAGGAAGACATGGACGCATACGAGGAAGCTTACACAGCGTACATCACTGAACTGGAACAGTATGAACGCGATCTGGACGATCTGGCCACCGCGCTGACAACGATGAGGCAGACGGTTGTATTTAACGGGGACCTGAACGTGGATGGCGATTGGTTGAGCGGGTTGGTTCAGAGCGAGCGGAAGCCTTCTTCCTGGTTGATCGTCAACGGAAATTTAACGGTGAACAATACGATTGATGACGCCGACTTAAGTCTATACGGCAGCATCCTCGTGACGGGGTCGGTTAATCTAGCCGGTTCAATCAATGTGGACTCGACTATGTTCGTACTGGGAAACACGACAATTCAGGATGCCAAGATTACCGGAGCATCGGGTGAGAAAGAAATCGTACTGATTTCCAAAGGTCCGATTCTGCTTAATCGGGTGGATGCCTTCAGTCAGGCGGCTCAAACGCTGCGCGGATTTTTCTATACCGACGCGACGGCGGAGCTGTACGGGGTCGGTTCGAACTTCGATCTGCAGGGCGGTTTCTTTGCAAAAGGGGATCTGACAGTCAATGCGGTCGTCGGCAGTTCTACGGAAGCTCCGGACCGAAGCCGAATCCTGTTTGACGATCAAGTTACCGGGAAGAAAAGCCGGTTTCAGGTCAATTACAATGACGAGGTTTTCGAACACCAAGGAATGGCGCTTCCGAGAGTCGATAAGATCAGCATCAAAGCGGAGAAGATCGAGTTGGTTCAAGAGTCGCAAATTGAGTCCAAATAAGTCGATACTGCGAAGCTGCAAAAAGGCCGATCCCATATGGGATCGGCCTTTTTTACGGTCTTTGCGATCAAGCGGTTCTTGAACAGCTCTTGGATCAATCAGTATCGATCGCCTTCACTCGGAGCGTTGGGATCGGCAGCCTTGGTCACTATGACTCTGGTTGAAGCGGTAATTGCAGGAGCTGTCGCCGTTCTCTGATAAGAAACCGTCACGACGATCTCCCTTCCTTCCTGAAGACCGACTACAACGCCGCTTGTATCGACGCTGATGCTTGTATCGTCCGCGCTGGTCCACACAAGCTGGTTTTTAATATCTTCTACCGGAATAGAGATCGGATTCACCATCAATGGTGCATTGGCAATCAGATCGAACGGCACACCTTTCTCTACCTTAACTGTCGGAGGGAGCAGAAGTGCCGTCACGACCGGTCTGATCGTAACCGGCTGGGAGACCGTTAAATTGCCAGCAGGAGTCGGGATGACGGCGGTAACGATAACTTGACCGGAGCTTGAACCGCTCAAGCTGACGCTGCTCGTATTGCCGCTGTCAACCGGCGTACCGATCGAAGCATAGCTGGCGTTTCCAGGTCCTGAATTCGGAACGTTGGAGATTGACCATTCGACCGTCCCTTTGCTTCCCGGGTAGTTCGCCGGCAGCAGAGAAGCGCTCAAATCAATGGAATCGCCCGCATATACTGTATCCGGTCCTTTCATAGCGAAATCGAGTACCCAGATCGTTTTGGTTACGGTTTTTTCAACCGGGTTATCGCCTGCCGTGCGCACCGTAACGCTGATCGTAACAGGTCCCGCGGTCGTTCCTTTCAATACTGCCGTTCTTGGAGGAGCCGTACTGGCCGGCGTCAAGTTCGCATTGCTCTGACCCTCGGTAACGTTCCAGACTATGCTGCCGATATTGGCTGCCGCCGGCTGGATCTCCGTACTGAGGTTAATCGTTCCGCCTTTCTTAACAGCGTCAGGTCCGTTGATCACGACGCTGCTCAGATTATCGGTAACATCGATGTCGTAAGTGGCTGTCAACTGCTTGGTCATTCTAGTTTTGGTGTTTGTAATATGGGCGGTGGCCTGCAGCTTGACTCTGCCGCTCTGGACGCCCTCCACAAACAATTGGGTCGGATCGGTTTGAGGACTGATATTTACTTTGCCCGCTCCTGTACTGCTCCATTCCCAATCCACGCTATCGATTTTTAAATTGGATGCGTTAACGACGGCTTGGATGTCAGTGATGGTCTGTCCCACGTTGACTGACGGGGTTCCGATAATTGAGAGCGCCGGCGCTTCGACCTTGATCGTCGCTCGGCCGACTATGCCGCTGCCGTCGGTTGCGGAAGCCGTGATCACGGCTTCGCCGGCTTGAGCGCCGACTACGCTGATGGTCGGCGCTTTTCCTCCGACTGTTCCGGACGGATATACGATTTGTACGGCGGGACTGCTGCTTGACCAAGTCAATATTTTGCCGGATTCTTCAACGTCCGTCGGCAGGATCGTCGGAACGAGGGTCGTGGAATCGCCAACCCAGATTGATCGATCCTCCAAAGCAATACTGTTCACTTTAACAACAGCATTGAAGAATTCGTCTGGGTACAAGATCGTGTGCTGTTCGCCGGTTGTAACAACCGCGGGGCTGCTGCCGACAAAGGTACTCATTCCGGCATGGAAGCTTCCCGGCGCTCTGACCGAGTCGGCAATCAGCGTGCCCTCAATATTGCCGTCTCTAAAGCTTGCCGCTGCGCGCGGAGCAAGAATCGATCCTTTGACTTTGATATTGGTTACTTCGATGCCCGTCTGCTGGTTGAAGTTCAAGATCACGTGCGCGCTGTCGGTTCCGTTAACAGTCATGCCGTTTGAAAGCTTGGTGTTTGAGCCGCTAATATTGACCACGGCGGTCGAACCGGAAGGGACGTTAATAACGAGATGGTTCATCGTGTTAACGTAGCTTCCGGAAACATTGAAAATATTTAAACCTTTTTCCGTTCCCGTGAGCGTAATTCTGCCTTCCTTATACTCGGTTGTGCCGGTCGCTGCCTTTGCGGCATAAGCATCAGAGAGTGCCAGCAGCTGTTTTTTTGCCGCTGCAAAATCGATCGTTTGCTTGGCGGCATTAACTTGAGCTTTCAGCGTCGATGCCGATTTTTTCTGCGGAACAATATGGATTGGACCGTTGTAAGTGCCGCCGTATGAAGCGCTGCTGCTGAGATCGATATTACCCTCGCTTGATAGGGTTAGGTTCTTCACGGCCGCTACTGTGCTTTTTTCGTTAACGTTGAAGTTGCTGAGACTCAGGTGCTCGCCGGATAACGCTTGTGCTCCATTTTGAATGCTGCCATTAGCGATGGACATGCTGTCGCCCGACACGGCCGTAATGCCATTGAGACTAAGGCCATTTAGCGTCATTGTCGTGCCCGCGACGATCGATCCGTTCGTAATCGATCCGCCGGAGATCGAGACGCTGCCATTGGCCAAAACTGTAGGAAGCGACCCTGTTTGCAGCTGCTTGCCGGCATTGAAACTGCTGAGCGTAACGTTGCCGCCGAAGGCCAACCGGCCATCTGCTCCGAAGCTGCTGCCGCTTGCATCGGCATTCCCGAAGATGAACAAGCTGTAGTCTTTGAACGTCTGAAGTGCCGAATCGTGCTCGGATATGCTGCTTTGCCCCACGTGCAGGTCTTCGAAATCAAGCTTCGCCGCATTGAGGTCGTAAGGACCCTTTTGTGTCGGCACCAGATTCAGCGTAAAGCTGAGCGGCTGGGTAGACGTCGGTTGATACGACTTTGAACCGTCAGCGTCCGTCGTCAGATTGTAAGTGACGTCGCCGAAGCTGGTCGTCAGCGTGTAGCCTTCTGCCAGCGTGCCCGACCTGTTCATTCCGGCAGGGAGCGAACCCGAAATTTCGAGACCTGCCGGAAGTTTTTCCGTGTAAATCAGATTCGAGACTTCCAGTGTTGAAGAACCTTGCTCTTCCTGACGCACGAGCGAATAATCAATTGGAAGAGGGGTAACCGAATAATCGATGACTACCGGCTCACCGCGAACGGCGACTTTATTCGGAGCGCCGGACACGATCGTGCGATCCGTTTCCAGATTGGCGCTTACTTGTTCGATCGTCATGTCGATTGTTTTCGTGACGCTCGCGCCCTGTTTGTCCCGGGCCGTAATTTCGATTTGCAGTGTTCCGCCGGTCGGGAGCGGGTTCGGAATCGTCTCGGTGACGATTTGTCCTTTTTGAATCATTTTTTCGCTGATTGAATAGGTGTCTAGTTCGACGCCGTTGCTTTTAATTTTTACGGTCGAATAGACATTCAGATCTTTCAGATCGAGATCGTCTACCTGGTAGCTGAGGATCAGATTTTTTAAGTAAGAAGGCTTGGTGCTGTTCTCTTCCGGCGCATAGACGGTAATTGTCGGGGCGTGGTTCGAGCCTATAAATGCGCGGAACATTGTATTGACGAACAATTTCTGCTCCCATTCCGGGAAGCCGGTGTTGGTATGTCCCGTACCGGAATACGTAACATTTCCTTTGGAATACGTATAGTAATGATCATAGCTGTCGTCGCTGTCTCGCTTATGCGTGTCGGCGTCTTCGCTCACTATGTTGTACCAAGGAACAATCGACGGATCTTCGAGATCCAGCATGTAATACTGATTGTGCGTTTGTGCGATCTGGCCGACGTATCCGTTCGTATTGCCTGGTTTGAGCGACAAGTCGAATGGGAACTGGGTCAGCATGCCGCTGTTCACGATCTGGGTTCGAGTGGATCGGTTGGGAGCGCTGAGGCCCATGTTGGTGTACAGCCCTGTTTGTCCGGTCGTCTGCTGGAAATTTTTAATCCATGGATTGTACATGTTTCCAATCATCGTATCGTGGGTGAACATAACTGCTTGTCCGGTCTTGATAAAAGTGTTAATACCGGCGGCTGCCGCATCGGTTAGACTGCTGGACGTTTGCTTATTGTAATTGTCCATGAAGCCGAAAATGACCATGTCGTACTTGCCGTTCAAGTTCGCGTAGGAGTTGGGATTGCTTGCTGTATTGAACTCGCTGAATGGAATTGGAGTAATCTGAATATCGTAATCAGGGCTCTGCAGATAGGACTGCGTCATATTCGAAGATTTGATCAGGCTGCTTGCGCTGTCTTTCGGCAGAACCTGCAGAACTCGGATGACTGTCTGCTTATCGCGTACGTGCACGGCTCCTTCGGTATAATCGCTCAGTCCGTTGGCATTCAGCTCCAGTCTCCAGTAGACCGGACCTGAGAACGTCTGCGGCAGCTTATAGGTCAGATTTCCGGAACGAGCGGTAAGCGTCGAGCTGGCGACGATGTTTTCGTCCGTAAGTTTAAGCACCTTATCTACGCCGATGTACAGCTTGGCATTGACGGGAGAATTGAAGTCCTTAATATTGTTGGCGTTGAAGGTAAATGTGAGCGTATCGCCAGTTGTGTAGATCTTTGCCGAGCCGGTTAGGGAATTTTCGGGTTTGGCAACAATCTCTATCTGCGGACGCTGCTTGTAGAGTGCCGTGCCTTTTTTGATATCGTTGATTACTGTGCCAAGCGATGTATCGTTCGTAAAAATAACATTGCTTGGACTTGTCGCTGCCATTTTGTATTTGCTGTACAGCGCATAAAGATTGCCTTGAGGATTTTGGTCATGAATTGAAGTATGGAAAATGACCGGAAGACCTTTTTGGATATAGTCGTTTTCGATCTCTTGCGCTTTGAGCTTGGTCATATCGTTCATGATGCTGGTTGTATGGTGAGCTTGACGCTGGGCATCGAGTGAAGTGGAAGTGAACGTCTGCGGCTGCGCCGTGCTGTACGTTCCTTTTCCGAAGTAAATCGTGTCGTATTTTCCGTTTAATTCGTCCCGCATAGCAACGAACGTCTTCATCCGCATGGTGTCGACTACTACGTTGGGCGTATCCTTCAAGGAGCTTTGCAAAGCATAAGTTCCGTTATCGACAATCTCCAAAATCTTGATCTGGTATGGAGGTTCCGTATCGGCCATAACTTTCCACACTCCGAACGGCACGCTGACCAACACAAAAGTCAGAATGATAATCCAAATGCCGACATGCTTCTTTCTCACTTCAATTCCCTCCCGGCTCGCCAATTATGAATGATTATTACTCCAATCTGGCTTGCTTGTGATTCTATATACCTAAAAATATGAAACTTAGAAACTTTATTCCTAAATGAATTGTAAAAATAATGATGTGTATTATATAATCATTTTAGGTCATAAGGCTTATCTTCTCAATACTAATTACTTACATTCATGAAATAAAAGAGAGAATTTTTTGAATATTCGCAATTTTTCGATTTTTTTCTTGAATGCCCTAAAAAAGCCCTATGGATTCTACGATATATAGAAAGACACTTCGGGCCGATGGTCCCGATTTCAATGATTCATCCGGCTCATACGCAGGTTAATCCCTATTCTTTTTCGGTTGAACAGAACAAAATTTGAATCTCGAATTTCAATAAATACGGCGGAGATGAAGCGAGAATGGCAATCGTAAAGAAAAGACTCGGCGACCTTCTCGTCGAAAACGGCCTTATTTCGGAAGAGCAGCTGCAGCAGGCGCTCGTCGAACAGCGGGAAGCCAAGCGCAAGCTGGGCGACCACCTGATCGCTCAAGGCACCATTACGGAACAGCAGTTGATCGAAGTGCTGGAGTTCCAGCTTGGAATTCCCCACGTCAGTCTGTTCAAATATCAGATTGATCCAGCGATCACTCAGATTATTCCGGAAAGTATGGCCAAACGGTATCAGGTGCTTCCTTTTATGAAAGAAGGCGGCAAACTGATGGTCGCGATGGCCGATCCGCTCGATTACTTCGCGATCGAAGATCTGCGTATGAGCACGGGCTTCCGAATCGAACCGGCGATCTGTACGCGGGACGAGCTGCAGCGGGCGATTGCCCGGCATTACGGATTGCGTGATTCCATGAATCAGATGATGGGCGAGCTGCCGAGCGCTGAGGAGATTGAGGAGACGGAGATCACCGACGAAGATTCGCCGATCGTCAAGCTCGTCAACCAGATGATTCAGCAGGCCGCGCAGCTGCGTGCATCGGATATTCATGTCGATCCCGGTGAAAACAATCTGGCGATCCGGTATCGGATTGACGGAGCGCTGAGAACGGAACGTCTTATTCCCAAGCAGATGCAGGGTTTCATTACGGCACGCCTAAAAATCATGGCCAAGCTGAATATTGCCGAACGCCGCCTGCCGCAGGACGGCCGGATCAAGATGCAGGTCGACTACCGCATGATCGATATCCGCGTCTCTTCGCTGCCGACCGTTCATGGTGAGAAGATTGTACTTCGTCTGCTCGATCTTACGACCGGCGTACAGTCGATGGACAAGTTGGGCTTTGACGAACGCAATGCGGCAGTATTCAAGGAAATGATCGAGCGGCCTTACGGCATTATGCTGTTGACCGGTCCTACCGGAAGCGGCAAGACGACGACACTCTATTCGGCGCTCAGTCACCTCAATACGGAAGAAGCGAACATTATTACGGTTGAAGACCCGGTGGAGTATCAGATCGAAGGAATCAACCAGGTGCATGTGAATCCCGGAGTCGGACTGACTTTCGCAGCGGGTCTTCGCTCCATTCTCCGGCAGGATCCGAATATCGTCATGGTTGGGGAAATTCGGGATACGGAGACAGCCGAAATCGCTGTTCGCGCCTCACTGACAGGTCACCTTGTGCTGTCGACCCTCCACACGAACGATGCAGTCAGCAGCGTAACCCGTCTGCGCGACATGGGCATCGAACCTTATCTGATCGCTTCCTCATTGATCGGAGTCGTTGCCCAGCGTCTGGTAAGAAAAATATGCCCCGAATGCAAAACGCAATACACGCCTTCGGAGCAGGAAAAGATTCTTATGCACAACCAAGGGATTTTCGCCGATAAACTCTATAAAGGAAGAGGCTGTGGCAACTGCAGCAGCACCGGCTACCGCGGACGCGTCGCGATCCACGAAGTATTGCCGATGAGCGATAATCTTCGCCGTCTGGTCAACAATTCGGGCAGTATTGAAGATATGCGCGAGGTTGCGAAGAACGAAGGGATGAAATCGCTGCTGGAAGACGGCTTCCGCAAAGTAGGAATGGGCATCACAACACTGCAGGAAGTAATGAAAGAAACGGTCGCTCATTAGAGTGCCGGAGTCAACGTTGAAGATACAAGTTCTAAATGAACGGCGGAGGAGCTGCAGAAGATGAGCGAACAGAAGCGGACAATCGAAGAGCTGCTGCGCGAAATGCATGCAAGGGGAGCATCGGATCTGCATATCGCAGTCGGTGCGCCGCCGAGTATACGCATTCACGGCGCGCTGATGCCAGCAGCCGGAGAACCGGTTCTGGCAGCGGAAGCAGAAGAGATGGCTGCGGCGCTGCTCGGCGAGGAACGAATGAGTCGTTTCCGGAGCATGGGCGAGATCGATTTTGCCTGCGCCCTTCCGGGTGCAGACCGCTTCCGAATCAATGTGTACCGGCAAAAAGGTTATGCAGCAATCTCGGCTCGTGCCATTCCGGAACGAATTCCGACGATGGAACAGCTCGGCCTGCCAGCAGCACTGGCAGCGCTGGCTCACCGGCCGCAGGGGCTGATTCTCGTAACAGGTCCGACCGGCAGCGGCAAATCTTCAACGCTTGCTGCAATGATTCACGATATCAATACCAAGACCAGCAAGCATATCGTCACGCTGGAAGATCCGATCGAGTTTATGCATGAGCACCGCAAGTCATTGGTGCATCAGCGGGAAGTCGGATTGGACACCGCAAGTTTTGCAGACGGACTGCGAGCTGCGCTCCGGCAGGACCCGGACGTCATACTGGTCGGAGAAATGCGCGATTTGGAGACGATTTCGGCAGCCATTACGGCAGCCGAGACCGGTCACCTGGTGCTTGCGACGCTGCATACGACGGACGCGCCGAAGACGATCGATCGAATCATCGACGCTTTTCCGGGACATCAACAGCCGCAGGTACGCACTCAGTTAGCTTCTGTGCTGACCGCGGTCATTTCTCAGCGGCTGCTGCCCAATCGAGGCGGACAGGGGCGGACGTGCGCGACCGAAGTGCTGGTTAACACGCCGGCTGTCGCCAATCTGATCCGTTCGGAGAAGATTCATCAGATCCGCAGTGTGATGCAGACGGGCAGGGCGCTCGGCATGCATACGCTGGAAATGAATATCCGCGAGCACTTACAGCGCGGAATCATTGATCCGGTGGCAGCCAAGGAATACATGACGGAGGTGACCGCCTGATGCCGCAGTTTGAATATCAGGTGCGAACCGGCAGCGGTAAGCGGCTCAAAGGCAAGATGAATGCGAGCGACAAAGCCTCTGCGATGGACGAACTTCGCAAACGCGGACTGAAAGTCTTCTCGCTTGTCGAGAAAAATAACACCGTATTATCCAAAGAAATCTACATCGGCAATCCGGTCAAATCGATTCACTTCATTATCTACTGCCGCCAGTTCGCCACACTGATTCGCGCCGGTATCACGATTGTAGACGCGACGACGATTCTGGCGGGACAGACCGAGAGCAAAGCGCTCAAAGGTGCTCTGATCCAGGTCGCTTCCAGCCTGTTGAAGGGGATTCCGTTCTCTCAAGCCGTGCAGGAGCACAAGCGAATCTTTCCGTCCCTGTTCGTAAGTATGGTGCGGGCGGGAGAAGAGACGGGAGATCTCGAAGGCACGCTGGAGCGTCTGGCCGTCTTTTTCGAAAAGCAGCACTCGACTCGCGAAAAAGTGAAGTCGGCACTGACTTATCCGGCTACGGTAGCAATCTTGGCAATTGTGTCGACAGTATATCTGTTGTGGGCAATTGTGCCGCAGTTTATCACCATGTTCGATTCGTTTGAGGCGGAACTGCCTGCGATCACAATAGCGGTACTGGCGCTCAGCAGCAGCATTCAGAACTACTGGTATTTGTGGGGATTGGGAATTTTGGTTCTCGTTATTGCGTTCTTCATTGCCAAAAGAACCGAGCAGGGAGCTTACTGGATTGATTACATGAAACTTAGAATTCCGGTCTTCGGCAAGTTGAATCAGAAAAGCTCAATTGCTCAGTTCAGTCGTACTTTTTCTTCATTATATGCAAGTGCCGTGCCTGTACTTCAATCGCTGACGATTGTTGAAGACGTAGCAGGGAACAAAGTTATCGGTCAAGTTATTCGCAGTGCAGGCGATTCACTGCGGCAGGGACGCTCATTGGCGGCTCCTTTAGAGAAATCCTGGGTTTTCCCTCCGTTAGTGACTCAGATGATTGCAATTGGTGAAGAAACCGGTGCATTGGGCGACATGCTTGCCAAGGTGGCGGATTTCTACGAAATGGACGTGGATAACACGGTAGATCGTTTGAAGTCGCTGCTGGAACCGATTCTCATTGTGTTCTTGGCGGCTGTAGTAGGAACGATTATGGCGGCGATCATGCTTCCGATGTTTACGCTGTACGGCAGTTTCTGATCGGCAAGCGCGCGGCTCTTTATGAAGGGCTTTGTCGAGCATTCGGCAGAGATATGTGAAGCGCCGCGAACCGATTTCCGCTGAGCGGAGTCGAAAAGGCAGGGCCCGGTGAAATCCGGTAAATCAAACCACGGGAGTGACGAACAAGATGAATCAAACAGCAGAAATGGTCAATGAAGTAGAAGTAAAAGAAGCCGGTAAATCCACATTTATGAAACGCGTATGGGCAAAAATGGGCAAAGAAGAAAAAGGCTTCACCCTGATCGAGCTCTTGGCGGTACTGGTTATTATCGCGATCATTGCGGTTATTGCGATTCCTTTGATTGGTAATATCATCAATAACTCGCGTGACAATGCAGATATGGCGACAGCAAGTCAGATTTATAACGCTGCCAGATTGTATGTTGTAGGAGAAAACAATGGTAATTTCGGAACAGTAAAAGGAGCGGGTGCTAGTGATCCGGTAGGAAGAGTTACGTTAGCTATGCTTCAAGGTAGAAACTATATTGATTCTAACCTTGTTCTTCCAAGCTCTAAAGTTGCATTGAATGGTGCTACTACGTACGCTTCATTTAATACTAGTGGTTCTCTCACTGGTGTTACATTAAACGGAACAACAATAAGTGCAGAAGAAGTGCTCAAAGCTACTAAAAACTCAACTCCTTAATTTTTATAAAAAGTTAAATTAAAACCGGAAAAACCAACCGTTTTTCCGGTTTCTCTTTATCCCTTATTCTTCAATCTTTTAGATTCTAAGCCCTTAATCTTTTCTCTTCACCCATCAGATTGGAATTCCAGCGGAAGGCTAAAAGGATTGTGGAAAAGCGGAGCGGTCGCCTTTACCCTCCAATTTCTCCCTTTGCCTAATCTCATCAGGAAATTGGAGGGGAACAGCGATTGGAACAACCTTTTAGACGGCAGCGCCTTATTCCAATCCCTTACTACTTATGACGATCTTCATCGCAACCTACATCACCATCATCGGCTTGTTATTCGGTTCTTTCTTCAACGTTGTCGGACTCAGAGTCCCTGTCGGCGAATCCGTCGTACACCCGCCGTCCCGCTGCGGAAACTGCGGTATACGTTTGGGTGCCAAAGACATGGTTCCGGTATTCAGCTATATTTTTTCACTAGGCAAATGCAGACACTGCGGCATCAAATTCTCACCGATCTACCCGCTGTTTGAGGCGGCGACCGGGGTTCTCTTTCTATGGATGTTTCTCCGCTTCGGTTTGACGGGGGCGGCTGCGATCGGCATTGTACTTGCCAGCTTGTGCGTCATCGTCACGGTTGCGGATTTGAAATATATGCTCATTCCTAATAAAGTGCTTTTGTTTTTCGCGCCGATCCTCATTGGGCTTCGATTTATGTTTATGGAAGCGCCATGGTGGCATTATGCGCTCGGAGGGATATTCGGCGGCGGATTGATTCTGCTGATTGTACTGCTCACCCGAGGCGGCATGGGTATGGGAGACGTCAAATTATTTGCATTATGCGGACTTGTGCTTGGCATCGGTCCTGCAGTGCTTGCTTTTATGTTAGCCTGCGCATTCGGGACAGTCGTCGGCATATTGCTTATCTTTTTCAAAATTGTGCAGCGTCGTCAGCCCGTTCCTTTCGGTCCGTGGCTTGCACTGGGCACACTAATTGCTTACTTGTACGGAACGCAGATTATCGGCGGGTATTTCTCGCTGATCGGTTAGGAGGAGCGACCAGGCATGTTTGGAATCGGAAGCAAAAAAGCGGGATTGACCATCGAACAGACCGGCGTCCGCTTTATTCAGCTCAAAAACAACAAAACGTGGGAGATTGAAAAGCAGAGTTTTCTGCCGCTTGACCCCGGTACCATTATCGAAAACCAGATTGCCGACGAAGAGAAGCTGCGTATGCAGATTCGTCAGTGGGTTGAGCAGGAAGGGTTGAAAGGGAGTCAAGTTGCCCTGTCTGTGCCGCCTTCCCAGGTCATTATTCGCAAAATGAGCATTTCTGCTGTCCAGCCGAAGCAGGTGCAGCAGTTGGTAGCTCTTGAAGTCGAGACCGGTATGCACCTTCCGTTTGAAGAGCCGGTATATGACTTCATTCCGATCGGGATCGAGACACAGGTTCAGGATAACGGGCTTGAAGAGGAAGTCACTCGGGTGCTCGTATTCGCGGCGCCGCGAAAACTGATTGCCGAATATATCGGAATTTTGGATGAGTCCGGTATCAAGACAGAGAGCGTGGAAGTGTCGGCGACGGCACTCGGCCGGATGGCGGAGATCGCACAGGGTAAACCTTTTGCCGATACGATGCTTGTGCATCTGGAACATGCCCAGCTCGACGTTTATATGTTCCGTGACGGCAAACCGGTGTTTATGCGAACGATCAATTTGCTTGATATGGAAGAAGAAGCTCCGCTGTTCGAATCCGAATCGTATCTGGCGCAAAAGTCGGTGATACGGGATGAGCAGCTGTCGATGGAGCAGATGGTGGAAGTAACTGCCGAAATTTCACGTATGCTTAACTTTTATCAATACAGTCTGCATGATGGCGAAGCACGGATCAACGAACTTGTCGTTACCGGAGCGGAAATCAGCCGGGGTCAGCTTGTGGCGGAACTGCGCCAAGCGCTGGCGGATATTTCTATTGAAGAATTGAAGCTGGAAGCGGTGCCGGGCAAGCAGGAAGACGCATCGTTGAATCAGTACCGCGTTGCTGTAGGTGCTGCGTTGAAAGACGACAAAAACAGCCAGATTGATCTGTTTCCGAGGGAAAATAAAGATGCGAAGATACTTCCGTACGCGCTGGCGGCTTTGCTGTTGATCTGGTTAGCGGCTGCTGGAGGATTGACGACATTTTATTTTAGTCAAAAGAGCCATCTCGCAAACCAAGCCGCTCAAATGAGTCAGCTCCAGACGGACAACCAGGTTAAGGAGCTCCAATTGGCGAGCCTGCAGGGCGCCGGACGTTCGCCGGAAATGCTGATTCGCCAACTGGAAGAGGCGCGTATGGATGCAGTGTCGGTTCTTGTGCAGTTGAATGCCGCACTTCCGCCAGGAGGCGTTATTCGGGACATTTCCTATTCGCAGAACAGTACGATCGACGTAACGGTAAATGTACGCAAAATCGATGATGCTTCAGTCTATCTGGGTGCAGTCAAAACTCTTTCTTTCGTAACGGACGCTTCCATCTCTAGTCTTGCGCAGGAGACAGATACAGGCAACGGAAGTCTTTCCGCGAGAAGTGGATTGTATGCGGCTGTTTACAGCATTTCCGCAAGAGGCGCACAGGCAGAAGCCGCGAATATGGATGCGGATTCCGTGCGGGCAATCGGCGGTGCGGTTGCACCGGATGCTTCATCATCGGATCTTATGACACAGGAGGAGAGCGTCAATGATGGAACGAATCCATAACAACCGTCAGGCGCTGGTGCTTGGCATCGCGGTGCTGTTCCTGCTCTTGCTGATACCTTATGTGCTGATCATCCGCCCGCAGGCCGAAGAAAAAGTGTCGAATGATAGTGAGATCGCATTTTTACAGCAGACAAACGACCTTTTTCAGCGGAAGATCGATGAACTGTCTGATCAGGAAGTTGGCGGGCTGAGCAGCGAGCAGATCGCGCAAAGACTGCCGGAAGGGCCGGATCAGGAGCAGGTCGTAACCGATTTGTACAATGTCGGACTTTCCACTAATGTTAGGCTGGTAGACGCATCTTTTGCGAACGAAAAATCAGCTGACGGGACAGTTTCTCCAGAAACAAATGTTGGCACACCGGAGCAAATCAAGTCGGTTTATGTGACGGCAAAAATTCAGGGCAGCTATGAAGGGATCAAATCATGGATGAAAGAAATTCAGGATTTGCCGCGCTTGACTGCTATTGAGCAGTTTACGCTTAACAAACCCTATGTATACAAAGGCTCTCTTCTCTCCGCTACTGTGACTTTCAGCGCGAGCTATCTGCCAGGTGCGATTACGTCGGCAAAGATTACGCCGGGAATGGATGCGGCGGATACAGGAACCGACGATTCGGGACAATGACGGTAAAGTAGACGTGTGCGGGAGGAATCGGTTATACTGGGAACAAATACTTGTACCGGCATTTCGGCCGGGATTATAGCATGGATGCCGGGGGAGCACCCCGTAAGCTTCGGAGCCGCTTGTTGGCGTGTCCGAGGCTTTTTTGCAAGAAAAGATAAATAAGAAAAACCTCCCCCTTCGGTCCTGCGCATTATGAGAAGTCCGGGTCTCTACTCATGCAGGTGCAAATTTGTTACAATGAATATATAGAAGGAAGCTTAGGCTGCACGGCCGATTGACGAACGATGGCTGTGCCCTGCGATATACAGGCCGCGATATGCAGGCGGTACGAAGGAACGATAGGCGCGCGGGGGACGCGAATACGCCTTGGCTGCAAATCAAATTTCGGGAAGTGATACCGTGATCGACATGCAGGATGTGTGGAAGACATATCCGAACGGAACCCATGCGCTTAAAGGGGTTTCAGTCCAGATCGACCGCAGTGAATTTGTCTACGTCGTGGGCCCTTCGGGTGCCGGCAAGTCGACGTTTATGAAGCTGATTTATAGAGAAGAAATGCCGACCAAGGGACAAATTTCTGTCAACGGTTTTAACCTTGGGAAGCTTAAGCAGCGCAATATTCCGCTGCTGCGCCGCAATATCGGCGTTATATTCCAAGATTATCGGCTTCTGCCGAAGCTGACCGCCTACGAGAACGTCGCGTTCGCGATGGAAGTGATCGAGGCGCCGAGAAAGATTATGAAGAAGAGAGTTATGGAAGTGCTCGACCTGGTCGGGTTGAAGAACAAAGCCAATCGTGAGCCTGCGCATCTGTCGGGCGGCGAGCAGCAGCGTGTTGCGATCGCTCGGGCGATCGTCAACAATCCATCGGTCATCGTCGCGGACGAGCCTACCGGCAACCTCGATCCGGAGACTTCGTGGGGAATTATGCAGCTGCTCGACGAAATCAATTTCCGCGGTACGACAATCGTGATGGCGACCCATAACAAAGAAATTGTCAACACGATGCGCAAGCGGGTGCTCGCGATCGAAAACGGACAGGTCGTGCGCGACCAGTTAAGGGGAGAATACGGTTATGAATTTTAATACCCTTCTGCGGCATTTTCGCGAAGGAACCAAAGACGTATTCCGCAACGGCTGGATGTCGGTCGCCTCGATGCTGTCGATCGTCGTGTCACTGTCGCTGCTCGGTGTAGCGCTGCTGTTGGTACTGAATCTTGATCGCGCCGCAGATGCGGTAGACAAGCAGGTTGAGATCAGCGTGTATTTGAATCTCGAGACCCAGCAGGCAGAGCGCGATCTGATCGAACAGGAAATTCTCGACATGCCGGAAGTGCAGGATGTGACCTTTATCTCGAAAGCTGAAGGTCTGGATACGATGCGCGAGACACTGGGCGAGGCCATGGTCAAGGGATATGAGGAGACGGGCACGAACCCTCTCCCGGATATGTTCAAAGTTCAAGTCATTGAAGCGACGACAGTGCCGTTTGTAGCGGACAAAATATCGGCGCTTAACGATACGCATACGTCGCAGCCGATCTACCAAGTCGATTATGGCAAAGGAACGGCAGAGAGACTGTTCCAGTGGACGCAGACGATTCGAGTCGTTGGGCTGCTGCTTGTTCTGGCGCTTGGCGTCATGGCCATGTTCCTGATCGCCAATACAATCAAAGTTACGATTATTGCTCGCCGGCGCGAGATTGCGATTATGAAGCTCGTCGGCGCGACCAACCGTTTTATCCGCTGGCCGTTCTTTATTGAAGGCGTACTTGTTGGAGTAACAGGAGCGGCGCTGACATTGGGAATTTTGCTGTACAGCTACTTCAGAATTGAGCTGGTTGCGTCCGACTGGAGTTCGGCGCTGTTCACGCTGATGCCGCTCGAAGACATCTGGCTGTGGTTCAGCATATTGATTCTCGGACTCGGCTTCTTGATCGGAGCCTGGGGCAGCACCATTTCGATCCGTAAATTTTTGAGGGTCTGACGTAAAGAAGCCATTAAGCTGCGATAGCCAACAATAATTCGGAATAGAAGGATGGGGAACCCGCTTTGAAAAAGAAAGCTTTGATATTGGCCGGCGTTTTGTTGGCCTCAGTGATTGTTCAACCTGCCAGCCTCTACGCTTCGGGTGCGACGGATAAGATCGATCGTCAACTTCAAGAGCTGCAGCAGAAGCAGAAGGATGCCCAGGCACAGAAGAAAGCGGCAGAGGCCGAAAAGAAAGAGGCCGAGCACTATAAAAACAAAACGTCGCAGTATCTGGAACAGGTACTGGCAAATATTGAAGCAGTCGGAAGCAAGCTGACTCAGGTGTCGATGGAATTGTCCGAAACCGAGATTCAGCTGGAACAGACAGAGCAGGAGCTTGAAGCTGCCAAGCAGCGGATCGTTGAGCGTGAAGGACTGCTGGATACGCGAGTACGTATGATGTACACCGACGGTGCCGTCTCTTATCTCGATGTGCTTATGGCTTCGGCCGATTTTGGCGATTTTCTGAACCGGGCCGATTCGATTAAGCGGATCATCGGACAAGATCACAGCATTTTGGAAGAGCAAAAGCGCGACCAAGAACTCGTAATTTCGAAGCAGGCTGAGCTGGAAACGCAGCATGCCAAGCAGAAAACGCTTTTGGCCGAAGTAGAGACTCACAAAAAAGAACTCGATGCGAAGGAAAAGGAAAAGCGTAAGTTGATCGCTCAGTACGATGCCAATATCGAGGAGGCGGGCGAGATCAGCCAAGAGCAGGATGCAATGCTGATTGAATTTGCAACGAAGCGCTCGGATCTGGAGCGCGAGAAGCGTGAGCTTGTAGAAGCTCAGCGCAGAGCTGAAGCTGAAGCTGCGCTGCGCAAAGCCCAGGAGAAAGCTCGCCAGGCTGCAGCCGCGAAGAAAGCCGAAGAACAGCGTCTGGCCGAACAGGAAGCAGCCCGTGCAGCGGCAGAAGCCAAAGCACTTGAGTCCTCGAGTGATTATTCTTACAACAGCAACAGCAGCGCAGGCAATCAATCGTCTTCTGCTCCATCCGATTCGTCTTCTTCCTCTTCCTCTGTTCCCGCTTCGAACGGGGGATCGATGCTGATACCGGTCGATCATTACCGGATGTCGTCCAATTACGGGACGCGCGTCCATCCGATTACCGGTAAGGTCAAGAAGCATACCGGTGTTGATATGGCAGGTCCGCAGGGCACGGCTATTCATGCTGCGGAAGGCGGCGTGGTTACAGTAGCCCAGTGGTGGAATGGTTATGGCAATACTGTGATAATCGACCATGGAAACGGAGTCTGGACACTGTACGGACATATTCGCGATGGCGGCCTTCTGGTTTCGCCAGGGCAGACCGTTCAGCGCGGACAAAAGATTGCGGAAATGGGCTCGACGGGCAATTCGACGGGGCCTCACCTTCACTTCGAAGTGCGGATCAACGGCGAACCCGTCGATCCGAATCCTTACTTGGGCTGGTAAGCCCCCATATAGACGAGAATAGACGGAAACGAAGCATTCTCGGCGCGCTATTATTCCCGCCCGGGATACTTCGGGCGGGTCTTGCGCTTTAATGAAGCTTCGTACACAATAGAAAACACGGCAGTTCCAGTGCCTTGAACGCGTTGGCTGTTTTGCGGTTCGAACTGTTGGTCCGAATCGGCAGGGATTGATTAGGATACTTCCAAGGAGGCTTGTACCATGATAAAAAGACGGACGGCGGTTCTGCTGGTCATTGTGGCAATGATCATCGGAGGAGGAGCGGTGCTGGCCTTGACGAATTATCCAATCTTCGCGAGCAGCGGAGCGAGCGCAAGCCAAGGGCTCAGTCAAGCCGAAATGAGCAAACTTAACGCAGCAGTCAAGCTGATTGAAGATAATTATTACAAAGATGTGGATCACAACAAGTTGGTTGAAGGGGCGGTAAACGGTATCGTCGGTGCGTTGGACGACCCCTATTCCTCTTATATGCCGGCCGAACAGGCCAGCGAATTCAACGAGTCGATCGAAGGCTCCTTTACAGGAATAGGTGCCGAGGTCGAGCTGAAGAATGAACGGGTTACGGTTATTTCTCCGATCAAAGGGTCACCGGCCGAGAAAGCCGGCATTCAGGCCAAGGACGTTCTGCTATCGGTCGACGGCGAATCGTTGGCCGGGCTTGATTTGAAGACGGCCGTATCAAAGATCCGGGGACCGAAAGGCAGCACGGTGACGATTATGGTTCAGCGTCCGGGCACGCCGGACCCAATCAAATTCGAGATCAAGCGTGACAGTATAAAGCTTGAGAGTGTCAATGCACGTATGGAAGACGGCAGTGTCGGCGTGATTGAAGTAACTCAGTTCTCGTCCA
Organism: Saccharibacillus kuerlensis DSM 22868; assembly: GCF_000378145.1. GTDB lineage: Bacteria > Bacillota > Bacilli > Paenibacillales > Paenibacillaceae > Saccharibacillus > Saccharibacillus kuerlensis. The sequence continues at coordinate 47,078 of NZ_KB899290.1, read as the reverse complement.
ATACAGGGGATCGCTTCAAGGAAGAACTGAAGAAGCTTGAACAGCAGGGCATGAAGGGTCTCGTCATCGACCTGCGTAACAATCCGGGCGGCCTGCTCAACGTTGTAGTCGACATGGCCGAACAATTTGTGCCGAAAGGCAGCATTATTGTTCAGGAAGAATATCGCAACGGTGCACGTGAGGTGATTCGTTCAGAGGGCAGCGCTGCGAAGAAAACTTATCCGGTTACCGTATTGATCAACGGCGGAAGCGCCAGCGCATCCGAAATTATGGCAGGCGCGTTGAAAGAATCCGCCGGGGCAAGATTGCTGGGCGAAGATTCGTTCGGCAAAGGCACCGTTCAGACAAGCGTCTCGGACCGCCTTGGCGACGGCACGCTGCTTAAATTCACCATCGCAAAGTGGCTGACGCCGGATGACGAATGGATTCATGAAAAAGGCATTAAGCCGGACGAAAAAGTCACTCAGCCGGATTACTTTACAGTCGCTCCGATCAACAAGGAGCAGACACTGAAGTACAACATGAACAATGAAAACGTCAAGAGCGCGCAGGTAATGCTGAGCGGGCTCGGCTATGATACAAAGCGCAAAGACGGATATTTTGACACCGAAACGAAAAAGCAGGTAAAAGCGTTCCAAACGAGCCAAAAGTTGATTGTCAGCGGTATGATTGACGAGAAGACGGCAAATGCTCTTGAAGCGGCCGTACTCGAAGAAATTACCGATCCGGCAAACGATACACAGCTTAATCAGGCAATTGACGAGCTGAAGCAGGAAACGCTCGCTCCGGCGTCGAACTCCTAAATAGCGGTTTGAACGAAGAGAAGGCGCAAGCCTTCTCTTTTTAGAAGCGGGACGAAAAGGAGAAACCGATGAACGAATACTTGGAAATCATCCTGTCGGCACTGCTGGAATTGGTTATTCAGCCCTTTTATTGGGCGGGACTGTTGATTATTCTTTTGTACTACCGGCGGCAGGGTCTGTTGGAACGCAAACTTTTTCATATCCGGCTGCATGGATACGGCGGACCGGCAGCAAGAGCGCTGCTGGGCGGAATTGGCGCCGGGGCTGCCGTATCGTTAATTATGGCCGGAGTCGGATTTACGCTCACGACTGCTGGAGCGGCAGCGGTGTGGATTACCGCACTTTTGCTGCTGGTGATTCGAATCCGCTTCGCTAACTTTATCTACGCAGTTGGAGTACTCGGTGTTGTGCAGCTTGTGCTGCGCTGGATTCCCGGGCTGCCTGATAACGGAGGTTGGGGAACTGTACTGAGCGCAATCGACGGACTGAATATCGCAGCGCTATTGGTGTTGGCAGCTCTCCTGCATTTGGCGGAGAGTCTGCTGATCGCTGTGCAGGGCAGACATTTTGCTCTGCCGACTTACATACCGGGCAAGCGCGGCCGTCCGGTCGGGGCTTATGTCCTGCGTATGCTGTGGCTGGCGCCTACGCTTCTGCTTGTGCCGGCTGAGGGCGGAGCAATTTCGCTGCCATGGCATCCGCCGCTGAACGGATGGTTGGGACTGCCAGAGGCGGCCGGTTATACGCTGCTGGCGCTACCGGTTATGTTCGGTATGCCGGAGGCAACCTGGACCATGCTGCCGGAGCGGAAAGCCGCTCATGCAGCGCGGCGCGGCCTGATGTTCGGAGCGGTACTACTGCTGCTTGCACTTGGTGCCGTATTCTGGCCACCGATAACGGCAGTTGTTGCTATTGCGGGTATTGTCCTGCGGGAAGCGCTGATTCGCGACAGCCGTCGGGAAGAAGATGGTCAGCCTGCGCTGTACACCCATTCTGGCCGCGGTCTTAAGATTTTGGCTGTTCAGCCGGGGAGTCCGGCTGAAGATATGGGCGTTCTTCCTGGCGAAACGCTGCTCAAAGTTAATGGGATTTTGGTTGGCAATGCACAGCAGATGCATGAAGCGCTGCGGGTAAACTCGGCTTTCTGCAAACTGGAAGTACAGAACCGCAGCGGAGAAAGCAAGTTCCTGCAGCGTCCGATCTATGCGGGCGATCATCATCAATTGGGATTCATCTTTGCGCCGGACGACGCTTCGGTATCCGAGCGACCTTCGTATCCGCTGTCGCTCCCGGGACTTTGGCGGGTACATGCCGAAGCAAGGCGGAGCAGCAGCATTCATGTCCCTCTGCTTTCGAATACAGAGCAACCTGAATCAGCAGCTGATCGATTGGAGAAGGAGCGGACTGTAACACCAGAGTCTACTTCTCCTAACAAGAACGAAAAGACGGAATTTTCCTCGTGAAAATTCCGTCTTTTTGGAATATGACAAGCCGCAAAAAGAAGCCTGACAGGAAGAGTGCTGCCCCTTCTGTCAGGCTTCTTTTTATATATACGTCCTCGGCCTCTGTCATGTAAACGCAGGCCGCATAGACATGTGTAATGTGTACATGACTAGGCTGGCGGAGGCGCTACGGTGTCGATGTGGTGTCGGACTGGAGCTGCCGCAGAACCGTAATTTCGACCCGTCGATTTTTCTGGCGACCTTGGGCGGTCGAATTGTCGCCTACCGGCCGGGTGTCGGCATACCCCGCATACTGAAACTGGGCCGGATTGAGATTGCGTACATCGACGAAATAGCGCAGTACCGATAGGGCACGATCGCCGGACAGCTCCCAGTTGTCTGTATAGCGTCCGCCGGTAATCGGTTGGTTATCGGTATGTCCTTCAATGCTGATTGCAGCATCGACCGTACCGAACAAGGTCGATAGACGGTCAAGGATGCCGTTGGCTCCGCTTTTGAGATTGGCCCGACCAACATCGAACAGGAAGCGGTCGCTCAGCGTAATAGAGATGCCCTGAGGTTTGTCTGCTACAAAAATCTGATCCTGAAGTCCGTTATCAGCTACATAAGACTGGATAGTCTGCAGGAAGTTCGACAGCTGACGTTCCTGTTCGCGGAACTGCAGCTCCCGCTCCGTCGGCTCATTTGTACCGCTGTCTCCCGGCTGCTCGCCTTCCGCAGTACCGCCTTGATCGTTTCCTTGACTGCCGGGCAGCTGCTGGCCGTTTTCGCCTGTGATCTTCGGTCCGCCATCTAAAATGTTGGTGCCTGCATGGAATGTCGTCTCCAGCGAGGAGGAGACATCTTCGTACTTTTCCGTATCAATGCTGCTGACTCCATACATAATGACAAAAAAGATCAGCAGCAGCGTCAGCAGGTCGGCATAGGTAATCAGCCAGCGTTCATGCTGGTTCGATGGAGCATCCTTCCGGCTTCTGCGTCTTCTGCTCATCACAGATCCACTCCGACTGTCCGGCTGATGTCGTTATCTTCCGTGTAAGTTGCCAGCTTTTTGCGTACCAGATTCGGATTTTCCGCATTTTGAACAGCGAGCAGACCTTCCAGCATCATTTCCATTACCCGGACCTCCTCTTCTCCGCGAGCGCGAATTTTGGATGCAATCGGCAGGAAAATCAAGTTGGCGCTGGCGACCCCGTAAAGGGTGGCGATAAAAGCAACGGCGATCGACGAACCGAGATTGGCCGGCTCCCCTAAGCTGCCCAGGACTCGGATCAGCCCCATAACTGTCCCGATAATTCCCATGGTCGGCGCATAGCCGCCCGCCGATTCGAAAATTTTGGCGTAATTATCGAATTTATCCTGTCTCTTGTCAATTTCAAGTTCGAGAATTTGGCGGATCAGGGGTTGATCGCCTCCATCCACAATCAAGCCGAGTCCTTCTCTCATAAAAGGATCTTCGTGAGTCTCGGCTGTGTTTTCCAATGCGAGCATGCCTGAACGTCTCGCTGTAGAAGCCATGCCGGCTAAATCTTCGATCAGTTCCTCTGTATTCGACGCACGGGAACCGAAAGCCAGCTTGAGCGCTTCAGGCAGCGTACGCAGCCGTTTCCAGGGAAAGCTGACGACGACTGCCGCTGCCGTTCCGCCAAAAACGATAAGCGCGGCCGCACCTTGCAGCAAACCGCTGGCTTCACCGCCTTCCCATAGAAATCCTCCGATAAGCGCAGCAAATCCAGCTATAATTCCAATAACAGTGGTGATATCCATACATTCGTTCCTCTCTGTGGCAAAAGCTTGAAATAAGCTTTTTCGTTTTCATAAATAATTGCATCGACTGGAGAAAAAGAGTATACTTAACGGGAACAAGTATTCTTATTGTATGAAGCTTTTTCTTTTTTCAAAATTGACCTTCGCTTCGTTTCAAGGCATAATCCGATTTTTTTAACCTGCTGCACAGCAGGTGGAATCGCCTGAAGAACGGGCGTTTTTCGCCGTTTTGGACCTGTACGGCATTTTGTCCGTTCGTTTTCCACGCGAAAAAATGTGGTTATGTACAATATAAAGCATCCGGACGGCGTGTCAAACGAAAGCGATACGCCGGTTTTTTTCGTATTCTCTGTTCAAAATACTATCACTTCAATAGATAAGGGTGAAATAGGGCCAATGAGCGATATTGTAATCAGTAATAAAGCGTTTGAAATCGTCTCGGAATTTTCGCCGCAGGGCGACCAGCCGACTGCGATCGAAGAGTTGGTCGAAGGTGTACAAGCGGGTAAGAAACACCAGACGCTGCTCGGTGCAACCGGTACAGGTAAGACGTTCACGATCGCCCAAACGATCGCGAAGCTTGGCCGGCCGACGCTCGTCATCGCCCATAACAAGACACTTGCTGCCCAGTTAGCCAGCGAATTCAAGGACTTTTTGCCGAACAACTCCGTCGATTACTTTGTCAGCTACTACGATTACTATCAGCCGGAGGCGTATGTGCCTTCCTCCGATACGTATATCGAGAAGGATTCAAGCATTAATGAAGAAATCGACAAGCTGCGCCACTCGGCGACCAGCTCATTGTTCGAACGGCGCGATGTAGTGATTGTAGCCAGCGTATCCTGCATTTACGGCCTCGGTTCTCCGCAGGAATACGGCAATCTGCTGCTGTCGCTGCGGGTCGGCATGGAAAAGTCCCGGCAGGACATTTTGTCTCGGTTGGTAGACATTCAGTACCAGCGTAATGATATCAATTTTGTCCGTGGTACTTTCAGAGTGCGGGGCGACGTCGTTGAAATCTTCCCAGCTTCGAGAGATGAACAGGCGGTACGGATCGAGCTGTTCGGTGATGAGATCGAACGTATTACGGAGATTGATGTGCTGACCGGAGAAATCGTAGCCGAGCGCGAGCATATTGCGATCTTCCCGGCGTCTCACTTCGTTACGCGGGAAGAAACGATGAAGATCGCAATCAAAAACATTGAGCGGGAGCTGGAAGAACGTCTGGCCGTATTCCATGAGCAGGGCAAACTGCTGGAAGCACAGCGGCTGGAGCAGCGCACACGTTACGACATCGAGATGATGAAGGAAGTGGGGTTCTGCTCCGGTATCGAAAACTACTCGGGACCGCTGACATTCCGCGAGCGCGGGGCAACGCCTTTTACGCTGCTCGATTACTTCCCGGACGACATGCTGATCGTGATTGACGAATCGCACGTAACGCTGCCGCAGATTCGCGCGATGTACAATGGTGACCAAGCACGTAAAAATGTGCTCGTCGATCACGGATTCCGTCTGCCTTCAGCGCTGGATAACCGGCCGCTGAAGTTTGAAGAGTTCGAAGAAAAGGCGAACCAGCTGATCTACGTTTCGGCGACACCAGGACCTTACGAGATCGAGCACTGCGAAACGATGGTCGAACAGATTATTCGGCCGACAGGTCTGCTTGATCCGATTATCGAAGTGCGTAAGACTGAAGGTCAGATCGATGATTTGATCAGCGAGATTCAGCTCCGGATCGAGCGCGATGAACGGGTTCTCGTCACGACATTGACCAAGAAGATGTCGGAAGACCTGACCGATTATCTTAAGGAGATCGGCATCAAGGTGCGCTACCTGCACTCCGACATCAAGACGCTGGAGCGGATTGCGATTCTGCGCGACCTGCGGCTCGGCGTATTCCATGTCTTGGTCGGCATCAACCTGCTGAGAGAAGGGCTCGATCTGCCGGAAGTGTCGCTCGTGACCATTCTCGATGCCGACAAGGAAGGCTTCCTGCGTTCGGAACGCTCGCTGATTCAGACCATCGGCCGCGCCGCCCGTAACTCTGAAGGGCGCGTTATCCTGTATGCCGACAAAATTACCGAGTCGATGGACAAAGCGATGAAGGAGACGGAGCGCCGCCGTGCGATCCAGATTGCCTACAACGAGGAGCACGGCGTCACACCGCAGACGATCAAAAAGAAAGTTCGCGACGTGATCGAAGCGACCAAGGCTGCCGAGAGCGGAACAGATTTCCTGTCGGGAGCGGAAGGCAAGATGACGAGGAAGGAACGCGAGAAGATGGTCATGCGCCTCGAGAAAGAAATGAAAGAATCCGCCAAAGCGCTCAACTTCGAACGCGCCGCCGAACTGCGGGATGCTCTGCTGGAGCTCAAAGCCGCGGATTAAGCCAGCACTTTAAACAGGCTGATTAAACCAAATTATGCTTTTCTGCATCACGGTTTTCTTCATCACAGTTTTCTCTATTAGCTTTACGTCTTTCTGTATTAGCTTTTCTATATCAGTCTTTCTGTATCAGCCTTTCATCCCGACACTAATATTCACTCTATCCGATATACAGCTGAATATAACAAAATACAGCGTCCGCAGCCCTGCGGACGCAATCTTTTTCCACCCGTAACACGCGATTTTTCCAAGGAGTTGCGCTCCCGAAAAAGATCAACAGGCTATTGATTCAACGGTAGGCATATCGCTGACAGCAGCGAAGGCGCAGATTGTATCCTGAAGAAGCGAAGCGTTCGCCTTTGAATTCGGATTTCTCCCATGAAAAATATAATCGAAGAAATCCGAATTTAACACGCGATCGTAAGGATACAACCGGAGACGCAGCGTCTCCCCGCTAATGCCTACCTTGAATCCGGCGCCCAATCCCGATCTTTTTCAATAAGCCGCATACCCGCGGAAAGTCGCACAAAAAAGCATAACTGTGGAGGTTGAGGCCGGTGGCAAGCGAAAATATTATCATTAAAGGTGCCAGAGCACACAACTTAAAAAATATTGACGTCACAATCCCCCGGGATCGATTCGTCGTTCTCACCGGGCTTAGCGGCTCGGGCAAGTCTTCGCTTGCATTCGATACCATATACGCTGAGGGACAGCGCCGCTACGTAGAATCGTTGTCCGCGTATGCAAGACAGTTTCTCGGTCAGATGGAAAAACCGGACGTAGACTCCATTGAAGGACTGTCTCCCGCTATTTCAATCGATCAGAAGACGACCAGCCGCAATCCGCGTTCGACTGTCGGTACCGTAACCGAGATTTACGACTACCTGCGCCTGCTGTTCGCCCGTATCGGCAAGCCGCACTGTCCGGATCACGGGGTAGAGATCACTTCCCAGACTGTAGAACAGATGGTGGACCGAATCATGCAGTTTCCGGAGAAGACCCGTCTTCAGATTCTTGCGCCTGTCATTTCAGGTAAGAAAGGCGAGCACAAGAGCCTGTTCACCGAAATTTCGAAGCAGGGCTTTGTTCGTGTGAGAGTCGACGGGGAGCTACGCGATCTGTCGGAAAGTATCGAACTGGAGAAAAACAAAAAGCATACGGTTGAGATCGTCGTCGACCGAATTGTAATCAAGGAAGACGTGCAGACCCGCCTGGCCGATTCGATCGAGACGGCGCTGAAACTGTCCGGCGGTCAGCTGCTGGTCGATATCATCGGTCAGGAAGAACTGCGGTTCAGCTCGAACTTCGCGTGCCCGATCTGCGGATTCAGCATGGAAGAGCTGTCGCCGCGGATGTTCTCGTTCAACAGCCCGTTCGGCGCCTGCCCGGACTGCGATGGACTCGGCCACAAGATGGTTGTCGATCCGGATCTGTTGGTGCCCGATGAGCGTAAGACAATCGAAGAAGGTGCGTTTACCGCTTGGAGCGGCGGATTGTCGAACTACTATCCGCAGTTTCTGACTGCGGTCTGCGAGCATTATAAGATTCCGACCAATGTGCCGGTAGCCGAGCTGACTCAAGAACAGAAGAACAAGATTCTGTACGGCAGCGACGGACAAAAAGTGAAGTTCCGTTATGAGGGCGACTTCGGCCGCAGTAAAGAAGTAACGGTTGCGTTCGAAGGCATCATTCCGAATCTGGAGCGCCGCTATCGCGATACTTCGTCCGAAAGTATGCGCGAATACATCGAAGGCTTTATGGGTACCAAACCGTGCGGTACGTGCAAAGGCAAACGTCTGAAGCGCGAAGTTCTGGCAGTGACGGTCGGCGGCGAGAACATCGCTCATGTAACCGACCTGTCGATCTCCAAAGCTTCGGAGTTCTTCAATCAGCTGGAACTGTCGGAGAAGGATCGCTCGATTGCGAACCTGATTTTGAAAGAAGTATGCAGCCGTCTCGGCTTCCTTGAAAATGTCGGTCTTACTTATCTGACGCTCAGCCGTGCGGCAGGCACATTGTCCGGCGGCGAAGCGCAGCGGATCCGTTTGGCTACGCAGATCGGTTCAAGTCTTATGGGCGTGCTCTACATTCTGGACGAACCGAGTATCGGCCTGCACCAGCGCGATAACGATCAGCTGATCAAGACGCTGGCGCATATGCGCGATCTCGGCAATACGCTGATCGTCGTCGAGCACGACGAAGATACGATGATGGCCTGCGATTACATTATCGATATCGGTCCGGGAGCCGGCGTGCACGGCGGACAGATTATTGCTCAAGGAACGCCGCAGGAAGTGATGGACAATCCGGATTCGCTGACCGGTCAGTACCTCAGCGGCCGCCGATTTATCCAGGTGCCGCTGAACCGGCGTCAGCCTGGTGAGCGCTGGCTCGAAATCCGGGGCGCCAAGGAGAACAACCTGAACAACGTCAACGTCAAAGTGCCGATCGGACTGTTTACTGCGGTTACAGGCGTCTCGGGCTCCGGCAAGTCGTCGCTTGTCAACGAAGTGCTGCACAAGACGCTTGCGCGCGATCTCAACCGGGCCCGCGTCAAGCCAGGCAAACACAAAGAGATCCGCGGTCTGGAGCATATTGATAAAGTAGTCGAAGTCGACCAGTCGCCGATCGGCCGTACGCCGCGTTCCAATCCGGCCACGTATACCGGCGTATTCGATAATATCCGGGATTTGTTTGCGACGACGAACGAAGCGAAGATGCGGGGATATCTCAAGGGACGCTTCAGCTTCAATACGAAGGGCGGACGTTGTGAAGCCTGCAAAGGCGACGGCATTATCAAGATCGAAATGCACTTCCTGCCGGACATCTATGTGCCCTGCGAAGTCTGCAAAGGCAAACGCTACAATCGGGAAACGCTGGAAGTGAAGTACAAAAACAAAAACATTGCCGACGTGCTGGAGATGACGATCGAAGACGCGGTCGAGTTTTTCCAAAACGTACCGAAGATCAGCCGCAAGCTGCAGACGCTGCTTGATGTAGGTCTCGGCTATGTGAAAATGGGTCAGCCGGCAACGACGCTGTCCGGCGGCGAAGCGCAGCGGGTGAAGCTTGCGTCCGAGCTGCACCGCCGCAGTACGGGCAAGACGATCTATATCCTCGACGAACCAACGACCGGGCTGCACGTAGACGATATCGATCGGCTGCTCACAGTACTGCACCGGTTGGTAGAGTCGGGCGATACGGTGCTTGTGATCGAGCATAATCTGGATGTGATCAAGACGGCAGATTATTTGGTCGATATGGGGCCGGAAGGCGGAAGCGGCGGCGGAAGCGTCGTGGCGACCGGAACGCCGGAAGAAGTGGCAAAAGTTAAAGGTTCGTATACCGGACACTATCTGGCTCCGGTACTGGAACGCGATACGGAACGGACACGTCTTGAGCTGGAGCCCGACCGTCAATCGGTAAGCAAATGATTGAATCCGCATAATATGTGGGATAGGCAGTTTGTAGTCTGGATGATGCAGATTGCATATACTGCATTTGCATGAAGCGGTCGCCGTGTGAGGCGGCCGCTTCTTTTTGAATTGAGGCAAAAGAGATTTGATATGCATAGTTCCGGCATCCCATTAACGCTCTTCATCTTTTCAGTAAAATGGAGTAAACGAAAGAGAATGTAGTTAGTTAATTATCTCTTTTAATTCCAAAAATTAGAGATATATTCTTCTTGTATAGCGGCTGCCCGGCGGGATATGTTAAAGTGAGATTAATTGTGCCGGATTCCGGACATGCGAAGAAAGAGGGTTGGCGACAGGATGAAAAAAACGGGAACGAAAGCGGTATGTCTGCTGCTGTCAGGAGCAATCGGAATCGGCGGATTCGGTCTATTCCCGGAAGCGCAAGCTGATGCCTCCGCGGCAAAAAATGTTACTCAGGCTTCTGTCGCTGCGGCCTCCGTCAAGACGGTACCACAGATTATCAAGCAGGTTTCTCCTTCGGTCGTAGGCATTATCGGCGAAGTATCGCTTGAGGATATGGAAGATTGGGACAGTGAGGGCGGAAGCGGCGAAGAAGGATATAATCTGACGCACGGATCGGGTGTCATCATTCGCTCAAACGGCTGGATTGTGACGAACGCACACGTGGTGGACGGCATGCAAAATATCCAAGTTGTCACTTCCGAGGGAAAGTCGTATAAAGTCCGTGAGGTCTACAGCGATCCGCTGAGCGATGTCGCTCTGATTCGGATTAATGTAACAGGCCTTAAGGCAGCCCAATTCGTTTCTTCCGATAAAACGGCGCTTGTCGGCGAGCAGGTTATCGCGATCGGCACGCCGGTGTCCCTGTCGCTGCGCAACTCGGCTACGGTAGGCATCATCAGCGGTCTTAACCGGGCCACCGATGCGCGCTACCGATTAATTCAGACGGATGCTTCGATCAATCCCGGCAACAGCGGTGGACCTCTTGTTAATATGCGCGGTGAGATTCTGGGGATCAATTCGATGAAATATGCGGCTGTCGATATCGATAATACCGGATTTACGATTCCGGCAGGAACAGTTCAGTATATCGTTGACCAGCTGTTCGACCAGGGTGAAGTGATACGTGCAGGACTTGGCCTTGAACTGGAAGAAAGCTTTTCGGCGACGGTGGGTCTTCCTTCCGACGATCCGTTGACCGTGATGGAAGTTCTGTCGGATCGGGCCCGCAAAGCCGGAGTCAAAGAAGGAGACGTCCTGTACAGTGTAGCCGGACACCGAATTACCGCATTGGTCGATCTGAACGAGCTGATGAAGGCGTATAGACCCGGTCAAGCGGTGCGTGTGCTGATGCAGTCCGGCGGAGATATCGTAGAACGCCGAATCGTGCTGACCAGCGAGTGAGACTTGAACATGGAATGGAATTAAGCAACCAGAGGGCAGGACGAAAGAGGAGGAAGACGATTGAGATTGGCTAAAAAGAGCATGGCGCTGCTGTTCGTTCTGCTGCTGACAATTGGGATGGCAGTACCTGCATCGGCTGCGGAAAAGACGACATTAACGCTGCAGATGAAAGTGGGAAGCTCCTCTGCGCTCGTAAACGGCGAGAAACAGGTTATCGAGAAGCCATACGTGCAGGCTGGGATGACGATGGTGCCGCTTGGCGTATTCCAGAGGGCGTTCGGTACAGTAAGCCGTCTGGAAGGGGAGAATACGGTCAAGCTGACGTACGGCTCTCGTACCGTAACCTTTGCAATTGGCAGCAAGACTGCTTGGGTCAACGGCAAAAAGAGGACGTTGACTGCGGCTCCGGTTATGAGAAACGGAATATTGATGGTACCGATGCGGCCAATTACGGATATGTTGGGTGCAAGAGTAACCAATTCCTCCGGTAAGATTGTGATAACGCTGAAGTCGGACAAAGGCATCCCGGGACAGGAGTCCGATACGGACAAAGATAAAGTCGCCCCGCGGATCGGCAGCAGCTATGCAAACTGGTCGATCGATTATCCGGCCGGATCTCTGGCGCAGCTAGGCAACAACGAATTCTCGGCAATCATCGGCGATCTGGAAGGCAGTTATATGCTTCAGATTCATGTCTGGGAAGAAGGAATCGATGTTCCGGTATCGGACATGCTGGAGCAGCTTGAACGGGAAGCGGCCGATTCGGGAGAGGCGGTCCTTGATGAACAGACGTTTCCCGAAGCGGATATCCCCTACGTAAGAATCATTACGCGGGACGCCGAAGGGGTTCTCTGGGAAGCTCGGCGTTATTACGTGGAAGGCCGAGTCTATTCCATCTATCTGGGCGATTCGCTTGCCGAAGATTATCGGGACTTCGAGGGACGGGCAGCACTGCTGGACTCGTTCCGCCCCGTCTTTGCCACTCCGGGCATAAAGACAGAAGACCTATCTAGCGTACGGAACGGCTATACGGATGCTGCGGCACCTGATTACGGTGTACAAATGAAAGTTCCGGCAGAATGGACGCCGACAGGAGATGGGCAGCTGGCCTATCAAGGCGAAGACGGTTCGTTCCTGTCTCTGTATGTGACTTCCGCAGCTGCGGGAGAAAAGCTGTCTGACTGGCACGATCTGCTTCAGAAGCGGGTCAGCGAATTTTTCCTGCCGGAATATGCGGAGGGAATTGTCGGCGAGCCGCTTCAAGCAGCCGGGCAAGACGCACAGATCGAGAAGCTTACGTACGATCTGGGCGGAGGCAAGCATCATCGCAGCTGGCTCGTGATTGAACAGAAGGGTTACTTCTATATCTTGGATTACTCGGCACCCGAGGGTGCTTACAGCGAACGTACATTCAAGCGGATTGTCGACTCGCTGGAGATCGACTTTGACGTAGTCCCTACTTCTTTTGGCAAGCTGCCGCAGGTTTCATACTTGAAAGACAAGCTGCTCAATGCAACACAGAGCACGTCGTACTTCCGTCTCAGCATCCCGGCTTACTGGACGACACAAGCTTTCGGAAGCATGCAGCTTGATATGCAGTATGCGTTTCCGGGAGGTTGGTTCCGAATCGCCGGTGTTGATGCCGGGCTGGAAGCAGCCGGCGCTCAAGCAGTGCGCAGATACGATGAGATGAAGCTGGACGATCCTACTCTCACTTACGAAGCGCCCGAGCGCGTAACGTTCGGAGGAGCACCGGCTATCCGGATTGCTTATACGGGAACGGACGACAGCCCTTATCGGGCAGAAGACATTTATGTACGTTACAAAAACCTGACTTATTGGATTCACTACCGCATCGACCAGGGAGCTGCGACAGTGGAGCAGCTGGACGGAATCGAGCGTGCGCTTCAATCGTTTCGATTTGTGAAATAGCTTGTTCTTAAATAACTGGCTGTAAATAAGCTTCTATAAAAAAGTTCTGTAAATAACTCACAATGAGCTTTCGATGAGTCTTGTTGTGTGGCGGCCCATCTTCGAAAAGATCGCTTCGCTGCCGGCCTTATCGCTATCAGTCGTCTCGTTGTCAATCGTCTTGCTCACCATTTATCGTCTTCGGAAAGATCGCTTTACTGCTGACCTTTTCGCTGCCAATTGTCTAACTCCTTATCATCTTCAACCGGCCCGGATTTTTCCGCGGCCGGTTTTTGGCATTGATCTTGTTTTGGATAGAAGTCTTGTTTGGAATAGGAACCTTTAAAATTTTAAAAAAGCGTTAAATGCTTGTAGGCATGAAGGTTACAGTCTGTTAAAATAAACAAGATAAATGTCGTGATACAGCTGTTGTGAGATCAATCCTTCCCGCGGGGTTCGGCCCGGCGGGATTTTTGTCGGATATGCAAGATACAACATGTACGCAAACTTGTCGATGAACGCAATGTTTGCGGTTATAGTTATGGAAATTATACAGCAGCCGCTTTATGGCCCGTAGAAGCATGATAATGGGGGAGCGGCGATGCGGAGGGATATTATTTTTATGAGCGTTAACGGAATTACAAGACGGGACGTCGAACTGCTGGCACCGGCCGGCGATTGGGACTGCATGCGGGCTGCCGTAGCAAACGGTGCGGACGCGGTCTTCTTCGGTGTAGAAAAGTTCAATGCACGCGCAAGAGCCAACAATTTTCGGATGGACGAACTGCCGGAAATCATGGGCTTTCTTCATAGCTATGGGGTAAAAGGCTTTCTGACTTTCAACATTCTCGTATTTGAAAATGAGCTGGAAGATGCCCGGAATCTGATTGATGCCTGCGTAACAGCAGGAGTTGACGCGGTGATCGTGCAGGATCTGGGTCTAGTTAAGATGATCCGTGAGATCTCGCCGGACTTCCCGATCCACGGATCGACGCAGATGACGATCACATCGCCGGAAGCGGTGGAGTTCACAAAGCCTTTCAACATGGAACGAGTCGTACTGGGTCGTGAAAACAACCTGAAGCAGATCCAGAAAATCGGCGATCAAGCCAAGCTGCCGATGGAAGTCTTCGTGCACGGTGCGCTGTGCGTATCGTATTCCGGCCAATGTCTGACGTCGGAAATGTGGGGCGGACGTTCCGCCAACCGCGGCGAATGTGCTCAAGCCTGCCGCCTGCCATATGATCTGATGGTTGACGGTGAGCACAAGCCGATGGGTGATATCGCCTACCTGCTGTCGCCGAAAGACCTGGCTGCAATCGACATTATGCCGGAGCTGATTGAAGCCGGCGTGACATCGTTCAAGATTGAAGGCCGTTTGAAAACGCCGGAATACGTAGCCAACGTTGTCAGCAAGTATAATGCGGCGATCAACCGCTATTTCGACGGCGACGATGCCAAGCCTTCGGAAGAAGAAGTACGCGAGCTGCAGCAGAGCTTTTCCCGCGGCTTGACGCACGGCTTCCTGGACGGCACAAACAACAAGCAGCTCGTAGAAGGCACATTCCCGAAAAGCCGCGGCGTATACCTGGGCCGTGTCGAGCAGATTCTGCGCGACGGTGTAGTCTGCCGGATCGAAGCACCGCTGAAGCGCGGCGACGGTATCGTATTTGACGCCGGAGATCCGACGAAGAAGGAAGAAGGCGGACGCGTATACGATGTACGCCGCAAAGGCGTAAAGCTCGAAGGCGAAGCCGATCAGGGCTGGGTCATCGACATCGTGCCGGGACGCAATGACGTTGATCTGCGCCGTCTGCACGTAGGCGATCGTATCTGGAAAACGAACGACCCGGCGCTGGACAAGAGACTGCGCCAGACGTACGAAACGGACAAGCCGTACCGCGTATTCCCACTGGGAGTTAAAGTGCTAGGCAATCCCGGCCAGCCGCTGGTGACAATCTGGACGGACATGGATAAGGGCACGACCGTACGTGTCGAGTCGGAAATGGAGCTGGAAGTTGCCAAGAAACGTCCGCTCGGTTACGAGATTCTGGAAGAGCAGTTCGGCCGCCTCGGCGGTACGGTTTACCAGCTTGAAGAGCTGGACGTCCAGCTGCACGGGGATGTTATCGTTCCGATGCGCGAGCTGAACGCGATGCGCCGCCGCGCGGTTGAAGAACTGGCCGGCGAGCGTCCGAAGCCGCCGGTGTATGTACACCGCGATATCGCTGTATATGGCGATTCCAAGCAGCCTGCGCAGCCGGTCGAGCGCTCGGAAGCGCGCATCACAGCGCTGTGCCGGAGCCTGCCGCAGGTTGAAGCGGCACTGGAAGCCGGCATCGACATGATCTACGCCGACTTCGAATTCATCAAGCAGTTCCCGGCGGCTGTTGCAGCCGTACGGGCTGCCGGCAAGATGATCGCGCTGGCAACGCCGCGTATCCACATGCCGGGCGAGAACGGCTACCACGCGAATATTCTTCGCCTGGAGCCGGATGCGGTGCTCGTCCGTAATACAGGAGCGCTGTATTACTACCTGCGCCACCGGATGGAGAATCCGGACAAGAAGCATCCGGAACTGATTGGCGACTTCTCGCTCAACGTGGCGAACCACAAAGCCGTCGATCTGTTCCTCGAAGCTGGTCTTGACCGCGTGACGCCGTCGTACGACTTGAACATCCAGCAGATGGTCGATCTGCTGGGCCGTTCGCAGACAGACAAGATGGAGATCGTTATCCATCAGCATCTGCCGATGTTCCATACGGAGCACTGCGTATACTGCACGTTCATGAGCGAAGGCACCGACTTCACGAACTGCGGACGTCCGTGCGAAGAACAGCGCGCATCGCTGCGCGACCGGATCGGCATGTCCCACCCGGTTCGCGTCGACGAAGGCTGCCGCAACACGGTCTACAACGCGATCGAGCAGTCCGGTGCGGAATATCTGAATGAGTTCTTGGACGCCGGTGTGCCGAGCTACCGCATCGAGTTCCTGGAAGAAACGCCGGAACAGGTGCATGAAGTACTCGACCTGTATACCCGCGCCCTGAACGGCCAGATCAGCGGTTCCGAAGTATGGCGCAAGCTGAAAGCGACAAATCAGCTGGGCGTAACGAGAGGGCAGTTGGTGAAGTAAGATTGTATTCGTTCCGAGGAAGTCTCTAGATAAAGGGACTTCTTCATTTCGGAGCACCGTGTGGAGTAGAAGACACGTTATAGAACTTAAAAAAGACGATTCGCATGTAAAATGCGAATCGTCTTTTTGTGTTGAAGGACAGGAAGAAAGAAATCGAACAAAGACCAGCACTTGAACAGAAATTAGAACTCAATTGCAGACAAGCTCTCGATTTGCTCTTTAGCTGATGGATCAGCTTTGATCAGTTTGTCATAGACTTCCTGATCTTCTTGTCCGGTCTTGGTAAGGGCAATCAAATACCAGCGTGCCGTTTCCAGGTTTTCCGGATTACTGTAATCATCGGTCAGCAGACCTTTGAGTACGGATGCGGCTTCTTCCGGCTGACCGGCAAAATACTTCGCTTTACCGGCGCTCAGCGCGGTCTGAGGAGTGATGCTGAATTCGCGCCCCTGCAGCTGGCCTTCCGGCAGTGTCTTCAAATGCTCTACACCGGCGACCATTTTGTCGTATGCGTCCGAGCCATGCTGCGCATACATCTTCTGCGACTCAAAGTCTCCTTGTCCGAACGCCTGATAACCCAGATTGGCTGCCTGCATAATGACCTGGTTATACCAATTCATGTCCCAAGTAAATTTGTCCAGATTGTTGGCATACTGCATGAAGCTGCTCTGCTGATCATTTTTCATCATGTAGACAGAAGCCAGCTGAGCAATAAGTTCTTTACTGTGCGATTCTTTTTTCAGCACATCGGTAAGCCGCGATTCCGCCTCGTTCAAATAACGTACATCCTGGGTACTGTTGTACACGCCCTGGAGGAGAGCTGCCAGCTGAGAGACCGTAGCCGGATAAGTCGGACGGATATCCAGAGCACGGTCCAGAGGCTCACGCACTTCTTCGTAATTAATCTGTTCCGCTCCTTGGAGCAGCTGGGAAGCTTCCTGGCTGGCCTTGATGGAAGCGAGGTAGCGTCCTGCTGTAATCACCAAAACAATTGCAATTACAGCAGCTGCAGCCGTGTAAATCGCCGGGTAACCCGTTCCGCTGCCTTCTGCATTCGAAGTCTTGGTCCCCTCGGCAGCCTTTTTACCGAACAAAGGCTTCGCTCCGATTGCAGCGGCCATACCGCCCAAGGCGAAGAAGACGAGAATGCTGATGTACACGTAGCTCATATTGAAGTCGAGCAGACTGTGCATCAGAATCGAGAATGCAATCAGGAAATAGAAGAAGTGAGCATGTTTTTTCTCTTCATCTTCAATTCGGTAGTAGCTGCGAATGTACTGATAGAACACGTAGATCAGGAAAGACAGCAGAATCAATAAACCTACAATGCCGGTCTCATCCAAGTACTGCAAGAAATAATTGTGTGTCTGGTTGCTGATATACGGGTTGTTCTGGTACTTCTCATAAAGAACTGCCCAAGCGCCGCCACCGCCGCCCAGTACAGGGTAATCCGCGACCATCTTCATAGCATCTTTGTAGAAAGTAATCCGTTCAAGTACACTATGCTGCTGGAAGTTGATATTCTCAACGCGAGTACGCATATTTTCTGGCAGTGTATTGCGCAAGCCTGTTCCTACAATCAGGAAACCCAATACAGCGACGGCGAGAACGCCTCCCAGTGGGAGCCAGAGACTCGCCATGCGGCGGGAAGACCATCTCTTGAACTTGCGTTCAAAGAGCGGCTGCAGGAATTTTCCGACCAGCCAGATGAGAGCCGCGTTAACCGCAGAAGCTCCAATCAGCAGGGCCCAACCTTTAAGAGCATCCGCTCCGTTATACACTTGGTTAAGACTGAGACCCAATTGAGTAATCGGATCGAGCACAATCAGCGAAATAATGACCGACAGCATCAGGTTGATAATCCATACAAGCTGCTGCGCCGGCTTCAGGAACAGCAGCAGGATGATAAATACAACCGGCAGCATAATCAGACCGCCGCGCGACAGGGTCAGAGCAATCGACAGAATGATCGGTACGAGCATAAAGCCGTGAATCAGTGTGTCATACCATTTACGCGAGCGGACTGCCGTAAACAGAACTGCGAACAGCATAGCCATCAGGAAGGCTGCATAGGTATTCGCATATTGGAACACTGAGGCCAGCCGCAGGCCGTTGGAGTCGGTCATCACGGCATCCGTGTAGACACCGTTGCTTACAATACGAGTAAACCAGCCGACAAGGCTGCCTGCGAACAGGCGCTGCCCGAACCAGTTGATAAATCCGTAGATCACGACGATGTAAGTTGTCCAGAGCAGAGCGGCACGCATGACCCGATTAGCTGCATGATGCTGGAGCAGGAATACGCCGATCGAGAAAAATGCAGCATTGGCACACATAATTAAAATCATGTCCATTGCCATATAATGCGAAACTGCCGAGAACAACGAGAGTATATACGTAAGAGGGAGCAGCCATACCCATACCGCCGTAATCTCTCTGCGGTCCGTAATGCGCATATGCTTCACAAATGCCGCGACGCACAGCAGCAGCAGCGCCGCCGACCAGATCACAGCCCAGTAGATCGGCCTTTCGAATTCAAGCTGCTGTCCGTTAAACAATCCCTGCTGGAAAGGCGCCCAGATTAAGAATATAATGAGGGCTGATACAAGAGTCCAGATTAGAGCAGAACCTCTATTCATTTGTTCAATGGATATTCGTTCCTTTTTACTCGACTCGTCATACAGTTTACCGTATACTTGGTTGGTCAAGGTCTTGGCTCCTTTGCTTGAATGTACTAGGGTATTTTAGCATATAAACAAATGTATCACTATTTTCATTTAATAAAGAAGTAGATTCAAACGGCAATAGAAAATATACAAAAAAGGATATGGATATGTTGTCTAAGAAAGTGAAATATCTAACTGCAGTTACGTTGTTGATTCTTTTAAGTATAGTTTGTTTTATGTTTTATTTTAAATTGCATCCAGGAGAGAACACGCTGAAAATCCAATTAAAAACTGATCAAGCTTTAGATGCAAAGATATATTATAAATATGAAAATGATGAAGTTTACATAGAAGAAAATTCGGATATGAAGCATATTCCTGCCGACGAAGAATTCCATGATCTAGCTTTTTTACTACCCGAAAAAATAGAAAGCTTTAGGTTGGATTTAGGAGAAGAAGCTGCTGCAGTACTAATTAGCAATATCGAATTACAAAAAGGGAAATATAAACAAGATATTTCTTCTGAAATTTTATCTAAGCAAACAAAAAGAAATGATATAGCAAATGTTCAGCAGCAAGCGGATCAACTTGTGATTAAAGTAAATAAAGGGGATCCTTTTTTTGATGTCAATCTTACCTATGGCCCGGCGTCCTCTTTTTTTAAAAGTAATCCTAGTTATTATATGAACGTTACAATTTGGTCTTTAGCTGCTACCTTCTATTGGCTAGTCATTGGCTTCATAGTTGGCAAACTTCATCTCTCTTATTTGAAAAAATTTTTCAAAGATGTGATTTCTTCACGGCATGTCCTCTTTAGGCTTGCCAAGAATGATTTGAAATCCAGATTTTCCGGGTCTAATTTTGGGCTTTTTTGGGTACTTATTTCTCCGCTGCTGACTATCTTAGTTTATTGGTTTGTATTTCAAATTGGTTTCAGAAATTCTGCTGTTCAAGATGTCCCGTTTATTATTTGGTTTATACCCGGGATTATCCCGTGGTTCTTCTTTTCAGATTCCTTAAACATTGTAACAAATACATTTACAGAATATAGTTATCTTGTTAAAAAAGTAGTTTTTAAAATCGAAATGCTCCCTTTGATTAAATTGGCTTCTGTGTCTTTCATAAATATGTTCTTTGTGTTAATTTATCTAATTTTTTATTTCTCTTACGGAAACCAATTTTCTTGGATTAATTTCCAGGCATTATATTACCTATTTGCTCTTCATTGCATGCTGTTTGGTTTGACCCTTTTAACTTCTACAATTATGGTTTTTTTCAAAGATTTAGGTCAAATACTAGCGATCGTACTTCAATTCGGATTTTGGTTGACTCCAATCGTATGGGACACCAGTAATGCACCGGGTTTTATAGGGAGATTTTTCGCTCTCAATCCTTTAGTGTACATTATTGAGGGCTTCCGCGATTCCTTTTTATATAATCACTGGTTTTTCGAAAAACCAGTCTTAACGCTTTATTTCTGGGCACTTACATTATTTATAATTTTGCTCGGTTTGCTTGTTAATAAAAAACTCAAACCTCATTTTTCAGATGTTTTATAGGAGGACGCAAGATGACTGTTATTTCAATTCAAAATGTTGAGAAAGTCTATAAGCTTTATAATAAGCCAGTAGATCGATTGAAAGAAACTTTTCATGTTGCGAGAAGAAGCTATCATACCGATCACTTTGCTCTCAAAGGTGTTTCTTTCAATGTCGAAAAAGGAGAAACCCTTGGATTAATAGGGAAAAATGGTTCTGGCAAGTCGACACTTCTTAAGATCATTACTGGCGTATTAACTCCTACTACAGGGACAGTGAATACTACAGGACGAATCGCTGCTTTATTGGAATTAGGAGCAGGCTTTAATCCGGAGTATACAGGGATGGAAAACATTTATCTTAATGGTACAATGATGGGCTATTCTCGTGAAGAAATGGAAGTGAAAGTACCTGCTATTATAGAATTTGCAGACATTGGTCAGTTTATTAACCAACCAGTTAAGACCTACAGCAGCGGTATGTTTGCTCGCCTGGCTTTTTCGGTAGCTATCAATGTAGATCCGGATATTCTCATAGTAGATGAAGCACTGTCGGTCGGAGATATTTTTTTTCAAAGTAAATGTTATCGAAAGTTCGAGGAGTTTGCCGAGAAAGGAAAAACCATTCTTTTTGTCAGCCATGACATGGGAAGCATCATCAAATATTGTGATCGTTCCATTGTGCTAAACGAAGGAGCTTTGATTGCGGAAGGTCCTTCCAGAGATATGGTGGATCTTTACAAGAAGATTGTAAGTAATAATTTTTCAGCTAATGAGGATGAGTCAGTTACGATAGATAAATCGAATCCAGATTCTTTTTGGAAAGAAAAATTGAGCAATCAAAATCTTAAATATTTAGAATATGGCAATCAAAAAGCCGGAATTATCGACTATGCATTGTTTAATGACAAAGGAGAAATCACAAGTACTGTTGTTAGAAACGAAACTTTTAGCTTGAAAATAAAAGTTGAGTTTTATGAGAAAATAAACGATCCCATTTTTGCATATACGATAAAAGATGCTAAAGGTAACGACATTACTGGAACAAATACC
This sequence comes from Saccharibacillus kuerlensis DSM 22868, assembly GCF_000378145.1. Taxonomy (GTDB): domain Bacteria; phylum Bacillota; class Bacilli; order Paenibacillales; family Paenibacillaceae; genus Saccharibacillus; species Saccharibacillus kuerlensis. The sequence goes on along the minus strand of NZ_KB899290.1, from coordinate 25,513 downwards.
ATGTTTGAAAATGTGGGAACCGGTATAGCAGAACAAGGTTCTATTTATGAAATTTCATTTGACCAAGCGCTTCCTCTCCATAACGGCGAATATTTAATTTCACTAGGCTGTACCGGATACGAAGATGGAGAGTTTCAAGTTTATCATAGGCTATACGATTTACTGATTTTAAATATTATTTCCGATAGAGCAACAGTGGGCTTTTTTGATGCGGAGTCTAAGATTAGCATTAAGAGAAATTAATTTTCATTTCAAAGTATCAAAAAGGAGCTGCAAAACTTGAAAATCGGAAACGTCGAATTGAATTTGGATTACTATAAAGGAAAAGATGAATATAGTGACGGAGAGATCGAAGACGAGATTCTAAATTATGTTGAGAGCGATGCAGATTTGCTCGATATAATTAGAAAAGATAATCGCTGGCCGATTCTTTACCATCTTTCTCCAATCAGAAGGAACTTGCTTGAGTGGATCGATTTTGATGGGAATGAAATCGGATTAGAAGTTGGAGCTGGCTGTGGCGCGTTAACAGGATTGCTTTGCGAGCATTCCTTAAGAGTTGATGCCATAGAACTTTCTTATAAAAGAGCAAGTATTCTAGCCAATCGCAATAAAGATAAGAAGAACTTGAAAGTCATGGTAGGCAACTTTAATGATTTCCCTCTAGAAGAAGAAACATATGATTATATAACGTTGATAGGAGTCTTAGAATACGCTGCTCATTATACGGCGACTGCAAATCCTTTCCATGACTTTTTACAAAACTTGTATGGCAAGTTGAAAAAGAACGGCCGTTTAATCATTGCAATCGAAAATAAATTCGGATTAAAGTATTGGGCGGGAGCAAGAGAAGATCATACTGGAGAGTTTTTTGAAGGGTTGGAAAACTATAAACCAGGTGCAAAGGCTAAGACATTCTCGAAAAAAGAACTAAGTCAATTGGTAGAGGGCTGCGGGTTTGAAAATTATGATTTTTATTATCCTTATCCTGACTACAAAATGCCGAAACAAATCTTTTCTGATGCCTGTCTCCCAGGAATAGGGTCCGGAACTAGAACGCCAAATTATGATATGGATAAAATTAATGTCTTTAATGAGACAAAAGTGCTTAATAATATTATTGAAAACGACATGTTCCCATTCTTTTCGAATTCATTTTTGGTGATTTGTCAGAAAGGGGCAGATCCAAAATGAAAAAAATTACGTACTCGAAATTCAATCGTGAACGTCTTCCTGCCTTCCAGCTGGGCACCATTCATTTCATAGAAGACGAAGTGAAAAAGGTCGAAAAAAGACCTCTAACCCAAGAAGCGGAAATGCATATCGATACTATGCTTCAAAATACAACGTTATTAAATGAAATTCATAGTAATGTGAATGTTTTGGTTGGTGAAAAAAAGAACCGGAGCTTGGTTTACCCATATATCGAAGGCATAAGTTGGGACAAGCATCTTTTTGAACAGTTTAAAGCCGGCAACTTAGATGGATTTCATCAAACGATCAAAGAATATTGGAACATGCTTCTTGGGCTGCAAACGGGAGAAGAAACCACATTCTCAGCTGATGAAAAATTTCAGAAAGTGTTTGGGAAGAAGTTGGAGATGGGGTTTGAAAGATGCCTTCAACCTGCCAATATAGATTTGATTTTCGAAAATATCATTATTGATGAATCAGGAACTAAAAACATTATTGATTGTGAATGGGTATTTGATTTTAAAATTCCTATCAAGTTCATCTTTTTTAGAGGCGTATATTCTTTTTGGATTAAGTATCAAGCAGATCTTGATTCTAAAGTTTCGTTGAAAGAGCTGTTAGCCCCGTACGAGATTACAGAAGCAAATCTTGTGGACTTTCTTGAAATGGAAGAGAAGTATTTTCAAAACTATGTCAATGGGAAAGACTACCTTGTAGGATTCCATGGAAACTATATGAAACCAAGTTATCCAGTGAATCATCTCTACCAAACAGCCATGGGTCAGATGTTCAACGTAAAACTCTTTTATGAAAATAATGGACAGTATGATGAAGACCATTGTATGGTATGGACTGGAATAGCGTCAGGCCAAGTACAAACCTATTCATTTCAAGTGAGCAAAGAAATGCTTTTTTCAGAAATGCCTTTAAGATTGGATCCTTTTGATAGATCAGGTTTTGCGAAAATAAAGTCTCTTAAAATTTACAACTCATGTAATGAGGACCGAAAACTCTTTTTTAAAGAATCCTCTTTTCACAATTTATTCAATTATAATGAACAAGTGAATATTGTACAGAACAATCAAGAAATATTCCTTTTTTCAATTGAGGAAGACCCTCAATTATTTTTAAAGCCTTTGCATTCTTTAGTCAATTCACTAGATTCTACTTTTTTTATTGAGATTGAAATGCAAGTTGAACTTGTAAGCAGTAAGTTTATAGAGGACCTGTGTGTTATGTACAGTGACAAGATAGAAAAAGTAGAACAACAAATGAGAAGTGCTACAAGTGAAGCGGAAGAAAAAGTTAAGAAGTTAATTGCACTAGACAAAAAGTTGAAAGAAAAAACGAATAAGATAGAGGAGAAGGAGAAAGATCTAAAAGAAAAACAGAAAGAAGTTGAACAACTTACAGCTGTTTTAAACACAAGTCGCGCTACCCTTAATCAAGTTTTAAACTCTAAGTCATGGAAATTTACCGAGCCTTTACGAAAATTAATGTCTGTTTTTTCTAAAAGAAAGATGTGAGGTGTAGTTCTTGATTGATATTGATGTAATCTTAGTAACTTATAATTCAGAGCAGTGGATACCTGGATGCTTGTCCAGTTTGGAAAAAATAAATTATCCTAAAGATCGAGTGACTCTTACCTTTGTTGATAATAATTCAACTGACAAGACTCGTGAACTCCTCAAAAGCTTCCAAAGTAACAGCTTATTTAAATCTTTCAACACTTTTTTCATGGATAAAAATCTGGGTTTTGGAAAAGCTAATAATTATGGAGTGCAGAAAACAGAACAGGAATATGTTTACTTTTTAAATGTAGATACAGAAGTAGATGAAGACTGTTTTTTATTTTTGTCTAAAGCAGTCGAAAGTGCTCCTAGTGAAGTGGCTCTTTGGGAGAGTCGACAGTTTCCTTATGAGCATCCTAAGGTTTATAATCCTGTGACTCTAGAAACAAGCTGGTCTAGCGGGGCATGTATGTTAGTCGAGCGTGAGCGTTTTATTGAAGTTGGAATGTTTGACGAAAAAATATTTATGTACGGTGAAGACGTAGATCTTAGTTGGAGACTACGTGCTCACGGATATAAATTACAATATACTCCAAAAAGTGTAGTCACTCATTATACTTACATGAGTGCCAATGAAGTGAAGCCTAACCAGTTTTATAATAGTACCTATATGAATTTAATGCTTCGATACAAGTTTGGAACATGGAAAGATATTTTCAAGGGTTACGCTATGTATAACGGTCTTTTTTTTGTAAATGGTCCATCGACCGGACACAAGAAGATTATCTTCAAAAAAATAATAGCAAGCTTTTTTGATGGAGGAAAGTATCGCCGTTGGTATTTGAGAAACAAGAATAAGTCATTTAAAGCAGATTTCAAACTCTGGGATTATGAAATTATTCGCGATGGTGCTTTTTACGTTAATCAGTTTCCTGCAGCTCAGCCTCTAGTATCTATATTGATTCGAACTTGTGGAAGACCTGATGTTCTTCGGGAAGCTCTTATCAGCGTCAGGAATCAAACTTACAAAAACATTGAAGTTGTTATAGTAGAGGATGGACCAGATGTTTCGAGGTCAATGATTGAATCTGAGTTCGCAGATCTCAATTATGTTTATCAGGCTACTAATCAAAATGTAGGTAGATGTATTGTTGGAAATATTGCTTTAGAAACTGCAACAGGAGCTTATTTTAATTTTCTTGATGATGACGATCTTTTGTATTCTGATCATGTTGAAGTTTTAGTGCATCAATTATTGACTCATCCTGATCACCAGGCAGCTTACTCTATTAGTTTTGAAGTTCCAACTGAAGTACTATCAAGAGAGCCGTATATATATAAAGAACTTTTCCATAATGTTCAACACAAACAGCCATTTAATCGTTTAGTTTTAATGCATCATAACTACTTTCCTATTCAAACAGTAATGTTTGAAAGAGGAATCTTTGAAGAATTGGGAGGGATTGATCCTTCTTTAGAAGTGCTAGAAGACTGGGATTTGTGGTTGCGTTATGCATTAAAGTATAAATTTAAATATGTAGAAAAATTAACATCGCTTTATCGTATCCCTGCACATCCTGTACATCATGGAAGTCGCCAGGAGTTGTTTGATCATTATTTAGAAATTGTTAGAGCCAAGCATATGAACAAAAAGTTGGAAATTAGTATAGCGGATATCTTCAAAGATGCAGAATACTTGATGAATAAACCTCCAACAATTATCTATCAGTTCAAAAAAATGGGAGGACGCTTATTCATCCATAAACTTAAAAATAAAATATTTTATATTGCTAAAAAAGTTTTGCGTTAAGCATGCAACTATTCAAAAGTAAATGAGGAGGCAATAGATTGGAAATTATTTTTTTTGTTTTAAGTGCTCTTCTATTAAGTGGAGCAGCTTTTGTTGCTATTTCTTTATTATCAAAAAGCTTTTTAGAGAATGCAATTATAATTATAATAAGTTTTCTTTGCTATGTATCAGTTAGCAGCTTTATTTTGGGAGCTGTTGGCTTAAAGACTACGCCTATAATAATTACTCTTTTGAACTTTTTACTTGCTACTTTAATTATAATAATTTTCCGCAAGAAGATTTCTTATCATTCTCTATCATCTTTAAAAGTTGATTTAAAAACTATATATATAGTGTTTCTCAGTTTGGGAATAACGGTGGTTCAATTCTTACGAATATATGGTTCTGATTTCAGTATAAAGTTTATAACTACTGACCCTGCTGTACATTATCTGTTTTCTAAACATTTTTCTGAAGGCGGAAAGTTGTTACTATTTTCTAATCCATTTACGCCTTATAACCACATGTCGAGTTATCCATTTTTGAATTATAGCAACACTGGATTAATAATGGCCTTATCAAATAGTGAAGAAGGAAAAGTAGCTGTATATTTACTTAGCAACTTTTTTTACTATTTCCTAACAATTCTTTTGGTTTATGTGATTTATCGCAACCTAGTAAAAAGTAACAGTTTAGTAATATCAACAATTGTTATTTTAGCAGTTTCATTAGGTTACAATCTGAATGGTGTGATTTTTGGTTTTAGCAGTCAAATGGCAGGGGTTGTAATGGTTTTATCACTGGTTGTTTTAAAAAACAATTTTATTAAATCTAGAATTAAAACACTTTTAATTTCTCTCGTTATGGTCGGATTATTTTTTGCGTATTATTACTATATTCCTGCAGCAATTTTAAGTATCTTCCTTTCTGATTTTTTGAAAGGAGAACATTCGAATATTAAACAGAGAATAAAAGGGGCATTTAATTTTGAAAATGTAATTCCTACTTGTATGGCAATCCTTTTCGGATTCTTTTATCTTATTGTATTAAATCCTATAAATGATAATGGAAACGTGGATTCTTTAGCGAGTGAAGGATATATTTTCAGAGAATTGTATACAGATTTTAAACCATATATTTTATTTGTTCTTGTTGCCTTATTCGCATGGTATAAAGACAAGAAAAATAATATTCTTTATTCAGCTTTTATTTCTTATAGTTTATTTGCATTATTTATTTTAGTAATGGGTATGGTGGGTAAAGCATCATCTTATTATTATTTTAAAAATTATTATTTATTAGAAAGTTTTTTAATTATACTTTTCGGGGTAGGGCTCTATTTGGCAAAACAAAAATATAAACCGATCTATTTTGCTTATATTGCGGGAAGCTTGATTTTATTGATAATGACACTTTATGGCGATAAGTGGATTCAGAGTAGAAATGAACTATTTAATGCGAATCCTTCTATCAATATAACTGCTGTACAAAAATTCAATATAGAGATTATTCCGAATACTCAGGTTACTTTTGATAAAAATCAAAGGCAGTTTATGGATTACATCGTTCATAACAAATCTGAATTTGTTGATAAACAAAATCATATTCCGGTTATAGGGGGATTGTTACAAAAATTATGGTTTTATTCCTATACAGAAATATGGCCTAAGTATGATCAGTACTCGCTATTATCACTTTATGAAGAGCCGAGTTTAGATTATAAAATGTGGACTGAGGACGTCGAAAAAAAACCTTATATAATAGTATTTGAACCTGATTCAAATATTTGGTTTGAGAATCAAGGCGTAGATCTAAAAGACTTTGAAGTGGTTTATGAGCAAGAAGGCGCAAAATTATTGAAATTAAAAGAATGATTTTATACTAGCTACGAAAGGAGAGAATTTAATGAAAGGTATAGTGCTAGCTGGAGGAACAGGGTCGCGTCTTTATCCACTTACAAAAGTGACCAATAAGCATCTACTACCGGTCGGCAAATACCCTATGATATTTCATTCTGTTTACAAGCTGAAAGCCGCTGGCATTGAGGACATTCTTATTGTCACGGGTAAGGATCACATGGGTGATGTGGTAAACCTTTTAGGTAGCGGATCAGATATGGGTGTATGTTTTACATACAAAGTACAGGATGAAGCTGGCGGTATTGCGCAAGCACTGAATCTTGCCGAGCATTTTGTCGGTGAAGATCAAATGGTCGTGATTTTGGGAGACAACGTTTTTGAAGATGACATTACTCCTTTTGTGGAAAACTTCCGGACTCAGATGCTTGGCGCTAAAATTCTGATTCAAGAGGTTCATGATCCTAAGCGTTTTGGTGTTCCTGAAATCGACGGAGACAAGATTGTATCTATCGAGGAAAAGCCGCAGAATCCTAAAAGCAGCTATGCAGTAACAGGAATCTATATGTTCGACCATAGCGTGTTTGATATTGTCAAAACGCTTAAGCCTTCCGCGCGCGGCGAACTAGAAATCACCGATGTCAATAATGCTTATATCGCTAACGGACAACTGACCTATGACGTATTGACCGGCTGGTGGACGGATGCTGGAACTCATGCTTCCCTCGCACGTGCTAATGAGTTGGCTCAAAGTATTATGTTCGGCGAAGAGTTCGGTAAACTCAAACTTTAAAAGGAGGGATTTCAATTATGAAGGTTACTCCTTTAAGCCTTGAAGGAGCTGCATTAATTGAGCCCGTTGTTCATGGAGACCATCGGGGATTCTTCATGGAAAGTTACAATGAGGCTTTGCTGCGGGAAGCCGGAATCCATTATAATTTCATTCAGGACAATCAGTCGTTATCCGCGCAGCCCGGCGTACTTCGCGGCCTGCATTACCAACTGAACCCTAAAGCTCAAACCAAGCTGCTTCGCGTCGTTGCAGGCGCTATCTACGACGTTATTGTCGACGTACGCCGCAGCTCGCCGACTTTCGGTCAATGGGAAGGCTTCATTTTGAGCGAGTACAATCATCGACAATTGCTTGTTCCAAAAGGCTTTGCCCACGGATTCTGTACATTGGTGCCGAACACTCAAGTTATGTACAAAGTCGATGAGTACTATTCGCCGGAACACGATCGTGGCATCCTTTGGGATGATCCGGCGCTAGGTATCGATTGGCCAATATCCAATCCGATTCTATCGGAGAAGGATCAGAAACATCCGCTGCTTCAAGACGTGGAACTGAATTTTGAATAAGATACAGGGCTCTCCGCAAGGAGGGCTTTTTACACGAGAACAGGAGGCAACTAACCTATGAAACTACTCGTCACCGGTGGAGCCGGCTTTATCGGCAGCAACTTCGTCCTGTATATGCTTCAGCAGCACCCGGATTATGAAATTATCAACGTAGATGCTCTTACTTATGCAGGTAACTTGGAAAACCTTAAATCTATCGAACAAAATTCTAAGCATACCTTCGTCAAAGCCGACATCTGCGATGCGGCCAAAATGGATGAACTGATCGGCCAGGGCGTCGATGTGGTCGTCAACTTTGCTGCCGAGTCCCACGTAGACCGCAGCATCCTTGAACCCGATGTTTTTGTTAAAACGAATGTACTCGGCACGCAAGTTCTGCTCGACGCAGCCAAAAAGCACAATATCACCAAATTCGTACAAGTCTCCACCGACGAAGTATATGGCACACTCGGTGAGACCGGACTGTTCACGGAAGAAACGCCGCTTACACCGAACAGCCCTTATTCCGCTTCCAAAGCGGGCGGCGACCTGCTGGTACGGGCTTATCATGAAACGTTCGGACTGCCAGTCAATATTACGCGCTGTTCCAACAATTACGGCCCGTACCAATTCCCGGAGAAGCTGATTCCACTGATCATCTCCAAAGCGCTGAATGACCAACCACTGCCGATCTACGGAGACGGTTTGAACATTCGCGACTGGCTGTACGTAGAAGATCACTGCAGCGCAATCGATTTGGTCATCCACGAAGGCGTGAACGGTGAAGTCTACAACATTGGAGGCAACAACGAGCGGACCAATATCCATATCGTGCGTACGATCCTTGAGCAGCTTGACAAGCCTGAATCGTTGATTACTTACGTACAGGATCGCTTGGGCCACGACCGCCGCTACGGTATCGATCCAACTAAGATCACCAATGAACTCGGCTGGAAGCCAAAGCATAATTTCGAAACGGGAATCCGCGAGACGATCTCTTGGTACTTGGACAATAAGGAATGGTGGACACGTATTCAATCCGGCGAATACGAACAGTATTACGCCAAGCAGTACGGAGAGAGATTGGGAGGATCGCAATGAGAGTACTGGTTACCGGAGCAAACGGACAGCTTGGCTGCGACATGATTGAGGTTTTGCAGCAGGCGGGTCATGATGTCAAAGGCTGCGGCCGCGCAGAACTGGATATCACAAATCAGGGGCAGTGCGAATTGGTGATCGGCGAATATCGTCCGGAAGCGGTTATCCACTGTGCCGCCTACACAGCAGTCGATGCAGCGGAAGAAGACGTAGACGGCGCTTATCGCGTCAATGTGGCCGGAACACGCAATATTGCTGTAGCCGCCGAAAAGGTTGGAGCTAAGATGGTCTATATCAGTACCGACTACGTCTTCAACGGTCAAGCGGAGCGCCCTTACCGCGAATACGACAATACCGCTCCGCAGACGGTTTACGGTGAAAGTAAGCTCGCAGGTGAAGTGTTGACGCAATCGCTGAGCTCAAAATACTTTATTGTTAGAACCTCTTGGGTTTACGGTCAGCATGGCGGCAACTTCGTCAAAACGATGCTGAAACTGGGAGCCGAGAAAGACAGCCTAAGTGTTGTTCACGACCAGACTGGTTCGCCAACGTATACAGTGGATTTGGCGCGTTTCCTGCTGCATCTAATCCAGACGGAAAAGTACGGTATTTACCATGCTTCGAATTCCGGACAGTGTTCTTGGTACGAATTTGCTCAAGCTATTTTCGAACAAGCCGACCTACAAGTCAATGTTCTGCCGGTAACGACAGAGCAGTTTCCACGTCCGGCCAAGCGTCCTGCTTACTCGGTCATGGATCATACGGCGATACGGTCCAACGACCTCGAAGATCTTCCCCACTGGAAAGACGCATTGGAACGGTTTTTGGCACAGGTCACATCATAAGGGTGAATATGAATATTGAGCAAAATCGAAGTGCTGCTATCCTCTTATAATGGGGAAGCTTACATACGGGAACAGCTGAACAGCTTGTCTTCACAGACGCATACAGATTGGACGATCCGACTGCGTGATGACGGTTCGTCTGATCATACGTTACAAGTTATCAAAACTTGGCAGTCTGATAAGCTAAGCCGACTTGTGTTGGGAAAAGGAAAGAATCTGGGTGTTATTCCAAGCTTTTTTGAACTTATTTCTCAAGCCGGCGAGACAAACGACTACTTCTGTTTCTGCGATCAGGACGATGTATGGATGCCGGAGAAGATGGAGCGTGCAGTACAAGCATTGAAAGGTGTTAGAGCTGAGGTGCCGGCAATGGTATTCACTTCGACTCAACTAACAGATAAGAAGCTGCAGCCAATCAAAATATGGCCTTCTCCTCCTTCAAAGTCGCCGTCCTTTTACAATGCTCTCTATCAAAATATCGCTGTCGGCGCCACCATCACTTTCAACCGCGCTGCCTTGAACCTGATCCGCGAACGTATGCCCGATCCGACCAAGGTATTAATGCACGACTGGTGGTTCTACCTCTGCGTATCCGCATTCGGCGAAGTGATCTATGATCCTCAGCCTTCCATCCTGTATCGTCAGCACAGCAATAATGTGGTAGGTGGAGAGACGTCGCCGATCGAGAAACTCAAAAAGAAATGGGCCAGCTTCCGCAAACATCGAGGTTCGCATAAGCTGGTTGGACAGGCACAGGAGTTTCACCGTCTATATGCCGACAAACTGCAGGATGCAGAGAAGCGGCAGCAGTTGGAGCTATTTATCTCGCCAAGAACAACTCTTCTTCAGCGGCTCGGCTATTTGAAGCATTCCAAGCTGTATCGTCAATCTTCGATCGAGAACCTTCTTTTTCGTCTATTGATGCTGATTGGATATATTTGAAAAAACAGCCTTCCAGCTTAGAAGGCTGTTTTTTATGAAATTGAATCAAATTAAGCTTGTACAGTCATACGGATAAGCATGCGGAGTGAAGATACACCGTTCAGCATCCGAAGTATTCGTCTTGTCACCGAAACGGCTCCCAGCATAACCGATTAACGCTTATCCCAAGTCTTTCCTAAATCGAATCCAAAGTTCCATTCCATCGATCTCTGTGGTACTCTGTAAAGAGGAATCCAGAGATTTTTTTCTGTGTTTATTGTTATATGATTCATTACTAATATTGTCAGGAGCGTATCTATACCATGGACGTAAGTATATTGATTCTTAATTATAATACGTGCCAGCTGACGATGGACTGCATCCATTCGGTGTTTGCTTCGCAAACTCGATATGAATACGAAATCATTCTGATCGACAACAATTCGTCCGACAATTCGGTCGAAGTGCTGTCCCGTACGTTCCCATCGATTCGCATGATTGTGAACAAGGAGAATGTAGGCTTTGCCAAAGCCAACAATCAGGGAATGCGAATCGCAGGAGGACGTTATGTGCTGCTGCTCAATTCGGATACGGTCATTCAGCCGGACACGATTCAGACGATGGTCGATTACATGGATAGGAATCCACATGCGGGAGCAGCAGGCTGCAAAGTACTGTTGGCCGACGGATCACTGGACAAGACCTGTAAGCGCGGACTGCCGACGCCATCGGCTTCCTTCTACTATATGTTCGGGATTTCCAAGATGTTCCCGGACAAGCCGAAATACAATCAGTATCAGCTCAGCTACCTTGATCCGGATAAAGAACATGCCGTCGACTGCTTGGTCGGCGCCTTTATGCTTGTCCGGGCAGAAGTGATCCGTGAAGTCGGTATGCTGGACGAGAACTTCTTCATGTACGGCGAAGACTTGGATTGGTGCTACCGCATCAAACAGGCTGGATGGGCAATTCGTTACTATCCGGCAACGTTTATCCTGCATTATAAGGGAGCGAGCAGCAAACGTCGTCCAGTCAAGCTGCTGTATGAATTCCATCGGGCAATGGTCATTTTCTACCGCAAGCATTATCGGGAAAAATATGCTTGGCCGGTGAACGGTTTTATTTACACGGGAATCGGTGTGAAGTTTGCCGCTACGCTGATTCGCAACAGACTGCGCCCGGTCAAGGATACGCAGGATCCTCCGACTGGCGGAGGAGAAAGTCCGGCTCTGCCGGTTCGAGGTGAAGCATGCTCCGCAAAAATCAGCAATTTCTAACTCAAGTCTATATGGTCGCCGATCTGGCAGTCATTCAAGCTTCATTTCTGCTGGCCTGGTGGCTTCGCTTTGAAAGCGGCTTGTTCGGGTTTGTCTATCCAATTCCGATCAAGTATTATTTGGTTTGGAGTTTGGTCTACGGCGGGATTGCGCTGCTGACCGGACTGATCAGCGGATTGTACTCGCCCAAGCGGCGCAAACGGTTCGCGGACGATTTTATTCGGGTGCTGCAGACGCATATAATTGGATTTTTCCTTTTGCTCGGCGCCATGTACTTTGCCAAGGAGATTAACATTTCCCGTTCGTATCTGTTCCTGTATATGGTCTTCAGTATTTTCTTCATTGTCCTATACCGCTATGGGGTCAAGCAGACGCTTCGAATCATGCGGCGAAAAGGGTACAACAAGCAGTATATGCTGATCATAGGCGCAGGGGCGCTGGGTCGGCGTTTTCATCTGAACATGCAGCATTATCCGGAATTGGGCTACGAGATCGTCGGTTTCCTGGATGACGAACTGAAATGGAAAAAGGGCGAGACCGAATACCCGGAAGTGCTCGGCAAGCTTGCTGATCTGAGGGCGATACTCGATCGGTTTAAGATTATTGATGAAGTCATTCTGGCGCTTCCTTACGGAGAATCCGACAAATATCCGGAGCTGATGGCCGTATGCGAGCAGGCCGGCGTACATATTATGATTGTGCCGGATTATTACGACTTTTTGCCGACAAGACCTGTATTCGACAACTTTGCGGGAATGCCGCTGATCAACGTACGCGAAGTTCCGCTGGATTTGGCCGTCAACCGCTTTTTCAAAAGGCTGTTCGATATCCTGTTTGCCGGACTGGCCATTATTATCACTTCTCCGATTATGTTGGCGGTAGCTATCGGAGTGAAGATGACTTCGCCGGGGCCTGTCATTTTCAAGCAGGAGCGTGTAGGATTCAATCGACGTACTTTTCAGATGTACAAATTTCGTTCGATGCAGGCCCAGACGCCGGACTCTGATGAGGAAGACACAGGTTGGACGACGGAAAACGATCCTCGCCGCACGAAGTTTGGAACGTTCATCCGCCGAACCAGCCTCGACGAACTGCCGCAGTTTTTCAATGTGCTGCTGGGGCAGATGAGTGTCGTGGGACCTCGTCCGGAAAGACCGCATTATGTCGAACTGTTCCGGGAAAAAGTGCCGAATTATATGTTGAAGCATCACGTTCTTCCGGGCATTACCGGATACGCCCAGTGTGCGGGACTGCGAGGAGATACGTCGATCGAGAAGCGTATCGAATACGACCTTTTCTACATTGAGAATTGGACCCTGCTGTTCGATCTACGACTGGTGCTGCTTACGATCTACAAGATGTTTACCGATAAAAGTGCATATTAAAAAAACTGCCGCTCTCTTTCGAGAGTCGGCAGTTTTTTGTGAGTTCAGAGTTTTCACCGGTTTACTACATCCACAAATACCAGATCAACCAGCTCACAAATGCTCCAAGCCAGGATGCGGTCCCAAATACCCTTACAATCTTCCGTTCGTTCCAGCCGTATTTTAGACTGTAGTGATAATGAATCGGAGTCATGCGGAAAATGCGTTTCTTGGTTCGTTTGTAATACGCAACCTGGATGATGACCGAGAACTGTTCTGCAAAATAAATGATGAACAGCAGCGGCACCAGAATTTCGACTTTCTCAATCACGGCCATCAGGGAGAGAGAACCGCCGATCGCAAGCGATCCGGTATCGCCCATAAACGCTTTGGCCGGATACTTGTTGTACAGGAACAGACCGAGCAGAGCGCCAACCATAACGAGCGAGAACAGCTTGATCGCCGGATTGTCGGAGATAGCGAAGAAGAACAGATAGGTCGGAATTGCTACGATAATCAGCAGGCCGTCAAGTCCGTCGGTAAAGTTGATCGCATTAGCGGAACCGACGATGAACAGCAGCATCAGAATGAAGTAAATGAAAGCCGGCAGTGTCCAGACGAAGCCGCCCGGGAACGCAATAGTCGGTTCAACGCCGAAGCTGTTCATAGCAAACAGCAGCAGCGTGATGGTGAAAGCAAACTGGAAGATCAGCTTGGCTTTGCCCGAGATTCCCTGCGGGTCTTGGAAAGCGGCCTTCTTGAAATCATCGCTGAAGCCTATCATGCCGAACAGAACGAACGAAGCGGCGAGCAGCCACATCAGTGGTGTCGGCTGGGCAATCAGCGCAACAAGCACGGCGATCATGAAGACCATGCCAGCCATGAGCGGAGTCCCTTTTTTGGCTTGATGATCGGGCGGCAGCTCCTTGCGGATCGGCTGCAGCCATCCGATCCGGCGCAGCGTGCGAATCCATACCGGCGACAGCAGGGCAACAAGGACAAACGAGAGGACAGCGGCAATCAGGGTGTAAAAGTTCATGGGTTTCAGTATTCTCCAATCGGCGATTCGGATTTTAAAACGGCTATATCGGTTAATAATAGGGGTAGAAGGTTATGTAACTTCCTTATTTTAAGCAATTTGCACGCCCGCCACAAGAGAAGTCCCGGAGATTTTGGCTTTTTCCTGTTCAGCAGGATAAAATGAAAGAGACCAGGCAGGCTCAATGTGCATCCCGTTTGTTTGAAGCGGGAAGGCGAACAATGCTTTGGGTTACGATTAACCTACATATGTTAGCACCGCATACTTCAGAACCCCAATTTATAGGAGGAACTTTCAAATGAACACACAGAAAATTCGTAAAGCGATTATTCCGGCCGCCGGTCTCGGTACGCGCTTCCTGCCCGCCACCAAGGCGATGCCTAAGGAAATGCTGCCGATTGTCGACAAGCCGACTATTCAATATATTGTCGAAGAAGCTGTGAAATCCGGTATCGAAGATATCATCATTGTAACGGGTAAAGAGAAGCGCGCGATCGAGGACCATTTCGACACTTCGTTCGAGCTTGAGCATAACCTTGAGGAAAACGAGAAATGGGAAATGCTCGAAGAAGTGCGCCGTGCATCCGACATGGCGGACATTCATTATATTCGTCAGAAAGAACCAAAAGGTCTCGGTCACGCGATCTGGTGCGCCCGCAAGTTTATCGGCAACGAACCGTTTGCGGTTCTGCTTGGCGACGACATCGTCGAATCGGATACGCCGTGCCTGAAACAAATGCTCGACGTATTCGATAAGCATCAGGCTTCGGTCGTTGGCGTGCAGGAAGTGCCTTGGGAAGACGTATTCCGTTATGGTATTGTGGACAGCGAGCCGATTGAAGGCGAAGATCGCACATTCCGGGCTAACGGACTTGTCGAGAAGCCGAAGCGCGAAGATGCACCTTCCAATCTGGCGATTATGGGACGTTATATCCTGACACCGGAAATCTTCGACATTTTGGAGAATCAGACTGAAGGCGCCGGTGGCGAAATTCAGCTGACGGATGCCATTGCTACACTGGGTGAGTCACAGAACGTACTTGCTTATAACTTTGAAGGACAGCGTCATGATGTGGGCGTAAAGATCGGTTTTATTGAAACGACGATCCACTATGCGCTGAAAAATGACGAAATGCGCGGACCGCTCGTTGATTATATGAAGAAGGCGTTGGCGGGATTGGAAGAAGAAAAAGTATAGTTGGAAAATTTATAAAAGGAAAACCCGGTCATTTAGACCGGGTTTTCCTTTTATATGTTAAACTGAATTTTAGAAATAGGGGGCTTGTTCCGAGTGTAAGTAAAAGGGGGAAGAGTTGTGTCTCATAAAGTTTTATTGATCATTCCAGCATTTAATGAGGCGGATAATATAGAAGCGTTAATCGCCAATCTGCATCGCCATAAACTTGATGCAGTAATTATCAACGACGGCTCTACAGACAATACAGCTAGTATTTGTCGGCAGCTTGGTGCGAACATTGTTAACCTGCCATGCAATCTAGGGATTGGAGGGGCTGTACAGACAGGCTATAAATATGCATACGAACATGGGTACGATATTGCCATTCAATTTGATGGCGATGGACAGCATCCAGCGGAGTTTGTTCCTGCACTAATCACTCCTCTATTGAATGACGAGGCAGACATGACTATTGGCTCACGATATATAAAGAAGGAAGGTTTTCAATCTACTTTTGCACGCCGAATGGGAATTGTTTATTTTAGCCGATTAATTCGGATGATTAGTGGGAAAACGGTAACAGACCCAACATCAGGTTTTCGTGCCGTGAACAAAAAAATCATGAGTATATTTGCCACACAATACCCGACCGATTATCCTGAACCTGAATCGATTGTTCACGTCCTACGTGTTGGAGGACGAATTACAGAGATTCCTGTAGTTATGTTGGAGCGAGTAGGAGGACGTTCATCTATACATAGCTTCCGTTCTGTATATTACATGATCAAAGTGTCGTTAGCTATCTTAATTGATGCATTACGGGGAAGTAGGATTAAAAGTATATGATAACTCTAAAGCTGCAGCTGTTACTAATTCTGTTTAGCCTTTTTGTATTCTTTGTTTTCATTAATAGAATCAGAAAATATAAACTTGAACTTAAGTATTCTTTAATTTGGATTTTCTCAAGTGCCGCTGGTGTTATTGCTGCAATATTCCCTCAAATATTTTTCTTTATTGCTGATGTTATGGGGATTGAATTACCGGTTAACGCAGTATTTCTACTGGCTGTTTCTTCTATCTTTTTGATTTTATACAGTCTAACTGTTTCGTTGTCTAATCATTCTCGTAAACTGCGTGCCCTTACACAAGAGCTTGCTTTGATGCGTCATCATGTAGAGGGGTTAGAAAAACAATTGAATCAGCAGAAAGGGGGGAATCAAAGTAGTGCGCAATGGAAAAGAGCAGAAGAGTAGTGCGGCATTACCCACACAAATTCAAAATTTATGGTTGAAAAAAATCCTTAATCTGCTGCCTCCAATTATCAGTAATAACTTTTTTGATTTTTTAAAGTACGGAATTATTGGTGTTGTAGGCACACTGCTGCAGACCGGTACACTTTTTCTTGTAGTAGAGAAGTGGGATGGTGATCCCCTACTTGGTTCAACAATTGGTTTTATCCTATCCTTACTCTTTTCTTATGCAGCTAACTCAAGATGGACGTTTAAAGAAAGTGAACGCTCTTCAATGGTACTAATTAAGTACACGATTGTATCTTGTGCAGGATTGATCCTTAACCTTCTTATCCTATACTTATTCGATCGGGTGCTGGGATGGTGGTATGGATACGGACAAATTACATCAATCATAATTATTCCTATTCATAATTTCATCTTAAATAAAATTTGGGCTTTTAAAGCGCAGCCTGCGCAAAAAGTTGATTAGTCCTATGTTTTCTTTAAAAAAAGAAACCCGGCAGACGCGCATACGCCTGTCGGTGCTGTGTCTGCTTGTTTTTCTGATCAGCTGCGCCGTTTCACTCGCTTATGGTGATCAACTGCTGCTCGGATCCTATGCCAAAATGAACGACGATGACGTCAAATATGTGCAGACCGCGGACAGGCTGTTGGAGACGGGAGTATTGACGTATAACACCGGCAGCGAACCGTCTACATTTATTATGCCGCTGTTCCCGATTGTGCTGGCGGGCGTCAGATGGATTGCGGGCGAGGACGGTACAATGCTGCTTCGTATTTTGCAGGGAGCCTTTCAAGCACTGGGCGTCTACCTAATGTTTGTGCTGGCACGGCGGGTGTTCGACAGCAGCCGGATCGCGATGGTGGCGGCATTTCTGTTGGCGATCTATCTGCCCGACTATTTTATCTCCGGATCGATTCTGACCGAGTCTATGTTCCGAATCTGCTTAATGCTGACCGTCTGTCTGCTGCTAAAAGGGTTGGATCGTCCGGGATGGTTCAATTGGGCGCTGTTCGCCGCAGCTTGGACCGCTCTATGTTACTTTAAACCTCATGCGGCCCCGCTTCCCCTGGTACCCGGGCTGTTCTGGCTGGCACGCCGTTATTCATTCAAACGCATGCTGGGTTACACGACGGTCATTTTGAGCGTATTTGTTCTGCTGATGTCCCCCTGGTGGGTGCGCAACTATGAAGTGTTCGGCCGCTTCATTCCGTTTACTCAGGCAGCCGGCAGTCCGATGATTCTCGGTTCTACCGCATTTGGCCAGGTGCCGGACGGATTTTATGATAAGTATCCTGAATACGGCGGCGATGTGATGCAGGGTTCCGACGCCGATCTTGCACAGGCTGCAGGCCGGATGGTGACTTACGGATTTACGCACGAACCGCTGAAGTATCTGGCTTTCTATACATTTGGCAAATTCGGTGGGCTGTACGGCATTGCTTACTGGGAACGCCCGATTCTTGGGATGACATGGGCCCATTACTTCCCGGTGCATGCGGCTTACGTTCTGCTGGGTCTCTATGGCATTCTGCTTGCGTTGAAAAGAAAGCTCAGCGCCGCTTACATACCGATTGCCGTACTGGCTTACTTTACGCTAATCTACGTGCCGTTTATCGCTATTCCGAGATACGGCTATCCGAATATGTTTCTGTTTGTGCTGTTTGCGGCACCCGTGCTGCTGGAGCTGTACAAGCGTTGGCGTGAAAAACGCGCGCTTACGACAGGCGGAGCAGCTGGAGCAAGAGATTGAGCTTTGTGCGAAGAGAGTATCCGAATCAAGTGTCTTAAAAAAGACTGGAGCAAAGATTAAAGGAAAGATCAGCAAACAAGATGGGAACGAAAGAATGGAAAGGTTGTTCCGGTTATGGGAACAACCTTTTTCTGTTGAGAAAAGACTCTTCATGCCTTATCCGGAGCACTCAGAATAACTGACAATCAAGCTGTTCATATTTAATTTGAAGCAACCTGAATAAAAGCGATTGAAGCTGTCCGTATTCGATCTGAAGCCGCTTGAATAAATACTATTTGAACTGTTCGCATTTGATCCGAAGCCGCTTAAATGAGCATCATTCAACCTGTTCGTGTCTGATCCGAAGCAGCTTAAAAAAGTATTTTAAACTGTTCGTATTTGATCCGAAGCAGTTCGAAAAAAGTATTTCGAACTGTTCGTATTTCATCCGAAGCAGTTTAAATAAGCATCATTTAAACTGTTCGTATTTAAGGCGAACAAAAAATTGACACGGTCCTATACGTAGAATAGACTTATGTTGGAACAGCCTGCTCTGATCTTGTTATATGCTTAGGAACAAACGGTCAGCAGGTGGATAAGGCGGATGGAGGAGTCAAATTGAGTCAGATATTCGAGACATGGAGACATGTCTTCAAGCTGGACCCAGATCGGGAGTTGTCCGATGAAGAACTGGAAGCAGTATGTATGTCGGGCAGCGACGCAATTCTGGTCGGCGGGTCGAGCGGCGTAACTTACGATAATACGGTGGAGCTGATGTCGCAAATTCGGCGTTATGAGCTTCCATGTGCACAGGAAGTTTCGACGCTGGATGCCGTCGTGCCCGGATTCGATCTGTATCTGATTCCGATGGTCCTCAATACGGATCGAACGGAATGGATTACCGGATATCACCGGGAAGGTCTGGAAAACTTCGGCGAGCTGATTCCTTGGGAAATGGTTGCTGCTGAAGGATATATCGTACTTAATCCCGACTCCACCGTCGCCCGTCTGACCGGAGCCGATGCCGGTATCGACGCTCGAGCCGCTGCCGCCTGCGCCCGTATGGCCGACAAGCTGATGCGGCTGCCGATTGTGTATATCGAGTACAGCGGGATGTATGGCGACCTCGACCTGGTGCATGAAGTTCGCCGGGTTACGGACGAAGCCGTTGTCTTCTATGGAGGCGGCGTCCGCGATTACGAAACGGCCCGTAACGCAGCAGCTGCAGCCGATGTCATTGTCGTAGGCAATATTGTTTACGACAATCTGACAGCCGCGCTCGATACAGTCCGCGGCGTACGGGATTTCATCTGACAGATCAGTCGTTCAGTCGGATTTGTCAGACTCATCTTCATCTTAATGTAGAATTTATATGTGTCTAGCTCATACCGTGCAGTATACGGAGAGCGACCCGACTCTGCGCGGATTCTCACAATATGCAGTATCTGCACCCAATACCTGCAGCATCTGCTGCGCAAACGATCTGTCACTTCCCGGTCGGAAAGAACGCTCGAAGAGCTCGCATCCGGCCCTAAGCCTGTCCCGGTCGGACAGAACGCTCGAAGAGCTCGCATCCGACCCTAAGCCAGTCCCGGTCGGACAGAACGCTTGAAGCGTTCGCCTCCGACCCCAACCCGGACTTCAGTTCATGAAGTCCCTGCCACAAGCCAATCCCGGAATGCATAATTGCGTGCATTCCTTAAGCCTTTTACCAAACCGAACTCAATGTGCAAACGGAGCGGAGGGAGGCGGGGAGCCTGGAGAAGTGAGTACGTTGTCTCTACCCATACAAATTTCGTGCGCAGGATTCGTTCTTAAAGCGTAAACGAATCATTCGACGATAACCGTTACTTTTGAGCGGAGACAACGTACGTTAGGCATTCGCATTTTAAATTCGTTTTTTACCTTATTCAACTCTAATCCGAAAAACGAATTTGAACGGCGATCGCAAGGCCCCCGTCTCCCGAAGCGTCTCCCAAGCACAATGAAAGGAGCACCTTCATCATGTCTTTTAACCTCGACGAATCGATTGCTCGCCTGAATCCGCAGCAGCGTAAAGCCGCGCTCAAAACAGAGGGCCCGCTGCTCATCATGGCTGGCGCAGGCAGCGGCAAGACCCGCGTGCTGACGCACCGTATCGCTCACCTGATCCGTGCCAAGAAAACAGCGCCATGGGGCATTTTGGCAATCACGTTTACCAATAAAGCCGCCCGAGAAATGCAGGAACGGGTCTCGGCGCTTGTCGGCCCGGAAGGCAAAGAAATCTGGGTCTCGACGTTCCACTCCATGTGCGTACGTATTCTGCGCCGCGATATCGACCGGATCGGCTTCTCGTCCAGCTTTTCGATTCTCGACTCGGGCGATCAACTTTCCGTTATCCGCAACTGCATGAAGGACTTGAACCTCGATACGAAGAAATTCGAACCGAAGGCGATTCAGGCTCTGATCAGCGCGGCGAAGAACGAATTGATCACGCCGAAAATGTATGAACAGAAAGCCGGCGGTGACTTTATGGAATCGATCGCGGCCAAAGTATACGGCATGTATCAGAAGAGACTGCGCAGCAACAATTCGCTTGATTTTGACGATCTGATTATGAAGACGATCGATCTGTTTAATGAAGTACCGGAAGTGCTGGACTTTTATCAGAAAAAATTCCGCTACATTCATGTCGACGAATATCAGGATACGAACCGTGCGCAGTATATGCTGTGCCGTATGTTGGCGGATAAGCATCATCAGATCTGCGTCGTGGGCGATAGCGACCAGTCTATCTACCGCTGGCGGGGCGCCGATATTACGAACATCCTAAATTTTGAAAAAGATTACCCGGAAGCCGAAACGATCCTGCTTGAACAGAACTACCGCTCTACCGCGAATATTTTGAATGCAGCGAACAGCGTCATTGGCCGCAATACCGGACGTAAGCCGAAAAATCTGTGGACCGATCAAGAAGGCGGAGCCAAGCTTCGCGTATTCCGCGGCAGTACCGAGCACGACGAAGGTTATTTTGTTACGGGAGAAATTCATAAAAACATCAAAAAGGGCATGAACTACAAAGACCATGCCGTTCTGTATCGCACCAATGCCCAGTCCCGGGTTATCGAGGAAATTCTGATCAAGTCGGATATCCCGTACCAGATCGTCGGCGGCATCAAGTTCTACGATCGCAAAGAAATCAAGGATCTGCTCGCTTATCTGAGACTGCTCTCCAATCCGGACGACGATATCAGCTTGGTGCGCGTAATCAACGTACCGAAGCGCGGAATCGGAGATACGAGCGTAGCCAAGTTGGCTGCGGCGGCGACGGAGCGGGGCATTTCCATGTTCAAAGTGCTGGAAGTGGTCGACGACCTCGGCTTTGCCGGACGTACGCGTAATGCGCTTGTTGAATTCTACGATATGATCGTATCTCTGCATCGCATGGTCGATTACCTGTCCGTAACGGAGCTAACTGAGAAGATTTTGGAGATGAGCCAATACCGGGTTGAGCTGCACAAGGAAAACACATTGGAATCCAAAGCCCGCGTGGAAAACATCGACGAGTTCCTGTCCGTTACGCTGGAGTTCGAAGCACGCAATGAAGAGAAGTCGCTGGTTGCATTCCTCACCGACTTGGCTTTGATCGCGGACATCGATTCCATGGGAGACAAAAAGGAAGAAGTGTCCGACGACATGGTGATCCTTATGACGATGCACAGCGCCAAAGGTCTGGAGTTCCCGGTCGTGTTCATCATCGGTATGGAGGAAGGGGTGTTCCCGCACAGCAGAGCTTTCCTTGATAATGACGAGCTTGAAGAAGAACGTCGCCTGGCTTATGTAGGTATTACTCGCGCAGAGCAGCAGCTGTACCTTTCCTGCGCGCAGATGCGGACACTGTTTGGACGCACCACCGCCAATCCGCCATCGCGTTTCCTGCAGGAAATACCGGACGAGCTCAAGGAAGATACCGGCGTTAACCCGGATCGCTACCGCCGCGGAAGCGACCC
The DNA here is from genome assembly GCF_000378145.1 of Saccharibacillus kuerlensis DSM 22868. Classification (GTDB taxonomy): domain Bacteria; phylum Bacillota; class Bacilli; order Paenibacillales; family Paenibacillaceae; genus Saccharibacillus; species Saccharibacillus kuerlensis. The sequence goes on along the minus strand of NZ_KB899290.1, from coordinate 3,129 downwards.
GGACAAAGGTTACGGCAATTCTCGCGGAGGAGGCCGCAACTTTGGAGGAGGCTCTTCTTCCGCAGGAGGCATGGGTCGCGGCGGAAGAACAGGCGCAGGTGCACAGCCGACCGGCATGGGCCGACCGGCTGTTGCTTCCCGGACTTCCGGCGTAACCGTTACTCCGGCTGGCGGACAGCCTGCTGCCCGCAGTACGAACAATACCGGCGCATTCCAGGTCGGCGACAAAGTCGCACACGGCAAATGGGGCGAAGGCACGATTGTATCGATTAAAGGCAGCGGCAACGATACGGAACTGAACATCGCGTTCAAAGCGCCTGTCGGTATTAAAAGGCTGCTCGCCGGATTTGCGCCGATCACCAAAGTAGAATAAAAAATGTGAGTGACGAGACTCATTTGATGCAAGAACTGAAAATCGCTTTGCCCGCAGGGCTTGGCGATTTTGGTTTTTGAAGAGTTGATTTGGTGCGGGAATGACTAAAAAAGGACGGGGGAAATTCATGGACGCGATGCATGAAATGGAAGAGCTGGTCGAGGAGCTTAACCGGTATAGTTATCAATACTATACGCTGGACAACCCGCTTGTCAGTGACAAGGAGTATGATGCGCTCTATGATCGTTTGGTCAAATTGGAGCAGGAAAGCGGCATGGTTCTGCCCGATTCTCCGACACTTCGGGTAGGCGGAGAGCTGCTCAAAGGATTTACGCCGCATCGCCATCTGGCACCACTATGGAGTCTCGATAAAGCTCAGAATGAAGAACAGTTGAACAACTGGAATAATCGGGCGATTAAGCTGTGGAATGAATATAATACGAAAAACCCGGAAGATCCGCTGCCGGAACTGCATTACGCACTTGAACTGAAGTTCGACGGATTGACGCTAAACCTGACGTATACGGACGGCAAACTGGTACAGGCGGCAACGCGCGGTAACGGTGTAATCGGAGAAGGGATCTTGGAGCAGGTCAAGACCATTCGCTCGGTTCCCCTGACTATTCCTTATAAGGAAGGAACGATTGAGGTTCAAGGTGAAGGCCTCATGAACTTGTCGGTGCTCGAAGCGTACAACAAGACAGCATTGGAACCTTTGAAAAATGCCCGTAATGCAGCTGCCGGTGCTCTGCGCAACCTCAATCCGAAAGTGACGGCAAGCCGTAAACTGAGCGCTTTCTTCTATAATGTAGGCTACAGCGATGAAAAAACGTTTGTCAGTCACCAGGAAATGATGGAGTTCCTCAAAGAAAACCGTTTTAAAATCAATCCTTATATCTTTTACTTCAATAAATTCGAGGATGTCATGGAACAGCTGGAGGAGATTGTCCGCCGCCGCAGCGAGCTTGACTATCTGATCGATGGAGCAGTTATTAAGATTGTGGATGTGCGGACACGTTCTGTTCTTGGATACACCGATAAGTTCCCTAGATGGGCGGTGGCTTACAAATTTGAGGCGGAAGAGACGACGACCGTGCTGGAATCAGTATCGTGGGAAGTCGGACGTACCGGAAAGATTACACCGCTTGCCCGACTTGAACCGGTAGAACTGGCAGGGGTTACGGTCAAGAATTGTACGCTCAACAATATAGGCGACATCGAACGCAAAAATCTGAAACACGCCCTCGGAAGCCGCGTTTTCATTCGCCGTTCGAATGATGTGATTCCGGAAATTTTAGGCAAGGTGACGGAGGAGAACGACGGGGAAGAGATTGTTTATCCGGAAAAATGTCCGGCCTGCGATTTCCCGCTCGTTCAGCGCGGTGCCCACCTGTTCTGTGATAATAAATTGTTCTGCAAGCCGCAGGCAGTGGGGCGGATTTCTCACTTCGCTTCCCGCGATGCCATGGATATTGAAACGTTCAGTATCAAAACAGCTACACAGCTGTATGATGAGCTGAATGTGCGTGAGCCGGCCGAGCTGTATGAGTTGGAAAAAGAGTCGCTCGTCCAACTGGAACGCTTTGGTGAACGCAAGGCGAGTAATCTGATAGAAGCATTGGAGCAGAGCAAAACCCGCGACCTGGCTTCTTTCTTATATGCCCTTGGCATTCCGAATACAGGCAAGACGACAACGAAGATGCTGGCGGATCACTACCGGGATCTTGATAAGATTATGAACGCTACCGTGGAAGAACTGGTTGATCTGCCGGACGTAGGCGGAATTGTAGCGGAAAGTATCTTCAACTTCTTCAATGATCCGCTTATGCGGGCAGGTATAGAGAAGATGCGTCAGCTGGGCGTGAACCCTACTCTTCCTGCAGCACCACTTGAAGTAAAAGAAGATTCTTATTTCAGCGGGAAGACCGTTGTCCTGACGGGAACCCTTCATCAAATGACACGAGACGAGGCAGCCGAAAAGCTGGAAGCATTAGGTGCGAAAGTGACAGGCAGCGTTTCGAAGAAAACAGATATCGTCATAGCCGGTGAAAAAGCGGGAAGTAAGCTCTCTAAAGCGCGTGAACTGGGGATTGAAGTTATCGAAGGCGAGGATGAATTGGTACGTTTGCTAAACCAGTGAATCAACTAAGCGGTAGACGAATATACTAGGCACTAAGGGAAGAATGCAGCAGAAATATACGAAAAGCAGGTAGGCAATATACTTGTCTGCCTGCTTTTAAATTAAAATTCAAAAAGAGCTTGCTTTATTCATATGTAGATGTTAAGATATTTCTTGTCGCTTCTGAGACACACTCGACACCAGAAAACATCAGGTTGTGAAGCTTGAAAAAAAGGTGTTGACATCGGAAGTAGAAAAGAGTAAGATATAAAACGTTCGGCAAACAAGTTGCCGGCCGCAAGTTCTTTGAAAACTGAACAATGAGTGAGTTAGAAACGAAAAACACTTACCCAGCCGGGCATAGTGATTTGGAGTTTCCGCGACAAGCGAAAGTCTTCGGACCGCAACTTGAAGCGAAGAGAATATAGAGAATGAAAATTCTCGCCACGTTTTAACGAGCACATGGTGCTTTCTTTAAAAAGCAAAGATCAAGGGATCGCTTGGTTCAATACCTTGGCCTGAAAGGGTCCGGCATTGAAGTCGCGGTCGCAAAAGTCTTTGCGACTTAATGGAGAGTTTGATCCTGGCTCAGGACGAACGCTGGCGGCATGCCTAATACATGCAAGTCGAGCGGAGT
>NZ_KB899289.1 GCF_000378145.1 Saccharibacillus kuerlensis DSM 22868 | reverse complement strand
TAGGGCGTGTACGCAAACCTATTTAAGCCAGATTCGAATCGAAATCAAAGCCAAAAAAGCCTTGAACATGCTCGCTGTCTTGTCGTAACGAGTGGCCAGGCGTCGGTAGTTTTTCATTTTGTTGAAAAAGCATTCGACCAGATGACGTTCTTTATATACCGTACGGTCATAGACGTGCTGCACTCGGCGATTCTTCTTGCTGGGAATTACAGCGACTGCATTTTGTTCCCTTAAAAGAGTTCGAATCGCATCGGTATCGTAAGCTCGATCGGCTAAAACCTCACGGTTTGACAGGTCGAACTGAGATAGCATTTCGTATCCTTTGACCGAGTCATGAGCTTGTCCAGGCGTCAGTTCGAACTTGAGCGGATTGCCCAGCGCATCGACGACTGCATGGATTTTGGTTGTCAATCCGCCTCTTGATCTTCCGATCGCTTGCTTGTGCTGCCCCCTTTTGCGCCTGTTCCATGCTGGTGAACGCGCACAATCGTCGTATCGAGCATCATTTGTTCGAAGTCCGGTTCAATCGCGACATGTTCCAAGATTTTGTCCCACGTTCCCGATTTCTGCAATCGCCAAAAGAAACTATAAGCCGAAGACCAAGGCCCATAATAATCCGGTAAATCTCGCCAAGCTGCTCCGGTACGAGCGACCCAAAGAACGGCATTCAGTCGGTGTCTTCGGTCTTTAGGTGGACGTCCTCCCTGAGTTTTTCGAGTCGGTGGCAAGAAAGATTCGATGGCATTCCATTCCTCATCGGTTAAATCGTATCGTCGTCTCATATCTTTAATTTAACAGATTTGATCATATTCTTGAAGTTTGCGTACAGGCCCTAGTAATCTCGCCGCTTTGCAAACCGCAGCCCGACAGCAGAGCCATCATTCCGAGCAAGACCGTTAAAGCGAAAAGCTTCTTTCTTTTCGAATTGAAAGTGAATCCTTTTGCCTGCATAATGCTCCTCCTCGTTTGTATGAATAAACGTCATGACACGAGGAGCAGCAGTCGCTGCTGTCTTCATCGGGAGCTTCACGGCGACGGACCAGTCGACAGAAACTTGAAGGCGATTCGCAGCCGTGAGGCGCAGGAATCAAATGAAAAGCACAGCTGTAATCGTAATTGTCGTTTTTGAGCCATGTGATGTGCAGATCACCATACAAAAACAACAAATAAAAATAACGCAGAACAAGCAATAAGCTGACGGAGAACAAATAAGGAAGCAGGTCCTGCAAATCGAGCAGCTCAAGCAAAGGATTCACCTCCTTTCGCTATTTAGTATAAATAAAACTGTGTTTGTGAATATTATAACAAATTCAAAATCTCTTGTATATCTTCCCTCCATTTCAAAGCTTCCTAAAGCCTTGTCCCCTCCTTCCTTGTTGCTTCAATTTCTTCCCATTAAGGTAAACAAGCTGTAGGAGCCAATCCAAATCGAATGAGAAAGCAGGAAGCCCAATGATGAGCTACCGAAAAAAACAGCTGCTCGGCTTCGGATTTATTTTATTCGCTCTTATGATTCTGCTTTTTGTGCTGGCCTTCATGCTTGATGGGGTCCGTCAAAATTTGTCGGAAATCGTGGACGAACGTTATGATAAAGTCAGTCGTTCAGCGGCATTTCGCAATAATTTCTCCTACCTTGACAGTGAGGTCGGTTATTTAATTAACGAGAGCGACCCTCAGCAGGCTATTAGGCATGAATCGCAGATTGATAGACGAAGCCAGAATGCCTACAATCATCTCTCTTATATGCAGCTTCATATTGGCCACGATTCCAACGGCAGTTTGCTTGGTTCGATTCAGCAGGGTCTTGATCGTTACATGAATGTTGTCGGACAAATTAACAGCGCACTGGAACAAAATGATCCGGATACTGCAGCTGCTCTCTATGTAGAGGAAGCGCAAGATATACGAACCAATCTACTCCGAAATCTGAGCGAATATACGGCTATGCAGGAAGAGAAAATGCTCCGTGCACAGAAAGAGGCTGATCAGCGCTTTGGACACATCTTGGTCGTAAGTGCCATGTCTGCCCTTGCTATTATTTTGATTGGTGTTGCTTCTGCCCTTTGGGTTATTCGCGGAACTGGACGCAGTCTACGGCGGATTACAGATGTCATGGATCGCTTTGATCCCAGTGCGGTTGAACGCATGCCCCGGCTTGAAGTGACTACCGAGGACGAAATCGGTAATATTGCACGTGGATATAACCACATGATCGATGCTCTTGAAGGTCATAATCAGCGAGTACGGGAGTTTAATCAGCGTATTGAAGACAATAACTGGCTGCAGACCCGACTTAATGAGCTGGCTTTGTTGTATCAACAGGTCTCCGGTCCGGATACACTTGCACGTATGTTCCTTTCGGTTGTCGCCCCCGCCGTACACGCTTCTTCAGGACTCTTCTATATTCGAGAGAAAAAGGACGGACAAACGCGTTTCGTTCGCATCGCTGCTTATGCAGACGGCGGACCGAACAATACAGCCGCAGAGTTCCCGATCGGCGAAGGACTGATCGGACAGGCTGCATTGGACGGTCGGGAAATTCTTATCGACGTACCCGATGATTATACAGGAACTATGCGTGCGGGAAGCGGAGCTTTTCGCCCCAGCCAAATTTGGGTTGTACCTATTGAAGCTGAAGATCGGGTTGAAGCAGTCATTGAACTTGCTTCTCTCGAGCCCTTTACCCTGCTTCACCGTCAGCTAATTGAACAGCTTCGATCGACACTTGGCATTGCCCTGCAAAGTGTATACGGAAGAGCCGAGGTGGAACGGCTGCTGCAGGAATCCCAGACTCTGACACAAGAATTGCAGAGTCAACAGGAAGAACTTCGTTCTGTCAACGTCCGGCTCAAACAGCAGTATGTTCAAGCCGAACAAAGTCGAAAAGAACTCATTGAAGCGCAGACGGAGCTGGAGTCGACAGCCGAAGAGCTGCGGCAGTCGTCGCAGTACAAATCTGAATTTTTGGCAAACATGTCTCATGAGCTGCGGACGCCGCTTAACAGTATTCTGATCCTTTCCCAACTCATTGCCGAAAATCCCGAAGATCTTGAGTCCGAAGGTAGATCTTATGCCGAGATTATTCACCGATCAGGTCAGGATTTGCTCGACATCGTTAACGATGTACTGGATTTGTCCAAGGTCGAAGCCGGCATGCTTGATATCAATCGCGAACTTTTCTCACTGCATGATTTTCCTGAACTGCTTCATTACGGCTTCGAAGCACTGGCCAATCAGAAAAATCTTGAATTCGAAATCTCGGTCGCCGAGAATGTACCGGAATTTTTCTATACCGACAGTAAGAGGCTTCAACAGATCGTCAAGAATCTGCTGTCTAACGCTTTTAAATTCACTTCGAAAGGTAAAGTATCTTGTAAGCTGGAAGCGCTGGATGCGGGCGACATCCCTTGTTCCGCTTTGGGAGCCCAAAAGGGAAAGCCAGCTATTGCTATCACGATTCACGACACAGGTATTGGCATCGCGGAAGACAAACGCGAAATTATTTTCGAGTCTTTCCGGCAGGCCGATGGCAGCACCGAGCGTATGTATGGCGGCACGGGCTTAGGCCTTTCAATTTGTCGGGAATTCGCTCGCCTGCTTGGCGGATGTATGACTCTGGTGAGTGCGGAAGGTCAGGGCAGTTCCTTTACACTTTATTTGCCTGAAATGACGGAAGAAGAACGCGACGATTCTCGCGCAGAACAGTGAGAAATTAAGATATGCCGTTGGTTCGACAGGTATGCAAACTCATCGGCTTACTGGAACAAACTGAGATAAAAGCCGCGGAAAAGAATAGAAATAAAAACAAGCCTATCCCTGTCAGGGATAGGCTTGTTTGGAGTTGGAAAAGTTACTGCTGAATCTTCCGTTCGCCATCGTAGGTGGCCAACACGCCGTAAAGTTCCGGTCTGCGATCGCGGAATACTCCCCATTCAATTCGATCGATTTCAAGCTGATCGAGATCGAATTCGGCGGTCAGTACTTCTTCGCGGTCTCGGCTCGCTTCGACAATCTTGCTGCCGCGCGGTCCTGCAATAAAGGAAGATCCATAGAAGTTGATCTTGGAGTCTTCGTCTTCTTCCGGGCCAATCCGGTTGGAGGCAATGACCGGAATCAGATTGGAACCTGCATGACCGAGCATGCACGCCTGCCAATGATCTTTGGAATCGATCGTACTGTCCTGCGGCTCGGAACCGATTGCGGTCGGATACAGCAGGATTTCCGCGCCCATCAAGGCCATAGCGCGAGCCGCTTCCGGATACCACTGGTCCCAGCAGATGCCTACACCGATCTTGCCATAACGAGTATTCCAGACTTTGAAGCCGGTATCCCCCGGATTGAAGTAAAACTTCTCTTCATAGCCCGGTCCGTCCGGAATATGACTCTTACGGTACGTACCCAACACTTCGCCGTCCGCGTCGATCATGGCGAGTGCGTTATAACGGGCATAGTTTTTCTTTTCATAAAAACTGATCGGCAGTACGACTTCCAATTCCTTGGCAATCTGCTTGAAATGATGGATCGCTTTGTTGCTTTCAAGCTCCGTTGCATATTGATAGTATTCCGCTTTTTCTTTCTGACAGAAATAAGGAGTCTCAAACAATTCTTGCAGCAGAATGACCTGTGCGCCTTCGGCTGCCGCTTTGCGCACCAATGCTTCGGCTTTGCGAATGTTATCATCGATATCCCAAGTGCAGCTCATCTGTGTGGCAGCTACTTTTACTTTTCTCATGGGTAAAGTTCCAGCTCCTCTCGGTATTCATCTAAATTTCTATTCATGCTTAATGATTGTTTCTTCATTGTTTTACCCGTTAACGGACTTGCGTCTCGATCTTTGGAACACTTCTTATCATCTATTGCGTTTAGATTCCTGTAGGAATCTGCTGGGTTGTGCAGTGGACGTTGCCGCCTTCACGAATAACAGCCATGCCGTCGATCGTGCGAATACGGTAGTCCGGGAATGTACGCTGCAGCACTTCTTCGGCCAGACGGTCAGTCTCAGCCGCTGCTCCGCCGAACACCGGCAGAATGATGCCTCCATTAACGAAGTAGAAGTTGAGATAGCTGAGCGTCAAACGGCTGCCTTCATAATCCGCAAACGGAGGCTGCTGAATCTTAATGATCTCAAGCTTCCGTCCTTTGGCATCGACAGCTTCCTCCAAAATACGCAGATTCTCCTGTGTGATAGCATAATTGTCGTCCGCAGGATCATCGCATACTTGAATAATGACTTTGCCCGGTGCGGCGAAACATGCAATATTGTCAACATGTCCATCCGTCTCATCGCCGGCAAGTCCGCGGTTCAACCAGATGATTTTTTCAACGTTGGTGAAGTTCTTGACGTGTTCTTCGATCTCTTCACGGCTCATCGAAGGATTGCGGTTCTCGTTCAGCAGGCATTCCTCGGTTGTCAGCATGGTGCCTTCGCCATCTACATGGATCGATCCACCTTCAAGTACAAGCGGCGCATCAAATTGACGCAGCCCCAGATGCTTCAGCACAGCCGGCGCTACTGCATCGTCCAAGTCCCAAGGTGAGTATTTACCACCCCAAGCATTGAAGCCCCAGTTGATTCCTGCACGCTCTCCCTGCTCGTTTACAACGATTGTCGGTCCGTTGTCGCGCAGCCAAGCATCGTTGTGCGCAATAGCCAACAGATCGACTGAATGTCCTTCAAAAATCGGCTGCAGCCGGTCTACATCCTCCGGATTCACCACCAGGGTAACCGGTTCAAACTCGGCGATAGCTTTGACCAGTTCAGCATAGCCTCCGCATACTTCCTCGTAATTGTCCGGATATACCATCGAGGATTGGATCGGCCAAGAGAGCATGGTCCGCTCATGCGGCGCCCACTCGGCAGGCATTCTATAATGAAGAGCTTTTGGATTCATTGTCAGTTGTCCCCTTGCCTAGAAAATAAAATTCAATTACCAGGGAATGTCGTATAAAAAACCTTTCTACATTCGCGAACACCATCATACAATAAGTTCACGCTTTATTCAAAGGTTGTTTGCGCGCAAAATTCCGTGCCGGAAGAACCAGCAGCAGATAAGAACTGAGTGCCAGCAGCTCGGCGCAGCCGATTACAAGTCCCATTGGGAATGCCGTCCCACCGCCACCAAGGCCGACAAGCGGACTGGCCGCCGCACCGAGCAGCAGCGGCAGCAGACCGATCAGTGCTGAGGCACTGCCCGCTGTACGGGACTCTTGACTCTGCATCGCTAACGCAGTCGTTGTTGAAGCAACCATCCCGACGCTTGCTACAATCAGGAACAGCAGCGGCGCGATTGCCCATAGCCCTCCGCCAAACCAGCTTACCGCAGTCAATGAGATGCCTGCGCAGAACGCAATCAGCAGGCCGGTAACCAGAAGCCGGTTTTCGCCCATTCGGTGAACCAAACGTCCGGTAATTTGCGAGAAAAGCACAATTCCGAGTCCGTTAATAGCGAAAAACAAGCTGTAGCCCTGCGGTGAGATGCCAAACATATCCTGAATGACAAACGGAGAACCGGCAATGTAAGCGAACATCCCTGCCATTACAAAAGCCTGCGAAAAAGCATACCCAACAAAAGCACGATTACGAAGCAGCTGACCGAAAGTACCCAGCGTCTCTCCCAGACCTCCTGAAGAGCGGCGCTCCTTCTCCAGCGTTTCTGGCAGCGCAAGCACGACAGCAAGCAGCATCAAGGCACCGATCGCGCATAATACAGAAAATACGCCGCGCCAGGATACATATTCCAGAATGACTCCTCCAAAGATCGGAGCCAGAATCGGAGCCAAACCGTTAACCAGCATCAGCATGGTGAAGAACTTGGTCAGTTCCGTTCCGGAAAAGAGATCGCGAACAACCGCACGAGAAATCACGATTCCCGCTGCCCCAGCCGCTCCTTGAATAAGCCGCAGCACGATAAATACCGAAATTGACGGCGCGAAAGCACAGGCCAGCGACGCCAGCGTGTAGAGGACAAGCGCGATAATCAGTGGCTTCCGGCGGCCCTGAATGTCGCTTAGAGGACCCGCAATAAGCTGTCCCAGAGCAAGCCCTAGCAAACACGCCGTCAGGCTGAGTTGAGCAAGGGAAGCCGTCGTTTCGAGATTTTCCGCAAGCGTAGGCAGTGCAGGCAGATACATGTCGATCGACAGGGGACCGAATGCCGAGAGCGCACCAAGAATCAGTACGAATTTCAGCCGCTGCGCACGGCCGATCGGCATTTTTGAAAAAACAGAATTGGACATAAAATCTACAGCTTCCTTTCTTATAAGAAAATGAATAGAGACGCTAATGTTTGATTATCAGATTTTCTGGGATTGTCGTCAATGCTTGTCGGCAGCTTTAGAGCACTCTTTTTCTTTTGGTACCTTTTTCGAGCGATTTTTCGTTTTTCTATTGTGAATTTTTCATGTAATGATAAAACTTAATTTGTATAAAAAGAAACCAATCAACCAAAACAAACGTAGAGCATAACAGGCTTTTGGAATACCTATAAGAAGAGTCAAAATGAGATCGTTCTGCTCGCTTGTACGCTCCAATCTTCTGGAAGCCAACTTGCGTACATTCGGCTCATTTTGTATGCTTGAACTCAAAGGTCTTATCGAAGATTATGTAAAGAATGGAGAAGTGCAAAATGATTCAACCAAGGTCTTGGTCAGGGCGATTTCGACGCATATTTTTGAATAACAAGTTTGTGCTCTTCCTGTTTATCGCGCTGCTTGTCGGCGTAAATGTTTTGGTCTTCTCCAAAATATCGTTCATCTTCAATCCGCTCTGGGTGCTTCTCAAGACGATTGTACTTCCGATCGTTTTAACTGGAGTCGTCTACTATCTCCTTAATCCTATCGTCAATTTCATGGAACGCAAAAAAGTTAAACGTGTACATACTATTCTCTTTTTATACCTTGTCATTATCGGAATCTTGGTTACAGTAATCACGATGATTATACCGGTCATTCGCGAGCAGCTGCTCGGATTTTTCCAGAACTTTCCGGCTTACAGTCAAACTATTCAAACGGAATTCGAAAAGTGGATCGGCAGTGATCTCGTTGCCCAGTTCCAAGTTGCGACCAGCTTGAATACACAGGAACTTGTCAGCTCAATCTCCGAACGTGCCACTATGATTCTGACTCAGACTTGGTCGGGAATAGGCGGTGTTATCGGTGTTGTCAAAGATCTGGTACTGGCTATCGTTACCCTGCCATTTATTCTCTTCTATCTGCTGAAAGACGGACGCAGACTGCCGAATTATATTCTCAGTTTTATTCCGACCAAACTGCGTCCGGGCACACTCACCGTACTGCAGGAAACGAATCATCAGATCAGCTCTTATATTCGCGGACAGATTATTGTCAGCATGTGTATTGGTGTGCTGCTGTATATCGGCTATCTGATTATCGGACTTGAATACTCGCTTGTTTTGGCCATTGTCGCCGCTTGTACAGCTATCGTCCCGTATCTGGGACCGGCAATTGCCATTACACCCGCCATTATTGTCGCTGCCGTTACTTCGCCAATCATGCTGCTTAAAATGGTTATCGTCTGGACAGTCGTCCAGCTGATCGAAGGGAAATTCATTTCCCCGCAGATTATGGGTAAGTCGCTTAAGATTCATCCGATTACCATCATCTTCGTTATACTGACGGCAGGCAATCTGTTCGGCGTTATCGGAATTCTTCTTGCCGTGCCTGGTTATGCAGTGCTTAAAGTATTGGCAACACATGTATTCGATTGGTTCAAAATGCGTTCACAGTTGTATTTGTAAGTCGGTAGAAAGTTCGGCTTTCAATGATGCATCTGTCTAATATTAAAATATCGAAAAGCCCCTGCTTCCGCTTCAGCGGAAACAAGGGCTTTTTTACGAACTGCTTTATGAACTTTTTATCAAGTACGTCCGGTCCAATCGGCAGGGGCAATCTCCTGCCAGCGGCGCCGGATTTCTTCATAACGCTCTCGGTCAAGTGGTCCTTCTTCCAGCAGCTTGGCATTCTCGTGCCAGCGATCAGGCTTCTTCGTGCCCACGATAGCGGTATGAACACCCGGTGTCGACAAGGTGAACCGCAGCGCTGTACCAATCGAATTTTCTTCGGACTGAAAGCCAAAATTCAAATCGCGCAGTCGATTCCAGTACACATAAGCATAATCGTCCGGCTCTACCGTATCAAACAACCATGCAGCGTTGGCAATTGGCCGTTTGATCGTCACACCCATATTGCGCTTGATCGCCTCCGGCAGTGTTAGCTCAATCGCCTCCTGGTCGGCCACATTCAATGACGTTTCCAGACTGTCGAATACGTCTGTACGAATTGCGTACAAGGCATCTGTCGTATCACCGCTGTAGCCGATAAAGCGTGTCTTACCGTCCTGCTTGGCCCGCTGCAGCACTTCAATAACCGCTCCCTGACGCAGCACCTCTTCGGAGCAGCTATGCAGGTGGATCATGTCCACATGATCTACCTTAAGCCGCTTCAGGCTGCGGTCAATCGTTTCTGCCAGCGTGCGCGGATCCCAGTCAGGTCCGTCGACTCCTGCAGCATGACCGCATTTGGTGAACAGATAAAAGTCATCGCGCCGGTGGGAGATCGCTTTGCCGATCAGTTCCTCGCTGTCTCCGTAGCATTCGGCCGTGTCGATGATATTAAGCCCTTCGTCGATCGCGCTTCCCAGCAGTTTGTCCACCTCGGCCTGCGATACTCCTCTGCCGATCTCGGAACCGCCGAAACCCAAGACGCTTACCTCCATACCGGTACTGCCGTAGCTTCTTTTCTCCATTTTGTTCCCTCCTATTCGCGGCGATCAAGTCTATACGCCCACTGTCCATTTACCCAGCTCTAACGAAAAAGAAAGCGCATTCTTCAATTCTTTTTCTGTAGATCCTTTCAACTTTCGAAATACTGGCTTGGATGGCCTTGAAAAGGGTGGCATCGCTCCTTATAAGCTCCTCCTGTGTATATGCCGATAATCTGCCGCCAAAATCGCTGTGCAGGCTCGTTATTTTGAAGCTGTGTTACCTTCCAACGTCCACGGAAGCGATCGAAAAGCATGACTGCTGCACGCCGACCCACGCCGCGACGCCGAAATTTTTGCAGAACAAAAAACTCAACCATATAGTAGGAAGGCTTCTTTCCTCCCTCATCGCTGCGCTCTACGAGAGCCAATCCTGCGACTTCGCCATTTGAACGAATCAGGAACGGGAATTTCTCTTCCGGCCTACTCCAAAACTCACCTAAATCAGGATAATCCGGAAAACGTCCGTTCTCATCCGCTGCAATGTCCAGATAGCGCGTAAAATCGTACAAATAGAGTTGAAGCAGATTTTCGATCACTGTCCGCCGCATCTCCGGCACAAGTTCCAATTCTACATTCGGTTCCATTCTTTTGGCTCCTTTTCCCGGAGTAATGCCTATCCTTCTCTCTTTATCGTAACCGACACTGCGGCTGTTCGGCAACTTCTCCGGTGAATGCCCCAACGCTCGGATGTCTGGCAAGCTCCAACCTGTGGTACACTGAAAACAGAAGCCGGACTGTTCCGGAACAACCGTTCACCATCTGCGAAAAGAGGAACCGCCATGAGTATTCAGAAAACGATCGATCGCGCACGTCTGGGTGAGAAGCTGCCAGAAATGCCCTGGTACGTTCAGCAGTTTATCGACTACAAACTCCCGGATCTTTCTCCGTCCACGCTGCTGGAATATGTCCGGGATTACGAGTCTTTTTTCAATTGGATTCGTGCCGAAGGCTTGTCTGCCGCTCCCGCTCTCAAAGATGTAACGCTTGAAGAGTTGGAATCGCTGCGAATGGAAAACATTACGGCTTATCGCCTGTACCTGACGACACGCACCGAAGGCACCAACTCGCGGACCACTGTCACCCGGAAGCTGTCGGCGCTGCGTTCAATGTTTCATTATTTAAGCCAAATTGCCGAAGACGAGCATTTTTATCCGCTTCTCAAGCGCAACGTAATGGCAAAGATCGAAATCAAACGGACAAACAAACCGAAAGATACGGCTGCCAAGCTGAAAGGAAAAATTTTGGAAGAAGAAGAATTGACCTCGTTTATCGATTATATCCGCGAAGGTTATGCAGCCGATGTTGCCAATAACAAGCAGGCGCTGTACGCCCACGCCAAAAATAAAGAACGCGACGCCTGTATCGCCAGCCTTATTCTCAATTCCGGCCTGCGTGTATCGGAAGTCATTAATTTGAATATGAACGATCTCGATCTTGGCAACAAGCTGCTGCATGTGATGCGCAAAGGCAATAACGACGAGACTTTTAAAACACCTGTCTACTACCGCGATCAGGCTCGTCTCAATCTGGAACGTTATCTGGCGCTGCGCGATACCGAATACGCCGCACCCAAACGGGAAAAAGCTCTCTTTCTCGCCGTTCCAAACGGACAAAAAGAAGGCAAACGGATGACCAAACGCGCTATTCAAGCCATGATTATCAAATACGCGAAGCGTTTTGGCAAACCGTATCTGACTGTCCACAAACTGCGCCATTCATTTGCAACGGATTATTATCTTCAGAATGATATCTATAAAACTAAAGAGCAGCTGGGCCATGCTTCTACCGAAACGACCGAGATTTATGCTCATCTGACCGATAAAACGATGTCTGAAGCGATTGAACGACGTGGAAATGAAGAATAGATCAGCAAAAAGGAGAAGCGGCACAGTGTGCACTTCTCCTTTTTGTATACAATGATATTTCGCTTGCCGTATAGCTATCGTATTAGGTGAATCAGATCGACAGAGCGGACGTAATGATCAAAGCTCCAACCACGTGCAGCGTGCCGGCGAACAGACCATGGGCGATGTTGCCTCGCTCTGTCCCTTCATCGAGGTTAAGACCGATCCACCTGCGCAGCATAAACTCTACCGCCCGTTCCAAGACAAGCAGAATGATAAAGGAAATAAAGGAAACGATCCAGGCGTTGACAATGCTCAGCGAGCCTTCCAGCACATAAGCCAGAATAAAGCCCTGAGCAAAAATCTTCATGACCAGACGAATCGTTACAGCAAGATTTCCTTTTTTGAGTTCTTCGAAATCTTTGTACTTCGTAAACAGTGAGTCAATGAGCATTAACAGGGTCAGCAGAACTGCTCCGGAAAGCGTCCATACTGCCAATCTTGCCAAATCTGAAAATTCCACTTTCCGACCTCCCTTACGCACCCATTATGTATCGGACTTTTCCTGATAAATATTGAAGTCCTCCAAACCATGAAAAAGCGAAGGGAGCCGCCGCGTACACGCGTTCCCCTTCGCCTGGCTCCGTTCGCCTTACCGGCGCTTCAAGCCTTTATTCGGAATAACTTATTCTTTCTTCTCGTACTGCTGCATGAGTGCAGCCAGCTCGCTGTCCACGGCGCTGTTCTTGCCCAGCTCCGCAAACTCATCGTCAAGCGATTTGCCTTTGCTGGACATCTCGTTGCTCGCTTCGGCACGTGCTTCCATGTTGAGCATCTTCTCTTCCATACGCTTCAGACCGGAAGTCGCACTGTCGGAGTTGAAGCCGGACATCGTCTTGTTGATCTCCGTCTGAGCTTTGGCTGCGCTGTAACGGGCAACCAGCGTGTCGCGCTTGTTCTTCATTTCGTTCAGCTGCTTGCGCATTTCTTCCAGCTTGCCGCGAAGATTATCGGCAGCTGCCTTGTTCTGATCGAAGCTGTTCTTGTACTCGGTCATCTTCTGTTCAGCGGCGTTCTTCTCTTCGAGAGCGCGGCGGGCCAGATCGACATTCTGAGCTTGGGCAGCCATATGAGCCTGCTCCGTACGACGGTTCACCAGCTCCTGCTGTTCCTCGTAGAGCTGCTTGAATTTCTTCTCGATCGCGATCTGAGCGGCAACCGCCTTCTCTGCGTCGGCAAGGTCTTCCTGCATATCACGAATGTATTGATCCGTCAGCTTAATCGGATCCTCTGCCTTCTCAATCATAGCGTAAACGTTGGACAGCGTAAGGTCTCTCAATCTTTTAAAAACGGACATTCTGTTTGCCTCCTTGAAAGTGTTCTTCAATTAGTGTTTTGAACCATTACCCTTTCTTTTACGGAGAAGAACAAATTCGGTTCCATTCCTTGTCTTATTTTCGAAAAATATTTTTGTTAAAGGCGGTAATTCGTCATCATATCCTCGCCAAATTGCCGAACTATGTACATCTTTTCCATCGTGCCTTGATAATGAGTGACTGGCTATGATACAAAACACGCAATGAATCGCACGATGAATGATGTGAATTTGGAGCGAAAAATCCGTATTCCACGGCATGACGCTGCGAAATACGGATCTATAAGAAACATTTAATTTACTTCGACTTGCGATAACCACGTTGATACTGCTCGGGCACTTCAAGCTCGCCGTTCAGCTCGCGGGAAGCATGTACAGCCCAGTACGGATCTCGCAGCATACCGCGGCCGACCGCGACAAGATCCGCACGACCTTCCGTAACGACGCGCTGTGCATCCTCGAATTCATCCAGCATACCAACAGCGATAACCGGTACATTCAGCGCTTGCCGGATTTTCTCGGCCAGGCCTACCTGGTAGCCGGGACCGACGCCCGGAGCTCCGCCGGCGCCGATTGGACCTTCTCCTCCGGAGGAGATATGGAAGATGTCCGCTCCTGCATCACGGTAACGGCGGCAGGTCTCCATAATATCTTCGACACCGTAACCTCCGTCGACATATTCAGCAGCCGAGACACGAATCAGTACCGGCATTTCAGCGGGTACTTCCGCACGAACGGCACGGGTGACTTCTTCGCCGAACAGGGCAAGATCACGGCCGTACTCGTCATCACGCTTGTTGGTCAGCGGCGAATGGAACTGGTGAATCAAATAACCGTGTGCGCCATGGATTTCGACCGTATCGAATCCGGCCTGAATAGCTCGGCGGGCCGCATCGGCATACAGCTGTACCATTTCCTTGACTTCTTCCGTTGTCAGCGCTCTAGGCGTCCGGTAATTCTCGTCGAACGCAATTGCAGAAGGAGCAACCGGAGGCTGCGCGTCTTCCGCTTTGCGCCCCGCATGTCCAAGCTGAATAGCCGCTTTCGCACCATAACGGTGAATGCCGTCCACGATTTTTTTCCAAGCCGGAATCATGTCGTCGCTCCAGATTCCCGTGTCGCGGTTCGTAATTCGACCATCTGGATGAATGCCGGACATTTCGGCGATAATAAATCCGGTCCCTCCAACTGCACGGCTGATATAATGCACATCGTGCCATTCATTTGGAATTCCATCCTCGGCATCTACCGAATATTGGCACATCGGAGGCATTACGATCCGGTTCGGGAGCTCAAGCCCCTTATATTCAAATCTAGAAAACAAATCGGTCATTTCTCATTCTCCTTCCGTTTCCCAACAATCTATATTTAAGTAACCACATGCGGTTTCTATTATACTCTTTTTTTCGTTCGATCCAAGTCCGGGAATTATCGAAATAAAAGACAAGGTATCGGGGCGCAAAACCTTGGTGAAGTGCTGTAGAATCTTAGAAAAAGTGCGGTGGAATTAAAAAAGCGGCCGCATCCCGGTAATTAACCGGAAAGCAGCCGCTGCAGCAACCTTTAAAACTTTTTAACTCACCTTCACTTTTCAACTCACGTTAATCAGTTCGGAATTGATTTTATACAAGGACTTTACTTAAGAAATCCTGCGTCCGCACATTTTTCGGTGCGCTGAACACTTCTTCCGGCGTACCTTCCTCAACGATCACTCCACCGTCCATGAAGATGATCCGGTCGCCGACTTCGCGGGCGAAGCCCATCTCGTGTGTGACGATGACCATCGTCATACCGTCTTCGGCGAGTTTCTTCATGACGTCCAGTACTTCTCCGACCATTTCCGGATCAAGCGCCGAAGTAGGTTCGTCGAACAGCATCACATGCGGCTGCATAGCCAGCGCACGTACGATGGCGATCCGCTGCTTCTGTCCTCCGGACAATTGGGCCGGGTAAGCATTCTTTTTGTCGGACAGGCCGACAGACTGCAGCAGAGACTCGGCACGCTTCTCGGCCTCGGATTTGGACAATCCGAGCAGGCGGATCGGGGCGAGCGTAATGTTTTCCAGTACGGTCTTATGCGGGAACAGATTGAACTGCTGGAATACCATGCCCATTTTCTCGCGCGTCTTGTCGATGTTGT
Source organism: Saccharibacillus kuerlensis DSM 22868 (assembly GCF_000378145.1). GTDB lineage: Bacteria > Bacillota > Bacilli > Paenibacillales > Paenibacillaceae > Saccharibacillus > Saccharibacillus kuerlensis. Next base: position 103,119 of record NZ_KB899289.1, on the reverse strand, counting down.
GCTTCTTGTCGGTAATCGGCTGTCCTTCGAACAGGATCTCTCCTCCCGTTACGTCTTCAAGCCGATTCAGACAGCGCAGAAACGTACTTTTGCCCGAGCCGCTCGGCCCGATTACAACGACGACTTCGCCTTTTTTGATTTCGGCATCAATCCCGCGCAGGACTTGATTTTTGCCAAACGATTTTTGCAAATTTTTAACGGTTATCACCGGCGCTCAACCTCCGTTCGAATACATTCAGCAGCTTGGACAGAATGAGCGTCATAATGAGGTAGATGACGGCTGCGATCACAAGCGGATACAGACCGGAATAGGTCAGTGTACGTACAGCATTGGCCTGGAACATCAGATCGGCCACCCCGATAAACGATACAATCGAAGATTCTTTGATAATGACGATAAACTCGTTGCCGATCGCCGGCAGAACGCTCTTAATCGCCTGCGGAATGATGATGGTACGCATGGCCATGCCGCGCGGCATGCCCAGCGAGCGGGCCGCTTCCATCTGTCCGCGATCGACACCTTGGATACCTGCACGGAAGATTTCCGCCAGATAAGCTGAACTGTTGATCGACAGGGTGATGATCCCTGACTGCAGTACCGTAAATCTGATGTCGAATGCACTGGCCAGACCAAAGTGGATGATCAGCAGCTGCACCAGCATCGGCGTACCGCGAAGAACTTCAATGTAAGTGACTGCAATCCATTTCAGAACCTTGACGCCCGACAAGCGCAGCAGCGCGACCAGCAGGCCAATCAGGAAGCCGAACAATACGCCCAATGCGGACAGCAGCAGCGTATATTGTACGCCGTCCGCATAGAAGCCGCGGTATTTCCAGAAGAATGAAAAGATATTGCTCGGCGCTTCTTCGCCCGAACTCAGTTCATTGGCTTGACGAATAAATTCGTCAACGGCATTGGTTGCGCGAAGACGTTCGAGCGTGACATTAATCTGCTCCGTCAGCTCCGTATTTCCTTTTTGGACGGCAATCGCCATCGGCGTATCGCTGTCTTCCGGCGCCGCCTCAGCGATCGCAATCCCTGGGCGGTTGTTAACCTGTGATTCCGCTACCGGCCCTTCAAATACCGCTGCATTGACCCGCTCGGAAGTCAGAAGGCTGACTACATCGGAAATACTTTTGACCGATGTGACCTGCGCGTTTGGAATATCGTTCGCGATCTCTTCTTGAATCGATCCTGTCTGCACACCGATCTGTTCACCTTCGAGAGCATCCATCGTTGCATATTTGTCAACATCCTCGGAACGGGTCAGAATGACCTGGCGTGAAATGTAATACAAATCCGAGAAGTCTACATTTTGGCGTCTTTCGTCGGTAGGTGTCATACCGGAAATGATCATGTCGATCCGGCCGCTCTGCAGCGACGGAATCAAACTGTCGAACGACATATTTTCAATAACCAGTTCCGCGCCCATGTCTTTCGCAATTTCTTCTGCGATCATGACATCGGAACCGACGATCTTACTGTTTCCGTCGACCGTCATCATAAATTCGTACGGCGCAAAGTCCGCACTTAATCCAACAGTAATGGTCTTTTTCTCACTCGTGCTTGAAGCGTTCTGCTGCTGCGCGTGTCCATGGCCCGGATACAAAGCCAGCGCGAGCATCAACAGAGCCATCAGCATCGGGATAATCCTTTTAAGTCTCAACATGCCCTCTCTCCACTCTTATTAAAATAGACAAGTCATTATAAAATAATATTTATATTTATACAACATTATACGACAAATGTCGCCTACTTTTTTTATTCTTGCAAACTTATTTCATTATCAGAACCCGCGCCCGCGTTGAAAAGGGTTCATCCCCATGATAGACTTGGTCTCTAAGTCCACCCAATAAGGAGCGTTTGCATAGATGAATAATAAACAACAAATGTTTGCGGAGATTGATCTCCATGCCGCGGAATTAAAGGAGATTGCGTCCTATATTGCGCAAAATCCCGAGCTTGGCAACGAGGAGTTCAAAGCGTCCGCCCGGCTAAGACAGTCGCTCGTCGATCACGGCTTTCAGGTAGACGCTCCTGTACTTGGAATCGAAACGGCGTTTCTCGGAACATTCCGTTCGGAAAAACCGGGACCGGTCGTCGCGCTGCTGTGCGAGTATGATGCCCTTCCCGAAATCGGCCATGCATGCGGACATCATCTGATCTGCACGATGAGTCTTGGCGCGGCGATCGGTCTTAAAAATATCATGAAGGAACTTGGAGGAACGCTGAGGGTCTACGGCACGCCGGCCGAGGAAACCCGGGGAGCCAAAGTAACAATGGCCGACGCCGGTTTGTTCGACGACTGCGATTTTGCGCTGATGGCGCATCCGTATTACGCGTTCCAGAAATCGGGCAGCGCTCTGGCAATGGATGCGATTCAGTATGAATTTCACGGCAAAGCTTCGCATGCGGCAGCCAGCCCTGAGTCGGGAATCAACGCGCTGGATGCGGTGCTGCAGCTGTTCAACGCAGTCAATGCGCAGCGCCAGCAGACCCGCTCGGATGCCCGAATCCACGGCATTATCAACCACGGCGGAGTCGCCGCAAATATTATTCCTGATTACGCCTCTGCCCAATTCTATATTCGCTCCGCGGATCGGCCGTATACGAACGAACTGGTGTCCAAAGTTCGCCGGATCGCCGAAGGTGCGGCACTCCAGACCGGCTGCGAAGTGAAGATATCGAACTATGAGTATTCGTACGATGAGCTGATTACTAACGAGACACTGTCGGATACGTTCACCCGCAACCTGATTGAAGCCGGCGTGGAACCGGCAATGATTCAGGAACCTGAAAACGGCGGTTCCGCCGATGTCGGCAATGTATCTACACGTTGTCCAGCGATCCACCCTTACGTCCAAGTCGTTTATGAACGCCATGAGCTGCACAGCATCGGCTTCCGTGACTTAGCTCAGCAGGAAGCCGCTTATGAGGCTATGGTTTTCGGAGCCAAAATGCTTGCCGGAACCGCTTACGATACACTGACGGTACCAGGGCTGCTGGAACGCGTACGCGAAGAATTCGACATGTCGGCCGGCGCTGCGAAATAAGCAGGGCGCAGCTCAAGAATAACGTTTTCTTCCGCCGCGCTTTTTGAAGCAGCCTGCAGCCCTTCTCAAAAGCAAAAAGCTGACTGTATCCGATTGGATGCAGTCAGCTTTTTGCTTTTCATTAGCTTCTCTTTCGAACCTTGCCGCTTGTCTTCAAGTTGTTTTCAAACTCTTCCTCCCTTTATTAGGCTTGACGAATCGTCGGGCGCGAGGGAAGTGTAAGACTCAACACCTCATCGACCGGCTGCGGAAACTTGCCGTAATATTCTTCAGAGCGGTATGCATGTACCTGCTCATAGCTTTCTTTCATCCGCTCATAAACCCATTCGTCCGTGACCGGTTTGGGCGACCAACAGTAGACATCCATAATATTCAGCATACCCGTAACGACATGCGTACGTACATAACGGATCGATTCCACACGCCTAAAACCCAGCTTTTCATAGAAACGGATACGTTTGCCTGTGTCAGGATCGTCGGGCGTTTCAGGTTCCACTTCCAAAACGATCGGTTTGCCTTTGCTCTTCATGTCTTCGATGACCCGGCTTCCAACTCCGCTGCTGCGCTGGCCTGGAGACACAAGCATGAAATCGACGAAAATAAACGAATCCTTTTCCAAATAAACCGTGACATATTCCTTGGCTTCCGCTACCCGGTATTGTTCCGGCTTATCTGCTAACAGCGCTTTCATATGCGGTAACGATTTCATTTCTTGAATGGGAAAGTACTCTCCTAATCTGTCGAACCATGATGTCATGAATAAACCCCTCTCCGATGCTGTGTTTGTTCTGTACTGTGAATATGCTGTGGAATTAGATGGTCGCTCTTTTCTTAATTTAACGTTTGTATCAGAGAACGAAACCATATTCCCATTGTTTTTCCCATAAATTGTTTCAGCTTTACAATTACCGTCTATCTTAAATTGGGTCTTCTTTATTTTTTAACTTTGAAACGGAGGAATCATATCGTGGAAGATTCAATCTTAAATCAGGGCATAACCGCGCTTCTGGGTTGGAGCCTGCCTGTTATCGAAGCCGCCGATCGCATGGATCGCCCTTTCCTCGTAGTCGGTCCTCCAGAGTTCCAGGAATTTGCCGATCGCAACGAAATTGCTTTTGTCGCCTGGCAGTTCGAACGTCTGAACGAACAGTCCGGTGAGTTGGCCGAACTGCTGGAGCAGAAAGGCGTCAAGCTGGCTGTGCCAATCTATGAAGAAACCGTGGAATGGGCTGGAGCCTTAAATGCCCGTTTCCAAAAGGACCCCCGTATTTTCAACCGCTCTCTGCTCTTGCGGGACAAAGGTCTGATGAAGCGCAGAGCGCAAATGGCCGGCATCAAAGTCGGCGTGTTTGAAGAAGCTTACAATCGCGACGACGTTCACCGCTTCCTCAAGCGGGTTAACGAAGCGCTGATTAAGCTGGACGGCGACATTAATGATCCTGTGCATGTCAAGCCGCTCAGCAAAGCGGGCACTGTGGGGCATCGGCTGATTCGGGAAGCAGGCGATATCGACCTGATTCCGGACGAAGATTTCCCATGCTTGATTGAGAGCCATCTGGACGGTCAGGAGTTTTCCTGTGAAGTATTCGTGCATAATGGAAAAATCCGTTTCTTAAACATTACGGAATACGTACATCTGGGCCATTCCAATTTCGTTCCTGCTTCGCCAGAACTCGAAACCTGGAGACCCCAAATTCACGCTGCGATCGAAAAACTGATCAGCGCGTTTGAAATTAAATACGGCATTATTCATCCCGAGTACTTTATTTCTCCGGACGGCACCCTGAATTTTGGTGAGGTGGCCGCACGAATCCCGGGGGGCCACATTTTTGACCTGATCGGCAAAGCATACGGCTTTAACGCTTATCAGGCCCAAATTTTGTGCAGTGATCCTGATACGACCGAGGAAGAGCTGAAAGCGTTTTTCCCAAAAGAAGTCGAGGATGCGAAAGGCTATGCCGGCAGCTTGATGGTGTACCCTCGCGTACGTCTGATTCAACGCCTGAACGTGCCTACTGAGCTCAAAAACGACCCTTATTTCGACCGGCACGACATGTTCATTCCGGCAACGAGTAAAGTTGCGGAACGTGTCGGCTTCGGCAACCATTACGGCACTGTCTTTTTCTACGGAGACAACAGCGCAAGAATGAAAGAGCTGCTTCTGCAATACGAGGATTACGATTTTTATATTTAAAAGGGGGTTGCTGCATTGACAGACACTGCCGTCCAAGCCGCTGAAAGCAAATTCGAGCAGGCACTCCAAACGCTTGAGCAGGCCAAGCCTTTTGCCAAAAGCCTCTACCAGACCGAAGTTTTTCAAAGAGCCATTGATCTGGCCCATACAGACGAAGGCCTTGACCTCTTAAAAACGCATGCTGCACGCTTCGATGCAGCCGGTGTTTTCTCCGGTGGGCCTTGGGAAGACGCTTCCAAGCTGCAGCCCGGCTTCGTCGGAGGATCGCTCAAGCTCAAAGGCGTTAATTCCGTTGTGGAACTAATGAGCGAACTGAGAATGCTGGCGATAGCCCGCGGCGAGTATGAACATCCAGGAGTGACTGCTGACGAGGCCCGGACTTTTCTGAACGAAGTGATGGCGCTTAATCTGAATTTCTTGTTCCCTGCCGAAACGGAAGAAGCCCGCATCGAATCGGGCGAACACCTGGAACGGGCCAACCGCTTGTTCCGTTTGCTGAGTCGCGAACTGTCGTTAAAAGCGATTTCACGCAAAATTGTAGAAGAAATCGACCGCTTGACGACCCAGCGTCCTATCATGGTCGGTCGGATTGTGAACATGATTCGAACTGCGGAAAAGATGCTTGAAGAAGATATCGACGCCGACACTCGTTCCTCTCTCGAACACTACGTTAAAGCGACCGGCACACCAACTCCGTTTAGCGAACGTCATTCCGATCTTCGCGACTATGGGCGATTCCTGCGTGAAGCTTCCGAGGAAGAACTGCTGCAGGAAGCCGAAGCTTTTGCGAGAATGATGCATTCTACCGGTCTTGTCTCTGCTTACCATGCAACATTTATTAGGCATGCGAATCGCAAAAATCACGACTTGATTGCCGCAGCGCTCGGCCTGGATGATATCGGACGCGCCTTTCTGGATACCCAGCATGAGCTGGTTCGCGATATGATTCAGGTAGCCGTTACCCCAGAAACCTGCCAGATCCTATATGGTTTTGCAGGTATGCTCAATCGTGGGCTGCTGTCGCAGGATGCACTGCTTCCCTCTCTGCGGCGTCTTTTTGAGATTGACATTCATCCGGATGTCCACAAAATCCTTCTCTCGGAAGAGCACAAGCGCAGCGGCATCGGTCCAAACGCCGTTCTGCTCGGAGGTACGATCAGCGTGTTAGGACAGCCGCTGGGAGTCGGTCAGGGATTGAATCCGACCTGCCAATCGGCACGTGCTATCAGCCTATGGTCTCAACATGCGCAGAATCAGCTGCTGGAATACATCGTACGCGCAGCGCGCGACAATGACATCGACATAACGTTCGAAGGCGAAGTCATTTTCTCCAGCCAATTGGAAGGCGGCGTAGCCGAGGAAATTCATCAGGAATTGGATCCAGTATCTAAAGTTCTCGTTCCCCATCTTGACAAAATTTATAATGAGATGATGAAACGGACGCTGCTTCGGCTCGAGGATGGACATAAGTGGGTTAATCCTGCCTTTTACGGCGAATGGATTCAACGGGGCTTTATCAATCTGGTTGACCCGCTTACTGGGGCTGTCGTAAATTTCTCGGCCTTTGTCAAATTGTTCTATGCCACACATCATCCCGATTACAATAACGGCTATGAGCTGATCTATCCCAACCCGGTCGGCATTTATATCACCAACGTATCGGGAGAACTGCTTGGCCTGCACGCCGTGTCCATTCAACGGGTTGCCAAGGACGAGTCAGGAGAGTGGCGCATTTACTTCTATAACCCGAATAATGACAGCGGACAGAATTGGGGACAAGGCATCGAACCGAGTGTCAAAGGCCACGGCGAATTTGAAGGTGAAGCCTCTCTTCCATTCGCCCAGTTCGTCGCCCGCATGTATGCATTCCATTATAATCCTTATGAGCAGGGCGATACGTATATGGTGGAAACGGAGATTGTGGAAGAAATCGAGAAAATGGCAAGAGAAAGCTGGGGTGTAGGTTATACCTGGGCTTTGTGAAATTGCTGCTCATGCGATTTCACACATTTGATTAGAATTGATCTTCGCCGAATTAGGGAGACGCCAATGATTCGCGGGCGTCTTTTTTCATTTTCTTCCCCTTCTGTCTATTGAACAAGACATTCGAATCATGCGCTGCGATTTGCTTGTCGCTTGGTTTCATCGTTCTCTTTTGCGGGGTAATGGAAACCATTCTTGATTTTTTTGTAACAATTCCTTTTATTTCTATATTCTGTTTCCACTCGATTCGTGCAAAGGAGCGATTAACTGATGTTTCGGGAAGCGATGTATCATGTACCGCGCGACAAATGGGCTTACTCCTACGATCTGCACACGATCCACCTTCGTTTTCGAACCAAGAAAAACGATGTTGACCGCGTTACGGCACTGACGGGTGATAAATACGATTGGAGCCGCACATATTTTGAAGTGGAATTGGAAAAGGCGGCCACCGATGAATATTTCGATTATTGGGAAGGTCCTGTGCGTCCGAAATTCAAGCGCGTCGCGTACATATTCCGGCTCATTTCGAACGGCGAAACGCTGTTTAAAGCCGATAACGAGTTTCATAACGGCTTCCCCAACCCCACCGGAGGATTTTACGAGTTTCCTTACATCCATGCAGTAGACCTATTTGCCGCACCTCACTGGGCCAAAAAAGCGATCTTTTACCAAATCATGCCCGACCGTTTCGCAAACGGTGATCCGTCGAACGATCCACCGAACAGTTTGCCATGGGGCGAACAGCCGACATTGACCGATTATTTTGGCGGAGATCTGCAGGGTGTACTGGATCATCTGGATTATTTAGTGGAACTAGGAATCAACGCGATCTACTTCACTCCCGTCTTCACAGGAAGCTCTTATCATAAATACGACACCATTGATTATAAAACGGTCGATCCGCATCTTGGCAACAGCAAGCTGCTTAAGGAGCTGGTCCAGACTTGTCACGGCAGAGGGATACGCGTCATTCTGGATGCGGTCTTCAACCACTGCAGCGATCAGTTCCCTCCCTTTCAGGATGTGTTAGCCAAAGGATCTTATTCGCCTTATGCAGACTGGTTTCATATCAATGAGTTCCCACTCGGTACTAAAGACGGTGTACCGACCTACGACACGTTCGGCTTCTATTCGAATATGCCCAAGTTCAATACCGAAAATGAAGAAGTCCGCAAATATCTGCTTGGCGTCGCCAAGTATTGGATCAAAGAGATCGGCGTAGACGGCTGGCGACTGGATGTAGCGGACGAGGTAGACCATCATTTTTGGCGTGAATTCCGGGATGTCGTAAAGGGTGCCAAGCCGGATGCCTATCTGGTCGGCGAAGTATGGAGCGACTCGCTCTCTTGGCTGATGGGCGATCAATTCGATTCCGTTATGAACTATCCGTTTTCCGACAAAGTACTGGCTTTCTTCGGCGGCGGTATGGACGGCTATCAATTTTCCAGTCATATGAGTACCCTGCTTATGCGTTACCCTCAGCAGACCAATGAAGTGGTGTTTAATATGCTCTGCAGTCATGATACGCCGCGTCTGCTTACCCGCTTGGGCGGCGACAAACGCAAGCTGAAGCTGGCCATCGTCTTTTTATTTACGTATACGGGAACGCCCTGCATTTTTTATGGGGACGAGATTGGTCTCCAGGGAGGAGCCGATCCGGATTGCCGGAAGTGTATGGAATGGAATCCCTCCAAGCAGGATCTTGAGCTTTATAACTTTTACCGAATGATGATTGGGCTTCGTAAAAGCAATCCTGCACTCCGGGGCGGTCGTTTTCGTTTCTTGATGGCCCGCTCCGGTGATCCGTGTATCATTTATGAACGGATCGACGATCATATTCATTTTACAATCTGGATAAACAATACTGCCGAGTCGTCCATGCTGTCCCACCCGATGGAGACGGATGACTGGCGCGATGCTTTAACTGGTGAGAATATACTGACGACAGGTGGGCAGCTCGCCATTTCGCTCGATTCTTACGGCTACCGCATCCTTTACCGAAATTTAATGAAATAAAGCGTTTTCATCCCTCCTGTTCTGGTTATCTTTCCTTAAGTGGTTCATGGAATAACGGGAATATGCAAGGAGGAGAAGCCGGTATGTTCTTTGTTGTATCTATGGCAGCAATTGTCGTGTCGATTATGGCTGTACTGAAACGGCTGGATGGAGGTTCAATCGGAACAGGTGTGAAGACGGCGCTGTTTATGCTGCTTTACTATTTCAGTCCGTATTGAGGGGGATTGACGGAAAATCAATCAATTCGGACATCAAAAGACCAAAGAAACCACAGTTCCGATCGGAGCTGTGGTTTCTTTGGTTTATTTCCGCCAAAACGTTGTACACTCCACTTTGTCCCCTTTATTTTGATTCATTTTTTTGGTTTTAACAAGTGTTTGAATGCAAATAAAAAGGGAGAAGGCCTGCCCGGCCTTCTCCCTTTCCTTGCTGCACAGGTAATCCTACCTGCCGCTTTATTCCTGTACTCGCGATGGTGATTTTAATCTTTCAACTGTTCGTAAATGCCCATATATTCCTTAGCGGAAGCCAGCCAGCTGAAATCCGCACTCATGCCGTTTTGCACAATCTTTTTCCAGCTTGGTTCGTCCCGGTAAAAAGCCAGCGCCCGGCGAATCGTATGCAGCATATCGTGTGCATTGTACGAGGAAAAGCTAAAACCGTTACCTTCTCCCGTATGTTCGTTGTATGCCTGGACGGTATCATTTAATCCACCCGTTTCACGAACGATCGGTACACTGCCGTAACGCATGGCAAGCAGTTGACTGATTCCGCACGGCTCGAACATGGATGGCATCAGGAACATATCGCTCGCCGCATAGATGTTGCGCGACAGCGTCTCACTGAAACGAATCTGCGCCGACAGCTGGTTCGGATGGCGGAACGCTGCCTGACGGAACCAATCCTCGTAGCCCGCCTCGCCAGTGCCCAGCACAACAATCTGTACATCATCACCGTACAGCAGCTCATCGAGAATTCGAACGACCAGATCCAATCCTTTGGGCTCTACCAGCCTCGATACAATGCCGATCATTGGCGTCTTGATGTTCACTGGAAGTCCAAGCTCCGTCTGCAGCGCCGTTTTATTTTCACGTTTCTTGGCCAGGCTGCTCTTATAGCGGGTATGCAGCGTTTTATCCGTATTCGGATTATAGCTCTTCGTATCGATTCCGTTCACAATGCCTGTCAGCTTATCGCCAATCGAAGACAATAGACCGTCCAGACCGTATCCGTAATAAGCAGTGCGAATCTCTTGAGCGTAAGTCGGGCTGACCGTCGTTACCTTATCCGCATATACGATACCTGTCTTCATAAAGTTGACACTGCCGTAATATTCCGCGCCTGCTGCTGTGAAATGGCGGTTGTCCAGACCCAGCAGCTCTCCGAATACCGCATAAGGAAACACACCTTGATACAGCAGATTATGAATGGTATATACACTCTGAATGTTGTCGTAAAAAGGATCATGCGCGTACGTATCTTTTAGCAGCAGAGGTACCATTCCCGTATGCCAGTCGTGGCAGTGAATGACATCCGGCTTGAAGCCGATTTCCGGCAGGATATCCAACACGGCTTTGCTGAAAAAGGCAAAACGTTCTCCGTCGTCCCCGTATCCGTAAACGCCGTCGCGTCCGAAATAAAATTCATTATCGATAAAGTAAACCGGGATTCCATTATCGTTATATTCTTCGATCCCGCAGTATTGACTGCGCCATCCCAGCTGTACGAATACGCTGCTTTTGTGCGTCAATTTTTCCTTATATGAATCAGGAATACCACTATACTTGGGCAGCACCACACGAATATCCGCCCCCGCTTCTTTTAGTGCTCTGGGCAGGGCGCCGATTACGTCGGCCAAGCCACCCGTTTTGATAAAAGGTGCTGCTTCCGCAGCTGCAAACAGCAATTTCATTTAGTTTTCCCCTTTCGCTTTGTACCTGATTCATTGGTTTCGTTTATTTCATTCGTTTCGGGCAGCACAACCGATTTGGCATCGTTCTTCTTTTTCACAGCTGCTTTTCTTTTCGGAGCTGGCTTGGCAGCAGCAGGTTCGACAGCCGTTTTTAATGTCTCTGAAGAGCGTCCGCTCTTTTTGAGAATGACAATGCCGAGCGCAGGAAGCTTCACGGGCACGTTATACTCCCGATCATGCCATGCTTCCTTTTCCGCCTTGATCGGCTGCTCGTTTAACAAGCCGCCGCCGCCGAAACGAGTTTCATCGCTGTTGAATACTTCCTTGTACGTTCCCGGCTTATCCACGCCGATGCGGTAATCCTCGTATGCAATTGGGCGGAAGTTAATAAGGATATACAGCGTATCACCCGACTTTTTCCCTTTTCGCATAAAGGTAATTACACTTTGTCCCGCATCCGATGCACTGATCCAGTCGTAACCTTCCCAGTTGTGGTCGATTTCCCAAAGCGCTTTTTCCCCAAGATAAAAATGGTTCAACGCTGCCGTGTAATCTTTCATCTGCCGATGCGCTTCGTAATTGAGCAGGAGCCAGTCAAGTTGTTCTTCGTCTTTCCATTCGATAAACTGACCAAACTCTCCTCCCATAAACAGAAGCTTTTTGCCGGGATGCGTCATTTGGTAGCCCAGAAGCAGGCGAAGTCCTGCAAACTTCTCTTCGTAGCTCCCTGGCGTTTTGTCGAGCAGCGACTTTTTACCATGAACGACTTCGTCATGCGACAGCGGAAGTACAAAGTTCTCCGAATGAGCATATACAATTGGGAATGTTAACAGATTATGCAGTGAAGGTCTTTCATCGAATGCCGTCTCCACATATTTGAGCGTATCGTTCATCCAGCCCATATTCCATTTATAATTGAAGCCCAGTCCACCTTCATGGGCCGGGGCCGTAACATTCGGCCAGGCGCTGGATTCTTCCGCCGCCATGATCGAATTTGGATAGTAGCTGAAAATAATTCGATTGAGCTTGCGCAAAAATTCGATGGCATCGTTATTCTCAACTCCACCATTCTCGTTTGGACGCCATTGATGGGGTTTCTTTTCGAAGTCGAGACGCAGCATGCTTGTTACCGCATCGATCCGCAGACCGTCGAAATGGAATAGGTCCATCCAATAGAGTGCACTGGAGATCAAGAAAGACTGAACCTCCGGTTTGCCGAAATCGAACGACAACGTTCCCCAACCCGGCTTCTCGGCCAACATGGGATCGGCATATTCGTACTGCGGCGTTCCGTCAAACTGTCGCAGGCCGTGTGCATCTTTGGCAAAATGACCCGGCACCCAGTCAAGCAGAACACCAATGTCAGCCTGATGACAGCGGTCGATCAAATACATGAGATCTTTTGCTTCGCCGTAGCGGCTTGTCGGAGCAAAATATCCCGTAGCTTGGTATCCCCATGACAGGTCATAAGGATATTCGGTCAGAGGCATAAATTCCAGATGAGTATAACCCATTTCTTTTACATAAGGAATCAGCAGGTCGGCAAGTTCCCGATATGTATAAAACGTTCCGTCTTCCTTCTGTCGCCATGTGCCAAGCTGCATTTCATAAACGTTCATCGGCTTGGCATAAGGAGCGCGGCGCTTGCGGCGCCAAGCTTGATCCGACCATTCGTAACCTTCCACAGAGCCTACGCGAGAAGCCGTATTCGGCCGCACCTCGGCATATACGCCGTAAGGATCTGCTTTAAGCAAGCGCTCGCCGGTTACCGATTCGATCGCGTATTTATATAGATCTCCATATTGGACGCCTTCAATAAAACCGCTCCAAATCCCCCCCGATTCCGGCACTAATTCAAGCGGGGAGGCACTTCCATCCCATTGATTGATATCCATCGCTACGCCAACCGATACCGCATTGGGCGCCCACACGGTAAATCTTACACCTTCTCTGCTGCCTTCTTTCGTTAAATGAGCGCCGAACACCCGGTAGCTGTGAAAAAAATTACCTTCGTGAAATAAATAAATGTCTTCCTTGGATATTGACTGGGATACAGTTCCCGGCTGCTTGGCCATCTTTTCACGCCCCTTGTTCAAATCTTTATTTGCTAACTGTCTATTTTAAACACATCAATTCTTTTATTACCCGTTTAAACAGGCACTGAATAAAACGATACTAAAAAAATTTTTTTTGATAAATGCAACATATTTCCTTTTTCTTAAGTTTCAAAGCTTGCTTCTTCCGTTTAATCATATGTTATGTTGACATACATCACGGGAGGGAAATTAACATGAATAAGAAAGACTGCATCGCTATGCTGCTTGCCGGAGGAGAGGGTCGAAGACTTGCACCGCTGACGTCTACGCTCGCTAAACCTGCTGTGCCGTTTGGCGGTCATTACCGTATCATCGATTTTCCTCTCAGCAACTGTCTGAATTCAGGCATCGACACTGTAGGCGTACTGACACAGTATGCTGCTGAGTCGCTGCATGAACATATCGGCGAAGGCACTCCGTGGAAAAATGGTTCGGCAGATCGCGAGATCGTCCTGCTGCCGCCCGGCGAACGCGGAGAATACCGTGGAACGGCTGACGCTATTACCAAAAACATTGAATTTATCGACCAACATGATCCCGAACACGTACTGATCTTGTCGGGTGATCATATTTACCATATGGATTATGCAGAAATGCTCGAAGCTCACAAGCGTTCAGGTGCGGATGCGACACTTTCCGTGATGGAAGTGCCGCTTAATGAAGCGCATCGCTTCGGTATTGTAACGACCGATTCGAATCTTCGCATCGTCGAATTTAACGAGAAACCGGCCAAGCCGATGAGCAGTCTCGCATCAATGGGTATCTACGTATTCAAATGGTCTTATCTGCGCAGCTACCTGCTGAACGATGGCGATAACGACACATCCGGACATGATTTCGGCAAAGATCTTCTTCCTCTTATGCTGAACGACGGTTCGCAGGTGAATGCTTATCCATTTGCAGGCTACTGGAGAGACGTTGGCACGGCAAACAGCTTGTGGGAAGCACATATGGATCTGCTAGGTGAAGACAAAGCGTTCGAATTGAACAAATCGGAATGGCCGATGCATACTAATCGTCAAGCCAGCCGCCCTGCTTTGTTCCGCCGCACGCTAGCTCCTTCGCCTATCTCTTCGATGGTGCACGAAACATGTGTGAACGAAGGTACAGTCAAGCATTCCGTTCTCTTCCGCGGTGTACAGATCGGCAAAGGATCGATGATTGCAGACAGCGTGATCATGCCGGATGCCCAGATCGGTCGTAACGTCAAGATTGAGTACGCGATTGTCGGCGAGAATGCTGTGATTCGCGATGGAGCCGTTATTAAAGGAACTCCAGACGATATTCTGATTATCGGACCACACGAGACGGTTTACGCAAAACCGGTAATCAACCCTCAATCGGTTCGATCCCTTCAGGATACTTATGAAACAGCAGCGATTCGCCGGGCTGGTGGATTGACTTCCTAATCAAAGCTCTTGTTAAAAATAAATAAGCCGTCCGCGAAATGGATTTTGTTCATTTCGCGGACGGCTTTTTCTATTTACATTCTTTATTTGCATTAGTTTCCGTTGGGCTTCTCATACAAATTCACATATCGCCCGCCTCTTTCACGATTCAGATCACGTTCTGTTACGAAGACAAATCCGTTTCGCTGATAATAGGCATTCAAGGTGGGAAGGTGTGCTACACAATCCAGCCTTAAGCCAAGCTTTCCTTGTCTCGCGGCTTCTTGTTCGGCATAGTTCAGCATGACGCCCCCATAATCCAATCCCCTATATTCAGGCCGTACCGTCAAGCGATGCAGATACAGATAGCGATCGTCGTTCAAGTCTTTCCAATAAGACGGATCGCTATCCTGCAAAGTAAATAGACCTGCAGGCTGGCCATCAGCAGTCAGCAGGAACAGCCGACGGTTATCGAAATACCCGCGTACCGTATCGCTAGTGAACATGTCGGGCTTCCACTGTTCCACGCCTGCATGAACCATAACTTCCGCTGCTTCGCGCATCATTGCTGCAAGCACTTCGACATCGTCTATTGACGCTTCGCGAATGGACAGTTCGGCAGAGCCTTTACCCTGACGGAACAAGTTAGTTTTTTCGTTAGACGACATATCGTATCCCCGCTTTCTTATCCGTCAGAGTTCAATGCCATTCTAGACTTCTTCAATTCCGGCTGTATCCGTATCGAGTTCTTTCGCTGCCGGACCTTCCTCCAGCAGCGGCAGCATGACGCTTACTGTCGTCCCGACTCCAAGTTCACTCGACATATCCAACTTGCCTTCGTGCAGTTCAACCAACTGCTGCGTGATCGCAAGCCCAAGGCCCGTTCCTCCACCCTGCGTATTGACCTGGAAGAAGCGGTCTTTGACCCTTTTTAGATTTTCTTCATCGATTCCGATACCGTTATCCTGTACCGAAGTTCGCACCCAGCCATCTTCCCGAACCAAATGCAGAACGATTACCGAACTTTCATGCGAGAACTTGATCGCATTATCAACGATGTTCAGAAAAATCTGCTTGAGCCGGTTGGCATCGCCATATACCCAATATGCGTCGCCGTCCGCATCCAACCGAAGCTGAACCTTCTTCAGCTCGGCTTTTGCCCAAACGTTCAACACAATCTCTTTGAGCAGCTCTCTTAGGTCGACTCTGGCCATAGTCAGCTTCATCTCATTCTGCTGAAGCTTGGAAAAGTCGAGAAGTTCTTCGACAAGTCCGATTAAACGATCTGTTTCCTTGGCTATGATCCCCATTCCGATTCGCGTTTCGTCGGGATCGTATCCGCCTGAATCCAGCGTCTCGCTCCATCCCTTGATCGACGTAAGCGGCGTTCGAAGCTCGTGTGAAATCGATGAGATGAAATCGTCCTTAATTTGATTGCTTCGGACGATTTCTTCTGCCATATAGTTAAGCGTCGACCCCATTTCGCCAAGTTCATAACGATAGTCGCCCTCAACGCGGACATCAAATCTGCCCTTGGCCATCTGCGCCGATACGGCAATGATATTGTTGATTGGACGCACAATGGAATTGGCCAGCCCAATACTGACAATCAGTACGATGAACAGAACGATTGCGATAACCGCCATCGAAACGAGCGTGATTTCGGTAAGGCGCTGATTAACTTTTTCGATCGAAGTGACGAACCTGGCGAGATAGACCTGACCGCCGTTTTGCTGCAGCGTGGTCGTCACCGCCATAACGGGTTCTCCTGTCGTCGCTTGTCGGCCAATCCATTTGGCTGTGCCGCCGGAAGCAAGTGCTTGCGGAATATCGCTCGTCTGTACCGGCTTATCCGCTTCAAATCCCGACGAGCTGATCAGCACTGTTCCTTTACCGTCAAGAATTTGCAGTTCGGCTTCAGGCAGCTTTAGCAGTCCCAGTACCTGATTCAAGTATTCCATTTCGCTCTGATCGTTAATATTGGTTGATACCAGGACACTTCTTACGGTTGCGTCGATATGACTTGAAATCATATTGTTGATCGTATCGTAATAATAGGTTCGGATCGCAAACAGAAACACCACTTCCACGAGCATCAGCGCCAGGAAGATGACGATAAAATAGTGCATGACGATCTGTCTGCCGATCCCTTTCTTAATCATTGACCCTGGCCTTTCCATTTATAACCGTGCCCCCATACCGTCTGCAAGTATTCGGGTTCCGATGGATTATCCTCGATCTTCTGGCGCAGACGGCGAATGTTGACATCCACAATTTTGGGGTCACCCATGTATTCCTTCCCCCAGACGTGGTCGAGCAGCACATCTCGGCTGAGCGGGGTATTTTCTTTTTCCAGGAAAAATTGAATTAGCGAAAACTCCGTCGGCGTCAATTCGATCGCCTGCCCGTTCTTTTTAAACTGTTTGGAAATCAAATCGAGTTTGAACGGCCCTGAATCGAAAGTTACCTTGGCAGCTGTCTCCCGATGGACATTGACTCTCCGCAGCAAAGAATGAATACGGGCAATCAACTCGGTAGGACTGAACGGCTTGCTGACATGGTCGTCTGCACCTACGGACAGAGCGTATACTTTGTCCTGCTCCTGAACTTTTGCAGTCAGGAAAATAATGCCCATTCGCTCATTCGTTTCTCGGATACGTCGGCATACTTCGAATCCGTCGATTCCCGGCACCATAACGTCGAGAAGCGCAATATCGATTCCAGGTTCCGTTTGTAAAATATGCAAAGCTTCATGGCCGTCTCCCGCTTCAAGCACCTCGAATCCGTTGCGCTTCAAGTTAATGACAATAAAACTTCTGATTGATTCTTCATCTTCCAAAATTAACACTTTACTCATGAGACTCCCCTTCCCGGACTTCTATACCGTTTGTTTATATACTCAAGCGGCGGTCAGCTTAACGGAGTGCCAAGCCGGCCTGTCGACAGCGGCCCATTCGGATTGACCCGGTAAGCGATAACCTGGCTGCTTGTGCTGTAAAGCTTGATCCAAGAGTCGCCTTGGGATTCATTTTGCCATTGAGCCGGTGTAAAGAAACGGACTTCCTCGATCCACTGGCGATTCGCATCGTCGATCCGAACAAACTGCAAATATTTGTCGACCATCGATACCGTATTCAACGTTACATTGTCGAGAAGTTCTTCCGGAAAAGGCGGAAGCACGAATCGGCCGCTGGCATCGCGATACTGCTCTCTAATTTTAATAAGTCCATCTTCTTTATCCCATTGATTGTAGACAGTCAGCATAGGAATATCTTTTTTGTTCGCGAACTTGTCCCATCCGACCGGCAGTTTCAGTGTAGGAATTTCGATAATGCCGTCGCCGTTTATATCTTCACTTTTGACCAAGCCGTCCTTGAATGCCGCAACTTCGCTTAATACGGACTCCAGCATACCATCTTTCATGACAACGATTTGAGTGTATGAACCCGAACCGACCATGATATCAAGCACCAGCCCATTTTGATCCGCCGACACTTTGCCTGCCGAAACGTTATAATATCCTGTAATCGTTTTGTTCGGCAGCATAAGCGAAGACAGCTCCTGAAAAGCCGAATCCCTATACTGATACACCCGGATATCCGTTCCTGTAGACGGCCTCATTTCGACCAAAGCCAAGTCTTTGCTGTCATCTCCATTCAGGTCGATTAATGCAAAGTCCGTATAGGGCAACTTAACATCATGGATCTGCAGTGTTCCCTCGATATACGAATACACCATAAGAACATTGCTTGCGGCTGTGGAAGAATCTTCTCCGCTCACTCCATATCCAGCCAAAATATCCGTATATCCATCCCCGGTTATATCCGCAAATTCAAGTCTGTCCAGCACTGGCCCCTGTCCCTCAATCTCCAGTCTTTTCACCCACGACTCGCCTTGTTCCTGCAAAATCATCAGCTTTAGATTCTGAGTATTGTCGGCCGGCTTGTAAAATACAATAGCTTCTCTCGTTCCGTCTCCGTCCAAATCGGCGTAACGAATAGAACTTGTATCCTCCGAGGAGCGTGTGCGAACTTCGGTAGCCCCAGCTGGAAGCTGCCTGTCGATCACATTTTTAAGGACCTCTTTGTCCGCTGGAAGGCGCGGCGGCCGAATCAGCGATGTAGGGTCCGGCAAAGACATCGTATCACTGCAGCCTGACATCAGCAGCAGCCCCGCCGCCGCGACGACGCTTAACCACATTTTTTTCATTCCTTCGCTCACTCTCTTCCGCATATATCCGACCGGCATTCCGCCAAATATCGGAGCTGTTTCATTGGTGCCGCCAAGCTTTTACAGCCAGCTTTTTTCCGCCGACGTTAGGCGTCGTCCGCGAATATCCAGCACAATCTTACCGCCGTCCATTCCCCATATACGATGCGCGTGCTTCTCCGCAAGCTCGATCGGAAGAACCGCTACAACAGTTGTTTCCTGAGTCTCACACAGATTTTTGAGCATACCGAGCACGCTGTCAGCCGTTTGCGGATCCAATCCGATGACCGGTTCGTCGGCGAGCAGAACGTTTGCGCCGTGCGCCAGAGCGCGAGCTGTCGCAATACGCTGCCTTTCGCCGCCGCTCAAGCTGCCCGCTTTAAGCTTGGCCTTATCCAACAACCCGAACGATTCAATCATATCCATCGCACCCATGTAGTCGTCTGTACGCACCATCCCGGTAATTCGCCGCCATGCCGGAGTTTGACCGACTTGACCGATCAGGACATTTTTCAGCGCTGTCCGGTTCGGATCAAGATCCGGATTCTGCTGCAGGTAAGCCCATTCTCTGCGGATTCGCATTTTACCCGACCATCCGGCTTTGAATACGTCAATATCGTCTACGACGAATGTGCCGCCGTCCCAATTTTCCCGCAGCGCCAGACAGCGCAGCAGCATGCTTTTCCCACTGCCGCTCGGTCCTACAATCGCAACAAATTCCCCTCGCACCAGATCGAAGTCTATGCCTTTCAGTACGGGTACCTTGTCGCTGCTTACCGTCTTTCTCAAGCCTCTCACCTTGATCATACGCCATCCGACTCCCCTGACTTGGTAAACTTCACTTCTCTAGTGTACATCGAAACGATTGCTCATTGCCACGTCAGACGTTGTTTTTCTCGATATTTTTAGATGTTTCTCCTCGGAAAAAGAACCCCATCAATCCAAAGCATATATAAGCTCCGCCCATAATCCAGAACAGCAGAAACGGTGAGCCATGCTGCATGCTGTATCCTCCTATACCCGGGCCGGCCATGCTTCCGATACTGAAATGGAATGAAGCGATGACGTTGGCCGACGGAATAAGCCCTTTAGGAAGAATATCCGCAGCGTAAGCCATACCCAGAGAGTAGAACGATCCAACGAGTCCGCCGGCAGCCAGGAACAGCGCAATATTGGCCCACAGATTGGTTCCGGCCATCGGAACGAGCGCAAACAGCAGACCTCCGCAAATTCCGGCCATAATCAAGATCGGACGACGTCCGACTCTGTCGCTCAGCATACCCAGAGGAAGCTGCAGAATAAGTCCGCCAATCCCCGTGCACAGCAGCAGCAGGGCAATGTTTTCCGTTGACAAGCCGGTGCGCAGCGCATAAACAGGGAAATTCCCGTTTAACGAAGCTTCCATATAACCGTAGAGGAAGGCGGGAATCAACGCAAACCAAGCGAAGCGGTAAATCCGCGGGAAGCGTGCAAATCCGCGGGAATGCTGCGCTTCACGTTCCGGCCGATACTCAGGCAGAAAGCGTATCACGAAAATTAGCACAAGCAGGAACAGAAAGGCCAGCAGAACAAACGGAACATACTCACCGTAATTGACCAATCCAATTCCGAGCGGTCCAACGCTGAATCCGATACCGTACGACATTCCGTAAAGCGACAGATTCCTCCCCCGCTTCTCTGCCGGTGTTACAAGCAGGATCCAGAGCTGGGCCACGTAATTGAGCGCACTGTCTCCTGCTCCGACAATTAGCCGCAGTACGAACCAAATGCCGATACTCGGAATTAACGGGAATAAAGGGAGGGCGATCATAACCATTAACAGGCCGCCGATGAGCAGTTTTTTGAAACCAACTACGCCAACCAAGCGCTCTGCGATCAGCGTCATGGCAAACGAACCGATATACAGCGCCGCTGAGTTCATACCGTTGACGGAAGCGGAAACGCCCTGCTGCTCAAGCAAAATTGACAGCAGCGGCAGAAGCAGGCCTTGACTCAATCCCGCCATAACCACAATGCCTAGCAGAATGTAATAGGAAAACGAAGAACGTGCAGACAACGGAATTTCCTTCCTTTCACAGACACGCAGCGCTTCTGCGCCGCAATGCCTTACATAGTAGTGGACAAGTTCATGCGAAAACATACATAATATGTTCAATAGGCAGACGATGTTGGGCATAGGAGGTCATGGATTGAACAATTATGAAGTAAAGATCGATGTATCGGAAATTTATGAACTGCTCGGCAGCTTTATGGTTCATATCACAAAAAAATGGCTGCCAAATCTTGACATTGGTGCAGAATGGTCTGCACAAGCGGAAGCGAGCATGCCACCTGAGATGCGGAAACGCTTTGCTGAAGCGGCCGAATGGCCCTTTGTCGACTTCGATGCACTGTATGCCCTGGTGATCGAACGCGAAGCGGATGAAGATATTCCCCTCTTCCTCGACCGCCTTCTCTCCGAACCGGCAGAACACCTGCTGGAACTCGTGTCTGCACAGCTCCCTCTGCTGACAAAAGAGGATATGTACCGTATTCAGCGCGATTATACTCCGCTGCTGAAAACATGGTATACTTACTACTTCAAAAATATCCGAGATTCCATCCTGCCGTTGATCGAAGAAGATGCAGCCGAGAAACGGGAACTGCTGCTCAAGATGGATGCCAGCGCTTTGGTCGAATACGCATCGGGAGGCCTAGTGGTCGAAACACCGCTCGATTTGAAGACGGTCATTCTCTTTCCGACCGTACACAATCGACCGATGAACACGTACTGTTTCTATCAAAATGTACTGCTCATTCAATATCCGATCGATGCGCCGGAGCCTGACGAAGACGAGCCTCCAACTGTGCTGCTGCGGATGACCCGTGCATTGGCAGTCCCCGACCGCCTCAAGCTGCTGCGTTACGTCGCCGATCATCCTCGCTCCCTGCTGGAGATGGAACGGGATCTCGGACAACCTGCCGAAGCGCTTAAGCACCATATGGTTCTTCTGCGTACCGCCGGACTGCTGCGCACCCATATCGGCGAACAATCAAATGAAAAATTCAGTATACGTCCCGACGGGGCATCGGAACTGCAAATGTTTCTGGAATCGTATCTTCGCCTTTGACCAAGTCGATTGAATTTTCCAAACTGCCGGACCGAGCCCCTTCAGGATATTCGAAGGAGTGGACTTCACGTGACGGGCAACAGCAAACAACATCTCATTTTTGACCTGGACGACACGCTCGTCTACTGCAACAAGTATTTCGATCGTATCTTGGACGAATTTGTCGGACGGATGACAGACTGGTTTTCAAATAACGGACTTCATGAGGAACAGATCCGCGCCAAGCAGCTGGAGATCGATATCGCCGGTGTTCATGTCGTCGGATTTGCAAGCCATCATTTTCCCGAATCTCTAATCGCGACTTATCGCCACTTCTCTGCTCAATACGAGCGAATCGGCAGCAGTGCGGAAGAAGCTTTTTTAATGAAGCTTGGACTCAGCGTCTATGATCACGAAGTCGAACCCTATCCCGGCATGGTCGATACGCTGGAGCAGCTTCAAAGTGAAGGGCATGCTCTGTATCTGTATACGGGCGGCGAAGACAAAATTCAACAACGCAAAATCGACCAAATGAAGCTCAGCTCTTATTTCGGTTCCGACATCTTCATTCGTCAGCACAAAAATGTACAGGCGCTTGAAGGCATTCTCCAAGCCAAGTCACTGCCTCGCGAATCGACTTGGATGATCGGCAACTCGCTGCGGACCGATATCGCACCTGCGCTCAATGCCGGTATCAACGCCGTTTATTTAAGGCAGGAACGCGAATGGGCTTATAACATGATTGAACTGAATGAATCCTCCCAAGGCACGCTGCATACGATTTTCAAGCTTACCGAAGTTCCGGAGCTCATCAACCGTCATGCCCGTGCCTCTTTCCAAAAACGGACCCTCTAACCGGGTCCGTTTTTTTGATAGGCAATCCGCTGCCGTTTTTCGTATCTCGTTTTATAAACCCTGCTCTTAGACATCTTACTTTTAGGAACCCTGCTTCGTTTTTTCGGTCTTGGATGTCCGATCCGCAAACAGGAAATCAAGCTTTTTCTGCTCCGCATTCCAAGCCAGTGCCGCATCAAAGGTCTTCTCGCCCTTTTTAAACCCTTTGAGCGTCAATGTCTGGCCTTTATCGAGCAGCCGCTTGATTTGTGTTTCCGAGATGTCTTTGCCGAGGATTTTTTTGGATAAAGTGAAGGTACAGCTTGGATAACCGGTACAGCCGTACATTTTTTTCTTGTCAACGACCGGCTGACCGCAGATCGGACATGCACCCAGTTCCGGAGATCCGCTCCGATTTCCTCCTCCCGCTTCACCGCTTTTCTGCCCACGCCCATAGGCCGGACGTTCTTCGCTGCTCGGCAGCTCTACCGTGAACGACCAACCTTTCTCAGCCGCTACTGCATCGGACACAATTTTCTGGGCAAGCCGCTGGGCCTGTTCCATGAATGCCTTCGGCGATTCCTGACCTTGTCCGATTTCACTGAGACGCTGCTCCCATTTTGCAGTCATCTCTGCCGAAGCCAACACACTTTCGCCTAACGCTTCGATCAACACGGTCCCTTTGTTCGTGGCATAGACCATATTTTTGCGAACTTCGATGTATTGACGATCTTTCAGCCCACCAATAATATTAGCCCGGGTAGCCTCTGTACCCAGCCCTTCCGTTCGCTGCAGTACTTTTTCCAGTTCCGCATTGTCCAAATGTTTGCCGGCCGTTTTCATCAAAGTAATCAATTGCCCTTCGGTATAACGCTTCGGCGGCTGGGTCTTACCTTCTTTGACTTGAACATCTGCAACCTGTCCGGTATCTCCTTCCTTAACCGGAGGGAGTACAGTAAGATCCTCTTCATCTTCCTCTTTGCCGCTCTTATCCTCCGACTTGGTGCCTTTTGCTTTCTTTTTCGATGTATGATCATAAAGCACTTTGCGCCAACCTTCCTGCACAATCACTTTGCCTTTGGTCATAAAAGGATCACGGTCATCAACCCGCGTAACGAGATTGGTGTAATCGATGATTGCCTTCTCTTCGTGCGCGGCAATCAGTCGCTTGGCAACGAGCAGGTACAAATTGAGATGCATGCCCTGAAGCTTACCCGGAGAAGGCACCTGCTCGGTCGGAATAATTGCATAGTGATCTCCGACTTTCGAGGCGTTTACGTAACGTTTGTTGCCAATCAGCGTCGACTTGGGCGTCGGCAGAAAAGATTTTAACTCGCTGAACCCTTCCAACTTTTTCAGAATATCGGGAAACTGCTTGGCTTCCTCATCTGTAACGTACGACGAGTCCGAGCGCGGATACGAGATATAACCGTCTAAATACAGCTGCTGCAGACCGCTAAGTGTATCCTGAGGCGAGTATTTGTAGATTTGGTTAGCGGAAGCCTGAAGTGAAGACAACGAGAATAGCTGCGGCGGTTGAAACTCTTTGCGCTCTGTCTCAATCGATTCGACAATCGCATTTTTGCCTTCGCAGCGGGCACGAATTTCTTCCGCTTCTTGAGGCGTCTTGAGCCTTGTCTCTTCGCCATTAAACCAGGTTCCTTCATACTCTGATGCACCGATTGCAAAATGCGCTTTTACTTCCCAAAACGGCTCTGAATTGAAATTGGAAATCTCTTTCTCCCTCGCTACAATCAGCGCCAGCGTCGGACTCTGCACCCGACCGGTGGAAAAGACACCTTGAACTCCGCGGCGCTGAAACAGCAGCGAGTAGACGCGCGAACCGTTCATACCGACAAGCCAGTCGGCGCAGGAACGGCTGACCGCTTCGTAATACAGATTGCGTGTTTCACTTTCGTCCTTGAGATTTGCAAACCCCTGCTCTACCGCTCGAGGTGTCAGAGACGAAATCCACAGCCGCTTCATCGGCTTTTTCACTCCACTAAGCTGGATAATGATACGTACGATGTATTCGCCTTCCCGCCCAGCGTCACTTGCAATAATGATTTCTTTGACTTCGGGACGTTTCAGCAAATCTTTCAACAAATTGAACTGCTTGGCTTTCGAGGGAGTAATGCGATGCTTGAACTTGCCCGGCAAAATCGGTAGGCTGTCCAAGCTCCAGCGCTTGTAGGCCGGATCGTATTCTTCCGGCGGCACAAGCTCGCAAATATGTCCAACCGCCCAACTGACATAAGCTCCGTCCGGAAATGCGGAACATTTGGCAATTTCGATATACCCCTGCGTTTTTTTATGTTTAAACGGTGCCGCCAGCTTTGCTCCCTGATCGGGCTTCTCCGCTATAATAAGCTGCAAATTGATCTCCTCCTGTAGGAATAAGCAAGCAAAAGGCCGAGAGCCTCCTCCCGGCCTTTCTGGCCACGTTTCTTCGAACGATATCCGAATATTCATTTTATCATGAGGATACGCTTTTCGCTACAGGGTGAAAAGAAGCTCCTTTTCTATGTAAAAAGCTTAAAATAAATGTACAAAGATCTCCTGTGTTCTGTTCATGTTCTATTTATGTTCTTTTTATGTTCTTTTTATGTCATTTTAAATAACATTTAAAAGATAAAGAGAAATAAAACCTATCATTCCTCACCTTTATGTAATATAATATGACCATAATTTATTAAGTTAGAACCAAAAGAGCCGCACATATTGTGCGGCTCCCAGTAAAAGTATTCAATCCTAACATCGTCAAGCGGTTGACGATTAGGCAAGAACCGTTGCTCCCATAAGAAACTTATCGACTTCACGAGCAGCTTCGCGACCTTCGTTAATTGCCCAAACGACCAAACTCTGGCCGCGGCGCATATCGCCGGCAGCAAATACTTTCTCGGAATTCGTCTTGTACTCGCCGTATTTTGCTTTGACGTTTGTCCAACGATCTGTTTGCAAGCCCAACTGCTCTGCCAGAGTTTGCTCAGGACCATCAAACCCAATAGCAATCAATGCCATTTGAGCAGGGAACACTCTCTCGGTGCCTTCAACCGGTGCGTAAATTTTACGGCCGTTTTCATCAACAATACGCTGAATTTGTACGGTGTGCAGTTCCTTAAGGTTGCCTTCTTCGTCACCGACAAATTTCGTTGTCATAATTGAAAACTCGCGCGGATCGTCGCCGAAGATGGCTTTTGCTTCTTCCTGGGCATAATCAAGTGTATACACATTCGGGAACTGCGGCCATGGGTTGGCAATCGGATCGCGTTCCATCGGTGCCTTCTTGTGGGTACCGAACTGTGTTACACTGCTGCAGCCGTGACGCAGGGAAGTCGCTACACAGTCGGAACCGGTATCTCCGCCGCCGATTACAATCACATCTTTGCCGGCTGCCGAAATGTAATTGCCATCTTCCAGATTCGAATCCAGGTAGCTCTTAATTGTTCCATTGAGGAAGTCCATAGCATAATGTACGCCTTTCAGATCGCTTCCTTCAATATTAAATTCACGCGGTTTTGTTGCACCGCCGCAAAGCACAACAGCGTCAAATTCATCTGTAAGCTGCTGAGCCGGAATATCTTTTCCGATTTCTGTCGAAGTGACGAAGGTAATGCCTTCAGCTGCCAGCAGGTCTACACGGCGCTGTACGATACTTTTTTCAAGCTTCATGGATGGAATTCCATAAGTCAGCAGGCCGCCGACACGATCGGAACGTTCATACACGGTTACATAGTGCCCCGCTTTATTCAGCTGTGCCGCGCAGGCCAGTCCTGCAGGACCCGAACCTACTACCGCTACCTTTTTGCCTGTGCGTTTTTTCGGAGGTTCTGGCTGAACCCAGCCTTCTGAAAAGCCTTTCTCAATGATCGCTTCTTCAATCGTTTTGATCGTAACCGGATCCCCGATAAGACCTACGGTACAAGAACCTTCACATGGAGCCGGACAAATTCTTCCTGTAAATTCCGGGAAGTTATTTGTCTTATGCAGGCGGTCGAGCGCTTCTCTCCACAACCCGCGGTAAACGAGGTTGTTCCATTCCGGAATCAGGTTATTCACCGGACAGCCGGAAGTTCCGCCAGTCATATTAACGCCCACATGGCAGTATGGCGTTCCGCAGTCCATACATCTTGCTCCCTGCGTACGCAGTTCTTCCTCCGCCATATGCTTATGGAATTCTTCCCAATCCTTGACGCGCTCAAGCGGACTGCGATCCGCAGGCAGCTGTCGTTTATATTCCATAAAACCAGTAGGTGTAGACATCGAACGTTTCCCCCATCCGCATAAGTTCTCATTTTTTGTTCTCTATTCTATCACAAGCAAGATATTTCAACCATAATATCATCATTCGTTCGTAATTTGAAATAGATTATGCGGAATTTAATTTGCATTTTCTGAATATCGTTTACAAAGACGGCATGAAACGTTCGTAAACTTCAAACACATAACGGTAAACGTTCTTCTCATCACGCACGCCTTCTTCCGAACCGGAAAGTTTCCATACCGACCAATCGACTTCCGGAAAATGCGCATCTCCCTGAAAATTCTCATGCACCTTAGTGACTCGAAGTCGATCAGCCAGTGGAAGATAAAGTTCGTAAATCTGTGATCCTCCAATGATCATAATTTCTTCTCCGTCCGCTGCCGCCACAGCATCCTCTGGGGAATGAACGACCTCCGCACCATCCGCTTTAAAGGAAGTATCTCGCGTCAGTACAATATTTTGCCGGTCTTTAAGCGGCTTGGAACCGAAGGATTCCCATGTCTTACGGCCCATAATAATTGGTTTGCCCAGCGTCTCACGCTTGAAATAAGCCATATCGGCGGGAATGCGCCAAGGCAGCCCATTGTCCCGCCCGATCAGCCCATTCTCGTCCTGTGCCCAAATCAAAGTAATGGTCGGCATATGATCCTCCTTTATACGGCGATTGGCGCCTTAATACCCGGCTGCGGATCATAGCCTTCGAATTCAAAGTCTTCATAACGGTAATCGAAAATGGATTCCGGTTTACGCAAAATTTTCAGTCTAGGAAGCTCTCCCGGCTCGCGCTCAAGCTGCGTTTTGACTTGTTCGATATGATTGGAGTAAATATGCACATCTCCGCCGGACCAGATGAACTCTCCAACTTCCAATCCGCACTGCTGAGCAATCATATGAGTGAGAAGCGCATAGCTTGCAATGTTGAAAGGCAGTCCAAGGAACGTATCTACCGAGCGCATTGTCAGCATGCAGGAGAGTTTGCCGTCTGCTACATAAAATTGAAACAGCAGATGACATGGGGGCAGTTTCATATTATCAATCTCGGCTACATTCCAAGCGCTGACAATATGCCGACGGGAATCCGGGTTGTTTTTGATCGAATCAATAACTGCAGAGATTTGGTCAATCTTGCGACCGTCTGCTGCTTCCCAGGCACGCCACTGCGAACCGTATACCGGCCCTAATTCCCCGTTTTCATCCGCCCATTCGTTCCAGATCCGCACACCATTTTCCTGCAAATAACGTACGTTCGTATCTCCCTTTAGGAACCATAACAATTCATGCACAATCGATTTCAAATGCAGCTTTTTTGTTGTAAGTAATGGGAACCCTTCAGAGAGATCAAAGCGAAGCTGACGGCCAAATACCGACACTGTTCCTGTTCCGGTACGATCTTCTCTTTTTGTACCGTTGTCCAAAACATCTTGAAGCAAATCTAAATATTTACGCAAAAAAGTCACCTCATCGTAGTTCTGCTGATAGTCGTTTTAATTTATTATTTTATCACAAAAGCGAATAATGAAGAATAGTCATATGTATAAAAAAAGGGCAGGCGTGTGAACGCCCACCCTTTAAAGCTTATATCGTTACTGAATTAACGTTTTTTTGGAGCAAGTGCGTGGATTGGGTTGCCCAGAACGAGTTCAGCAGCTTCCATCACGATTTCTCCCAATGTTGGGTGAGCGTGGATTGTCAGTGCCAGATCTTCCAGGGTTGCGCCCATTTCTACAGCCAGACCCATTTCAGCAATCATGTTTGTTGCTTCAAGACCGACAATTTGGCTGCCCAGTACGACGCCAGTGCCTTCTTCGGCAACAATTTTCACGAAGCCTTCAGGATGGTTCAGCGATACGGCACGACCGTTACCGCCGTAGCTGAACTTACCAGCCACAACCTTGAAGCCTTTTTCTTTTGCTTCTTTTTCGGTCAGGCCGACACTCGAACATTCCGGATCTGTGAAGACCACAGCAGGCATGCACTTGTAGTCAACAACAGACGGATGTCCGGCAATTGCTTCAGCTGCAACCTTAGCTTCATAAGAAGCTTTGTGAGCCAAAGCCAGACCAGGCACGATGTCGCCGATTGCGAAGATGTGCGGAATGCTGGTGCGACCTTGATTGTCAACTTTAACCAGACCACGCTCATCAAGCTCAACGCCGATCATGTCCAGACCAAGTTCGCCGTCAGTGTTTGGACGACGTCCTACTGTTACCAGCAGGTAATCAGCTGTAATTTCTTTGCTTTCTCCGCCAACAGAGAACTTCACTGTCACGTCTTTGTCCGTTTGCGTTGCGCTCTCGGCTTTGGCGTTTGCGTGAATTTCGATACCATCTTTTTTCATGGTCTTCGAAACGAGGTTAGTCATATCTTTGTCGAAGCCTGGCAGAACGGTATCCATACCTTCGATAATCGTCACTTTCGTGCCGAATTTCGCGTACATTTGACCCAGCTCGGCTCCGATGTAGCCGCCGCCGATTACTACCATGCTTTTTGGAATTTCAGGCAGGTTCAGTGCTTCGGTCGAAGACAGAATGCGTCCACCGAACGGGAAAGGCTTCAGTTCGATCGGGCGCGAACCCGTCGCGATGATGCAGTTCTTGAAACGGTAACGAGGTGCTTCGTAGTCGTTGAAGACACGAGCTTCGTTTTCGTTAATGAACATACATTCACCGTTGAACACTTGAACATTGTTGCCTTTCAGCAGTCCGCTTACGCCGTTTGTCATTTTTTTGACAACGCCGTTTTTGAACTCTTGAGTCTTGGCAAAGTCGACTTTAACATCGCTTGCCGTAATACCGAAAGCTTCGCCGTGCTGAGCATTTTCGAAGCTGTGCGCAGCCGAGATCAGAGCTTTCGAAGGGATACAACCACGGTTGAGGCAGACACCGCCGAGTTCGGCTTTGTCCACGATCAGAACCTGTTGTCCCAGTTGAGCGGCACGGATGGCGGCTACATAGCCGCCAGGTCCCGCACCAATTACCAATGTGTCAATATCCAGGGAAGCGTCTCCTACTACCATATGTTTATACCTCCATTACCATCAGCTCGGGATTAGCGAGCAGGGATTTAAGATAGTTCATGCAGTTTTGTGCAGTAGCGCCGTCGATGAGACGATGGTCGAAGCTCAGGGACAGGGCCATCATTGGAGCAGCTACAATTTCGCCGTTTCTTACAATGGCTTTTTCGCTGATGCGGCCTGTTCCAAGAATTGCAACTTCCGGATAGTTAATGATCGGTGTGAAGAACATACCGCCTGCCGAGCCGATGTTCGTGATGGAGATTGTGCTGCCTCTCATCTCGTTCGGGGACAGTTTGCCATCACGGCCGCGTTTTGCAAGATCACTGATCGATTCCGCAATCTTGAATACACTCTTACGGTCAGCATCTTTGACAACCGGTACAATCAGACCGTTTTCCGTATCTGTTGCAATACCGATATCATAGTGCTTCTTGTAGACGATTTCGTTGTTCACTTCGTCGATGGAAGCGTTCAGAGCTGGGAATTCGCGTACTGCTGCAACCAGAGCTTTCACGATGAACGGCAGGTAAGTCACTTTAATGCCTTTTTTCTCAGCAAGTGGCTTCATGCGGGTACGGAAAGCAACCAGTTCGGTTACGTCGACTTCGTCCATAATTGTAACGTGTGGAGCTGTGTAAGCCGATTTGACCATTGCGTTCGAAATCGCTTTGCGGATACCTTTGAACGGTACGCGCTCTTCGTCGGCAGCAGCGGAAGATGCGGATACAGCTGGAGCTGGAGCAGCAGCCTTCACAGAAACTTCCGATTTCGCAGCAGCCGGAGCGACTGTTTCGGCTGGAGCCGATGCTGCGGCAGCTGGAGCTTGTCCGCCGTTTTTCTTGAAGTTTTCTACATCTTCGCGGCTGATTTTTCCGTTTTTGCCGGAACCTTGAACTTGTCCCAGATCTACGCCTTCTTCGCGAGCGAATTTACGCACGCTTGGAGTCGCCAGAACTTCGCGGTTGGAACCCGATGTTGAAGCTGCTGCTGGGGCAGATACCGGAGCTTTCGCTTCGGCCGCAGGAGCGGATTCTTCAATCGATTCCGAACCTTCTGGCATTTCACCTTCTACAGCAATGATTGCCACGATGTCGCCTACATGGTGGGTTTCACCGTCAGCTACGCGAACTTCAACAACTGTACCGTTAACCGGGCAAGGTACTTCGACAACCGCCTTGTCGTTTTGTACTTCCATAATGATATCATCGTCGGTTACTTTGTCTCCGACTTTGATATGCATCTTAACGATTTCGCCTTCATGCAGACCTTCGCCAAGTTCTGGGAACTTGTAAGCGAATTTGTTGCCGCCCGAAGCCTGCGAAGATCCTTGCGAAGCCGAA
Organism: Saccharibacillus kuerlensis DSM 22868; assembly: GCF_000378145.1. Taxonomy (GTDB): domain Bacteria; phylum Bacillota; class Bacilli; order Paenibacillales; family Paenibacillaceae; genus Saccharibacillus; species Saccharibacillus kuerlensis. The sequence goes on along the minus strand of NZ_KB899289.1, from coordinate 71,721 downwards.
GGGTCTGCAGTTGCCGGCGAAGAAGTCGTGTCTACGCCGCCGATTTGCGCGTCGCTTTCTTGAGCTGCGTCGGCTTGCGGGCCTGGTTCCGGTTCCGATCCTTCCGGCAGTTCGCCTTCTGCATCAATGATAGCGACAACTTCGCCCACATGACAGGTCTGGCCGTCGCCTACGCGAACTTCCAGTACTGTGCCGTTGACCGGGCAAGGTACTTCAACGACAGCCTTGTCGTTTTGGACCTCCATGATCACGTCGTCGTCAGTCACTTTATCTCCGACTTTGATGTGCATTTTGACGATTTCGCCTTCATGCAAACCTTCGCCGAGTTCTGGGAATTTGTATTCAAATTTTGCCACGTTGCACTACCTCCTTCTGGTATCTATCAATTAAAACTCAAGAACTTTTTTGACGTTCGTAATGATGCGTTCTGGAGTCGGCAGCCATGCGTCCTCGATTTGCGCGAAAGCGTAAACCGTATCCGGAGGAGTAACACGCAGTACCGGAGCTTCAAGGTGAAGAATCGCTTTTTCGTTAATCTGAGCGATAACCTCTGCCGCTACGCCGGCTGTTTTTTGAGCTTCTTGAACCACGATCGCACGGTTCGTTTTCTTGATCGAAGCTACGATTGTATCGATATCAAGCGGGTTAAGCGTACGCAGGTCGATAACTTCGGCTTTGATACCTTCTTTTTCAAGCTGATCAGCAGCTTTAACAGAAGTGTGTACACACATGCCGTAAGTCAGAATCGTTACGTCCGATCCTTCGCGAACAACGTTTGCTTTACCCAGTTCTACTGTATATTCGCCTTCCGGCACTTCTGCGCGGAATGCATGGTACAGGTTAAGGTGCTCCATGAAGAAGACCGGATCGTTATCACGAATTGCGGCAATCAGCAGACCTTTGGCATCGTAAGGGTTAGAAGGAACAACCACTTTAATACCCGGGCTTTGTACCAACAGACCTTCGAGTGCATCGGTGTGCAGCTCCGCCGCTTTAACGCCGCCGCCGAAAGGCGTACGGAATACGATCGGGGAGTTGTAACGGCCGCCCGAACGGTAACGCATGCGCGCCGCTTGAACGATCATTTGGTCGAGAGCTTCAAAGATGAAGCCGACGAACTGGATTTCAGCGATCGGACGGAAACCTTGTACGCCCAGACCGACAGCCATACCGCCGATTGCGGATTCAGCCAGCGGCGTATCAAATACGCGCTCTTCACCGAATTCTTTTTGCAGACCTTCCGTTACACGGAAAACGCCGCCGACGTTACCTACGTCTTCGCCGAAGATCAGAACGTTAGGGTCACGTTTGAGTTCCACGCGCATTGCGTCGCGGATTGCTTCTTTCATATTCATTTGTGCCATTGCTACATTTCCTCCTTAACGTTACGTTCAATGGAATACTGCTATATGAGCGTTCATTTATGTGCAGGTAAAAGATATCGGAAGAGCGTCCTGGTCCAGGCGCTCCACCGAATCTTTATTTTATTGGAAGTCCGCTTTCTGTTCTTCCAGATGTTGAGGCGTAGTTTCGAACATGGAATCGATCAGGCCGGCAACAGTCATTTTCTCTGTTTTCTCCGCCTTCTTGATTTGCTCAGCTACCGTTTCTTTAGCTTCCGCTCTTACGCGCTCTGTATCTTCAGCAGACCAGAGACCTTTTTTCTCCAAGTACTTCTGCAGACGGTGAAGCGGGTCTTTCTCGCTCCATTGTCCTTCTTCTTCTTTTGTACGATACTTCGAAGTATCATCGGACAAGGAGTGCGGCTTGAAGCGGTAAGTCAGAGCTTCAATGAGGGTCGCGCCTTCACCGTTGCGTCCGCGCTCGGCAGCATCTTGAACCGCTTTGATAACAGCCAGAACGTCCATGCCGTCGATCTTCACGCCTTTGATACCTGCAGCAATCGCTTTGTGAGCGATCGACATAGCAGCCGTTTGCTTCGCGAATGGAGTAGTGATCGCATAACCGTTGTTCTGTACGAAGAAGATTACAGGCAGTTTGTACACGCCCGCAAAGTTCAGACCTTCGTAGAAGTCGCCTTCGGAAGAACCGCCGTCACCTGTATAAGTAATGGCAACTTGCTTTTGTTTTTTGAGCTTGAAGCCCATAGCGATACCCATCGCGTGCAGAATCTGTGCACCGATGATAATCTGTGGCATCAGAACATTTACGCCTTCCGGAATCTGTCCGCCGTGTTGATGACCACGGGAGTACAGGAAAGCTTGATACAATGGAAGACCGTGCCATACGAGCTGCGGCATATCGCGATAACCCGGACATACGAAATCTTCTTTTTGCAAAGCGAACTCACTGCCGACCATCGTCGCTTCTTGACCGGATACCGGTGCATAGAAACCAAGACGGCCTTGACGACCCAAGTTGATTGCTCTTTCATCCCAAGTACGGGTAAATACCATACGACGCATAACTTCTTTCAGTTGATCGTCGGTCAGGTCTGGCATCAATGCTTCGTTAACGATTTCGCCATCTGGCGAGAGAACGGAAAGAGCTTCGACTTCTTCCGTATATACTTCATAAGGAACCTTGCTCATTATTTTCACCTCAATAAAAAATTTGAATATCATGTCCCTCTGTTATATCATTATTATACACCTGTTTCATACGATAGTCAAAGAAATTGAGCACAATTATTTAAACTCTTCTTCTTTTGTATATATAACAGAGGTATAATATTTGTATAACAATTAAGAGAATCCGAACACTTTACGTCTTTTCGTTCGCACAATCCCAATCTTACCGCATTCGCGCCTGCCGTGTAAAGCGTATGCAAAATGACCACCATATTTGATAAAAGGAGAGATGTTTCCGTGACCGATTCCCGATACCTTAAACGCACGATCGTAAAAGAAGTTATTACAAGCAATTTCTTAAATGAAGAAAGAGCTTTAAGAATCTACCTGCCGCCGGGATACAACGAAGTGCTGAGTTATCCAGTCGTTTATTGCCAAGATGGCGAGGAATTTTTCAACTTCGGACGAATTGCGACCTATGCCAATCAGCTCATTCTCGATGAAGGGATAGAACCGTTTATTATCGTCGGGATCGAAGTTGATGTTAAAAAAAGAACTGCCGAGTATGCACCTTTCGGCAACCTACATCAAGCTTATGTTCGCTGCATCATGGAAGAGATCATTCCGTTCGTTGAACAAAAGTACCGCGCTCGCAGCGACGACCGGATCTTGGCCGGTGATTCACTCGGTGGTTCAATGTCGCTTCATCTCTCTCTGCTGTATCCCGGCGAATTCCCTCGCATCATCAGTTTGTCAGGCGCCTATTATGAAGAATCACAAGCGATTATTGCCCGTGAATCCGATCTGAATTGGCTCGACATATACATGATTGTAGGGCTTCAAGAAAACGAGTATCAAACGGATCATGGCACATTCGATTTTGTGGACCTCAACCGACGCACCCGCGATCTGCTGCTGGACCGTGGAGCGACGGTCCGTTACGCGGAAAAAGAGGGCAAACATCTGTGGGGATTTTGGCAGAAAGAACTTCCGGACGCACTCATGTATTTTTTAACCCATTGATCACCTTCCAACGCGCCGATTTTGGTGCATTTAACGAAATACACAGTTTAAGCCCATTTTATGCATTGTAAGCCCTTATAGGCGTCGGTATACTGGTAGCTGTGAAGAGCAGTGCGACGCCTATATCCTACAAGCGCCTGCCGCTGCATTCTGATTGAGAGAGGAGGAGTTTACTTGAAAGCCAAACGCGCTGTTATTGTTTCAGGAGGATTATGGACCGACGATTACTTGGAATATATCCGTACCGGCGATCTGTTAATTGGAGCGGATCGTGGAGCGCTGATGCTGATCGAGCACGGCCTTCGTCCAGATATTGCTGTCGGAGACTTTGATTCGGTATCTGCTGCCGATGCCGAACGAATCCGAGCGAACAGCGGTCGGGTAGATTCCTGTGACCCTGTCGATAAAAATTATACCGACACTGAACTTGCCTTCGAATTGGCGCTGAATGAACAGCCATCTGAGATTGTTATGCTTGGCGTAACAGGAGGACGGATGGATCATACATTAGCCAATGTCCAACTGCTCATTCGGGCGCTTCGCCACCAGGTCGTGTGCACAATCCGGGATCATAACAATTATATTCAGTTGACGGGTAGTCAACTGACCGTCATAGACCGCGGATTTACATATGTTTCTCTTATTCCGGCTACCATGGAAGTCGGAGGCGTAACGCTGGAAGGGTTCGAGTATCCGCTGCAAAACGCAACACTTCGTCAGGGACAATCTTTAGCTGTCAGCAACAAGCTCGCAGGATCAACCGGTGTCGTATCTATTGAAAGCGGCCTGCTGCTTGTTATTCAAAGCCGAGACTGAGTCCTAGGCGGCAAAATAACAAACGAACAGAATCAAAACTTTCAAAGCTCATGTCAAAACCTTTGGAATGAATCTCAAACAAAACGCGCAAGTTTCCGGATATCTCGTTATGCGGAAGCTTGCGCGTTTTGTTCAACAATAATTATGAAAATTATTTTTGCATTCTTCCTCGATATGGAAAAAGAATACGTAGACCTTAACCTCTTGTTCGGTATATAGTCTAGTTGCAGGCAGGTTTTTTGCATCAATAAAAAATACCATGCCTCTACAGCACTTATTTTCTGTCACGGAAAGGCGGTTTCTATGGACATCGGAAGCAAACTCCGCTATTTGCGCAAATCGCGCCATCTCTCTTCTGTTGAACTTGCCCAGAAGGCTAATGTTTCCCAATCCTCGATCAGCGATATCGAATGCAACCGGCGTTCGCCAAGACTTAATACACTGAGCAGCCTGAGCCGTGCGCTCGGCATCCCTCTCTCTGAACTCCTTCCTGTCGACGACCTGCTCGAACATCCACTAAAAGAAGAAGAACGTCAACTGCTCGATCTATTCAGCCGAATGAATGCCAGTCAGCAAAAACACCTGCTTGGGCTGCTGGAAAGTTTGAAGAAACGTCATGAAAATTGAAAACGTTACAGTTTGCTATAGATAAGAGGAAAGGCTTTCCGATAAAGCCGAAAAGTCTTTCCTTACCGAGGAACCAACCTTCAGTCTACGGCTTATTCTGTCGAACGGGAAAATATCCTGAACGTGCTGCTTCTCTCTCGCTGTCGAATGTTTCTTCAATTTTCCCCGGAAGTTCGAAGGCATAACGAGAATAGTATTTGATTCCGCTAACCGGATCGCTCGAACCATATACCATTTTAGTACGAATCAGTCGCCCTCCTCCAAAAGCATAATGGTTATAAGCCTGGTCGCCAACCGGAATCCCCTGTAAAAAAGCCGCTATTCCAATATCATTGATACTGTTGTCCCATTCTTCTTCCGAAATTTGCGGCAGTGTAAATATGTAGTCGATTCCGTACCGGGTCGCATATTGATTATGCCGATTGATTGCATACGCCAGGTCGTTTTGAATACCGTTCACGATTGTTTGCCTGCGTACATTTTCGAATGTTTCTGCCTCGTGCAAAAGAGGCATACCCGTATTGGCTGCAATCTCTTCTCGAAACCCTTGGACCCAGCTATTTGTTCGTCGATCATAACTTTTCACAAAACTGTCGAGTGTAAATTGAATCGTATTTCCAGAGATGTCTGAGTAAGCGTAAGGCTTCTTCGGCGACCAGACGGCTTTCAGCTGAGCTTGTCCCGCAGAATCGATAAACGGCTCTGTTGCATAAATGTAATAACCGTCGTAGTCGATTACTGCGATGGCGGGAATATAACCAGCCAATGCACCTAAAGCAACCGGATCGTCCGCCGCTCCGAAATTCAAAGCAAGCGAACGGTAAAACGTATCGACTGCACGTTCTTTATTGGCGCGAAAAAACTTCTTCGAACCGTATCCCGGCTGATAATCCTGCTCCGTTGTATCATTCAGTACATAACCGGCGTCTTGTACGGCCGATCTCAGAATCGAGCTATAGCGTCGACTCAGTTCAAGCGCTTTGTCTTGATCCTCAAGGTGCATAGAAACGACTTGAAAAATCGGAAAGAAGATCATGACGAAAATAATTGCGAAGCTAGTAATCTTCATTGAGGATCATTCCTTCGTAATTCATCAAAACTGCCGCGTTCTCTTCCGTATTGTCATTCATCAGGAAATCCCAGAGCTGAACTGCAGCGGTACGATTAACGTTCTTCAGCTTAACTCCAATATAATCGCCGACCTCCATGGTGTACCGTCGAGCGGCATCTTCCGGTGAACGTCCATTGTCCGGAAAAAGCACTGCCAATATCTGCTCGGTGTAAAAGCCGTCGTAAAAGGTGGTAAAGCTGCCTTGAAACGTTAACGGGTTGGCTGGGTCATTGTAGTCAGGGTTGTAACGCTTATGCAGGTGCTCCAACTGTACATCGTACTGATTACCTGTCGCAGCAAGTTTTGTATTGAACTCTTCATACATCTGCGGCGTAATATATCCTTTAGTGCGTACGCTATCGATAAAATGGGTAGCCGCCCCCTGTACTATTGCATTCGCAATTTTATCCTGACTTCTGGCCTGCTCGTACAGCGGATACATAAACAGCAGCAGCACAGCCAGCAGAGCAGCGAAAATGCCGGTTATGTATTTCATGGTTTAACTCCTAAATACAATTTTGTTCAAGCTGCCGTCAGTGTCTCTGTAATAATCGGCTCGGTACGTCAAGTTTAAATCAATCTGTGCGGGGTCCATTGATTCATAATCCGAGCCATATACATAGAGAACTCCGTTAACTTCGATATTGATTTTGTCTTCTGCAATGTTCCGGATCATATAAGCGACCTGGACGCCTGAGTAATGTTCTTCCCCAGGAGTGCTCAGCATCGTTTTGACTTTTCGGTCACGGTCTGAGTTGAGCGCGTATGATATTCTCGCCCCCGCTTCGATCGTACGTGCAACTTCTGCCGCATAGCTGCATGCTCCGATAAACAGCAGAAAAACGGCGGCCAGTACCATAAAGCTTCTAGCACTGCTCATGTAAAACCTCCCCAATTGAACAGTCGTCCCCCACCGCTGTGGAGAACGACTTCAAGTTTATTTCGTTTGTGTGAAAACAATACCTCGAACCATATTATTGGCATCACGTACAACCGATGATTTGAACTTGCCGGACGGGTTGATAAAATTGTTGTCCGCTTCATTCAAAGCCGGGCTTAGATTGCTGTTTTTTCCCTCACCCGTAATAACCCCTGTTGTATGATTGAACTGACTACCATAGTACGTTGTGCCGCCTTTGCCCGTCTGAACGTATACGCCGAACTGCTCATCGTTATTGTACTGACGCACAGCGTTCATAACTTGACTGCCCGACAGCGTCGTGTTTTCGTAAATGTTAAATCTGGTTTGTGACAGCTGCGTCTGGATTGTAGAAAATTGGGTCTGCCCTTCCTTAGCTGCGTCTTGTGAAGAAATAAAAATAACGACAACCGTTGTAATCAGTGCAAGCGTCAGAAAAATTCCCGCTGCCAGTTTCAGACCTGAAGTTGCATTGCTTCCCATAATAAACATTCCCCTTTTAAATTAAATTTGAGTGGTTTTTAAATTGACCTTGCATTGCCTTTAATTAGACATGAATTAAATTCGGCTTAATTGAGCGATCAAATCTCTCATTTGCATAAACGATACATACAGGAACGGAACGATAATGTAGGCGCCGAGCATAAACATGACAGGAGCAAATCCGATATCGCGTCCCCAGTTTGCCTTGCTCTCGATCAGCCGGTCCATGGTTTCCTTTTTTTGTTCACGGTAATATTCCTGCTCCATTTCCAGATCGTCGAACGCTTCCAGGATCGTGATGCGTTCCAGCGCATTTTCTAGTCGTTCCACCAGTCTGACAAACGGAGGAAACGGAGCTTCATTCTTAAGAGCAGCCAAAGCGCGGGCCGGTCCTCCATCGTAATCAAGCAGGCAGCGCTGAAGGGCCGGTTTGAAAATAATTGCGAACCGTTCCATCCATTCCAAAATCACTTGAACGCTCATCCGATCGAACTGGCTTAGAATTGAAATCAGCATCCTAAATTGATCGACCTCGTTTTGCATTTCCATACCGCGAATCCGGCGTTGGAACCGCATGATGCCCAGTGGAATAAAATAGGCGGCCGTGCCGGCGGCGGCAGCAATCAGCAGTTCCCACCATCTCAAATATTCGCTGTTCACCTTAACGAGCTTTTCGATGATACGCATCGCGGCTTCGTTTTGCTGAATTTCGTTTAATGTCGTTCCGCCTGACTCCCGAACCAGACTTCTCACTGTATCCTCCCAGCCCATTCTCCCCGCATGAATCTCGTTCATGATCCGTCGGTCAAACTCGCTTCTGCATTCGGCTTCCTGTCTCTCAATTCCATCGATCCGCCCAATCATCAGCCCGCCTTTGACGTAAGTCGGTGCATTCCAAATCCGGTGTACTTGATTGACATGAGCAGAGACAAACATACCTGTGACGAACAGCGCCGCTATCAGCCCCAGCAGCAGCCGCCTCAAAGTCAACCATTCGATCATAAGCGGTGAATTCGATTCCTTGATCAACTTGGACAGACTGTAATGGGCCTTGGTATTTTTGCGGGGCACAAAACGGTCGACTACGAATTGTACGGCACGATATTCATACATTTTCTTTTCCCAGCGAATTCCGCCGGACTTTGGCATGTATCGCGACTCTTCCGTCTCCGCAAGTTTGCGAATCAGCACATAGGCTGCAACGGCTACTGCATACAGCATCAGCTTGGAAGCCATACCAATCCGTCCTTCATAGAACTCTCCCATAATGGGAAAGTACTTCTCCGCCCAACGCTGCAGCGGAAATGACAGCAGGATCGGCATCAATGCAATAATCGTAAGACTGTTGAGCTGATAACTTAAACGATTTCTCCGCAGCAGATCGAAGTTGATGTCCTGTACAAATTTGCCGATCGCATTCAGATACAAGGAACCTTTGGCCGTCGTCTTGTCTCCGTATTCCATAATCATCCGTGCGATTCCGGTAAATACTTTGAGATAACGGTTCGGCGCTACTTCATAGTAGGCTGAAAGACTGCGATCTGGATCTTTTGAAGTTAGCACCTCATGCATCCGTTCTCCGTGCAGCCTCATATCGTGGCCGGCAAGCTGCGAAGCTTCGTAAATGGCTTCATCCGCCATTCTTGCCGACTGAAATTGGTGCCGATTGTCCTCAAGAAAATCCCGAAAGTCCTTAAGCAGCCGGTTTTCTACACGGTGAACGAACAGATCGATCAGCATGCCATTGAGTACAAGACAGCCGATCATCCCCAGCAGTACTACCGGTATGCTGCGCCCAAGCAGAGCAAGCGCTAAAATCAGCCCAATGACGATCAACAATACCGCATACGTAATTTTCATCGTTTCCTTGCGCAGTGTCAGCTCATCATACGGACTGACAACTGCCAAGCGCTGACGGATCCGGTGTACCTGGCTGCGAAAAACCGGAATTTGTGCGGAACGGACATAAGAACGCTGATAGAAGCGGCTGAGAGCCGGATTTTCCTTTTTCATACCCGGCTGACGACTCATCCAGTTCATCATCGACTCTTCTTCGACTGCGCTGTGATTTCTTCGCCGCTTTAAAATGACCCACAGCACCAAGGGCACAATGTACAAAATGAGCGCCAAGACAATAAGCAGCTGTAAGTTCATGTCGCTTCACTCCCCCAGTACCGGTCCAGAAAAGCCCGAAAATCCGCTGCGTCTTCTCTCGACATATTACCGGCCATCAATTCTACCTTCCTTGGAGTAGGACGGTGAACAGGAACATAAACACCGTCACGGAATTCGATAATATTACGCGCTTCGAATGTTCGTCCGGTCAGCCGGCGATAGTAGTTCAAATTTGCCTGTGCCAAAATGTTTAGCGCGGAAGCTTCGTCCAGATCCCCTTCCAGGCGGCGTCCAAGTTCAGCAAAAGATTCTTCGTCCGGATCGAGCACTACACACTCGGTCAAACGCTCAATATAACGGGTTCCGTCTCTCTCCTTTTCCAAGTGGACATCAAATGCGATCACACTCGCCACCTGCTCCTCCGCAATTCTCTCGTTCTGGAACGTTCCTGTCTTGAGCAGCGAGTTGCGCAGCGACCAGATCAAATCCTTCATCGTTTTGGCATGATGACTGAAAACGGTGAATTTGCTTGCTACTTGGGACATTTGTACCGCCCAGGCTGCTACCGGATCGGTCGCCACTTCGCCAAGAATATTGACTGTACCATCCGTCTTTTTCTGCAAATCCAACCCTTCTTGGCCGCTGATCTTATCCGTTTCGCGAAAAGCAAGAGTATTGCGTTCCGGATACAACCTGCGCAGATGCAGCTCAAACGCCAGTTCCTGAATCCGAAGATTGAACGTACCGTAAATCGACTTGACCATTGCCATCAGCAGTGTCGTTTTACCGGAACCCTGCTCGCCCGTTACTGCCGTGACCTGAGCACCCTTCATCAAATAATCCAGCATCTTCATCGGAAGCTCGGCGCCGCTAACCCGATCGGAAGCCAACAGACGCTCCAAGCTGAGATTGGGCAGATCAAACTTGCGAACGAAGAAAGCCCAGCTTTCGGAAAAAGGGGGGCGTACAACGACGACACGCGATCCGTCCTGCATTTCATTGACCATATAAGCTTTCGCTTCGGATAACTGCCCTGGGCTGCCAAATTTATAAATATTCTGGCAGACCCGCTTAAGTTCCAAGTCGCTGCCAAAGCCAAGAAAAGCCAGCCTAATCGATTTGCCTCGATAAAAAATCCAGATGCTGTCACATCCTCTTGGTCGCTTTTCCCGCATAGAACGCATCAGTTCGATCTCATGTTCAGTCTCCTGCATGTCACTCGGCAGTCCCGATACACCACCCGACACTCCGTCGATCGTCTGGTCCCGCACCTCATCAATTGGACCAAAGCCTTTGTACTGCTGGTAGAGACGCTGGACAACAATTTGCAATTTATCCTCAAACGACAATCTGGGCGCTTCTCGGCTGTAAATTTCGCAGATTTCTTCAGATGTAATAATATACGACTCGGTTTCGCCGTTTTCGATAATCGACTTTAATTCCGCCAATTGATATTTTTCGATCAAAACACTCAAAGCCTGCGCACCATGCTCTATTTTGTAAATGTGCAGCAAAATTTCGAATTTGTCTTGATCGCTTAGCCGACGTTCGTCTCCGAAAGGCAGTACTCGGTCAATCGTCGTTTCCGTTATCACGTTTCCACGCAGCAGCAGATCGGTGATAAATGACTTCACGTAAGTTTTATCCGCCAAACTTCCGGAGCTGCACATCTTGAGCGAACTTTTCAACTCGGCAACCACGTTTCTTCTACGCTCGAACTCTTCGGCCGAAAGACCGAGATCCAGCAGGTTTGCGTTGGTAAATTCATTGATTGCCGATGTTGTATAAGATTGCAGAGCCTCGATCGTAAGCAGCTCCGATTCCATTTCGCGGATATCCCGAACGGATGGATTTTTGCGAAGCATAAGAAGGAGCCACAGCAAGATGCCGGCTAAAATAGCGATGATTAGCAGCAGATTGATCCAGTCCATGCTTTACGAAGCTCCCTTCGCGGCATCTACATGCTTCAATCTGGTGTTCACGCCGATCTCCTCCAACAGTTTCTCAGCAGCCCGTCTGACTTCGGCAATAAACGGATAGTTGTCGTGCCTGCGATCGAGGGATCGGCTTCGTGCAATAAATCCTTTGATATCACCGTCATTGACCGCGTCGCGAAAATCGGAATTGTAAGGTACAGTCAGTGCCGGTTCCCGGCGTCCGTATTTGCGCATAATATTGACGGCTTTGTACTTGGACCTTGCATCGTAGCCGGAGAACAGTACCAGCTGTTTTTTGCCATGCAGCTCTTCCGGCCATGCACTTCGATCAAAGTAACGCTCCAGCATACCGGCGTTCTGATTTAGACAAACGACGACCAAATCAGCATCCGCCAAAGCCTGTCTGGACGCCGGACTGTCGATACCGGATCGTATGTCGAGCAGAATACAGTCATAATAACTGCGAGCATGTGCATAAATGTTTCCGATTAATTCGCCAGCATTCTCGAACTGCAGTCGGTTCATTCGCTCCGACCCACTGAGGAGATCCAGTCGATCGCGTTCGATCAAAAGTGCGTTGTTTTTAACTGTTTCCCGTTCAAGTTTGCCGCTGCGCGCCAGACGAACCAGCGCATCAAGCCCTGTTCCCGCATCGGTCGTCAGATCTCTGCTGTATGTATTGATTGAGCGAGCGAATCCGCGTTCCAACGTGTTTTCTTCTCCTTGGGGCTGCGATACCAGCGTTCGAATACGGTATTCACAGCCGATCAGCGAAGCGATAGCTGCTGCGGAAGAAGTAACCCCCGTTCCGTGCCCTACACTCCAAAATGCGATTTGTCCCATTTCATCTGCTCCTTTCGGCTTTTTTCCATAACTTGCGCACTTCCCGTTCATCAGTCTCCAACAGGACAGCGGCAATCCCATGCACCGCTTTTTTTATTTCCTTAGACAAACCTTTCATTTTCAGACGCCCGGCGTACTGATTGCCAATTTTGACTGCCAGATCGCGTTCATCGGGATAATAGACAAATGCTTCTTTCCAATCGATAGGAAACGGTTCAAACTGCTCCATTATGTAGGATTCTCCCGGCTCCCGAGCTCCTTCGATCAACACTCTGCGAAATGCGCAAAGTTCGGCGATCGGTCGTTCTGCAAAAAAGTGATCCAGCAGCCGCGCCGCTCGCCGCACCGATGTCAGCTCGCACCCTAACATCAGGAAACGAAAGTCCGATTCAGGAAGCTCCGAAAGTCGATAAGAATCGTCCGTATCATAGAGAACAAGATCATATTCCGTCTGCAGTTCTGCCTTAAGACTGCCGGCTGGAATCCACACTTCAAATCCGTCATATTCCTGCGGTTCACCAGGAACATCGAGAGCCGGATAAGCAAATTCGTAGCTTTTTTGCGCCGTCGCATCGACGATCAGTACCTTTTTCCCCGCTTGTGATATTGTTTTGGCCAAATAGAACAATAAATCTGTTTTGTCGCGATCTCCAATAAAAACAGCTTTTTTCAACTTAAGTCCTCCTCATTCGCCTGTTTCAACAGTTGAAGAGTCCGTGAAGCTCTGCTCTTCTTCCGGCACCGACGAATTTTGCGATTCCGCGCTATTTGCCGTTTCGTTCGAGATGAGCGCATTGTCCTGTGTACCCGGATTGATTGTTGTCATGTTCGCCTTGTTGTTGAGATACTTCTGAATGTCTTCCGGTGTCAAAAGCTCCAGTCCTCGTTCAAGCTTCTCGCGCATGCGGCGTTCCAATTCTGTCACAGCCCGTTCGACAATATTCGGATCGCTCTCGATCAGGTCAAGCACACTGGCATTGGCCGGATAAGTGACTGCAGCCGCTTGTTGGAGACCCGGCTCGACATAAGTTACGGCGTATATCGACGCGTCATTTAGGTAAGCATCGACAATAGCAGAGGACATCGTCAGAATCTCCCGTTCGTCCATCTGTACCCAGACCGTGCCGGAAGCTAAGTCTTCCGCACGCTTTTTTGACAGCACAATAAAATCTTCTCCAGTCGGGAACTTAACGCGTACGTCGACAAACTCACCGGCTTGGAGTCGACTCGGCAGCTCGATCAGCCGGAACTCCTGATTCCGTAAATCTCGCGGAGTCGGCGCACCTTCATACAGCATCGATTCGCTTATCGGCGTATTTCGGGCAAGATTGATCTTCGCATAACGACCGATTGAATCTTCTTTGGGCGGCATATGTTCGGGTACGGTTGTCTTCACGACCTCCACTTCGACAAGATCGTCTTCGCCGATTTTTTCCCCTGCCTGAATGTCCCGTGTCAGTGTATAGACCGGCACACGTTCGGCGTCCATTTCGGCAATACGCTGCTCGTAGCCGCTGCGCTCTTTTTCGTAACTCTTTTCGATATGGCGGATATAGAAAGTGCCCGCCGCCGCACAGAGCAGCAGCGCAGCAGCGGCTCCGGCAGCTGCTGCCAACAGACGCTGCCGCTGACGAAATCTGATTCTTGACATGATTGTTCTCCCTTCGTTTCTAACTCGCTTGTGGGACTTCCGCTTGGCAGTTCGGACTAGGACTACCCTTTAGCGAAAGCCCAGTTTCAAGAACGGACGCCGTGCCTGTCGCATATAAAGTGTGCCGATCATTGGCTCAAGACATTCACGTGCATCACTGCCAAAAGGATCTGACAGCATAGGCATCGCATATACACGCTTATGTCCGAGTCTGCGGCGCATATCGCGAATCGCTTCGTCGTTGGCAAAAGGCAGAACATATGTCCACTTAGGACGCACCCTCAGGCTTTCGCGATGAGCAAAAGCAACCAACTCTCCGCTTCTCCATTCGCTCGCTGAACCGACAATCAGCGGAATATCCGCACGGAGAAACTCTTCAAAGTCCCTAGCGTCGCTGCAGGTCCCAAGATCCAGCACGATATGTCTGTAACCCCGCCCGAAAATATCCGCTAACTTTTCTCGATCCGCCGAAGGCCAGTAATCCACTCCGCGAATACTGAACATGGGCTGTCCCTTGAGCGGCTCTCCCTGCCATTCGAGTGCGATCCGGCCAAATGCACCTGCTGTCCGCCCAAGCTCGACTACTGCAGTACGTCCGCTATTTTTCGCTAACGCATGCGCTGCCGCAATCGCAGTGTGGGTCGCTCCACACCCGGGAAAACTGCCCAAAACCGCAATCGTCGAAGTGCCCGATCCGACTCCGCCCGCTGTCTGCTCCCCATCCCCGAAATCATTTGGTCGAATCAGCCGCTTTACTTCCTCGATACTTCCATATCGATCTTCCCGTCGGTGACTGAGCATCTTTCGAATTGCAGGTAACAATACTGGCGGCATATCGGAACGAAGTGCCCGCTGCGCTTCCGATGTCCATTCACTGAATCTCCCACCCGTGCAAAGATACAGCAGCAGCGCTCCAAGCGCATATTGGTCGCTGGCCGGATCGCTTCGTCCTTCGTACTGCTCAGGGGCGGCAAAGCCGATCGTGCCAAGCTTAACCGTATCTGCACTTTTCTCTGGTCCTGCACTGCGTGCAATTCCAAAGTCAATTAGGCGAATCGACCCTCCTTCCCCAATCATGATGTTGCCCGGCTTCAGATCGCGGAAAACGACCGGCGGATCCTGCGCATGCAAATACTCCAATACTTCGCAAATCCGCAGCGTCAGTTCCAGCACGAACGGAATATCCAGTCGCCCTCCTGCCATCATGGCGTATTCATCAAGATTTGAACCTTCGATATACTCCATGACTAAGAAAACTCGGCCTTCGGCGTCCGGTGCGAAAAAGTCGACAACCTGCGGCAGACTGTGATGTCGCAAACGGGTCAGCATTCGCGCCTCGTTCTCGATTCGTTCGTAATCCGCCGTATCGGCCATTGTTTCTTTGACAGCCCACCATTTGCCCGGCAGCTTGGCATCAGAGGCCAGGTAGACCCGGCCCATTCCGCCGCTCCCGAGTACGCGTTCCACCCGGTATCGTTCTCCTATAATGGCTCCTCGCTCCAACTTCGGCGGGTACGGCATGAATTTCACCCCTTTCCGGACAAAAAAAGAAAGCACCCCTCGCGAACCAGGCCTAAAGGCTTGGTCATGAGGGATGCTTTCCCGTTTTTGTCGTTCATATGATTTTGAAGTCATTATAAACCTATTGCTTGCTAAGTGTAAAGACCTATTCTTAATATTTAATCATATACAGCGTAATTTCCTCGCGATTGTGGAACAACTGCTTGGCACGCTGCACCTGCAAACGAGAATCTTCGAAGGAAGCAATGACTTCTTTGATCAAAGCCATCGGCTTTTTGTGCATCAGCTTGATTGTAATGATTGCCGTACCACCCGGACTCAGCGCATGCAGCAGTCCTGTTACAAGCTGTACCATTAACTTGGGGCTCCAGCTCATATCGCAGACCAACAGATCGAACTCGTTGTCGCGGAACTTGATCTCGCCCGCATTTTTGCGTATATAAGTCAGATTCGGCAGCTTAAGCAGCGAAGGATGCAGTTTGGCCGGGTCGACTGCTGTCACTCTGAGTCCGCGTTCAAGCAGCAGCGATGTCCATCCGCCAGGCGCCGCTCCGATATCTACTGCGCTGCGATAAGCCGAAAAGTCGAGTCCGAATTCGCGCTCCGCTTCCAACAGCTTGAATTTGGCACGCGAGAGCTGTCCTTCTTCGCGGCGGAAACGGACTGCACCACCACTCCAGTCGGACAAGTTATTCTCCGGACGCGAAATGCCCGCATATAAAGCAGATCCGGTCAGATAAATGGATACGATCCAATCGGCCCCTGCCGCTACAAATTCCGCTTCCGACGAACGGAGCAGTTCCTCCAGCCATTCTTTCAGCTGCGAAGAACTGTCGGAGTCGGCATCAGCACTTTTCCGAACCTGCAGCGCCACTTTGACACCTGCACCAAGCTTTCCGCTGCCTAATACAAACGAAGCGGCTTCAGCCAGCAGTTCTCCTGCATTTTCGCCTTCGCGCTCAAAATGAACAGGCTGAATATGGCGCAGAAAAATCGGACGGCTGTCCACAATTTGACGTACCGCTTCTTCCTCTGTCGTATTCAGCTTGACCAGCAGAACTTCACGGTCGCTCAGAACACTGCTTTTGACAGAGCCAAACAGTCGGCGAAGCTCTTCTTGGGCGTAGGCGGCGAAATCGCGGTTTGCCGTGCAGACAAATACACTCTCTCCCTGCCCCTGTACTTCATTTACGATTACCTGTTTTTCCTCTTCATGCTCACTCAAAATACGTTAACCTCCACAGGGCTGCGATATGCTGCCTTTCGGCACAATCCATCCCCTTCTTGTTTGCTGCGTTCTTGCCGGAACATAGCTCCGTTATCCTAATCATTTTCGATAAAATCCAGCAGATGAGGGACCGACTGCATGGCGTATACCGTGCGCGGTTCCTGTCTACCGGGTTCGAAAACACTAAGCGAAGGCGTGCTCCCAATTTGATATTTTTGAATAAAATGCGGTGAGAAATTCAGATTCAGGGCGTACACGTCAATTTCCGGTCGCATGCTTTCGATCACTTCCAGCATCCGCCTAGCCGCCTTACATGTCCCGCAAAAAGGCGTATGTCCGAATACGATGACGCGGCGCTCGCTGGCCTTAATCCAGCCGTACAGCTCCTTTTCCGTCGTCTCCCTCATTGCGCCGACTCTCCGGCTGCACGTCTCAAAACCTCTTCCGGCATGGGGCCATGGTGCAGAACAACATGCTCAGGCTTGGCTGTATACAGCGTTTCATACATGCTGCGCCGTCCGTATTCACTCGACGTATGCAAATAAATTTCGCGCGGGAACGTACCATTTGCTACGATAAGCGCCGCCACTTCACTGCCGCTCAGCTCGCCAGGTCCCATTTCATGGTCCAGCGACAAAATGTCCACTTCGCATTCTTTCAGCATCATCAAACATTCCTCGCCTGTACGTGCAAGCGCAAATCCTTTTGGGCAAGGACGCCAGTCATCCATGTACAAATGGATTTTTGACTTGTTTTCCGAGTTAGTCACGTTCTCACTCCTTTCCCAAACTGCCGCTTCTTTTAAGAGAATACGGCTGTCTGTTCATGCTGGCACTGCGGACAGTAATAAGCTTTCTTACCGGACACATCCATCTTTTCGACAAGGGCTCCATTTTCCGTGCAGGGCTGTCCTTCCCGTTCATAAACTCGGCACTGGGCCAAATAACCGCCTGTTACGGTATCGTCCGCACTCATTGGAGTCGTAATGCAGCCTCCAGCGTCGATTGCCGCATTCAGCACACTTTCCATCGCTTCATAAAGTCTGGCGGCGCTTTCTCCATTCAGTTCATGCGCTTTGGCGGAAGGCAGCAGTCCGGCCGTAAAAGCGATCTCGTCCGCATAACGCGGGCCAATGCCTGCCAGCAGCTTTTGTCCGGTTAGAGCGTTTCGCAGCGCACTGCGGCGCTTCTTGAGCTGTGATATAAAATATTCCGGTGTCGCTTGACGAGACAAAGGATCGGGACCGATTGTTTTCAACACTTCGTCAAGACCGCGCACTGTCATCAAACGAAGTACACTTCCCTTACCCGCAACATATAAAGTCCGTTCTCCAAAATTAATTTCGGCCTGTGCGGCAAAAGGCGGCTTCTCTTCACCTTCTCCGTAATACAGAGCCCCATCTTTGGACAATGCGATCAGAAGACGGTGTCCATTATCTAGGTGAAAAATCAAGAAAGTGCCCCTACGTTCTAAAAACAGAAGACTTCTTCCTGTCAGTGCTTCCGAGAATTCTTCCGGCGACACATCAGTGCCTTTTTTGTTCGCCAAATGTACCCGTTCAATTGGGCGATCGAGAATCCATTGGCCCAGCTGTCTGCGATAATGTTCGATTTCCGGTAGTTCAGGCATATTTATCGTCCCTTTCCGTATCTTTCTTTATCTGTTTAATACCCATTCCATAATCTCTTCCAAATCCCGTTTGATCAGATCCGGCTCGATGTCCGCCAATCGTTGATGACGTTCTAAATTATGCGGTGTCGTAACGCCTTCTTCCGTCAGCAGAAGGAGCGAACGACAGCCGGATTCCGCACCTGCTTTGATATCAGTCATCATGTTATCGCCAATAATCGTTACCTGCGAAGCGCTCACGCCAAGCAAGTTAAAAGCAAAGTTCATTAAAATTGGCGACGGTTTGCCGATAATTGTAGGTTTGACTCCCGTCATCGACTCGACTGCCGCTCCCAGCGTACCGGCTCCCGGCATTAATCCGCCTTCGGAAGGCAGCAGCAGATCCGGATTGGTGAGCACAAATTCTGCCCCTGTTAAAATCCAGCGTCCTGCACGAGCCAATTTCTCATAGGAAAACTCGCGGTCGATGCCTTGAAGCACATAATCTGGCTGACCGTTTTCATCGGTAAACTCGTGAAGACCCGCTGAGGCAACTGCCCCCTTAAGTCCAGCTTCGCCGAATACTGCAACCGAAGCGCCCGGTTTGCGAGCCGCTATATAGGCGGCTGCAGCCATTGAAGAGGTGCAGACCTGTTCCTTCTTTGCCGGAATGCCCATCTTATTTAATCTTAAAGCAACCGCCTCCGGCGCAGCGGACGAATTATTGGTTAGAAACAAAAACGGAATTCCATGTTCATTCAGCGCCGCGATCAGTTGATCCGCGCCCGGAACCATGCGATCTCCATGATACAGCGTTCCATCCAGATCGATCAATAAAGCATTGTGGATTGACGTCATTTCACTTCATTCCTTTTCTCTGTCTTGTGCAGAACGTATAGGATACGATTGGTGCTCGACTGCCAGCTGTGTGTTTGGAAATATGGCTCTGGCCTCTTCCAGCAAAGGCTGAAGCTGTTCATAATCCTTATAACGAGAGCTGAAATGCGTAAGAATCAGCTCGCCCACCCCTGCCTTCTTCGCTGCATTTGCTGCCTGTTCGGCGGTGCTGTGATAATATTTTTGCGCCAGATCGGCGAATTCTCTAGTGAATGTCGACTCGTGCACCAACATATCTGCTCCTTCCGCAAGCGGATGAATACCGGAGGTAGGGCGAGTATCGCCTAGAATCGTAACAATCCGACCGCGCTTGGGCGGTCCGAGCACTTCACCGGACGTGATGGTACGCCCATTCGCCGTAATACTCTCTCCACCTTTAAGCTTACCGTATTCCGGTCCCGGACGCACGCCCCATTCCTGCAGAAGTTCCATATTCAAGCTTCCCGGACGATCTTTCTCCGTAATCCGGTATCCGTAACTTTCAATCCGATGCTCCAGAGCAGCCGCTTCGACTTTAATCTGCTTGTCTTCAAAAATCAGGCCGCCGGAGTGTTCGACAATTTCCAATCCAAATTCGATACGGCTCTGTGTCGCACTGAGCGTTACTTCCAGAAAAGCTTTCAATCCTTGAGGTCCGTATACGGTCAGCGGAGATGTTCCTTCCTGCGAGGCGCGGCTGGACAACAATCCCGGCAGTCCGAAAACATGGTCGCCATGCATATGTGTAATGAAAATTTTTTCCAGTCTATTCAGCTTCAGCGGCGAATGCAAAATTTGATGCTGTGTCGCTTCGCCGCAGTCAAACAACCACGAGCAGCGCCGCTCTTCCAGCATTCGGAGTGCGACAGACGTTACATTGCGCTGCGTGGTCGGCAGTCCCGCATTGGTGCCGAGAAAATAAAGTTCCACAGCTGCACGCTCCTTTTTCTAAATGGTAGTTTAATACCCGAATCGAGATACGAATAATCGTTCTTCTTCGTATACTTAACCAGTCAAGAAGGCGAAAAAAAGCCCGCCCGCCTCAGCGGGCGGACGGAAAACCGTATCGCCGATTTCTCAGGAATTGCGAATTCCCGCCAACTGAGGCAGGTCTTGCAAGGAATCGATTTGATAAACGGGCACGATGTCAGATTGAGGAGGATGAGCGACCCGATTAATCCAAACGGAAGGAATACCGGTATCAAGCGCACCTCGAATATCGGTAGTCAGCTTGTCGCCGACCATCAGCGTTTCCTCAGGAGATGTACCAAGCAGTTCCAGTGCATGTCGGAAAATAGCCGTATCCGGTTTTCCCTTTCCGAATGTTCCCGAAATTACAATATGGTCGAAATAAGGCACTAATTCCGGTACCCCGTCCAACTTCTCCTGTTGGAGAGACGGGCAGCCGTTTGTCAGCAGGAGCAGCTTTACACGGCCCTTTAGCTCATCCAATACCTGATAGGTTTCGTCGTATACGTATGAACGCTTGCGGCGCTCCGCAGCGAACAGATCCGACAGCTCCCAAGAAAGTTCTTCATTAATGACACCTAAGTCTTCCAAACCGAGGCGCCATGCTTCCTTGCGGTAAACAGGAGCAATCTCCTGCAGCTGCCGGAACTGAGGTTGATCGCCTTTGTCAAAGCGCGCCCATAGTCCTTCGAACGGATTAATCCCGATCATCTGAGTAAACGGAAAAGGTTCGTACGTTGCATAAAGTTCACGAGCGCGTTCACGTACCGCTTTCTCCAGGGCGGCTGCATCGACACCTGTGCGCCGGGCAGCTTCCACGGAAGCTGCTTCAAACGATTCTTTTACGCTTCGTTCATCCCAGAGCAGTGTATCATCCAGGTCGAAAATTACCGCTTTAACCTCATGTTTTACCGCACTTTCTCCTGTCATACGTGTCCCCTCGCTTTACCGTTATAATCGTGCCTAAGCTTTTTCCGATTTCTTATTTCAATCTTTATTTCAATCTTTTATTTCTATATTTTTATTTCTTTTCTACAGGAATTTCGTGTTGAGCCGCAAATTCCGTTACTCGTTCCGCGATCTCGTCCGTATTGTACATTTTCAAGAAACGGGAAAAGATCCAATTGCCGCCTCTGCCTTTCGTCTCTACCGTTACATAACCTTTTTCAATCCGGAACTTGGCAATGTCACCAGCCAACAATGTTCGCTCACGGTTAAAGCGCATTGTTGCAAGACGGTCTTTGCCTACACGCAAAAATGGACGGCGCAGGAACATGATGACTGCCAACACGATGTACATCACAACGATGAACCAATATGAAGTGCTTGACGCCTCTTCTACGCCTGAAGTCTGCGCCGCAATCGTAATGATTGTCAGGAAAATCGCGATAATCAACAGAAACGACGGGAACATGTAGTTTCTGCCTTTGAACGTATCGAACGCCTGACTTCCCCCTGTACCGATTCGATCCTGACCTGTTTTTTGTCTGATCGTGTTTGCTTTTTGTTGATTTTTACGGACCTGTCTCTCCCATGAACGGGACATCCCTTTTCCCCCTTGAAATAAAATGAATCCATCAAAAAAACTCGCCAGCACGCGGCACTCCCTTCCCGCGGACCGGCGAGCCCTTCCGTTTCGGTAAAGCGCTTGCTCAGAAAATGCGGGATTCGTTAATGCGGCTTCGAATCGCTACCCGGTTCTTCGTCTACCCATTTGATCATATCGAGCTCCTGGCGGAAATTGCGCCGCACGTTGCCAAGGTACATTTCGCGAAGCTTGGCCCGTTCTTGAGCCTCTTCCTCGGTCAACCCTTCGGCTTTATTTTTACGGGCCAGTTCATTGATCCGGCCTACCAAAATATCGATATCCATAGCTGCCTCCTTGTAAACATACTTCCTTATACTTTCACATGAAAAAAAGAGCTTGTCAAGGCGATTGCCTGCAAGCTCTCCAGTCGTTCATTACATCCCATATATCTATTATTTTCTTACAAAATCTTCTCCTGTATCTGTCAGAAATTCGGGAGAAGCAGCTCGTCGCCGGTATTAATATGGCTGCCGCTCAGTCCATTTTTCTGCTTAATTCCTGAAATGAAAATTCGTGTATCCGTTCCCTTTGGCTTGTTGCTCTCTGCAATTGACCAAAGCGTATCACCGGGTGAAACAATAACACTGCGTACTTCCGTAACAGGATCGTTATTCTGCAGGGCATGAACAACTCCTGTTCCCGCAAACAAACCAATCATAATGAACAGCAGCAGACGAAATCTTGCAGCGCCGGCTTTGGAAAACCGATACTTCGGCATTCCGATACTATGTAAAAAAGATGAGCTGGAAAAAAGCTTGTCTCCGCGCGTTCCCTTGTTCTCATGTGATTCGTTATAATTTCCTGCCGTCTCGTAAATGCTCTTATAAGTCGTATATTTTGGCATGTTCAACACTCTCCCAAACGTTTGTTCTGCCTTCTGCGAATAAATATAGCACGAACATACGTTCATGGCAAGAGTTTTTGGAACGCTTGTTCGGGAAAATTTGTTCGTATTTTTCTGCTTCTTTAAACAGCGGCGAATTCTTACGTTTGGTCAGTAATCTATATATAATTTTTTTGTCAGCTTACTATCATCTCTTCAGAACTTACGTTTGTACGAACGGAAGTTCTATGATATAATCGACCCATATAGCATCCAATATTAATTTATTGTCTCTTTGAATGCTTTTACACTAAAACTAAACGACTTATGGATTGGGGTTGATACGATATGTCGAAGATTTCCATACGCCAACAGGCTATATTGGAATTTATCCGCACCGAGGTCAAGTCCAAAGGTTATCCGCCGTCCGTTCGCGAGATTGGCGAGGCTGTTGGTCTGGCTTCCAGTTCTACCGTTCACGGTCATCTGGATCGTCTTGAGAAAAAAGGGTTGATCCGCCGTGACCCGACTAAACCGCGTGCAATCGAACTTTTGGGCATGGAAGAATCCGACAGCAGCAATTTGTTCGATTCCACCATCCGGCGCGTGCCCGTTGTAGGCAAAGTTACGGCAGGTGTGCCAATTACAGCTACCGAAAATATTGAAGATTACTTCCCGCTGCCGCAAACGATGGTCGGTGAAGATCAGGTGTTCATGCTTTCCGTTATTGGGGACAGTATGATCGAAGCAGGAATCAATAACGGCGATTATGTTGTCGTTCGTCAACAGCAAACCGCCAACAATGGTGACATCGTTGTAGCGATGACCGAAGAAGACGAAGCAACAGTTAAGACTTTCTACAAGGAAAAAGATCATATTCGCCTTCAACCCGAAAATCCAACGTATGAGCCGCTTCGTTTGACTCATGTTACGATTCTCGGTAAAGTCGTCGGCCTGTTCCGCAATTTCCATTGAGGCTTGGACGCGTATCCGGACATTATTGTCCCAATTAGAAAAACTCCCCCGGTCAACGGAGGAGTTTTTTTGCGGTGTACGATATATGTTTCATGCAGGGAAGAGGATCAACAATTATACATCATGCTGTAATATGCACTTTTTTGTTATACTAAAACTTACCCAGCAGGCAAAATCTTGTTCGACCTTTCGCTGTCAATCTGCTATCGTTCAAGGAGGATCGTTATTGATGTCCGATCTGATGATCGTTTCGTTCATTATATGTGCAGTTACCGGTGTGCTTGGTTCCGTTGCTGTCTTCCGGCGTGAAAAAAAGCTTATCCGCCTCTATTTCAGCCTTGCTCTGCTCAGTCTTCTGCTTGTCGTGATCTCGATGATTATTCTGGCGCGCTCGAACGGCTCTTAAGCCAAAAGGTCTTTCCCCGCCGTATAAAAGTTCCAAAAATTCAGGCATGACCAAAGCCCGTTCTTCTTTGGATGCTTTTCCTGCTTTCTTTTGATACTTGTCCTGCTTGTCTCACGAGATTAAGATTATTGCGCACCGCGGTCGGCGTCTTTGCGCAGCAGAACAATGTGCCGGAGAGAAGACTTGTCGGGCCAGCGAATATATCCATCATGTTCCAGATTAATCAAGGCAATCGTAACTTCACGGAAAGCTCCCCCACTGCGTTGAAGCAGAGATCCCATCGATAACCATCGAAATGAGTTCCAACGATGACGATGCAGCATTCCGAGAATTTTCCGCTCTAATCGACTCATCTTCACAAACACACCCCTCTAACAAGAACGTATGTTTGTATTATAGAACAACTTCGCTTTTTAAGCCATTCTTTTATCAAATCTTTGAATAGACGCTTAAGGCGTCAAGAATATGATACGGCTTAGTCCAAGGACTTCCGTCCGCATTGGCCGTTACTAAAATATATTGTTTTCCATCTTTAATGGCCAGCGAAGCCAGACACAGGCCTGCCGCGCGCGTATAACCGGTTTTGCCTCCGACAATTTTGCCGCCTTTGAAATTCAACGTCGGTGCGCTCTTGGTGAGGGTGCTCTTTACCGTCATACCTTTAGGATGCTTGTTGGTCGGTGCTACCGTATATTTTTGTGCTGTCGCAAGCTTACGAAAATTCGGATTTTTAAGGGCAGCTTTCATCAAGATCGACATGTCTTTGACCGTCGTGTAGTGATTGGCATGGTGCAGACCGGTGACGTTAGTGAAATTTGTATGCTTCATACCAAGCTGTTTGGCCTTTTGATTCATTTTTTTCACAAAAGCTGCTTCCGATCCCGACACCGCATAAGCCAATCCCATTGAAGCCTCCGCTCCAGAAGGAAGCATTGAACCATGCAGCAGATCGATCGCTTTGAGTTTCTCACCCGGCTTGAACCCTGCCATCGATGCCCCCTGCTTCTCCAGAGCTGCGAACATTCCGGTCGGCAGGGTCGTTTTTTTCTGAAGATTTGGCAGGTTTTCCAAGGCTACCAAGACAGTCATCATTTTGGTCATCGACGCCGGATACACTTTTTGATTGATATTTTTCATCATTAATACTTTTCCGTCGCTCACGCGTATCAGTATACCGTTTGCACTATGCATGCCTGCCGCAAGTTTCGCTGAAGAAGCCGCAAGGACTGTAGAGGTATGCGAAGAAGCTGCAGCCGGTTCCGAATAAGTCAGCGTTGCGCTTCCGCCTATAACGAGCGACAGTACCAGAGGAACGACTGCGATTTTAGGCAGCTTTTTTGAATCTGTGCTTCCTTTAGCGAACTTAAATAAGTTTAGTTTTTGCATCCCTTCAGCTCTCCCTTCGCCTATCAAATATTCAAATTTCCCGCAAATAGACCTGATGAATCTGATGATCGCGTCCTTTTCTCAAAATCAGGTCGGCCCGCTGACGGGTCGGCAAAATGTTTTCGTTCAAATTCAGCAGATTAATGCTCTCCCAAATGTTCGAAGCGTGCCCAATTGCCTCCGTCTCACTGAGTTCCGCATACCGATGAAAATAAGACAGCGGCTCGCGGAATGCCGTACGCTGCAGCACCAGAAATCGGTCAAGGTACCAACGGCGGATATCTTCGGTGTCCGCATCGATATACAGCGAAAAATCGAAATAATCGCTGACGAATACCGGCTGCCTTTTGCTCACCTGGAGTACGTTAATGCCTTCCACAATCAGAATGTCAGGACTGTCAATCACTTCAAAACGATCCGGCAGGACATCATATGTCACATGCGAGTACAGTGGCGCCTCGACATTTCGTTCGCCTTCTCTCACTTTTCCCAGAAAATCGATCAATTTCTTCGTATCGTAACTCTCAGGAAAGCCTTTTCGGCTCATAAGCCCTTTCTCTTCCAATACACGGGTAGGGTATAGGAATCCGTCCGTCGTCACCAAATCGACTTTCGGATGATGTTCCCAGCGTGACAGCAGCGTTCGAAGAAGTCGGGCAACCGTGCTTTTTCCTACGGCTACACTGCCGGCAATTCCGATAATAAACGGTTTGTTTGGCGGTTCACAGCCTAGAAAAGCGCTTGTAACCTCTCGTAAATATTGTGCGGCCCTTACTTTGAGATTAATCAGCCGCGTTAGCGGAATATAGATTTCTTCGACTTCCCGAAGCGAAATTTTATCGTTTAATCCTTTGATTTGTTCCAGCTCTTCTTCCGACAGCATTAATGGAGTCCGGCTTCGCAGCCCTGCCCATCTCGCTCGGTCGAATTCTTTGTAATTTCCGTAAGCATTCATCTTCAACCGATCCCTCACTCCGACATAGTACCTTCAGTCTAGCAAATTACGTTAGATTTGAACACGGCGTGTTGTAAACGAAGCCCTAATAGCAAAAAAACAGCCTTCGACCTACTCGATCGAAAGCTGTTTGCCTTTTGACCCTACCGAAATAAGAGCCCAGGGCAGGACGTCCCCAGTCTAAGTTCCGCAGTTTCCTCAACTCACGTTTTGATTTCTATACATTTATCGCAGATTTACAACACTGCTGCAACTTTAAACGTATGCGTATGCCGTGGATAACATTCTCCATCGATCCATACACTAAAATCCGTATACTTCTCTACAGCGCCTCCGTTCCCAACTGGTGAATCTTCCAATACGTCAATAACGAAAACGTAAATCTGAAACAGCGCCGCGGCGAAAAACTCCTCATTGCTGATCAATTCCTTATAGGTGTTCATCCGCGATTCCCCTCACATACAAAATCGACTTCACAGCAGCGTGCCAGAAGTCGGAAACTTTCAACTGTTGTTATTCTAACTGTTGTTGGATTAGGTGTAAACCAATTCATAGCCTATTCCAGTACCATACCAAAAAAATATATAGGCTGGAGTCTCAAAATATTTTATTACAAATTAAGGAAAAAACGTTTATTCGTTATCATGTCGTGGTAAGTATTTTTAAATAAAATAATATTGAGAGGCTGATATCCATGATTATCACCTTAGAAGAAGCTCTTCGATGTAATCGGCCTGTTACCGTTCATACAGTAAGTGGAGAGTACTATGAAGGTACGTGCTTACCACATACTCATAATAAATTACTTTTTGGTGTAAAAAGTGAAGATCAGATTTTTACTCTTCCGGTCTGGTCTGTTAAACGAATTCATTCATGCTTAAAATCCAAAAGACAAAGCCCGCAGCAGGTTTAAGACCTGAGCGGGCTTTTGTTTGTCTAATTTTGTTTGTTCACTTTCTACTGCCTTGATTTATTTGACAAAAGGAAGATAATTCCTCGCTTGGTATATGTCATCGGACTATTGGATCCGATTGTTTGATATACTCAGAATGCAGGACATTCATAATAGTGAAGGTGCTTCATGACGCTTGATGTCCGCTCAATGAAATACGAGATTCACGATGACCACCTGATCTCAATTGATACCAGTAAGGATGGTCATGCGACCTCTCATCCCTATGTCGAGGATGTTTATAGAGTGATACCCACAAAAACAAAAACCCTCAGCGCTTAGAGCGCCAAGGGCTTGAAGTCCTAGTAAAGCGTCATATACTGATCGCGTTCCCAAGGGTGAACTTGAGTGCGGTACATATCCCATTCAATTTCTTTCAGTTCATAGAAGTGAGTCAAAGCATGCTCGCCCATCGCTTGTACCACGACTTCGTCGCGGAGCAATTCGTTCAAGGCTTCCTTCAGATCGGCTGGAAGGCTTGGGATGCCTTCTTCAATCCGCTCTTCTTCGGACATCACATAGATGTTACGGTCGATCGGAGCCGGCAGCTGCAGCTGTCTGCGAATACCGTCCAGACCGGATTTGAGCATGACGGCCAGCGCCAGGTAAGGATTGGCTGCCGGGTCCGGATTACGAACTTCGATCCGAGTGCTCAGACCGCGCGATGCCGGGATACGGATCATTGGGCTGCGGTTGCTGGCAGACCAAGCGACGTAACAAGGTGCTTCATAACCTGGAACAAGACGCTTGTACGAGTTAACAGTTGGGTTAGTAATCGCTGCGAATGCACGTGCGTGCTTAAGAATACCAGCCATGTAGTAACGAGCTGTGTCACTCAGACCAAGCGTATCGCTCTCATCGTAGAAGGCATTCTCTCCACCGCGGAACAGCGACTGGTGACAGTGCATGCCCGAACCGTTCATACCGAACAGCGGTTTTGGCATGAATGTCGCATGCAGACCATGCTGACGGGCAATCGTTTTTACAACCAGTTTGAACGTCTGGATCTGGTCGGCAGCTTTCATTGCGTCCTCATACTTGAAGTCGATCTCATGTTGACCCGGTGCCACTTCGTGGTGGGAAGCTTCAACCTCAAAGCCCATTTCTTCAAGCGTGATTACAATCTCGCGGCGGCAGTTCTCACCCAGATCTGTCGGTGCCAGGTCAAAGTATCCACCTTGGTCGTTCAGCTCGTCTGTAGGGTTCCCCTTTTCGTCTGTACGGAAAAGGAAGAACTCCGGTTCCGGTCCTACGTTCATTGCACTGAAGCCCATTTCTTCGGCTTCTTCCAGTGCACGGCGCAGAACGGCACGTGGATCACCAGGGAACGGAGTGCCATCCGGCATATAGATATCGCAGATCAGACGTGCGACACGGTTCTCTGTTACCCAGGGGAAGATCACCCAGGTATCGAGATCCGGGTACAGGTACATGTCGGATTCTTCGATCCGTACATAACCTTCGATGGAAGAGCCGTCGAACATCATTTTGTTATCGAGTGCCTTCGTCAGCTGGCTGACCGGAATCTCAACGTTTTTGATTGCTCCGAGCAAATCCGTGAACTGAAGACGAATGAAACGAACGTTTTCTTCCTTGGCAATACGTAGAATGTCCTCTTTGCTGTAACTCAAGATACCCTCTCCTCTTCGTCTCTTTTCTTTTGCAGCTCTATTCTCTTTAACCAAATTAAGTACCCGTATCGCAGTATGCCCAAGAGTATACTGCAATACGAAACATGAAGCGAAAGCTTATTTTCTATTAAAGAATCGGGACAGCTCTCCTTGAATTAGCGAGACTTGACCCGGCTTCTTACCGGAAACCAGCTGCTGCTTAAGCATACGGTGAAGCTGCGAATCGGAAAGTTCCTTGCGTTTCTCTTCGGTCGCAGCGTTCAGAACTGTAGCTTCTTCGGACTCCTTGGTTACAGGATTCATGACCTGCTTGATGCCCGCGATGTTAACGCCTTTCTCAATCAGTGCCTTGATCTCAAGAAGACGCTCTACGTCGTTGAACGAGAACAATCGTTGATTGCCCGACGTACGCGCCGGAACGATCAAGCTGTGCTGCTCATAATAGCGGATCTGCCGCGCGGACAAATCAGTTAATTTCATTACAATGCCTATTGGGAACAAGGCCATATTTCTGCGAATATCGTCGCCCATGTATTCATCAACCTTCCAATGTACTTTTCTCGGTTCACTGTCGAAACAAACTGCAATCACGAATACTCCGGGCGCAGAGCACCCTGTCATCCAGCGTTGTCGTTTCGAAGCCAACCTTATTCTCTCTCTTATTGTACATATCCTGATAGGAAGCGTCAATGATGTGTTAGGTTAACTTACAGTAAATTGCGGTCAAAAAGTGTCTGAAGGGCATTCAGTACCCCATATTTCACATGAGAGTAGGTTAATCCACCCTGCATATAGCCGATATAAGGTTTCCGAATCGGAGCATCCGCTGACAATTCCAAACTTCCGCCCTGGATAAACGTTCCTGCCGCCATGATGACAGGATGTTCGTAACCTGGCATATCCCAAGGTTCCGGAACGACATGGCTATCTACTGCCGCTGCCAGCTGAACGCCCTGCACAAAAGCAATCAGCTGTTCTTCGCGCTCAAATACGACAGCCTGAATCAAATCCGTTCTTGTCGCATCCCAAGCGGGACTGCTGCTGAAGCCGGCGATTTCAAACATTGCAGCGGCAAAAATACTTCCTTTCACAGCCTGTCCGACAATGGTTGGTGCCATATAAAGTCCTTGATAGATCCCTCTTGTTGTGCCGAGCATTGCGCCGACTTCCGCTCCAATCCCGGGTGCTGTCAGGCGATACGCGGCCAGATCGACCAGATCTTTGCGCCCGCAAATGTAACCCCCGGTTTCTGCCAGACCACCACCCGGGTTCTTGATCAGCGAGCCGGCCATCAGATCCACCCCGACTTCCGTCGGTTCGATCTTTTCCGTAAATTCGCCATAGCAGTTGTCTACAAATACGACAGCCTGCGGACACATTTCCTTGACCTTTCGCGTCATTGTTCCAATTTCGTCTACCGTAAATGGCAGACGCCAAGCGTATCCGCGAGATCGCTGAATGCCGATAACCCGGGTGTTGGGTGTGATCTGACGAGCTACTTCATTCCAGTCGATTCCGCCATCTTCAAGTAAATCGGCTTCCCGATATCCGATACCGAAATCGGCGAGAGATCCTGTGCCGTCGCCTTTTTTGCCAATGACTTTATGCAGCGTATCGTAAGGTGTCCCGGTAATATAGAGCAGCTCGTCGCCAGGACGCAGCACACCAAACAGCGCGGTCGAAATCGTATGCGTACCCGAAGCAAAATGTGGACGTACCAGCGCCGCTTCCGCGCCAAAAACTTTGGCATACAGTTCGTCCAGCACTTCTCTACCGCGATCATTGTAAGCATAACCCGTAGAAGGATTAAAATGATAATCGCTGACTTTACACGCGCGGAAAGCCTCGATTACTTTCCATTGGTTATGCTCGACAATTGTATCTACTACATCAAAGCGGGATTTGACCAGCTCTTCCGCTTCTTTTTTCCACTGCTCGATTTGAGTATCAAAAGTTTTCATCGCTTACCATTCCGTCCTTCTCATTTACGATTCAATCTGCCAACGCTTTGCAAACCTCTCCATCCAGACACGCTCATCACTTCTGATGTCAGACAAAGAGCTGACACTTTGCATGATTAACGCGTCACACTTGCGTAAGGTTGCCGCTTCGGTGTTCAGAAGATTCTTATTACAGTTTAAACCACTCCCTTTTTCGCCAAGACAGGGAGCGGCAGTTTTTATCTATTATCGAACTTTGTATTCTTCCAGCAGATGGCCGTACTTTTCAGCTTCGCCCTTGTGCAGTCGTACTTCGTATAATACATCTTCTTCATCAAATTCCTGCGTAACAACTTCGCCAATCTTGTAGAGCTGAGAAGTCAGATCACCACGGGCTGCCGGAATTCGATACGTAACCGTACCGCCCGTCAGCTCTTCCTGCAGACGATTCAAGAGCTTCTCCTGATCTTTCTCGTCATAAGCATTCAGACGCAAATTATGCTCATCCTCAGGCAGCAGTTCCAGCTGTTCCGGTGTGCAGAGATCCTTTTTGTTATAAATCCGAATCTGCGGCTTTCCGCCTGCGCCCAGCTCCTCCATAATGCTCTCTACGACCTTCATCTGGTCTTCCAGCATATCGGAGGAAGCGTCTACAACATGCAGAACCAAATCCGCCTCATTTACTTCCTCAAGCGTCGCACGGAATGCAGCTATCAGGTTGTGCGGCAGATTTTGGATAAACCCTACCGTATCGGTCAGTACGATTTCACGACCGCCCGGCAGTTCCAACGTTCTCGAGGTCGGGTCCAGTGTTGCAAACAGCTGATTCTGCACATAGACGTCGGCATTGGTCAGCTGACGCAGGATTGTAGATTTGCCCGCGTTGGTATAGCCTACTAAAGCAACCTGCACGGCTCCGCTTTTTTTGCGGCGCTGACGCTGCATAGTACGATGCTTCTCGACTTCGCCGATCTGGCGTTTGAGCTCGTCAATCCGTCCACGAATATGTCTGCGGTCCGTCTCCAGCTTACTTTCACCCGGTCCGCGTGAGCCGATCCCGCCGCCAAGTCTCGAGAGATTGCGTCCCTGACCCGACAAGCGCGGAAGCAGATAGCTGAGCTGTGCAAGTTCAACCTGAATGATCCCTTCGCGCGTTTTGGCACGCTGGGCGAATATGTCCAGAATTAACTGCGTACGATCGATGATTTTCAAATCCAGCTCTTCTTCAAGATTGCGCACCTGCGCTCCTGAAAGTTCCTGATCGAAAATCGCCGTGTTTGCACCTAATTCGTCCGCGATCAATTTCAGTTCCTGCACTTTCCCCTTACCGATAAACCACTTGGTATCTTTCTTTTCCCGATTTTGTACCATGTTCGTCAGAACTTCGACTCCGGCCGTTTCGGCAAGAGCTACCAGTTCTTCAAGCGAGTAGACGGGATCGATTCCCGAGCGCTTGACGTCGTCGGTTACCAGGCTGACCAGAACCGCTCTTGGGCGCTCTTCCGCCGATGTATCGTGAGTTGTATTTCGCATACTGTTGTTCTCCTTCTGTTCGTATGGGATTTTTCATGCTTATAAACCGAAGCTTCGGCAGCATTTTGAAAAACCCGGCTTCCCATTATCCCCGATTATTTGCCGTCTGGCAATGTCATCTTGGTGAACAGCCATTTGGTAAAAGCAAGCGTTTCTCGCCCGCGTGTCTGCCAAAGGTTGAGCTCTCTCGTAGGGGTAACGATAAACTGTGGATCTTCATAATGCAAAAATTCCGCAATGTCCCGTGCTCTTGCACCATGAAATTGATGGGTAACGATTGTCGCCGTCTGCATCCCGTATTCTTCCATGATCCTCCGGCTAAACAGCAGGTTTTCATATGTGCTTGTTGCTTCGTTTTCCAGCAAAATGTGTTCTTTCGGAATGCCGAGTTTTTGCAAATATTCAGCCATGCCTTCCGCTTCGGTGAGTTTCATTTCTGGACTATCGAGTCCGCCGCTGACAACAAGCATCGGATATTCACCACTCCTATAGCCCGCATAAACGGCATCCAAACGCTCTTTTAGAGCAGGGCTTGGCTTATTGTTCCAGAGCCGGGCGCCCAGTACGATTGCCACATCCGTCTTGTGCTCCTGCGCCAGCGACGTTCCTTGTCCGATACGAATTTGGATATAGAGCACCCATGCTGCAAAGAGAATCAGCCCAAGCAACAATGTGACAAAAAGACGCTTTTTCCAACGATCGCTTTTACTGCGCCGGATCGGCATACGTACCGGTCCGGCGCCAAGAAACGCGTCCGCCCGCTTTTTATGGAGCACTTTCCAACTTCCCCTTTCACTTCCATCGTTCCTTTACATCCGCCTGCGTACTCAGACCTTGAGCGCCGAGGCCGGGAACAGTCTTCTGCGATGCTCGATTGAAAGCCGGAAATACGGAAAAGCATGGGCATCGATCATTCGCAGCAAACCGTGCGCCGTTCTCGTAGCCAACGCATAGTCCGCTTCCGTAATGACTCCGCGCCGCAATGCGTCATCCAACTCGTCTTCATCAAGCAAGAAGACCGTTCCATCGCCCAATACGACGATATCCAGATACAGATCGTCAAACCAGGGTACCCCTTGATCCGTTACGCCCTGCGATTTGCAGATATCGATATACCACTCCACGACTTCCCTTTTTTCATTAAACATAGTCGTGACGATGAAATGGGCATCCTTGGGAAAATACTGCAGCCAAGAATAACCTTTGTCGGCCACACAAAACGTGAGTCCTCCATACGTTTTCATCAGCGGTTCCTTCAGCTTGAGCATGTTGTACAAGGTTACGTAGCCTGTAAAACGGCGGCTGTCGATATACCGGCACAAAAATCTCCGGTCGGTTACGCGCCGCCAGTTGGCTCTGTCAGCAAATTTACGTTTCATAGGGAACCGACCCTTTCCATTCTCCATTTGAATCAAGCTTATCACATTCTCGGGCCACTTCACAAAAGAACTGGCTTGCTCATGCCTTACATTACCCGTTTTGAGCGAAAATATGGCAAAAAAGCTTCGGAAAGCCGTTTCCGGCTTCCGAAGCTTGATTGATTTTATCGACAGTAGTTCTTTAACTGCATATGCAGACCAACACTGTATACTGCTTTATACTGTAATTTCGTTGAAAATTACGGCTGGGTAGACGTTCCGTCCGGATTTACCGCGGCACCGTCCTCGGCAGTTGGATCGGTCGTCTGAACGCTTGGATCCGATGACGAATCCGGCACAGGCTCTGGCTGCGTCTGATCCGCCGGTGCGTCTGGAACAACAGTGCCGGGTACAGAAGTTTCTCCTTCTGCGGGAGCTTCAGTACCCGAATCCGGATTCTCTCCGCCGGTCGAATCGCCGCCGCTATTGCCATTGCCATTACCGTTATTACCATTGCCGTTGCCGTTGCCGTTGCCGTTGCCATTATTGCCATTGCCGTTGTTACCATTTCCGTTATTACCATTTCCGTTATTGCCATTGCCTTGACTCCCGTTTGCGTCTCCGTTTTGCCCGCTGTTATCTACCGGCGGTGTTACCGGTTCTTCATCCGGGACTTCAGCAGGTTCTTCAGGTTCTTCTTCCGAAGGAACGGTTTCTTCCGGCAAATCCTCTTCCAGATTATCATCTGCAGGTACAGTCAGGCTGACCGTGTTTGAAGCAGCAGACTCGACGATCGGCTCTTCACCAGCCCGATAAGCCGTTACCGCATAACTGTACGTCAGTCCCGACAGGGCGCTTGGATCCGTAACCGATGCTGATGACAAACCTTCCGTCAATAGAGAAGGTTGAGCTTCGGACGATTCCTGACGGTAAAGGCGGTAACGAACATTCGGCCCATCTACCGGCTGCCAGGACAATGCGACTCTCTCGCCGGCCACATCGTAGGAAGCGACCAGCCCTGTCGGTGCTCCCACCGGTTCCGTTTGTACCGGTTCTACAGGTTCCGGAGCCTCTACCGGCTCTGAAGCCGGAGCATCCGGTGCTTTAAAGTCGGTAACTGGAACGCCTTCGAGCGCTTCTTTCATTACGCGTGCAAACATGGTGGCAGCCAAGCCGCTGCTGTTCTTAAGCATGTGTGTGCTATCAGGCTTGTCATAGCCCATCCATACAGCTCCCGTCCATTCGGGAGTATAGCCTACAAACCAGACGTCCCGGTTTGAGCTATTGCCTTCAATTCCGCTCTGCGTTGTACCGGTCTTGCCGGCCAGCGGACGTCCGATATCGGCTTTGCGACCTGTACCATCGCTGACAACACTCTTCATCATGGTTGTCATATCGTAAGCTGTCTGAGGGCTCATAACCTGCTTCCTATTGTCGATTCGACTGTAAATCTCAACTTCATTGGAATCCTTGATCGACTTGATTGCATATGCGCTGATAAATTCCCCTCCATTAGCGAAGGAATTGTAAGCTTGAGCCATCTCCAGTGTATTGGTTCCCTTCTGAAGACCTCCAAGCGCAAGAGCCAGATTGCGATCTTCTTCGGTTAATGGAATGCCGAGAGATTTGGCAAACTGATATCCGGTTTCAATCCCAATCTGATTAAGCAGCCATACGGCCGGGATATTCATCGACTCCGACAAAGCGTCTTTCATCGAAACGCTTTGGCTGTAGCCGTGCAAGTTCTTCGGGCTGTAGTTCCCAAAGCTCTGCTGCTCGTTGCTGAGTTGAGAGTTTGTAGTAAATTGACCCGTTTCAAGCGCCGGCGCATAAGAGGCGATCGGCTTGAAAGCCGAACCCGGCTGCCTGCGGCTGTTAACCGCCCGGTTAAAGTCGCCTTTATGATAATTCCGAGCTCCCAGCATAGCTACAATACTACCATTCTGGTTATTTGTAATGGTCATCGAAGCCTGTACTGGCTGGTCATCGGGACTTTGTTCGAACAGCGAATCGTCCTTGAACGCTTCTTCCAGCGTCTGCTGGGCTTTGGCGTCCATCGACGTATAAATTTTGTAACCACCGCGGTTAAGGTCATCTTCAGTTAACGCAGTCGCATCTTCGGCTTCCTGCAGCACGTAATCGATGAACGCCCGATAATGAGTTTCCTTCGTTTCCGGCGGTGTATAGCTGTAATCCACTTCCTTCGCTTTGTCACGCTCTGCCTCCGTAATATATCCCTGCTCATACATCAGCTGGAGTACAACAGCACGGCGTTCCTTCGACTTATCCGGATTTGCGATCGGATTATATCGTGTTGGCGCCTTCGGCATCGCCGCAAGCGTCGCGATTTCCCACAGCTCCAGCTTATTCAGATCACTTTTACCAAAGTAACGCTCGGAAGCAGCCTTGATCCCGTAATACTGACCGCCGAACGAAATCCGATTAAGATACATGGCGAGAATTTCATCTTTGGAATACTGCCGTTCCAATGCGAGTGCAATTGACACTTCCGTCGCTTTGCGGAAAAACGTTTTGTCTGCAGACAGGAAAATGTTTTTTGCGAGCTGCTGGGTAATCGTACTTCCGCCTTCGACGGCGGAACGTGCAATAATATCCCGTACTGCTGCCCGACCAATCGATCTTAAATCGACGCCGGAATGTTCAAAGAAGCGTTTATCTTCAGTTGCTACAAAAGCATCTTTAACAAGTTCCGGAATATCCTGTGCTTCTACAGATTCACCACGCTGGATCTTGATTTCGCCAATCTGTACACCTGTACGGTCATAGATGACTGTCGGCGCTTTGATATCGATCTTATCTTTATTTTCTGCAAGAATTCTTTCACCGTTTACCGTGACGATCAAGTAGCCGCCAAGTGCACACAATACTGCAAATGCAGCTGTAAAAAATAACGTCCAAAAAACGCGTTTACCTGTGATTTTCTTCTTTTTGGAAGAAGCTTTCTTCTTTGCCGGAGGCTTTTTACCGCCGCCGTTACCTCCGCCGCTTGCTCCGCTTGTCCGATTGGAGCGGCTCAGTTGTGGATTAGGCATAGTATTTGATGACACCCCTTTTGCTTTCTTTGCAGCCGTAAGCTCTATATCTGGCTGTTTCAACTAACGAAAAGAACAACCCGTAAAGGTTGCTCTCATCGTAAACTATTGATTTAGACGTTACTTTACACGAAAAGTTTCAAAAAAGGCTATTACAGGTTTGTCATCCCTTTGTTAACGTTGGAGACATAAAAAATCAAAAAGAGTAAAGCATGCGACACCGTATGCAGCGCCTACCTATTACTGCTCTCCTAATGTGCTTTCCTGCTGAGTCAGGGATACGTTACGCTGCGGCATAAAGGTAGAAATGGCGTGTTTGTACACCATTTGCTGACGTCCATCGCTGTCGATCACAATTGTGAAGTTGTCAAACGCCTTAATCGTGCCCCGAATTTGAAAACCGTTGGTCAGATAAACCGTTGCAGGGATATTCTCTTTGCGCAGTTGGTTCAGGAACGTGTCTTGAATATTAATGGATTTGTTCATAACCGGTACCCCCAATTGTCATTTTACTGTCGTTTTTGTTCAAAATCGGAGCTAAACCTTCCCGTAATTATACCATGAACCTTCTCGTAAATTGCAGAAAAGTTTTCCGGTTCGGAAACGTCCACCCATTGGATGTCGTGCATGTGACGGAACCAGGAAAGCTGCCGCTTGGCGAAATGCCGAGTGTCCCGCTTCAATCGGTACACCGCTTCTTCGAGCGTCGTCGATCCGTTCAGATACGGCCAGATTTCTTTGTAGCCGAGACCCTGCATGGAAACCATATCCGGCGTGTATCCGCGGTCCTGCAAAGCCCTTACTTCTTCAATCAATCCTTGTTCCATCATTTGGTCGATTCGCTCTTCAATACGGTTATATAGCATTTGACGGTCCATTGTCAAACCGATCAGACATAGGTCGTAAGGTGTGGTCTTTTTTTGTCCCGCAAGTCGCTCCGACAGCGTTTCTCCCGTCAGCTTATAAATTTCCAAAGCTCTTATGACGCGGCGGGTATCGTTAGGATGGAGACGTGCAGCCGACTCCGGATCAATCTCCCGCAGCCTGTCGTGCAGCGCTTCCGTGCCATAAGTTTCCGCAAATTGAGCTTGTTCACGTCGAAACTCCTCGTCCGCTCCGCTTTCCGCAAACTCATAGCGATAGCAGAACGATTCGATATACAGTCCTGTTCCTCCCACAATAAACGGCACATTGCCGCGAGCCGTAATCTCCGGAATCAGGGCATCACAACGTTCCTGGAACTCCGAAACGGAAAAAGGGTCGTCAGGATCATGAATATCGATCAGATGATGCGGCACACCTTCCATCTCCGCTTCCGAAATTTTGGCCGTGCCGACATCCATGCCCCGATATACCTGCATGGAGTCGCCCGAGATGATCTCGCAGGAGAAAGCTTTGGCTATTTCAATGCTGAGCCTGGTCTTGCCTACCGCAGTTGGACCGATCAGAACGAGAAGTTTGGGCTTGGAAGACAAAGAAGAGGAAGAAACACCACTGGATGCGGTTTCCTCAGACTCTTTATGCCCGTCAACTGCTGCATCGACTCCGGAGACTGCTGCCAACTCGGCGCACTCACCTTCTGGTCCGATTATTTTTTTGGGATTGTCAGTCAATTCGAATCACTCCGTACGTAATTTTGGCGTGGTTTCGGCCGTCCGGCACAAAGCCTAGGCGTTCCATTTCCCCGCTGCTTTTTTTCTCTTTCAATACAACTGTCTTGCGAGCGACACGTACCGCTTCTCGAATCGATTCCTCGCTTAGAGCCCGAGCGTCGGCAAAAGTACGCAGCGGCGAGATCGCCGACGAATCGTAAGCCGGCTTACGGAACATTGGGTCGAAATAGACGATATCGAAGCTATTGTCCGGCAGCGACTTCAAGTACTCCAAATGATCCGTATTCACAACCTCGATACGCCGCATAGCCTCGGTAACAGAAGATTTCTCAACTTCGTAACTGGACAGCCCTTCCCGCAGCAGAACCGAAAGCTGAGGCGAAGCCTCCAATGCACGCACAAGACCGGAAGGACCGACACGGACTGCAAAAACGAGCGAGTCGGTACCCAGTCCTGCCGTACAGTCAAGTACGGAATCCCCTTGTTCTGCCCGAGAAGCGTCGATCATTGGATCGGGCTCGCCCTTAAGCAGGCGCTTGGCCCGAACATAACCCATGCTCGGATGGTATTCCAGCACAGGCTGATCTTCCCGGAACAGCCTGACCTTGCCTTGTGTGACAATCAAAACAGCATCAGCGCCGTATTTCGAAAATAATTTGGGAATCGATGTCCGTCCGCGCGTTACAATCCGAATTCCTGCCTGCTCAGCGATCTTTCGCGCCCGCTGCAGTTCAGCTTCGGCCGGCGAATCGCCGGTAGTTACAATCATCATAGGTCGTTCTCCTTTGGTCATGCTTATGCCGCATTCGTATACAGTCTGCGGCGCGGTGTTATTTGCATTTGAAAATTATTCAGACAGATCTACGCTGCCCAAATGACAAAGCAAGCGTCGCCGGAAATCCATCTGCGGCGTCTGCTTTGTCATTTCAGCAACGTAGCTGCGGCGGATGCCGCAGCTAGAGTTAGTATTAAGCAGGTTAAGCTGTCGTAGCGATGATGCGAAACTGTCCCGGTTGAAGTCGCTTAAGGATTGGGGCACTTATTCGATGAAGCAGAACCTTCCCCCAATTGATTAGATCGCTCTTAGGTGCGCGAACGGCTTTCCGCAAGCGGCCGTTCAAGGAAGATTAAAGTCGCTTAAGGATTGGGACGCTTGTTCAATGAAGCAGAACCTTCCCCCAATTGATTAGATCGCTCTCAGGTGCGCGAACGGCTTTCCGCAAGCGGCCGTTCAAGGAAGATTAAAGTCGCTTAAGGATTGGGGCGCTTGTTCAATGAAGCAGAACCTTCCCCCAATTGATTAGATCGCTCTCAGGTGCGCGAACGGCTTTCCGCAAGCGGCCGTTCAAGGAAGATTAAAGTCGCTTAAGGATTGGGGCGCTTATTCGATGAAGCAGAACCTTCCCCCAGTTGATTAGATCGCTCTCAGGTCATTTTCGAAACAAGTTAAAGCGTCTTGTTTCGAAAATTTAATTAAAGTCGCTTAAGGATTGGGGGAAGGTTTTTACATCACTCTTTTAAACAATTTCTCCAAATCATAAGAAGAAAAAGATACGACAATTGGTCTGCCATGAGGGCAAGTATAAGGCTGTTTGCACTCCCCCAACCGTTCGATCAACGTCTGGGCCTGGACGTCGCTAAGACGTTGATTGGCCTTGATCGAAGCTTTGCAGGAGCAGAGCGTGGACGCTTTCTCACGCAGTTTGGCCAGATCGATCGCACGCTCGCTCAGCACCCACTCGGCCATCTCTTCGATAATGGACTGCTCTTCGCCGGGCGGGAACCAATGCGGGTAGGCAGTGACGCGGAACGTTTGGCCTCCAAAAGGCTCCATATATACGCCCGCCTGCTCGAACCAGCCGATTCGATCGCGGATTTTGGCGCTCTCCGCCGACGTAAACTCAAGTGTGATCGGCAGCAGCAGCTCTTGTGAAGCCGATTCCGGCTGACCGAATTTCTCGTAATAATATTCGTAATTGATTCGCTCATGCGCAGCATGCTGATCAATCAGATACAATCCTTGATCGTTCTGAGCGATCAGATAGGTCCCGTGATGCTGGCCGATCAGCGTCATTTCTGGAAAAGCAGGGCGTTTGGGCACTTCACCCCGGCTGTAAAGCTCAGCCGCGCGTGCCAATGCAGCGTTCTGTCCCGACTGAGCCGGCTGCCGAGCGCCGGGATTACCGGACGAGGACGCCCGGCCGGCACCGCCGGACGCTTTGCGTCCTCCGGTGTAGCCCATGCCGTGGCCCGGCTCCCGCACTTGCTGCGGGAGCGGATCGCGCACGCCGCCGGCGGCCGGGTAGGACGCGGACGCCTTCAAGGCGTCCGGCACTTCCGCACCGCCTGCGGCGGAGCCGCGCCGTTCGGCGGCCTGCGAAGCGGCCGCTGGCGGATTCGCCGCCGCTCCATCGGCGGCGGCAGCCTCAGGGCGTGCTGCGTTCTGCGCGCCCGAAGCCCCTGCCGCGCCAGGCAAGGCGCGGCTCTGCTCTTGGCCGGCCGCCTCGGCAGGGCGGCCGTACTCTCCGGCGCGCCCTGCCCAAGGCGCGGCAGCTTCAGAGCCCGGCTGCCCGGCGCCGGGCAGTAATTCGGCACCACGATTACCGGTGCCTGCAGTTCCACTGCTCGGCACTTGCGAACCGGCCTCACCGGTACCTGCACTTCCAGCGTTTGGTCCTTCTGCACCTGCATTGCCGGAGCTTACACCGCCCAGCGTCTCATTTCCGCCGGACGGCGCCTCTTTATCCTGCGGCTGAGCTGCCGCAAGCTCTTCAATCAGCGCTTCCCGTTTCGGAAAGTGGAATTGTTCCTGAACCATGGTATTGCTCTTACCAACACGCTGATTGACGGCTTTGGGAATTAGCACTTCGCGGGACAATGCAGCCCGAATCATTTCTTCCACAAATGCCGTCAGTTCAGCTTCTTTGCTGAAGCGAACTTCCAGTTTTGCCGGGTGCACGTTTACGTCGACAAGCGACGGATGCATAGCCAGACTCAGCACAACCAACGGATAACGGCCGACAGGCAGCAGTGTGTGATAAGCACGCATAATGGCTTGATTCAGCACATGACTGCGTATAAAGCGGCCATTAACTACCGTCGTAATCGCACTTCGATTGGAGCGGGTAAAGTCCGGAAGACTGACGAATCCTCCGACTGCAAAGTCCAAGCCTTCACTTTGCAGCG
Organism: Saccharibacillus kuerlensis DSM 22868; assembly: GCF_000378145.1. Classification (GTDB taxonomy): domain Bacteria; phylum Bacillota; class Bacilli; order Paenibacillales; family Paenibacillaceae; genus Saccharibacillus; species Saccharibacillus kuerlensis. The sequence goes on along the minus strand of NZ_KB899289.1, from coordinate 30,064 downwards.
GAATCATCGCTTTGGCACTCGTTGTCCCGTACACGGCGGCAATAACCTGAAGCAGATCCCCTCCGCCAAGCGTTTGCAGCAGAGAATTGCCGTTATGCCGCAGTGTAAAAGCGATCTCCGGATGAGATAGCGCCATTCGGTACATATAGTCGGAAATATGGCCCAACTCAGTCTGTACCGTTTTCATATATTTCAGCCGGGCCGGTGTATTGTAAAAGAGCTCACGAACACGGAAATCTGTTCCCCGGGAAGCCGGAGCATCCTCGTTTGTCTTGAGTGTACCGCCTTCAATGACGAGCCTACGGCCCGCTCCATCGTCGTCGCAGGCTGTCAGCACTTCGACTTTGGAGACCGAAGCGATACTCGGCAGCGCCTCACCGCGGAAGCCGAGGCTCGTAATCTGGAACAAATCCCGGCCTCCCGATATTTTGCTCGTTGCATGTCGGTAAAAAGCCGTCTCGCAGTCTTCCGGATCGATGCCCGATCCGTTGTCCGTTACACGAATCGAAGACAAACCGCCTTCTTCGATCCATACGTCGACCTTTGCCGCCCCGGCGTCGATAGCATTTTCAACCAACTCCTTGACGACCGAAGCGGGCCGCTCCACAACTTCGCCGGCCGCAATCTGGTTGGCAACGTGTTCGTCCAGTACCTTAATTTTGGCCATACCGGTTCCCCTTTCTTAAAACATAGTGTAAGAAACGAACGAAAACTTATTATATAGGCCCAGCGCCTGCTTCATTTCTTCATAACTCATTGATTAGCTTGTTTACTTCATTCATCCAATACTTCACCCAAAAATCGCTCTGCTCACCGTCTACAGCCGCTGAGCTTCCAACTTAAGCTCATTCAGAATCTGCATCGCCTGCAGCGGCGTCATATTCATCACATCGACTTCTCGCACGCGCTGCAGCATCTTTTTAACTTTCACATCTTCTTTGGATGGCGTATGGGCAGGCTGTGAAGTTCGGCCCGACTGCTCCTCGTCTCCAAAGATCGACAGCTGTACGACTTCTCTGGAAGAAGACTGTCCTCCGGCTGATACTCCAGTTTCTCTTTCCTCCAGTACCGCAGAAGTCAATGGACCGCTGCCTTCTGTCTGAAAGCCTCCTTTTGTCTGGGCGCCATCTTCTTTCTGAACGCCAGCTTCCCCATCCGTCGACATCGATCCTGAAGACGTCCCCGTCTCGAATATCGCACGCTCACGTACTTCGCTCGGTTGACGCTCTGCTCCCAGCGATCGATCGGAATAAACATGTCCGACCTCGCTTGTATCTTTGCTTGTATCTTGACTTTCATTTTCCCGACGCTTCACATTGACTTGCGTTTCTGCTCTGTCTTTCGCTTCTGCTGCGCCTTCCCTTCCAGGCAGTCGGGTATCGATCTGCTCGACTGCGTTCGCAGCAGAATTTTTCGCCGCTTCCGCTCCGCCTGCACTGCCGACGGCCACTCCCGCTGCTGCCTGTTCAAATCCCTGCAGCAGACCGTAAGCCCGGTCGATAATGCTGCCAGGAAGACCAGCCAAACGGGCACAGTAAATTCCGTAGCTGGTGCTGGCCGCTCCGGCAACCAATTTGCGCAGGAATGTAACTTTATCGCCGCTCTCGCGCACCGCCATACAGTAGTTTCGCAGACGCGGCAGGCTTTCCTCAAGATGAGCAAGCTCGTGGAAGTGAGTCGATACGAGAGCTTTGCAGCCAATCGATTCGTGGACGTGCTCGATCACCGCCTGGGCAATCGCCATGCCTTCGCTCGTCGAAGTTCCCCGGCCCAGCTCGTCGATAATAATTAGACTGTCTTTCGTCGCCTGCTGGGTCATGACCTGAATATCGGCCATTTCGACCATGAACGTACTTTGGCCGCCGACCAGGTCATCCGCTGCTCCGATCCGGGTAAAGATCCGGTCCAGCATCGGAACGCTCGCCCGATCCGCCGGCACAAAGCAGCCGATCTGCGCCATGATCGAAATCAAGGCCACTTGGCGCATATAAGTACTTTTCCCCGCCATGTTCGGGCCGGTAATCAGCATAATGTTTGCGCCTTCGCGAGCCAAATCCGTTGCATTGGCGACGAAAGATCCGCCTTCCATGACCGCTTCGACGACCGGATGACGGCCATTGTCGACGGTCAGATCATAGCCGTCGTGCAGCTGTGGACGCACAAACGCTTTTTCCGCACTCGCTTCGGCAAACGCTTGATACACATCGATCTCCGCTACACGCTCGGCCAGCGATTTAAGGCGCGGAATCCGCTCCGCGACTTTTTCTCGCAGTTCCAGAAATAGCCCGTACTCCAGATCAGCCATTTTCTCTTCGGCTTCAAGAATAAGCGATTCTTTTTCCTTCAGCTCCGGCGTAATATAACGTTCGGCGTTGGCAAGCGTCTGTTTGCGTTCGTAACGTCCTTCCGGCAGCTGATTCAGATTAGCTCTCGTCACTTCAATATAGTAACCGAACACCTTGTTATAGCCGACTTTCAATGAACGGATACCGGTTACCCGGCGTTCCTCGGCCTCCAGCTCGGCAATCCAGCGTTTACCATTGACGCTTGCTTCGCGCAGCTGGTCGAGATGTTCATGGTATCCTTTGCGAATCAGACCGCCGTCGCGGACCGATACCGGCGGTTCGTCGGTAACTGCCGCAGCGATCGCTTCGGCAAGATCGGCGCATTCGTCCATCCGGTTTGCCGTTGCAGCCAGCGTCTGGGAACCGGAATTCAGACAGATCTCTTTCAGTCCCGGAATTTGCACGAGTGAATCTCGCAGCGCTACCATGTCGCGTCCATTGGCACTGCCGAACGCTACGCGTCCGACAAGACGTTCAAGATCGTAGATTTCTTTCAGTGCTTCCTGCACGTCGCCGCGCAGAATCAAGTTGCGGTGCAGATGTTCCACCGCTTCCAAGCGTTCCTCGATCGCACCGCGTTGAAGCAGTGGTTTGTCGATCCAGCGGCGAAGCGTACGCGCGCCCATCGACGTCTTCGTGCGATCGAGCAGCCAGAGCAGCGAGCCCTTTTTCGATCGCTCCCGTACGGTCTCCGTCAGTTCCAGATTCCGCCGGGTAAACGAATCGAGAATCATATAATGATTCGGCTCGTACACCGAAATTTTTGTCAATTGGCCGAGCGCTCTCTTCTGCGTCTCCGCCAAATAGGCGAACAGACGGGCTACACACAGACGGCGTTCATCGTCCAGACGAGCCCAGACCGCTTCACCGAACTGCTCACGTGCACCGTCTTCCTTGGATTTTTCCCATGGCGTGCAGACGAGCCGGCGTTCCATTGGCGCCACCTGCGACTCCAACAGACCGAGCAGCCGGCTGTCGCCGATCGCTTCCGACGGCTGGTACACGGCAACTTCGCCTTTTATCCACTCCGCGTTGTCCGGTGCCGAAGTGACATGCAGATCGCCCGTGGACAAGTCACAGGCCGCAATCGCCGTCATGCCGTTCGAGCTTGTCACGCAGACAAGATAGTTGTTCGACTTTTCGCCGAGCGCCCGACTTTCCATCAGCGTACCTGGCGTTACAACACGAATGATTTCGCGGCGTACGACTCCTTTGGCTGTTGCCGGATCCTCAACCTGCTCGCAGATCGCAACTTTATATCCTTTTTCGATCAGACGCTGCACATAACCTTCCGCCGCATGATACGGCACGCCGCACATGGGCGCCCGTTCTTCCATGCCGGCATTGCGCCCGGTCAATGTAATTTCAAGTTCTCGCGAAGCCGTCAGGGCATCGTCGAAAAAAATTTCATAAAAGTCTCCCAGACGGAAAAAGAGGATCGCATCCTTCGCTTCTTCCTTGATCTTGAGATACTGTTCCATCATCGGCGTTAACTTGGCCATGATTCCCCTCCATCTACCTGCCTTCTTTTCTCCCTACGATTATAACAGAATTCCGGTAAAAAGCGTTTATATACGAACATTTGTTCAGGTTTATTTCCAGAACTATTTTTGTCAGCCCTCTGAACAAATATGCAAAAATCGGCTTCGCCGGCTTCCATGATACAAAAGTTAAATTTAAGCCGTTCATTGCAGATATGCAAATGTGTAACTTCTTTCGTCTGTTCTCATCAAAAAAGAGGCCGGTATCTTCACCGTCCTCTTTTCCGGCATCGCATCAGACAAATCTGTGACACAGAAAGTTACAGCAGGATCTAAAATTTTTCGTAACCGTTCTTCGTAACAGTTCTTTGTAACAGTTTTTCGTAACAGTTCTTTGAAAGCCTACAGGAAAGCATCCTATGTTGACACTCGTTTCAAAAAGCGGCAGCTTTCTCATCAAAATCCGATCTTTTTTCGATTCTCCATCTGCTGAAATAAAATTAAATACACCTGTCAAAGCTTTTTCGTTTCATGTTACATGCGGCGCTTTGTCCTTCTTCGACAGCACCAGATAGCGGCTCAACTCTCGGCACAGCTGCAGAATTGCCGAACGGACTTCGAATTCTTCCCGGGTTTCAGGCAGACTCATTTCCTTAAACCGTTCTTCCAACTCGCGCAGCATTTCTTCCGCCTTGCCCATATAGTGCTCCCGCTTCACATCCTGCTCCAACTGATCGAACAGTTCTGCGGTAAGCTCGGCTTGAGGAATTTGCCGATACACCTGTGAGACGAGCAGTGCCATCGACTGGATTGACTCCAGCTGCTGCTTGCGCATGTAGAAGTAAGCACTCCAAAATTCGTCGGATTTCAACACTTGATTTTCTCTGGAGCGTCTTGCCAATTCCAAACCTTCTTCCACTTTCCGATCCGCTTCGATCAGCTCGCCGCCATCCCACATATAATCCGGATTGCGCAGCGTCTTAGCAAATTGGGCAAAAATGCGCGAAAAATACCGATCCGCTTCACTGCGGATATTCGACAGCTTCTCCTCCGGATTCGGCATATAGATCAAGTTGACCAGCATTGCCGAGCCGAGTCCGATTACAAGCAGCTGCAGCTCCGTCCACAGTACCGGCCAGGTAATTTCTCCTGCATTGAAGACGTGAAAAACGACAACCGCATTGGTTACGATTCCGCCTTTAAATGTTGCTCTGACAATCAAGGGGAAAGCAATCAAAATGTACAGTGGAATGACCCAATAATGGAAGCCGAGCGTCCCGAACAATACGCAGGCGACGACCAAGCCGACAATCGAAGCAAAAAAGCGGTCCACGACCGTTTTGACACTCCTCTTAATGGTCGTATCCAGCCCCAGAATGGCCAGCAGCCCTGCCGATGTTGCAGACGGTATGCCGACAAGGTGCGCGATCATAATTGCGGCAAAAGCCGCAGCCGCCGTTTTGATGACGCGAAAACCAAACATGCGTGCCACCGAATCCTTTCCCTCTTTTTCAGAAACGTTCAATGCACTTTCAATTCCCCATAACTTTTACAAACCTGCTCGGAGACAAAAATCCTGCCGGTTCACTGGGAACCGACAGGATCTGTACCTACTCCAAATAAAGCAGGTCTTCACAATTTGAGATTATACAGGCTTGAGTACTTCTGTTCCAGATAATCTGCCAGATAGTCTGGATTCAACGGTTCTCCAGTTACATCCAAGATGATTTCGGAAGGATTTTTCGACTTACCGAAACGGTAAACTTTCTCAGTCAGCCATTCTTTGATCGGCAGCAGATTACCCTGTTCGATCAGCTCGTCGAAATTCGTCATTTCTTTGCGCAGCGTATGCATCATCTGCGCCGCGTACATATTGCCCAGCGAGTACGAAGCGAAATAGCCGAACGAACCGCCCGACCAGTGCACGTCCTGCAGCACACCTTGAGCATTGTTCGGAGGCGTGATTCCCAGATAATCTTGATATTTTTCATTCCAGACTTCCGGCAGTTTCTTCACGTCGAGATCTTCATTAAACAGCATTTTCTCAATCTCGTAGCGAATGATGATATGCAAGTTGTAGGTCAGCTCATCGGCCTCAATACGAATCAGAGAGTTTTCTACCCGATTTGCCGCAAAATGGAACTGTTCCGGCGTCACGCCGATCAGTTGATCCGGGAACTGCCGCTGCAGTTCACCGAAGTACTTCTGCCAGAAAGGCAGGCTGCGCCCGATCATGTTTTCCCAGAAGCGCGACTGCGATTCATGGATGCCCATTGACGTTCCCTGTGCGAGCGGCGTGCCGGTCAGCTTGGGGTCAATATTCTGCTCATACAGCGCATGACCGCCTTCATGCAGCGAACTGAATGCCGCGCTCAGCAGATCGTTCTCATGGTAATGGGTCGTGATGCGCACATCGCCCGGATTAAGCCCTGTCGCGAATGGATGTACCGCTTCGTCCAGACGGCCGGCGTCGAAGTCATAGCCCATCTCTTTCAAAATAAAATGGCTGAACGCCTCCTGCCCTTCCTTCGGATACGTTTTGTTTAGGAACGGCAGCTCCGGCTTAATATCCGATGCCGCGATCGCTTCCGCCAGTGGGACAAGACGCTTTTTGAGTCGGTCGAATACTTCGTCCAGACGCTCTACCGTCATATCCGGTTCATACATGTCGAGCAGCGTATCATACGGCGTATGTTTTGTTCCCCAGTATCCGATAAACTTGCGCAGCGTACCGACGATTTCGGTCAAATAAGGCTCAAACGAATCGAAATCCCCACTTTCCTTGGCGTCTTCCCATTTTGTTTCCGACTTGGAAGTCAGAATCGTATACGCTTTGAATTCGCTTTCTGGAATTTTGCGGCTCTGATCGTATTCTTTTTTAACCGTTTCCACAAGCCGACGATCAACGTCATCAAGCTGTGACAGACTCTCTTCCTGCGTCAGCAGATCGAGATATGTACCCATTTCATTCGACGTTTGCAGCTTGAACGCTTCCGTCGACAGCAGTCCGATTGTTTCCGCCCGCGTTTCTGCTCCCTTACGAGGGGCGCCGGTGCGAAGATCCCAATACATTAAGCCGACGGCTTCATTGTAACTTCCGATCTTTGCCACCAATTCACGAAATTCATTCCATTTTTCCTGCAGCTGCTGTTCCATCCGAAAACTTCACCCCGTTTGTTTAATAATTTCTTAAATTTGGGAAAAAGAATAGCCTAATTCATCATTCACCTCTTGATCATACTTTTTGGAGAGCCTATAATCAATATTAGAAAAAGGTTTTGCGAAATATAATTTTTTAAAAGGAGTCTTGTCCCATGTCATTGACCTTGAGAGTATCTGCCGATGCAAAAAACCTGCTTGAACAGAAATTCGACGGTCGTCCGGGTTATATTCGCCTTGCTTACGACAATGAAGGCTGCGGCTGTTCACTGAGCGGCGCCATTGCGCTCTGGCTTGTCGATCAACCGGGAGCAGCAGACTTGAACATTTCTTCCGAAAGCGGACTTCCCTTGATTGTAGATCGGAACGATGCCATTTACTTCGATCAAAATCTGTCCCTTACGATCAGCGGCTTTGACAAATCGTCGGTCCGCCTTGCCAGCGACGGTCAGTCTTACGGTTCCAGCATCCGTATTGAAGACCGCCGATCAGAAGCAAAAATAGGAATCTGAATCGTTTTCTTTGAACTTCCGAAAAATTTGCTCTTGAATTTTCCCCTGGGCTTTAGGTAAAATTCCTGATAACGCCCAGAGGGCGAAAAAGGAGGAGCGGACTTTGAGTCAGATTACGGATATTTTAAACCACAATAAAGCATTCGTCGAAAATGAGGAATACCAGTCGTTTATCAGCGGCAAGTTTCCAGACAAAAAGGTCGTTGTACTCACATGCATGGATACTCGCCTTACAGAGCTGCTGCCTCGTGCAATGAACCTACGCAATGGCGACGCCAAAATTTTGAAAACGGCGGGAGCTGTTATCTCTTCGCCTTTCGGCAGTATTATGCGCAGCGTTCTGGTTGCGCTGTATGAGCTGCAGGCGGAAGAAGTGATTGTCGTCGGCCATCATGAATGCGGCATGGCTTCGCTTAACGCCGATCGGATTATGGGTAAAATGCGCGACCGCGGCATTTCGGAAGAAGTTCTCTCGACACTTGATCATGCTGGCGTACAGCTTGGTCAGTGGTTCAAAGGTGTGGAGAACGAGACCGAAGGCGTTATGCACAGTGTGAATATGATTGCCAACCATCCTCTGATGCCGCCAGGCGTACCCGTGCACGGTATGCTGATTGATCCCAAAACCGGAGCCCTGGAACTTATTTCCGACGGTTATGAGCGCTTGAATAACTAAATGTATGCCTTTTTTATATCTCTGTCGATTCAACTATAAACAGACCGAATCGGCAATTCAAAAGCACAGTTTCTTTCGAAACTGTGCTTTTTCCTATGCTTTTAGAACAGGAAATTTTAAAGCGTCCGTAAACGTGTGTTTTTACGTTCGAAATTATTTAGGTGATAGATAAATTGTTGACAGTTGGATACCTGTGCGATATGTTTAGTGTGCTAAATATAATTCGATCAGCGGAGGTCTATCTATGGACAATAAAGTTGATTGTGACATTCGCCAGTCGTTAGATAAAATTTCATCCAAGATGCGTCGGGATTACAGTGAAAGCCTGAGGGAACTCAATCTGTACGTAGGCCAGGATAATTTGCTCTCCCGATTGTGGTCAGGCGATGGAATCACCCAGATGCAGCTGTGCGATCATTTAAAATGTGAACCGCCGACGGTCACCAATATGGTGAGGTCGTTGGAGCAAAATGGTTTCATTTACCGTAAAAAGGATACGCAGGATGCCAGGGTAATGCGCATTTATTTAACCGATAAGGGCAAGGATTTAGAGGAGCCGGTTAGTTTCAAATGGAAGCAGCAGCAAAACAAATTACTGCATTCGATCTCAACGGAAGAACGCTTGATCTTGAGAGATTTGATGCTGCGTTTAGAGAAAAACTTATTTTAAGTTTTCCTCGATAATTTATTTAGTCTACTAAGCAAACACTCTTTTTCTGTCCTTTCGCCTCTGAATAGAAGCTGCGAAAAGGGAGATGGAAAAGAAGATATACGTACCGTCGTTTTATTACTTAGTAGACTAACTTCATTCGGTTGAAAATAAATGCGATACCCCATTTAAGGAGAGGTTCTTTTGAACAGTAAATTAAAATTATCCATATTGGACTACGTTCACATCTTTCAGAACGGCACACCTGCCGAGAGCGTACGCAACACAACCGAAATCGGTTCGTGATCGGAAGCGTTGACGAAGTAGCCGCTCAGTTAAAAGAATTGGCTGAAAAACCCAGGTGGACGAGATCATGCTTGCGGATTTTTATCCGAATCAGGAGACGCGTATAAAAGCTTATTCCTTATTGGCAGAAGCATTCGATTTAAATGAAAAGTAATGTAAAAAGGAGAATGATTGCAATGAAAAAACAGCTTAAAATCGGTGGAAATATAGACGGCGTGGGCTGGAATTACATGGGATGGCGCCATCCCGACATGCCGGCCAACGCGAGTGAGAGCATTGAATACTATGTACAAAAAGCCAAAAGACTGGAAGAAGGAAAATTCGATGTCATCTTTTTGGTCGACGTCAGCCATATCGGGCCGGGCATGATCCCGCATTACCTCAGCATGTTCGAAGGGGTGACTATTCTGTCCGCCTTAAGTATGGTCACCCATTCCATCGGACTGGCTGCGACGATCGCCACTTCCTACGCGGACCCGTTCACGGTTGCCCGCCAGATGGCATCTTTGGATAAAATCAGCAATGGCCGGGCGGCATGGAATGCCATCACTTCGAATCCGGGAGGCTTGGCGAATTACAGCCGTGCCCATCTTTCGCAAGCGGACTTATACCCAATGAAAAAAGAATTTTTGGAGATCGTCGAGGGGCTTTGGGACTCCTACGAGGATGACGCTTTTATACGCGACAAAGCAAGAGGCATCTTCTTAGATCCCGAAAAAATGCATCCGTTAAACTACAGAGGCCAATATTTTTCCGTCGACGGACCTTTGAATATCAGCCGTTCCCGACAGGGAAGACCGGTCATTTTCCAAGCCGGCAACTCTCCGGAATTTATGAACCTTGCCTCGCAGCATGCCGACGCCGCATTTCTCCGGGCCGACAATTTGGAAGACGCAAAATTACGGAGCCGGGAGCTCAAAAGAAGAGTAGAGTCGCAAGGCCGATCGTTTGATGATTTCCTTATCACGATTGCGCATAATCCGATTGTAGGAAGAACGGAAAAAGAAGCGGAAGAGAAGTTTCGGGAATTGCAGTCGCTGATGCCGATCTATCGCATTCCGAAACCGAAACTTTTCGGTTCGGCCGAAAAAGTGGCCGATGAAATTGAGCGATGGTACGAGGCGGGAGCGCTGGATTTGCTGCTGATCCGACAGGAGCATCCTTCCGGATTCGATGATTTCATTGATTTGGTGGTTCCGATTTTACAGGACAAGGAAATTTTCCGCAAAGAATACGAATCCGATACGCTGCGCGGAAATTTGGGTTTACCTTATCCTCACAATCGATATTCGATCTGACCAAGAAACGAAAGAGACTCAATGATACTTTGATTAAACGAAGGAGCGATGTGACCCATGGAAGTGGAGGACGTTATCCTCGCTTGTATAAAAGAACATCCGGGAATGAGAGCAAAAAGGTAGTTTCGTGTTTGCATTCCAAAACAAACGGTTTGACGGTAACCGAAGAAACGAATGTACAAGCTACTATTTTCAAGCAGTTAAGGACTCTGAGAAAAAAGGGGAACCTTTATAACAGAGGCGATCGCTGGTACGTATTGAACGGCAGTTAGTTAGAAGAAAGGTTTATCCATGAATCATGAAAATTAAAACAGACGCAGATACGCCGGAAATGAAAAACAAGCACATAGTTCTGGAGTAGCCCTGACGAACAATTTTCGTGAAATAAGGAGAGTATAAACATGATAAAAAAGAAAAAAGATGCAATTGGCATCACAAATGGTTTCCGGCTACGGAGGTGAATTCAGCGCTTGGAGGATGCCTGGCACTGATCCGGCATCCTATGCTTTTAAACACATAGGAAAGCATTATTCTACCTAAGCTTGCTTCACTTGCAACAAAATTTACATTGAAAGAGATAGAAACAACTCGGTTAAGAGTGCTTGCTCCGCTACATTCGCAAGTCTCGCAGCCTAAAATAACGAAACCCACGCCACTCTTGATCAATGTTGCGCAGCATATGGTTTTCGGGAACAAGATCTTCAATCGAAGAGAGTTCATAAGGTTGTTACTTCTCTCGATTCGGACGCAGCATGAGAACAGCTTCCGTTCGTTACAAGCTGCTTCTACTGCCCAAGATTAACCCTCTGTCGTCACAAACAAATTGAACATAAAGAGGCTGTCGAGAATTTCTCGACAGCCTGGCGCTCTCTCTTTAAGAGAGACCGTTTTTTCTGCAGCTTAGAGTCGCTTTATTTTTCAACTGTCTTCATCCACTCGGCCTTACTTAAGCTCAGTACACCTGCTCCACTGGCAGAGGACAGCTTTTCCTTCAGACCAGACGGATTCTCTACCGTGTAAGAATAGGGAAGCTTGCTGAACCCGTTCCAGGCAAAGGGTTTCACGGCTGCAGGCTTCGGAGCAAGGGGACTTCCTGATGTTTCACTTCCCCCGCGGAAAGTCTGCCCTTTCAGCGTATAGATGGTATCCACGACTTTAATCTTACCGGTGTACTCCGACTTGCTGGCACTCACTTGATTGTTCCGCACGGGTGACAGCACATCGATAATCTGGGAGCCTTCCAGCAGAACTGAACCTCCCTCCGTCGAAATTGCGCCGTTGCTTGTGACGCCAAAATGATATCCTTTGGATTTGATGGCCGATTCTATTTTCGAGGTCAGTCGCTGTTTGGCGGCCAGTGTTCCGCTGGCATCCATGACAATGTTATAGGCATGAACATTACCGCCGCGCAGGCGAGGCATCCGGTCCTGAATGTTCTGATAATAGTTATGGTGCAGGGTAACCTGCAAATTTGCGTTATCAGAGGCAAAATCGGTAGCTCCAATCAGATGACCCTTCTTCTGGCCGGACGCGATCGCAATGATATCCGCTGCACTAAGCCCTAAGCTGCGCAAATAGTCATACATTGGATATTGGGCCCGGCTTTTCTCCATGGCATTGATTTGCTGGGCTACCCAGCCCGTGCTGCTCTGATTGTCTCCCATAAACTTGGACCAGGAAATCGTCACGCCTGTAGAACCTTTCTTCACATCGACGAGACCGTCATAAGCTTTGTGGAAGGTACTGTGGTCAATCCAGACTTTGTGGGAATTCTCAATCGTCAGATAATCCCAGTCATTGCGATCATAATCACCTTTGGTCGCCTCATCCCATTCCCACAGCTCGTCGAACTCTAAGTTGCGGATCACCAAGTTAGAACTGCGTTTAACCGTAATCGTCGCATGCTTAATCTTGGAACCATTCGTCGAGAAAATCGTCAGTCCGTCAAACCCTTCCACGGTTATATTACTTACACCGGACTTCAGAAGCACTGGATGGGTCAACGGGGCATTACTATGCTGAGCGAACGGAGCAGTCTTGGCCGCTGCAGGAATTTCGTTCCAGCCCAGATTCAGATCATTCATGATTTCAATTACCTTAACGCCGGAGCCTTTCTTCAGAGCAGCCGCGAGGTCTGAAGCCGTGTACACTTTGCGGTAAGTCGATGTGTTCTCCGCAATAACGCCACCGCCAGTCACCCCGGCAGCGAAGCCTCCCAGCGCATAAGAGGATGCTCCGTCAACCGACTGAGGTTCGAATACGTTATTTTGTGCTGCGCCTGGTTCGCTTGGCTGCGGGGTTGGCTCAGGAATCGGCGTTGGAGTCGGTTCGGCTACGATAGGATCTGGATCGCTGCCCCCATCCTCCGTTACGACAATATTGTCGAACTGTACAACTGTCTTGTAACCGATCAAGCCAATAGATCCGTTGGTCAAGTCTCCGTCGACTGCGGACAGCTGAAGAACACCATCGACATAGACCTCGATCTTCGAACCGCTGAAGACCAGACCGATTTGGTATGTATGATTCTCCTGTGAGATAAAGTCCTTGGACACCAGCGTAGTTGAAGAACCGTTTACTTTCTTGCGCAGTTCCAGCTTATCTCCTCCGGTCAATGAAGCGGCATAGTAATTATTCCCGTCTTTATAACGTCCCGCGATCATCGCACGATTGGAGCCGTTGAAGTCCAGAACTGTTACATCCCCGTCCACCCGGTAATCGGACCAGCGGTCCTCTCCCGCATAAGCGCGGGCTTCCTTATCCAGGGCGGACTGCTTGTAAGCATGTCCTTCTCCGGCAGAAACAACCGACCAGGTCCCGTATTGGGTTGACCAAGCACTGGCATTGCCCTGCTCGAATGTCTCATTAAAGGCTGCCGCCGCCAGAGACTTCGAGTTCCAAGACAGGCTGCTGCCGGCAACAGCCAAAGTACCAGCCATCACAATTTTAAAAATTTTACTTTTCATTAACCTATAACCTCCAAAATATTCAATTTCGATTGCCCCAAAGAGCCTCCTAGAAAATTATCTCCATTATTTCAATTTTTGTAAATAGGTCGCTTTACATTTTTTTTAATTTCTCGCTTCTTCATCGTCGAACACTTTCATTCTAAATATCCATTAAAGTTATACTTTTCGCACATTTCCTGTTCTTCATCGGTTGCCGCAGGCTCTTTGTATGTTGTACACTTGGTCAGAGAAGAGCTTCTGCCCTGCGGCAGGTGCCTTGAATACAGGGAACGGGTGATTTTATGAATATACTTTCCTACGGTCTGCTTGCTCTGGTCTCGCGCCAAGAAGCTTCGGGCTACGATTTGATGCTCAAGATCCAGCCTTTCTGGCAGGCCAAGCACAGCCAGATTTATCCGCTGCTTGGCAGCATGGAAGAAAAAGGACTGCTTAGTGCCAAATGGATTCAACAGGCGGACAAACCGGATAAAAAATTGTATTCCATTACGCCTGAAGGCACCCAGGCTCTGCATGGGTGGCTGTCGGAACCGACTGCAGCTCCAGTCATGCGCGATGAATTTAATCTCAAATGCTTCTGCATTCACTTGGCCGAACCTTCCGAAGTACGCCGTTTGTTCGCAGAACGTCGGGAGTTTCATATCGAACGCATGAAATATTACAAGGATATTCAGGATGCTATTCCGATGGAACACCGTCATCCTGGCCATATCGGTTTCGAAGATTATATCCTGCTGCAAAAAGCATATATGCGAACTAAGGCAAGTGTGGATTGGATTGATTGGGTCGAACAGGAATACGGACAGTGGACTTCCGAGACCTAAATTTCAATCAAAAAACAACTCTGCAAAAAAAGTTCAAAATATTTCTTAAAAATCGAAACGCCTGCGACATTCCTCCGTATTAGTTCGGAAAGAGGTGAGAATCCAAGATTCTTATCTCTTTACTACCGACCCTATAGGAGGAATTTTACTTATCATGAACAGAAGCAAGAAATTCTTTTCCATCATTTTATCTTTTCTGATTCTTTTCGCAGCTTCGGCAGTTGTGCCGGAACAAGCGGATGCACGCCGCGGCGGCGGCTTCAGCTCGGGACCAAGATCGTACCAGAGCACGCCGAACAAAGCACCGGACAACAGCATTAATTCGGGCACCCGCTCGAATTCCAATACGCAGTCCAATAATAACGGCTACAACCGTTCAAATACGAACAACCGCGGCGGCTTCGGCGGCTCATTCTTCCGCGGCATGTTCTTCGGCGGACTGGCAGGTCTCCTGTTTGGCAGCATGTTCGCCAACATGGGCGCATTCGGCGGACTGCTCGGCCTGCTTGTTAACGTTCTCGTCATTTATGCACTGTTTGTAGTCATTCGTGCAGTCTTCCGCGCCGTTCAAGAAAATCGCCGCCGTTCGCGCGAACGGGAAGGACGTTACTAAGCCATGCAGCTGACGATGGACGAAATCATCAACGCTGTCTGTATCAACATCGCGGAACGCCGGATGATCCGGCCTACCGAGGTGACGGTCGAGATGCTGTGGGACGAAGATCTCGGCTACAGCGCCCATGTCACGGTACAGGGACGAAGCTGGTACATCAACCAGAACGCGCTGATCGAAGCGATTATCCGTTATCTCGATCAAGAATACCGGATGCGCGTGTTCGCGGATCAGATTACGTTGGATCTTACAGATGAGATTATTGCGCATATTGCGCAGTAATCCTTAAGTCAGTAACTTTTCAGTAAGTTAGAGATTGCTTTAAAAAGAGAACCGGCGGCTGCCGGTTCTCTTTTTTTGAGCTGTCCAAAGTGGAAAGTTGAGCTCTCAGCTGCCGGATGGCTTCAGTTCAGCCTTATCTATCACAGATCGAGCCCCTTTTTCTCCATCTTCACATTCAGTATTACATTTGGCATTTCGATCCGTTTTCTATCATGTTCCGAGTTGTCCGCTGCAAGCGTAATTTCCATCCTATAACTATCGGCAGGAAATAAACGGATCCGCTGCTTACTTTCTCCCGAAAGCTCGATCTCCAATAGGCCATCAGGTCCGTTCTGCACACAGCGTTCAAAAATAGCCTCTACAACTTTCAGATCGCCGTCTGTCCATTCTCCATGAATGCCGACCGTTTGAATTCCTGTAATTCCCTCGTCCCGGCTGTTCGGCACCATATACTGATGCATGAAATCCCGGCTCTTATCGTCGTTCATCTGCTGGAAAAAGAATTGAAAAGGAATCTTCTCGAACTGATTACTCCAGAAAAAAAACCGCCTATCCTGGAAAAGGAAAAGCGGTCCCTATAACATTCGACTACTTCATTGAAGTTGAAAAAAGCGTTTCCTTCAGTCTTCGCGCCAGCTCACCATCCTCCAGCGGCTGCCGATGTGTGTTTTCCAGATAAATATATTTCTCCGTCTCCGGCATCAGGTATTCTTTGTACCATAGGAAGAAGTCGGGACTGTCCCCATGCATGCGCAGCACTTTCGAAGCGTATCAACATTCTGTACAGTACTTGCAATGTTCGTCAACCAGTCTGCTTTGTAAAAACCCTTCTATTTCTCATGTTCTGCGTCCCTTAACGCTTCCAGTCCTTTTTTATAACTCCACAACGACTCCGGTGCCAGTACGAAAGCCTGCGGGTAAGTTGTCTCCGGTACTCCGCATATGCCCGGCACAGCAGATAGAATCCGATGGAACCAGACCTATGCAGCTCACCGTGTATACGAAGCTGGTCTGCCGCCCGCCGTCTGTCCGGTTCATCGAGCTCATCCATCACCTCGTCACATCGCTTCAGCCAAGCATCCCAGCGAGCGGCAGCAGGTTCCAATTTTCGTTCAAACCGCTGAATCCGTTCTGCAAACGTTCCGGTCCCTACCGCCCAATCCAGCCGTCTGTCCGGTTCATGTTCTTTTCCCTGAAGCCAGTGCCCGATGATCTGTCTTGCCGGATGATGATAATACTGCTCGCCCGCTATATCATCGGCATCCGGGCCAGATTTCAAAGCAGCTTCGGCATAACTTTGGTACAATTCAACAAGCCCATCATACCCTGTGGAACGATAATCGGCTGAATAATAATTCATAACGAACTGACGCAAATGAGTTGGCGGATCGATTTGTCCTTCGCTCCAAAGCACGCGCACAATATCCAGTGGATACACATGCAGACGAATATTCCCGCAGTTAAGCAGCAGATAATCGTCTGCGCCGGCGGAAAAAGCCGTTTCCAGCTCTTTCTTCAAAAATTCGGCCGAACCGGTGTACATTGTCAGATGATTGGATGCCTGCAGATCATGGAATGTAATATGGTAATACAGACCGTGAAGACCGTTTTCTGCTGCAGCGGGAAGAGACGGAATCCGCAAATTTTCTTGATCTCTGCGTCTCGATACCATGCAACCATAGCCGTTATCCGCCCATACGCGAATTGTTTCTTCAGGCAGACGCACATGTCCTTCCTTGTACAGCTCGGCAATCTCACCGTAAAGCGCTGCGTAGCAAACCGGGTTCTCCACATATTTCTTGACGAGATCGTACTGCCTTTGCATGACTTTGCCAATCTGTGCTCCACGCTTCTCCGGAGTATCAAATTCCGGATCATCCTCCCAAAAAGGTTTATCCCCATTCCCCGGCAGGACAGTACCCAGATTATATCCAGATCTTTCTGATCCTCGATCGCTTGACGCCACAGCCGCTCATATCGCTCGGGTTCCCAATGATAGCTGCCAGGATGATCGGGAAAAGCTCTTAGAAACATCTCCGCTCCCAACGGCTCGGCGTGATGATGCGTCACTTTCAATCCCATTTCCGACGCTAATCGGTTATGAATGCCATGACGCGGCAGATCTGTCCCCGGAACGACCATGCTGCCGCCGCAGCGCATGAGTGACCTCAGAGGACTGCGCGACTTCTTCCGATAAGCAAATGCGCACACTTCCCTTTAAACAAAAAGCTTCTGCAGCAGAAAAATTTGTATTCAAACTTTTTCCACCGCCTCTCGGAATTCCGCTGACACTTCGGTAAAGCTTCCACCTAATGTTCGCACTCCGATCCGCCGCAGTCCGTCCGCTACCAGTTCCGCCACCGCTTCTGCCCCCTGCTCATTCAGATGAGTATTGTCCTCAATCCCTTCCGGGTAGTTGGGGTGCTCACCCGGAGCAAATTGTGTAAACCATTGTCTAGATTGCCGTTCGCCCATTTCTTTGTAAACGGCGGCGCTGCGGCTTGTCAGATCAATAATCGGAACATTTTCCCGTACGGCTAATGCTTCCATCGCCCGGGGATAATCGCCGTGGGTAGCCAGCAGCAGATTATCCGCGTCGAAATGACGACGACTCAGCGGAGTAATTAGAATCGGCTGAGCGCCTTTCCCCCTCGCTCCGTCGATATAACGCAGCAGACATTCTCTGTAGCTGCTCCAAGGACTCGTATGGCGCTCCGGGTCGTCTTTGGCGTCGTTGTGACCAAACTGAATCAGTAGATAATCGCCTTCTCTAATTGCTTGCAATATACGATCCAGCCTGCCTTCTTCGATAAAGCTTTGACTGCTCCGACCGCAGACCGCTTCGTTGACAACCTTGCTTCCCCCTGGCAAAAAAAGAGGCAGCTTGTTTCCCCATCCCTGCATCGGCGCACGCTCTTCCGGATAATCGGCCATTGTAGAATCGCCTGCCAGATAAAAACTCGTTATCTTCATGCTTTCTTCTCCTCTCGCTCTATCTTTTCTTTTCGACCAGATTACCTTGATACGGACGGATTTTCACCGCATATAAGCGCTTTCTTGACGAATACCCCGCCTTTTTTGTTACACTGGAAGAAATTGTAGAACAAAGACGAGGAGGTTGGCAATGACGCTCCAACAGATTCCCAACGTGCTGAATTACGAAAATGAACATCTTCGAATGGAATTTGACCGTAGAAGCGGACATTACTCGATGAAGGAAAACCATTATCACCGCGATTACGAGCTGTATTATCTGTTCAGCGGCGAACGTCGTTATTTTATCAAAGACAGCGTTTATCGGATTCATGCCGGAGATCTAGTGCTGATCGATTCGAATGAGCTGCACAAGAGCGGCGATTCTGGTGTACCTGATCACGAGCGGGTGGTGCTGTATTTCGCGCCGGAATACTTTCGCGAGTACTCCCTGGAGGAGCGCGAGCTGCTGCTGACTCCATTCACCCAGAGCAGTCCGCTGATTCGGCCCAATCTGCAGGAGCGAATGCGAGCGGAAGAGCTGCTCTGCTCTCTGCTTGCCGAGCTGCACGAACGTCCGCCCGGCTACCGGCTGCACGTTCGTCATATGGCGGGCGAACTGCTGCTGCTTGCGGCCCGCTGCTTCCAGCGCCGCAGCTCCTCTGCACTGCCCGAGCCGACTCCTGTTCAACGCAAAATATCCGAAGTCGTTCGGCATATCAATGCGAATTACGACGAACCGCTAGAACTCGACGAATTGGCAAAACGTTTCTATATCAGCCGCAGCCACCTTAGTCGAGTATTTAAGGACGTGACAGGTTTTAGATTTGCCGAATACGTCAATATTACGCGAGTGAAGGAAGCTCAGCGCCTGCTGCGAGAAACGAGTCACAGCGTAACGAACGTTTCGGAACTTGCCGGTTTCGATAACTTTTCCCACTTCGGCAAAATGTTCAAGCGGCTGTCCGGGATGTCTCCAAGAACTTACCGGAAGCTAAATCACTCTGCAAATACGTCACTGAATATGTCATCGAGTACATCAACAAATACGCTAGCGAGCACGTCATTGAATACGTCAACGACTACGTTACGTTCACTCAATCCGTCAGTCGTACCCGCAGAGTGATGATTTCGTACGGCTTGAACGTGCATACCATTCGTTTTCCAAGTTTGGCGTCTTCAATCGGACGTTCCAGCAGATCGCTCGGCTGCCACGACCGGACACTGTAATCGCTGGAAATCTCCGCCTTTACACGTCGTCCTGTATATTCGTGCATCCTTACGATAATCCCGTCTCCATCCTCCGCCCGCTTGACGGCATCGACAGCCAAACCGGTCGCGTCAATATGAATAAACGATCGATCTTTTCCTGCCGAATAAGCTCCGGAGATCGTATGGAGAGGTTGATTGAGATCCCATGCCTCCTCTACCGTCCGTCCCTCCACCCAATCGTCCGAATGCGGAAGCAGCGAGTACGTAAACAGATGCTCGCCTTGATCGGCATCCCAATCGGGTTCGGTCGCGGATTTGATCAGCGTCAGACGCATGACATTTTCCTTAATATCATAGCCGTACTTGCAGTCGTTGAGCAGACTGACACCGTATCCCCGCTCGGACAGATCCGCCCATTGATGACCGACCGTCTCGAACCGGGCGTAATCCCAGCTCGTATTCCAATGAGTGGGACGCTTTACATTGCCGAACTGAATGTCATACGTCGCTTCGGTAGAACGAATTCCGACCGGGAACGCGACTTTCAGCAGTTGATGATGTTCATGCCAATCGACGCGGGTCTCGAAGTCAATTCGGCGGCTTCCCGCATATACCCGAACATCCTGTACGACGGAAGAATCCATGTAACGCAGCGTCAGACGCAGCACTGCGAATAGTGGACCATTTGCGACTAGCTCCATAGACACAAGTTCCGTGATTTCTCGCATTTTTTCCGTATAATACAGGTCGATATTCCACGCATCGTACTCCAGCGGCTTGTCCTCGAATACCTGCAGTCTGTTCCCACATTCGCCTTCCGCCAGCACGTCTCGCTCCACTTCCCGATCGTAAATTCGGCTGAGCTGCCCACCTGCGGTCCACTCCAATTCGTAGAAAGGCGTAATCAAATGGGTTCCATTCCATGAGAAAGGCAGCTTCGATGAAACGTTCTGAGGATGCGGATTGGAGCGCTCAGCTTGAATAACCGTTGTCCCCAATATCGGCAGAGAAGGTACCTCCACCAACCAATATTGTTCATCGAGTCGCTGGGCGGTTAACAGGCTTCCGTCTGATGCTTTCCAATTTCTTCCCCCACTATCCGGACATTCCACTGCAGCAAGTCCGGTTCTGGAGAAAAAGGCACTGTTGAATACCGTATACTCCTCAGCTTTTTCAGACGATGCATTCGAGTCGGAAAGATTTGAATTGGAAAGATCATGGCGGCTCAACCCAACCAGTTCGGATGCCGCCTGCTGCATACTCTTTCTGCCGATTCTTTCCGCTTCTTCATATTCAAGCCTCGCATCTTCGTATACTTCGCGGATTGCCGAGCCCGGAATAATGTCATGGAACTGATTGCGCAGCAGAATTTTCCATCCTTCCTGCAGTTCGTTCGCCGGATAATGATCAAAGCTCCCTTTTTCCGCGGCCAGCAGCACCTGCATCCATTCCGCTTCGCGGTACAGCAGCTCCAGCTTGCGATTCATCCGTTTAACGTAGGCTTGGCTGGTGTAGGTGCCCCGGTGCGTCTCCAAATACAGCTCGCCGTCCCACTTATGCACGTATTCGTCTGTATTGCGAACGGTCTCGTTCAGGCGCTTGAAATAATCGTCGGCCCGCCCCGGCTTGACGTTGGGGATACCCGGCAGATCGTCGAGGCGGCGGCGCATTTCCAGCATATCGCGCGTCACGCCGCCTCCGCCGTCACCGTATCCGTATGCCAGCAGCAGTTCGCGGTTCAGCCTTTTTTCCCGGTAACCGTCCCAAATTCCTTGTACGGAAAAAGCTTCGATTACGCCGTTGTACGTATAGCCTTCCGAATTTGCACGCGCGGGCGTCGTAATAAAATGGGTCAGTACTTCGCTGCCGTCGATTCCTCTCCAATAAAAAGTATCGTGCGGCATCCGGTTATAGGTGTTCCATCCGATCTTGGTCGTCATGAATGTCTCGATACCGCATTTGCGCAGGATCTGCGGCAGTGCCCAGCTGTATCCAAACACGTCCGGCAGCCATAGATGCGTGCATTCCGTTCCGAATTCTTCGCGGAAAAAGAGCGTTCCCTGCAAGATTTGCCGCACCAGCGATTCTCCGCTTGGCAGATTGCAGTCCGCTTCCAGCCACATGGCTCCGCCGGCTTCCCATCGTCCTTCCTTCACCCGCTCGGCGATCCGTTCGTACAGCTGAGGATAATCGTGACGGATATACTCGTACAGCTGAGGCTGAGTCTGCAAAAAGACATATTCGGGAAACTGCTCCATCAGACGCAGCACGGTGGAAAAAGAACGGGCCGCTTTCTCCCTCGTATGCGTCAGCCTCCACAACCAAGCTACGTCGATGTGCGTGTGTCCTATTGCGGTTACCGTTACAGGATGCTCCCGCTTCATTGCTTTCAACTGCTCACGCAGCTGTGTATTGGCTTCGATAACGCTTGTATAAAAAGACTCGCTGCCAGGCTTCGACCAGTCCAGCAGCCTATAAATGCCCTTCAGCAGCGCCAGCAGCTCCGACTTCAACGCTTCATTGTCCGGCAGCTGCTTGTATACGCCGAGTACGGCACGCGACGTGTAGTATAAGTCATCCGTATCTTCGTCCAGCCAGGCCAGCTCGGCCATACGCAGCCTGTGCTCCTGCGGCAGCGGAAGACCTCCGCCTTCCAGCCCGGACCACAACCGAAATGCCAGTTCCAGCGTATGGCCCGCCGAGTATTCCAGGAACACTTCCTGATGATTGGAGTCGACACCTTGATAAGGATGGCCATTCAAGAAGAGAAGCGATTCAAACCCACTGTTGTAAAAGTCTCCGGTTCGACCAAAGTCGAAACGCCCGACAACCCGGCGCTCCGCCCATTCCGCAGGCACTTCCACCTGACGGTACAGCCAGAGGTAACGGTCCCGGCCGGTCCAATGATCTCCGATTCGGTAAACCTGCGTCTGCAGCCCGTCTTCATTGGCCGATTGATCTTTTCCAAAGACCGGCGGAAAAGTCCCGTTTTCTCCTTTCTCATCCTCCAGCCCCAACCACTCTTCCAGTTGTATGGCATCACGATAGCGATACTTGTCCAGCTCGGTAATACGCGCGGCAAGCTTTTCTTCGGTTTGGAACATGTCGATCTCCTCTCATAACACGTGTTATATTTTAAAAAGAGAAGCGGTCATATGGTTTTTGCCATAAAACCGCTTTTCTCATTTAAGCCTCAATCAACTTCCCTTTAAAGTTCAATATTTAACTTTCGCTGTTCGAAGTTTAAGGTTCTAATTTTAAGATTTGATTTCTTAATATTTAGGCACTCTCTCCGGGTTTCAAAATAGCCGGAAGCCACATCTTCGCCGGACGATCTGTCTCCCCTTCAATCCGGCGCAGCAAAATCTCTACCGCCGCTCTGCCCATATCCGCATACGGAATTTCCATACAGCTTAGCGTCGGTACGCTCAGTCGGTCTCCGTGAATCGTATTGTCCGCAGCCATAACGGGCAGATCTTCGCCGATTTCGAGAGCGAAACGGCGGGCTATACGGTAGAGATCGAGAACAGCGCTCGACCAATTCACAAGTACCGGCCGTGCATGCTGTTCAGCTCTGACTTGCAGCCAATTATCCCAATTCACATGTCCGTTCTGCTGCAGCAGATTGGTTGCATGCGGCTTCAGATTCCGCCTGCTGCACCAATCGAGATAGCCTGTTTTCCGCTGCTGTTCCGCCCAATTGACCTTTCCCCCTAAAGCCGCGCTTTCTATTTCCGCATACTCCGGGGCAATCTTCTGCGCCTGCGTAAGCTCCGGGTACCGCTCTGTCAAGTAATCCAGCGCCGTCTCCATGCTTCCCCGGTAATCGGCATGCACCGACGAAATGCTGTTCTCTTCCGCATACCCTTCTACGGAAACGTAGGGAACTCCGATTCTCCGGACCTCGTCTGCCCAATCGGAATCCGCATAACTGGTATCGTCCAGTGTGACAATGCCGTCGATCTTTCGCTGTCGGTAGAGATCCAGCAGTTTATGCCGCCCTTCACGGTCTTCTTCCCGATTCTCTCCGCTTTTCGGCGAACAGAGCAGCAGATGGTAGCCTTCACGCTCGCCCGCCCGCTGCATTCCTTCGAGCAGCCGTATGAATAGCGGATGCGCTGTGTCACCGAAAGCGGCGATCGTCATGCTGCGTCCTGTTTTCATACTGCGTGCCTGTGCATCCACCTGATAATTCAGCTCCGCAATTGAAGCCAGCACGATTTCCCTTGTCTGTGCGCTTACTCCAATCCCTCGGGTTCCATTTAGAACTGCCGAAACGACACTTCTTGAGACACCGGCATGCTTTGCGACATCTTGACTTGTTACTCTTTTACTGCCCATAGTCGGTTTATTGGTCATAATCAGCACCTCGCGTCGAATATAACACGTGTTATAGCAGCTGTATAGTCCCTTTTTATATCAAAAACAAGGGATCAGACAGCGCCACATGAAGCATCACCAAGGTATTTGTTTGGCCTTTTTCTCTCTTAACGCCTTCCTGTCCGATTGACAAAGACTTCCAACCCTATTATGATGAAAACGTTAACATTTATAACTGGGAGCGAAGCCATGATTACGATCAAAGACATTGCGAGAGCGGCAGGCGTCTCCCACACCACCGTTTCCCGTGCATTGAACGGAAGTTCGCTGATCAAGCCGGGAACGCGGGCGAAGATTGCGAAGATTGCCGCCGACATGAATTATGTACCCAATTATAATGCGAAAAATTTGGTCACCAAGAAATCCAACACGATTGGCTTATTCTTCTCCAGTCTGGAGCAGGGCACGTCTTCGAGCTTTCTGGTTGATGCTTTAAAAGGAATTCGTCAGATGTTAAATGAAAATTACATGCTGACAGTCAGTGGAATCGACGATATGAGCGGTCTCGACAGCATCCATCCGCGCCGCTTCGACGGCATTCTCGTCATGAGCCAGAGCGAGCGGGACAACCGATTTATTTATCACGCCAAGGCGGCCGGCATTCCTCTCGTCGTGCTTAACCGGCAGTTGGATGACCCTTCGATTCCAAACGTTGCTTCGGAAGATCGTAGAGGAGCGCGGGCTGCTGCCCAACATGCCTGTGAGATGGGACACCGCCGGATCGGTATTATCGAGGGACGTTCGGGCTTCAAGTCCGCGGACGAACGCAGGCAAGGATTTATCGACGGCCTGCTGGCGAACAGATTGGCACCGGACATGCGCTTTTTTGTACAGGGAGACTATAGTATCGAAAGCGGCCGCGCTGCCATGGAAAAGCTGCTCTCACTCGAAGATAAGCCTTCCGCGGTATTCTGCTGCAACGACGATATGGCGATCGGCGCCATGAACGCCTGCTTCGACAAGGGAATCCTTATTCCCGAAGATTTATCGCTGATTGGATTCGATGACATGATGTTCGCCGCCTACACCAATCCGCCTCTGACAACGATTCGCAAATCCGTATCAGAGATCGGCCGGGAAGGAACGGAGCTGCTGCTGAAGCTTATGGAACAGCCCGATACTCCGCCGGTACAGCGATTGATCGGCTGCGAACTGGTTCGCCGAAGTTCCGTTTCCAATCTCTCTAACCGCAAAAACTGAAAGGTGCGTCAGCACCTGACATTTTCTGATGGAACGCACTCCGCAGCAAGACTATCCTGGATGGCATCATTTTTCTGAACAGCCGTACTTTTATGCAACTTTTTTAGAGATGAATTTCTCAACTGTAGGCTGTCCTTACCTGCCATTTTCTCACCAACAGAATTTTTCACCCTGAAATGTTCACGTGTGCAAAAAGTTCTTAAAAACCTGTAAAGGAGCGAAAAATAAGATGACTCCTACATTGTCGCGCAGCGCACTGTCCAGCCTTTCTCAACTTGTTCCTTCCGTCTATCCCGAAAAGGTCATCCAATTTGGCAGTGGGAATTTTCTTCGGGCGTTCTTCAATTGGCAGCTGCAGCAGATGAACGACCGGGGATTGTTTGGTGGCAGCGCCGTACTGGTCCAGACGTTCTCCAAGGAAACCAATCCGACATATGCGGAGCAGGATTATTTGTTCACTGTGCTGCTGAACGGCATTCAAGACGGACAGACCGTCGATTCCGTGCAGGTGGTATCCAGTATCAGCCGCCTGGTTAACCCTTATACGGATTATACGGATTATTTGTCACTCGCCGACAACGAAGAACTGACCTTCATCGTGTCCAATACGACTGAAGCCGGTATCGTCTATCGCTCCGAAGATCGGCCAAACGATGTGTCACCGACAGGCTTCCCCGCCAAGCTGACCGCCCTGCTGCATCGCCGTTATACGCTCGGCAAACCGGGTTTTACCGTCATTCCATGCGAATTGATCGAGCGAAGCGGTGAAAAGCTGCTGGAAATTGTACAAAAGCATGCAGACGACTGGGAACTCGGCGAAGAATTCAAACAATGGTTGGACAGGGAAAATACGTTCTGCAGCAGTCTCGTAGACCGGATTGTACCGGGTTTTCCGCAGGGACGCGAACAGGAACTGGAAGCAAAGCTGGGTTACCGCGACAAATTGATGGTTACGGCCGAGCCTTACCTGTTCTGGGCAATCGAAGGTCCTCAGCGCTTGACCGAAGAACTGCCGCTGACCAAAGCCGGACTGAACGTGATCGTCACCTCCGATATGACACCGTATCGCCAGCGCAAAGTACATTTGCTAAACGGTCCGCATACGGCGATGGTGCCGCTCGGTATGCTGGCAGGCTTGGAAACGGTCGAAGACGTGATGAACGACGAGGTCTTTTCCGCCTTTGTTCGCTCCCTGATCGAACAGGAGCTGATTCCAATGCTCGATCTCCCAGCGGACGAGCTGCACAGCTATGCCGAAGCCGTACTTGACCGGTTCCGCAATCCGTCGATCCGGCATGAGCTTCGCTCGATCGCGCTTAACAGCATATCGAAATTCCAAGCGCGCCTGCTGCCGATTCTGCTGCGTTATACCCGTGAACACGGACAGCTGCCGCCCCGGATCACGCTGGCGTTCGCCGCCCTGCTCTACAGCTATTCGGACGAGCGAATTCCGCGGCAGGATGAAGCTTCCGTGCTGGAACTTTTCGACCGCGCTCGCCAAGAACCGGAGTCGTTTACGGAAAATATTTTACAGGAATCGGCACTGTGGGGAAGCGATCTGAACGAAGTACCGGGACTTGCCGCACGGCTGAACGGACATATCCATGAACTTCAAGCTTCCGGTTCGCGTGCTCTGCTGCACCAGCTCGTATAGAGGAGGAATACGGCATGAGAACATTAATGAAAATGAATCCGAGAGACAATGTGGCGGTTGCGCTGCGCCCACTTACAGCCGGAGAGTATCTGGACAGCGAAGGTACCGGAGTACTCAGCCTGCGGGATATTCCGCAGGGTCACAAGATGGCGACCTCTTCTATTCCAAAAGGCGATGTCGTGATGAAATACGGTGCGCCGATCGGCTATGCGGCCGAAGATATCGATGCCGGCGAATGGGTCCATACGCATAATATCAAGACGACGCTGGCCGGCGAAGAACAGTATCGCTATACGCCTGAACTGCATCCGGTCGTCCATCCTAACCGAGGATTGACCTTTGACGGTTACAGACGGCGCAGCGGTAAAGTCGGGATTCGCAATGATCTGTTTCTCGTACCGACAGTCGGCTGCGTCAACGGCATTGCCGAGCAGATGGTCACCGAATTCAAAGCTCTCTATCCCGACCTGGGCACCTTCGACAATGTAACGGTGCTCAAGCATCCTTACGGCTGCTCGCAGCTCGGCGACGATCACCGCATGACCCGCGATATTCTGATGGATGCGGTGCATCATCCGAACGCGGGCGGGGTATTGGTATTCGGGCTGGGCTGCGAGAATAACATTGTCGCCGACTTCAAGGAGAAGCTGGGTGATTTCGATGAGTCGCGCGTCAAATTTCTAATTGCGCAGGAAGTCGGCGATGAGATCGAAGCAGGCCTTGCACTTCTTGAAGAACTGTATGAAGCCGCACTTGACGACCAACGTGAGCCGGTGCCGCTGAGCGAACTGAATGTCGGACTAAAATGCGGCGGCTCCGACGGCTTCTCCGGTATTACTGCCAATCCGCTGCTCGGCGCATTCTCCGACTTTCTGATCAGCCAGGGAGGCAGCACAATCCTGACCGAAGTGCCGGAAATGTTCGGTGCCGAGAAGATGCTCATGGCCCGCGCCGAAAACGAAGAAGTGTTCCAAAAGATCGTCTGGCTGATCAATGACTTCAAACAGTACTTTCTTTCGCACGGTGAAGCCGTCTACGAAAATCCGTCGCCGGGCAACAAAGCGGGCGGTATCAGCACGCTGGAGGACAAGTCGCTGGGCTGCACGCAGAAAGCCGGTACATCGGCCGTTGTCGACGTGCTGAAATACGGGGAGAAACTTCGCCGCAAAGGTCTCAGCCTGCTGCAGGCGCCGGGCAATGATCTGGTCGCTTCGTCCGCACTGGCTGCCGCCGACTGTCAGCTTGTCCTGTTCACAACAGGACGCGGCACCCCGTTCGGCAGCTTCGTGCCTACCGTGAAGATCGCGACCAACAACGAATTGTTTGCCAAAAAAGGACACTGGATGGATTTCAATGCCGGTCCCCTGCTGGAGCGGCCGATGGAGGAATTGCTGGAATCGTTTATCCATTATCTAATCGAAGTCGCCAGCGGCCGTCCGACACGCAACGAGCAGAATCAGGTGCGGGAACTGGCTATTTTTAAAACGGGGGTAACGCTATGAATTCGAAAATGAATGAAACGAATGAAACGCAATCGGCAGTCAGTACAGGTATGGGCACAGGTATGCAGGATACGGGTTCGGGATCATCGGCTGCGCAAACCGGCTCGGCGTCTGCAAACAGCAGCGGATTCTTAAACGACCATTTCCTGCTGTCCACGGATACGGCAAGACGTCTGTTCCACGAACATGCCAAAGATATGCCGATTATCGATTATCACTGCCATCTGGACCCGAAAGAAATTTATGAAGATCGTCCCTTTGCCAATCTGACAGAAGCTTGGCTGTATGGCGATCATTACAAATGGCGGTTGATTCGGGCCAACGGAATCGACGAAGAACGGATTACCGGCTCGGCATCCGATTACGACCGGTTCCTGGCTTGGGCGGAGACCGTTCCGAAGACAGTCGGCAACCCGCTCTACAGCTGGACTCATCTGGAACTGCGGCGCTTTTTCGATATCGATACGCCTTTAAACGTTCAGACGGCGCCGGGAATCTGGGAACGCGCCAACGAGCGGCTGAAAGAACCGGAATTCACCCGCCGCTCTCTGATTGCAAATTCGAACGTCAAGATCCTCTGCACGACCGACGATCCGGCCGACGATTTGGAGTATCACCGTCTGCTGGCAGAAGAAGAACAGCGCTTTGCGGTACTGCCGACTTTCCGTCCGGATAAAGCGCTCAATATCGACGCCCCGGGCTTCGCCGACTGGATTGGGAGACTTGAGCAGACCTGCGGGCGTTCCGCCTCATCGTTCGACGAACTGATCGGCATGCTGAAGGAGCGGGTACTTTTCTTCAACGAGCGGGGCTGCCGGTTATCCGACCATGCACTTGATACACTCAAATATGAAAAATCCGATATGGAGGAAATCGAGCGGATTTATGCCAAACGCCGTACCGGCCAAGCCTTGTCCGGAGTAGAGGTCACCCGCTACCGGACCGAACTGCTGACCCGCCTGATCGCCATGTATACAGAGCAGGGTTGGACGATGCAGCTTCATCTTCACGCATACCGAAATAACAATACGCCAATGTTCCGCAAACTCGGCCCGGACACCGGCTATGATGCCCTGAACGATCTACCGCTGACTCAGCCGCTCTCGCAGCTGCTGGACCGCGCCGAGAGTGAATCGGGGCTGCCAAAGACGATTCTCTACTCGCTTAATCCCGGCGACTACCCGGCGCTGCTGGCGCTGATGGGCTGCTACCAGCGGGATATTCCCGGCAAAATGCAGCTCGGTTCCGGATGGTGGTACAATGACACGCGTGACGGCATGCGCCGCCAGATTACGCTGCTTGCTGACAACGGCCTGCTGCCGCGGTTTGTCGGTATGCTGACGGATTCACGCAGCTTCCTCTCCTATACGCGTCACGAGTATTTCCGCCGCGTGCTGTGCGAATGGTTCGGCGAGCTTGCCCAGCGAGGCGAAGCGCCGGACGATGTGGAAATGCTCGGAGGAATCGTGGAAGATATCGCTTATGGAAATGCGGCTTCTTATTTTGGATTTGGCCGGGCTTGAGCGGCTGAGCTTGATTTGGCTGAATCTGGGAGAAAGCAAGTCCTGTTCGTGTAGAAGGCCGAGGGGCTCCGGGATCATTTCGTTTCGGTCGCGTGTTGCAATCGGGAAGCAGGATGAGATTAAGACGGAAGCTTCCCGATTGCAAAGGCGAACGTTATCACTCCTGCACTGAAATGATCCCTCTGCTTATCAGCCTTCTCAAAAAACTGTACCTGAAAGATCTCCCAAAAAAAGCCGTGCGCAATGGTATTATCCCCTCAAGGTAGACAGTGAAAAAAGACCTCATGGTAAAATGAGATCAACACTGAAGACCGGAGGGGATTTTTTATGGCTAAAAAAGGACAAACGTTCAAGCGATACGAGGAAGAAACCAAACGGGAAGCCGTGAGGTTGAGAACCGAAGAAGGCTGGAGCTATCCCCAAATCATGGAGAAGCTGAACATCGCAAATAAATCCCAGATTCAACGGTGGGTTGAGAAAAGTAAGACGGGGGAAGGCTTTGCCGACCA
>NZ_KB899288.1 GCF_000378145.1 Saccharibacillus kuerlensis DSM 22868 | reverse complement strand
TTGGTTTTGTTCCAACGTCCGCGTTGGTCGGCAAAGCCTTCCCCCGTCTTACTTTTCTCAACCCACCGTTGAATCTGGGATTTATTTGCGATGTTCAGCTTCTCCATGATTTGGGGATAGCTCCAGCCTTCTTCGGTTCTCAACCTCACGGCTTCCCGTTTGGTTTCTTCCTCGTATCGCTTGAACGTTTGTCCTTTTTTAGCCATAAAAAATCCCCTCCGGTCTTCAGTGTTGATCTCATTTTACCATGAGGTCTTTTTTCACTGTCTACCTTGAGGGGATAATACCAGTTGGGACGGCTTTTTCAATATATCTTTTCAGATGTTTCCCGTTACACGTCTATCAGTCCCGAGCCCCAAGCTCTGCTTGTTCATCGCTACTTCTCCAGTTTCGGTGCGCTTCTAAGCGTCAGCAAATGCGTTTCTGCAGGCGATCCCAGCCTTAGAGGAAAATGACTTGTACCAATGCCCCGCGTAATACGAAGCCCTGTCATGCCTCCGTCTTCCGAATCGATAAAGTGCGTTCCATCCAGATACGTCTTATAAAAAGGTTTCGAAGCGGCAGGGCCGATCAACGGCAGACTGATCTGTCCGCCGTGTGTATGTCCTGCAAAAGCATAATTGGCCGACGTGCGCCGCAGCGCAACTACCCACTTGGGATCGTGCATCAGCACAATCACGCAGTCTTCACGCCGTATACGAGGATCTCCTCGCCACATGCCGGCAGGACCCAGATCGTCGATGCCCGCCAGCCAGATCGTGCTGCCTCCGCGATGCAATGGAACATTCTTGCTGCCGAGAGGTTTTACTCCGCATTCTTCGAGCAGTCGATCCAACTTTTCCATATTGGGCATATAGGCCTCGTAGTCGTGATTACCGTAGACCGCGTAGGCCGGTCCCAGCTTGCGAAGCATCCGCATATTAGCGCGCGTCCGTTCCTCCGGCACCCCACGGTCCGTAAGGTCGCCCGCAATCCACACGATATCCGCTCTGCCTTGAAGCGCGGCAATTTCCGCCTCGGGCAGCGCCCGTCGATGAATGTCCGCAATGAAATAAACACGGTAACCGTCGAATGCCTCCGGCAAACCTGGAATGTGCACGTCTTCATGCTGTACGCGGAAAGCCGCCGCCTCTTTTACCATGTGTACGCCAAGACCTGCCGCCGCTCCCGCTGCAACGGCCAGCGCTTGTTTCCAACCGAATTTTATTGCCATGGCCACTTCACTCCCGTCGCCTGGGTCCCCCACCACAGAAGTGTCCCTAGCAGTATTAGAAATAACACAATCAATGTTTCGTAAAACCATTTGTGAAGTCGGAGTCGACTGGACGGATACAGGACGCTGCGCGGCGGAAGCTCTTCCTCTTCTTCCGCCCCACTCTTCGCTCCTGCCGGCTCCTCATAAGCGGAAACTGTTTCCGCACGCGAAACAAAGGCGGACGAGTCGGCTGCCTTAACCTTAGGCCGTTCGGGTGAAGAAACCCGGTTCTCCGGAACCGAAAGTCTCATAACTGTTGTATCCGACAGCTTCATTTGGTTGTCCTGCCACTCCTGCTTGAACGTCTGGCGCTTACGGCGCTTTTTTCTTGTGCTTGGATGCCGATCCATGCGGCTTAAACGTTCGCTCATTGTTCCTTTTGTTCCCTCCGTTTGATCATGATGCCTGAAATGAAATCAATCAAGAAATGACAAATAATCGGTGCCCACAGCGTTCCCGACTGCATGTAAATCCAGCCGAGTCCGTAACTGCTGGCAAATACCCACGCTGTAGGCAGCCAATGCTTCAAATAGCGAATATGGATCACTGCGAACAGAATGCTTGTCCAGTAAGGCCCGAGATGATACTGTATCGCCCCCCGGAACAGCAGCTCTTCGCATACCGACACAACTGCCGCGATTACAAAAATATGCCACAACGGACGTTTACGGAATAACATCGCGTTGATTCCGCCATCATCCATATCTTCCTCACGGCCCCACACCGTCATCAAAAAATCCACAAAAAACATGGCGACGGCAAGACCTACTCCCCAATAGAGAAAGGCAAAGTCATGGGGCAGTGCCAGCAAATGCAGAGGATTTCGGCCCTGCAGCAGAATCCAGATCGTACCGATTATGATCGTCAAACCTTGGGTAAGATACAGATTCACAAGCAGCAAGCGGTCGGTCAATTGTACAGCACCGCGCCGGTTTTTCCTCTTTTTTTTGTTTGTCATGTTTGGTTTCCTTCGAGAGGACGTATGAACACCCTTGTTGTTTGTTCATGCCCCATAGTAGCTGCAATTTAGAAAGCGGAAATCTAATCAAATGATAACGAAAACCCCGGTCGTAATCAAGTTTTGGAGCGGTTTTATTCTATGTTCGCTCTGCTGCTTCCAGCTTGTATAAGAATGCGCTTTAATCCTGAAAAATACGTACGCACTGCACAATTTCATTCTTAATAATTCGGAAATAAGCAGGTATAATTGAATAAAAAACCGATACATTTGCTGTTGTACTATTAAAATCCGAATTGGTTTTGACCGTTGACACTCCTTGTAACCTTGTGTTAAAGTATGAAAAAATTCAACCTGAGCGAAACGCTTTGAAGGAGAACGAGCGGGTCCTGCATATTCAGAGAACCGGTGGTTGGTGCGAACCGGTAATGCTTCCCTGCTTCCGAGCGCTCCCGAGCGTCTGTCCGACCCCGCATTTGGCGGCGTAGGCGCAGCCGGTGTCACGCCGTTACCGTGAAGGGTCGGAAATTCCGACCCGCTAAGGCCGATGCCCGCAAGGGCATGGCGAATTAGGGTGGCACCGCGAGACTCTCGTCCCTTTACTGCGCAAGCGGTATGAGGATAGGAGTCTTTTTTTACGAAAAAAACTTCTTCATGAAGAGGTTCGTTGACCCGCCACTTTGGCTCAGATTGGCCCTCTGTCACACCAACGCGTCTTTTCATTATCGCAACACTGCAACCGAGTCAGTCTGCCTGTAAAAGCGGTTTTTCGGACGTTCCGCAGCTGCGGAACCGTTCTTTGAACATATTTGACCTAAAGCGTACAGTGCACCGAACAAGGGAGGAAATGAGACGATGTTTAAAGTATTGGTATCCGACCCGATCAGCGATCTGGGTATTCAACAGCTGGTGGAAGCGGCGGATGTGCAGGTGGATAAAAAGACGGGGTTGTCCGAAGCCGAATTGATCGACATTATCGGCGAGTACGACGCACTTCTCGTACGCAGCCAAACGAAGGTAACCGAAAACATTATGAACGCAGGAACACGTCTCAAAGTGGTCGGACGCGCCGGAGTAGGCGTTGACAACATCGACCTGCCGGCCGCTACCGGACGCGGCATTATTGTCATCAACGCACCGGACGGAAACACGATTACGACCTGCGAACATGCTTTTGCAATGATGATGGCGCTTGCCCGTCATATTCCTCAAGCTTATGCGAAAACAATTGGCGGAGAATGGGATCGTAAATTCCTCGGCGTCGAGCTGCGCAACAAAAAGCTGGGTGTACTCGGCATGGGCCGGATCGGCAGCGAAGTGGCCAAACGAGCAAAAGTATTTGGCATGGACATTCTGGGTTATGATCCGTTCTTGACTGAAGAACGCGCAGAAAAGCTTGGAGTAAAACTGTCCAGTGTTGATGACATTGTCAAAAACGCCGACTTTATCACGGTGCATACGCCTCTGACGCCGGAAACGAAACATATGATTTCGAGCAGCCAGTTTGCCGTCATGAAAAAAGGGATGCGTATCATTAACTGCGCCCGAGGCGGCGTTGTAGACGAAGTGGCCCTCGTTGAAGCGATCAATCAGGGTATTGTCGCGGGAGCAGCGTTCGACGTATTCGAACATGAGCCTCCAGCTCCGGATCATCCGTTCCTGAACAATCCAAAAATTATTGTCACGCCTCACTTGGGCGCTTCGACTGTCGAAGCGCAAGAAAACGTGGCGATCGACGTGTCCGAGCAGGTCCTGCATATTCTGCGCGATGAACCGTTCAAAAACGCCGTTAACATGCCTCCTGTCGCCAGCAGCGTGATGAACAAGCTTCAGCCTTACTTCTCGATCGGCGAGAAGCTCGGCAGCTTTGCTTCGCAGCTCACTACGGCGGCGGTTACATCGATCAAGATCGATTATGCTGGTGAACTGTCGGAAGTCGACACCCAGCCGCTGACTCGTTATATTATCAAAGGCGTGCTTTCGCGCCATCTGGGCGGCGACGTCAATATTGTCAATTCGCTGCATCTGGCCAAAATTCGCGATTTGAATGTACAGATCAGCAGTTCTACGACAACCAAAGGCTTTACAAACCTGATCACGGTAACGCTTGTTGAACAAAATGACAAACAGCGCGCTGTAGCCGGAACGCTGCTGTACGGATACGGCGAACGGATCGTTCAAGTTAACGAATTCCCGATCGACTCCGCTCCGGACAATCATCTGCTGCTTATTTCGCACAATGACCAGCCAGGGATTATCGGAAGCATGGGAACGCTGCTCGGCCGCAATGAAGTCAATATCGCAACAATGCAGGTGGGACGTAAAGTGGTTGGCGGCGAAGCCGTCATGCTGCTCAGTGTCGATAAGGAAGTACCGAAAAATGTCCTGACCGAGCTTGTCGGTCTGCCGGCTATTAATTCGGCCCAAGAAATCACATTGTAACAGTTTCTTAGAAAAGACGTTTCAGATAATATCATAAGAAGTTTCAGTAACGTCAGAAGCTTCAGTGACGTCGAAAATCCTTTTTGTCTCTCGAGGGCAGATCGCTAAGAGTCCTATAATGAATTGAAAAAAGCTGTATGCGCCAATTTGACGCCTACAGCTTTTTTGATACTTCTTGATCAGGAAAACGGAACATCCTAATCTTCGATCCTTCCGGCAGCTTCTGCTGCGGTTAAGAAGCTGCCTCACAGCTGGCAATATCCTCACAGGACTTTTGCCAGGCTTAATCCTCCGCCTCTTCCCAGCCGCGCGTACGTTCGACCGCATTTTGCCAGTGACGATATTTCCGCTCCCGAAGCTCCGCATCCATCAATGGACGAAAATAGGCGCCCGGAGGATTGAACGAACGGAGCTGTTCCTGCTGCCATAAGCCGTGCTGCAACCCCGCCAGCATGGCGGCTCCAAGCGCCGTCGTTTCCCCCTGCTCGGTACGCACAACATCCAGGCCCAAAATATCCGCTTGAAACTGCATCAAGATGTTGTTCTTGACCGCTCCTCCGTCGACTCTCAACTCGCGCAGCGGAATGCCTGAGTCCTTCTCCATGGCATTCGTTACGTCACGGGTCTGCAATGCCAGCGACTCCAGCGTGGCTCTCGCGATATGTCCCGGCTGCGTACCGCGGGTCAGACCAAACATGGAACCGCGGGCATACATGTCCCAATAAGGAGCTCCAAGTCCGGTGAAAGCCGGTACGATTACGACTCCGCCAGAGTCTTCGACGCTTGCGGCCAGTCGTTCCGACTCGTCCGGATCGTCGATCAAGTTCAATCCGTCTTTCAGCCATTCCACCGCTGCGCCTGCGACGAAAACACTGCCTTCAAGCGCATAATGAATCTTGTCTTTCCAACCCCAAGCGACGGTTGTCAGCAGACCGTGAGCGGAAGCCACCTGTTCTTCTCCGGTATTCAACAGAATAAAACAGCCGGTACCGTAAGTGTTTTTAGCATGGCCGGCTTCTACACAGGCATGACCGAATAAGGCGGCCTGCTGGTCACCGAGTACCGAAGCGATCGGAATCTCTACGCCTCCGAACCACTCCGGCAGTGTACGGCCAAAATCGGCGCCGGACATTAAAACTTTTGGCAGCATTGAAGCCGGAATATTCAGCTCGCGCAGCAAACGGTCATCCCAAGCCAACCGGTCGATATCGAACAGCATTGTACGCGAAGCATTGGTGACATCGGTCACATGGGAATTGCCGCCGGTCAATTTCCAGATCAGCCACGAGTCGACGGTACCCGCCAGCAGCTCTCCAGCTTCCGCCCGCTTTCTAGCCTCTGGAATATGTTCCAGCATCCAAGCGATCTTCGTTGCCGAAAAATAAGCATCAACAACGAGTCCCGTTGTCTTGCGAATATAGAGTTCCAGTCCGCGGCGCTTCAGATCTTCACACAGCGGCGCTGTTCGGCGATCCTGCCACACGATAGCAGGACCAATTGGGCGCCCGCTCTCCCGTTCCCAAATCAGCGTTGTCTCTCGCTGGTTAGTAATGCCGATCGCCGCAATGTCTTCCGCTCGTACACCAGAGACGGAAATCGCTTCGCGCGCCGCCTCCAACTGGCTGATCCAAATTTCTTCGGGATCATGTTCCACTCTGCCCGGCAGCGGGAAATGCTGCTTAAACATTCGCTGACCTATCCCGGTCGGACGCGCTTCGTCGTCGAATACGATAGCCCGGGAACTTGTTGTCCCCTGGTCCAACGCCAAAATATAGGTGCCGCTCATAAAGGCTCCTCCCCTTCCACTTGCTTGGGCTTCTTTAACCGGGAAAGCAGCCGCCCAAACAAACTTACCGTTTCCACCGATCCCCTTTTCGTCTATCTTTAAAAAAGAAGAAGGCTTAATTTTCTACATATTTATATAAATCGAACATGCCGGAATTTCTTCCGACATGTTCGATTTCACACCTGATATTTCCTGAATTTTTGTACGAACTCAGACGTGTCGACCATACCTCGGCAGAATAACCCGAAACTTGGTCCCTTCGCCCAGAACGCTTTCTACTTGGATTCGACCCCCATGGGCATCGACAATATTTTTGACAATTGCAAGTCCCAATCCGGTTCCGCTAGAAGCGGCTCTCGTTCTTGCTTTATCCGCCTTGTAGAAGCGCTCAAAAATATGCGGCACATCTTCTGCCGGAATGCCATGCCCTTCGTCCGCTACGCAAATCGTCATTGCCTCACCGTCTGCAAAGGTCGGTTCAACTGTAATTGAGACTTTGCGTCCCGCTGGGGTATGACGAAATGCATTGTCCAACAAATTGGTCACAACTTGTTCCAACCGATCTTCATCCGCCTGTTCCAGCATAAGTTCCTCTGGAGCCCGATGAAGCCGGAAGTCCAACTCACTTTCTTTTGCCCGGACGACAAACTTGCGATAGACCCGTTCGACAAGTTCCCCGATA
The DNA here is from genome assembly GCF_000378145.1 of Saccharibacillus kuerlensis DSM 22868. Classification (GTDB taxonomy): domain Bacteria; phylum Bacillota; class Bacilli; order Paenibacillales; family Paenibacillaceae; genus Saccharibacillus; species Saccharibacillus kuerlensis. The sequence goes on along the minus strand of NZ_KB899288.1, from coordinate 129,790 downwards.
TCAACAGGAAGCCTTGAAATATCGGTATGACCAGCTTCCATTCGGGCGAGGTCCAACAGATCCTTGACCAAGCGGCCCATTCGCAGCGATTCGTCGTGAATCACGTGAAGCAGCTCATCCCGTTCTTCAGGCGAATCGGCAAAGCCGTCGAGCAGCGCTTCGCTGTAACCCTGCATCATCGACAGCGGCGTACGAATCTCATGCGAAACGTTCGCTACGAAATCTTTGCGCATCTTCTCCATATTGACCGCATCCGTTACATCGCGCAGTACGGCTACCGCTCCGCGCACTTCATTGTCCAAAAACAGCGGAGCCATGTTGACCGCCCAGACGCCCCGTCGGACTAAGACATTTGCACTTCGGTCTTCCAGCGTCGTCGTCACTTCTTGGAACAGCGGATACAGCGGCTTGGGAATTGTCAAAGACGATGATGTCGATTGCTGGGAATCTTCGTCCTCCCAGTTGATCGCCCTCCAGTCCTCCAGCAGACGATCGCCGCCCGGATTGGTAAGTTGAACCGTTCCATCCCGCCCGAAGGTAATCATAGCGTCGCTCATACTGCGCAGAACGCCGGCCAGCTGTTCTTTCTCGATATTCAAATCGCGAATATTTTCCTCAAGTCTGGCTGCCATCAAGTTGAAAGTGCTTCCCAGCTCGCCAATCTCGTCATGCGCCTCCAGATGCACGCGTGTGCCGTAATCGCCCTGCCGAATGGAGTCCGCCGCATCGATCAACTGACGCATGGGCTGCGTAATCTTTTTAAGTAAAAACAATGCAAATACGGTCGTCATGGAAAAGCCGATGATTCCCACGTAAATGAGCATCCGCTTGACGGCCGCAGAATTGGCAAATGTGATATCCACATAAGGCAGCAGGAAAAAGCCCAGAGTCAGCAGCACACAGGCGACGAGCCCGATAATCGTCAACCACAGTTTGCCGACCAGCGTCTGCCACAGCGTGCCTACCTTTTCGGTCCAACCCTTCATCTTACTTCGGAACCTCGAGTTTATAACCTACGCCCCATACGGTTGTGATCATGGACGCCGAATCGGGCGAAACTTTGTTTAGTTTCTCACGAAGCCTTTTGACATGTGTGTCGACTGTGCGAAGATCACCAAAAAACTCATAATTCCATACGTCTTTCAGCAGTTCCTCGCGAGAGAATACTTTGTCCGGCGATACGGCCAGATAATGCAGCAGCTCATATTCTTTAGGAGTCAGACTCACTTCATGCCCTCCGGCAAGAACGCGATGCGCGTCATGTTCGATTGTCAGATGCGGAAAAACAATATTGTTGCTCGTTCCGCTCTCTTTGGTCAGATAAGCGGTCGCCGAAGAACGGCGCAGGATCGCTTTGACCCGATAGATGACTTCACGCGGGCTGAACGGCTTGACAACGTAATCGTCTGCACCGACTTCAAATCCCTGAACCCGATTGACTTCTTCCCCTTTGGCAGTCAACATCAGAACCGGTGTCGACTTGAACTGACGAAGCCGTGCGCATACCTCAACACCGTCGATTCCAGGCAGCATCACATCAAGGATGACCAGCGTATAGTCGCCTTCCGTCGCTTTTTGCAAAGCGGTTTCTCCATCTTCGGCTTCTTCGATTTCATATCCTTCTTTTTCCAGATACATACGAAGCAAACGACGGATTCTCTCTTCGTCGTCTACCACAAGAATTCGCTCTTTTTGATCAGCCATGCTGCAACAACCCCTTCGTCTACGATATGCCGAATGCGACGAACCTTTCCCGCTTCATTCTGCCGTAATACGGGCACACCCAATCAAGATCCGTCCTGCCAAAATCAGGATTCGTCGTTCTTTTTATCCATAAGGTTCTTTTTATCCGCAAGCTGCTTGAGCTCGTTGACTTCGTTCGCAGTCAGATGGCGGAACAAGCCCCGCTTCAGATTCTGCAAATACAGATTACCCATGGAAATCCGCTTAAGACGCTTAACCGGGTGCGAGATTGCATCGAACATGCGGCGGACCTGACGGTTTTTGCCTTCATAAATGGTAATACGAATCGTAGCCTGCTTCTTCTCTTGATCCACGTCGTAATAATCAAGATCTGCCGGTGCAGTCATGCCGTCTTCCAGTTGAATACCTCTTCTTAGCTTTTCCAACGAATCCCCGTGCGGAATGCCTTCCACCGTCGCCAGATAAGTCTTGGGTACGTGATGGCTCGGATGCGTCATCTTCTGGGCCAGATCGCCGTCGTTAGTCAGCAGCAGCAGACCTTCCGAATCGTAATCCAGGCGGCCGACCGGATAAACGCGCTCTTTGATTCCTTTAATATAATCGGTTACGACCTTACGGCCTTCCGGATCGGTTGCGCTTGTAATCACGCCTTTCGGCTTGTTAAACATCAGGTACAGCTTTTTCTGAGCCTTAATCGCCCGGCCGCTGACCGTAATCTCGTCGGCATCCGGATCGGCTTTAGTTCCAAGCGTCGTCACAACTTCGCCATTGACCTCAACCTTACCCGCCAAAATGAGCTCCTCACATTTCCGTCTCGAAGCCACACCCGCCTGGGCCAAAATTTTCTGTAATCGTTCCATAGTCATCCAGTCACCTCACTTTTCATCATACCGATAGACACATAAAATCACAAGCGGCATCAACCTTTGCTTCCTCGGTCTTCCCAAGCTTTTCTTGCTTAAAAAAGCATTTGAGGTCCTTCCTGTTTGTCAGGGAGGACCTCAAATAAACTTTGCTTGTCCGTAGGAGAGCGCGGCTATGCGCTTAACGATTCAAAGAGATACGATCGGTTATCGTCACTCTTCTTCCGCTCCGTTTTCCATCATGCCCGTCTCTTCTGCCGGAGAAACGGCTTCGATCCCCTCTTCTTCGGCTGCCTCCAGACCTCCGAAAAGCAGCCGATCTTCATCTTCCGAGGCGATCATCGCCTCGAATGCAGAAGCATCCGGCAGCTCTTCCAGGCCGCCGAGACCGAAATAACCAAGAAATGCTTTGGTCGTGCCGTACAGGATCGGACGACCGATCGCGTCGGCACGTCCCGTCTCGACGATCAGATTTTTGTTCGTCAGCGTATGAATCGCCCGTTCCGACTTAACCCCGCGAATCTCTTCAATCTCGATCCGTGTAATTGGCTGCCGATACGCAACGATCGCCAGCGTTTCCAGCGCCGCCTGCGACAGGGTCGCCCGAGACGGAGAATAAGCCAGCCGCTCGAAATATTCCGAATGCTCCGGCAGCGTCGCCAGATGATAAGCTCCGGCCAGTTTGGTAACGCGCAGTCCCCGGCCCGACTTACGCAGATCGCGCTGCAGGCTCTCGACAGCTTTCTGCGCTTCGCCCGGCTTGCATTCCGTGATCTCGGCAATCTGCCTCACGGTTAATCCTTCATCTCCTGCCAGAAACAGAAGACCTTCAATAATCGACTTCAACGTCTGCAAATCCATTTGACGCCGTTTCCCCTCTCCACTCCATTACGATGTCGTCGAACAGCCGATCCTGATAGCAGCTCACCTGCTTCATCTTCATCAGTTCGAGTACGGCGAGGAACGTCACGACGATCTCCTGTCTGTACATCCGTTCGTTCAGCACGCTAGAGAACAATATTCTGCCGCCGGGTCCTGCACCGCGCAGGGCGCCTTCCAGCTCCCGCATCCGATCCCTTACGGAAATCTCGTCGCGGCGGATCCTGGCGACAATTGGCTTGCGATCGACCCGCATCAGCGCCCTCTGCAGCGCCGATACCAGATCGGCGACATGCAAGCCTTCAACTGGATTCGAATCTTCTTCCGGCAGAAATGACGCCAGATCATCCGGCTCCCGAATATAGATGCGACCGCGCTCGTGCTCTTTCTCATGCAGCAGCCCGGCAATACTCTTATACTTCCGATATTCGGTCAGCCTGCGAATCAGGTCCTCCCGCGGATCGGGTTCTTCCTCTTCGTAGAAATCGTACTCATCCATATCCATGACCGGAGGTTTGGGCAGCAGCAGTTTGCTCTTGATCGCGAGCAGCGTCGCCGCCATCACGAGGAATTCGCTCGTTACTTCCAGCTCTAATTCCTGCAGACTATGCAGATACTGCATGTACTGCTCCGTAATCGTACTGATGGGGATCTGCTGAATATCGATCTCCGCCTTGTCGATCAGGTGCAGAAGCAGGTCGAGCGGACCTTCGAACGTTTCCAGTTTGTAAAGTACAGTCAAGCCGTTTCCCCTCCGCCCGTATTGCGAACGGTCAGCCCTCGAATTGACGGCTCAGGCTGGCCATCTCGATTGCCGCCATCGCGGAATCCCAGCCTTTGTTGCCGGCTTTGGTTCCCGCACGTTCGATCGCCTGTTCGATATTCTCGGTGGTGACGAGGCCAAAGATTGTCGGAACGCCCGTCTTCAAGTTAATGGCGGACACGCCCTTGGCTACTTCGTTGCAAACGTAATCGTAGTGGGTTGTCGATCCGCGGATCACCGTCCCCAATGTGATAACCGCATCGTACTTGCCGCTCTCCGCCATCTTCTGTGCGATCAACGGCATTTCAAATGCTCCCGGCACCCATGCAACATCAACATCGTTGTCTTCCACGCCGTGACGCTTGAGCGCATCGAGCGCTCCCGACAGCAGCTTTGACGTAATGAACTCGTTAAATCTGCCTACAACGATCCCAAACTTATACCCTTGCGATACCAAGTTTCCTTCAAATACATTTGCCATTTGTCATCAACCATCCTTTGTCTATTGTATACCAGATTGCCCGGTTTGTAGCCTGTGTTTTACAAATTTCTTGACTTCTGTTCTCAATCGCTTCAGCACAGCCGCTGAATGAACCGTGTTTGGCCTTCACTTTCAATTGACGCCGCTTTTGTTAAAGCACACTTACAGCTTCGTTCCGTTATCCGGCGATAACGGAAGCTCGTTTTGTTCCAGCGGTTGAAGCTCTTCCGCCGGCACTGCCGCTTTGTCGTCTCCGACAAAGTTCATCAGATGTCCGAGTTTCGACTGTTTTGTATGCAGGTAACCGGTATTATCCGCATTTTCCGGCATTTGAATCGGTACTCGTTCGACCACTTCCAGCCCGTGTCCCTGCAACCCTTTAATCTTTCGGGGATTGTTGGTCAAAAGCCGAATCTGTCGAACGCCGAGATCGCTCAAAATCTGCGCTCCGATGCCGTATTCCCGCAGGTCGGCGGCAAACCCAAGCGCCAGATTGGCATCAACGGTATCTAATCCTTCTTCCTGCAGCTTGTATGCCTTGAGCTTGTTAATGAGTCCGATGCCCCGGCCTTCCTGACGCATATAGAGCAGGATACCGGACCCTTCTTCTTCAATCTGGCGCATTGCCGCTTCAAACTGCGGACCGCAGTCGCAGCGGTGTGAATGGAACACATCGCCGGTCAGGCATTCCGAATGTACACGCAGCAGAACCGGACGCTCTGGATCGATCTTCCCTTTGACCAAAGCCACATGTTCTTTGTCATCGATCTTGTTGCTGTAAGCGATAGCTCGGAATTCACCGAAGTCCGTCGGCATCCGCACCTCGACCTCGCGCCGAATCAGCTGCTCGCGCTCACTGCGGTATTGGATCAGATCTTTGATGCTGATTAGCTTCATGTTCCATTTCTTTGCCATTTCGACGAGATCCGGCAGACGCGCCATCGAGCCGTCTTCCTTGATCACTTCACAGATAACGCCAGCCGGCTCCGCTCCGCTCAAGCGAGCCAGATCGATTGCCGCTTCCGTATGTCCGGCCCGCCGCAGTACACCGCCGTCTTTGGCGATCAGCGGGAACATGTGCCCAGGGCGACGGAAGTCGTCGGCCTTTGTCTCCAACTGAGTGATTGCCCGAGCCGTTACTGCACGCTCGTGAGCCGAAATGCCTGTCGTCGTTTGGACATGGTCGACGGATACCGTAAATGCCGTACCGTGAAAATCCGTATTTCTTACGGTCATCGGCTCCAGTTCCAACAACGCCGCACGTTCGCGGGTAATGGGCAGGCAGACCAACCCACGTCCTTCTGTAATCATAAAGTTGATCACTTCCGGAGTGACCCGATCGGCCAGAGCGATAAAGTCGCCTTCATTTTCCCGATCCTCATCATCGACAACCAACACGATTTTTCCGGCTTTTAGATCTGTCAGCGCATCATCAATGGCGTCGAATGTAAATCGTTCATCCATAATTTCTCCTCCTTCATCCTTCGCCTTTCATCCAGTGCAATATCTTCGCTATCCATACGACGATCAGGCAAACCCGTGTCGTGACAAAAAGCTTTCATCGATTGCGGAGAACGTCTTTGCCTCCGTACGATCCCGCTTTCCAAAGCCAAGTAAATGCTCCACATATTTACCCAAAATGTCGCACTCAATGTTAACGGAACTTCCCGCCTTCTTATGCTGAAGAGCTGTTTCGCCCAATGTGTGCGGAATAATGGACACCCCGAAATGGTCGTTCTCCGCATGTGTCACCGTCAGGCTAATTCCATCAATTGCAATCGAACCTTTCCCGATGACATATCGCATCATATGCGGATCATCAGCTTTGAGCGTAAAAATGACCGCGTTCTGATCCCGCTCGATCGATACGATTGAAGCAGTGCCGTCGACATGCCCCTGAACGATATGTCCGCCAAAGCGTCCATTGGCAGCCAGTGCCCGTTCCAGATTGACCGGACTGCCGCTTCCAAGCATATTGAGGTTGCTGCTTCGGTAAGTTTGCGGCATGACATCGACCGTAAACGAATCTCGATCGTAGCTGGTTACCGTCAAGCAAACGCCATTTACCGCTATACTGTCTCCGATCGCGACATTCTCCAGCACTTTTTTCGCGCCAAGTGTCAGTACCATCGCTTCCCCGCGCCGATCAGCGCGCCGCAGGCTGCCTACTTCCTCAATCAAACCGGTAAACATAAGCTTCCTCCTCTCTCAAGGTCTGTCCAATATCTTCCTACCGTTCCGGTATGCTCTATTCGGTACATGCAAAAAGCCCCGTGCTCGGATGTCGATCCGAGAACGGGGCTTGGGATTGAAAATCGAAGGAGTGCGTATTTGCCGAAAATTCGGTCTGCAAACAGACAGATATGCCAAAGGCAAAACCTGAAGTTTGCATCTGCCTAAATATAAAAGACGGAAACCGGACAGCGCAAAACAAACAAACGGGGCACCGGGCATAAGCTGTCCGAGAGCTCTGATTTTTGCTTGCGTGTACACGGACCGCTCAAACCTGAATGATCCGAAATCGAACGGCTAAACCGATTCGCTTTCAGTCGTAGGCACGGCAAATACGACGGTTCGTTTTCTCTTTCTCCCATCCAGACTGTAACTGTCGGTCCCGGAATTGCACCGGGTCAACCGAAAAGCTTCATGTAAGAAGCAATCCGGGTCACGGACTTCGGCCGGCCATCCTGAAAATGGCGTGCCGTCACCGCCGGTGGGGAATTGCACCCCGCCCCGAAAGAGTATAGTGTATCGCCTGTTCGGTTATAAAACACGAAGAGTCAGGCAGAAAGTACCCGGTGAGTGACCGAAGTACGGTATTAAATATGATGGTAGCACGGTTGGCAGGGAAATGCAATGAGGCTTAGCACGAACCGTTTCCAATTCGATGTACGTCTTCAAGTTGCTGTAAGTCTATTCTTGTTTTACAATTTAAAAAGAAGTCTTTTGCTGCAAAAAATCAATTGGCATTATTTCAGCAGCCATTCATTTATGATCTTTCGCCTTATGTCCCAAAAGGAGACGATACTATGAAATTTTTTCGAATTGCGGCAGCTGCAGCTCTCATTCTAACAGCAGGCTGTTCTTCAAACAGTAATGAAGAAGTCGACCAAAAAACCCATACCTCTAATCAAAATACGGGAATTGTAGCCGAAAAACTGGACGGTCGCATTCTGCTTGTGGAAAGTGCAAGCAGATCTGACCTGTTGGAAGGCAACACCGAGAAAATGTTAGCAGAGAATCACTCGAATGCAGTATGGCTGCAGTTGCCCGAGGAAGACTATAATGTTCTGCACAAAGGGGATTTAATCGAATTTTCGGGAACAGGCGTTATCAACTACTCCTCTCCTGCCCAAGCCGAAGCTAGCGATGTCACGCTGTTGACTGCTGCAAATTGGACCGAGGAAGAAATCATGCAGATCGAGGATGAATCTTCGTTCTCCAAAGTTGTTGTCAAATTCTCTCCTTTGTCGGATAAAGCTTTGGCAGCGGCTCCCCTCGACACTCATTTTAGAGGAGGAACCGGATATACAGGAATGTTCACAGCCTCCGGCGAACAAAATGCAGAGCTGACGATTTTTTTGAAAAATGTTTCTTCTTCAGAAGTATATGTACAGCTTCGACGCAAATATATAGGGTTAGTGCCCTTGGCTGAGGACTACCTGCTAAAAGGAAAAAGCGGTTGTTCTATTACGATCACCAACGAGAAGGGAACCCCGTTGACCGGCGAATTCAAGTTGTACATCTACAATAAAAACGGTGCGAAATACGATCTTTATGTGGGAAGCGATACTCTGCCGGGATAAAATTAAAAACCGTCAGCAGGCGCCGACGGTTTTTCGAACAGAAATGGAAAACAGCAAACCAAAAAATCAGGAAATGAATTATTTTCTTCTGGGCTTGGACTTGGGAATGGATTTAGATGGGGATTGAAGGGAGGACTTAGATATGGATTGAGACCTGTGCTTATGCTTTTTCCCCGAATACCAGAAGCCCCAACCGCAGATCACCAGAATCAGAAACGGATACATAGCGGTTCCATTAGGCCAAGGCAGAACCAGCAGCATTAGCAGGGCAACAACAAAGAAGATGGCATAACTGACTTGGAAAATACGATGCATATTTCGAACCCCTTCTGCCTATAATAGGTGTACCATTCTATCACTCAAGTACTTTTACTATACACCATTCTCTGCGAAAACGGTTAACCTTAAATACCGTTGACAGCACGCCCTATTTTCCGAAAAAAAGCCCCTTAATCGGATTTTGTCCGATAAGGGGCTTTGTCGTTCTAGAATAAGACTATTCCGTTACGACTTTAACTTCTTTCATTTTGTCGCCGGCATTGACTCCGTCGATAAATTCCATACCTTTAGTCACTTTGCCGAAGACCGTGTGTACACCGTCAAGGTGCGGCTGAGGACCGTAGCAGATGAAGAACTGGCTTCCGCCCGTGTTTCTGCCAGCATGGGCCATAGACAGAACGCCTTTGGCATGCTTCGTTACGTTTGTATCTGTTTCGCAGTCGATCTGCCAACCAGGACCGCCTGTGCCGGTACCGTTCGGGCATCCGCCTTGAGCGACGAAGCCCGGAATAACGCGGTGGAACGAAAGACCGTTATAGAAACCGGAGTTTGCCAGTTTCTCGAAGTTTGCTACCGTGTTCGGTGCTTCTTCCGGCAAAAATTCGATTTCGACGTTGCCGCCATTTTCAAGCTCGATATATCCTTTTTTCATCATGGTCATCTCCCTTGGATTCGTATAATTCGTTCGTGATTCGGCCAATTCCTATCCCTGACGGGATGCTTCGGCAACCTTGTCCATTTTACCCGAAACGGAAAGATAACGCAAAGCGTGTTCTTTATGAATCGAAAAAAGCTTATAGAGGTTGCAGCAGAAAAAGGAACGGCTTTCGCCGTTCCTTGGGTTATGGAGAAAATTCTGTTTGTTCTTCCCCCGTTGTCCAGCCGATTATTTCGCTTCTACGCTCTGCTTGGCCAAACGTGCCGGAATGACATCGTTATCCGTGATATCGTCCAAGCTTTCGCGGCGGACAACAAGATCGCTCAGGCCGTCCTTGACGAAAACAACGGCCGGACGACGGATACGGTTGTAGTTGCTCGCCATCGCGTAGTTGTATGCGCCAGTGCAGGCAACAGCCAACAGATCGCCGGTATTCGGCTTTGGCAGCTCAAGATCCCAGATCAGCATATCCCCGCTCTCGCAGCATTTGCCTGCGATGGAAACCGTCTCTTCGTTGGCATCACCGGCACGATTTGCCAGCATTGCTTCGTACTTCGATTCGTACAGCGCTGGACGCGGGTTGTCGGTCATGCCGCCGTCTACGGCGACGTATTTGCGCACGCCCGGAATATCTTTGCTCGTTCCAACGGTGTACAGCGTCGTACCGGCATCGCCCACAATGCTGCGGCCTGGCTCTACCCAGATTTGCGGCAGCTGCGAACCGATGTCTGCAAAGGACTTTTTCACGGCATCCGTAATGGCTTTGACATACTCGGCCACTTCAAGCGGCGTATCGCCTTCCGTGTAGCGGATACCGAAGCCGCCGCCCAAGTTGACAACTTTAAATTCCACGTCCAGCTGATCTTTCACGCTGCGAGCGAATCCGGCTACACGCTCGACCGCCATCTCGAAACCGTCCGTCTCGAAAATCTGCGAGCCAATATGCGAATGCAGACCCAGCAGCTCCAGGTTTGGAAGCTCCGCTGCCGCCTTCACAGCTTCGAGCGCCGTACCGTTCTGGATATCGAAACCGAACTTGGAATCTGTCTGTCCGGTGGAGATATACTCATGCGTGTGTGCTTCGACGCCAGGCGTCACGCGCAGCAGGATGCTTACCTTACGGCCTTGCTCTGCGGCGATTGCCTGAAGCATCTGCAGCTCGATGAAGTTGTCCGCCACAAAACATCCGATCTGTGCGTCCATCGCCATCTCGATTTCAGCCGGTGTTTTGTTATTTCCATGGAAATGAATACGGTGTGCCGGGAATCCAGCTTTGAGCGCCGTGTGCAGCTCGCCGTCAGAAACAACGTCCAGTGACAGTCCTTCTTCATCAGCGATGCGGCACATCGCAAGCGTGCTAAACGCTTTGCTTGCATAAGCGACTTGGAATGTCAGGCCGGAAGCTTCGAATGCCTGACGGTATTCACGGGCGCGGCGGCGGATCAGTTCTTCGTCCATAATATACAGCGGAGTGCCATACGTCTGCTTCAATTCGACGACGTCACAGCCTCCAATTTCCAAATGCCCTGCGGCATTGACCTTGCTGGTTCCATGCAGATACATGTAAATTCCTCCGATGTGTTCCGGGGTCTCGGCCGCTCGCTGTAAAGAAAAGAGGGCCTGCGCCGGGATTTGTTCCCAGTATAGCAGACCCTTGAATCCGCGCTGAATGGACTAAAGCGCAGTTGATTTGTGTTTTTGTCAGAACCTTACGAAACTTACATCTTTGGAATGATGCTCAGCACGAGACCAAGGAATTTCTCTTTGACCATATCGGCTGTTTCCATCACTTCATCGTGCGACAGCGGCTGATCGAGAATACCGGCAGCCATGTTCGTGATGCAGGAAATCCCCAGCACTTCGATACCAGCATGACGAGCTACGATCGTTTCCGAAACGGTGGACATGCCGACCGCATCCGCTCCGAGCGTGCGCAGCATCCGGATTTCGGCCGGTGTCTCGTAAGTCGGGCCGAGCAGCCCTGCGTACACGCCTTCTTGGAAGTTGAAATCATGCTCCGACGCCGCTTCCTTAGCTGCGGCACGCAGTCTGCGGCTGTACGCTTCAGACATATCCGGGAAACGTACGCCGAGCGCCGAGTCGTTCGGCCCGATCAGCGGGCTTGTACCCGTCAGGTTAAGGTGATCCGACAGCAGCATAAGATCGCCCGGCTTGAACGACGTGTTAACTCCGCCGGCCGCATTGGTCACGAGCAGACCGGATACGCCGAGGTTTTTCATAACGCGAACCGGGAAAGCCGTTACTTCCGGGCCATAGCCTTCATACATATGGAAACGGCCTTTCATCATGACGACCGGACGGCCTTTGATCGTGCCGATCAGCAGCTCGCCTTCATGTCCTTCTACAGTCGATACCGGGAAATGCGGGATATCTTCGTAAGGGATCGAGACGGCGTCTTCAATCAGATTGGCGAGAATACCAAGACCGGAACCGAGAATAAGACCGATTTCCGGTGTAAGGTCGGTTTTCGAACGAATGTAGTCCGCCGCTTCCTGAATCGTTCCTGCGTTCATTTTAGATGTTGTCATAGATTGCACACTCCGTTTATATAATTTTGATTGGGTCTTGCCGAACCACTGCGGTGAAGCTTAGGCTCTGGGATGGTGAAGTTCGTATACTTCTTTCATATTACGTTTCATCACATGCGTATAAACCTGCGTTGTCGAAATATCCGAATGCCCGAGCATCTCTTGGACCGAGCGCAGATCGGCACCGTTCTCCAGCAGATGGGCGGCAAAAGAATGGCGCAGCGTATGCGGTGTAATATCCGTTTCGATACCGGCTGAAGAAGCATATTTCTTAATGATCTTCCAAAAGCCTTGACGAGTCAATCGGGTGCCGAGCTGATTAAGAAACAAGGCCTCCTGATCTTCCCGCTTAAGCAGCCGATTTCTCATCGGGTCCAGATAAGCCGCCACCGATTCCGCAGTCATTCGCCCAATTGGCACAATACGTTCCTTGCCAGCGACGCCGCAGCGCAGAAATTTCAGCTGCAGATCGATATCTCCAATATTCAGTGAGATCAACTCGGACACCCGAATACCGGTTGCATACAGCACTTCCAGCATGGCCTTATCGCGCACCCCTTGAGCATTGGAAAGGTCAGGCGCTCCTAGCAGACGCTCCACTTCCTCTACCGTCAGCACGACCGGGAGCTTTTTCTCCGGCTTCGGTGTTTCAAGATCCATTGACGGGTCCTGCACAACAAGCGACTGACGAATCAGATAATGAAAAAAGGAGCGAATAGAAACTGAAGCGCGTACGACCGTTGACGGTGCCTTGCCGGAACGCTTCATCTCATTCAGATAAGCCGCGATATGCGACTTGCGAATTTCGTCGACTGCCTTCAATTCGCGTCCCGCTGCAAACTCAAGAAACTGTGCCAGATCTCGTCGGTAAGATTCAAGTGTGCTGACAGAGCGCCTCTTTTCTTCCGACATATATGTGATAAACGCATTCAGATACGTGTTCACTGATAGCCCCCCTCCAAACTTCCCTCGGGAAAGCCGCTTATGCTCTTTTAACTGAGCCGCCGAATCCCCGTTTGTCTAAAGATTCCACGGTTTTTTTGAAAGTCCTTTTTTTAAAGGTGAATTTCTGCATTCGAGCCATTAAGCGAAAATGAGGAAACTCACCGATCCAAAGGTGAATTTCCGCAATTGAGCCATCAAGCGAAAGTGAGGAAACTCACCGACTAAAAAACGCCAAAAAAAGCCTCCGGCAGATCGCGTTCGATCCGCCGAGGCCTGCTTGCTCAGAAAGAAATCCGCCGCAGCGGCCGCTGGTTACGCGTTATCGTCTTCTTTCGCTCTGCAGCGGTGACAGATACCCTGAAAATCAAGTCTGTGATCCAATACGGTAAAACGATATTCTTTCTCCAACCGCTCTTCAAGCGGCAGCAGCCAGTCTTCACGAATCTCGTCCATACTACCGCACTGCACACAAATCAGATGATGGTGATGATGCTTGTTCGATTCGCCCCTTAGATCATAGCGCGATACGCCATCGCCGAAGTTCAACTTTTCGACCACATGCATTTCGCTAAGCAGTTCCAGCGTGCGATATACGGTGGCCAAACCAATCTCCGGCGCCTTTTCCTTGACCAGCATAAACACGTCTTCCGCGCTCAGATGGTCTTCTTCGTTTTCCAGCAAAACGCGAACGGTGGCTTCCCGCTGGGGCGTCAATTTGTATCCCTTGGACTGCAGCTGCTGTTTGATTTTATCGATCCGCGATTCCATACTTCTCCTCCCCCTCGGAGCTTGCCCGTTCATGCCGGTTGTTCTCCTGTCAAACTCACGTTCCCTATTATAGAAGTTACCGGGCTTTGAAGTCAAACCCTTATGTCAGGTTTATACCGGCCATTTGCCTGTCAGTGTACGAAGCTGCCATGCATATACGGCCATTAACGTCTTGGCGTCGCTGATCCGCTCTGCGCGAATATGCTCAAACGCTTCGTCCAGCGTAATTTCCGTCAGTTCCAGGAATTCGTCTTCATCAGGCTGAAGCGTGCCTTCCGTCAGTTCCTCCGCCGCATAAAAGTGGATGATTTCATCCGCAAAACCCGGCGACGTATAGAACGAGGACAAATGAATCAGCTCGGAAGCCCGATAGCCTGTCTCTTCCTCCAGTTCACGGGCAGCCGCTTCACGCGGATCTTCACCCGGCTCCAGCTTGCCTGCCGGAATTTCGATTTCCGTGCGGCCAAGAGGCTGTCTGAACTGCTCAACGACAAGCATCTTGTCTCCTTTTAACGCTACAACCGCAACAGCGCCCGGGTGCTTGACAATCTCACGGCTTGCCGTCGTTCCATCAGACAACTCAACCGTATCGATCTGCACTTTGATAATTTTTCCGTCAAAAATCGGCTTGCTGTCGACTGTTTTCTCCCACAACTTTTCCTTGCCTGGTTCCATTCCCTTCTCCACCTCTCCAATTCTGAATGTAAAACGGAAATTCCTTAACTTCGTACTTAATTAACGGCGTACCTTTTAACCGCGTACCGATTGGCGCACAATTTCAAGTACAAATCCGGCCAGCTTGCCCAGATCGTCGACCCCAATTTTCTCTTCGGTGGTATGAATATTTTCGTAGCCTACAGACAGGTTGACCGTCGGTACGCCAAAACCGTTGAATACGTTGGCATCGCTGCCGCCGCCCGATTGGAAAGTGCGTCCGCTGAGCCCCAGCTGTGCCGCCGCTTTTTTCGCAAGCTGTACGACTTCAGAATCTTCTGTATGACCAAACGACGGATACACGATACGGCTGTCGAATATCGGCTTGGCACCAAATTCTTCGCAGACAGATTCAAGAGCTTCTTTCATCGAAGCGATCTGGGCCTCAACCTTTTCCTGTACAACACTTCGCGCTTCGGCTTCCAGCTTGGCATAATCCGTCACTACATTGGTTGCACCGCCGCCCGAGAAGCTGCCGATGTTCGCCGTCGTGTCTTTGTCGATACGCCCCAGCTTCATGCGCGAAATCGCCTTGCCCGCCACCTGAATGGCACTGATTCCGTCTTCCGGATTAACGCCGGCATGTGCTGACTTCCCGTGAACTTCCATCGTGATCTTGGCCTGCGCCGGCGCAGATACCGCGATCGCTCCCACTTCGCCATTCGAGTCGACAGCAAATCCGAGATCGGCATCCAGCAGCGAAGCGTCCATTGAGCGTGCGCCCATCAGACCGGATTCCTCACCCGCCGTAATGACAAATTGGATCTGGCCGTGCGGAATCTCCTGTTCGCGCAGCACTCGAATCAATTCCAGCAGCGCGGCTACGCCGGCTTTGTCATCAGCTCCGAGAACCGTATCGCCCGAACTTCGGATCCAGCCGTCCTCCCCGATGACCGGCTTGACGCCGCGTCCCGGAACAACTGTATCCATATGACAGGTGAAGAACAGCTTCGGAGCATCCGTACCTTCGGTGGCCGGCAGCAGCGCTATCAGATTACCCGATCCGTGCCCGGAACGCGATGCCGAATCGTCCTCAGTTACTTCAAGGCCATACAGCTTGAACTTGCTTGTAAGTACATCCGCAATCATCCGCTCATTCTTGGTTTCACTGTCGATCTGCACCAATTCCAAAAATTCATGAACCAGTCTTTCTGTATCAATCATAAAAACTTCCCTCCGCTTTCCCAATAAGCTAAAATAGATAGTATGATGGGAGCCGCAGCGGCTCCCCTGACGGGCAGTCCCGTTTCTCTGTTCTATCTTACTAGGAAATTCGTAAAAAACCAAA
This sequence comes from Saccharibacillus kuerlensis DSM 22868, assembly GCF_000378145.1. Classification (GTDB taxonomy): domain Bacteria; phylum Bacillota; class Bacilli; order Paenibacillales; family Paenibacillaceae; genus Saccharibacillus; species Saccharibacillus kuerlensis. The sequence continues at coordinate 114,093 of NZ_KB899288.1, read as the reverse complement.
AGACGCCTCGATGATTCAAACTCGAAGCATCTCTATCTTACTATTCGCGAAAAGAGGTTCGACAACTTCATGCAAAACAAGAAATGGTTCAAAGTATTTATCTGGATTATGATTATTGCCATGCTCGGTTCAGTGCTGGTTTCCTTCATGCAAATTTTCGTGTAAACGAAATTGTTGATTAAGCAAGGCGCTCGGGTAAAGCTCGAGTAGAGTAAGTGCTTGTATGTACTTTTGAGTAAACCGCCGAATGAACAAACATGCCTGTCGGCAAAAGTTCAAACAAATGAAAAAGAGCTTCGGATCCAAGCGAAATAACGCTGGAATCCGAAGCTCTTTTCTATACCGTAATTTATTAAAACATAACGCTTAATACCTTAACACCTTAATACAGCTTTGTATCAAGCGAATAAGATTCTAAATTCTCTTTGACCCGCTGCAGGAAACGTCCGCAGATCAGACCGTCGAGAATCCGGTGATCCAGCGACAGACAGAAGTTGGCCATCGAGCGTACGCCGACCATATCGTTAATGACAACCGGACGCTTGACGATCGACTCGAACGTCAGCTGCGCCGCCTGCGGATAATTGATGATCGGCTGGGACAGAATAGATCCGAACGAGCCGGTATTGTTGACGGTGAACGTACCGCCCTGCATGTCGTCGAGCTTTAGCGTACGCTCGCGCGTGCGGCGGGCCAGATCTTCGATCTCCATCGCAAGACCCGCGATATTTTTCTGGTCTGCTTTCTGAATGACCGGCGTCATGACGGAATCTTCCGTACCGACTGCGAGCGAGATATTGATATCGCGTTTGACGATAATCTTATCAACCGCCCATACGGAATTCATGATCGGGTAGTCTTTGATCGCGTTGACGACCGCTTTAATGACAAACGCCGGATACGTCAGATTGACGCCTTCCTTGCGCTTGAACTCGTCTTTGTATTTATTGCGCAATTTGACCAGATTGGTCATATCGACTTCGATCATCATCCAGCCATGCGGGATTTCCAATACACTTTGGCGCATCCGGCTTGCGATCGTATTGCGGATCGGCGTAACATCGATGTAAGTCTCGTTGCGGCCCCGTCCGCCGTCTTCGACTTCGATCTTAGGCAGCGCCGGAGTCTCGCTGAGATGAAGCCCGGAATGCCGGACTTCATTGTAAGACGCCGGAGATGGAGCGGCGAACATCGGCGGCTGCGGAGTCCCAAATGAAGCCGCGGCGGTCGGCGGCGAAGGCTGGACCGCCAGAGCGGTCGGAGCGGTTGGAGCGACTGGTTCAGCCGCTTGGGACGCACCGCCGCGCTCCAAATATTGGAGCACGTCTTTGCGCGTTACCCGGCCGCCCATGCCGCTGCCGGCAATGACGGACGGATCGAGGCCGTGCTGCGCTGCCAGCGCCTGTACGGCCGGCGAATAGCGCACGCGCATGCCTCCTGCGGCGCTGTCCGAAGCGGCAGGCACAGGTGCAGCCGAGGAAGGACGCGGCGCAGCGCCGGAGAGCGAAGCGGCCGGAGCGGACTGCGCCGGGGCTTGATTCTGCGGAGCGGCCGCAGAAGCCGTTGTTTCGGCAGCGGCTCCGCCTCCGGTTACGATGCGGCAGATGACCGTGCCTACGGCGACCTCCTGGCCTTCCGCAGCCAGCAGCTCGCCCATGACACCTTCCTCCGTCGACGGAATCTCAGCGTTGACTTTATCCGTGATTACTTCGCATATCGGCTCGTACATATCGACGGAATCACCCGGCGATTTCAGCCATTTCGAGATCGTCGCGGACACGAGCGACTCTGCGAGCTGAGGCATTGCGATATCTTTTTGTTGATTGCTGCTCATTGCGTTCACTCCTATTCGGTGCCTGGACCGCATTAATTGTAAAGGGATTCTATAACTAATCGAATTCGATCAAGACACTAGTACAGTGCCAGTTCTCGCATAGCAACCAGAAGCTTGTCTTTGCTGAGCATAAAGAACTTTTCCTGCGGCGGATTGATCGGCATCGCCGGTGCATCCGGGCCGCACAGACGACGAATCGGTGCGTCCAGGTCGTATAGACATTCTTCGGCGATAATCGCGGCCACTTCGGCGCCTACACCGCCGGTCTTGTTGTCTTCATGTACAATTAGCACTTTTCCTGTGCGGCGTGCAGCCTCTATAATCGCTTCGCGGTCAAGCGGCTGGATGGTGCGCAGGTCCAGGATATGGCTGCTGATGCCTTCTTTGTCCAATTCCTCTGCTGCCTGCATCGCAAAGTGCAGCGGGAGACTGTAACTGATTACCGTAATATCGTCACCTTCGCGCAGCAGATTCGCTTTACCGATCGGGACAATATAATCGTCTTCCGGCACATCTTCCTTGATCAGCTTATAACATTTTTTATTTTCAAAAAAGAGAACCGGATCGGAATCGCGGACAGCAGCCTTAAGCAGTCCCTTCGCATCGTATGCCGAGTAAGGAGCCACGATCTTAAGACCCGGAGTACCGAAGAAGATCGATTCCGGACACTGGGAGTGATACAAGCCGCCGAAGATGCCGCCGCCGATCGGAGCGCGTACGACAATCGGGCAGTCCCAGTCGTTGTTGGAACGATAGCGAATCTTGGCCGCTTCGCTGATGATCTGGTTGGTAGCAGGCAGCATAAAGTCCGAGTACTGCATTTCGGCGATCGGCTTCATGCCGACCATCGCTGCTCCAATCGCTACCCCGGCAATTGCTGACTCCGCCAGCGGCGTGTCGATGACCCGCTCTTCGCCAAACTGATCCTGCAGCCCCTTGGTCGTCGTAAACACGCCGCCCTTGACTCCCACGTCTTCTCCCAATACGAAAACGGACGGATCCTGCTCCATCTCTTCTTTCATTGCCAGGCGAATCGCGTCAATATATTCCATCATCGGCATCTCAGTTGTTTCCTCCCTGTCCGTCGTCATCGCCCGCATATACATGCAGCAGCGTGTCTTCCGCGCGAGGATAAGCCGCTTGATCGGCATACTCCGTCGCTTCCTTCAGCTCCTGGGCGACTTCTTTCAAATAGACTTCTTCCTGCTCTTCGCTCCATAGACCTTCTTCAATCAGATACTGCTTGTAGCGCGGAATTCCGTCCTTTTTCCAGTTGGCATCCACTTCTTCTTTGGTCCGGTAGGCCAAATCGTTATCCGACGTAGAGTGAGGCGACAGACGGTACATCATCGCTTCAATCAGTGTCGGCCCTTCGCCTCTTACACCGCGTTCCCGTGCTTCGCGTACAGCCCGGAACATCTCAAGAGCATCATTGCCGTCTACACGCAGTCCCGGGAAACCGTATCCCAGTGCACGATCGCTTACCTTACCGGCCAACTGCTTGGCAATCGGAACGGAAATGGCGTATTGATTATTTTCACACATCATAATGACCGGCAGTTTCTGTACGCCGGCAAAGTTTGCACCTTCATGGAAATCTCCCTGGTTGCTCGATCCTTCACCAAAAGTAACAAAGGACACCGCTTCTTCTCCGCGCATCCGGGCAGCCAGCGCTGCGCCTACCGCATGCGGAACCTGAGTCGTTACCGGACTCGATCCTGTCAGAACGCGCAGTCTTTTGCTGCCAAAGTGACCCGGCATCTGACGTCCTCCGCTGTTCGGATCTTCCGCCTTAGCGAATGCGGAAAGCATCAGCTCGCGTGGTGTCATTCCAACGGCCAGCATGAAGCCATAGTCGCGATAATAGGGCAGAAAATAGTCTTTTTCCGTATTGAGCGCGAACGCGGCAGCCACTTGGGCTGTCTCTTGTCCGATGCCGGATACATGGAAGTTGATTTTTCCAGCCCGCTGCAGCAGGTGACAACGCTCGTCGAATTTACGTGCAAGCAGCATATATTTGTACATTTCAACGGCGCGGCGATCATCCAGACCTGCCGCTTCGTGAAGGGTCTGCGGCGCAGCCGTTCCTTTTTGGTTCATCATAGGAACCTCCTTAAATGTCGTAAACGAGTGAGTTGCTCAAGTCCGTCGTCTAACACAACGTCTTAAAACCAGGTACTAATTCCAAGCTCGAACTTATTATAATCCTTTTCAAGCAAAAAAGAAAAGTACCGCTTTACAGCACATATGCAAAGAACTCCTCCTATTGTGCAGCGATTGCTCCATGCCGTTGCATAAAAATCACGAAAATAGAAGAAAACCCGGTCTGCCGTTGAGCGCAGCCGGGTCAAAATGTTCGCTCTAAAGCATAAGGGTCGGGGTTAAATGTGAATCGCATTTCCGTCGATCGCCAGCATGGCCTCACCGAGCACTTCAGCCAGTGTCGGATGCGCATGTACCGCACTGCCGACTTCCCATGGCGTTGCATCCAGCACGGCTGCCAAGGCAGCTTCGGCAATCAACTCGGTCGCATGCGGTCCAATAATTTGCACCCCAACAAGATCATTGGTTTCCGTATCCACGACAACTTTTGCAAATCCGTCCGTGTGACCTTCCACCAGCGCTTTGGAGATTGCCGAGAATGGCACTTTGGCAGATTTTACGCTGCGGCCAAGCTCGCGAGCACGCTTCTCTGTCATGCCGACGCTTCCTACTTGCGGATGTGTATACACACAGCGCGGAACAAAATTGGAATTATAACCGTGACTTCCTTGTCCGGCCAAATGCTGAACCGCCGCAATGCCTTCATGACTCGCCGCATGAGCCAACTGCAGCCCGCCAATACAGTCGCCGATTGCATAAATATGCGATTCGCCTGTCTGGAAATTGTCGTTAACGGCAATTGTTCCATCTACAACCTGAATATCGGTGTTCTCCAGACCAATCCCTTCAACATTAGCAGCACGGCCGATGGAAACGAACATCTGTGCAGCTTCAAGCTGGAGCTCTTCCCCTTTGTATACCGCCAAAATCGAAAGTCCGTCCTCTCGGGGCGCGTAAGTATCCGGCTTAAGCTCAACCCCTGTCATAATTGTAATTCCCCGCTTCGAAAGCAGTCTTGCCAATTCTCGGGCCACTTCTTCGTCTTCCCCCGGAAGAATCTGCTCGGACAGTTCAACAAGAGTCACTTTTACGCCGAAATCGCAGAACATGGATGCCCATTCGACACCGACAACGCCTCCGCCCACGATCACTATCGAGTCAGGCAGTTTCTCCAGGTCTACCGCCTCATCGCTGCTCAAAATGAGCTTTCCGTCCGGCTCCAGACCGGGAATGACCCGCGGACGCGAGCCGGTAGCAATGATGAGATTGTTCGGCACGATTGTCTCCATTTCTCCGTCTGCCAATTCAACCGCTACCGCTCCGCTGCGCGGCGAAAAAATCGAAGGTCCGATAATTCGGCCGTTCCCTTCGATTACGCGGATTTTGTTTTTACGCATCAGATACTGTACGCCCTCGTGCAGCTTGTTGACCACGGCCTGCTTACGTTCCTGAACTTTAGGGAATACTAGGCGGCTTCCATCGGATTCAATCCCGTATGCTTCCGCGTTTTGCAGCAGCGAGTAAATGTCGGCACTTCTCAGAAGGACTTTGGTCGGAATGCATCCCCGGTGCAGGCAGGTCCCTCCCAATTTTGACCTCTCAACCACAATAACTTCTTTTCCCAATTGGGCAGCTTTGATTGCCGCTACGTAACCGCCTGTTCCTCCGCCGAGTACAGCGACATCACATGTAATAGTCATAAATCTTTTCCTCCTTTTATTGGTTCACTGTCTCTTATTTGCTGTTTCTTATTTACTATCTCTTATTTGTCGCTTTTTTTATTTGCTGCTTTATCATGATTTGAAATTGTATGGTATGAAGGGCTGCATGTATTCATACCCTGTGGCTGCACCTATTTATACCCTTTATTCGTAAAGCGCATCGCGCAGTTTGGTGGACATGCTCGGCTTCTTACCATTAACTTTCAAAAGAGCTTCTCGCAGCCGCTTATTATGGGACTCCGCTTCTTCCAAACGATGCAGCAAATCTTCAATCCAATCTGCTTCCTCGGCGTTCAGCAGCTGCTGCTCCCGCAGTTTATTCAAGCGGTCAAAATCGTTGTTCATCTGTTTGGTTCATCCTTCCTTCTCCGGCCATACTGCGTTTCATTCTGTTCTCTGATCCCGGTTTTCTTTTTCTAGCATACCATGAGAAGGGGTTGTGGAAAACGTACCGGACTCGGCTGGACTTTCAGCTTTGCCCGTCCGCTGACTTGGTTGATCACTGCGGCAATCATACTTCTTCCGCTTGCCGCAGTATTTACAGCGATTGCCGCAAGCGGCTGATCAATGTTCGAGTACAAAAAGAATTTGATGATTGTGTTTTCAACAGGTAAACCCGGACAGTCTTCTGTCCGGGTTCGTCTGTTACATTAGGCAGGAATCGGATTTTCAATAAAGTTATCATCTTCATTATAGGATACTTAGGAGGAATCATCATGCCGGAACCGTTAAAATCAATATACACCGAAGCTTTTTTGCAGGACTTTACCGCCAAACTCAAGTCAGCCTATCCGCCCTTTGACAGCACCCTTTTTATCACATTTGTGCTTGGAGACGACTGGGAGAGCTTAGAATTGAAAGCCCGCATTCGGCGTATCTCCCAAGCGCTGGGCCGCACGCTCCCCAAATCGTTTGCCGAAGCACTGGACGTCCTGTATCGGATTGACGAGCACTGTGTCGGTTTTCCCTACCTTTTCTTCCCTGACTTTGTCGAAGTACACGGACAAGCTGAAGACGATGTCGAGCTTGCACTCGATGCCCTTGAGCGATTCACTTCAAAATCGTCGTCCGAGTTCGCTATTCGCGCCTTTCTGATCCATGCGCCTGATCGTACAATGACTCGCATGCGCAAATGGACATCCAGCGACAACGAACATGTGAGACGTCTGGCCAGTGAGGGCTGCCGACCGCGTCTGCCTTGGGGACAGTCCCTTCCGTTGTTCAAGCGTAATCCGGCTCCCGTCTTGGACATTCTTGAACGATTGAAAAGGGATCCGTCGCTGTACGTCCGCAAAAGCGTTGCCAACAATCTTAACGATATCTCGAAAGACAACCCGAGACAGGTCAAAGAAACAGCGTACCGCTGGTACGGCTCTGATCCTCTGACCGATTGGATTGTCCGCCGCGGCTGCCGCGGGCTTCTTCGCCAAGCCGATCCCGAAATTTTAGCTTTGTTCGGTTATGCTACAGCCGAAAATGGGAATGCTCTTCTTCCGGTCGATCAAGCTTCGCTTCAGCTCTCTTCTGCTTCAATCACGATCGGAGAACATATCGAGCTGCACTTTAGTTTAACAGCACGACCTGGCGCTCCTGTACGCCTTCGTCTTGAATATGCGATCGATTTTATCAAAGCATCGGGACGCTCTTCACGCAAATTGTTTATGCTGGCCGACCGGACGTTGGATGGAGGAGAACGATTGTCCGGTACGCGCAGACATCGGTTTGCCGATCTTACGACTCGGCGGCATTACCCGGGCATTCATCGGATTGTGCTTCTTATAAATGGCATCCAATACGCAGAAGGGCACCTCTCGCTTCTGTCCGGTAATGCAACTGTCGATCTGCTCCCGCAGCCTTCGAGACTCCTCTGATTCACTATGGGCAATCATATAAAAAAGTCCCCTTTTTCGAACAGCCTGCAGCTGCTCGAAAAAGGGGACCCGTTTGGGTACGGATCTATAAAATTCCTCAATGTAATGGTTAATGGCGCTTCTCAGCGCGCATAGGCTTCCGCTTGTTCCTCGTGTTCGTTCCCACGCTCTTCATCCGACTTGCCGGACTTTGAGCCGTAAAGGATAAAATTAACTTCTTCCAGAACGTCCGAGAACTGCGGAATGGTCTGATTGTTTTGCATCTTGATTCCTCACCTTACTTCAGTCTATTGTGACGTATCCACTTTATATTTAACCATTGGCCGAATTTCGAAACCGAATCGGCATCCGGAAACAGCGGTTTTGAATACGTTTTTTTAGACTTGAGAGCAACCGCCTTTATATCTATCGGCAGTAAAGACACATTCCTTAATATCCATTTATTTCTTTTTTGGTCTGAGCCGGGCGTTTTTTTCTCTTTGCTTGGCCGCTGCTCTATGCTGTCTTCTTTTTTCAAGTTCCATTTCTCTTTTGAGATACAATTCCATCGTGTTTTCCGGATTTTCCGAAGCAAACAGCATGAATTTTTTCAGATGATCGTTGTATTTATCCTTGCCGAATACGCGGCCGTTTTCGCTAAGAAACAGCTCCAGCATTCGATGAGGGTCTCCGGTATTCTTAAGCGTATCGAAATCCTGCAGTACGCCGAGAATGCGTGCCGCAATCCGTTCCGCCTGTTCCTTCATCCGTTCTTCGCTCAGCCGCTCATCTTCCGGATAAGATCGGGACAAAATCAGAAAGATACCGCCAACCCCATGCAAAGCCAACATATCCGCCATGTCCACAGAATCCGCATTGACCCGGCTTGTCCATTCCAGCGAAGCACGATCGGGATGTGTGAAAATATTCAGGAAACCGTACACATCGGTCAATTCAAACGAAATATGCTCATAGGCGTATTTCATAACACCCAGGTTGCTGCCCATAACTTCCTGAGCCGCATCGGTGTCGATCGTTTCGGGAGCGGCGCGATACTGGAACAGACGCGCCGAATGTTCAAACGCCACCCTAATTTGTACCGGAGCTTCTACAATCAGGCCGCCTTCCCGCAGCAGCACGGCTGCCGACAACGAATTTGCGATCCGCTTCAGTAAGGCGCAAGCGTAGAAGTCGTCCTCTCGTTCCGCAAAGTCACGTGCAATTTCGATTAGCTCATGCATATAACCAAGCGTCTCGTCACGGACAGAACCGGAATGCTCAGGCGCTTCTTGGAGAGATGCCATATATCGATCCACCGGCTCACCAACGCTTGTTCCTGTCGCTTCATGCTCCTTACCTTTTTTGCTGTTATCTGACGTCATTTTCTTCCTCCTTTCCTTTCCAGTCTTCAATCGTGATTCCGAATAAAATATGGTCTTCCCAAACCCCGTTAATTTTTAAGTATCGTTCTGCCAAACCTTCGCGCCGAAATCCGGCCTTCTCCAGTACTCGGAGCGACGCCGCATTCCGGGGCATCACGCCCGCTTGAACACGGTGCAGTCTGTGCTTGGTAAACGCCAGCTCTACTATACCGCGCGCCGCCTCTGTCATATAACCATGCCCATTATGCGTCCTGTCCAAAAAATAGCCCAAACTCGCATTCTGAAACGGTCCTCTTGCAATCCCGGTAAGCGCTGCGCGTCCGAGCAGCTGCCCGTTTTCGCGCAGCCTGATTGCATATACGTACGCCTGATCGCGGACTCTTCCTTTTTCACTTTGTAAAATTTCTGTCCGCTGTCCTGCAAGTGTCAAATAGCTGTCCGAGCGAACGGGCTCCAGAGGTGCCAAAAATTCTCGATTTGCAAGTCTAAGCTCCAGAAGCTCCTCCGCCTCTTCTGGCAGAAAAGCTCTCAATTCTAACCGCTCCGTCAACATACTGCGCCTCCCTGCTGCCTGCTCTCGCTGTGCTTATATCTCTTTCGGCAGTCAAACGCCCTTCCTTCTATTATATCAGACTGCCGCTCGGCAGCAAAAAAGCTCCGCCGGCGCATTACACCGTACGAAGCTTTTTCTGTTTTATAGTTGATCCGTTTTCACGCTTACTCGCCCGGAAGTTTATCACCCTTCTTTTTCCGATTAAGAAATTTGCGGTGGAGCTTGGATACTGTATCCGGGGTAACGTCAATTCCGCGTTCGTAAGCATATTTAACCGAGTAACCGAGTGCCAGCGTAACGGAACCGGCTACACCGGCTGCAGCTACCGTCCCTGCTCCCGGGAACATTTTGACAATTTGCGAAAACAGCGTTCGACCCAGATTGCCGACAATAGCGGTAATGACAATCTCTTTGGCCGCCTCTCGGCTAATCGGACGTTCGTACAATGTCGCCAGCCGGGTCAGCAGGCCGATCTGCAGCGCAGTCAACGGCACAATATCCGCACCCGGTAAAGGCACCGCACCGATCGCACCAGCCGACGTTGCCGCCCCAATGATCCATTTATTGGCGATCGACGATTTTTCTTTGATCGTGCGGGCGAACAAAATATCCTTGTTCTTTTTTTTTAACAGCTCGAGAATGGCATCGCGCAGCTCGTCAATATTTTCACCAGTGCGGGAAGAGATCGGAATGACATCGTATTTATCTCCTGTTTCTCTGCGCACCCGTGTTACGAGGCGATCCACTTCATCTGCAGCGTCAATCTTGTTCAGAACGATAAGAATATTAGGATTGGCTTTCTCGACAATCCGGAACGAACGCTGCTCACTTTCCGAAAATACCGTTCCCGCCGCATTTAGGAAAAACAGCACCACGTCCGTTTTGCGGAAATAGTCCAGCGTTGTCGCCGAGTTCTCCGTATTTACGTCGTTAAGTCCTGGCGTATCAATGAAAAAGATTTTGTCCTTGTAGGCATGCGGATGAATCTTCGTCGTTTCGCCAGGTTCCGCGCCAACGCCAGCGACTTCCTCTCCTACAATCCGGTTGATGGTCGAAGACTTGCCTGCGTTGACATCGCCGATCAAGGCAATCAAAATTTCTTCACGCAGCTGCCCGTTGATCTCGGACATTTCTTTATCGAACGCTTCGCCTGCATCCCGCTCAATCTGCCGCTTCATCTCGCTCTTTTGTGCTTCGGTGTAATTTCCTTTTCCGAACGATTTCATCTGGCATCCGCCCTTTCCGTAGGCCTATCGCATTCCTTATGCACATACGATATCGTTAACCGGAAAGTTTCGCTACTGAAACGATAAGCGCCAGACGCAGCTGCGCAGATCGAACATTTTCCCGGCTTAAGCCGCAGTTAACCAATCAACCTCGGAACTTGTCGGCAATAGGCGTATCACCCGAAGTCAGATCAAATGCACGGCGATACGTATTCCGATCTTCTAGGAGTGCCGCGATAACCGCCGCTACATCTTCCCGCGGAATAGAGCCGGGTGCTAAATTTTCTTGTGCTGCAATTTTGCCTGTACCTGGTTCGTTCACAAGCCCGCCCGGACGCACAATCGTATAATCCAGTCCCGTCGATTCCAACATCCGATCCGCATAATGCTTGGCTGCATAATAAGGCTTGATTTCCTCAGACCAATTGTCACGGTTATGAGCCTGCATCGCGCTGACGATCACATAACGTTTGACTCCCGCCTTTTCTGCCGCTTCCATTGTCTTGACCGCACCGTCCAGATCAATCAGCAGCGTCTTGTCCAGTCCAGTCGAACCGCCGGAACCCGCAGCAAATACAACGGCATCGCTTCCCTGCATCGCTTCGGCCAGCACTTCCACCCGGTCTTCCAGGTTGGCGAGTACAGTTTCAATACCTTTTGCCTGAAGTTCTTCTTCCTGTTCCTGCTTGCGCACCATTGCTGTAACCTTATGTTTCCCCTCCTGCTGAAGCAGCATAACCAGTTGGCGTCCAATTTGTCCGTTTGCTCCGATAACCAATACGTTCATGATTGTTTCCTCCTCGTTTACGGAATGGATGTTCATTCATAAAGTGTGAATTGTGCTTGAAAATGCGAACCGGCGGTCCGTTCAGCGGATGCTGAAGCCAATCTCCGATACTTTGTGCAGGTTGATGCTGATATCCCGTCCTTCGCTTTCAAAAGTCATGTAACTGCTGCCTTCAGATTTTTCACCGCGAAAAACCGGAATGATATACGCATCTTTGAACTCTCTGATCGCAATCTCCATTTCGGCCGGAGTCAGTTCCTCGCTCGAGTCGAAAGCATACTCTTTTTCAATTCCGTTATCGTATAAAATATGAATGTAAATGGTTCTCATGCTTGTCTCTCCCTTTCGGCTCTGCGGGGTATAGCAATAAACGACCCACTTATGTATTATCTCAAACCTAGGCCTAGAAACCAAATTTCAAGAATTTCCCTTCAAATTCTTCGAAAAACTATGCAGTGTGAATCGAATGTTTTATACTCGGGTTACGATCCGTTGTTCATTCTCATCATTCAACATAGAGGAGTTAAGCCCATTGAAAAAAAGAATGCTTCTGACCGTACCGCTCGCACTCGGTCTGTTTGCTTCCCCTGCAAATGCCTCCGTTATGCAAGTATCGGTAGACAATAAGGCGGTCACCTTTAATACAAATCCGCTTGTCAAAGAAAATGTCACGATGGTTCAGGTTGCGCCAATCTTTCGCAGTCTGGCTATCTCCTTCAATTGGGATCAGCAAAAGCAGCAAATTTCCGCCGTCAAAAACGGAACAAAAATGATTCTTAATGTTGGAAGCCGCACCGCATACATAAACGGACAGCCGATGCGTATGCCGCTGGCTCCTACGTTGATTAACGGCAATGTCTTTGTTCCGCTGCGCTTCGTAAGCGAGGCAGCAGGCGCCAAAGTCAACCTATCGGGCAGTCGAATCTCAATCATAAGCGCAAATACCTCGTCATCGCCTAACAGTACCGATAAGTCTGAGTATACAAACACGGATACGCACCAAGAAACCGTTAACGATAACGCAGCCGTACTCGAACCGTCAGAAGACTCGATCAGGGAGTTTCTATACACATATTACGACACCCTTTCCACATCAGATTCCGAATACGAAGTCGATTACAAGGTAAAGATTGATACAAAGAACAAGTACACAGTAACGATACTTCTGGACAACTACGAATCAAGTGGAACCCTTTATTCCGAAACCAAAAAAGACGGGTATGTAATGTACGATCTAACTGAAGAATTTGCCTTCGATATTGCAAAAACATTCGGCATTCATACGCTGTACATCAATGTTTCCCTGGCTCCGGTTTTTAATGAACGGCCGGAAGGAATCAGCAGCGATCAAATTTCCCGAAATGATAATGGAAGTTGGATTCTCCTGCAGAGTTTGATTAACGGCAGTTACGACTTTTCGAAAAAAAATTCTCAATTTTATGATCTGATTGGCGCCAATCCTAAGCTTATCGCTTCGGAAAAATGGGAATAAGAGTTCCGTTAGCCTTTCCTAGTTTTTCGTTAAATGACAGACTGACAGCCTCGAAGCTTATAGCTTCGAGGTTTTTTGACTTGTTCAAGACACCGAATAACCCCTCAACAACATAGTTATATATTCCTATTTATCAAAAAAATATACCCAACTTAAGATATACATGCTATAGTCTAAATAAAGTTTTTCGACATTTTATGACAACTAATTATCCATCAAAAATCATCCATTAAAGGGGCATTTATCTTGAGCAGCATTTACGATTTTTCAGCTACTTCGATGGCAGGTCAAGAAGTTTCATTGAACAAATACCGCGGGAAAACCTTATTGATTGTCAATACGGCCAGCGGCTGCGGATTTACGTTTCAATTTGAAGACCTGCAAAAATTGTATGACCGCTATAAAGATCGTGACTTTGTTATTCTCGGCTTTCCCTGCGGACAGTTTGCGGATCAGGAATTGGATACAAACGATCAGATTCAGACATTTTGTACATTGAATTATGGTGTCTCGTTCCCGATGTTCCAAAAAGTTGATGTCCGCGGTCAGCAGGCACATCCGATGTTCAGCTACCTCGCCAACTCTAAACCTTTCAATGGATTTAATCCGTTCCACTCGGTAGCTAAAATCTTGATTCCTCTGATCAATGAACGGCATCCGGAATACATGTCCGGCGATTCGATCAAGTGGAACTTCACCAAGTTCCTGATTGATAGCGAAGGCCGGGTCGTTGATCGTTACGAAGCGACAACCGATCCAATCGATATGGAAGATGACATTGAAAAACTGCTGAATGCGTAATGGAATTGATTTCGATATCCTAAATTAGAAAGCCGTCCTTTGCCTTTGGCAAGGGACGGCTTTCTTACAAAGCGGCCGGAAAAACCTCTCTTCATCCCGGGAATTTCATCCGATATATCAGATAAAAGCTGGAAGCATAAGCTTCTGATTATCTAATAGTGGAGAATGATACCTTATGAATAAAATCTGGAACATGCAACTTCAAAAAATATGGCATGCTTGTAGTATTCCGCTCTTCCTCGTTCTTACACTTTGGTCTATTCATTATCTTCTCCAAGATATGTATGTTGTAGGCTGGACCTGTGTAGCTGTCGCAGCAGCTGTAATGTTCGATTATATTTTAATGCGGCGTAAAAAATATCTGCTAAAAATCGTACCTCGCATTATTCTTCTGTTTTTTTTCATTCATATTACTCTGGCTGTATTATATAACGACTGGGATAGCGGTTTTCAATATTACTTCTTCACCACATTGTTCTCTTGTATATTCATCCCCAGTGTTTCGGTCCGGATCAAGATAATCGTTACCGCCTGCTGTCTGGCTACTTATGTCTTATTGGGATATGCCAGCATATCGGGATGGGTAGAGCCTTACCCGCAAGCCGCGAAGTTTTCTTTCATTTATTTTGTTATCAATACTACCTTTGTCTTTTCCCTCATTCTCATCCTCGCTATTAATTATCAATCAAGGCTTCGCAGCACTTTTCATAAGATTGCGGCCATGAACGAGACGCTTGAAAGGCTGGCCACCACCGATCCTTTGACCGGTTTGCTGAACCGACGCAGCATGACGGAAAATTTGGAAATCCTGACCGCAGCCGCAAAAGAAGGCGCTCCTTACTCAGTTCTGCTGCTGGATGTCGATCATTTTAAAAAGTTCAACGACTGTTACGGTCATGACTGCGGAGACTTGGTACTCAAATTGCTAAGCAGCCTGCTGAACGGCATACTGCCGCCGCAGCATATCACGTCACGCTGGGGTGGAGAAGAGTTTTTGATTACCGTCCCAGCTTCCAAGAAGAAGGCTTTCGATATAGCAGAAAAGGTCCGTACGCACATTGAGCAAAATGTTTTGATCTTTGAAGGTCAGCCTCTCCAGATCACCGTAACGATCGGAGTAACTTCTATACAGCCGGGCGAATCCGCCTTTGCCGCTATTACACGAGCGGATCATGGCCTCCTGCGCGGCAAAGCAGAAGGACGAAACCGGGTTATTGAGTGTTAAGAAAGCACCTGACTTTCTAACACATTTGCAAAATGGCCATAATCGAAGACAGATAAAGGATATTCTGATTTCTCATATAAAAAAACCGTCTTCCAGAAATTCCGGAAGACGGTTTTGGAGTTTGGGCTTTTAAGCTTTTGAGCTATAACTAACTTTATCTGCTGATATCGGACGCACCCAATGCTGGGGCTCCCTTTTTCAGTCCACCGGCTTTTTTCAGCAGGCCTCCCTGAGTCTTGTCGTTGGAGAGAC
The DNA here is from genome assembly GCF_000378145.1 of Saccharibacillus kuerlensis DSM 22868. Classification (GTDB taxonomy): domain Bacteria; phylum Bacillota; class Bacilli; order Paenibacillales; family Paenibacillaceae; genus Saccharibacillus; species Saccharibacillus kuerlensis. The sequence continues at coordinate 98,867 of NZ_KB899288.1, read as the reverse complement.
CGAAGAAGCAAATAACCGTAATAATCAAAACGACTACGCTGAATACATAATACGTATTTTGGAATCCGATACTTGTGTATAGACTGCCTGCAACACTTGAGAAAATAACATTGGCAGCCTGCTTGGCAAAGTTGAAGGCCAGCAAATAAATAGTCGCCGTCAAGCGTACATCGAACACTCCGGTAATGTACTTGAAGATTGAAATAAGCAGCAGCGGCATTTCAACTGCAGCGATCAGACGGATGGCCGATAATGAGAAGACATCGTCCGCTACAGCGCTTCCACCAATCCGGATAAAAGTCAGCAAACCGAACAGCAGCAAACCGTTCTTTGCACCGATCTTATTGATCAAGAATGGCATGAAGATCATGATAATCGCTTCCAGTGCTGTTTGCAGCGAAACCAGTTCACTGAAACGTGCCGTTCCCTGGTCTGTTGTCGGGAAGAATTGGTTGTAATAGTTTGGGAACTGCTGGTCAAATACGTCGTGTACACTTGCTGTTCCGATCATCAGCAGTGCAAGGAACCAGAAGTTTTTCAACTTGAAGATCGAGAACACTCGCTCTTTCGTAATTCCGTCTTCTTTCTTTTCTACTTCTGCACCCGCCTGCTGAGCTGCAAGTGCTTCGGCTGTTTTCGGTGCTTCATCCACTTTCGCAACTTTTAACAAGATCGCCAGAAGCGCCGCAGAACAAGATGCAAACCAGAAGATGCTTGTCGGGTTCATAACATACAGTCGGCCGCCTACAAGCGTAGCGACAGCTCCAGCAACCGATCCGAATAAACGAACTCGGCCGTATTCGATAGAACTGGCACGGCTGGCACGTTCGATGTAGGCTTCTACGACACCGACACCGCCTTGGAATACGGCACTGAGATAAATCCCGCCGATAATGGCTCCGACCCAAATGTTGAATTGCAGGAGCGGAATGAACAGCCATGTGAAGAACGGCCCCATGAGCAGCGCCATGATCACGACAAACCAGAATAGATTTTTCCGGAATCCAAGCTTATCGGAAATGACACCGAAGAACGGTTGGTAACAGAGTGCGATAAGCGAGATTGCCGAGAAAACAAGTCCCGTCTGAGTCGCATCAAGTCCCGCTTCTTCTTTCAACCAGATCGATAGAAAGGCGAGGACGACAGCCCACATTAAGAAATAGAAAAAGAACAAACCGCCAAAATTCCAAAACTTCCACTTGGGCAGCTTCACAGTAAAAAAACCTCCTATCGAGTAAGAACGCCGGCGGTGTGTTTTCACCGCGCGGCGAACCGATCATAATGGGACAAGCAGATATTACGAACGAACGAAATCCTTATCGGGAAGCGGAATACCAAAATTTGGTGTTCCGTCCTCATTCCAAGTGAAGATCTGAGCCCGTGTATGACGATTCGGATCATGCAGCGGATCTCCGACAATTTCCGTATAGTTGCGGCAGTGATAGATCAGTACATCCTGCGTGTCGTCTTCCGAGCGCGTAAAGCTGTTATGTCCAGGTCCAAACTGGCCGTTTTCCGGTGCACTGCGGAATACCGGCTGCTTGGATTTGCTCCAGGATGCAGCATCCAGCAAGTCGCTGTCTTCATCGGCACTCAGCAGCCCCATGCAGTAATTGATGTCGGTAGCGCTTGCAGAGTACGTAATGAAAATTTTTCCGTTTCGTTTCAGCACAGCCGGTCCTTCATTAACCTTGAAGCCGATGATCTCCCAATCCAGCTCCGGCTTGCTCAACATCGTATACTTGCCCTTGAGCGTCCAAGGATTTTCCATTTCGGAGATGTACAGATTCGAGTTGCCTGGAATATCGTAATCCTGCTGAGCCCATACATAATACAGTTTTCCATTATGTTCGAACGTGGTTGCATCCAGCGCAAACGATTCCCAAGCTGTAACGATTTGTCCCTTCTCCGTCCATTCTCCCTCAAGAGGGTTTGCGGAATCGTTTTCAATCGCGAACATGCGATGGTTAAAGGTTCCGTCTTCAGGATAATCAATCGGCGCAGCCGCGAAGTAGATATACCATTTACCTTGGTTGAAATGAATTTCCGGTGCCCAAATCAGTTGGCTCATTGGGCCTTCTTCATGTTTGCGCCAGACCACAACAGGCTCAGCTTCAGCAAGACCCTGGATCGTTTTGGAACGACGCAGTTCAAGAAGGTCGTACTTTGGAACGGAAGCCGTAAAGTAGTAATAGCCATCAGTATGTTTGTAAACCCACGGATCGGCTCTTTGTGCAATTACGGGATTCTGATACGGTTGTGCAGTATTCATACTTTCCACTCCTTTAAGTCTTCTCTTTTTATATGGCGCTTACATAAAAGTATTGTACGTACATATGATTAAAAATAGATTAAAAATAATAATGTACATACATCTACTCAAAAAATATTAGCATTTTGTACGAAGATATGCAAATATAAACGCAAATTTTTTTGAAATTTTATCTTTTTGACGCTTTTACCAAAAGGTTGTACGTACATTCATAAGAAATGTTTATAATACTACCTCGCCAAGCTGCTTTGAATAATAAAAAAAGCGCTCACTCCCGAAGGAATAAGCGCTGCTTGTATAACTCGCTAACCAATCAATACTTTGCCCATAAACGCTTCAGCTCACCTTATGCTCGATCCGCAGCTTGTCTGCGATCATCGCGATAAATTCGCTGTTGGTTGGCTTGGCTTTATTGAGGCTGACGGTGTATCCGAACAAATCGCTGATATTCTCCACGGAACCGCGAGCCCAGGCCAGTTCGATTGCGTGGCGGATCGCACGTTCCACACGGGACGGAGTCGTCGCGTATTTTTCGGCAATCGACGGATACAGCGTTTTTGTAATTGATCCTAGAATTTCGATGTTATGATACACCATTGTAATCGCCTCGCGCAGATACTTATAGCCACGTACATGCACAGGAATACCGATCTCGTTAATGATGGATGTGATGCTTGCATCAAGCGTTTTGCCTTTGGACAGTGATTCGATACTTGGCTTCGGCGTAGGCGCGCTTGGTGCAGGCGTAATCGGCGAAGACGAAATATTTAGCATCTGTCGAACCCGACTTACCAGCACTTCGATATCGAACGGCTTCAAAATGTAATAGGCCGCTCCCAGCTCCACCGCTCGCTGTGTAATGTTTTCCTGTCCGAATGCCGTCAGCATGATGACTTTGGGACGCGGATTCAATTCCATCTCATGCAGCTTCTCCAGCACGCCGAGCCCGTCCAAATGCGGCATAATGATATCCAAAATCAGAATATCAGGCGCTCGTTCAGCATCTCGTAGCAGTCCCAGCACCTCTTCACCATTAAAGGCAATTCCGGTCACCGTCATATCTTCTTGGGTGGAAATGTGTTCTTGAAGCATGTGGACGAAATCCCGATTGTCGTCCGCAAGCATAACTTCGATGTTTGGCAAAGCCTGTTCCTCCTTCTCATCCGGCCGGGAAGCCGAATCCTCTGTAATTCACGGAACCGTTCTGTTTTTGTTCAACCCTCACTTATAAAATTCGACACGCTTCGAAATACTCCTGCTCCCCCATCAAACATTCACTCTTTATTAGTATAGCGGGTTATACAACAGATTCAAACAAAAAATCCCAAAACCGTTAATCTGCACATGGAACGAATACATTTCAGAATTCGTTCATCCGACGTGATCCCAGCAAAGCTCCTATACGGAACAAGCAGCTGCACGGCTTCGGATTGCATACGGTTTTGGGATAAGCTTTTTTTCTAAGAAGCGCGTTCGCTCTTGCTTTCTTCTGCCAATTTCAACATTTCCTGCGCATGATGCAGCGTTTTTTCCGTAATTTCGACACCGCCCAGCATACGCGCCAGCTCCGTCACACGCCCTTCATCATTCAATGCTTCGACCCGGGTCATCGTTCGTTCGCCTTCTACCCGTTTTTCGATCAAATACTGATGATCTGCCATACAGGCAACCTGCGGAAGGTGAGTAATCGAAAAGACTTGGCAGTCTCTGGAGAGCTTCACCAGCTTCTCGGCAATCGACTGCGCAGCGCGGCCGCTGACTCCCGTATCGACTTCGTCGAAGATCAGCACAGGAACTTTGTCGTGACGGGCGAAAATGCTTTTAAGTGCCAGCATAATCCGCGACAACTCACCGCCCGATGCAATTTTGCCGAGCGGACGCAACGGTTCGCCGGGATTGGGCGAAATTAGGAATTCTGCGCTGTCGATACCCTGACGTGTCAGACGTACACGACGGCCTTCGAATTCGAAACCACGAGCATCCTGGATAGGTTCCAGACGGACTTCGATCGACGTTCGCTGCATCTGCAAATCTTTCAGTTCACTCTCGATTTGGCGGGCCAAATCCCGTGAACAATCACGCCGAAGCGAACTGAGTTCCCTTGCCAGACGCAGCGTTTTCTCTAACTGCTTATCCCGCTTGGCGGTCAAGACTTCCATGCGCTCATCCTTGTTCTCCAGCATATCGGTCTCCCGATGAATACGGTCGTAATACTCAAGGATTTGTTCGACGCTTTCTCCGTACTTGCGGCGCAGTCCGGAGAGCAGGTTGAGACGTTCCTCGACCTCTTCCAACCTTCCAGGATTAAACTCGATATTTTCTCGGTAATCCCGCAGTTGGAATGCCGCATCTTCAAGTTGGTAAAAGGCAGTTCTCAACTGTTCCAAAATCGGCTGCATGGCTTTCGAATCGTAGTTCTCCACATCTTCCAAGCTGGAGATCGCCGAACCGATTGCTTCAATGCCTCGATCCCCGTAGAGCAGATTATAACCTTCGCTAACAGACTCCATCAGCTTCTCGCTGTGAGCCAGCTTGGAGCGTTCATCCGCCAGCTCGACATCTTCGCCCACCTTCAGCTTGGCAGCCTGAATCTCTTCAAGCTGGAAACGATACATATCGAGCATCTGCAGCGATTTTTGACTAGTCTCCCGAAGCTCGCGAAGTTCGCGTTCCAGCTTGGCGAGCACGGAATACTCCTGCTGGTAAGCAGCCTTGGCCGGAGCGATTGTACTGCCTCCATAGGCATCCAGCAATCCCAGATGGCTTTCCGGCCGCAGCAGGGATTGGTGTTCATGCTGTCCGTGAATATTGATCAGCTGTTCGCCTACTTCGCGCAGCATCGTCAAATTGACAAGCTGTCCGTTGATCCGGGATGTGCTTTTGCCATGCGTATTAACTTCGCGCCGAATAACCAGATGTTCTTCCGACGACGCAGATATGCCGAGCTGCTCCAGTGTTTTCCAGACCGGATGCTCGTCCTGCAATTCAAACAGCGCTTCCATCTCCGCCTTGTCCGCCCCATAGCGAATCAAATCGGAAGAACTTCGCCCGCCCGAGATCAGACCCAATGCGTCGATAATGATCGACTTGCCGGCGCCTGTTTCCCCGGACAGTACATGAAATCCATGAAAAAAATGAACGTCGACGGATTCGACGACGGCGAGATTGCGAATGGACAATGCAACTAGCATGCACTCACCTCGATAAAGTTTAGGAAATGAACCCCATAATTTGATCAATCACGGTCTGGCTGTTTTCCGGTTCGCGGCAGATCAGCAGGATCGTGTCGTCTCCCGAGAGCGTACCCATAATTTCCGGCCATTCCATATTGTCGAGCAGTGCGGCAATCGAATTGGCCGTACCCGGCAGACACTTCATAACTACAAGATTACTTGAATGATCGATATGAACAAAATTGTCCACCAACGCGCGTTTTAGCTTCTGCACAGGATTGTAACGCTGTTCGGTTGGCATCGAATATTTATAGCGGCCGTCGTCAAGCGGCACCTTGATCAATAAAAGCTCCTTAATATCACGAGACACAGTAGCCTGTGTCACTTGAAAACCGGCAGTGCGCAGTGCCGAAACCAGTTCGTCCTGCGTCTCGATATCGCGATTCGAAATGATTTCTCGAATCTTGATGTGTCGTTGTCCCTTCATCAGACTCCCCCTTAACCCCAATATATACAATAAACGCAGTCAGCACAAAGAAACTCACCGTTCGGCGGATGAGTTTCTTTGGAAAGTTCGAGCGGCTTCCGCCGCGGTATTCGAGGCCAGCTCCCGTATAGTTTCTTCGCCGAGAGGCGTGACTTCTCCTTCCGTCAGCTTCAGATAGGCAAGAAATTCAACATTGCCTTCTCCACCGGTAATCGGCGAGAACGTCAGTCCACCAATTTCAAAGCCCAGAGCATTCGCAAAGCCAAGCACTTCGTTCAGCACTTCTTCATGCACCTTGCGGTCGCGTACGACACCGGATTTCCCTACTTTTTCACGACCGGCTTCAAACTGCGGCTTGATTAGTGCCGCTACTTCGGCCGGACGGCGCAGCAGCTGAACGAGTGGAGGCAAAATTAGACGAAGCGAAATGAACGAGACATCGATACTCGCAAAATCCGGCTCCGGCCCTTTAAGCTCCTCCGGTGTCATATAACGGAAATTGGTGCGCTCCATTACACAAACCCGCTCGTCGTTTCGAAGCGACCAATCGAGTTGATTATAACCCACGTCAATCGCATATACGTATGAAGCGCCGTTCTGCAGCGCACAGTCGGTGAATCCGCCGGTTGAGGAACCGATGTCAAGCATAACCCGATTTTTCATATCGATTTCAAAATTTTTAAGCGCCTTTTCCAGCTTAAGACCGCCACGACTCACATAAGGATGAACAGAACCTTTAACATGCAGAGTCGCTTCCCGGGACACTTTCATACCCGGTTTTTCGATCCGTTCGTTATCGGCGAAAACAAGGCCCGCCATAATGGCGGCCTTGGCTTTCTCCCGGCTTTCGTAATATGCCTGCTCTACGAGCAATACGTCAATTCTTTCTTTTTCGATTCTTTCTTTTTGCGCGGCCATAATCAGGCTCTCTTTCTGTATAAAATGCGGAATCCGCCGATTATTCTATGAAGGCAGTCCCGACTTCAACGCCAATCGGCTTCCAGCTACCATTTCCCGGACCAGATCCGCAGCATGTTCCGCGGTTAAGCCGGATTCCTGCTGCTGCTCCTTGATACTGCCATGCTCAATGAAGCAGTCTGGCACGCCCAGAATGCGTACTTCCGCATGTTCAATTCCGCGTGAAGCATAGAACTCCAGCACAGCGCTGCCCAGACCACCGGCCTGCGACGCTTCTTCCATAACCAGCAGCTTGACGCCTCGATCAGCAAGTTCCTTCAGAAGCTTCTCGTCGAGTGGTTTCAAGAAACGGGCATTAATAACGCTCGCTTGAACGCCGGATGATTTGAGTTGTTCCGCAGCTGCGAGAGCAGTCTGAACCATCGGACCTACGGCCAGAATTGCACAGTTCTCTCCTTCACGCACCGTTTCCCAGCTGCCGATTGGGATGCTTTTCAGCGTTTGGTCAAGCGGTACGCCAAGTCCATTTACTCGCGGATAACGGAAACCGATTGGTCCCTGATCGTAATCGAACGCCGTTTTCATCATATGGCGCAGCTCGTTTTCGTCCTTCGGCATCATCAGCACCATATTTGGGATATGACGAAGGAAAGCGACATCGTATACGCCTTGATGCGTCTCGCCATCTGCACCGACAAAACCTGCCCGGTCAATCGCAAAGATAACGTTGGCGTTATGCCGACAAATATCGTGAACAATCTGGTCATAGGCCCGCTGCATGAAGGTCGAGTAGACGGCAAATACCGGCTTCATCCCTTCCATTGCCATAGCGGCACACATCGTCGCGGCATGCTGTTCGGCGATACCTACGTCGATCATGCGCTTCGGAAACTTTGCCGCGAACTCCATCAGTCCGGAACCGCCCGGCATAGCCGGGGTGACGGCGACAATCCGCTCGTCCTGTTCGGCCATTTCGATCAATGTACGGCCGAATACTTCGGTATACATTGGATTGCCCGCCGATTTGAGAGTCTTACCTGATTCGATCTTGTACGGCGAAATGCCGTGCCATTTATGCGAATCGACTTCCGCAGGCTTATAACCTTTGCCTTTGGTCGTCACAACATGCACAAGTACCGGCCCCTCTATATTGTCCGATTGGCGGAATGTTTCGATTAATTTAGGCAGATCATGTCCGTCAATAGGACCAATATATTTGAACCCCAGTTCTTCGAACAGAACGCCCGGCACCATCATGTACTTGAGGCTGTCCTTGACCTTCTCGGCCGTACGTGCCAATTTACCGCCAATCGCCGGGATCTTCTTGATTAGCGATTCAACATCGTCCTTAGCTCGCAGATAATGTTTATCCGAACGGACACGGCTTAAATAGTTATGCATGGCGCCTACATTTGGTGCAATGGACATTTCGTTATCGTTAAGTATAACCAGCAGATTTTTCTGCTCGTGTCCAATATGATTAAGCGCCTCGAATGCCATGCCTCCGGTCAATGCACCGTCGCCAATTACGGCAACCACTTTGTTGTCTTCGCCTTTGAGATCACGAGCCATTGCCATACCCATTGCCGCGGACAGCGATGTACTGCTGTGTCCCGCTTCCCACACGTCGTGTTCGCTTTCCGTACGCTTAACGAAGCCGCATAACCCTTTGTATTTACGCAGAGTATCGAATTTCTCTTGTCTGCCTGTCAAAATCTTGTGTACGTAGGCTTGATGTCCCACATCAAAAATAAACTTGTCTTTTGGACTTTCATAACAATAATGCAGTGCCAGTGTCAGCTCGACCACGCCCAGATTGGAAGCTAGATGGCCTCCCGTTACCGACAGCTTCTCAATTAAAAACTGCCGGATTTCCTGTGCCAGCGGTGCCAGTTGTTCAGATGGCAGCTTCTTCAGGTCGCCGGGTTGGTTGATTTGTGGAAGCAGCATATGTCATTCCCCGCTTTCCTTCATTTTCCTGAATTTGGTCGCGAACGATTTCGAATATGCGTAGTTTAAATAACGCAGTGGTACCGGTATTATATCGTTTTTCGGGAAACAAAGCCAATTTCAAGCGCAGTCTTCCGTTCTATACGTCGCGGATTTCTCTGTTGTTCAATACCCGAGCAAGCAAGCGACGAAACCGAAATGGCACTTATTTGTTCCCTTTACCGATCCCGCTCTACCAAATAATCGGCGATCGCAAGCAGGATTTCCGTGGAATTCAAACCTGCATTCGAAACAGCTTCTTTGGCTTCTTCGCTTAAACGCCGCACTTCTTCGCGCGATTTGTCGATACCCAGGAAATACGGGTAAGTGACTTTCTCCATCTTGACATCGCTTTGCGTTTTTTTGCCCATTTTACTTTCGTCGCCTACCAAGTCCAGAATATCGTCTTGGATTTGAAAGGCAAGACCGATTCCACGCCCGAATGTCCGCAGCGCTTCGAGCTGCTGCTCTGACGCTCCGGCTGCACGTCCGCCTGCAATCATAGAGAACATGATCAAATCGCTCGTCTTGTGCAGATGGATGTACTTCAGCCGTTCAAAGTCCGTCGTTCCCTGTTCGCCTTCCATGTCGGCCACTTGACCGCCGACCATACCACGCGGACCCGCATATTCGGCCAGATCGGATACAATGGCGACAGCGGCTTCCGCCGGAAGCAGTCCTTCCTTGCCAAGCGAAGCAACCACGTAAAAAGCATGTGTCAGCAGACCGTCTCCGGCAAGAATCGCCATCGCTTCACCAAACACTTTATGATTCGTAGGTTTGCCCCGACGCAGATCGTCGTCGTCCATAGCCGGCAGGTCATCGTGAATCAGCGAATACGTATGAACCATTTCGACGGCAGCCGCAACACGAACTGCGGTTTGGCGGTTCCCACCCAGACTTTCGCAGGCCGCTACCACCAGCAGCGGGCGTAGACGCTTTCCTCCGGCATTCAGCGAATAATTCATCGATTCCAACAGAGCGGGCGGCATATCCCACTCTGCCGGAAATGATTCTTTGAAATAGGCTTCCAGGTCGGAGGCGACCTCATTCATGTACGGTTTAAGTGAAAAGCCATGACTCAAAAGCTATCCCCGCCTTCCGCCTCGCCCGCAAAGTTCCGGCGGCGAAGCTGTCCGTCTTCCTCGACAATCGTTTCAATCTTGCGTTCCACCTGTTCCAGTTTCTGGCCGCACAGCTGTGACAGCTGCATTCCGCGCTGAAACAAATCGATGGCTTTCTCCAGCGGTACGTCTCCTTGTTCAAGTTCGGAGACGATTCGTTCCAGCTGGTCCATCGCCTGTTCAAAGTTTAGTTCCGCACTTCCCCCAGCCGGCTGGGATGGATCTCCATTGGCTTGTATTTCCGCGTTATTGTCCACTTTGATTGTCCTCCTCCGTCGTTTGGACGACCCGGCAGTCCAGGCTCCCGTCATTCACCCGGACAATCACCCGGTCGCCCTCGCGCACTTCGCGCGCGGATTTGATCAATTTCTCTTCGTTCTCGTCATATACAAGGCTGTAACCGCGAGCCATTACCTTAAGCGGACTCAGCGCATCAAGCTGGCGCACGCTGCCCAGCAGCCGCTGCCGCCGATCTTTGACGGCGGCATTCATAGCGCCGGACAATCGTCCGTCGAGCACGCCAAGCTGCCTTGAAGCTAGCTGCAGCTGCGCACCCGGATAGAAGCGCGACAGTCTGCCGTGCAGACGCGCATGCTTATCCCGGCCTGCAGCGTGGCGGGCCTGTGTACGCGCCGTCAGACGGCGCGTCAGCCCGTCCAGCCGCTGCGCATGCGGCTGGAGCGCGCGCTCCGGCTGCCGCAGCACGGCGGAGCGCTGCAGGCGCCCGAGACGCTCGCGCTCCTGCGCAGCGCGGCGCAGCAGGGCGCCGCGCAGGCGCTGCTGCAGCTGCGATACACGCTGCTGCAGTTCGCGCCGATCCGGCACCGCCAGCTCCGCTGCAGCGGTAGGTGTCGCCGCCCGCAAATCGGCGGCGAAATCGGCGATTGTAAAGTCGGTCTCATGGCCGACAGCCGAAATGACCGGAATCGCCGAATCGTAAATCGCGCGAGCCACGATTTCCTCGTTAAAAGCCCACAGCTCTTCGAGCGAGCCCCCGCCTCGGCCGACAATCAGCACATCGGCTTCGCCAAGGCGGTTCAGCGTCCGAATACCGCGCACAATCGAAGCCGCAGCTTCCTTTCCCTGTACCAGCGCCGGGTAAACCATGACCGGAATCCCCGGAAAACGCCGTCCCAAAGTCGTCAGGACATCCCTTACGGCCGCACCGGTCGGCGACGTAATGACACCGATCGCCCGCGGCATGACAGGAATTTTCCGCTTGCCACTCTCGTCGAAGAGCCCTTCTTCTTCCAGCTTTTTCTTCAACTGCTCGTAAGCCAGATACAGACTGCCGACTCCATCGGGCTGCATCTGCGTCAAATAAAGTTGATATTGACCGTCGCGTTCGAACACCGAGACACTTCCCTGCGCGATAACCCGAGTACCTTCGCGAGGAATAAATGGCAGACGCCGGTTGTGCGAAGCGAACATAATCGCTCGCACCCGGCTTCCGGCGTCTTTGAGCGTGAAGTACATATGACCGCTCGAATGATGTGTGAAATTCGAAATCTCGCCGCGCACCCACACTTCCGGCAGCAGCGGGTCCGCTTCGAATTTTTGGCGGATGTACCGGTTCAGCTCCTGGATCGACAGTATGCGCTGCTCCATATTGAAAGCTCCCTTTTACGAGAGGCCATGCGCGCGCTTGGCGGCCAGCAGCGTATTTTTCATCAGCATCGTGATCGTCATCGGACCGACACCGCCCGGTACCGGTGTAATCGGTCCGGATACGGAACTAGCCGATTCGAAATCCACGTCGCCCGCCAGCTTGCCCGTTTCCAAACGATTGATACCTACATCGATAACGACAGCGCCCGGTTTGATATACGAAGCGTCAACGAAATTTGCACGGCCCACCGCTACGACCAAAATGTCGGCCTGACGAGTCAGTTCCTTCATGTTCGCCGTACGTGAATGGCACATGGTGACGGTCGCATTCTCTCGCTGCAGCAGCATGGATACCGGCTTGCCGACAATATTGCTGCGGCCAATTACAACAGCATGTTTGCCGGATATTTCGATTCCCGTATGCTTGATCAGTTCGATTACGCCTGCAGGCGTGCATGGCAGCAAACTGTCGTCGCCGATTACCAGATTGCCCACATTCACCGGATGGAAACCGTCAACGTCTTTGGATGGAGCAATCGCGTTAATGATCGCCTTCTCCTCAATCTGCTTTGGCAGCGGCAGCTGCACAAGAATACCGTTAATGTTCGATTGTTCGTTAAGCTTGTGCACAAGCTCGAGCAGATCTTCCTGAGATGTGTCGGCCTCAAGACGATGGACTTCGGAATAGAAACCGAGATCTTCACAGGCTTTGGCTTTGTTGCGCACATAGACTTGGGAGGCCGGATCTTCTCCGACGAGCACGACGGCAAGCCCCGGTACACAGCCTTGTTCGGCAAGGCTTTCGACTTCGGTTTTCAGGTTCTGGCGAATTTCGTCCGATACTTGTTTTCCGCTGATGATTTGGGCTGTCGTCATGATTTTCTCTCCTTCAAAATGGGATGTGCGTGAGGTGGCGCTGGGCTGCGGGGAGCATTCATTCCGGTCGCGCGCTGCAATCGGGAAAATGAATGAAATAATAGCAAGGAATTTTCCCGATTACAAAGACGAACATTTCATTCCTTCACGAACGCTCCCCTCCGCCAAGTCGATTTGAATAAGGTGGAATTAAATAAGCTCAAAATCTGTGGAGCTTATTCCAGCTTGTTTATTTCAACTTCTTTTTCAACTCATCGGCGTCCTGGATCATCTTGCCCAGTACACCGTTGACAAACTTGCCTGATTCGTCGGTGCCGAAGTGCTTGGACAATTCAATGGCTTCATTGACCGCGACCTTGGCCGGCACATCTTCCGCAAAAATCATTTCGTAGGCGGCCAAACGCAGAATTTGACGGTCTACACGCGACAGACGGCTGATCTGCCAACCTTTCAAGTAGACGCCGAGCAAATCGTCGATCGCCGACTTGTGTGTGGTTACTCCGTTTACCAATGCCAGTACGTAGTCGGCCAGACGATCGGTGTCTTCAAGCTTGACTTCACCTTCATTTTCATCGCCAGCTTCCGAAATCAGCATTGATACGGCATCAAATGCCGCCACTTCGTTCATTTCCATCTGGTACAGGCTCTGTACCGCAAGTTCTCTTCCCAATCTTCTTTTCATGGGTCCCTCCCGCAATCTGTGTTGTTCCTCTTCTTTTCACGCTTTTGCCGAACAAGCAAAAACCTGTGAAACGCTTCTCCGCCCAGAAAACTTGATTGCCGCGAAAACGGGTCGGAGGACTATAGGGCCGCTCCGTCCCCGTATTCCGGCAGAAATGCCGCCTGTCTTATATGGAAGACGGACTCAAGCACTTCTTCTTGTCCGGCGTAAAAACGTCTCACAGGCTTTCGCTGACTTACGTTATACGGCTTGCTGCCGCTTTTTTCACCGGAACGGACGCCAGCGCTCGGCAAGCTTCGCCCAGATCTCGCTCCAGGGAAGCAGCGGAGCGGAGCGCAGGTCTTTGTGCCGTCCGATCCAATAACCGAGCAGCGTTAAGAGCGCCACGACGAGCATATGCCAAAATCCGACCCACAGGTACAAGAGACCGAAAAAAAGCCCCCATGCCGTCCAAGCCAGACGTCCGCCGTATACCGTCCAGATTTCATTCCATTTCATCGCCGCTCACCTCTATTCCACGCGGCTTTTGAAGGCCTGGTTCTGCGCTACACCAGCAACGTACACCGAAACGGCCGCCACAGGAATACCTGTAATTTCTTGAACGAATTCCTTGACGCCTCGCTGCAGCTCTTCAGTCAATGCAGGGATCGGATATTCACCGTCGACGACTGCACGAATCTGGACTTCAAGTCCCGGCTCGGTCATTCGAATTCGAGTACGCGGATCTTTGATACCTCGCACACGGGAAGCCGCCTTTAAGCAGAGATTTTCGATTGTTTCTACCGAAATCTGGATGTCTCCGAGATCGGTACGCTGATCGATGGAATTCAAATGCGCCCTACTGCTCCGCAGTGATACGTAAAGCATTCTCAAGCTGATTAATATCAGAATCGCCGCACTGATAATCAATACGGTCAGCGTCGTCAGATCGAAACGCAAATCAACAGGCATCTGAATTGAATGGCTGAGCAGGAGGATGGCAAAGATGCTCAAAATCAAAATCGTTACACTATAAACGAACAGCAATAGACGGTCTACAATTTTTGCCACTTGCAGCCAAGCCCCCTCAAAACGGTAGTAAACCCCGACTTTGCGGGTCGGGGGTTAGTAAAGAATCGTTATTTCACCCGGGGCATGCCCAATTCGACTTCCTCGGACCGGTTTTCAACCGCCTTGGCTTTGAACTGTACGTCATGCACATGCACATTCACTTCGATAACGGACAGTCCCGTCATCATCTCGATCGAACGCTTCACATTGCGCTGCACCGCACCGGCCACTTCGGGCAGACGGGAACCGTATTCCACGATTACGGATACATCGACCGCCGCTTCTCGCTGACCGACTTCCACTTTAACGCCTTTGGCCAGGTTTTTGCGTCCGAGCAGCTCGGCGATGCCGCCGGCAAACCCGCCGCTCATACCTGCTACGCCTTCAACTTCGATAGTAGCCAAGCCCGCGATCACCTCGATCACTTCAGGCGCGATCTGGATTTCGCCGATCTCCGTCCGTTCAAATTCTGTAGGTAAGCTGCTCATAGTCGATACCATCCACCTTATGGATTATTTATTCCTAATATATCATTTGCCGTCCATTGTGACAAACGGCGTTTCACGCAATCAGACTTCATTTTCTTCAAGGAATTTGATGTCGAAATCGCCGCGTACAAACGTCTCATGGTTCAGCAGTCGCTGATGGAAAGGAATTGTAGTCGGAATTCCCTCGACAGCGAATTCGGCCAGCGCGCGCTTCATTTTGGCAATTGCTTCTGTCCGCGTCGGTGCCCAGACGATCAATTTGGCGATCATCGAGTCGTAAAACGGCGGAATGCTGTAGCCTTGATAAGCTGCACTGTCTACACGCACGCCCGGCCCACCCGGAGGCAGATAGAAACTGATTTTGCCCGGAGCCGGCATGAAATTGCGATCCGGATCTTCCGCATTGATACGGCACTCGATCGACCAGCCGTTGATCTTCACTTCTTCTTGGGTGAAGGAGAGCGGATTGCCTTCGGCAACCCGAATCATTTCCTGAATCAGATCAACACCTGTAACCATTTCAGTTACCGGATGCTCAACCTGGATGCGAGTGTTCATTTCCATGAAGTAGAAATTGCCGTCCGGTCCAAGCAGGAACTCAAGCGTACCTGCGCCGGAGTAATTAACGGCATGAGCAGCACGTACGGCTGCCTGTCCCATTGCGTCGCGAACTTCTTCGGAAATGATCGAGCAGGGAGCTTCTTCGACCAACTTCTGACGGCGCCGCTGCACAGAACAGTCGCGTTCGCCCAGATGAACCGCATTGCCATGCTTGTCCGCAATAATCTGAATTTCGACGTGCTTCATGCCGGTCAAGAATTTCTCCAGATAAACGCCAGCGTTACCGAATG
This sequence comes from Saccharibacillus kuerlensis DSM 22868, assembly GCF_000378145.1. Taxonomy (GTDB): domain Bacteria; phylum Bacillota; class Bacilli; order Paenibacillales; family Paenibacillaceae; genus Saccharibacillus; species Saccharibacillus kuerlensis. Next base: position 83,349 of record NZ_KB899288.1, on the reverse strand, counting down.
CTTTCTCGGCTTCCTGCTGCGCGGCTACAATCTGCTGACGCAGCGTGTCTTCATCTTCGGCCAAACGAATGCCCTTGCCTCCGCCTCCGGCTGTTGCTTTGATGATGACCGGGTAGCCGATACCGCGCGCGATCTCGACCGCCTGCTCCAAATCGTCAACCAGACCGTCGGAACCTGGAATAACCGGTACCCCTGCACTCTGCATCGTTGCCTTGGCGACCGATTTGTCACCCATTCTTGTGATCGCATCCGGAGATGGTCCAATGAACGTGATATTGCATGATTCGCAAATTTCGGCAAAGTCCGCATTTTCCGCCAAGAAACCGTAACCCGGGTGTACGGCATCGCACTCGGTCAACGTCGCTACGCTCATCAGGTTCGTAAAGTTCAAATAGCTGTCTTTCGATGCTGTCGGCCCGATGCAATAAGCCTCGTCAGCCAGACGAACATGGAGCGAATCGCGATCCGCTTCGGAATAGACCGCTACTGTAGAGATCCCTAATTCGCGACACGCACGAATAATCCGCACAGCGATTTCGCCGCGGTTGGCGATCAGAATCTTGTTGAATTTTGTCGTTTCCAAATCGATACGTCCTCCTTCCGCTTCCGGTTCACTCATTCCGCTCTGACCAGGAACAACGGCTGTCCGTATTCGACCAGCTGTCCGTTCTCGACCAGCACTTCAACGACTTCACCTTTAACTTCAGCTAAAAGCTCGTTCATCAGCTTCATTGCTTCAATGATGCAGACAACCGACTTTTCGTTCACGCGGCTGCCTTCGCTTACATAAGCATCGGCGTCCGGCGACGGAGAAGCATAGAACGTACCGACCATCGGGGAGACGATTTTATGTAAAGACTCGTCCGGTGCGGAAGGCTCGGCGGAAACTGCGGCAGCAGTCGTATTCTGTACAGGGGCAGCTTGTGCTTGCGGCTGCTGTATCAATACAGGAGCCTGCAGGGCCGCTCCTTCAAAGCGTCCACCCTTGCGGATCACGACGCGCGCGCCTTCTTCCTCCAGTTCCAATTCCTGAACCGATGTACGATCCAGCAGTTCGATGAGTTCTTTAATTTCGCTTATTTTAAACATTCAAGCACGCTCCTTAACATTTTCAGGCTTGTGCGGGTCATATTCGTGCAGCATTTTGTAAAACGCACGGCAAGCCGTTTAACTAACGTTATGTATTATATCACAAGAACGTAAAATAAAAAGAGCGGTCTCCCGAAGGAGCCGCCGCCCTAATTATCACTCGCAAATTTGGTCGAGGCTGATTCTCTCTGCTGCCGCTCAGCGGCGATCTTGAGGACCACCGACAAATGCTTGTTCCTGGGTATCTAGGTTATACGCTGTATGCAGCGCCGCAATGATCTCTTTGACTTTCTCGCCTTCAATAACGCACGACACCTTGATTTCAGAAGTGCTGACCATCTTGATGCTGACACCCAGTCCCGCGATTACGCGGAACATTTCTGCTGCTACGCCAGGATGGCTGACCATACCCGCGCCGACTATGGACACTTTGACGAGATCAGATTCCGAAGTCAGTTCGCGGTAGTTTACCGTATCCCGTGCACCTTCGATCACTTCAATTGCGCGTTCAACTTCGGAACCGTTAACGGTAAACGAGAAGTCGGCTTTTCCATCCTGCGCTCCGCTCTGTACGATAATATCGACGTCGACACGCGCTTGGGCAAGCGCACCGAAAATTCCGGCCAACACGCCCGGTACATCGGATACGCCCAAGATGCTGATACGCGCCACGTTTTTGTCATAAGCGATCCCGCTTACCACTACTCCCTGTTCCATGCTCGATTCCTCCTCCACTACGGTTCCTTCATTATAATTAAAGCTTGAACGAACAATCAGACGAACACTGTTATGCTTCGCATACTCTACAGCGCGCGGATGCAGAACTGCCGCGCCCAGATGAGCCAGCTCCAACATTTCGTCGTAAGAAATAGATGGCAGCTTGCGCGCGCATTTGACGATCCGGGGATCGGTTGAATAGATACCGTCCACATCTGTATAAATTTCGCAGGCATCGGCTTGAATGGCTGCAGCCAGCGCCACAGCCGTCGTATCCGAACCCCCGCGTCCGAGCGTTGTGATCTCCCCATCTTCGCTCATTCCCTGGAAACCGGCAACAATAACGATCTTGCCTTCATCCAGGGCTTTCAGCACACGATCCGGACGAATATCTGTAATCCGGGCACTCCCGTGAGTCGGTTCCGTTCTAAAACCAGCCTGCCAACCGGTCAATGAGATGGCTTCGTGGCCGATGGCCTGAATAGCGATCGACAAGAGCGAAATCGAAATTTGCTCTCCGGTTGTCATCAGCATATCCATTTCGCGCGCCGGAAGCTTGTCGCTTAGACGCTTGGCCGTATCGATCAAATCGTCAGTCGTATCGCCCATAGCTGATACAACAACAACGCAGCGATGTCCTTCTTCTTTTTTCTCGGCAATGCGCTTGGCAACCCGCTGCATACGCTCGGTATCGCCGACGGAACTGCCACCGAATTTCATAACGAATAATGACAAAACGTGTTCACTCCCCCGCGTAGAATATGTTTTCAAGCGTATTATAATTCTGCTGAAAACATATTGTTATTCCGGAACCTCGCTCTATATATGCAGCTCCGGGCGTATTTATCGCTTTAAATGAGTATAATACGAAAACACTCCGTGCTTCCATTGTTTTTTCAGCAGATTGTTTACACTTTCCGACAGCATTCCGCATAAAAAAGCTCTCTGCGCCGCTAGGGAGCAGAGAGCTTTTGGAGTCGAAGACCGAGAGCCTATCGACAATTTGAATGGCAGACTAAGCGCGGGAAATGTATTTACCTTCGCGCGTGTCGATCAGCAGAACGTCGCCTTCGTTAATGAACAGCGGAACCTGAACGTTGTGGCCCGTTTCGAGCTTCGCATTTTTGGATGCGCCTGTCGCCGTGTTTCCTTTGATTCCAGGCTCAGTCTCAACGACTTTCAGCTCAACGCTCGTCGGCAGGTTGATACCAAGGATTTCGCCTTTGTAGCTGATGATGTGTACGTTCATGTTCTCGCGCAGGAATTTGAGCTCCCATTCCAGTTGATCGCTGGTCAGCGAGAACTGATCGTAAGTCTCGTTGTCCATAAACGTGTGTTCCTGGCCGCTTGCGTACAGATACTGTACACCGCGGTTTTCGATCTGCGCACGGCCAATCGTTTCGCCGGCACGGAATGTACGCTCAACCGTGTTGCCATTGCGCAAGTTTTTGAGCTTGGAGCGAACGAATGCCGCACCTTTACCCGGTTTTACGTGCTGGAATTCGATAACGGTGAAGATGTCGCCGTCAACTTCGACGGTCAAGCCTGTTTTAAAATCGTTAACTGAGATCATAGAGGATTCCTCCTTGGAATGGTTGCGTTGCTGATGTAAATTCTGGATTGCCTTATGCCATCGGCAGAAGGGTAAGCTCTTTGACCGAAGACGTAAGAATCTCGATTCCCGAATCGGTAATCACGATGTCATCTTCAATCCGGACGCCGCCGAAGCCTGGAATATATATACCCGGTTCTACGGTGACGACCATGCCCGGCTTCAGGATATCGTCGCTGAGCTTGGACAGGCGCGGATTCTCGTGCACTTCCATGCCGAGACCGTGTCCTGTACTGTGTCCGAATTTGTCGCCATAACCGTACGACGAGATAATGTCGCGGGTAAGAGCGTCCACTTCGCGTCCGGTCATGCCCGGGCGAATCTTGTCCAGCGCATTGAGCTGCGCTTCGAGCACGATTCCGTAAACTTCGCGGTGTTTGTCGCTCGCTTCGCCCAGCACAACGGTGCGGGTCAAGTCGGAGCAGTAACCGTTCAGCAGTGCTCCAAAATCAAAAGTAATGAACTCGCTGCCTTGAAGAACCCGAGAACTGGCTACGCCGTGCGGCAGTGCCGAACGCTCTCCCGAAGCGACAATAGTATCGAACGACGACGATGTCGCGCCGTTTTCGCGCATGAACATTTCCATCTGCAAATCGAGCTCTCGCTCGGTAACGCCCGGACGGATTTTCGTCAGGATGTGACTGAAAGTCCGGTCAGCCAAAGCTGCGGCTTCACGCATGATTGCAAGCTCGCCCTCGTCTTTAAAGATGCGCAGACCTTCAACAAGACCCGATACCGGCACGAGTTCAACGCCTTCCAGCGCTTCCCGATAGCTTTGGTACGTCGCAAATGTGACATGTTCCTGCTCGAAACCGAGCTTTGCCGAAGAACCGAGCAGTTCCTTAACCGTTTCCATAACCTTAGGCGCATGTTCGACCACTTTAAAATCTTTAGCCTGCTCCGGCGCCTGAGTCATATAACGGAAATCGGTCAGCAAATAGCTCTCGTTTTCGGTAATCAGCACGTATCCGGCGGAACCTGTAAATCCGGTCAGGTAACGACGATTAATGTCACTGGCCACAAACATTGCGCTAACTCCATGAGCCGTCATGGCTTCACGCAATTTGCTTACACGCTGCTGCATATTTTCTCCTCTTTCCCGGTGAACCTATTCAGTTCGTATTTTCCAGAACGTCAAGCGAAATTACCACATTACATTCTATCACACGCCCGCACCTTATGAGAAGCCTTTTTACGCGCCGGGAATCAGCCGTATCCGGCCGCTCATTCGCTGGTATTTGCCGGTAAAATCCGATACAATGAAAAGAAATGTCTCTGGGCCGGCACAAGTAACTGCCAAAGCCGCAGATGGCGATCTTAAAACGTTTAGGAAGGTGAAGGTTTTGTCAGAAAAATCCGCTCCCGTCGCCTACGGCGGACAAGCCGTGATCGAAGGAGTTATGTTCGGCGGCAGGCATGTCAACGTTACCGCGGTGCGCCGCAAGAGCGGGGAGATCACTTTTCTTGAAGTGCCCCGTGAAGAAAAAAGTTGGGTGCGCTCCCTACGCAAAATCCCGCTTCTTCGCGGCCTGGTCAGCCTGATCGACTCCAGCGTCAAAGGCTCCAAGCATCTCAACTATTCGTTCGACGCTTACGCCGACGACGAAATGACGCCTGAAGAACGCGAAGAATTGAAAGCGAAGAACAAAAACGGTGAAGCCAAACTGGGCTTAGGCGCCATTATCGGCGTAACGGCTGCAGCGATCGTATCTTTCCTTCTCGGCAAAATCGCGTTCACGCTCGTCCCGGTGTTTGTCGAACAATTTCTGTTCAAAGGGGCTTTCGCCCATCAAGTCTATCATAATCTGGCCGAAGGCGGCATTAAGCTGATTCTTCTGCTGCTGTATCTGTATTTCATTTCATTAACCCCGCTCGTCAAGAGACTGTTTCAATACCATGGAGCCGAGCACAAGGTTATCAGCGCGTTCGAAGCCGGCGAAGAACTGACTCCGAAGAACGTTCAGAAATATACCCGACTGCATTACCGCTGCGGCAGCAGCTTTATCATGCTGACCGTTATCATCGGCGTTCTGATCTATTCGCTGTTTACTTGGGATTCTCTAGCCGAACGCGTCGTTCAGCGTCTGCTGCTTCTGCCGGTCGTTATGGGCATATCGTTCGAGTTCTTGAAATTTACCAACGCACTTCGTGACGTCCCCGTGCTCCGCTATCTCGGCTATCCGGGACTGTGGCTGCAGCTGCTGACAACCAAAGAGCCGACTGACGAGCAGGTCGAAGTATCGATCGCCTCGTTCAACCGGATGCGCGAACTTGATGCCGTTTATGCCAAACAAGGCGTTCCCGCTTCGTCACCGAACGCCATACTCGATCCCTTGGAGGGTTGATGCCCAATGAGAAAACCCGGAGTCGCAGGCTATATCATTCTTGCACTTGCCGCACTGGGCTTGGTTCAGATTCTTATGAATCCGTCCATTACATGGCTGATTCCAATCGCGATTGTCGCCGTTATCGTTTTACTGTACTTCCTGCTTCCCAATGCACGGCGTCCCGGCGGTTTTCGCAGTCCGGGAGCAGGCAGAAAACCGAAGATCAAGCCTTCGGCCCGTACGCAGGAAAAGCTGGCCCGTATGTCTTCTTCCGGTTCCGCTTCGAAGAATTTTTCTCGCGGCGGAAAAACTTCCTCTGATTCAAAGAAACGGAAAAGCTATCCTTTTCAAGTGATCGAAGGACGAAAAAGCAAAGACGATGAAGACGTTCCGAAATTTCATTAAGGGTGCGGCTTCAGAAACGGTTCGGAGTTTATGAGAAGACATAAACCCGGAAGTGAAGCTGAGATCAAAAGAAGAACATGGAGAAATCCATGTTCTTCTTTTTTTGTTTCTGCCTAATTGCCGCGAGTGAATGATTCCAGACAAAAAACCGTTCGCTTCAAGAAGAAGCCGAACGGTTTTTTGTACATTCCACTCGACTTACGTCGGTGAAGTTGAAGCGATCACTAAGCCTTCGTGCGGTTTATTCAGTTTGTGATTTATTCAGTTGGTCCAATAAGCCTGCAGCGTGCTTTTCACTCTGCCCGCAAGGATGTGCTGGGCACGGAAGAATATGTTGCCGTCCACATTGGCACGGCCTATTGTATAAGCCAAATGGTCGGTCAGCTCGGAAGGACTGCTCCAACCCGCTTCGGACGTGCCAACTTTATAGGCGGCTTCGCCGATGTACAGATCGACATTCGTCCCTCTTACCGTGTCAGCCCACCAGTCGACAAGTGTCTTATAGTTAACGGCTGTACTGGCATTGCTCCAATAAATCTGGGGAACGACATAGTCGATCCATTCGTTCTTGATCCAAGTGCGGGCATCCGCATAGGTTGTGTCATAAGCAGTCACGCTGGCGCGGGTGTTCGAACCGAGAGGATCGGCAGAAGCGTTGCGCCATACGCCGAACGGACTGACACCGTAGCTGACGCCAGGTTTGACAGCATCGATGGATTTTCCTAAACTCTGGATAAAGCTGTTGATATTGCCGCGGCGCCAATCTCCCTTATTTGTAGAAGCGGTTGTATTATACTGCTTGAACGTCGCATCGTCGCCGAACTTTTTCGAAGACGATTCGCCATAAGGATAGAAGTAATCGTCTAGATGCACACCGTCGATATCATAGTTGTTCACAACTTCCATGATTTCGTTAATAACCGATTGACGGGCTGCCGGAATTCCTGGATTGATATACAGTTTACCGTCGAAGTTCACAATCCACTCAGGATGTGCTTTCGCAATATGGTTCGATGCCAATCCTGTTGTCGACGAGCCGGTGCTGGCACGGAAAGGATTGAACCAAGCATGGAACTCCATTCCTCGCTTATGCGCTTCTTCAATCATGAAGGGAAGCGGATCATAACCAGGGTCTTTGCCTTGAGTACCGGTCAACACACTGGACCAAGGCACAAGCTTGGACTTGTACAGCGCATCTGCGCTTGGACGCACCTGTACGAATACCGCGTTAATGCCGGTTTCTTGAAGTTGGTCCAGCATGGCGGAGAATTGGGTACGCTGCACAGCCGCATTTTTCGATGCAGGCCAGTCCAGACTGGATACGGTAGCAACCCATGCACCACGCAGTGCAGTAAGATTACCTCCCTGATCGGCTGTTCCCGGAATCGGCACGCCGATCGGACCTTCAGGCGTCGTTAACGTGATCGTTTGAGACGCTTGGTTCCAGTTCACATCGAGGCCCAGTCCTTGTCCGATAAATCGCAGCGGAACCATGATACGTCCTTTTACTATACTAACAGGTGCCTGAAGCTCGACCGAGTTTCCATTTACAAAAGCCGTCTTCGAACCGTACGGGATCGACAGCAGAGTGCCTCCCTGGTTGATTTTGACCACTTTTTCGCTTTGGGACCAATTGATCTGTGCTCCGAGATTTTCACTGATCAGCCTCATAGGCACTAACGTAGTGTCAGCCACCATATACGGATCGACATCCCCCCGGATTCGCTGTCCATCCAAATAAATCGAGATAACAGATGCCGCACTCGCCCGAGCATTTCCCCATCCGTTCAACGCCGGCAGCATCAATAACACAGCCAGCAGAATCAACATTCCTTGACGCCATTTCATTTTCCAAACTCCCTCATTTCGCCTTATTTTCGTCCGGCTGCGACCAGTGCCTTTTCAGCCTTCTAATTGTTATACGCGAAGGGTATACCGATTGTAGCGCTGGAAAACATACAAAATTTCAGAATTCTCCCTACCCTAAACAAAAAGACATCTGTGCCTTACGGCCACAGACGCCTTCTCTAAAATTCACTTGACCCTTCGTCTTGAATCGCTTTGAGTTCTTCTACACGCTTCGGATCTCGACCGAAAAATTCGACCAGCGATTCGATCCGTGTGATCGAATCCCAACTCAGATGATGTTCAATACCTTCTACATCTTTGTAAATGCGGCTTTCTTCCACCCCAATCAAACGCAAAAATTGTTCCAACAGCTGATGCCGATCCACCAGCCGTTTCCCGATCTTTTTACCTTTGCTGGTCAGGATTAACCCACGGTATTTCTCATATACGAGATACTCGTCCTTATCGAGCTTTTGAATCATCTTGGTGACCGAAGAAGGATGAACTTCCAGCCCTTCGGCAATATCCGATACCCGGGCGTAACCCTTTTCCTCAATCAGCAGGTAGATACGCTCCAAATAATCTTCCATGCTGGGCGTTGGCATCCGCTTCCCTCTTTTCCTTGACTTGAAAACCCCAAACCGCAGCTTTCCCTCCATAATAATGCTGATAAACAATGCTGATAAACGGGCACCCCGCCTGCCGGCGAAAGCCCAATATGTATAGGCCCGCCAAAAAACAGCTCTTACTATGATACCTTTATTCGCCGTCCATTGGCAAGTTCATGATACAAAAAAAGAGGATATCCGTTAGACGGTATACCCTCTGCATGCAACAAGTGTCAGCAGCAGCATGAGAATAAGAAGCAGCACGATTGTTGCACCCGGAGCGAAGTTCCAAATGCCTGCTACGATCAAGCCTACAATCACGGCAATTTCCGCTATGACAACGGATAATACGATCGACATGCGGAAACTTTTTGCAAGAAACAGGCTGCAGGCAACCGGAATAGTCAGCAGCGCCGATACAAGCAGTGCCCCTACAATCTTGATTGCCGTACTGATCACCAGCGCTGCAAGCACCGTAATCAGCATGTTGAGCAGCTTGACCGGAAGACCGCTGACCGCAGCCGCATCTTCTTCAAACGTGAGCAGGAACAGTTCTTTGTAGAAGAAAACGACAACCGCTAGTACAACAACTGTTACGCCGCCTACCAAATAGAGATCCGTCCGGCCCAGCGTATAAATGCTGCCGAACAGATAGCTCGTTACATCCGTATTGTAGCCCTGTCCGAGCGTGAACAGAAAGGATGCTACTGCCACGCCGCCCGACATAATGACTGCAATCGACAATTCCGCATAACCTTTGTAAGCCCGGCGCAGTTTCTCGATCGCGAATGACGAGATAACTGCAAATACCAGACCGACAACAAGCGGATATACATTAATAAGAAAACCGAGCGCTACCCCTGCAATCGTGACATGGGCCAATGTATCCCCAATCATCGACAAGCGTCTCAGCACGAGAAAAATGCCTATCAATGGTGCGGTCAGGCCGATCAGCAGGCCGCCAAGCAGTGCCCGTTGAAAAAAGTCGCTAAACAAAATTTCCAAGTTACCGTCTCCTTACCTTCATTCCACCGACCCGACGAGCGGGATCGAATGCTGGAGATTCGTTTCTCCGCAGTCGAGATCGTCATGCGAATGGCGCACGAAAAACTTGATCTTGCCGTTCTGCTGCCGCGGTTCCTTACCGAGGTAGTCTTCCAGACGATCAATGTCGTGAGACACCATCAGGAACGTAATATTATGATGCTGATGCATATGCCGGATCAGTTCGAAAAAGCCGTCCTGCGTCTCTGCATCGATTCCTACTGTTGGTTCGTCCAGTACAAGCAGATCCGGTTGATTAATCATTGCACGCGCCAGAAATACACGCTGCTGCTGACCGCCGGACAGCCGTCCGATTCGCTTGTCCGCAATATCTTCGATCCGCATGACCTGCAGCGCGTCGTCCAGCTTCGCCTTGGCATCGCGGCTCAATCGCCGAAATATACTTTTGTTCGTAAACAAGCCGGAAGTTACCACTTCGCGCACCGTAGCCGGAAAAAGCATGTTAAGCGCATTTTTTTGCGGGACATATCCAATCCGTTCCCAGTCGCGGAATTGTCGGATCGATTCGCCGAAAAGACGGATCTCTCCGCCTGTAGGCGGCATCAGGCCTACAAGCATTTTAAGCAGTGTCGTTTTGCCGGCTCCGTTGGACCCGACGATTCCGACAAAGTCGCGTTCTTTGACGCTAAAATTCAAATCTTTCATTACATGCTGGTCTTTGTAAGAAAAGCACACGTCACGTAATTCGATCATCGGCTGATGACAATCTGCCGTCGGAATAGCGGACATAGGAAGCCCTCCTTGATTATCAATACATTAAACTCTTCTTATTGTAAGGCGAGCAGCAGATTTTGCAAATTGTTTCGCATAAGACTGAAGTAATCTTCGCCGTCTTTCACCTGCTGTTCCGTCAGTCCTTCAACCGGGTTCAGAACAAGCGTATCGACACCCGCTTCATCCGCCAACGTTTTCGCCAGCCGATCAGAAACCAGTTCTTCGAAGAAAATATAACGAATTCCTTCTTCCTTGACCAGTTTCGCCAGATTCAGCATATCTTGGGCACGCGGTTCCGCATCCGGTGAAAGGCCCATGATTGAATGCTGTTGCAAGCCGTAATCGCGGGTCAAATAACCGAATGCCTGATGCGATACGACAATTTCTTTGTTTGGCAGAGGAGATAATTTCTCGGTGAATTCCGCATCGAGCTGAACAAGCTTATCTGCCAATACTTGATAGCGCTCCTCGTATCCGGCTTTATGGTCGGGATCGGCTTCGATTAAGCTGTCACGAATGTTCTTTGCCATAATCAGCGCGGATTTCGGACTCACCCATGTATGCGGATCCGTATGCTTGGCGTCAACAGATTCATCGGAATGCTCTTCACCCTCGTGTTCATGATCCTGCTCTTCTGATACCGCTCCGTGATTATGCCCGTCATCCTCCGTCGTCATAATCAGGTCGACGCCTTTGCTGACTTCTACCGCTTTCACTTTGGAGTCCGCATTCAGACCTTTCAGAAAATCTGGAACCCAACCTTCAAGTCCGGCTCCATTATAGAAAAAAAGCTGCGCCTTCGACGTATTGACGATATCTTGACCTCGCGGCGTCCAATCATGCGGCTCTACGCCAGTCGGCAGCAGGTTGATTACATTGGCATCCTCTCCTCCAATTGCAGAGGAGAACTCATAGATCGGGTAGAAAGTTGTCACAACGTTCACTTTGTCTTCAACGATAGTTCCTGCCGAATTCCGGCCGCAGGCCGCTAACACGAGCAAAGCTGCCAGTGCGATTACGACTGCAAAATGTCGTCCATATGTTTTATTGCGCTTCATGTTTATAAACACTCCGTTTCTTTATTGAAATCCGGGTCGAAGCTTTAACTACCCGACTACTAAATCGTAACCTTACCGATTATAGGAGTATGACCTATCGTTGTCAATGTTTTTCAGGATATTTGCAGTTATCGATGCCGCTAAACAGCTGCAGAGAAAAACCGGGCTTCTCCAGTACAGGAGAAGCCCGATTTTTCGCTTTACAAAGTCGCTTTACAAGATCGCTTTATATGTTCATTTTATACATTCATATGCCCCTTGCCACAGTATTGGACAGCGGACTTATCCGATCGCCCTCCGAATTACTTGACCAGAGCACCGTTCGGCATGGAGTCCGGCACGGTTGCAAGCGTAAGCTGATCGCCCTGCGAAGCGGCAAGAATCATTCCTCGCGATTCTTCGCCGCGCAGCTTAACCGGCTTAAGATTGGTTACGCAGATCACTTTACGACCGATCAGCTCTTCCGGTGTATAGAATTTGGCAATGCCAGAAACGACCTGACGCTGCTCGAAACCAAGATCCAACTGAAGCTTCAGCAGCTTGTCGGCTTTCTTGACCGGTTCACAAGCGATAACCTGTGCCACGCGCAGTTCCACTTTGGCAAAATCTTCGATTCCGATCTCTTCTTTTAATTCCGGCGCTTCAACCGGCTCGGATGTTTGAGGTTGTGGATTCTGCTCCGCTTTGGCAGGTGTTCCGCCGCTCATTGACTCGACGATGCTGGCCACTTCGACTTCCACATCGAGACGAGGGAAGATCGGATCGCCCTTTTGCAGCTTCGTGCCTGCCGCAATTGTTCCGAAAGTCTTGAGCGAATCCCATGCTCTCCACTCCGCAGCTTCGTCTCCGGCAATCCCCAGTTGGTTCCAGATCAGCTTAGGAGCTCGCGTCAGGAACGGCTGCAGCAGAATCGACGAGATTCTCAGACTCTCGATCAGATGCAGCATGACCGATTCCAGCTCACCTTTGCGGTTTTCATCTTTGGCAATTACCCAAGGCTGTGTTTCGTCGATATACTTGTTCGTCCGGCTGACAAATTGGCTAATCGCTGTCAGCGCGACAGAAAACTCCATGCTGTCCATCGCTTTTTCAACTTTATCGACGGCTGCTGCCGCCGCTTCCTCCAGTGCCGCATCAAATGGCGTAACCTGACCGTTATAAGCCGGCGCTTCGCCGCCGACATACTTATCCACCATGGCTACAGTCCGATTTAGCAGGTTGCCAAGATCGTTAGCCAGATCGGAATTGATGCGTTCCACAAAGCTTTCTGGTGTGAATTGACCGTCCGATCCGAACGGCACTTCGCGCAGGACATAATAACGCAGCGCGTCCAGGCCGTAGCGGTCAATCAGCTTCACAGGATCGATCACATTGCCTTTGGACTTGGACATTTTGCCTTCGCGGGTCAGGAACCAGCCGTGACCAAATACTTTTTTCGGCAGCGGCAGATCCAGCGCCATCAGCATAATCGGCCAGTAGATCGTATGGAAGCGCAGAATATCTTTGCCAACCAGGTGCACATCTGCCGGCCAATATTTTTCGAATTTCGATGTATCGTCGGAACCGTATCCAAGCGCCGTGATATAGTTTGACAGTGCATCAATCCAGACGTAGACGACGTGCTTCGGATCACTTTTTACCGGAACACCCCATTTGAACGTTGTGCGCGATACAGCAAGATCTTCAAGCCCCGGCTTGATGAAATTGTTTACCATCTCGTTTTTGCGCGATTCCGGCTGAATGAATTCCGGATTATCTTCATAATATTTCAGCAGACGGTCAGCATAATTGCTCATGCGGAAGAAATAACATTCTTCTTTGACCAGTTCGACCGGATGTCCGCTCTCAGGACTTTTGCCGCCGATCACTTTGTTATTCTCGTCGCGCACTACATCGGCCAGCTGCGATTCGGTGTAGTAGGTCTCATCCGGAATACTGTACCAGCCTTCATACTCGCCCTTGTAGATATCGCCCTGCTTCAGCAGGCGCTCGAAAATTTCCTGAACAACTTTAATGTGACGCTCTTCCGTCGTTCGGATAAAATCGTCATACGAAATGTCGAGTTTATCCCACAGGCTGCGAATTCCTTCTACAATCCCGTCAATAAATTGGATCGGCGTCTGGCCGGCTTCCGCCGCTTTTTGTTCAATCTTCTGGCCGTGCTCGTCTGTTCCTGTCAAAAAGCGAACATCGTAGCCGCGCAGCCGCTTATAACGGGACATCGCATCGGCAGCAACCGTCGTATACGTGTGTCCGATGTGCAGCTTGCCGCTCGGATAATAAATCGGCGTTGTAATATAGAAACTCTTTTTTTCCGTCATGGTCTCTTCTCTCCTCTTGAAAATGATCTGCCGCATGCAGCGATATGAAGCGAAAACACCAAAAAGACTCCCGCCCCATCAATGGGACGAGAGCCGGAAGCTCGCGCGGTACCACCCACATTCCCTTCGTTCTCACGAACCGAAGGCTCTGCCGGTCGCATTCGACCGTCCATTAACGCTGGAACACGCTTCACGTTCACCCTCGGCAGCCCCGTTCCTCCTCAAATAACCGGCCTCTTAGGCTTGGTATCTCATTCAGACGGCCGCATCGCGGCTTGCGCAAAGTTCCTCCCGGACCATCTTCAAAGGCTTTTCCAGACCGGTTCACAGCGTCTTACCCGGTTCTCTGCTGCTGGTTCTTCCTTCTACTCATCCGTTCCTCGGATTTGTTATACCAAGAAATATACCGAAAAAAAGTCCGCAGTGTCAAGCCTTAGGCTTGAGAACTGCGGACTTCGGCCTGCTGCTCTTCATACTCCTCCGTCTCATGCTTGCGTACGTGCCCAGCACGCGGAGGAACCGGATCATAACCTCCCGCATGCAGCGGGTGGCATTTCGAAATACGTTTGGCGGCCAGCCAAGTTCCCTTAGCCGCACCATGCACCTCGATCGCTTCCAATGCATATGCGGAGCAGGTTGGCAGGAATCTGCAGCTGGGCGGCTTCAGCGGAGAAATAAATTTTCGATAGAAACGAATCGGTCCCTGAACAGTCCGCCGAACGATCTTCATCGCGCCGCACGCTTTCCCGTAATCGCTTGAAGCGGCTCCTGTGCCGCTTCCTCACGGCAGTCCTTGCAGTAGCCGAACACTTCAAACTTATGCTTGACCACTTGAAAGTCGTCCGGCGATTCCGTGAGCTGCATAGGGCAGAACGTAATTGGATACGTTTTTTCGCACTGCAGACAGATCATGTGGTGGTGATGATGATCTTCACTGCAGTGCAGCTTGAACTTCACACCTTCTTCAAATACAATCTGCTCCAGCACCCCAAGCTCCTGCATAACCCGCAAGTTCCGATATACGGTATCAAAGCTGAGTCCCTTATATTTTTGTCCCATATAATCATAAACGTCTTTGGCGGATAAATAGCCCGGCGCTTCGGCAAACAATTTTGCCAGCGTCTTGCGCTGATCCGTAATTCGAAGCCCCTGCTCCGCCATAATCTCGATAATGCGTTCCATTGAAAGCATCGGTCAAATCTCGCCTCCTGCCACTTGTGGCTTATTCCTTGCGACATTTCTTAATCGTAATGCCCTCTATCAATAATGCCTCAAAACGAACATAGAGTCAAACAAACACATTCTTCTGCCAACAAGCAGAAGCCCGCTTCCGTAAGTAACGGAAACGGGCTTCTTGGCGGTTCAGATCACCATCCAAAATGGACAATCAAACGCTCACCTTAAGATTTGCGTTCAGGCATTGGCGTAAATATGATGTTGACTGGCAGGTTGCTGCCTGGTGCTGGCGTGAATTCGAGAGTAACTTTCTCTTCCGTATTTCCAGTGCGGTACAAGACGCCTGCTTCATCGGATACGCTCAATGCATTTCCGACCAGACCCATAGTCTGCGAGGAAATTTCGACAAGCTGTCCGTTTACGACGATCCAGCCGGCATATCTGCCGCCGCGGCCGTTAAACGTAATCAATGTGTTTGGAGCGACAACGTCCAAATTGATTTTGTACAGGACGCCAAAGTTGCCCGCATTCGATTCCGCAGAACCGGTTGGCGCATCAACTCCCGTTAAATTCAGATCGTCTTTGTTGTCTCCAAGTACGATCTTGCTTTGCGAGAAGCCTCCTACCGGATCGAAGACATTGATGATTTTGGTCGACATTTCATAAGTGCCGCGGTTATGCACGTCGCGTCCGGCTATTGTCGTCAATGTCTTGACTTCCTTCAGCGGATCCAGATTCGAATCGATCATCAACGTGCTGTAAGTGATTGGCTGAGAAGAATTTACATCGGCAAGCAGTGAGATCACCGTTTTGTCAGCCATTGGAGTAGCATTCAGTTCGGTCAATATGATTTTGCTTTCTCCCGGCTGCAGAGTCGTTCTCGTTTTCAGCCTTCCGTCCATCATCGACTGATGGTAACGCTGAATGGAAACTTTGCCTGCTGCAGTTGCAAACGGGCTTGGTCCGCCGAATCCGCTGTCCAGCGTCTCGATCGTTGCCGGCGTCGCATTACTGTTAGTAGCCACCACGTACATGGTCACTCTTTTGCCGGTATAGTTGGCATGGTGAATCATGAAACGGACCTTGCCGGACAGCGTATCTTCGTAC
Organism: Saccharibacillus kuerlensis DSM 22868; assembly: GCF_000378145.1. GTDB lineage: Bacteria > Bacillota > Bacilli > Paenibacillales > Paenibacillaceae > Saccharibacillus > Saccharibacillus kuerlensis. Next base: position 67,302 of record NZ_KB899288.1, on the reverse strand, counting down.
AGCTTGCCTGTACTGAATACCGATTCCGGACTGTTACTGCGATACAGCGTGATGTCTTCCGAGCTATCGTAACGAGCGACTTGACGGATAGACGGTACCGTTCCCCCATCGAACATGAACTTGTTTCCGATTGGAACGAACAGGGCATTATACTCTTCCTGCGTGTACAGCTGCTCGTCTGTAATCGTGATGGTTTTCGAGACCGTATCGGTTGCTCCATCGGCATCCGTTACCGTCAGCGTAATCGTCTGTGGTCCCGAAGTGAAATAAGCTCCTTTTTGATTCACCCATGCTCGGCTGTTCGCTGCCGGCAGCACGCCATCTGGATCATAACTTTGATCGGTGTAAGTAACCGGTTCACCCATCCGATAAGTGTCTTTATCTGTCGTGAACTGTGCCACTGGCGGTACATTCGGCGCTTCGACCGTAATCGTCTGAACGTACGGATCGCTCCATTGTCCTCTGGCATCCATTACGGAATACGTGATCGTATACGTTCCCGCATTCTCGAAAATATCCTGACGTCCTTCCCAACGCTCATCGATAATGGCATAACCGCTAGGCGATGTCGATTTCGTCTTGTACGTTACCAGAGTTTCGCCGGCCACGATCTCTTTAGGTTCAACCGTGAACGAAGCTGTCGGCTTCGAAGAGAGAGTCAACGTAACGGTTTTAGCTTTGTTATCAACCGAATAAGGAATGCCAAGCGCTTTTGTAATCGAAGTCAGCGGCACCATAAAGGTATTTTTTTGCTGATAAGAAGCGCCTTTCATTTTGGTCGATACTCCATTTACGGTGTAAGAATCTGTACCGTCTCTGAAGCGCAGCTCATCGGCGCCTTTGGTAATGATCGTTTCTCTCGTTTTCGCATCATATGTAAGAACAAGGCCTACACGATTGACAAACGAACGAACCGCGATATACGACACACCGTTTTTGACGGTCATTGGTTGTGCAGCGGTGTAAACTTGACCATTCTGATACATTTTGTTGTTGTTCATTAAAAGAATAAGCTTGTCGGTTCCCAATGTAGAAGCCGGGTCAATCGCTGCTGGAGCAGTCGGTGCTGTCGGCGTAGTTGAAGCAGACGGAACGGTCGGGCTGCCTGGAGTCGGAGCCGGCGTTCCTGTACTCGGCTTCTCTTCATTGCTTGCTGCATTGACATCCGTATCATCAGCTGTCTCGTTCACCGGCTGCTCGGCAGGTGTTTGTACCTCGGTTGGCACAGTGTTCGAACTTTCCACAGCATTTTCTTCCGATTTTGCAGGTTCATCTTGCGATGGTTGTACATTCGTTGGTGCAGTCGACGCCGGATCAACAGTGGTATTTGCCGCTTCGATGTCATTCTGGTCAGCCGTGTTTTGCGTCGTTGGCGCAAGTTTCTCTGTATATTCTTTCGATGCGCCTTCCTGCTGCACTACTTCTCCACGCACAACGGTCTGTGTACCATTACCATTCTGCGTTTTCGATGTCGCCTCGGCCGAGGCCGACGGCAGCACTGCCGCTGCCTGTACGGCAACAAGCAAAGCGATGATCGTGATTTTCTTCAGATTCATTCTACGACTCCCTTTATAACTGAATTTGGTCCTTCTCTCGCTAAGCACATACTGTTAGACGCGGTATTTTATTAAAAGTTTCTGCAAAACATTAAAAAAACGACCTTTCCTCTTTAAGGAAAAGCCGCTTCATTTAACCTTATGATAACATTTACATTACATTTTTCAAAACCAAGTAATTGCAATTTTAGATATAGAGGCTGTAAATCCGCTTATACGGTCTGCAACCTGCGCCCTTCTTCAATCAATCGGTAGGCTCGCTGCACCTGCTCCTCTGTAGGCGAAGGCACCCCTTCAAGCGGATATTCACGACCAAGTTCATTCCATTTATAAATGCCCATCTGATGATAAGGAAGAATTTCGAATTTCTCGACACCGTTCAACGTTCCGATAAAACGGCCAAGATCTCGAAGATTATGTTCGTCGTCATGAATGCCCGGTACGTAAACATGGCGAATCCACATTTTTTTGCCGTGAGCGGACAGCCATTGGGCGGTGCGCAGCGTCTGCTCGTTGTTCACTCCGGTTAACACTTTGTGCTTGGCGTTGTCGATATGCTTGATGTCGAGCAGAACCAGATCGGTCACGTCCATCAAATAGTGAAGTTTTTCCGCATTATTAAACCCGTTGCTGTCGAGCGTTGTATGAAGGCCCCAGCGTTCTTTTACTGCACAAAACACTTCGGATACAAAAGGAGCCTGCAGCGTAGGTTCTCCGCCCGAAATCGTCAATCCGCCGCCAGAAGAGCGATAGTAGTTCAGATAAGATTCAATCTCTGCCAGTACGTCCTCTACGCTCATTTCTTTCCCGCCGTCGAAATTCCAAGTATCGGGGTTGTGACAGTATTGGCATTTCATCAAGCATCCCTGCATGAATAAGATGAAGCGAATTCCCGGGCCATCTACTGTCCCGAATGTTTCCAGTGAATGTATGCGTCCTTTGTGACTCATCTGACTCATTCGTCGTCACCCTTTCACTATGAACGGCGCTCACATTCCGCGAGCGCCGCTTATTTGATTATGAATGAACAGGCAGCCACTCTGAAAATAGTCAACGCTTTGGCTTTTCTCTTTTTACATATTGGAGTGGAACGTGCGGTTGATGACATCGAGCTGCTGTTCGCGAGTCAGCTTGATGAAGTTGACGGCATAGCCGGATACACGGATCGTCAGCTGCGGATAGTTCTCCGGATGATTCATTGCATCAATCAACTGCTCACGATCAAAGACGTTAACGTTCAAGTGGTGTGCGCTGCTGCCAAAGTATCCGTCAAGCATGGCAACCAGATTCGATTTGCGGGTTTCTTCTTCTTTGCCCAGCGCTTTAGGCACGATAGAGAATGTATTGGAAATACCATCGAGACTTTCTTCGTAAGGCAGTTTGGCAACGGAGCTTAGGGAAGCCAGTGCACCTTTTTTGTCGCGGCCGTGCATCGGATTGGCACCCGGTGCGAACGGTTCGCCCGCTTTGCGTCCATCCGGTGTTGTACCTGTCTTTTTGCCGTATACGACGTTCGAAGTGATGGTCAGTACGGATTGCGTCGGCAGCGCGTCGCGGTACGTTTTATGCTTGCGAATCATGCCCATAAACGTCTCGACCAGTTCAACAGCGATTCCGTCGACACGATCGTCGTTGTTACCATAACAAGGGAAGTCGCCTTCAATTTCGAAGTCTACGGCGATGCCTTGTTCGTTGCGGATCGGTTTGACTTTGGCGTATTTGATTGCACTTAGAGAATCCGCTGTTACAGACAATCCGGCGATGCCGCAGGCCATTGTACGAAGGATATCCCGGTCGTGCAGAGCCATCTCGATCCGTTCGTAGCTGTATTTATCGTGCATGTAGTGAATGATATTCAGCGCATCCAGATAGACTTTGGAGAGCCATTCCATCATAGGTTTGTAACGTTTCATCACTTCCTCGTAATCCAGATATTCGGACGTAATCGCCGGGAATTCTGGCCCGACCTGAGTGCCGGATTTCTCGTCTTTGCCGCCGTTAATTGCATACAGAAGCGTTTTGGCGAGATTCGCACGCGCACCGAAGAACTGCATCTGCTTGCCGATACACATTGCGGATACGCAGCATGCGATGCCGTAATCATCACCGTAAGTCGGACGCATGAGATCATCGTTTTCGTACTGGATCGAGCTGGTTTCAATCGAAACTTTGGCACAATATTTCTTAAAAGCTTCCGGCAGCTGTTCCGACCAGAGAACAGTCAGGTTCGGTTCAGGAGCCGGTCCCAGATTATACAGCGTGTGCAGGAAGCGGAAGCTGTTCTTCGTGACACGGGTCGTTCCGTCAACGGCCATACCGCCGATCGATTCTGTTACCCAAGTAGGGTCGCCGCTGAACAATTCGTTATAGTCCGGCGTACGCAGGAATTTCACGATACGCAGCTTCATAACGAAATGGTCGATCAGTTCTTGAGCCGCTTCTTCCGTCAGCGTACCTTCCTGCAGATCGCGCTGCAGATAGATATCAAGAAACGAGGATACACGTCCGAGTGACATTGCCGCCCCATTTTGTTCTTTGACAGCAGCCAGATAACCGAAGTACAGCCATTGGAAAGCTTCTTTTGCATTTCGAGCAGGCTTGGATATATCCATGCCGTGCATAGCGGCCATCTCTTTCAATTCGCCGAGTGCGCGATATTGTTCGGAAATTTCTTCACGCAGACGAATGATGCTTTCATCCATACTTTCTCCAACCGTTTCGGCATGTTCACGCTGCTTTTGTTTCATTAGGAAGTCAACACCGTACAAGGCGACTCGGCGGTAATCTCCAATAATGCGGCCGCGGCCGTAAGCATCCGGGAGGCCGGTTATGATACCCGATTTGCGCGCTGCTCTAATCTCTGCCGTATAGGCGTCGAATACACCCTGATTATGCGTTTTACGAATATTTGTGAAGATATCGACAATAGAGTCGGGAACCTCGAATCCGTAAGCTTTACAGGCATCAATGACCATCTTGATTCCGCCGTAAGGTTGAATCGAGCGCTTGAACGGTTCATCCGTTTGTACGCCGACGATTTGTTCTTTATTTTTGTCCAGGTAACCGGCACCATGCGAAGTAATCGATCCCGGCGTGTTGACATCTACGTCCCATACACCGCCTCTTTCTCTTTCTTCTTTGGACAGTTGGGATACGATTTTCCAGAGGTCGTTCGTGTTCTGTGTAGGTCCGGCCAGGAACGACTCATTGCCTGTATAAGGCGTAAGGTTTTCGTCAATAAAGTTTTTGGTATCTACATGATTGGTCCATTTCCCCGTTTTAAAACCTCTCCAAGCTTCCGAATTTGCACCAGTAATTTCTTTTTCGATAACCGACATATGATTACCTCCATTTGTATGTTTTACGGAAATCACGGCTGTAAAGAGGTGTTCCGCGTTCCGCTGTAGGCCCCAAGCTGTCAACTGCAAAGTTTAAAGTGAAAATAATCACATTTATCAAGAGATTTAGCTGCTTTTTGTGAAACATGTCTCTGGATGCATCTGGGGACCTTTCATGTCTTTATTATGCCTTTCCTACCTTCAACATGATGTGAGATTTCTCACAATAGCTGCTCTTTTTTATGACCTTTATCACTTTAAAAAGCGATACTCCCACTGAAGTGAGAGCATCGCCATAAAAAAGTGAAAGGTGAGTTCAATTGGACTCTTTTTGAGGGGAACCCTGACAGGCCCGTCGGCCGGATTAAGCTTATTCTTCGAAGCTGCCGTAGAAAGCGTCACGGTAAACGTCGGCCAGTTCACTTACCAGCGGCAGCTTGGGATTGGCCGTTGTGCACTGATCTTCGAATGCGCGGTCAGCCAGGTAATCGACGCGCAATTCGAACTGCTTGGCGTCGAAACCAAGTTCCTGGAACGAAGCCGGAATGCCCAACTTTTCGTTCATTTCACGGATCGCTTTGATCAAACTCTTCACGCCTTCTTCCGTCGTTCTAGCCGGCAGTCCCAAGATGCGGGCGATTTCGGCATAGCGTTCATCGGCCACAAAGTGCGTATATTTCGGGAACGAAGCGAATTTGGTCGGTTTTTTTGCATTATAACGAATAACGTGCGGCATCAGGATAGCATTGGTACGTCCGTGAGCGGTATGGTATTCCCCGCCCCATTTGTGCGCAAGACTGTGGTTGATGCCCAAGAATGCGTTAGCAAAGGCCATACCAGCGAGTGTCGAAGCGTTGTGCATTTTTTCACGGGCCAATTTATCTCCGGTCAAAGCCGATTTTTCCAGGTTGGCAAATACCAACTGAATCGCTTTGATCGCAAGGCCGTCCGTATAGTCGCTCGCCATAACCGATACATAAGCTTCGATTGCATGAGTCAGGACATCCATACCCGTATCGGCAACGGCTGCTTTAGGCAGCGAGTAGACAAATTCCGGATCGATGATCGCCACGTCCGGCGTCAATTCATAATCGGCCAGCGGATATTTGGTGTTGCCGTTTTCCTTGTCCGTGATAACCGCGAACGAAGTAACTTCCGATCCTGTACCCGAAGTCGTCGGAATCGCGACAAATTTTGCTTTTCTGCCCAGACGAGGATATTTGTAGATCCGTTTGCGAATATCCATAAATTTTTGTTTGAGGTTGTTGAAGTCTGTATCCGGATATTCATAGAAGAGCCACATCCCTTTCGCAGCATCCATCGGTGAACCGCCGCCTAGAGCGATAATGCAGTCCGGCTGGAAGCGATCCATCATGGCGCGTCCGCGTTCAACAGTCGTTGTAGACGGATCCGGCTCAACTTCGGAGAACACTTCAATCGCAACCGGCGTTTGACGTTGACGCAGGTAGTGCTGCACTCTGTCCACATAACCCAGCTGCACCATCATCGGATCGGTAATGATTGCGACACGGGTGATGTCCTGCATTTTGGCAAGATACTGAGTTGAATTTTTCTCAAAGTAGATCTTGTCCGGAACTTTGAACCACTGCATATTCACGGTACGACGCGCCACCCTTTTTACGTTGATCAGATTCACTGCGGTTACGTTAGATGATGTCGAGTTGCGTCCGTAAGATCCGCAGCCCAGCGTCAGCGAAGGCAGGTTCGTGTTGTAGATGTCGCCGATCGCCCCGTGCGTCGAAGGCGAATTGACGATGATCCGGCCGGTTTGCAGACGGTTCGCAAAGCGTTGAATGACGGCATCGTCGTTCGAGTGGATCGCCGAAGAGTGGCCCATGCCTCCGAACTCCACGACTTCTGCAGCACGGGCAATCCCTTCATCCGCCGTTTTGACTTTATAGCAGGCCAGAACCGGACTCAGCTTTTCGGCAGACAGCGGAAACTTCGTACCTACGCCCTCAATTTCGGCTACTAGAATCTTTGTTGCAGCGGGTACCGAAATGCCTGCTATTTCCGCAATTTTAAAGGCCGATTGACCTACGATAGCCGGGTTGACCGCACATTTATTCACATTCATTGCGCTTGGAGTCAGTTTGGCGATTTCTTCTTTGCTTAAGAAGTAGCAGCCGTTGGCTGTCATTTTCTTTTTGACTTGATCATAGATCGGTTCTTCAATGATTACTGCCTGTTCGGATGCGCAGATCATGCCGTTATCGAACGACTTGGACAGGATCAGGTCGGTGACGGCTTGGTCGATGTCTGCCGTTTTCTCAATAAAAGCGGGTACATTGCCCGGTCCTACACCCAATGCCGGCTTGCCGCAGCTGTAAGCTGCACGGACCATGGCACCGCCGCCAGTAGCCAGAATGAGCGCTACATCATTATGGTTCATTAGAGCATTCGTCTTATCCATCGACGGTTTGTCGATCCACTGAATGCATCCTTCAGGAGCACCGGCTTTGACAGCCGCTTCATGCAGAATTTTTGCGGCTTCCGAGCTGCAGTATTGAGCAGAAGGGTGAAAACCGAATATAATTGGGTTGCGTGTCTTGATCGAAATCAGCGCTTTAAACATCGTTGTGGAAGTCGGATTTGTTACCGGTGTGATCCCCATTATGATGCCGACCGGCTCCGCAATCTTTTGAAAGCTATCATACTCATTGTCTTCAATAACACCTACCGTTTTATCGTTCTTGATGCTGTGATAAATGTACTCCGTAGCGAAGAGATTTTTCGTGATCTTGTCTTCGTATACCCCGCGTTTGGTTTCTTCAATTGCGATCTTGGCGAGATACATATGCTTGTCCAAACCGGCCAGAGCCATCCCTTGCACGACGGTATCAATTTGCTGTTGATCCATTTGCATGAAAGCTTCCTGCGCTTTTTTCGCTTTGTCGATCAGCTTTTGAATTTCTTGTTCAGCGGTTGCTTCCACAGTACGGGCGGCCTCGTTTTTAACTGCCATTTCCCTCATCCTCCTCAAGATGTTTGCGTTGTTTTCTCTACGCCACTGATGTTAGCACAGCTTTCAGGTTCTTAATGTGAAAAAAATCACAATATATTTATTATCTTTTTATTCTATTTCTAGCATTGATTCTAACATTGAAGCCAAAGCATTTTAACTTCATTTAAAACCAAAAATTTATTCTAAAATTTACATAATAAGAATTGACAAAATCCACCTTACCCTTCATGATTAAGATATAAAGTGAAAAAAGTCACAATGTTTGCTTTTCTGTCACTACTTTTTGATGAAGACAATATGAGAACTTAAAATTTTAGCTGCAATGAAATTAAAATTCGCTTATCCAAAGTTGAAGTGTGTATTTGTGCAAAGGAGATGTTAAAAATGAGCCTTTACCACCATGCCACTGATTATCGAGGAAATACAGGATGTTTTTCGGATTCGAATATGAAACGTCTGGAAGCTGTCATGAAGAACCGTCATATCTCGGAAGGATCGCATCTGTTTTGGGAAGGAGATCTTGCCGACAAACTTTATTATATCAAGCACGGCCGGGTCAAACTAACCAAGTCGACGGATGAAGGCAAAGAGCTTATTTTGTATATGTATCAATTCGACGATATGGTGGGTCAGGCAGATCCTTTTTTCAGCAGCAAGCACAGCTTCACCGCAGAAGTGATTGAAGATACAGAAATCGGCATCATCGAGAACAAAGATCTTGAAGTATTGATCTGCCAGCATTGCGATTTCGCGATGGACTTTATGAAATGGATGGGTATTCATCATCGTTTGACTCAGACCAAGATCCGTGACTTAATGATGTACGGCAAGCCTGGGGCTCTCTGCTCAACTTTGATTCGATTGGGAAATACGTATGGCGAGAAGCAGGGCGAGTCGATTCTGATCAACAAAAAAATTACGCATACCGATTTATCGAATATGATTGGGGCTACCCGTGAAAGTGTAAATCGAATGCTCAGTGATCTGCGAAAAAAAGGCGCAGTCGAGTATGAGAACGGTATGATTGTCATTACGGATTTATCCATGCTGCGGGACGTTTGTCACTGTGAATGGTGTCCAAACGAAATATGCCGGATCTGATGATCCGGCATATTGACGTATTGGATATTTTTATTCGTTTCGGAATCTTTCCAATGTAAGCTCCACATAATCGCCCGGCTGAAGCAGCATATCGAGTCCACCCTGCTGCTTAAGCTCTTTCCCATTGACTTTGACTACCCAGCGTTCGCGCGGCTTGGTCATGTATCCTTTAGGGAGATCCGGGCTGGCTTTGACAAGGCGTATCGTACGATCGTTCTCCGACATGGTCACAAGTCCGCTGGCTTTGAGCACATTCAAAACCGTCGTTCCTTCTGTAAAAGGATGGGCGTAAGAGCCGCTCAGAGTAGAATTCAACTCTCCGCCGCTAATTAACAGCGTATTGACGGGCTCTCCGTCATTGCCAGGAGCTTCAATATACAATAAGATTTCGTCGCCGGGCTGAACCCGGGTGCTGAACCCACTCTCAGGCAGCGTTTTGCCGTTCTGTTTGACTGCCCATTTCAGCTCCGAATGTACTTCCGCATCATCGACTGAAGCAATCCTACCTTCATTGTCGAATTTTACGATGCCGCTGCGTTCCAGTGCATCGCGAATTGTATCTTCCGGCCGGTAAGTGCTGACAAGCGAGCGATTCTCGTTTGGCATATAGATTCCGCCGTCAACGACCAGTCTGAAATTCTCGCTGCTGTTTATTGCTTCTTCAGCTGCCGAATCCGGAGTCGGCTGGCGAAACAATACGGCTGCCGAAAAGGCTACAGCTGCTACAAGCAGCACGGCAAGCAGAAACAACAGAATGCGCTGATCGGGCAGCTTGAATTTTATCTGCATGGGTCCCGTTCCCTTCCTCTTCCCGCTTGGCCGGTTCTCCGACCTTGGGCAGATGCGCTTCTTTGAACTTCATCTTTTTTATTGTAACAAAATTGAATGCTCTTTCTCAAATGTATATCTCATCAAAAAAGAACCCCTTTGCCAGCAAAGGGGTTCCCGCAGATCCGGGACTCAATTGACCCAAGATTCCGCCCACATCTGAATTTGTTCCATGACCGGCTTGAGTGCACGGCCTTTTTCAGTCAATTCGTATTCAATACGCACCGGAGTCTCCGGATAAACGTGACGTACCAGAATACCTTCGCTTTCCAGATCTTTCATTCGCTCGGAGAGCATTTTATCGCTCATCATCGGAATTTGGTTGGAAATATCCTTAAAGCGTTTCGGACCACTCATCAGCGTCTGAATAATCAGACCGTTCCAGCGCTTGCCCAGAAATGAAAATGCGCTCTCAAAACGTGGACAAAGCTGCATGGAGATTTCACTTTTTTGTTCTATCATAGATGATCACCTCTTAGAAGATTCCCTCTGAAGAGAAACTTACGATTTGTTAGTTTATTTCATATTAACATATTTCCAAGAAAAAGAAAATGCTTTTACAAATTATTTTTTGCTGTCAAAAAGTCCTTAAGCGCTGTAAGATCGCGGTCAATCACTTGTTCCAATGAACGATTGTAAATAACGGCCGCAGGATGGTACAGCGGAAAAATAGAATATGAGCGTTCTCCAAATATATAACTGGATTGAGGATCTTCCGGATCTTTCAAGCGCTGGATCGGACCTTCAATAACTTTTCCATGCAGTGAAGAGATAGTCTCATGACTGCCGATCAAACGATGGAGTCCGATATTCCCAAGAGGCACGATAATCTGAGGGTCAACATATTCGATCTCTGCATCCAGAATGGCTGCGTGCGCCCTTACCTCATTTTTCGTAGGGGTGCGGTTCGAACGACTGATTCGCTGCACCGTCCCGGACGATGTGCCCGAAACCACTTTGTCTTTGAACGGACGGCTGCGCACAGCACTCGATATATAGATGTCCTGACGCGTCAACCCCAGCTTGTCCAAATATCCTTCTAATACCTTGCCCGCCTGCCCGGTAAAAGGACGCCCTTCCACGATCTCCGTAGCGCCCGGTGCTTCGCCGACAAACATGATCGTCGCCGGGATGGCACCTTGACCGAGCAAAAATCCTTCCAAATCGTAACCTTCCGATCTGTGCAGACACTCCTGAATAATACGTTCCGGAACCGGTGCGCTGCCGAATTTCACCTCCATCGCCATCCCCCCTTTCTTTGCTTCCTATATGGTCATTAACCGGTAATGCACCCATTTTACCCTAAATCCGATATTCCGCCAACCAAAGAGAAAGCGGACTCTCACATTTTTCAGCTTTTTCTTCATCTTAATATAAGTAAAAGCCGCTTCTTCGCTCAGAGCGAAAAAGCGACTTTTCGACGGCATACTGCCAAAACTTGCAATCAACGTTTCCGTATTCCTACACGCCTGCAGAGGCTTTTGTTACACTAATTCCCGAGTATTCAACGAACGAATCGGTTGAGTGTTGCCGTAGACCGGCTTCGCTGTTGCAGCCGGATGTGCCCAACGAACGGAGTTCGCAATAACGCGGATCACGTCCTGGTTGTAGTAAGTCGGATAAGTTTCATGACCCGGACGGAAGTAGAAAATCTTACCCGAACCGCGGCTGAACGTGCAGCCGCTGCGGAACACTTCGCCGCCTGAGAAGTTGCTGATGAAGATAATCTCGTCAGGAGTCGGAATGTCAAAGAATTCGCCGTACATTTCCTCGTGCTCCAGAATAATATTTTCGCCGATACCTTCCGCAATCGGATGGGACGGATTCACGGCCCACAGGATTTCCTGTTCGCCGGCTTCGCGCCACTTGAGGTCGCAGCCCGTACCCATCAGCTTTTTGAACGGCTTGGAAAAGTGACCGGAGTGCAGCACGATCAGGCCCATGCCTTCGCGTACACGCTGTGCAACCGCTTCGGCAATCGAATCGTCGACCAGTTCATGCGCCATATGGCCCCACCAGATCATCACGTCGGTCGAATCGAGTACTTCTCTTGTCAAACCGTGATCATCTTCTTCAAGCGTGCAGGTGCGGATTGCGAATCCTTCCGGCGTCAATGCGCGTTCGAGCTGCTTGTGAATGCCGTCCGGATATACGGCTTTAACGTCTTCATCTCTGCGTTCGTGTACGAATTCGTTCCAAATGGTTACGTTGATCATTTGTCAGTATCCCCTTAATTATGACTGGATTGGTGTAGATTCTACGATGTAATGTGATACTCCCGATTTATCTTATACCCACCACATTTCTCCTGCAGGCTCTTCAATAATGATCTGCTGGAGATTGCGTACGGCTTTGCTGAATCCTTCGTCGACGGACATCAGTCCGTCTTCATGTTCAATGCTGACGACGTAATCATAATCCTGCAAACGCAGTTCGCTGATGATGTCGGACCAGACTTTCATATCGTGACCATAACCTACGCTGCGGAAGTTCCAAGCCCGATCCTGCATAAGTGTGTAAGACTGCATATCCGTCAGACCGTGCATATTTACATTGTTCTGGTCAATCGTAATATCTTTGGCATGGAAATGATGGATAGCTCCGGCACGTCCGAGAATACGAACGGCCTGTACCGGATCGATACCCTGCCACCACATATGGCTCGGGTCGAGGTTGGCGCCGACAGCTTCACAGGTTGCTTCTCGCAGCCTCAACAGCGTTGCCGGCGTGTGCGCCGAAAATCCTCCATGCAGTTCGATTCCGATCTTGACGCCGTGATCTTCAGCGAATTTCCCGGCTTCTTTCCAGTAAGGAATCACTTTGTTTTCCCACTGCCACTTCAGGATATCTTGATAATCGTTAGGCCAAGGTGCGACAGGCCAATTGGGGTATTTTGCATCTTCATGGTCCCCCGGGCAGCCGGAAAAGGTATTGACGACCGGCACTTCCAGCCGCTGCGCCAGTTCGATCGTACGTTGGAAAACGTCATGATCGGCCTGTGCGAGCGCTTTTTGCGGGTGGAGCGGATTGCCGTGACAGCTCAGCGCACTGATGATCAGACCGCGCGAGTCCACCGCTTTCTTAAATGCTTCCAGCTTCGACTTGTCGGCGAGCAGCTCTTCCGGATTGCAGTGTACATTGCCCGGATGACCGCCCGTCGCGATCTCTACCGCCTTAAGACCTTTTTCCGCCACATAGTCGAGCGACTCTTCGAAGCCGCGCTCGTTGAACAATACCATAAATACTCCAAGCTTCACCAGCCGAACCTCCTTAGTTATTATATCTGTATTTTGGCCCCAATCTGAATAGGAAAGAGGTGCGAAAAAGCCCTACTCCCCTTTTTTCACGACCAGCGAAATGTACCAGTTTTAGCAGTTAAAATGGTTCGTGAAAGCAAACTTTATAGACTATGCAAAGAGCCGACTTTAATCGAAGTATACTGCACGGCCCGTTTTGGCGGATTCGTAGATCGCTTCGAGAATCTGCGTAACGACAAGCGCCTGTTCAGGCTTGACGACCGGCTCCTTGTCTTCGAGAATCGCTTCGAGCCACATTCTCGCTTCGCGATCCTCCGCATTCTCCGATCCACCGTCATAGAACGCTACGCCGCCGGAGCCGAAGTCCACTTTTGTTTCGATCAGACGGCTGCGGTCTTCGCCGTTGATATGCAGGCCGTCCGCCATGTCGGCTCCGCCTTCGGTACCGCAGAGCAGCGTCTGGGCTTCACCGAACTTGCGGACATTAAGCGCCCAGCTCGACTCCAGCACAATTGTCGCACCGTTCTCCATTTTGATAAAACCGAACGCCGAGTCTTCTACCTTAAATTCTTCCGGATTCCATGGACCGAACGCATTGGCTGCATTCTCGCGGCTGCCGAGCTTATGGAAGGTAGAACCCATAACGCTTTTCGGCTTATAGTTATCCATCAGCCACAGCGTCAGATCCAGCGCGTGTGTGCCGATATCGATCAGCGGACCTCCGCCTTGTTTCTCTTCGTCGAGGAAAACGCCCCAAGTCGGTACGGCGCGGCGGCGCAGTGCGATTGCCTTGCCGAAATAGAGATCGCCAAGCTCGCCTTTTTCACACATATCCTTCAGATGTTGGCTGTCGTCTCGGAAACGGTTTTGGTAAGCGATAGACAATTTTTTTCCTGTACGGTTGGCCGCTTCGATCATGCTGCGCGCTTCCTCCGTCGTCTTGGCCATCGGCTTTTCACACAGTACATGTTTGCCCGCTTCAAGCGACGCAATCGTAATTTCTGCGTGAGAATCGTTTGGCGTGCAGACATGTACAACTTCGATGTTCTCGTCCTTGAGCAGCTCCTTGTAATCGGTATACACTTTGGCACCTTCGGCACCATACTGGTCGGCAGCTTCCTGCGCACGGGTCTCAACCAGATCGCAGAAGGCGACAATCACAGCTTTATCTTGTCTGGAAAGGGCGGGAAGATGCTTTCCGTTGGCAATACCTCCACACCCGATTACGGCGACGTTAAGCGTTTTAGACATTCAATTTGCCTCCTTCTGCTGCATATTTTTTGATCCATTCCATACTTGCTGCGATCGATTCGAGCGGTTTGCCGCCTCCGCAGTAATCCTGTTCGACGACAATCCATTCCACGCCCGCATCGATCGCGGCGTCCGCGATTGCTTTCAGATCCACTTCGCCTACGCCCAGTTCAGCGGTGATTGCCTTGCCATCCGCATCCCGAGTCATGTCTTTCAAATGTACAATCGGCAGACGGCCTTTGTATCGAGCGATATATTCAACCGGATCATAGCCGCCATAATGTACCCAGCACGTGTCCATTTCGACCTGCAGATCTTCGGCAGGTACAGCTGCATACATGGCGTCAAATACCGTTTGATTGTTCACCTTTTCCGTTAACTCGAATTCGTGGTTGTGATAGCACAGCACCACTCCCTGTTCCCGTGTACGTTTGCCCAGCTCCTTCAAATTGGCGAACACCTCGTCCCAGACGCGATCCGCTTCCTCCAGATAAGGCACGATCAGGATTTTATTGCCGATCTGCTTGTTGTATGCGATCTCTTCATCGAGATGTTCCAGCATCTGTCGATAGGCTGTATGCGTACCCAGTGCTTCCAGACCGAGTTCATCAAGAATCGACTTGACTTCATCGGCTCCATGTCCGAAAAACGTATGGAATTCCACACCTTTGTAGCCAAGTGCGGCTACTTTCTCAAGCGTCCCACGAAAATCCTGTTCCATTTCTTCACGTACGGTATACAGCTGCAGTCCTACTTTTGCCATTATGCGCTCCACCTTTTCTCGAATTATAATTTGAGCGAATCAGGTCTTGCCTCCGGAACTTTATACGAGCTTTCCAGCGTAATATGCCGACTTTCCGCAGAGGAATGCATAAATGCATGCATGACTTCAAGCACGTGATAAGCCAGCTCTCCATTGGCGCGATGACGGCGATCTTCCCGGATGGACTTGACCATGTCTTCTACGCCGATTCCCCGCTCATTATGGTCGCTTTCGAATATAGGAGCCAGTGTTTCCCACTCTTCCGAATCCGCGCGGCGCAGACGAACGTCTCCTCCGAAGAAGTTCGGATCAGGCAGCGACAGCGTACCAGCCGTTCCGTAGATTTCCATTCTCGGCAGTTCGGCTCCGCCGCGTACATCAAAGCTCATGATCATCGTGACAATTGACCCGCCAGCGAAATCCAATGTGCCGGCCAGATGTGTCGGAGTCTGAACGACGATCGGCGTTCCTTCCTTCGGTCCCGAACCGACAATCCGGTCGGGAATCTGTATGCCGGCAGATGAGCTGACACGCTGGATCGGTCCAAGCAGATTGATCAGCGCCGTCAGATAATACGGACCCATATCGAACAGCGGTCCGCCTCCGTAAGCGTAGAAAAATTCGGGATCGGGATGCCAGCTTTCAGGGCCTCCACTCAACATAAACGCGGTTCCTCCAATCGGACGACCAATCAGCCCTTCCTCGATCGCACGGCGAGCCGTACTAACACCAGCACCCAAGAAAGTATCCGGAGCACAGCCGACTTGCAAATTTCGCTTGGCGGCTTCTTCCAGCACCAGACGACCATCTTCCAGCGATACCGCAAGCGGCTTTTCTCCGTATACGTGCTTACCCGCTTCAAGGGCGGCAAGATGCACAGCTGCATGGCTTGCCGGAATGGTTAGGTTAATAACAAGCTCAATGGATGGGTCTGCCATAAGCTCGTCCACTGTGCAAGCGGTTGCAATGCCGAATTCATCAGCCCGTTCCTGCGCCTTCTCGAGTATACGGTCGGCAAGCGCAGTTACCTCGATCCACTGACTTGCAGCCAAATTTTGCAGATATATGGAACTGATGTTGCCGCATCCGACAATCCCAGTCTTCATGCGTGTCAAGAGAACATCACTCCTTCATGTCGATTACCAAGTCGCTTTGCGCCGAAACGTTAACCATTCTGGCTTGTTAACAGTCTCGACTGTACATGGTTCGTTCGAATTCATGGTATTGCAAATCGATTTATATTAAAATGAAGAATATAATCGAAACATGAACAATCTGGTCATTATTTTATCTTTCTTTATCAAGGAGCAGCCGATATGCAGACGACGAACCTTTCCTGCCAGATTTTCACTGCAGGATTTTCCTTCCATCGAACACCTTTTCATATCAATCGGACCGAAGGTCTCGGCAGCTACCTGCTTCGTCTACAGACGGACGGAACTTCCGAAGCGCTGATCGACGGCAAAATGCAGCGGATCGAAGCCGGAGACCTGCTGCTCTATGGACCGAACGATACTTATGAACTTAAAATTTTTCCACCGACTCCTTCGGAGAGCCTGAATCAGCCGATGGAGAGCGGCGACTATCACATTTTTTTTGGCGGCGAATGGATTGATCAATGGTGGAGTCAGCGCAAGCGTCCAACCAAGATCAGCATTCCGCTCAGCGAAGGGCTGCTGGGGTTATTTCGTCAGATTGTGATCGAACAGCGCCGCATCTCCAATCCGGATCCACGCATTTCCGATTATTATCTGCGTATCCTGTGTCTGGAAACCGACCGTCTGCTCAGCGAGCAGCCGATCTCCTCGGGCAAAAGTTTCCTCGCCCATCGAATCAAGCAGTATATTGAAGAAAATGCGTCGTCTCTGTTCAAATTGGAAGATGTGGCCGCTTATGTGGATACGAGCGTTTCCCGCTGTGTTCACCTGTTCAAGGAGACGTTCGGCATCAGCATTATGCAGTATGCGCTTGAAGTCCGGCTCGATATGGCCAAGGAACGAATCGTATTCAGTCCGATGCCGTTGGAACAAGTCGCCGAGACGTCGGGATTTGCCAATTATACTTACTTCCACCGCGTATTCCGAAGCAAATTCGGCATGTCTCCAAAAGAGTTCCGATATACCCGGCAGGAGAAAATGTAACGGAATTGGGTCTGTCTGCAGACGCTCCACTATTTATATCACGCAGATTGTAAATGATAGAAACAAACGAAGACAGCCCGCAGACATGCCGGATAGGCAGAATGCGGGCTGTTTTTGTTCCTTAAAAGTTACCCTACCGTAGAGATAAGGATAAAGATAAAGCTAAGAATAAGGATAAGGTTCAAACGCCTAATCGCGCTTGCTGCGTTTTTTCTGCTCGATGACTTCCGTTACAACCATGCCCAGATCCTCGTTGCCGAACATGGAGAGCACGCCAAGCAGCGTATCGTCCGTAATATCACCGGCTTCTTCCTTCGACACGGTCAATTCCATTACACGCGCCAGCCGCTCGTTCGCCAGCTGATCCGGGTAAGCCTGCGTGTACAGCTCTACTGGATCAATATCGTTGTTGATACACCACTGCGCATACACGAGAATCATCATGTCTTCTTCCTGGCGGTAGACTTCGACGATTTTCTCCTGTGTTTTTTTCTCCAACTCCCTGCGCCCTTCAGCGCTCTCATAACGTTCGTAATCGTCGTCTCCATAATCGCTCATGTCTGTAAGCCCCTTTCGTTTTGCGTATTTTGCAGGGTTTAAATTCGTCTCGTCACCAGAAACGGGACGCACGTTCCGCCAACTCGTGCGAGTCCAGTACCCGATCTGCACGAACCGTGCAGCGTTCGGGCTCATCCAGCGTGTCCAGCACATGCTGGACAACGCCTTCGAACCCGCGGCGCTTCAGCACGGTATCCCAGCTGCCGAAGCCGCTCTCCTGCGGACGCCCGCCGTCTTCCGTCCAAAGAGCTCGCTCCAGATCTTCCACGACCGCTGAACGGCCGCTGCCATGCAGTTCCAGCCGCTCGAAATCCCTCCCTGCGCTGCGAACCATACTGTAGCTGCCTATTCCGCCGCCCAGACGCAGCGAACCGAATGCCTGCCGCATCCGTCCCTGCTCATCCGCCTCTATCCCGCCGGACAGAGAGCGGATATCGCCTTTCCCCAACCAGAGCAGCAGGTCGAGCATATGTATCAGATCGTCGTACACCGTCTCCCGGGCGGAACGATGCTGCATCCGGGTCCGGTGCTTGACCGCCTGCATCTGGGCAAAACCTCCGGCTTCTTCAATCCATGTTTTGGCACCGACATAGAGCGGCGCGAAACGACGGTTAAAACCGACGCTCAGCAGCAGACCCTTTTCTTCGGCTTTGGATGCCATCGCCCTGCTTTCTGCCGGATCCGTCGACAGCGGCTTGTCGACGTAGACCGGCAGCCCTGCTTCCAGACACCGCATCACGATAGCATAATGGGAATCCGTGGCGCTGTGTACGAATACCGCATCCGGCTCCCAACGCAGCAGATCGTCAAGCTCCGTCGAAAAATTTGGGATACGGTGCAGCGAAGCCGCTGCACGAACACGGGACTCCGTCCGACTGACGATGCCTACAATTTCCGCATCGGGATGTCCGGCCAGCAGAGGCAGATATACCTTTTCCGCTATGCCTCCGATTCCGATCAGCGCCACCTTTTTTCTCCGTTTTGCCGATTCCCTGCCTGTGCCGCTTTCCGTTGTTTCCATTTCCGCTTCCCTACTTTCTGTCGTTCGTGTGCAGCATCCTCGCCGCCGAGCTGATCTCGTTTCCTTTTCGAGTATACGCGCCCCGCTTACGGTTGGCAAAAGTCTCGTTGGCAAACGCTCGGTCAGCAAAAGAATCATTGTCCCGAAGACCTTCGCCGGAAAAAGCATCTCTGATTCGCGAACCTTCCTGACGTTTACTAGCTTTGTGAAGCGAGACTTGGCGAATAGGATGAAATCCTTTATAATTTAAAGTACGTCTTCTAATTAATTGTGCATCAAACAATTGATGAAAATAAAATTCACGGAGGGATCCACCATGGCCGATTACTCATCTTCTATGATCGAAAAAGCAACATTTGCGGGAGGTTGCTTCTGGTGTATGGTGACGCCGTTCGAAGATCTGCCGGGTATCGTCAAGGTCGTATCCGGCTACACGGGCGGACATACCGAAAACCCGACTTACAAAGAAGTATGCTCGGAAACGACAGGACATCTCGAGGCGGTTCAAATCACGTACAATCCGGAACTGTTCCCTTACGAAAAGTTGCTCGAACTGTTCTGGCAGCAAATTGATCCGACCGACGCAGGCGGACAGTTTCACGACCGCGGTTCTTCGTACGGTACGGCCATCTTCTACCATACGGACGAACAGCGCATCAAGGCGGAAGCTTCCAAGAAAGCGTTGGCCGAAAGCGAACGCTTCGACAAGCCGATTGTAACCCCGATTCGTCCGGCCGAAACGTTCTACGAAGCCGAAGACTACCATCAGGACTATCATAAAAAAAATCCCGGCCATTACAAACGTTACAAAAAAGCGTCTGGACGCGAAGCGTTCATTGAAGAACATTGGAAAAAACCTATCGATAAAAACGAACTGAAACAGCGTTTGAGCGAAATGCAGTATAACGTCACCCAAAACAACGGTACCGAGCCAGCATTCCATAATGAGTTCTGGGATCACCATGGCGAAGGCATCTACGTGGATATCGTTTCCGGCGAGCCGCTGTTCAGCTCGCGCGATAAATACGATGCCGGCTGCGGCTGGCCGAGTTTCACCCGTCCAATCCGCGATTATCACGTCAAGGAAAAGGTGGATCTCAGTCACTTCATGATTCGTACCGAAGTACGAAGCAAAGAAGCCGATTCTCACTTGGGACACGTATTCGATGACGGCCCGGGTCCTGACGGACTGCGCTACTGCATTAACTCCGCTGCGCTTCGTTTCGTGCCGGCGGACAAGCTTGAAGAAGAAGGCTATGGCGAATACCGCGCTTTGTTCGCTGAGCAGTAAGCATCTCTTCATTCTTTTTCAGCCTTTATAACTTGTTCAAAATGTATCAACTAACAGAAAAACGGATTCCGCTTCGAAGCGGAATCCGTTTTTCTTTGTCGTTGTACCGCCGAAATCCGCCGTTTCTAAACGTTTAAAAACTCGCTTAGGCTTGAACGCGCTGAATCAGATGCACGAATGTATCGACCGCTTTGCGAATACGCAGCTCACTCGCTTGATCGACTGGATCGCCGTTCTCGTCGAATTTGCGCTGATCGCCGCCGACCGAAATCCATTCCGGGCAGTTCAATCCATGCAGATTGCGTACAATCGCCTGCAGTGCGCCCAGTGAGGATACGCCGACGGAGCCGCCTGCGGAACTTGCCGACAGCACCGGCTTGCCTTCAAAGTATTCGCTGTTCAGGAAGTCGAGTGCATTTTTGAGCACACCCGAAATCGAGGAGTGATATTCCGGTGTCGCCAATACAATAGCCTGCGCCGATTTGACAGACTGAGCCAGCTTCAGCACTTCTTCGTGTCCATACGCTTCGCCAGGACCGTACAGCGGCAGCTGATGTTCGTACAGACTGAATACTTCCGTTTCGAACCCCTGCTCTTCAAGCAGTCTTGCGATATAACGGGTCAGCTGTGTGCTGCTGGCCTGTTCCCGGTTACTGCCGGCAATCAAAGTGACTTTCATGTGTAAAACTCCTTCCGTGCTTTCGGTTATCATGTTCATCGGCGAACAGGCTCTTTTTCAAAAGCGCCGCACGACCATGTTTTTTATCATAGCAGGTACTTGCAAATTTGAACATTCTTTGTCTTTCCATCCATGCCGCCTTAAGCTCTCGATGGTTAAGCTTCTTTGCGTTCGGGTAGGTAATAGGCATACGAAAAAGCAGACACCCCGCGCGCTGGAACAAAGTTCTTTATTGGAATCCGGCGCCACTGTTCTCTATTCGGATAGGAGGAACAAATATGCCTTGGAACAAAAATGATTATCCGCAGTCGATGAAAAATCTGGATGAACGTGTCCGCAATAAAGCGATCGAGATTGCAAATGCTCTGCTCGACGAAGACTACGAAGAAGGACGTGCCATTGCGATTGCCACGGCACGTGCCGAGGAATGGAACGAAAATCATCCGGAACACGAAGAAAAAACATCGAAAAAAGACAGCGATTCAAAAAACTCAAAATCAGAATCCAATTCGAACGACCGCCATGCCCTTCACGTTGTGTTTCGCGAGAACAACTGGGCGGTCAAAGAAGAACACGAAGATAAGCCGTTGTCTACTCACAGCCGCAAAGATGAAGCGGTCAAAGCAGCGAACAAGGAAGCGGAAAATCGCGATGTTCACGTCTATGTCCATGATAAAGACGGTCAGATTCAATCTTAAGCCTAAAAACCGAAGACATGCTTTGATACAAGAAGCAGTATACTTCAAAGCTTTCCGTCCATTTATCATTTACTTATCATTCGTTTATATTAAGTACTCACGCGATTTTTTTTGAATTCTCAAAAAAAAACCGTTTCGGCTTTCTCCAAAATGGAGAAAATCGGAACGGTTTTTTCATTCAAGCAGACGGGGAAAGTTCGCGGCTACGGGTCTTCCCCTATGACCCTATATCTTACACTCTATTCAAACCTTTAACTTCCGGCGGTGCGGTAGGAACATGAGGCTTCGCCGGCACAAACAGATGCGCGATCGAAGTAAGACCCTGACGCAAAATCTGCGGTTCCACAGTCCAAGTGATGACCTTGCCTCCGATACATACAGCCGCTACAGTGTAGAGCGTCTCGGCCAGCGGCAGGTACAGCAGCGACAGCAGCAGCACCGACGCGTCCATAAGAATGAACACAGTACCAATCTTCAGTCCGGTCTTCTCATGAAGCCAGATGGCGGCACAGTCGTCTCCGCCTGTTGCTCCGCCGCAGCGAAGTACCAGACCTCCTCCGACTCCGGTCAGAAGACCGGAAAGCAAAGCAGCGAGCCAGAGCTGACCCTGCAGGTCGAAACTCAATGTGGAAAAGTGTTCCATTCCCGCATAAAACACAGTGAACGAACCCGCGGCCAACGCTGCAGGTCCCATAGACCTCCAGCCCTTGCGCAGGGCGAACAGCAGCATAAACGGAATGTCGAGAATCAGAATTGTCAGTGCGGGCGGGAATCCGAACGCATACTCGCCGAGCAGCGAGAGACCGACAAAACCGCCCTCCGAAAGATGGTTTTGAAAATTAATGTGATAAAACGTAAATGCCATCAAAAATGTGCCTGTTAAGATCGCGGCCGCCTGCGCGGACCGCTTCATCCTTTTGCCTTTTGCCTTCATACGATATTCTCCTCATTTTCGCAGTATTTGTCTTAGTTAGACAAGATGCTGCGAGCAAGAGGGGAAAACCGCGAGGCATTCGTCCTTCGCATGGGTGGTCCCTTCCTTTCGCAGCGTTTGTCATGTACGGTCGTCCGACAAACTATCTACGAAAGGCGCTAAGTATAGGAGAGATCGTAACGTTTCCAGATTGTCCTTTGGGGAATACTCCTTCGGGGACTCATGGTATCCTGATCCTTTCTGTAATTGGATGGTGAAACCTGAGCATTACTTACCCAGCAGTGTCACCTTTTTAAACCATTATATCATAAAAAAACTTCCCGAGCGACAGTGGAAACGTCTCTCTTGTATGCGCAAGGTAAAAAGAAGCGTTTTTTTGTGTAAAATTGATAAAAAGACTATTTCGATGCTCTCAGCAGCTGTCCGTAGGCATATGTATCCATCCACTGCCGAAGCAGCTGCAGACGCATTACCTTGAACAGTCTGCTCGGTATATTCCTGCTATTTTTTCCGCTTCCGCTGCTACCGCTTCGACAAGCGCCGCCGGTTCGCATACCCGAATCGATGATCCAAAACCGAGTACAAAACGCAGCGCAAATTCATGTGCAGCCAGATCGGCTGTAATAACGAAGCTCTTGTCTTCAACCAGCTCGATTTCCAAGATGCGGACGTATCGCTCTTGCCGAAACACTTTTAACCCTTCTTCCTCCACAATAAGCTTCGCTTCATAATGAGGGAGCTTTGAGGGGAAAGCGCGCAGCGACTCTTCCCAGTAGAGCGCCAGATCGAACGTTTCGGGGTAGTCAAATGAATGTTCCAATCGCTCGACATCGGTCATTTTTGATACTCGGAACGTTTTAACTGTGCCGCCATCCTGCGCAGCCAAGTACCATATTCCGCGCTTCACGATAAGCCCCAGCGGCTGGACAATCCGAATCGGTGCATTATCCCCGCTGTTATTCGCATATCCGAAACGCAGCAGTCGATTTTCCCAAACTGCTTCCTGACAAATTTCAAGCGCTTCAGGAATTCCGGAAGCTCGGCTGTGCCAACCGGAATCGTCGATCAGCAGTCGGCGTTTCATAAACGCGGCTCCACGATGTCCCGAATCCGGATAGACGGCTCTAAGTTTCTGCAGCGCCGCCTCATAATAGCCATCCAATCCCAGATCTCTGAGAGGGCCCGAGGAGGCGCGCAGCAGCAGAGCTGCCGTCTCGTCAGGTGTCATTCCAGTCAGCCCGCTTCGATATCCTTCCATCAAGCTCCATCCGCCAAAGCGGCCGCGATGCGCCACGAGCGGAATTCCCGACTGTCCCAGCGCTTCCATGTCCCGACTCACCGTTCGGCCGGTTACTTCGAGCTCTTCCGACAACTGACGAGTCGACATTCTCCCTCTGCTCTGAAGCAGCAGGACAATTTTCAGCAGTCTGTCTCCTCTCATGGGCCGCCTCCTTCGCATTATTTTCTTTCCGAACGTTTTGTAAATAAGACAAAGGTTGTCATCTATTATCTCTTATATTGAACGTACGAACAACGTCGTTAAGGTCATTGTCGTTCGTAATCGTACTGCAAATCATTAACGAAAGAGGCGATGTTTATGAATAGGAATGAAAAGCCTACAAACCAACGACCGCTTGCCGGAAAAACGGCGCTGGTAGCGGGTGCGACAAGAGGTGCAGGACGTGGTATTGCGCGGGAATTGGGCGCACTCGGCGCCCATGTCTATGTGACCGGTCGAAGCACTCGGAAACAATCATCGGATATGGGACGCTCGGAGACGATTGAAGATACGGCTGAAATGGTCGAAGCGTTCGGAGGAACGGCTTCCGCCGTGCGGACGGATCACTCGGATCCCGAACAGGTGAGCCGTCTGACCGGGCTTATCGCCGAAGAACGCGGCGGACTGGACATTCTGGTCAACGATATTTGGGGAGGAGACGAATTGACACGCTGGGACTTGAAATTGTGGGAGCATTCGCTTGAAGATGGTCTTTTGATTCAGCAAAGAGCCGTGCATACCCATTTGATCACTTCCCATTACATGCTGCCGCTTATGCTGGATCGTCCCGGCGGGCTGGTACTGGAAGTAACGGACGGGATCGATTATCGGTTCCGGGGAAACGTTTATTACAGTCTAGCCAAAGTGTCAGGCATTCATCTTGCAGCGGCAATGGCAGAGGAACTCCGTCCGTACCATATTGCCGCCGCTGCATTAACTCCAGGGTTTTTGCGGTCGGAAGCGATGTTGGACCATTTTGGCGTAACCGAAAAAAATTGGCGGGATGCGGCGAAGATCGAACCTCACTTTATCGCCTCGGAGACTCCGGCGTACGTCGGACAAGCAGCCGCACAGCTGGCCGCGGATCCAGAGGTCATGGCGTTTACCGGCAGGGCACTCAGCTCATGGGAGCTGTCGGACCGTTACGGATTCATTGATATGGACGGCAGCCGACCACATTGGGGAAGATACGCAGAAGCTAACGGACTTGTCTGAACAAAAGTGCTTGCAGGGCGACTGCTCAACAGCGCAAAAAGCCGCGGATTTAAGTCCGCGGCCTTCGTATGTTGAGCGCAATCGACAGACAGAAAGTCATTTTAATCTGCCTGCTATTGCATCAGTTATTAAAAGCCAACTTCCGGATTTCGGCCGTCATTGTATTGGTATCCAGACCGCCTCGATTCGCAAGCAGCACAACGACCGTTCCGTCTCCAAGTCCGCGCCGGATGCCGGTTGTGTAGCCGCTGCCGCCGCCGTTATGGAATACGACTTTGTTCGGGCCTTCGCCTTCAATGATCCAGGCATATCCGTAATTTTTATACGGACTCGGCGTGTACATCCGCTCCATTGTCGCTTCCGACAGCACCTTACCGGCACTCAGAGAATCCGCCCAGATCAGCATATCGTCAAGTGTAGAATATAAGCTTCCCGTACCCGAAGGCGCGAAGTAATATTCGTCTACGCTTTTCCACGTCTTCTCCTGCCAATCATATTCATACGAAGTCGGCACTTTCGTCTGCCGTGTAACCGTTCCGCTGTTTTCCATGTCTAGCGGGTCCAGAATCCGTGTCTGAACATAATCCGCATAGTCTGTGCTGGTTACCTGCTCAATAATATAACCCAGCAGCACGAAACCGCTGTTGCTGTACAAGTAATCACTGCCTGGAATGAATTTCAACGGACTTCTTTTGATCTCCTCCACCGTCTCGGAGAGCGGCGTACCTTCGCGGCGGGTAAAGTTCAAAGCGACTCCCGACGTATGAGACAGCAGCATCGACAAGGTGATTTCGTCTCCGCGCGGATAATCGGGAATGTACTTCGACAGTGGATCTTCCGTACTCAGTTTGCCTTCTTCCTCCAACTTCAGAATCAAAGCAGCGGTGAATGCTTTCGTCAATGAACCCAACCGCATTTTGTCCGTAGGCCGTACAAGCGTCTGGTCCGAAGCCAGACCATATCCTTTACGTATCAGTACTTTTCCATCTTTTGCAACAAGTACATTTCCTGAAAACTGTTCGTTCTTCAAGTATTCATCGACAGCTGTGAGGTTGGAGCCGACAACAGTTGCATCGTCCGTCTTCAGTGACAAATTCAGCACGCCACCGCTGGTGACCGGCTTGACGCTGGCTCTAAGCGGTTCCGTCAGCCCTCGAAGCGGTACCGTCAAAATACCGTTCACATTGCGGGTTGTCCCCGGCATCTTCAATTCGAAGCCGTTAACCGATACCGTATCCGAATTTGGGCGGTATAAGAGTTCATCCCCGTTCAGCGTTACTACTGCGGCATGCTGCTTTTTGTCCCACTTGACCTTGGCTCCCAGCGACACGGCCCCTTCGCGTACCGGCACATAGGTCAACGAACGGTACACATAGACGCTGTCTCCCCACTGGGCTGGCTTCCCGTCGATTTCGGCAACAACCTTCGTGCTGCTCGCGGAAACGGCCGTCGGAATCTGTCCGCCGTTCTTCTCCGCAGCGTAAGTCGGCAGCGTACCGGCAGAGATTGTTAATGCAAGAGCTGCGCTAATTGCAACTCGGCTCCATGCGAAACTTTTTTTCCAATCCATTGTCATGTCTGTAAGTCCTCCTGTCATAGTTTCCGCTTACCGTCTACGTATGTATACCGGCTTCCCCTTGAATAGTTGTGGAATAGTTGTGCAAAAAAGTACAGCTATTCCGCAAACCTAATAAACAAGCCTTTAACTTTTACTATATTTTATATAGTTAGTTGTATTTTGACGATTGTTTACGAATTTGATATGATAGATCAATGAAAGTAACGCTCGCAGTCAAATGTCGAACCGCCGCTGCGGCTTAACCGGCGCATTTCCGCTGCTGCCTTCATTCAATCTATCACTGACATTGTTATCGAACAATGTTTCGAGAGGGGAACCCATATATGCTTAAGCTCGGCATTCTTGATCAATCGACCATCACAGAAGGTTCCGGTCCTAAGGAAGCGCTGCAGGCGACGACCCAGCTCGCTATTGAAGCGGATAAACTTGGCTACAGCCGCTTCTGGGTATCTGAACACCACAGTTCCAAAGCTCTGGCCCACTCCAGTCCCGAAGTATTGGTCGCCCATCTGGCTGCCCATACTTCACGTATTCGGTTGGGCTCCGGCGGCATCATGCTGCCCCACTACAGCGCTTATAAAGTCGCGGAAAACTTCCGGCTGCTCGAAGCGCTGTATCCGGGACGAATTGATCTCGGTGTCGGTCGTGCACCCGGCGGACGTCCGCTCTCGACCCGCGCGCTCCAGGAAGGCCATTATCACAGCGCTGATCCGTATCCTCAGCAGATCATCGATCTGATCGCTTATCTTAACGATGCCGTACCGGCCGATCACCGCTTCGCGGGACTCAGCGTGTCGCCTTCGGTAGACACCAAGCCGGAGCTGTGGCTGCTTGGATCCAGCGGCGGTACGGCGCGTCTGGCTGCACAGACCGGCGCCTCCTACGCGTTCGCGCAGTTCTTCGGTACACCGGGCGGCCGCGAAGCGACGGAGTTTTACCATGACAATTTCGAACCGTCGCTGATGTCTCCGGTACCCAAATCGCTTGCCGCCATTACTGTTATTTGTGCGGATACGCAGGAAGAAGCCGAACGGCTCGCCGCCAGTTCCGATCTATTCTTCCTCGCCATGTATAAAGGAATGGAACTGCCGTACCTGCCTTCCGCACAGACGGCGGCAGATTATCCGTATACGCCGTATGACCGCGAACAGATTGCAGCAACTCGTGCATACCGTGTCGTCGGTACACCGGAACAGGTCAAAGCACGTCTGCTTGAGCTCTCCGAAGAATACAAGACCGACGAGCTGCTGATCGTTTCGTCGATTCACGATTTCGAGGCTCGCCTGAAATCCGTACGTCTGGTGGCCGAGGCTTTCGGTCTAGGCAGCGAAGCCGGCGCCGAAGAAGCAGAAGCCCGTTCTTGAACGCAGTGGGAAGACGGAGCAAAAATTCTATTGTGAGAAGACTTTATTGGATTGACCGGATTAACGTACAACGGACCCGGCCGACCCATAACGGAACTTATGATCCGACTACCGAAAAATAAAGGGCTGTACGGCACGCTGCCGTACAGCCCTTTTCCGTATTCCTATCGAATTTCGTATTTCTATTGAATTCCATATTTCAATACAATTTCATACATTCATTCCGTGCTTCTTCGTATTTCTATTGAATTCCATATTTCAATACAATTTCATACATTCATTCCGTGCTTCAATCCCACATCCGGCTTCCTTATGCAGCAAAAGCCGTCTCCAGAAGCGTCAAAACGACTTCCGAAGACAGCTTCTCTGTCTATTCCCGCTTATTCGATTTCAGACTGAATTACGGCCTAATCCCGCGTCAGCTGCGAAGAACCTGCAATACCCGGCTTCGTCATCTCGAACGGATTCAGAATAATGTCCAGCTCTTCTTCGCTGAGCACATTGTGCAGCAGGCACAAATCGCGTACGGAGCGTCCTGTCGTCATCGCTTCGCGCGCGATACGAGCGCAAATCTCGTAGCCCAGATACGGGCTCAGCGCCGTAATAACGCCTACACTGCGCTCTACATACTCCGCACAATTTGCTTCATTGGCTTCAATGCCGTCGATGCAGTGTGTACGGAATACGGTCAGCGCCTGATTCATGATGCTGATCGATTGAAGCAGGTTGAATACCAATACCGGCTCCATAACGTTCAATTCAAGCTGTCCGGCTTCCGAGGCCAGCGAGATTGTATGATCGTTGCCGATTACCTGGAAAGCGGTCTGATTAACGACTTCACACATAACAGGGTTGACTTTGCCCGGCATGATCGAAGAACCCGGCTGACGCTCCGGCAGCTTAAGCTCGGCCAGACCGGCGCGCGGTCCCGATGCCAGCAGACGGATATCGTTAGCGATCTTCGAGAGATTGATCATGCAGATCTTCAGCGCACCCGACAGTTCGGTATAAGCATCCGTGTTCTGTGTCGCATCGACCAGATCTTCCGCATGACGCAGCGGCATCCCGCTGATCTCCGCAAGCTTAACCACAACTTTCTCCATATAGTTGACGTCGGCGTTCAGCCCCGTTCCAATCGCGGTAGCGCCCATATTCACTTCATGCAGCAGCTCTTTCGAACGGCGAACCCGGTGCAGGTCACGGCCCAATACGCGCGCATAAGCGGCAAACTCTTGACCGAGACGAATCGGCACCGCATCCTGAAGATGGGTACGCCCCATTTTGATGACATGATCGAATTCACGCGCTTTATTTTCAAAAGAACGCTGCAGACGCTCCATTGTATCTTCCAACTTCTCAACAAGCGACAAGGAAGCAATATGAATCGCGGTCGGAAACACGTCGTTGGTCGATTGGGCCATATTGACGTGCACGTTCGGATTCAGATGGAAGTAATCGCCCTTCGGCTTCCCCATCAGCTCAAGAGCCCGGTTAGCGATGACTTCATTGGCGTTCATATTGATCGACGTTCCTGCGCCGCCTTGAATAGGGTCAACGATGAACTGAGCATCCCAAACGCCATCCATAACTTCTCCTGCCGCCTCCACGATCGGAGCGCCCAGGTGACCCGGCAAACGGCCTACTTCCATATTGGCAAGCGCCGCCGCTTTTTTCACAATTCCCAGTGCGCGAACCATCGATTCGTGAATGCGGTAGCCGGTAATCGGGAAGTTCTCGATTGCCCTCATCGTCTGAACGCCGTAATAAGCGTCGGCGGGAACCTGCTTGGAACCCAGGAAGTCTTTTTCAATCCGAAACTGCGGTTGCATCGTTTTCCGTCCTCTCAAGCCTCGATCCTAATCCGAATAAGTGTCTACTGCGGAGCAGAATCCGATAAGCCATGTAGTGATGATTCCTTGTATGAATTCGCTTACTTTGCTGCTATATCTCTATATCGGGTATTTCAAAGTGTAAATGTAGATCCTTAATAAGAGCGGCCACAGGAAGAACCATAAGAAGAATCACAAACAAAACCTACTGGAATCCTTCTTGTATGTTCCCCCTGCCGGACAATCAGTCTCAAGGCGTTTTTTCTCCTACGGTGATTGTCGGCTCTGCCGACACTTCAACGTTGCCCTGCAGCGCTCTTGTAATCATGCAGGAGCTTTCCGCTTTGTACGCCAGCTTCTCGGCCTTCGTCCGCGCTTCTTCGTCTTGACCGCCTGTCAGCACGAGCAGGGGACGATGCGTAATCGATTTGTATGTGAAAATATTATTGGTGACGTCTACAACGGCTTCTGAATCGAGGGTCAGACTTTCCACCCCGATCGAAGAGCGTTCCAGCATCGCCGCCAACGTAATAATATAGCAGGTTGCCGCCGCACCGAGCAGCATCTCGTCCGGATTGGTACCGACTCCAGGTCCGCCCATCGATTCGGGAATCGAAATCTCGGTCTTCAGCTGTCCGCTCTCAATTGTACCTGTGCTGTTACGTCCTCCGTTCCAATCTGCTTGGAGTCGGAATATATGATTCATGCGATACTCTCTCCCTTTTCGTTCAAAATAGCTTCAATCTCAGTATACGCCAATCCGTGCGCTTCCGCGACCGCCCGGTACGTCACGCGGCCTCCATAGGTATTGATTCCTTTGGCAATCGCCGGATTGAAGTGCGCGGCCTGGCGGAATCCGTTTCGCGCAATTTGCAGGCCGTAAGGCGTCGTAACCATAGTTAGCGCCAGTGTCGAAGTACGGGCGACCGCTCCCGGCATATTGGCTACCGCATAGTGCAGCACACCGTGTTTTTCGTATACGGGGTCGTCGTGCGTCGTGATTCGATCAATCGTTTCAATCGAACCGCCTTGATCGATTGCCACATCCACGATGACCGAACCGGCGCCCATCTGTCTGACCATATCTTCCGTTACAAGCTTCGGTGCCCGGGCCCCCGGAATCAATACGGCTCCGACAAGCAGATCCGCACGCTCGACTGCTATCTCCAGATTATGTTTGTCGGACATCAGTGTCTTGAGCCTGCCGCCGAACTGATCATCCAGCTGACGCAGCCGATCGGCATTAATATCCAGGATCGTGACGTCCGCTCCAAGTCCCATCGCCATCTTCGCCGCATTGACCCCTACGATACCACCGCCTACAATGGTCACTCTGCCCGGCTCCACACCCGGCACTCCGCCGAGCAGAACCCCTTTTCCCCCGAACGTTTTTTCCAGGAAATGTGCACCGATCTGAATAGACATGCGGCCAGCCACCTCGCTCATCGGCGTCAGCAGCGGCAGACTTCGGTCTCCCAGCTGAATCGTTTCGTAAGCGATACCCGTTACTCCCCGGTCTAACAATGCGTGGGTTAAATCCGGTTCCGCCGCGAGATGCAGATACGTATACAGAATAAGGCCCGGACGGAAAAAGCCGTATTCGCTCTCCAGCGGCTCCTTGATCTTGACGACCATTTCGGCTGCCCAAGCTTCCGCCGCTTCCGATACGACTTCAGCGCCTGCATCCCTATAATCTTTGTCCGAAAATCCGATACCGAGTCCCGCGCCTGCCTCTACCCGCACTTCATGTCCTTCGGCAATATAGGCCGTGACCGAAGCCGGTGTCATGCCGACTCGATTTTCATTATTTTTGATTTCTTTCGGTACTCCGATAATCATACTTCTTCCTCCTGACTCTAGCAGCTTGTCTCACTTAAATAGTAGGATTTCGCCCCTCCGAACCGCACACGGTTTAGGTGCGACTCAGAGGGGCGAAACCGGGCAGCGGATTGAGACAGGCTCCTCGACTGGTTTGATCTGCACTGGAAACGGCTTTAACCGCTGCGACAGTAGTTGGTTAAAGTTCCCAATTTCTATTTTACCATATGGCTTGATAAAAAAAATCGGTCTTTTTCTTGCGTTTTTTGACTAAAAAAGCTTCCGCGTCTTGCTATGTATGCGCAGCGGGATTAAAATGTCTAGAAATAAGCTTTTCAATCCTGTCCAGAAACAACGCGGTAAAGCAGAAGGAGTCTTGACGCTCTTTTGCGATTATGTCGACGGAGGAACAGGGTTGCAGCTAATAAGGAGACTATGCAGATATGAATGAAACATTGGAACAGCTGCGAGCGAGTGTTGATGGAATCGACTCCCAGCTTCTGGAACTACTCAGCAAACGTGCCGAACTGGTACATCAAATCGGTCAAGTCAAAGAATCCCAAGGTGTCCCAAAATTCGAGCCGGAGCGCGAAAAAGAAATTCTGGATCGCATCACTGGCCTGAATAAGGGTCCATTCCCTGACAGTACGCTGAAGCACTTGTTCAAGGAAATTTTCAAGGCATCGCTAAACATTCAACAGGAAGACCATAAGCGTCAGCTGCTGGTCAGCCGCAAAAAGCGTCCGGAAGACACAATCGTGCAATTCAAAGGCGTGCAGGTCGGCGGACCAAGCCCGGTTCTCGTAGCAGGTCCATGTTCGATCGAGTCGCGCGAACAGCTGCGTACGGTTGCCAAGGCTCTCAAAGACTCCGGTATTACAATTATGCGCGGCGGAGCTTTCAAACCGAGAACATCCCCGTACGATTTCCAAGGCCTGGGTCTTGACGGCCTGAAGCTGCTGAAGGAAGTTGCGGACGAGTTCGGTCTGGCGACAATCAGTGAAATCGTGCATCCATCGCATATCGAGCTGGCGGCCGATTACATCGACGTAATCCAGATCGGTGCGCGCAACATGCACAACTTCGAGCTGCTGAAAGAAGTCGGCGGCGCTAAGATTCCGGTTCTGCTGAAACGCGGCCTGTCCGCGACGCTGGACGAATTCGTTCATGCGGCCGAATACATTATGGTTAGCGGCAACGAGCAGATCATGCTGATCGAGCGCGGCATTCGCACATACGAAAAAGCGACGCGCAACACGCTCGACATCTCGGCGGTTCCGCTGCTCAAGCAGGAAACGCACCTGCCGGTCATGGTTGACGTGACGCATTCGACAGGACGCAAAGACATCATGCTTCCTTGCGCCAAAGCCGCTCTTGCAGCGGGCGCAGACGGCATCATGGTCGAAGTACACCCGGACCCTCAGACGGCGCTGTCCGATGCTGCCCAGCAGTTCGACATTCCGCAGTTCGGCGAGTTCTGGGAAGGACTCAAAAAATCCGGCTTGTTCGGACCTCGTTCTTAATCAAGAAGCCCTGCGGCTTAGCCGCGGGGCTTTTTTGTCGGGCGAAAATCCTGTAAGGCATAAAACTCTTTGAACGGCTCCAGGGTAGTTCGCTGCGTTCGCTGTCTCAATCGGGAAGCAGGCTTAATCAAAGAGGTGGCTTCCCGATTTCAAAGGCGAACTTCACGAACTCCCCCTCTGCCTATCAGTCTTTTTAGATGCAGGCTTTTCAAACTGCATGGAGCACAGCCCTGCGGGTTATACCGCAGGGCTTCATCTTTAGGCTTTTTATTTCAGCTTTGAACTTTTGGTTTCAGCTCTCCAGCGGATTGCCGACTTCGCCCATAAAGACGATTAAACCGGTGGTACGGTCGGTGATCGCGAAAAAGAACGGACGATTCAGCTTCAGCTCGAACGGGGCTGGAGGAGCCGAACCGGCCTCGACGCCGATCACCGTAACGGCTGCCGCTTCGGTTCCTTCCTCGTTCACTTCAACGAATGTATCGTGTGTAACGAAGTCGACGTAAAGTTCGCCGGGGTCAGCACCGGAAGCCGCAAGTCCGCCGAGTTCAGCCTGTTGGTCGTCGAATGCTGCAGGCATTCCCAACGCAGACAAGGCATCGTTCAGCTCCAATTTGTCCGACAGCTTGAAGCGTGGCAGTTCGATAATGCCCGGCTGATCGGTCAAGTCCTTACTCCACTTCTCGAATTCCGGCAGATTCCGTCGCTTAAAATCATCGAGCGAGCGATCTTCGTCTGGAAGTGCGAGAATCATGCCGAAGTTTTTGGATTCGCCGTATGGCAGACGGATGGCTTGGAATCCTTCTTCGTCCAGATAATCGTAGTCGCCGCTCTGATGCATCGTCGGTACATCGACGGCTTCACCGTCTTCCGTATGGAACGGAAGATCTTTGGTTTGTTCTTTTTCAAAAGGTTCGGTCCAATCCCCTTTGAAATACATGGCGTTCATCAACAGCAGCATAAGCTCATCGCTAAGCGGCGCCTCGATCACTTTCGGAATTTTCCCCGCAGTATTGTCAGAAGCCCATTGGTTCATCGTGTTGACAGCCTGCTCCTTGGAAAAATCCAGCGCCTGCACCTGAGCTCCGTAGCTTTTCTCAATCTGCGAGACATAATCCTTGTTCAACTCAAAGCCTTCGCGGCTCCACAGTGAATTGGCGATCGCCATATGGACCGACGGATCTGAACCCCGCAGCAGATCACGTAAAATCATCTGTCCTTTGGCCAAGTCTTCTAGGGACATCCCGTTCAGCCGCAGCGCTTCATCCATCTGACGCTTCGTTTCGCCTTCCGCACCCGCCTTGAGCATGGACAGTGCCATAGCAATGCCTGCCGGCGAGATCATCCGATTAGGTCCTACGTCTTTTTCGCCCGGGTGCTGCTCCAGCATAGTGTAGAAATCCAGTGCAAATCGGTTCATCGACGCCGCAAGCTTTGGATTGACATCCTCGGCCGTATAGGCCGATTGATAAGCTTCCGTCTCCGTTTCGTTCGAACAGCCTGCTGTTACGGCCACCAGGGATGCCAGCACCAGACTTCGCATACCGATTTTCTTTAAATTTTTTTTGATCTCCGGTCTCTTCCCTGTCGTATACTTTTTCTTTGTCGTATACATTTTTAGTAGACCCCCTTTTTTCCTTTACTATATACTTTGCATATCTTTCTTAACTCTATGGTCAATAAATCAAGTACCTTCCTACATTTACCAACGAATAGAATCTACAGAAGGTTGCTTGAAATGGAAAAAGAAAACTGTACATTCAAACGAAAAAGCCCATCTTTCGATCCGGGATCGAAAGATGAGCTTTTCATCATGTTCTGTTCAAATCGTTCAATCTATGCGAATCGTTAAGTCTATGCAAATCATTCGTTCTGTTTGGATCCTTCGATCTATTTGAATTAGATGCTTCCTGAACCGGACTGGCTGCGATGACCCTGCTGCAGACGCGGATCATTCAGTATTCGTTCAATTTCGGAAGCGACAATTGGTTTTGCAATAAAATCGTCCATGCCGCCCGTCAAGCAGCGGTTGATTTCTTCTTGACGAACGAAAGCACTGACTCCGACAATCAGCGGTACTTGTCCAGCAGGCAGATGAGTGCGAATCTGGTAAGCGGCTTCGCATCCGTCTACCCCCGGCATCTGCACATCCATGAAGATCAGGTCATAGTCTTGAGACAGTGCCCGACGCACAGCTTGTTCTCCATCCTCTGCCATATCGATTGTGCAGCCAAAACGGGCAAGGATAGACTCGATAACCTTGCGATT
The DNA here is from genome assembly GCF_000378145.1 of Saccharibacillus kuerlensis DSM 22868. GTDB lineage: Bacteria > Bacillota > Bacilli > Paenibacillales > Paenibacillaceae > Saccharibacillus > Saccharibacillus kuerlensis. The sequence goes on along the minus strand of NZ_KB899288.1, from coordinate 32,025 downwards.
GACGGGATGATCTTCCGCAACAAGAATACGAAGATTTTTCCGATGTTCCGGCTGCAGGAGAGATGCCGCTACATCGCTCGGTATCTCTTCGGACTTCGCTTCCAGAAAACGCTCTCCTTCCGCTTCCGGCAGCAGTAAACGAAGCAGGAAGGAGAAGGTTGCCCCTTCTCCTTCGTCACTTTCAACAAAGATGCTTCCGCCCATCAACTCAACCAATTTCCGACTGATCGACAGTCCTAATCCGGTACCGCCATATTTACGATTCAAGATCGGATGCAGTTGAGAGAACGGTTGGAACAGCTTATCCTGCTTATCGGCGGCAATACCGATTCCAGTATCACTTACCGAAAATTCAATCCAAAGTTCATTCGGCGCCCGGAATGCCTTCGGAGCTACGCAGAGAGATACGCTTCCTTGCTCGGTAAATTTGATCGCATTGCCAAGCAGATTGATCAGTACCTGACGCAGACGTTCGCTGTCGGCAATTATGATGGAAGGCAGAGAATGAATACTTTCGTCGGCAGCAAACTTAAGTGCCAGTCCTTTTTCCACTGCACGCGGCAGGAACAGCTGAATGACACTGTTGAGCATTTCGCGCAGATCAACGGGATACAGTTCAATCTCCATTCGTCCGGCTTCAATCTTGCTAATATCCAAAATCTCATTCAAGATTTTGAGGAGCGCATGGCTGCTTTCGTAAATAATTTTGACATACTGCTGTTGATCTTCCTGCAGATTGCTTTCACGCAGCAGATCCGTCATGCCGATAATACCGTTCATTGGTGTCCGCAGCTCGTGGCTGACGATCGACAAGAACTCCGATTTGGCCCGATCGGCCCGCTCTGCGGATTCTTTGGCCCGGATAATTTCTTTCTCCCCGGTTACATCGCGGAACACCAGAACGGTTCCTCTGTGTTCCCCTTGATCCATAATCGGCGTAAGCTGGCAGGACGCCAAAAAGCTTTCTCCGTCTTTTCGCCAAAATACCGCTTCAGACTGCAGGGGCGCATCTCCGGAAGCAATCGCATCCAGCATTTTCCCGCTTCCGTTCTGATACGTGCTGTCCTGCGTTTTTGCATGGCGCATCATATCCAAGTACGAGCATCCAATCGCTTCGCCGCCTTCATAACCGAGCATAGCCGCGGCCGATGGATTGGTGAACATAATGCGTCCTTCCAAGTCGAAGCCGATAATGCCTTCGGACACAGTGTTCAGCAGCAGCGAATGCTGATAGCTGAGTGCTTCAATCTGAGCAACATACTGCTTGCGCTCGGTAATATCCGTAACGATTGCATATACGCCGGACTGATCCTTCTTGGAACCTATCGGCACATAGGCGATACTTACATGTCGAAGCCGACCGTCACGTCGATAGAATGAAGTTTCGAAAGTACGCGATTCTCCGTTCCGTGCCGCAAGGAAATGAGTTCGCGAAGGAACCGCATATTCTTTGGGCTGAAGCATGCCGACTCTTAATCGCAGGATCTGATCTTTTGTATAGCCGCTCATGGCTACCAGCGCCGGATTCACATCGACAATACGGCCCTTCATATCCATGGAAATTATGCCAGCATTATGGTTCAAAAATAACGATCTGTAGCGGCTTTCGCTGCTTCGCAGCTTGGCTTCGATGCGTACACGTTCGGTCACATCCTGGACGATGCCGGTTATCTGCAGCGGTTCTCCGGTCATGCTGTCTTTGAACACTTCCCAAATTCCGTAAATGGTCTTCTCCCGGTTACCCGGAAGAACAATCCGATATGTTAGTTCACCGTCACGGCCTTGGCTGAGCGCTGCTCTGATATGTTGGGCGACGCTATCACGATCGTCCGGATGAATAACCGCAATAAACGAATCTGTATTTTGTTCGATCGGTTCCAAGGTATAATCGAAAATTTCGCGCATTTCGCGGGAAAAGGTAAGCTGCTGCTGCTGAATATCCCAGTGCCACGATCCGATATTCGCCATCTTCTGGGCTTTCGCCAAAATTAGATCGTTCATCTTTCGTTCGGTTATGTCACGTGCGATAACCAGTACCCGACTGACCTTGCCATCCAAGTCCCGAATCAGACGAAACGACGTATCGACCCAGCGTACACTTCCGTCCTTATGCAGAACCCGACGTTCAAAAGATCGGTCTTCCGCGTAAAGTGTGCCTTCAATTTTCATTTTTGTTGCATCCCCGGAATGGTAATAAGAGGTTCGGTTCCGTCCAAGCATCTCTTGAGGCGTATATCCCAGTGTGCGTTCAACCGAAGGCGAAACATACAGCAGTGTGCCGTCAGGCTTGCTGAAAGAGATCATATCCGGTGTATTTTGCGTAATCAGCTTATAGATTTCCCTTGTGCGATCATGCTTGTTTTCCACGGTCACATTACGATCCGATATATCCTCGATGTAGACGACAACAAGCTGCTCTTCCTCTTCTTCGCCCGGCAGCTCGCATTCTACTTCGACCCAGACGGATTCTCCATCCTTTCGTTCAAGACGAATTTCAACAGGTTCGAAGGGAAGAGGATTTTTCAACCATTCATCCAACGAGTCAATCAAATCCAGAGAGCTGTCCTGTTCTGCAAGCAGCAGGTTCCGGTAGCCGTATCCCAGAAATCCGGCTTTCTCCCAACCAAAAATTCGGCTGATGGCCGGGTTTACACCGACACATTGACCGTCCAATGTCATCAACAGGACACCTGTCGACATTTTGTTATATATGCGTGCGTATATGGACAAATTCGGATTATAAGACGAAGTCAATTTTATTCTCCTTTAAAAAAGCTTCTTATACGTAAATACAGTCATTCTCACTATTTACCCAAATTCCTTACTCTTCTATCAAACCGCACCGCAGCAATTAGAGCAAAACTATCGCAGGTTAATCCTTTGCCCGCTCCTTGCTTGGTAACGGTTACGATTATAACATATATCCCCTAGATTCGAGCCATTCTTTTACTTTTTTAACTCTTCAAACTCCGTCTTTTTCTCGAAAAATGTCGAATTCATCATTTTCATAATGTAAACTCTGTGCAAATTCGTTATATTTAAAAGCATATATTAAGGATGACACTTTGCGCACACCGGCTTCGCCGGGATTGGCTGTCCATCCAGAAGGAGGAGCCCATGAAACGAATCAAGCCTTCCGTTCCAACGAAATTACCGCTCGTCCCGCCGGTCGGTAACCATGATTCGACATTATCCGTCGAAGCGCTGAGCGAAGACCAAATTTCGGCTGTGCCGCTCCAGTTTGTCGCTCCGCTGCTGCGGGAAATGAACGAACCCTCCAAAAGGAGGATGGCTCAAGCACTGGAGTTCCCTTTTGCCCGAAGAAGTTTGGCAAAATGGCCGGAAGCTCTGTTTGCCAAGTCCATGCTGGATCTGACGACCCGCGGCCGAAACAGTCTCGAGATCCGGCGCAAACTGGCGGCAGCCATTTTGCTTGAAATAAGGCGAACCGTACTCGATGCCGAAGATTCGTCTTTTTCACTTGAAAGCTTTGATGAAAATCCCGATGCTTGGATAGTTCGTTACGGCAAATGGCACTGCTATTGGGCTCTCTATTTCTGCACTTCCATAGCGGATGAGAAGATCGATGCCGAGGCAGACCACCAACGTCTTGAACGGTTGGTACTGCATGAAGATGGGCAGCTTCGGGAGAAGGATTTATACAGCCGGAATATGCAGGAGCGCCAGCCAGCGGCGGGAAATCGCAGTGAAGCCGCCGAACAGCGCCGGATCGAGAAGCTGAACAAGCGGATTGAAGCGCTGGAAGAGCGCTGCCGAAGAGAAGAAGAACGTGCGCGGCGGGCCGAAAAGGAAACAGCAGAAGCACATCGGGAATCAGCCAAGCTTCGCGAACATGCGGATCGCATCGAACAGGAACTTGAAGCCGAACGGCGGCTGAGCAGCCGGATGACCGAAGAGCGCGAAGCGGCAGCGAGCCGACTGTCGGAGCTGAAGCGGCAGCACAAGCAGGAACGCAGTAGTCTGGAAGCGGAGCTGACTGAAGTGCGGCGCAGTGCGAAGGCCGTAGAGCACAGCTTGCGCACGGAGATCGCAAGCCTTGCAGGCGAAAAGATGACTGCTCACGAACACGATTCAAGCGAATCGAGAGCGGAATCGGCGGAATCGGAATCGAAATCGGCAGATTCGACGATCCGCCGATTCGATGCGCTGCTGCGGCATGATCTGCGCATATCGGGGGCAGCACTTCCCGGCAGTGAAGAGCCGGGCGATCTGGAAGCGCGAACCCACCTGCGCCGTACGCTCGACCTGCTGGATGCGGTCGACATGTACGCTGCCGGACGACGTCTGCTGAATGCCAATCCGGCAGCACTTCCGGATGAAGCTTCTAACGTCGTCATGCCGGTAGAAGAATCAAAAACCGAGTCGTCCTCCCGTATGACGGAAACAACAGGACCCTCAAATAGGGATATCTCTGCAAACCCGGAACCGGGGCAGGCGGGGACTTTCTATCGCCGGGATCATGGCGGATATATTGTGCTGGAAGACGGCGATACATTCAATATTACCGAATCGATTGTATACAAACTTCAGCTTCAGCATGAAGCTGAAGTATGGTGTGCACCGCGAGAAGATGAGTACAGCGGGACACAGTACGAGATTGAACTGCTGTTCCAAGGCGACGATACCTATTCTCCGATCCGCCAGTATAACGGTTATGTCGAGCTTGATGAGCAGGGAACAGGCTATGCCGTCGACATGAATAACGCGAATCGCCGCTACCCGATTCATCCCCGGGATCTGGATATTCAACGGCCGGCCGACGGGTCGCCCTGCATTTTCAATGTCGGGGAAGAAGAATCAGTTGCCCGGCTCGCCCGAGTCTACCGCGACTTCTCCGATCCGGAAGCTGCGCCGCGCCGCGAGTCTTCCTCATTCCGCCCCTCATCGTCTTCTTCGTCAAAGCTCAAGCGCGAGGGGCGCAAGGCCAAACCAGAACCTTTCCTCAAAGGCTGTACAGTAGTCGTACTCGGCGGACAGCGTAAATGGTTTGAAGAGGTTGTGGCCGAAAGCGGAGCGGATTACGTGCATGAAAACGGAGAAAGACCCGATCTGGTCGCCTCCAGTCTGCGGCGGGCTCAGGCACTCTTCCTGCTAATCACCTCCACGTCACACCGCGCGTCTTGGGAAGGCGTCGAACTGGCCAAAACATCCGGCATCCCCTATTTTATTATTCAAGGCTCCAAATCCAATCTGCGTACGATGCTGTGGGAAAATCGCGAAGCGATTCTTCAAGCCAACCGCAGCGAAGTTACCTAATCCGAAATGCCAAAAAGCCCCGATTATTGCGGATTGGATCCGCAATAATCAGGCTTTCTATTTATGCCAAACATCCGTCTATCCGTATGACAAGTTACATCTGCGATGCTGCATCTGCATTTGCACCTACACCTACACCTACATCTGCATCTACATCTGTATCCATCATATTTGAATATAGTTCCGGATATTCATGATTCTCCACCCGTGTTTCTTCCGCCTTCTATTGAGCCTTGGCCTTATAAGAAGCCGGTGCCGGCGCATACTCTTCATACGATAATCCGATATGCGCGCATCCCATCGCTTTACGGTCGATAATCGCTTTGCGCTCGGCCTTAAGCACGATTTGTTCAATACCGGCGAAGCTGTATCCGTTGAGCAGTCGGCATGCGTCTCCCTTCTGTCAATTGCAGCTCATCCAATTACAGCTGGACAATAAACAAATATGCCACCCGATTAGCCGCAAATGAGCGAACCGGATGACATGTTTTTTGACTTGGCTTATGAGGTTATCGCGTTCATCTTGCGTCCGCCAATCAGTACAATAACGGCTGCAACCAGCGCCAATACCGTACAGCAGCCGAACACCGCCGGATAAGACCAGATCTGTGCGACCCACCCGAGCGCCAGTCCGCCAAGGGCAAAGCCCAGGTCGTAAGACGACATAAACAATCCCATCAACGTATATCTGGCTCCAACCGGCAGGGCGAAAGACAGATAGGTCGTCAGCGTCGGATACAGGAAAGCCAGCGCAACTCCGTTAAAGACTGCCGAAACATATAAGAACGTCCCGAACGTCTGCGGCATGGCAAGCATCTGCGTTCCGGCAGCCGAAGCCAGCAGCAGACCGGCGATCAGCGCAGTGCTCCAGCGTCCGTCGGAAGGAATCTTTTTACGAAAAGCGAAGCGGCACAGCACAACTACCCCACCCTGCAGCGCCAGATAAACGCCTGCATTCCCAATGCCCGACGAAATCATATACAGCGGCAAAAAGGTCGCGATCGTGCCAAACACGCATGAAATCAGCAGCATAACGGCCGTGCTGACGCCAAGCGGCCGGCTTCGTCCGATCTCGCCGAACGACTTCATCATGCCTTGAAGTGTATAAGTCGCCTTGTTCGCGGAAGCGCCCGGAAGAGGAAGCGACAATCCCGCCGCTAGCGCAGCGGCAGCCAGCAGAACCATTACGCCGCCAAAGCCGAAACTCCCTCCCCGCTCCCACAATTCTACCGCCAGCAGCGGACCAGCCAGTGAAGGCAGCATGGTCGAAAGGGTATACAGCGACAATCCCTGCCCCCGATCGCGTTCATCCAGCCGCTCGACAATGCCGGCCTGCACAGTCATGGAAAAAAACGCCGTTGCCGCACCCTGCAGCGCGCGCAGCAGTATATAGCCGCCAACGTCCGATACCGCATACAGCAGCAGCGTCAGCGCATGAACCGCAAGCAAAACCCGCATAACGGACAATGGGCCAAACCGTCCGATCCATTGTCCGGCGAGCGGACGCAGCAGCATGCAGGTCAGCATATAGGCTCCCATCATCAAGCCAATCCCGCCCTGCTGCATCCCCGATTCCGCACCGCGCAGAGGCAGGATGACCGTCAGAACAGAGTTTGCAAAAAAGAATAAAAAGGCAAGCGTATATAAACGTATAAATCCCGCCGAGGCGGGTCCGGTGCGACTCAAACGGCTTCCTCCTTCGGCTTATTGCGCACGTCCGGTTCAAGCCCGGTAAGCGACTTCTCCGTTGACCACGGTCATAAGAGCCCGTGCTTCCAGCAGTGATTCTTCATCTTGAGCGATATCGCGGTCCAGTACGGTAAAATCAGCGGCAAAGCCTTCGCGGATCTGCCCCCGTTCATGTTGTTCCGCTGCGGCCAATGCACTGCCCTCCGTGAACAGCCACAGCGCCTTTTCAAGACTGAGGCGTTCGTGCGGCAGATAGCCTTCGGCCGGTTCCAGGCCGCCGGGACGGCGCCGCGTGACGGCTGCGTGCAGACCAAGCAGCGGATTCAGCGGCTCAATTGGGGCATCGCTGCCGCCGGCGCAGATAACACCCGCGTCGATCATCTTTTTCCATGCGTACAAATAGTCTGTCCGTTCCGGACCGACACGTTCCAACACCCAAGGGAAGTCACTTGGCACAAAGCGGGGCTGGATATCCGCGATCATCTGCAGCCGGGTCATGCGCTCCAAGAGAGCGGCATCCAGCACTTGTGCATGAATAAAACGATCGGGGAGGCGGGTAATTCCCTGCAGCGGATAAGCTTCCATCGCTCCCAGCGTCAAATCCGCCGCGCCGTCGCCAATCGCGTGGACGGCGATCGGGTAGCCGAGCGAGCGTGCGCGGGCCGTTATGCCATGCAGTTCGCTGCGCGGATGAATCGCCATCCCGCTGGTTTCCGGCGAGTCATGATAAGGTGCATTCAGCAGAGCTGTTCGGCCGCCGATCGCTCCGTCGGAGAAGATCTTGACTGCGCCGATCCGCAGCCATTCGTCGCCGTCACCGGCTCTGAGTCCAAGCCCCTCTGCCTCGTCCAGATAATCGTGGAAGATCAGCTGATGCGATCGGAGCAGTACTCCTTCCTCCCTCAGTTCGCGGTGAATGCGGCGCATAATATCGATACCGCCCAAATAACGCAGATCTTCCGTATGTACCCCGGTCAGCCCAAGGCTGAGCGCATACTCGCAGGCTCTGCGGATCGCGGCTTTTTTGGCGGCGTAGTCCGGCTGAGGCTGTACGACAGTGAGCAGCTTCGACGCCTCTTCATAGATCCAGCCGTTCAGTTGCCCTCCTTCGCAGCGTCCGAATGCACCTGAAGGCGGATCGGGCGTATCCCCTGAAATGCCAGCACGCCGGAAAGCTTCGCCGTTAGCGAGGTACGCATGGAAGCAGGTGCGTGTCAAATACAGCGGATGGTCGCCGGCCGCTTCGTCCAGTTCGGCGATTGTCGGAGCCGCGGCGGGCGAGAAAGCATTTTCGTTCCAGTTCAGTCCGAAGATCCACTCTCCTTGCGGCGTTTGTTCCGCGCGCCGGCGGATCTGCATCAGCATTTCTTCCTTGGATAACGTATCCGAGAAGTCCAGCGCTTCCAGCTTGACTCCCTGCATGGACAAATGCATATGTGAATCGACCAGACCCGGCAGCACGAAGGCTCCGTCCCAATCGACAATTCCATATTCCCGACCGGACAATTGCAGCTCCAATTCCTTTGCTGTTCCAACTGCCCGAATGACTCCGTTTTCCGTATACACTGCATCCGTTCGTCCCTGTACAGCTTTCAGGCCGATCCGGCCGTTTTTGAATAGAATCCCCTGCTTTTTAATCATCTTTTTCTTCCTCTCCCGCAATCGGCGGTATTCGTTCCTGCACCTATCGAGTGTATCATAATATGCGGCTCCCTCGGTATTAGGGGCCGTTTACAAAATTCGACACTTATCTTGACATAGGCCACACATTTTCTTTTTAAAATGGCATAAGTTTGGCGCATAGCGTGCTGCATCTTTGCAGCATTTACAATCTTTTCGAGTCTTACGCATTTTACATATTTAAATCGATTTAAAACGATCCAAAAATTTCACTTAACAAGGAGCCTGATTATGAGCTTAAAACGACGCAACAGAGCCAAGTACAAAAAGATCCGACGTCTTCTGCTGACCATCTCGACGCTTTCGCTTGCTTCGGGCATAATGACCCTAAATCCCGGCGCCCTTCGTGCGGCTGAAGCCGAGGCACCGATTCCACTGCGCACCGTCGTCGAAAATCTGCAAGGGGCAGTAAAATGGAATGCCGCTTCCCGCAGTGTCACGATTCAGGGCAGCGGTCTGAACGGCAGCTTTACAATCGGTTCGACTTCTATGACACTCAATGATCGGACCTTGAAATTGGACGCTGCGCCATATGTCAGAGACGGACACGTGTACATTTCGCAAGCTGCGCTGAGCACTTTGTTGGATGCAGCTGCGGCCGCTCAAAACAATACCGGCTTCCAGCTCGTTTCCTCTTTCCAAATGCCTTCCGGCAAAGCCGAGATTGCTTCGTCCACTCCAGATGGACAACGATTGATTGTCACCGAAGCGGACGAGGGCAGTATCAGCGTGTTGGACATTTCCAATACAAGCCGACCATCCCTGCTTAAGAGCATCAGTTTCAAATCCTTGTCGGACAAAGCCGAAGTGACGAGCACAGCCGTTATGCCGGACGGTGAATATGCGCTGGCGGTCATTCGGACCGGCGATACGATGCAGTTAGCCAACCCGGGTATTCTTGCGGTTGTCGACCTGCAGAGCTACGACATTGTCAAGACTTATCCCCTTGGAATCGGGCCGGATTCGATCGCTGTTTCGAAAGATGGAAGTCGTGCGGTCATTGCAATCGAAGACGAAGAATTGGACCCGGAAACGGACGAATTCGACTATCCGAATGCCAAGCGCCCGGGCAGCATTACCGTTGTCGAATTTGACGGCGGCGACCCTCTAAAAGGAACGCTTACCGACCTGCCGGTCGATCTTGCCGGAACGCCAGGTGCCGTATATCCGCACGAACCTCAACCGGAGTACGCTGCCATCAACGACGCCGGAACGATGGCGGCCGTTACGCTTCAGGAAAATAACGTCATCGCACTGGTCGATCTCGCCAACAAAACGATAACGAAAATATTTGCACTTGGTACGACCGAGCACCTCGCCGATCTTGAAGACGACGGACAGGTCTCTTTCTCCAGTAACATGAAAGGTCGCTTCGAACCTGACGGCATCACCTTCTCTCCGGATGGACAGTATCTGATTACAGCCAATGAAGGCGATCTAGGCAAGAACGAGTTCGACGATGGTGTCAAAGCCGGGGGACGGAACATTGCTGTCTGGGATCTGGAAGGGAACCTCGTTTACGACAGTCTGAATCTGATCGACGAAGCAGCGGCCAAAGCCGGCATCTATCCCGACAAACGCAGTCCCAACAAAGGAAGCGAAGTCGAGAACTTGACAGTGTCCGTCGTGAACGGACAATCTTTATTGGCCGTAGCCGCCGAACGCGCAAATGCGATTCTGTTTTTTGATCTGGCCGATGTCAGAACTCCCCTCTATCTCGGATTGATCCGAACTGCCGGCGAATCGCCAGAGGGCATCCACCGTGTGAACGGGCGGGATTTGTTCGTCAGCGCCGACGAAGGGACAGGCACGATCAGCTTTTATGCACCCGGCAAATAATTACGTATAAGCGCCGGCTTACTTTTCCACGGATTCAAACAACAAAAGGACCGGATGCTCCGCCTACTGCGGAACATCCGGTCCTTTTTATCAATCCGGTAAACTTGCATGTATTCTATACAGCTTCCAGCAGAAAACCGCTGCCGACCCTGCTTCTGCTTCTCTACAGGTCGGCCAGTCCGTATACCCGCTTCTCCAAGTTTTTCATTTCCTGTTCCAATGCCTTGCGGGATTGTTCGGACTGCCGCAGCTGCTCGCGGTATTCGGTCTGAAGACTTTCCAATCGTGAAATCTCGGTATTCAGGTGACCGATCCTTTCCCGTTCCGCCGCAACGACATAGCGTTCGCCCTGCCCCCACTCGCCGTCGGTACGCAGCGCTTCGTCTGCCATCCGTTCCAGCAGGCGGTCCTGCTTACGCCGCAAATCCAGCAGTGTTACACTTGAAGCTGCATAGTTCAGCGTGTACTTGACCAGTCCCGAGAAGCCCGGACTCCGCTCCTGCCGGGTCGTCTCGGCATTTGTCATCCGATGACGGTTGTCGGCATACTCCTGGAGAAGTCGGTCAAACGAATCGGAAATATACGGCAGCTGCATACTGCTGACACGCAGCTTGTCTACCAGTGAACTGCGGATTTGCACAATTCGCGCTTCGGAACCTTCCCGCTCGGCACGGGCGGTTTCAAGCTGTTCGGCGCAGCTGGCCGATTCGCGCTTGTAATAGTCAATCTGCGAATCTTCTTCCTCAATTTCGGCTTTCAGTGCCGCATGTGCTTCCGCACGAGAGCGCCACAAGGCCAGCAGCGGCTCGTAATCCGCCGCCTGCTCGTCTCCGGAGACCAGTTCCGGCAGGAATAGCTGCAGCATCAGCAGCGGAAGACGTCTTCGCTGCGGATTCAGGCCGCGCAGCGACAGATGAGCGGGCTTGACTCCGACTGGAATCATCTGCAGGAAGACCGGACTGGCCGATACGGCCAGAAAATCAATGCGCTGTCCGTCCAGCACGGTTGTCCGACCAAAGCCCAGCAGACCTTCTGCAGATGCCAGCAGCGTCATGACGGTCTCGTAATAGGCGAAGCCTTCCTGCTGCTCCAGAGCGGCAAGCAGCAGCTTCGCACCGCTAGGCCGCGGAGGAGCATCCGGTTCTGGAGATTCGACAGATTCGGCATCCGCCGGAACCTCTTCGTTGTTGAGTATATGCGCTTCCTCCAGAGATTTATCCAAGTTTGTTTCCCGAGGATACGCTCCATTCATGGACCCCGGTATAACAGGCGAAGATAGGATGTCTTCAGGCTCAGTCTTATCCAGCCGGACGCCTTTCCGCTCATCGTCTACAGGTTGAGGTATTCCGGCCTCCTTCTGCGAACCCCGGAAGTCGATTTCTTCGTTCACCTGGCTATTTATATCTTCGAAATCGCGCTCTATTACTCTAACATCTTGTACCCGCTCCTCAACCGGCGGTGCGGTCTCCCACAGCTCGGGCGTATCCGGCAGCAGCGATTCAATTCGCTGCATGTATTCGTCCCACTCCGTCTGCGGCGCCGTATCAAGCAGTCGGCCCAACGCCAGTACAAGTTGAGCGATCTGATAATCGATTAAAGTCTCCAGCTCTCCCGACTCCGGACGATCTTCTCGATAAGCATAGTAAGCTCCATCATCCTGCGAAGCACCAAGTTCGACCTGTTCGACGATCGTTCCCGCAAATTGCTCCAGCTCGCCGGGCGTCGTCAGTGGAGCACCCAGCAGCTTAGCGCGTTCAGCCAGCTCCAGCAGAATACCAAGTCTCAATTCGTTGTCGTCCCATTCCCGATAGGCAAGCGTTTTTTCCTCCAGCTTTCTGGAGAAACGCTCAGGATCCCGTTTGATCCAATCGCGAATTTTGGACACGAGCAGCTCTTGAACCGCCGTATCGCAGCATAGTACGTAAACCAGCCTCAGCTCGTCGCCTTTAAGCTTGCACAGCGCCTGGGCAAAAGTATGTCCATACATGGCCAGCACCCCTTCTTTTTGCCGAATATCCTAATCCTTCACAATTTCATCATAACCTCCGGCGAACAATCGTTCAAACTTTTGCGCTTGACCTTTTCCGTTTTGCCCCTTATAATCCAGAATCAATGAAACACTCGGCTTTGACCGGAGACAATATTCCCTGCGCGCACTGTCCAGAGAGAGAAGCGATTGCTGAAAGCTTCTTCGGTAAGCGGCCCGGAATTACCCCTCCGCAGCCGCGGATGCGAACGCCGCGACCGATGCTTTCCTGAGTGGGAACGCACGGCGGCCGGTAGCCTCCGCCGTCTGATCCCCGTTAGCGGATTCCAAGTAAGGGTCACGGCCTATTTACGGAAGCACAGTCTTCCGAAGCCGGGACCGAATGAGGGTGGAACCACGAGCCGAGCGCACTCGTCCCTTTCCGGGAGATTGCGCTTTTTGCGTTTTCCGGATATTCTGCGCTCGCTATCCCACTCACACTTGGAGGAATGCAGCATGTCACCTTTATTTCATTCGAAATCCAATTCTACAACTGGCTCCAATCTTATCGAAATCCGATTTCCAAATGGAGATGTACGTTCCGTAGAATCGGGCGTATCCGTCCTTGATCTGGCGCGCTCCGCCGGCACTTCGCTCGGCAAAAATGCCGTCGCCGCCAGACTGAACGGCCGCCTTGTCGATTTGAGCGAAACGGTGAAACAAGATTCCGAGCTGCAGATTTTGCTTCCAGGCGACGAAGACAGTCTGCCGGTCTATCGACTGAGCGCCGCTCATCTGCTTGCCCAGGCCGTTAAAAGGCTGTACGACGAAGATGCGGTAAAACTGGGAATCGGTCTGCCGACCAAAGACGGATTTTATTATGATTTTGCACTGCCTCATGCCCTGTCCGCCGAAGATCTGCCCGCCATTGAACGCGAAATGCGGCGGATTGTCGAAGAGAACCTTCCAATCCGCCGCCGGACTGTCAGCCGCGCTGAAGCGCTGGATTTTTTCCGAGAGCGCGGCGAAATGTTCAAAATCGAAATGATCGAAGACGCAGCGGAAAGCGACGTCTTCTCGCTCTACGAGCAGGGTGAATTTACGGATCTTGACCGCGGACCGCATCTGCCTTCGACAGGACGACTCAAAGCTTTTAAACTGCTGAGCGTGGCTGGAGCTTACTGGAGAGGCGATTCGAATCGTCCTGTACTTCAGCGCATCTACGGTTCGGCATTTCCGCGCAAAGAGCAGCTGAACGATCATCTTCAGATGCTGGAAGAAGCCAAGAAGCGGGATCACCGCAAGCTGGGACGCGAACTCAAGCTGTTCATGTTCTCGGACGAAGCTCCAGGGATGCCCTTCTATCTGCCGAACGGCATGAAGCTGCGTACGGAGCTGGAAAATTTCTCGCGAAATATGCAGCTTGACAGCGGCTATGACGAAGTGCGTTCTCCGTTTATGATGAACCGCCGCCTGTGGGAAGAATCCGGTCACTGGGATCATTACAAGGACAATATGTACTTTTCCGAGGTAGACGACGAAGCTTTTGCGCTTAAGCCGATGAACTGCCCCGGTCATATGCTGATGTACAAAAACGAACTGCATTCCTACCGCGATCTGCCGATCCGCATGATGGAATTCGGTCAGGTACACCGACATGAATACTCCGGCGCGCTGAGCGGACTGATGCGAGTGCGGACATTTTGTCAGGACGATGCGCATTTGTTCGTGCTTCCGGGTCAGATTGAAGAAGAAATCGGTAAGGTGATGGACCTGATCGACCGGATGTATCATGTGTTCGGATTTGATTATCGGATTGAACTGTCCACGCGTCCTGAAGACAGTATGGGATCAGAAGAACTCTGGACTGCAGCCGAGAATGCGCTGCGCAATGTACTGGAGGACCGCGGCGTGAACTATCGATTGAACGAAGGCGACGGCGCTTTTTACGGACCGAAGATCGATTACCACGTGCTGGATGCTCTTGGCCGCAGTTGGCAGTGTGGAACGATCCAGCTTGATTTCCAGATGCCAGAAAAATTCGACCTGTCTTATATCGGCGAAGACGGCGGCAAGCATCGGCCGGTCGTTATTCACCGCGCGATCTACGGATCGATTGATCGCTTTATCGGGATCTTGATCGAGCACTATGCCGGGGCATTTCCACTCTGGCTCTCGCCGGTTCAAGTGCGCGTGCTCCCGGTGTCGGGACATTACGACGATTATGCATTTGAAGTTCGGAAAAGGCTTCAGGATGCCGGACTTCGAGCCGAAGCCGAAGTCAGCGGCAATAAGCTCGGCTATAAGATGCGGGCAGCGCAGCAGGAGAAGATTCCGTATATTTTGGTCGTCGGCGAAAAAGAGAAAGAATCCGGATGTGTGAACGTGCGCCGCTACGACGACGAAGCACAGATAATGACACCTTTGGACGAAGTCGTTGAAAGGCTGCTGGAGGAAGTTCGGGTACGCGGCTGAATTCCTTTTACTGCAAAGCGAAAATACGGGCAGCTTTCGGAAAGCAACAGTTTCCTATTGTAGAAAAAGCTCTCTGCCTTTGGCAGAGAGCTTTTTCTTGCAGACCTGTCAATCCAACACCCGACTCAAGGTTTTTTACGTCCGTTAAATACGGATATTGCTTTGGTCAGCTCTTCATGGGCTCTGGTAAGTTCTTCTCGCGTTGTAGCCTTTTTGAGTACCGCTTCCGCTTTACGAATCGCGCGGCGCAGATCTCCGAATGCCGATTGAGGCGTTTGTCCGGAGCGAATGCCTTTCGGCTGCTCCATCAGCTTCCAGGCGTAATTAATTTGCGTCTGCAGCGGCTGTCTTGCATCTTCCGGCAGCGGCGTACCCGACTTTAATTCCGCTTTAAGTGTCGTGTACCGGACTTCCAGATTGCCTGCAGCCATTCTAACTTGATTATAATTGGAGCCGCTTGCTACCATCTGATCCAGCAGGGAAGCCGCTTGATTAAAAGCGTTTATCGAAGCGGTATACGCCGCCGATCCTCCGCCAAGTGCATCAAGCCGATTCTTGATGTCGGCACGATATTCCGATATCCGCTGCTGATAAGTCGATGGGTTATAGCTGTATAATTCACTCGCTTTGGCGGCTCTAGGCAGATAGACTTCTTTGAAAGTTCGCATATAATTTCCTTTTTCCTGCCAACCGATTTGCGTGACAAAGGCTAACGAATCCCTCACGGCATTCAGTTTAGCGCGTTCGTACGGATTGAGATTACTTTCATTCAGACTTAACATATAATTCAGCGTCGCCAAGAGCTTGGCGACCTCGGAATCATAGATAAATTGATCGATGTAATCGTTCAGCTTCTGTTCGTACTCCCGCTTGAGCGCAGATAATTCTGCTTGTGTTGCCGCCGGATCCATTGTTATCTTATAAGCTTTGTCCTGGATTTTAAGCAGATCGTAGTATTTGTAAGCATTGGGATTATTATCGTAATTGTAAGATTCCGTTATCTTCAACGTCTCCTGCCTCATATCATTGAGGTTCATCAGGTCCGTCCGAACCGGATCAGACAGATAATTCAGCGAGACGGGTGCCGTGGAAGATACCGCAGGTGCCGCCGCCTGAATAGACGGCTGCAAGCCGAATCCTCCAAAGCTTACAGCCACGGCCAGTGCGGCTGCGGATGTTCGCACGAATACTTTCGAATTCATTTTCATTGTTTTTATCTCTCCTTGATTGTTTTATTGTTTGCGGCTGTTCAAGAAAATAGTGTCGGCTTCGTACAGCTTGGCAAGTGCGATTCCGAAATCTGCCCGCGTTTTACCTTTTTCTAAGGAACGCTCAGCTTCATTAATCGCTCGGCGAAGTGCACCGAAAGCGGAAGCCGGGTATTCGCCCGGATTGATTCCTTTAGGGGAATCCATTCTGTTCTTGGAAGCCTGAATTAGAGAGGTTAGAAAACTTTCTTCACGGAACGGTCTTTGCGGCACGTAAGGATCAAAGGCTTCAATAGCGTTTTCGGCTTTAGCTCTTGCATCAGCAAGCGCAATTTCCAGCCAAGTGATGCTTGCTGAATTCGCCAGCAGATGCTCCGCATTGGAGAGCGCCTGATCAACTTCCTGCAAGGAAGCGGAATAGTCTTCGGTGCTGCCGGCTGATAGCGCAGCTTGATGCTTGGTCTCCACATCTTCACGAATATAAGCAAGCTGCGCTCCATACCAACCGGGATCTTTGGTCGGATTCAGCTTTTGCCGCTCAAGTATGTACTTGGCATAGATGTCTACATAAGCATCGCGGTAGTCTTTGTCCGTCGGGTTCGGATTGGAACGAATCTGCGCGAAAGTTCGGCCGATTACATCCAACATCTTCCTGTCTTCCGGTGTAAGTTCACTTTCATTATCGACTGAACTCCAGATCGCTCTCTCCTCCACAAACAGATAGCGATCTACCCAGAACTTTTTAAGGTAAAAATCCTGATAGTCGGCCAGTCTCAGCTCGTACTGTCTTGCAATTGCCTGCAGTCGGGCCTGAGAAGTCGTCGGATCCATAACCGCTTGCGCGGCTTCATGCTGGATGCCCAGCATTTGATAGTAAGCAACGGAAACGAAATCGGACGACTGCGCCGGACTGGTGGAAATCTCTCGCATCGCATTTAGATCGATCAGCTTCGTTCTGGCCGGATCGCTCAGATAAGCAAACGACGAAAGATCCGTCTGCTGTATGGTCTGCGCTTCTACCGCTTGAACAGGCGGAGTGAAGCCGATTCCTCCAAAAGCGACGACAGATGCAAGAAAAGCTGCAGATACCGCTTTCACTTTACGACCAACAACTTGCTCTTTCAATTACATTCCTCCTTAATTATGTATCATTTGGGACTACGTAACATGTTTAAACGGCATCCATAAGTTTAGACGCATAAAAAACCCCCTACCGAAAACTTTTTAGATTTTTTTGAAATAATCAGATAAGGAAATAATTAGAATAACAAAAACCCCCTTGCTCAAAGCAGAAGGCTAATCAATTCTCTTTATATTGAATGTTTACAGATCCGGCTGTTAAGCGTTCCGCTTGGCCTTGAAGTCCGAGATCGATTTAACCAGTTCCGCGCGAGCCTCTGCAATTCCTGCCGAGGTTTTCGCTGTATCGAGTGCCCGCTGAGCTTTATTAATCGCACGATTCAACGTACCGATCGCCGATGCCGGGTATTTTCCGACTTCTCTTCCGACAGGCGAATCAAGCAGAGGCTGCGCTTTACGAATTTCTTCTGCAAGTCCCAGCCCTTCTGTCAATGCAGTATACGTAGTTTCCAGACCTGATTGAGCCGCATCCAACACATTTTTATTGTCCGATCCGCTAATTGCCGCCTGCATCGCTTTTACCGACGTATGATAAGCCTTTTGAAGTTTATCAGCATCCTTGGCGTAACTTCCGGCGCTTTCGATCCGAGCTTTGATATTGGCTTCATACTGGTTCAACACGGCTGTATAGTCAGAAGCCTTGAACGATTCCAGCTCATTCGCTTCCGCCTCGCGCAGCAGAAAATGCTTGTAAGCCGACAGCGCGCCGGCTTTCGTCGAATCGCCCGTCAGTTTATTTTGCGCTTCCGTGACGCCTTTCAACAGCAAACGTTCTGAAGCGTTAAGGGCACTTTCATTGCGACCGTTCAATGTGGCTGTCTGAACTTCGCTTAGAATTTTCTTCACCGAATTGGCATTCCCGATTGCAGTATCGTTGTAGCGATCCAGGGCTTCTTCCAACTTACGTGAAGACGAGAAGACCCGGTCTGCGGGAGCGTCCGGATCGGCCGACACTTCGATCGCCCGATTGCGGATTTCCGCCAGCTTGGCGTACTGCTTTTGCGAAGGCTCCAGCGGAGCATACTCTACTGTCTGAACACTCATAAAGGAGAGTTTGATAAGCGCCGCACGCGACGCTGCAGCCGAAGCTGTTTTCGCATCGACCGATACAACCGGTTGAACGACTTCCGCATCGCCCGCTGCAGATACAGCTGCCGTGCGAACGGCAAGAGGTGCGGCTGACGATGCATCCGTTGTACGAATGGAAGCTGCGTCTGCCGAGGAAACCTTCGTTCCTTGATCTGCGATAGTTTTTTCACCTGCGGCCGCTGTTGGCGCAGATGTCGATACCGCCTGTGTCTTGGATGAATCGTCAGCAAACATATGCGGCAGCGCATATACGCCTCCTGCTGCTACAACTGTTGCCAATACCGCCACAGGCCACCTTTTCGCTTGACCAGTCCGTGTTTTCTTCATGTGAACGCCTCCCAGTATGTACATCTTATGTACAGTAGTATGGTTCTACCACCCTTAACCCTCCGAAGCACCAGTGAAGCAGAAAAAGCCCCACTTTTCAGAAAACTCTGAAAGAGAGGCGTTTTTCATAAAGATTATTTAATTTCTTACCAAGCACCAATGCCTGAAGTACCTCCGGCAACACCTGAAATTTCAAAAAATTGGGCTTCTCCAGTAAGTTCTATCGTTCCTACTGCAGAAGATGAAGTAAGAGCTGTAGATGCGGTTATCACTGCAAATACCCCAAACATTACAACGAATTTAGCTAGTTGCTTTTTCATCTTATAGCCTCCTCATCAAATTCTCGTACTGTTTTTGTTCGCGTTCATCCGTTAAACTTCGAAGCTTTTCAAATAATGGGACATATTTCATAAACATGTCTTTATTGTTTATATTAATCGCCATTTCCAAACCAAGCAATAGATAATTTAAACAAAGTTTATATTTTTCTTTATTCCAAAAGTATAATGCACTTTCATAACAAAGACTTGTATACCTATTGTAATTACTCTCTTGACTATAAACGGAATTTTCACGAAGCAGTTGTTCAAGAGGATCAGAAAACTTGTTCAAAATGTGGTCAATCGTATAATGATGCTTATTTGCAGATTCCACAATAATTAAAAGTGTTACCAGCAGTTCAGATGGATTTTCTTCGATAAACTGTACACATTCAGACAGAACTTCTTGCTCCCCTTCTAACAAACGGACTTGCATCGTATTAATTTTTGCAAAAAATTTGAACTTATCGACTTCAACGCGCGACTGCTCATCCAAATCGGCGAACCAATCCAAATCCGCATAGCCGGCTATGTAACTTTTTGCTTTCTCGTAATTTTCTTCATGGAGCATGATATTTTGCATAGCCAAAAAGCCATAACCATAATAAACGACCAATGGATATTCGCTTGGAATTCGATTTTGGTCTAACCCACGCTTCAATCGCTGTTCTTCGTTAAGATAAATGATTTGTGAAAAGTCAAAAAGTAGATGCGAATACTTTTTCGCTTCTGGTCTTTTGTCCAAAGACAAATATACGTTCACCAATTTCATCAATCCGTCCAACCGATGATGATCCGGCAGCCTCTCGCAAAACGGCTCAAATTCAATGGCAGCTCTCAGGTTCTGCTCATTATCTTCTCCCAGCGCTGCTCGAAATAGTCGATAATGACTCACCGCCAATCTTTCCGATTGATGATACTTTTCGTTCTGTACCAGGCAGCGGTAAAAGACGACTGATTCTTCAACTTTACCTCCCTCGTACAAAGCTTCTGCAATTTCGAAGATCATATCGAGCTGCCGCAGATCTTCCAGCAGACGCGACAGTACCGCCTGAATGCATTCGACCCGGCCTAGCTCGGCGCAGCGGATGAGGAATGGTTCGACGCGACGCCTATTGGGCCGGCCATCGTAAAAACATTCTTCGATATATCGCTCGAACATCCACCCTTCCTCATGTCCAAGCGCTCGGCCGATCCGTTCCATCTGATTAAGCGAAATCGGTTTGGGAGGATTGCTGTTCAATATCGCACTGAAAATGCCACGGTTAATTCCCGACCATTCGCCGAATTCCGAAAAATTCATTCCCATATCCGCAATTCCTTTTTCAATTTCGGAACGCAGCGTCATTGTCAATTCCATCTCCACACCTCTTTCGCATCAAGACCGCCGTCTCTATGTAGTCTTATCATTTAATTCTTCACTTACAATTAATTTACAATATACAGAATAAATAAACATCGGTCAATTTGTTTTTTGGTCGTTTTTTAAACAATATTTTTTAGATTAAAATCATACGCAGCAAGCATTTTCGCTTTGGAAATCCCATTGCCGAAATGACTTATTGGTCATGCATGAAAATACAAAAATAATGCTTACTCAAGATGATAGTAATAATAATTTTCTTAAATTTTTAATAAGTTTTCCGATTCGAAGTATTTTCTCGTCTGTTTGGCATGCTTTTTTCTGTTTTGCTTCTTGCTTAATTCCTCCTTGCTTGATTTCTTGCTTTTCCCATGTTTGTTTTTACACTCCATTAACAACCAGCAAACAATTATTCGTTAAGGTGGAGAGGCTGACTTTTTAGAAAACGAGGAATATGGAGGAATTACACGCATGACATTTTGGGAAAAACATAAACTCCGCAAGCTTCTGACGGCTTTTACCGCAGGAACCTTGCTGGTCTCGGGATCGCTTCCGGGAACCGTAAAGCCTAGATCAGCTTATGCCGAAGCACAGTTCGATATACAGCAGGCAAGCGCTCCTTTATCGGTGGCGGATGCGCAGCTGCTGAACAATAATAAGGAAGTCGCTTCGGTATCAGGATACATAATTGGTGTTGTAATCAGTGCGAGCTCTCACAAATTAGAGCCAGAAGCTGACGGTGCTTATGCGGTTGACACAAATATTCTGATTGCCGATTCTCCGCAGGAAACCGATCGCAGCAAGACGATTGCGGTTCAGCTTCCGTCGGGAGCTCTGCGCAGCGGATATAACCTGAAAGATCACCCTGAACTTCGCGGACAGAGCATTGTCGTAACCGGCTCTCTTGAAGCTTACTACTCGCAAACCGGACTCAAAAATCCTACTTCGATTGAACGTCACACGCCTGCCGCTCCTACACAGACGATGCCGGTACAAGCAGATATATCGTCCGGAACGGTCAAGAGCGGAACCGCGATTACATTGCGTACGGGAACGCCGGATGCTTCTATTCAAGTCGAGATCAACGGGAACGCTCCGATTCCTTATACCGATCCAATTCTGATTGAAGGTCCCACTTCTATCCGCGCCTATGCGGAAGCACAAGGTCTGGAACGCAGCCAAATCTCCGAATTTTCTTATACCACGCTGCAAAAAACTTCGATCTACGAAGCTCGCCAAATCGCAGAAGGACAAAGTGTATGGGTAGAAGGAACCGTCACTTATGTTGAGGAATCCGGCAGCGCACTGAACATCTACGTGCAGGACAGCGAAGCCGGCATTGTGGTCAGAGCTTCCGGCGCCCCTGCCGTACAGGCGGGAGACGTGATCGAAGTTTCCGGAAAGCTTGGTCTTTACCGTGAACTGCTGCAGATTAATGCAAACGCATCCGACCTTACAGTCACATAAGCCTCTGCCGGTGTTCCTGCTCCGTTAAAACTGACTTCGAGCGACTTTACACCAGCTGGCTCCGCCAAATATGAGGGCATGTTGGTTGAAGTTGAAGGCGTAGATGTACAATCGGTCAGCTCGTCGAGCAGCTTCACGGCCAAAGACGACCAAGGCGAGTTTATTATCTATTCTAAAAACGGACTTGTTCAAACCGGCAAAATGTACAGCCGAATCGTCGGTGTAATGAACCGCTACAACCAGGCCATTCAGCTCATTCCAAGAAACGGCCTCGATGTTGTCGAAAACGAGATGTCCGTGCTAGCCACCCCAAACTCGGGTACCGTCACACGCAGTACGCCGATCTCTCTGCATGTACCGGCAGAAGGCGCAGTCATTCGTTATACGACAGATGGAAGCGACCCGGATGAAAATTCGAACCTCTACGAAGCACCGCTGACCTTGAGCGAGGATACGACGGTCAAAGCGATCGCGGTACAGGGCGACCAGCGCAGCGAAATCTTTTCTTTCCAGTATCAAGTACTGAAAGAGCTCGACCAGCTTCGCATCCACGATATTCAGGGCGGAGCTCATCGTTCGCCCTATGAAGGCCTGAGCGTCAAAGATGTGGAAGGAATCGTAATCTTCGTCAGCGGAAGTACTTTCTACATTCAGGAGCAGGACGATCTGGTTGACGATAACGATGCCACATCGGAAGCGATCGCTGTTTATTTCAAAAGCCACGGCGTGAAGCCCGGCGATCGAGTCAGCATCAGCGGAACGATCAAAGAGTACACCGAGCTCACTTACACCAGTAATCCGGTTGACCTGACTACGACGGAGGTCGTTCCGTCAGTCGCTTCGGATATCCGGGTGCTGGAGCAAAATGTCGAACTGCCAAAACCGATTATATTGGGCAAAGACGGACGCATTATGCCGACTGGGAATATCAAGACCGGGACACTCGAAGAGTTCGATTCCGAAGCTAACGGTATGGACTTTTTCGAAAGTCTGGAGAGCATGCGTATTCAGTTGAACGATGCCGAAATTATCGGACCTTATTCTTATGAACTGCCGGTATTGGTAGACAACGGGCCGGATGCGGATGAAGTAAGAACGCCTGCCGGCGGTCTGCTGCTGACCGAGAGAGGTCTTAATCCGCAGCGTCTGTTGATCGATAAAAAGCCGAAAGAAATGGTGAAGACCGGCGATCATTTTGCAGAACCGGTAATCGGCGTGATGAGCTACAACTTCAGCAACTACAAAATCCTGCCAGAAGAGCTTCCGGCTGTTGTCCCGGGTGATCTGGAACGTGCCGTTACTCATCTGACTCCGGAAGAAGACAAGCTGAATATTGCTTCTTTCAACTTGGAAAACTTCAGCCCGACTGCCGGCAAGCGGATCGGCGAGATCGGTGAAGCGATTGTACACAACCTGCAGTCGCCGGACATCCTCGCTCTGCTCGAAGTGCAGGATGGCAGCGGCACGATCGACGACGGCGTAACTGATGCTTCTGCAAGCTACGGCGTGCTGATCAAAGCGATCGAAGATGCGGGCGGTCCTTCGTACAAATTTACGGACATCGAACCGGAAAATAACCGGGACGGCGGTTCTCCGGGCGGCAATATCCGTGTCGGCTATCTGTACAATCCTGAGCGGGTAACCCTGACGGAAAAACCTAAAGGCGAAAGCACGGATGCCGTCAGCTATGACGAAAACGGTCTGACCCTCAATCCGGGCCGCATCGAACCGCAGAACGAGATTTTCAGAAGTTCGAGAAAACCGCTCGCTGCCGAGTTTGAATTCAAAGGGGAGAAAGTGGTCGTCATCGGCAACCATTTCAATTCCAAGCTGGGAGACGGCGCTCCGTTCGGCGGTATTCAACCATTTGAACTGAAAAGCGAAGTTCAGCGTGCCAAGATTGCCGCTGTCGTCAATGGATTTGTACAGCAGATTCAGACGAACGATCCGGACGCCAATGTTGTTGTATTGGGCGACCTGAACGATTTCCAGTTCTCCAACGCACTGAGCATTTTACGCGGCAAAGAGCTGATCAACTTGGTCGACGAGCTGCCGGAGAACGAACGATACTCCTATGTCTATGAAGGCAATTCGCAGACCCTTGACCATATTCTTGTCGGACGCAATCTGACGAATGCGGCGAAGCTGGATATTGTGCATATCAACGCCGACTTCATGGATGGCAGCGGCCGGGTCAGCGACCATGATCCGCTGCTCGTGCAGCTGGATCTGAGCCTTAAGACGCCTCCCGGAACACCAGGAACGGAACAACCAGGTAATCCTGGAAACCCTGGCTCGGGCTCTCCCGGCTCAGGAACTCCGACTACACCGCCTGCACAGACTCCTCCGGTTTCCGGTGGCGGTAACAGCGGATCGGCACCTTCTGCAGGCGGAACGTCTTCCGGTCAAGTTCCAGGCACCGTTCCAGGAAACCAAGGCACCGTACCGGGCACTCCAACCGGCACAGCGGGACGGATCGAAATGACTCCTGCCGTTGTCGTAAACGGTGGAATCCGAGTTGCCGAAGCCCAGCTTGAAGCAAATGCTATTCGTCAAGCTCTGCAAACAAGCGGTACCGATATGCTTAGTCTCAGACTGTCTCTTGGCAGCGGAGAAAATGCCGATCGCATGCAGATGTCCTTGACTCCGGAAGCACTCCGCACCGCAGTATCCGGAGGGGTCCGAGTGCTGTCGATCGAGACGCCGAACGGCGGTTACAGCGTACCGCTTAATAAGCTCGGACTGCCTGCTGCCGCAAACGCTGCAGGAACAAGTGGCCTTCAAGTCACGATCTCGAGCAACTCTCAGGCGCTGAGCCAGGTGGAGACGCTTGGCTGGAACGCCCTGCAGGCTGTCGACTTTGAGCTTGCACTGGTCGATGCTTCCGGTACAAGCCGCGAACTGCGGAAGTTCGATACGTACGTAAAACGTACGATTCCGCTGTCCGGCGCAGCGACCGGATCTACAGCCGTACTGAGACTCGAAACGGCGGCTAACGGAACGATGACCCTGTCTCCGGTTCCGTTCAAACGAAACGGCAGTGAATTGATTGTCTACAGCCGCACCAACAGCACCTATGTTGCAGCGCAGCAGAACAAGTCCTTTACCGATACGAAAGCCCATTGGGCCAACGCCGAAATCACCGCTCTGGCTGCCAAAGGCATCGTAGACGGTGTAAGCAGCAGCAAATTCAGTCCAGGTACAGCCGTTACCCGCGCCGAGTTCACTGCCATGCTGGTTCGTATGCTGGGACTTACGACTTCCGTCTCCGCTCCAGCTGCCTATGAAGACGTTCAAGCTTCGGGCTGGTATGCCGGTTCGGTAAGTGCAGCGGCAGAAGCCGGTCTCATTGGCGGATACACGGACGGCACTTTCCGTCCCAACGCCCAAGTGACACGTCAGGAGATGGCAGCTATGGTAGCACGCGCCCTGAACTTCGCCGGCTACAGTCAGTCCGGTACTTCGTCCGCAGCCTTCACGGACACAGATCGTATTCCGGCCTGGTCTGCGGAGTCCGTCAATTTGCTGGGCAGTCTCGGATTAGTACAGGGTGATTCCATCGGCCGCTTCCTGCCGGATCGCCATGCAACCCGTGCCGAGAGTG
Source organism: Saccharibacillus kuerlensis DSM 22868 (assembly GCF_000378145.1). Classification (GTDB taxonomy): domain Bacteria; phylum Bacillota; class Bacilli; order Paenibacillales; family Paenibacillaceae; genus Saccharibacillus; species Saccharibacillus kuerlensis. The sequence goes on along the minus strand of NZ_KB899288.1, from coordinate 6,581 downwards.
CGGCAATGCTGGGACGAGCGCTGGATGTGATGGACTTTTCCAAGTAAGGAATAGGGTCATTCCTATGTAACTGATCGTTAAGCAGACTACCTTAATGCATGATGCATTAAGGCAAGGTAACTTAGAGCCTTAATGCGATTATTTAAAAAGCTCCCGTATTCCGGTTTCGCTTCGAGCGAACTCAGGAATTTACGGGAGCTTTTTTCGTTTTTAGGGATTGCAGCTTTTTATACAAAACGAATTCTCTATGTTTACTTGTCTTCTTGATCCTTATCAGACGAGTCTTCATGATGGGCCTCGGACTGAGACAATACCGATCCCGCCAGCGACTTTTCCTTTTGGTCAGCAGAGTTATCCTGCAGTACCTTGGAAGCCAGAGTAGACATCTTGGCTGAAGATTGCTTGCTGTCATGTTCATGGGACATCCGTATCACCTCCATAAGTTGGAGTAACCGGAATATCGATCGGATAAACACTTCATTGAATTAAAATCATCAAAATTGAATCAAATTGCAAGGTAGTCCCTATTTCTATCCATTTAGCACCTGTCAGTTTTCCTTATTACTGCGACTGATCACATACATCTTCCCTGTCAGCGGCTCGCCTCTATATTTCGCTCCAAGATCCAGATCCTTCTCCCTCACCAGCATCACAACTTCCTGCCGCAGCCCTTTGTCCGCCGCTTCCTCTTCGAGGCTGTATGCCGAGATTGTTCCTTTGAACACCTGAAATCCCGACACGAAAAACAGCGGGCAGGTGGCAATCGTATCCGTTTTTACGAACACGGCGATAATGAACACGATCATCAGCAGCGACACGGCAAAGTTGGTGATGGACGAATAGTCGAGTGCCAACCGAGGAAGCAGCAGCGTCATGAGGAAGAAAGTATAGTCGCTCGCCGGCAGTTTTTCGAAACGCCGCACCGCATACATCCGTCCACCGCGCTGCGAAACCACCTTTTTCTCCGTATCACGCAGCAGCCAGACGATGACCAGACGGTACAGCAGCAGCGAAGCTCCCAGCACAACCAGCAGGAAAACAACTTCCGCAATCCACATTCGGCCACCAAGAAGCCCATTTAGGGATTCTCGCCCAAGCCACGCCGGAAGCAGATTGTTCCGATACAAAAAACCGCCGATCATCAGCATGAACAGCGGTGCGTAAGCGGTCGTCCAGAGGATGATCGGTTCTTTTTTGCTCCACATGGTCCGGATTCTCCTCTCTAGGCGTTATCTTCCTGTCGATCTCCGGCACTATCGATGGAATCGGCCAAGCCGAACTCTTTCGTCAGGAACGACTGTACGATCTTGTCCGCAAAAAAGTGCAGCAGAGCGGTCGGCCGACTGCCTTCGGGATACATAATCACTTCGTGATCCAGATCGAGAAAATCGTACAGCTCCCAGAGGGGTGCATAGGTACGGCGATATTCTTCTGCCCGCTCGGCACTCGATGGAACACCATTGCGAATTTGTCGGAGCTCGCTGCAGCGATCTTTAAAGTTTTCTTCCAATGTCTCCAGCTGTTCCGCTCCCAATTGTGCCAACGTCCGAGTATGGAAAATGGCGCTGCAGTCCCTTTTGAATCGTTCTTTGTCCAACTCGTCGATCGCGAAAAAGGGCATATTTGTAATAGTCTCCAGATTCCGATCTCTGGCGCTGACAATATGATCGCGGTAATCGAACACATTTTCAAAAGAAAGCAGGTTGGAAATGTACAGCTCATCCCCCACCAGCATAAAGTCGATCTTTCCGCCCAATTCGATCAATTCGTCGGAAGCAAAGTCCAATTCGCCGGAGCGTCCGAGCGCCCACTTTTTTCGTGATGCGCTCTGCTTAGGTTTGCGGTAGAAAAAGAAATACAAACGCTCTCCGTCAACATCCGCTTGTATCACCTGAAAGTCCGTCTCCTGCACGTCAAGCAGACCATCCGGATTGGCCAGAGCACCGAGAAGGGCATTCTTGCGCTCATATGGCAAACCGATTTCCTCGCCCAGAGTCAGTTTCGCCAACCGGCCGTGCTTCTGAACTTCAAGATGATATTCGCTGACGACAAAGCGCCGCGATCCGTCATCTTCCTTGATCTGCATCGCCCGGATTTCCTTGATCAGCTGCCGCTTCAGCCAGTGACTCAGCTCTTCCGAAATCGAGAACGCTTTGGCCCGGTAATACCGGTCTGCCTCTTTCTGTTTGCGCACCAGAAAAAAAGCCAAGTCCACATCTGTCGATTCTTCGGAATCCGGCTCATTGCCCAGCAGATTTAGCGGATGATTTGGGGCGTTGATCGAAAGGGTCATGGAAAGGCTCCTTTGTCTTTTTTAGGAAAAAGCCCGGCTCAGTATAGTTCCTACAGCACAAGCTTCTGCGGCATATGCTTTCTCTCCTGCTTATTACCCTTTTCGGTAGGAGCTGCCGCAGCTGGAAGCAGCGATGATTTCACTATAATTTGTGTGCTTTTTATATGACTTTTATATGCATTTTATCTACTTTCATGTGCTTTTATATACGTTCAGATTCGATCGCCAACGTGTCCCGATACTCCGACGGACTGCATCCGGCGTATTCCTTGAACACTTTGGAAAAATAATGCGGATCGCCGAAACCAAGCGCTTCCGCGATATGCTTGACCCTCACGTCGGGATCGGAAGCCAGCAGCCGCCGTGCTTCGCAGATCTTCAGATCCATATAATGATGGACAAATGTGCGCCCCGTATACCGTTTTACAATCCGACTGATGTACGACGGGCTGACATGAAACTGCTGCGCCGCATCCGGCATGGAGAGCTGAGCGTACAGATTTTGCCGCAAATAGCGATCGAGCTGCTCAAACAACTCCTCGCCCCCTCTTCGGCCCGATTCCTGCAGCGGATCGAATCTGGCGGCACACCAATCGTGAAGCACCTCGGCAAAAGCTTCCGGACTGGGCACGGCGAACAGACTATGGAGCTCCGTGTCCAACGCGCTGGCCGAATTGTTTGGGTTGTTCAGGTTATGCAGATTGTCCCGATTGTTTGAGCTGCCTAGGCTGTTGGATGGGTCGGCGTAATCGCCGCCATCCGGCAGCACCGCAGCACCGAACTCCTCCGCCAGAAAACGGACCAGCCGTTCCAATTCGGCGAGCTTCGCGCCGCCGCTCAGCCACAGCGGCAGTTTCTGCCGCAGCAGCAGAAGGAATCGCTCCTTCTGCCGCTGGGCGAGCAGCTCCGCGAGCTGCGCCTGCGCCGCCAGCTTCTCGGCTTCGCCGCAGCGCGGCCTGCCGTCCTCCGGCTCGCCGGCGCAGGGCTCCAGGCTGCCCGACACGGTCAGCCGCTCGCGCATGGCGCGTTCCAGCCGGCTGTACAAGCCGGCAAGATCCCGCAGCTCCACCGGCTGCGGACAGCCCAGCGCGGCAGCATGAATGCCGCGCTCCGCAAGCGCGCTGCGCGCCGCGCCCGCCCACGCCTCCGGCGAAGCGTGGGCGGTCAGCACCCTCGCGTCCGCGAACGCGAGGAGTCCCTGCGGGTGCAGCGTTGGCAGCACCCGGCAGCGCAAAGCGCCGCAGGCCGGAGCAAGCGCGGCCTGTACGTCTGACGGCGTCCATCCGTCAGACTGCGGCGAGAACGGCCGGCGGCGCAGCAGCAGAAGCGCATGCTCGCCGGTCAGCAGCTCGGCGTCCAGCGTCATATGCGCCAGCAGTTCCGGCGCGACAACGCCTTCCAGCAGCCTCCGGTCGCTCTCCTCCTGCAGACGCAGCTGTTCCAGCAGACGGGTCAGCACTTCCGTCAGCTGTTCCTGCTCCACGGGCTTGAGCAGGTAGTCGAATGCCTGCAGATTCAACGCCCGGCGCGCATATTCGAAGTCGCTGTAGCCGCTGATCAGCACGGTTTGCAGCCGAGGGTTCAAATGCTTGGCTTCTTCGATCAGTCCCAAGCCATCCAGCTTTGGCATGCGAATGTCCGTCAGCAGGATATCGATGTGCTGCTCCCGCAGATGCACAAGCGCCTCTACGCCGTTGGACGCAGCAGCCGTAACCTTCACCGGAAGATTGGCCGATTGAATCAACGACTGGATATTGCGCAGGATCGGCTTGCTGTCCTCCGCGATCAGAATGTTGTACATGCCGTCGTCTCCTTTCTTGTTCCATTCGAACACAGACTCCCCTACTCCAAGCGGTCGATCAACTGTCAATACATATCGTGGGACTTAGTTGGCTAAACTGTCTTGTTTCTCTTGTTTCTCTTGTTTCTCTTGTTCGACTCAATAAAAGTCCTCCGTTAGCGACCCGATAATTTGAATAGCCGCTCCCCCACCGTCGTCGTTATGGTTGTACATATTGAAAAACAGCCGGTTTTTGTACATGAGCTGCAAACGTCTGACCGTATTGACAATACCCATGCCACCGATTCCCGTTTCGCTTTCTTTTGCAGATTCGCTGCGGCTTCCGTTTCTATCGTCTATTCCGCTTATTTCGTCTACTCCATCTATTGCATCTACTATATCTATTGCATCTATTGCATTTGTTTTGTCGTTAGCCGAATCTTTATACTCCTCTTTTTCCGTAACTTCAGCTGTACGAATACGGCCCAATACAGCAGCAATCGTATCCGAATCGAATCCGTCTCCATTGTCCCGAATTTCCAGCGCCCACAGTCCGTTGTACAGCTTCACCCGGATTTCAATTCGCCACGGCGTATCCGCCTGCTTGAATGCGTGTTCAATACAGTTTTCCACAAAAGGCTGAATGACAAGGCGCGGCAGCCGAATACTGTCGAACGCCCGATCCTCGTCTATCGTCCATTCCAGATCGTCCTCGTAATTATGCTGCAGCAGCGTCAAATAATGCTTGGTGTGCTCCAGCTCTTGCGTCAGACTGACATGCTGATACGGCGAAGACACAATATAGCGCAGACTGTCCGAGAGATTTTTGCACATTTCCGATACGACCGCATTTTTCCCTTCCTGTGCGGCAATGCTGATCAGATACAGGGTATTATGAATAAAATGTGGTGCGATCTGCGCCTGCAGTGCCGAGTTTCGGGCAACCGCTTCTTCATGCACAGCCAGCTTTTCCCGCTCGATCGATACCTGAAGCCGATCCAGCAGTCCTTGAAATGCTTCGTTCAGCAGCAGCAGTTCGTTGTTCGACGACGGGGTCACGACCCGAGTGTCCATATTGCTGTAATTGATGTGCAGAATCTGGCTTCGCAATCTGCGAATCGGCAGCAGAAAGTTGCGGGCGGAGAAGTAAATATAGGCGGCGGAAAAGAGAAGAAGCGAAGCAATCAGCAGCATGGAGACGTTCGTGACCGAATTGACCGGACCGAGCACTACCTTTTTCGGCGTTATGGTGTAGGTCGTCCATCCTGTTTCGTTCGATCGGTAATAAGCGACATAATCGCCCTGGCTGTCGAGATAAACGCCGCTCGAGTCCTTTTCAGAAGTCGGCATGGAGAAGCCCGCAAGGTCTGCACTTTTCAGATTTCCCGATGCGTAGATGGGCTGCCGGTCCGGGTCGAGCACGTACACTTCACTGCCCGAACTGACAACGGAAGCGGAACGGTCTAACATGTCCTGCTGCAGCTGAATGGCCATATAGCCGAAGATTTTGCCATTCTGATTGATGATCGATCGAACGAAAAAGACTCGATCCGGACTTGTCCGGTACAGAGCGTAACCGTTTTCGATCCAACTTGTATTTTGTTCGCTTTCTTCCAAAAAAGGCAGCAGTGACGACGGATTGCCCGCAGCACTGATAAAAGTCGTGAGCAGAGCGCCGCGCAGATCATAGATTGCCACATCTTCAATATTCATGCTGGGCCCAATCGACTGGAACATAATTTCTCTCAGCTTGCGGCTTCGGCTCAGTCCTTCTACACTCAAACGCGAGTAGTCGCCGGACGGCATTAACGTAAAAATATCCTGGCTTGATAAAATACGCTGCGAAAGCTGATTCTGACTATCGACGTATAGATTGAGCTGATCGCTGATTTTCGCTGCAGTCTGCCGCATTTCGTTTTCCGTTCTGTCCCGAAGCGGCCGAACCACCATTTGATTCACATAGACCGCAAAAATGCCCAGTACGATCAGCAGCAGCACCGCAAACGCCAGCAGAAATTTGGTTTGAAGACTGGCTCGGCCCCCGCTCCCTTTTAATTTCCCGAAAAGCACTCTGCAACCTCCCATGGCTGTTGATGTTCATACTGTACAACCAAAATCCAGAATGAACAAGGGAATGTGGAAGGCTTTAAAAGGCGAGCGATGCGATATGTACAGAAATGCTGGCGCCAGGGAATAAGTACGATCTGCAGGGCGTTAAGAAATAAATGCAAATATTCAGGACGTCAAAAAATAAGTGCTGTTATGCTAGGCCTGTTGATTAACCAAAAAATAGCAAAAAGGACGCCTGTTTGTTAAGCTGTTTGTACCCCTACAAACATCGAAACGAGGCGACCTCATGACAAAGTCTACGACATTCTCGAGTGTTCTGCAAACTGTATTTCCCCGCGAGCAAATCGAAGAGTTGCTCGCGGAAATCGGCTATGTCGATGTGGCCCGGAAGTTCACCGGTTACGATTTGTTTCTGTTTTTGGCTGAAGCGGCTTTGCA
>NZ_KB899287.1 GCF_000378145.1 Saccharibacillus kuerlensis DSM 22868 | reverse complement strand
GGTTTGGTGGTGATGGCAGAGGGGTTCCACACGTTCCCATCTCGAACACGACCGTTAAGCCCTCTAACGCCGATGGTACTTGGACCGCAGGGTCCTGGGAGAGTAGGAAGCTGCCAAGCCGATGAAAAAGAGCCTTTACCGTATACACGGTAGAGGCTCTTTTTCTTATGCAATAATTACATTCAGAACTCCCAAAAAACAACATGATTTGTGAGCCGATTAGATTTTTCTTGGGAATTTTCAGGAAAATTTCAATTAGGTCTAACTAATCCGCTTGAACTAACCGATATAAAAGTTGAACTTTATGAAAAAGCCCTTGAATGACGTAAGTTGAATACATAAAAAAGATAAAAGATTTGATAATAAAGTGTAGGCTTGTTTTGGTTCAATGCCTTAGACATTGATCTTCAAAGAGAAATTTGATCATTTAAGGAGGCACATTTTGAAGAAGTATAAAGTTTTAGCTGTTCTTTTGACCTTGTCGTTGGGAGTCGGAGAGAATCTGCTTGGCGGATCAAAAGCTGCTCAGGCGGGTGAAATGACTCAAACTTATTCAGCTTCAAAAGGATTCAGTACCACTAAACAGGGAGAAAATCAGTGGTATTATGAAAAATTATCCGGCACCGCTTATTTGGATCTCGTTTACGAAGCAAAAAGCAAGCGTTGGACAGCACCAAACGGTTACCCTTGGGTCTCGGCTTCTGCACTCCATCCCGGTCAGAACTTTGATGCGGTCCGCAAATGGATTTCTCCTGGAAAAGGCGTGATATCTATTTCAGGAGTCGTGCGTAAAGGAAGCGCTGAAGGCGACGGAGTTGTGGCAAGTATTCGAAAAGATGGGGTAAAGCTTTGGAGCTCAACAATGACTACAACAACTGCAGTTACTCCCTCTGGAGTTTCCAAGATTGCGGTGGAACCTGGAACAGAGATAACTTTTGTCGTCAACAAATCCGGGAATTCGAATCATGATCATACCATGTGGGAACCTGATATTGCCTATGTAGGTACTTTGGCAAAAACATCGGTCTCCGTTGGTTCAACATCGAAAGCAGCGGCAGCCGCAAAAAGTCAAAATCCTTCCGTAATCTCTGTATTGGATTATGGCGCGCTACCGAACGATACGAAAGATGATTATCCAGCATTTGTAGCAGCTGTTGATGCGGCAAAATCTACGGGTAAGCCAGTCTATGTACCTGCAGGAAACTATAGGATTAGTGATATTTTAACGATTGATGGAGTTAAGCTGCAGGGTGCCGGGAAATTTTTGACGACGTTGACTTCGACGAATCCTAAACGGGGGTCGATTGATCTCAAAGGAAATGGTGTCGAACTCAGCGGGATCAAGCACGTCTATCAAACGACGGTTCCTCGTGGAAACGGAGCAAACGAAAAAAATAGTATCACTGTGCGAGGCGCAAAAAACTTTAAAATCAACGATGTTTATATCAGTAAATCCAGTACAGCAGGAATCATGGTCACGTATGGTTCAACAAAAGGTACAATAAGCGATAATGTACTGGATTCTACCGGGGCGGACGGCATTCATGTTACAGGCGGAAGCAGTTATATTACGATTGAGAACAACACTGTGCGAAAAGCGGGAGACGACACAATTGCGGTTGTAAGCTATATCGACAACGATGCTCAAGCCGCCAACCACATTGTTATTCGTAAAAATAACGTAGGCTACGGTTCGAAAGCTCGCGGAATTGCGATAGTTGGTGGAAATGACATCACAATATCCGATAACTCCGTTCAAGAAACGAATATGGCAGGGATCTATATTGCTGTTGAAGCTTCTTATAACACGCAGAATGTCGATAGAGTTACAGTATCGAATAACATGATTAATTATACGGGAATTGCAAAACCTCAGAATCATCCAAATGTATTGGTATATGCTTCACAGGGGATCGTGGACAACGTTGTTTTCAGTAACAATACGATCAAAAACGGAGCTCACCGAGGAATCGGAGTATGGGGAAAAGGTACGATCAGAACCATTACTTTCACCAAGAATACGTTAATTAATCGAATTGGGGCACCTACAACTTTTAAAAACGGGAAGATTAAGTTGAATCAAAACGTGGGATTTTAAAAGATAATTGTCACTCGGAGCATACAAGAGAGAAGCGGATATCGGCGCAGCCGGCATCCGCTTATTTTATATTGGCTGTTAACCATGCTTAAAGACGAACTAAGCTGTTTATATATCACTAATCGTGCTTAACCGTATTTTAGCATTCTGAAACACAAAAGTGGTAAAAAATACGATCGTACTTGGAAAGGGTCTGCTTGAACGGAGAGATCAAAACGTTATATGCTTGGATGGGAAAATAAGAGACAAAGAGATAAGAAAGTGGAGGAGAAACCTATGAGAAGCAAGTCCAACAAAAAATTATGGTGGATCGTTTTCGCCTTGGTGCTGGTTGTAGTGGCAGCCTTGGCATTATGGAGGAGTGATATGTTCACAAAAAAAGAAGCAGCTATCGAAGAGGAGCCCGTTGAAGTAAAGCAAACCGTACCGCCAATCAAAGTTCCAGAAGATGCATTATCTATTGTGGACGAAGGTGCAACGCCAAACGATGAATCGGATGATTTGGCTGCTATCCAATCGACTCTTGATCGAGCGGCGGAAGAAAGTAAAGCTGTATATATTCCACCAGGCAATTATCGTTTAAGCGGTATTTTGACTGTAAATGGAGTACAGCTGCTGGGAGATGGTGCAGATGAGGCAATTTTAACTTCTACAAATCCGGAAAATGGTTCTATCGATGTTGAAGGGGATGGAGCTGTTCTTAGCGGCTTTGCTCATGTGTATGAAAAAACAGTTGAACGCGGCAATGGCGCAAATGATAAAAATAGCATTACTGTCCGCAGTGCAACCAATTTTACTATTCAAAGTTTACGGATTGAAAAAGCAAGTACAGCTGGCATTTTTATAGGCTATGAGTCCTCTGAAGGAAAAGTTATCGGCAATAGTGTTCAAGATACAGGAGCCGATGGGATACATATTACAAATGGCAGTACAAACATCATCATTGAAGACAATGACGTTCGTGCAGTAGGAGATGATACCATAGCGGTCGTCAGCTACGAAGAAAATTCGCAAGTTACCCGAGACATTATGATCAGGAATAATGATGTAGGTTATAATTCAAAAGCAAGGGGCATATCGGTGGTAGGAGGAGAAGATGTCACAATTGAGAACAATCGCATTCGCGATACAGAAATGGCTGGCATCTATATCTCCGTAGAAAAAGAATGGGGAACACGGAACGTTAAAAATATAATCGTAAATGAAAATATAATTCGGCATACAGGTACCCGCTTGACAAGTGATCATCCAAATATTTTGGTTTATGCTTCTCAAGGGAACCTTGACGAAGTTGAATTTAACGGAAATATGATTATGGATTCTGTACATGGAGGCATTGGTGTCTGGGGCAATGGAGAGATCGGTAATGTTTACTTCAATGGCAATAAGTTAGAAAACAATAAAGGACCTTCAACCAACTTCAAAAATGGGAATATTCATTCTGAAGGCAATATAGGATTTTAGTTACACAAAAAGGAGACAGATTATAATTTCTGTCTCCTTTTTGTGTGTTTAGCTCGCTGACTAACTTAAAATAGGTATATTAGTCTGCTTGCTTGCGGAAAATTCATAGGACATTCGTACCTAAAAAGCACTGAGGATAATATAGTTGATTCAATTGAAAAGGTGGAGTTTATAAACTAGGCATCGCAAACGCTCACCCTAAGAGATGGCAAGCAAGCGAAAGTATTGAAAGAGGGTTTATGAATTTTTGTTAACAGTGATCAAAAAAAGTAAATCCGCTCGTATTTAAATGATCGATCTGGCCGATTGGACAGGGTTGAAAGACAGGAGGGAATAAAGAGTAAAAGAAAATAGAGACATATAAGGTTTTGCATTTAGTACGTTAAGCCTTCTCTTTTCAATACGTCCGCTGTATCAAATCCGGAAGGGAGTTGAACATGACGACTTGAGTAGACTACATAATCGAAGGGTTAGTAAAGAAAATATTGAATAGGTTGGTCTCTCGCAGCGAACCCAAATATCGTCGTACAAACGACGAAGGTTCGAATTTTGTATTTATTCTTTTGAAAAATGCAAATTTCTTACAAAGAATTTACAAAAAACGGCATGAATTTATCATTAATTTACTTTCATCGCATGTTATTTTGCAGCAGGGTCTCTTTCGCCTGATGCTCGTTAGATTATGGCCGCTTTGGCTGCCAACCATTTACAAAGACGGAGGGATCGTGCATGGAGTTGAAAGAATATTTAGGCGTAATTAAAAGAAGATGGTGGGTAGTAGCCTTAATCGCGCTGATATGTGCTGGTGCCGCATTCGCTTATAACACTAGGTATCAGCCGATGTATCGGGCTTCAATCGATCTGATTGTCAATGAGCCTACAGTCAATGGAGCCGGACAAGCTCAGGTCGATTCCAACTCGATCGAAGCGAATTTAAAACTTATTAATACGTACAAGAAAATCATTACTTCCGATGCAATTACGAAACAGGTCGTCGAACGTCATCCGGAACTGAACATGACTTCATCGCAAATCAGCAATAAACTTATGGTTGATTCGACACAAAATACACAAATTTTTAATGTAGCTGTTGAAGACTCGTCTTACGAAAAGGCGGTAACGATTGTCAGTTCGACAGGAAATGCATTTATCGACCAAATTCCTGAAATTATGCAAGTTAGCAACGTCAGTGTGTTAAATGCAGCGGATCCTAATCTGTCTCCGGCTCCTGTTAACGATCATCGACAAATGGTGCTCATTATGAGTATTATCGTCGGATTACTCCTTGGATTGGGAATCATATTCCTTCTTGAATATCTAGACGACTCTGTAAAAAGTGAATTTGACGTTGAGCATGCTACCGGATTTCCGGTTCTTGCAAAAGTCGATCGGATTGCGAAAAGCGATTTGAAAAACCAGCAAACTCATTCTTCAGAACAGCAGGAAGAAACCACCGTATTCCGTCCTGCCAACGAGCAGAGATAATCGAGGTCAATCATGCCAACCATGAAAATCATTCAACCTGAAATTCCTGTTCTCATCTATCGAGATCAGATTTTGCCGCCGTCCGAGACCTTTATTAAAAGTCAGGCTGAACGTTTTGAGTCTTTCCATTCTTATTTTATGGGCTCTCGCCTCGTACCCGGACTGCAGATTGAAGCTGATAAGCAGATCATTATCAATACGGGGGGCGTATCGGGCCGAAGAAAAGAGCTTGAATTTAAATTGATGGGGCCGAGCCGCAGTTTGACTCGACGTCTCAAAGAAATTCAACCCAAATTGATTCATGCTCATTTTGGCCCGGAAGGTTGTCTGGCTATGCCGATTGCGGAAAAGCTGGATATTCCGTTGATTGTCACATTTCACGGTTATGACGCAACAACCAAAGATGAGTATGCAAGAAAGTCGTATTATACTCACCGAAATTATCTGAAACAGCGTCCGAGGCTGCAGAAGAAAGGCGCCCTTTTCATCGCAGTATCTGATTTCATTCGCGGCAAGCTGATCAGCCAAGGTTATCCACCTAACAAAATCGTCCGGCATTATATCGGAATCAATTTGGAAACTTTTGTTCCGGATGAATCGATTAATCGGAAAAATACGGTTTTGTTTGTAGGGCGGCTTGTCGAAGTGAAAGGGTGTGCGTATCTGATTCGTGCCATGGCCAAAGTTCAGGAGAATCATCCTGAAACAGAGCTGGTCATTATCGGAGATGGTCCACTGCATGGAGAGTTAGAACAAATGGCGGCTTCGCAGCTGAAGCGTTACCGGTTTCTCGGTACCCAGCCTCCTAATGTTGTGCGGGAATGGATGAACAAAGCGCGTGTATTCAGCGTTCCGAGTATCAGAGCCGAAAATGGAGCCGAAGAAGGATTGGGCATGGTGTTTCTTGAAGCGGCGGCAATGGGATTGCCTGTTGCCAGCTTTGCAACCGGTGGAATTCCTGAAGCAGTAGAACACGGGAAGAACGGCTATCTTGCAAATGAGCGCGATTGGAAGCAGCTTGGATCTTACATTGATCGGCTGCTGTCGGAACCTGAATTGTGGCGATCATTCCACGAACATGGTCGGGAACGAGTAGTGCGGCAGTTCGATCTGTACGAGCAAACTCGCAAGATTGAGGAGCTGTACAAAATGGTGATTGCCAAAAAGGTTGTCGGTAAACGAACCGAATTGAATTCGAGGATTCCTTTATTAGGCGAAGCTCAACACATTTTATAATCTTTTGGCAAAATTAAATTCAATAGAGGAAGGTGATATGTCAATGAGTAGAGCTATAAGCAACAGTCCGTATTTAGTGGCTAACAAAAATTCAAGTGCGTCGGAGTCATATCGTACGCTGCGGACTAATATTCGTTTCTCCGCAACGGGCCGCTCTTCAAAAATCCTGCTGGTAACCTCGGCGGGCAGCAATGAAGGCAAGACGACGACTGCAACCAACCTGGCCGTTTCTTATGCACAGGAGAGCAAGAAAGTACTGTTGATTGATGGAAATCTGCGTAACCCTTCACTGCAGCGTGTGTTTCCGGGGTCAAGCAAACGTGGGCTAAGTGATGTACTGAGCGGTCAATGCGGTATTGAAGCGGCCGTTTCTGCAACAATTATCCCGAATTTGACGGTCCTTACATCAGGGGCGATTCCGCCGAATCCTTCAGAAATTCTTGGTTCTGATCGCATGCAGGAACTTTTGCAAGAGGTGTCCGCTTACTATGATGTTGTTGTGATCGATTCGCCGGCGGCATTGAAAGTGTCGGATGCTCAAATTCTTGGCACGATGTCAAATGGAGTTGTACTCGTTGCCAATCAAGGCAAAGTAACCAAACAGGAACTTAAAAGAGTTAAAAAAAGAATGGAACATGTCAATGCTCATATCTTGGGCGTAGTGTTGAACAAGGCGTAACGTGACGACTGCCGGCTCTCGACATTCTTAGACATCCTAGATAATTGGAGGGGAAATCATGAGTGTAGTCAATAACGATGCCGAAGCAACAAAGTATAACGAAGGTGCATTTAGAAATCTAACCTGGAATCGGGGAATCGTATTCAATACAACCAAGCGGAGTATGGATATGGTGGCTTCTCTGATCGGACTGATTCTCTTGTCTCCAGTATTTTTGGTTTTGGCCATACTGATTAAGATTGAAGATCCAAAAGGTCCAATCTTTTTCAAACAAAAAAGATTTGGCAGAAATTCGAATATGTTCAGCATCTACAAATTCCGTTCAATGGCGACAAATGCCGAACAGCGATTAAAAGAAGACAAAGCATTGTATGAGAAATATGTCGCCAATAACTACAAACTCGAACAAAACGAAGATCCACGTATTACGTCAATTGGCCGTTTCCTTCGCAAAACAAGCCTTGATGAACTGCCACAGCTGCTTAACGTCCTCAAAGGAGAAATGAGCCTGGTAGGTCCACGCCCGATCGTAGCACAAGAGTTGAAAGAGTACAAAGATCGCAAAGACGATCTGCTGTCGGTAAAACCTGGTGTAACCGGATATTGGCAGGTTAGCGGTCGCAGTGATGTCGGTTATCCCGAACGTGTCGATCTTGAACTGTATTACGTCTACCACCGCACCATCTGGCTGGACATTCGGATTCTTTTTGCGACTGTTGTCAGTGTCCTGCTCAAAAAAGGCGCCTATTAATCTTAAGTGCGCTTGAGCGAAAGATCGAGGAGTAACGGGACAGACTTTATAAACAGAGGGAAAGGATGAATCCGAATGAAAGTTGCAATCGTTCATGATTGGTTGACCAGTTACGCTGGATCGGAGAAGGTACTGGAACAAATGATTCTGATCTTCCCGGAAGCTGAAATCTATAGTTTGGTCGATTTCATGCCGGAGAAGGACCGAGGGTTTTTACGGGGGAAGAACGTACATACTTCGTTCATCCAAAAGATGCCGCTGGCCAAGAAAAAATATCGTCAATATTTACCGCTGATGCCGCTTGCAATCGAACAATTCGATTTGTCGTCTTACGACTTGATCCTGTCCAGTTCACATGCAGTCGCAAAAGGCGTCATTACCGGTCCCGACCAACTTCATATCTCTTACGTGCATTCGCCAATCCGTTATGCCTGGGATATGCAGCCTCAGTACCTAAGAGAATCTGGTTTGCAAAAAGGGATCAAAGGTACGATGGCAAAAGTTATTCTCAGCCGCATCCGGATGTGGGATTATCGAACGTCAAATGGCGTTGACCATTTCGTGGCCAACTCGCAGTTCATTGCTAACCGCATTTGGAAAGTATATCGGAGAGAAGCATCTGTCATCTATCCTCCTGTAAATGTGGCAGCTTTTTCGGTGAAAGAGGAAAAAGAAGACTTTTACTTGACGGCTTCACGTATGGTTCCTTACAAGAAAATGGACATGATCGCGGAAGCTTTCTCGCAAATGCCTGACAAAAAGCTCGTTATTATCGGTGATGGACCGGACATGGAAAAAGTGAAAAAACACCAAACGCCTAATATTCAAATTCTGGGGTATCAGGCGGACCATGTACTTGTCGATCATATGCAGCGGGCCAAAGCATTTGTTTTCGCAGCGGAGGAAGATTTCGGTATTACGCCGGTCGAAGCGCAGGCCTGCGGCACACCGGTTATTGCTTACGGCAAGGGCGGAGCTTTGGAAACAGTCAAAGGGTTGGATGAAATTGCACCGACCGGAGTGTTCTACAGTGAACAATCTCCTGCGGCCATTCGAGCAGCGGTACAACGCTTCGAACAGGAAAAGTCTAAAATTTTGCCAGCCAACTGCCGTAAAAATGCAATGAGATTCTCGCCTGAAGTATTCCGGCAAAATCTGCAAACTCATATTCACAACAAACAGCACGAGGACGGACGACGTTTCGGCGCTGAACGGATGATTACACGGGTACTTTAAGCCGAATCTCAAATTAAAGGAGACATGCTGTTATGAAACTTACATTTATAGGAACAGGCTACGTCGGTCTTGTATCGGGCGTATGCTTTTCCGAGATCGGCAATCAAGTGACTTGTGTAGATAAAGATCTAGCTAAAATCGAGCGTCTTAAGCAGGGCGAGGTCCCGATTTATGAACCTGGTCTACAAGAGCTGATTGAGAAAAACACCGGAATTGGCAATTTGAAATTCACCTCCGATCTGACAACTTCGGTGCAGGAAGCGGATGTCGTATTCATCTGCGTTGGTACTCCATCCTTGCCAAGCGGTGAAGCAAATCTTGAATACGTCGAGCAAGTTGCCCAAGATATTGCACTTGCAATGAACGGCTACAAAATCGTAGTAACGAAGAGTACGGTGCCGGTCGGAACAAACGACAAGATTAAGGCGATTGTCAGTCAACTGAGTCCGCATCCTTTTGATGTCGTATCGATTCCCGAATTTCTGCGTGAAGGATCGGCGGTCAAAGATACACTGCGTCCAGACCGTATCATTATCGGGACAAGCAGCGAACGTGCAGCGGCTACATTGACAGAACTTCATAAACCTTTAACCGATGAAATTATGATTACCGAAGTGCGCAGCGCAGAAATGATCAAGTACGCATCAAATGCATTCCTCGCCACCAAAATTTCGTTTATAAACGAAATTGCGAATATTTGTGAGAAAGTCGGTGCAGATGTAACGAATGTGGCAAAAGGGATGGGTTACGATAAGCGGATCGGCTCTTCGTTCCTGCAAGCGGGTATCGGATATGGCGGTTCCTGCTTCCCGAAAGACACGAATGCATTGATTCAGATTGCAGGCAACGTAGACTATGAATTCAAACTTCTTAAATCAGTAGTTGAAGTGAATAATGATCAGCGCTTCAACATTATCTCCAAGCTGAATCATTCCCTCGGTAATTTGCAGGGCAAGACAATCGGCATTTGGGGACTTGCTTTCAAGCCGAATACGGACGATGTTCGCGAGGCACCAGCTCTTGATATCATCAAGACGTTGTTGAAAGAAGGCGCTGTTGTGAAAGCTTATGATCCGATTGCAACGGCAAACTTCCGCCAGTTCTTCTCAAACGAAGGCGATGTGGAGTGGTGTGAATCCGCTATGGAAACGGCCGAGAGCTGTGACGCATTGTGCCTGTTGACTGACTGGGCAGAATTCAAAGAAGTCGATCTGCAGCATTTGAACGGCATAATGAAACAGCCGGTATTAATCGACGGACGGAATGTCTATTCGAGAGACCAATTGGCAGAAACAACATTCCAATATTATTCAATCGGCCGGCCGGAACTTGAAAGCCTGTCGCCATTTCGCAATTCGGTGGCCTCGGACTGATCCGAGGCCATGCAAGTTGGCAGAGAGGAGGAGCAGATAATGAAACACAACCGGGAAGCCAAAGTCGGTAACGGAAGCATCCGGATCTGGTGGCTGAACCCGATCGTGACTTTTGCGCTTTTGATGACATTCATTTTGATTGGCGCTTATTATATTCCGTCGAGCAGCTACCTGTCCTTTTACCGGGTCAATAAATTTATTAACGAAACCAATATTATCTATTCAATTCTTCCGGTGGTCTGCTTCATACTCGGAGGTGTGATCGCTCTTCTGGCAGGACGAGGAATGAAGCCATCCAATGCTTTTGGTGAAGTGATGGAGAAGAAGGATTCCTTCATTAAGATGTGGATATTGCTGCTGTTCGCTTTTACCATGTTCGGCTATGCAGTCTGGTTTTTGATCATGCTTCGCAATGGTTTCAGCCTTAATCTATTCATAAGTGTATTGAGCGGAGAACCGGGTGCCATTTACGGGATTAAGGAAAGCTTTGACAATGTGGCGGGTGTTACGTCATTTACCAACTTCAGTATCCCGTTTGTTATTTTGACCGGTTACTATCTGTTCTATAACAAGAAAAAGATTTACATATGGATGCTGGCGGCCGTGTTCCTGCTTACAATGATGCGGTCAATCTTCTTCTTGGAACGTCTGGCCATCTTGGAATTTATCGTTCCGGCTGCTGTCGTCTACTTCTCGATGCGTTCCAGAATGAACCGCAAAATACCTTTTGTGGGAGTATATCCGATCATAGGTTTGGTTGCACTTATCGGATTTTTTGGAGTCAGTGAATATTATCGTTCCTGGCTGAGCTACTACGTCAATTATTATCCTTCTTTTTGGGAATTTATCGTGACCCGATTCTTCGGTTACTACGTGACTGCGATCAATACGGGCACACTGTACTTCGAACATCTCGGATTCCATTGGCTTCCGTTTCCCAGCTCGACCGCAGAATTTGTATGGAAGTTCCCGGGAGTGCCGAATGATGCTTACGAATCCCTATACGGCTTTGAGCCGCAGGCGCTTATCAACAATACATTGGCGACGATGGGCAATCCGGAATTCAATAACCCTTCGGGGCTGCTGCAGCCGTACAACGATTACGGTCTGACTGGCGCACTCATATTCTGGGTAATTGTCGGCTTCTTCACAGGACTGCTGTACAACCATTTCAAAAAGGGTCATACGTTCGGAATGATGCTTTATCCAATCTGGCTCGTCGGCGTATTGGAAATTCCGCGCTATTTTTATTTCGGCAGCGGACGCTTCTTCCCGTGCTGGGTTATTATTCTCGCATTTACACTGATTCTTCATTACAATCGCAAAAAGCTGACCAGTTGGCGGCTGAAAGGAGTGGGAGCCGGTGAATAAGACGCGCATCTACATTAATGGCCGCTTTTTGAAAGCTTCGGTAACCGGGGTGCAGCGATATGCTTACGAACTTCTGCGTACGATAGACCGATTGATTGCCCGGGACGATCCGGCTGTTCGCGGGTACGAGTTCATCGTGCTTGCACCGACGGGCGATATTCACGAACTCGGTACACGTCATATGGAAGTAAGACAAGCCGGACGCTTTGGCGGACAATTGTGGGAACAGTTCTCGCTGCCCATGTTGGCAAAAGACGGTTTTCTGCTGAATCTATGTAATGCGGCTCCGCTGTTGAAACGCAAACAGGCAGTCACATTGCATGATGCTGCCGTCTATTCGGTACCTGATACATACTCGGCTGCCTTCAAGCTGTGGTATAAGCTGATGTTCCGAACGCTTGGACGTATTTCGCCGCTGATCTTAACCTGTTCGGAAAATTCGAAAGAAGAACTTGTTCGTCACTGCGGCATTCGCGAAAGTAAAATTAGGGTCATTTATCACGGTAAAGAGCATGTTCTTCAAACGGGTACGGCACCAGAATTTACGGCGAAGCAAGGTTTGGAACGACCATTCGTACTGGCGGTGAGCAGCCGAAGTCCAAACAAAAATTTTCGTTCCATCGTACGGGCCGCCGAACTGATCGGCGATCAGGGATTTGACTTTGTAATCGCCGGAGGCGCAAATCCGAAAATCTTCAAATCCGAAGATACCGAGCTTGGTGAGAACGTCCGGCATGTCGGTTATGTCGAGGATGACGAACTGCGAACGCTGTACGATAGCGCGGCTTGCTTCGTATTTCCGTCCTTCTATGAAGGCTTCGGATTCCCCCCCCTTGAAGCAATGGCCTGCGGATGTCCGGTCGTTGTTTCCGATACGGCTTCGCTGCCGGAAGTATGCGGAGATGCCGTGCTGTACTGCGATCCGAACCGTCCGGAAGATATTGCTGAGAAGATTGCCCGCGTTATGAAAGATCCGGATTTGAGACAAGAAATGAAAAGCAAAGGGTTGGCACAGGCTGCAAAGTTCTCTTGGGAGAAATGTGCGTACGAAACACTGGCTGAAGTGAAAGTCCATGTGGAAGGCCGCTCTGCAAGTCAGGCTGCCCGGAGCGAAAGCCGTAAGGCGCAGGCCTGACGGCTTGGCTGCCGATACCGGAAAGGAGAGAGCTGAAATGAATATTATGTTTGCAAGTCATACGTATATGGGCAGTCCGTTTGTAGTCGGCTCTCATCACCTGTCAAGGGAATTGGAGAAGCTGGGACACTCGGTCATTCATGTCAGTACGCCGCTTAGTCCTTTCCATTTGCTTAAATGGAAAGACAGGGACATCCAAGCGCGTTTCCAAATATTACAGGGCAAACGTGTCGATACTTCGGCGGTGGTCAATTCCGTTCCGATGTCGATGCTGCCTTGGGAGATTGCCGGACCGATCTTCAAGCGGACCAAGAAAAATTGGATGCTGCCGTCGATTAAAAAAGTGATGCGGGAGCATAACATGGATTCGGTAGACCTGCTCTTGATCGACCAGCCGCGCTTCGTTGGGTTGGAAAAGTTGGTTTCGCCCAAAGTGACGATCTATCGTCCGACGGACATCTACAGCAAAATGACCGGCGATGCCTCGATCGCTTCGGCGGAACAGACATTGATGTCTGTCGTCGACGGTCTTGTATCTACGTCAGGTCCGGTACTGTCCGAACTGCATGAATACAATCCGTCAGTTCCGACGCTTCTGTTGGAAAACGGCGTGGAATACGAGCATTTTTCTGCTCCGGCGGCTGAACCGGACGATCTGAAATCGATTCCCGGTCCACGTGCCATTTACGTAGGAGCATTAGACGAAAGACTCGATCTCAAAGGTCTTAAGCTTCTGGCAAAAGAAAAGCCGAACATTAGTCTTGTCATTATTGGACCGGTTAACGATGAGACCCGGCGTGATTTCGCAGAGTTTGCTCATGTACATTTTCTAGGAGCGAAGAAATATGCCAATGTACCGGCGTATCTTCAGCATTCGCATGTAGCACTGCTGCCTCTCAGCAATCACGCGGCCAATGCGGGAAGAAGTCCTATGAAGCTGTATGAGTACGCTGCTGCAGGGCTTCCGGTTGTCGTTACTGAAACGCCAGAGCTGCTTCGCCGTCAGGAGAAGTTCCTTCATTTTTACCAAGGCAGCGAAGATCTTCCACAGAAGGTCGAAGAAGCACTGGCGTTAGGTTCGGATCGTGTGGCGATTCGGGATATGGCAAAGCGTCATGCCTGGGATGCCAAAGTAAACACGCTCCTGGATTTTATCGATAACTTGTAACGGATAAACCCAGAAAAGCAATCAAAGGAGTGGCGACATGTCTTCGTTAAGAAAAAAAGGGATAAAAGCGGCGAAGTGGTCGAGTATCGCTACCATCGTTACAATCGTCATTCAGCTGTTACAGCTGGTCGCATTGTCCCGGCTTCTCAGTCCAGTCGATTACGGACTGATGAGCATGACGATGGTTGTCGTAGCAGCTGCGGTCAATCTAACCGATGCCGGAATCTCTAACGCCATTATCCACCGTCAAGACGTAACCAAGAATCATTTATCCAGTCTGTACATACTTAATTTGTTTACAGGAGCTTTCATCGCCGTTATTATCTTTTTCTCGGCACCGCTTGTCGCCTGGTTTTATCAAGAATCCGAGCTGATCAATCCAATCCGTTGGATGGCGCTGCTCTGCCTGCTTCCGGCCTTCGGCCAGCAGTTCGAAGTGCTGTTCCGCAAGGAACTGAAATTCGATAATATCGCGAAAATTCAGATTGCTTCCTACTTTGTCGGCTTCGTACTGGCGGTCGGCGGCGCGGCAGCGGGAATGGGCGTTTATGCGTTGGTTCTGTCGAATTTGGGCAATGCCTTCGTCAAATCCATGCTTCTCCTTATCCAGGGTTGGAAGAAATGGAGACCCGCACTACATTTTGCTACAAAAGATTTGAAAGGCTATCTGAGTTTCGGTGCCTATCAAATGTCGTCCAATGTGATCCAGTCGCTGATGTCGAATATCGACTATATCATTATCGGACGTTTATATAGCGCTCAGGCACTCGGTTATTATTCGTTCGCTTTCCAGCTCTGCACAATGCCGGTACTGAAATTGGCTCCGTTGATCAATACGGTCAGCCTTCCTCTCTACGCCAAGATGCAGGACAATCTCGAACGTTTGAAAAGCGGTTATATCAAGACCGTCAACCTTGTCAGTTATCTGAACGCTCCGATCTATATGGGATTGCTGGTTACGGCGCCTGTACTTGTTCCATTCGTATTTGGAGACAAGTGGGAGCCGAGCATTATTCTGATCCAAGTACTTGCCGTAGCGATGCTCCTGCGCTCGCTAGTCGTTCCCATTCAACCGCTCCTGCAGGCCAAGGGACGGATGGATATGTACTTCCGCTATACGCTGATGGGTATGTCCGTCCAGGTTCCGGGTCTTGCGATCGGTACGTATGTTGGAGGGATTATGGGAACGTGCATTGCCTACGTACTGATTCAGTTCGCAATGGTCGTGATTCAATATCAATACGCGATGCGGAAAACGATCGGACCTTGTCTGCGTGAGTATCTTCGCAGCATGGCACCCGGACTTGCTTACGGATTGATCATGGTTGTCGGTGTACTGATCATTAATTATTTATCTGTAGCCGTCTTCTCGCATGAGGCAAACTTTATTATCCAAGTTGCTGTTGGAGCACTAATCTACTTTGCCGTAATTTTTCTTTTTAATAAAGAATTGTTTCAAAACGTTAAGAATAGGCTTATAAGTAAGACTAAGTTAGCAAAATGACGGTGATTACGTTAAATAAGCTTACACACACTAAGGAGGACGTTAACAATGAGTAGAGTTAGAAAAGCGATTATCCCAGCAGCCGGCCTTGGAACGAGATTCCTACCTGCAACAAAAGCTATGCCTAAAGAAATGCTTCCAATCGTGGATAAACCGACGATTCAATATATTGTGGAAGAAGCCATGTCCTCGGGGATCGAAGACATTATTATCGTAACAGGACGCAGTAAGCGAGCGATCGAAGATCACTTCGACAAAAATATCGAGCTGGAAGCAGATCTGGAAGAGAAGAACAAGGAAGAGCTGCTCAGCATCGTTCGTGAAGTGACCAATCTGGTTGAAGTACACTGCGTACGCCAGAAAGAACCGCTTGGTCTGGGGCACGCCATCTGGTGCGCTCGCAAGTTTATTCACAACGAGCCATTTGCCGTAATGCTCGGTGATATGATCATCGACAGCGAAGTTCCCTGCCTCAAGCAGATGATGGATGAACAGGCTCGCACAGGCGGCAATATGATCGCTGTTGAAGCAGTACCTTGGAAAGACGTGAGCAGCTACGGCGTCATCAAAGGTGATAAGCTGACCGATAACCTGAACCTGATCACGGATCTCGTTGAAAAACCGAAAGTTGATGCACCGTCCAACCTGGCGATGATCGGCCGTTACATTCTGGAGCCGGAAATCATGAACATTCTGGAGCACCAGACACCAGGAGTTGGCGGAGAGATCCAATTGACGGACGCGCTGAAAACACTTGCTGAGCTGTCCAGAATGTACAGCTTCCGTTATGAAGGCACCCTCTACGACGTAGGCAGCAAAATTGGCTATTTGAAAGCCAATGTCGACTATGCACTTAAACGTCAAGGACTGGGCGACGAACTGCGTGAGTATCTGCTCGAAAGCCTGGCAGGAGATCTGGCGTCGGCACATAAAGAAAATCTTAAAATCGTCTAATCCCGTCAACATCATGAGTATGCAGCTGAAGAGTCGATCGATTCGAATCAATAGAATGGAGGGATGAACATGAAATTAGTACTGTTGTCCGGAGGTTCGGGTAAGCGGTTATGGCCGTTGTCAAACGACGCAAGATCCAAGCAATTTCTGAAAGTGTTAGAAAATGAACGTGGTGAAATGGAATCGATGGTTCAGCGGGTCTGGGGACAGATCAAGGGAGCCGGACTTGCCGATTCGGCCGTTATCGCAACAAGCAAGGTACAGGTCGAAATTTTGCAAAACCAGCTTGGCGGCGTACCGATTATCGTCGAACCGGAGCGCCGGGATACATTCCCAGCAATTGCGTTGGCGGCTTCGTATTTATACGCGCAAGGAGTAAGCCTGGATGAAACGGTATGTATTCTGCCGGTTGACCCTTATGTAGACGATCTTTTCTTCGATCGGATTCGGGATCTGGAAGGCGCACTGCACAATTCCGGGGCCAAGATGGCGCTGATGGGCGTTAACCCGACTTATCCTTCTTCCAAGTACGGCTATATCGTTCCGACATCGGAAGGAGACGGCAGCGGTTATAAAACGGTTGGTCGATTTACCGAAAAACCGAGTGAAGATCAGGCAGAACGGTTGATTGAGCAGGGAGCGCTCTGGAACTGCGGCGTATTTGCTTTCAAATTGGGCTATATGATGGATACACTGCTGCGCGAAGGCATGCCGATTCAGTACGAAGAACTGCTGGCGCGTTACGCATCGCTGGAGAAGATCAGCTTTGACTATGCAGTGGTAGAGAAAGAGCCGCATATCGCAGTCATCCCTTACGACGGATACTGGAAAGATCTCGGTACTTGGAATACGCTGACGGAAAATATGGGTCTGGAACGAATTGGCAAAGGAACCCTCAGTGATGACTCTTCAAATACGCATTTAATCAATGAATTGGATATTCCGGTTACAATCATCGGAATCTCCGATGCCATTGTCGCCGTTAGTCCGGACGGTATTTTAGTATCGGACAAAGCTGCAAGCCCGCGCGTCAAGGATATGGTCAAAGCCGGACAGCGTCCAATGTACGAAGAGCGCCGCTGGGGCTGGTATCGAGTGCTCGATTACACCAAGTTCGATGATGGCACAGAAGTGCTGACCAAGCGTATCGGTCTTGGTGCAGGTAAAAATCTGGGCTACCGTAAACATATGCACCGTACCGATGTCTGGACGATTATCAGCGGCGAAGGAACACTTGTAAAAGAAGGAACCATTACTCCAGTCAAGGCAGGAGATGTGGTAACGATTGAGCCGGGTACGTATCACTGCCTGAAAGCCTCACAAGATATCGAGTATATTGAAGTGCAAAAAGGCATAGTCGTACAGGAGGAAGACTTTGAGGAAATGTTCAGCAGCTGGCAGGATATCGAAAGCCATTGCAGCGGCAGAGAAGCCAAAGTGGCCGGAGCTGGTCAAAGTGCACGATAAAACGCCGAAACAAGGCAACATTTTATAAGGAAGCGGAGGAGCAGGCGGCGATGGCAGTCAATTTATTTTTCATACCCCATCAGGACGACGAAGCATTGACATTCGGAGCAGGTATTCGCAATCATTTGAATACCGGCGACGAATGCCATGTGATTCTATATACGGATGGTTCGTCTTCCAATGTTTTTCGTCAACTCAATGGTGAAACGAAAAGCAGTATGCATCGAAAGCTGCTGAACCCGAAAGCAGAAGGCTACACGCCGCTTGGGCGAAGCGATCTGATTCGCTGCCGCAACGATGAGTTTTTGCGTTCTTGCGAAGCATTGGGTCTTCCGGCGCAAAATGTACATGTTGTGCAGGAGATGCAGGATGGGACAACGACGGTCGAAGCCTGTGAAGCGCTGATCCGTGAATTTGCGGATCGTTATCATGGAGCGAGGATTAAGACGTTTACCGATCTAGGAGGCAACCATCGGGACCATGCAAACATGGGCAGAGCAGCGCTCAATTTGTACCAACAGGAGAAAATTGCAGATCTGCGGCTGTATATCGAGCCCTACAATCTACGCCAAGCCAAGAAGGCTCGTCGAAAGTTGGAGGTCTTGAAAGAACGACCTGAGAGCAATCGCGAATCGGTTGTCGCTTCCCTACGCGAATATAAAAAGTGGGACCCCCAGCGAGAACAATTTGCCATTGGTTATCATTCGGTACGAAAAGAAATCGATGCGGCAATCGCCAATCCGATTTCCTATTATCATAAGCCTTATGTGCTAGACTAAAAAAGTATAAAAGGAGCTGTGAACGGATGAGTAAAATATTGATCGTGGGCGGGCAGATGGAAAACAAGGGCGCACAAGCCATGACGTTTACCGTAATTAACGAAATCAAAAAGCGTCATCCCGACAAAGAAATTTTGGTGAACTGCATCGACCCGGATCGCGGGTATGCGTTTGACATCATCAAGATCGGCAAAAAGTTAAAAATCGAAATGCTGGGCGGGCTTTTTGGGACTTTAGGAAAACTTGTTCCAAACGCTAATCACGTTAATGTGACGCGTTCGGAAATGGAACGCATTATGAAAGATACCGATATGATTATCGATATTAGCGGTTTTGCACTTTCTTCCCAGTTTACGATCCGTCACTCGGTCAATTATCTTGTCAACATCATGCTTGCCAAGCGTTATAAAATACCGATGGTACTGATGCCGCAGTCGTTCGGACCCTTCAATTACGAAAGCAAATACAAGTCGATCATCATGGCGCTGATCAAAAAATATATCACTTATCCGTCCTACATATACGCGCGTGAGGATGAAGGTATGCAGTTCTTAAGCCGTTTCACCACCCATAACTTAAAACGTTCTATGGACTTGGTGCTGCAGGGCAGCAGTGCCTATAATCTGGATGTGCTGTTCAAACCAGGCGCTTATAAGCCGAATCCTCGAGTTGTCGTCAAAACCAATTCGGTCGGGATCGTGCCAAACGTCAAGACGATGAAATATGGCTCGCGTGAGGATCTGCTGCAGGCCTACCGGAAAATGACCGATCATCTGTTGAGTCGGGGCAAGAATGTATATCTGCTGCGTCATTCAACGGAAGATCTGGAGATTTGCAAAGGGATCAAGCAGAGCTATCCGAACGATGACCGTGTTGTACTGCTCGAAAACGAATATGATTGTATTGAAATTCATCATATTCTGGAGCAGTTCCAGTTTATTATTGCTTCGCGTTATCATTCCATCATTCATGCGTATAAAGACGGAATTCCGGTGCTGGCGCTCGGATGGGCGACCAAATACCAGGAACTGCTCGGACGTTTTGGACAAAAAGAGTATATGTTCGACGTACGCGATCTTGCGCATGTAGAGCGCGAAATCGAACGTAAAATTGACTTGATGATTGCACGCCGTGAGGAAGAGTCAATCAAAATCAAGGCAGTAACGGCGGAGATTCAAAGTCAGACTATCTTCAACGAAGTATTCGGAGAACTTCCCGCTGCTGGCCAAACCCAACAGCAATCCGAAGGGCTTGAAGAAGCAGCAACGCTGCAAATTGGTTAAACCGATCGGTAGTTACGCAGGGGGCTGCGCAGGAAAACCTTTATCGCGAACAGAAGCGGTAAAGGTTTTTTTGCGCAAGCAAAGACCCAATAGGCAAAAAGAAAAATTTATGCTACCCTTAGCGAACAGTTCGGCGGAACAGATCTCAATGGATAGAAAGGCCATCCGTTGGTGCATAAGATCTAACACGAAAGGAAGAAATTTAGATATGCAGCAGCTGTTTATTGGAGATATTTCGCTTAGCGACGGCATTATTGAATCGGTAATGCTTTTGGAAGGGGCCGCAAGGGTCGAATTTAGGTTGTGGGACGGAGGAAGGGCTTTATTTCGATTTACGGGAGTAATTGGTGTGCGTGACCGTAATTCCGCAGGGCAAGAGGTAGAGTCGATGGAAATAGAGGAAGTGGCGCTTATCCAGGTTGTGCCCGCAGAGCCTTTCTTAACGGAGTTGATGGAAGAGCGTCGTGCGGATCGGACTGCCCCTATTCTTCGTTATGCGTTTATTGGCTCCTGGACAATGCGTCCGATTCTTGAAATTTATGCGGAATACATGGAAGCGGAACGCGCGTACGGACTTTGAAGTGATATGGAAACGGATGGATTTAACAAGAAAATTACATTTGCTTTCGGGTTTAGGATAAGAAAAATGCGGTTATTTACGGCGTATACGTTACGGATACACTTCGAGACAAATCAGTCATAAAACCTTGTCCACGCAGTATGACTTTCCATTCTTCAATTCCAAGGAGATGAGACGCATGTCAATCGACCGTTTCATTTGGACCAAGCTGAGCCGAGTCACCGACGATCAGACGAAAAAAAATTTGGCCAGACTGCTGGCTATCCGCATCCGTAGAGCCGAAAGTGCGGAAAAAAACGTTCACCGATTGACCTCCTAAAGGCATACGGACACCGTAGAAAGCACAAAGGAGGTTCCAAGAGGAACCTCCTATTCGGCCTTAGAGCCGGCCGCGGCTTCTTCGCATGTTTCTTCTGAACTGTGAAGGGCTTGTTCTGTTTCTTCTTCGCGCAGCTGCTCTTCGATCCATTCATCCGACCAGCCTTGAATGCATTCGATGGTCGACTGGAGGGCTCGTCCTTTTTCCGTCAGTTCATACTCGATTCTTACCGGTGTCTCGGCATACACGTGGCGTACAACGATCCCTTCTTTCTCAAGATCTTTCAGACGCTCGGACAGCAGACGTCCGCTAACCGGAAATGCCGATTGAATATTGCAGAAGCGCTGCGGGCCCGACAGCAGGCGATAAATAATCAGACCGTTCCAACGCTGCGACAGAATCTGCATACCCCGTTCAAAACGAGGACAAAGTGTTGAAGTTTTCATGTGTTCACCTCCAAACTTTCCAAAAGAAAGCCGTCTTGCAGGTTCCTTTATCTTCTTGATTATATCATGAATTCAAAAGAGAATGCAGATTTTACTCATTATTTTGTGTTTGTTTGTGAGAATAAGGAAGAACCTTTCTTTTATGAATTCCACAATAACTCTGCCATAGGAAAGAAGGGACATCAATGAATACTCTCGATGCGCTTTTGCTCAGTATTCCTTACTTGAAAAAAATGACCAAAGACGACTTCATGGTTGGAATTACTGATACGGAGAAGTTTCTGTATTATGCGCCTTCTACGGATCTCGACTTCGGTCTGTCTGCCGGAACACCTATTCCTCGGGAAGATGTCAATCTGAAAAAAGCTTTAGCCGGCGAAATGTCCAGTACACGAATTCCGGCTGCTGCTTACGGTGTTGAAATTGATGCTAAAGGTATTCCGGTATTTGATGAAGACGGACGAGTCATTGGAGCGCTTGCCATCGCTTATACATTGAAGACAGAGCAGTTTCTGAACGGATTCCGCGACGAGATGGAAGAAGCGAGCCGCTCGCTCAGCGATTTTGTTTCGTCGATTGCCGCCCAATCGCAGCAGCTTGCGGCCGCAACGGTTGAAATCAAAGAAAATTCGGGACGCGCTGTGAACGATGCTCGGGCAGTCAATAAAGTGACGGCTTTTATCCGGGAGATATCTGAGCAAAGCAATATGTTGGGCCTCAACGCGGCGATCGAAGCGGCTCGAGTTGGCGAACTGGGCGCAGGTTTCCAGATCGTTGCAAGCGAAGTCCGCAAGCTGTCCGTAGATACGAAGCAGGCAACGCAAAATATCGAAAAAGCGCTGAACAATGTTCAAGGCAGTATTATCCGCATGGAACAAGAAATCACTTCCGTATCCGAAGCATCCAACGAGCAGGCTCAGCTGCTTGGAGAAATTACGGGACTTACGGATCGGTTGGCCGGATTAAGCGAACAGTTTGCACAGTTTACGAAGGATTTGTTGGAAGAGCGCAGCCGAATGAAATAATCGACCTGTGCAGTTCGAGACTGTCAAACCGCATATAGAAAAAAGACATTCCGGAAATCCGGAATGTCTTTTTATGTACCGAGCAGAGACGCCGACTCAACTCAATAGAGGGACAGAGCCAGCGTATCGCTTTCACGGTACGAGTGCAAAATGGCTTCAGAACCTACAATCTCAATACTGATCAAGGAACCAATACATTTTTTCAAAGCTCTTTTACCGTTACTTAACTTATTATCCAAGGCACTCGACAGCAGTCTAAGCATTTTTTGAGCAGGTTGTGTGTTCTCGGCGTCAATGTAAACGGGAACCAGTTTTTCTTGAACTGTAATCGTCGTTTTCACTACATTCACCTCATTTATACTTTATCCTGATTTTATTATAAACGTCATTCCTTAAAAACAAATTAAAAAACAATTAAATTTCTTCGTAAAGGTTACTATTTTTAAAATTGTTTTCGAAAATTTGTCACATTCCTCCTTTGTTTGGGTTCGGTGGCACGATCGCCAATCAAATTTAATAATTGTTTACCCTATCAAGACTATTTATGAAAACCTTTTTGCATGAATAATTAATCAATTTTCGAAAATAGAATGAAAAAACGGAAAATGATTAAACTCCGGAACATTTAGGGTAATGATTATCCTGTTCAGGGCAGCCGTCTAACTGCTCAGGATACGCAGTTATTGCAGATACTAATGAATGCGAAGGAGTGTATCGTTATGTCGGTACCACGTTTTGAAGGCAGAACTGTAATTGTAACAGGCGCGGGTTCCGGCATTGGCCGAGCAGCTGCGCTGAAATTTGCAAGTGAAGGCGCAAATGTAGGGTTGTTCGAATTGAATCCCGAGCGTGCCGAAGAAGTACGTGAAGAGCTGGAATCGATCCGGCCCGGTTCGGGACTTGTCTGCACAGTCGACGTCTCCGACCCGGAAGGGATGGAGGAGGCCTATCGACAGGTGAATGATCAGTTTGGCGGATTGGATGCCGTCTTCGCCAATGCCGGGATCAATGGAGCGATGGGCCCGATTGAACACATGGATTTGACCGAATTCCAGAAGACAATCAGCGTGAATCTCGACGGAATGTTCCTGTCAGTCAAACTCGCGATTCCATACATGAAAAAACGGGGTGGAGGCAGTATTGTCATTACTAGCTCCGTAAACGGCAATACCCGTTTCTCCAGTATTGGGATGTCACCCTACAGTACGTCAAAAGCCGGTCAGGTTGCTTTCGCCAAAATGGCGGCACTGGAACTTGCACGCTATCGAATTCGTGTCAATACGATTTGTCCGGGTGCGATATCAACCAATATTGACGAGACGACCGAAACAAATGAACGGATGGAGGAGATTGCCATTCCGCTCGAGTTCCCGCGCGGCGGAGATCATCCGCTTGCCGGACGTCATGGCCTGCCGGAAGAGGTGGCTGACCTGGCAGTGTACTTGGCATCTTCGGAAGCCCGGCATGTGACAGGGGCTTCGATCACAGTCGATGGCGGCGAATCGCTTCTGTTCTGATCGAAGTTGAGGAGAATCCAGATTGTATATGAATGATTTAAAAGCCTATCCGGGATAATCACTTCTACGGATAGGCTTTTTTTACGTGAAATTTGTATGAAATAGAAATTGAATTTAAAGAAACAAGCTGTCGGTTCAGATGAGAGAATAAGGTATAATAAAACAACAAAATTCAAATTGCGGAAAAGGGAGGGACGAAGATGGGGTGGTTATCGTGGTTGGCGGAGCAAAAAATCGAAGAAGCGATTCGAAACGGAGAATTGGACAATCTTCCCGGCAAAGGAAAACCGATTGAGCTGGACGATCTGTCCGGTGTGCCGGAAGAGCTTCGGGTTCCGTATCGGATTTTGAAAAATGCCGGCATGCTGCCGGAAGAGATGATGCTGCGCAAAGAATGTCTGGAGCTTGAAGATCTTCTTGCCGTCTGTCAATCCGATGAGGAGCGCAAAGGAATCGCCAAGCGGCTGACGGCCAAGAAACTCAAATTGCGTATGGTCGAGGAAGAACGGGGATGGAGCGGCGGAGCCTATACGGAGTATGCGGACAAAATCCGTGAACGTCTAGACGGTAGGTAACTCTACAGGTGTTACAGCGATTTTGCAATCGGAGTATTCGCTGCTAAGAAGGGAAATCAAAAAAGCAGCTCCCGTATATCGGAGCTGCTCAAATTTGAAAAGCGGATGAAGCGTACAGTGGATGGGCTAAAATTTTCGAATCTAAAATTAGATATGAGGCACATCGACAACGATGGGTTCCCTCGGAATCAGGGCCAGATCGAACGAATCGATTAATTCGGAAGCCGATACCGGTTGGGGACGGTCGATCAGCCCGCTAACGTAAGCGAGCCAGCCGACCAGCCGCTCTGGCGGCGTACCGCTTTCGCGATGAGCGGAAATGGCAATTCCACCGTGACGCTTGGCAAGACGTTTACCGTCGGGACCGTTAAGCAGCGGGACATGAAGAAATTCTGGTATCTCCAAGCCCAGCGCTTCGCAGAGCAGAATTTGTCTGGGCGTGGAATCAAGCAGATCGGAGCCGCGCAGCACGTCGGTGATGAGCATGTCCGCGTCATCCACGACAACGGATAGTTGATACGAATAAAGTCCATCGGCACGGCGGATCACAAAATCGCCTCCGCTGCCAGGAGGGAAGGTCTGCGGACCGGCAATTCCATCCGTAAATATCACTTCCTGGCCTTCCGGCAGCGCAAAGCGCAGAGAAGGCTCTTTGTGCAGTCCTCTTGTCGCGCGTTCGGCCGGAGTCAGGTGACGACAAGTCCCTGCATAGGCCGGTCCTTCGGATGACAAGCCGTGAGGAGCGCTGACCGCGGCCAGGATGTCTGCGCGGCTGCAGTAGCAGGGATAGAGACTGCCCTTTGCTTCAAGCTGCCGAAAGGCGGCCTCGTAACGCTCTAAACGTTCGCTCTGCGTATACGGTGCGTAAGGGCCGCCAATATCCGGGCCTTCATCCCAATCTAGACCGAGCCAGCGCAGGTCGGTCAGTGCCAGTTCAGCCCACTCCTTGCGTGAGCGCGCAGTATCGATATCCTCCATGCGGAGAATGAATTCGCCGCCCAACGAACGCATATGCAGCCAGGACAGCAGTGCCGTACGTGCGTTTCCCAGATGCATTTTGCCTGACGGGGTCGGCGCGAAACGTCCGCGTCTCATCATTTTCACTTCCTTACCAGATTTGATAGAGATCAAATAAAAGATTTGATAAAATAAAAGCTTATGCTGCCGGATCGACAGACAACGATCGGTCACGAAATTTATTATACGATAAATCGAATTA
The DNA here is from genome assembly GCF_000378145.1 of Saccharibacillus kuerlensis DSM 22868. GTDB lineage: Bacteria > Bacillota > Bacilli > Paenibacillales > Paenibacillaceae > Saccharibacillus > Saccharibacillus kuerlensis. The sequence continues at coordinate 117,928 of NZ_KB899287.1, read as the reverse complement.
TACGATAAATTGAAAATCGAAGAAAACGGATCGACCCATAAAGCATACAAAAGGCATTACAGATAAAAACAAGAGGACAGGCTGATTATAGAAAGCGGGGCTGAGAGACATGGATTCGGATCATAAAGAAGGCGGCCGCGATAACGAAGCTGCTTTAGGCAATCAAAGGAAGGAACGGCGAGGGTTAAAAACGGAACTTCCCGTCGATTCGGTTCTGCCGGAGTTAAAAAGTGTATTGGCGCAAAATCGGCCCGCTATTCTAATTGCTCAGCCGGGAGCCGGCAAGACGACTCGTGTACCTCCCGGGCTGCTAAACGAGCCATGGCTAAAAGGGTTGAAAATTCTAATGCTGGAACCGCGCCGGCTTGCCGCAGTGTCGGCTGCTGATTATATGGCGGAATCTTTTGGAGAAAAGGCCGGCGGTACAGTGGGTTACCGGATCGCGCTGGACAGCAAATCAGGTCCCGATACGCGGATCGAAGTAGTGACCGAAGGCATTCTGACCCGGATGCTGCAGTCCGACCCGTCGCTTGAGGAGGTAGGACTCGTTATTTTCGACGAATTCCATGAGCGTAATCTACAGGCCGATTTGGGACTCGCCCTCGCTCTGCAGAGCCGAGCCGTCCTGCGCGAAGATCTGCGCATTCTGATCATGTCGGCGACAATCGACCCTCATCCGATCTCACAGGTGCTGGGCGGAGCGGAAGTCATTCGAAGCGAAGGGCGGGTGTATCCGGTCGAGACGGTTCACCTGGGAGGCTCGCGTGAACTGCCGCTTGAGCGTCGAACCGCACAGGGAGTAAGGCAGGCATGGGACGATACAGAGGGCGGAATTCTTGTGTTTCTACCTGGTGTACGCGAAATCGCGCGAACCCGTGAAGAATTGATGCGCAGCGGAGGACTGCCCGGTGCAGAGATCCTGCCGCTGCATGGTGGACTAAGCCGTGAAGAGCAGCGACGCGCGGTCCGTGCCTCCATCGACGGGAAGCGTAAAATTGTGCTTTCGACTACGCTTGCCGAGTCCAGTATTACGGTCGAAGGGGTTACGGCGGTTGTCGACAGCGGCCTGATCCGAACCCAGATATTTTCTCCCCGGACAGGGATGTCACGGCTTGTGACTTTGACGGAATCTTTGGAGTCGGCCGATCAGCGGCGAGGGCGCGCGGGACGTACGGCTCCCGGAATCTGCTATAGACTATGGAGCAAAGAAGAAGAAGCGGGAATGCCGGCGGCAAGAGTGCCGGAGATGCTGCAGAGCGACCTGGCTCCGCTGGCACTGGAACTAGCCGCCTGGGGTATTCGGCATCCGGCGGAACTTGAATGGATTGATGCGCCTCCGGAAGCTGGCTACGCCGAGGCGCAGGAACTGCTGCGCCGATTGCATGCGATAGACGATAAGGGCGTCGTTACGTCCGAAGGCCGTGCCATGAGTGCCCTGGGCGTGCATCCGCGCCTGGCTCGGATGATCCGACGGGCGCTTGATCTTGGCCTCGGAGCGGAGGCATGCGACCTTGCAGCTCTGCTGCAGGAGCAGGCTTCTTCGCCGGTGCCAGCTGGCGGAGTCGTAACGGACGCGGTCTCGCTGCTTCCGCGCCTCCAGGCGTTGAGCGCTGTCTCAACAGCGGCTGGAAGCGCTCTGCGTACGCCGAACGAACGGGCTGCGGAACGTGCGGCCCGTCTGCGCCGCATAGCGGGAGTACCTGCCGGATCGTCCGGCGATATCCGCCGTGCAGGGCTGCTGCTTGCTTATGCTTTCCCGGATCGGGTCGGCCGCCGGCGGGAATCGGGACGTTTCCTGCTCAGCGGCGGGCGCGGGGCTTATTTGCCCGAGCGGGAGCTGCTGTCACGCGAGCCGTATGTGGTCGCTGCCGACATTGACGATCAGGGAACCGAGGGTCGCATCTGGCTGGCGGCTCCGCTCGAGCTTGAAGACCTTGAACGCTTTGCTGTGGAGGAAGGCACAGAAGAAGTTCGGGTAGTGTGGGACAAGGAGAGAGAAGCCGTATCGGCGCAGCGTGTACGGCGCATCGGTGCGGTGGTCCTCCAAGCTGTTCAAGCTTCATCCCCGGATGAGGATGCCGTAGCTGCTGCGCTGCTTGAAGGTATTCGGGAAAGCGGAGGACGGCTGCTGCCTTGGAGCAGGGAGGCCCGCGATCTGCAGAATCGTATGATGTTCATGCATCTGGCCGATCCGGACTTTCCCGCCTCGGACGACGAAGCACTGCTGGAGGAACTGGATAATTGGCTTCGGCCTTACGTGGCAGGCATCCGCAGCGCAGCACAGCTCAGGAAGCTGAATCTGGTACAGCTTTTGGAACAGCGGCTGACCTGGGAGCAGCGTAAGACGCTCGATACGGAGGCGCCGACTCGTTTAAGTGTGCCGAGCGGTTCCCGAATCGCTGTCGATTACAGTGATCCGCAGCGTCCGTTTGTCGCGGTCAAGCTGCAGGAAATGTTCGGGCAGACGGAAACGCCGCGTATCGGGCGCGGCCGCGTTCCTGTTACGGTTCAGCTGCTGTCTCCGGCGCGGCGACCGGTACAGATCACGTCCGATCTGGCGAACTTCTGGAAAGAAACCTATTTTGAAGTCAAAAAGGACCTGAAAGGCCGCTATCCGAAGCATTACTGGCCCGATGATCCGAACGAAGCTCAAGCTACACGACATGTACGCCCGAGAAATTGAAGCGGAATCGGCATGAGGTTTCGTCAAGCGCTTGCAGGGTAATAAAGAGCGAGCACAAATCCCAATTCAATTTTGAAGGAGGATTTAACAATGGAGAAGAAAATTGTAGGTGTATTTGAAAGTGAACAGGAAGCTTCGCGTGCGATCCAGAATCTGCAGCAGCAGGGCTTTACTTCGGATGAAATTTCGGTAGTAGCAAAAGACCGGAACGACTTGAGAGCGATAGATGAAGAAACAGGTACAAAAGCACCGGAAGGTCTCGCAACAGGGGCGGCTACAGGCGGTGTACTTGGTGGAGTAACTGGACTGCTGGCGGGTGTAGGCGCTCTGGCTATTCCGGGCATCGGTCCGATTTTGGCAGCAGGACCTCTGGCTACGGCGATTGCCGGGATGGCAGTAGGAGCGGGCGCCGGTGGTCTGGTAGGCGGCCTTGTGGGCCTTGGCATTCCGGAACATGAAGCCAAAGAATACGAGAGTCATCTGGATCGAGGCAATATCCTCGTGCTGGTTGATGAAGATGCTCGAAGCGGAACTGTATATAATTCATTCCGTGAGAACCGCTCGCTCAATGCCGACCGTTATCAAACGACGGAAGAGGGTTACGGCAGCGAGATGAATACGGGAAGCACGTTGCACACGGGAATGAATACGGCTACGACGCGCGGCAGTATGGGCAGCATCAATCCTGCAGACAATGTAGGGCCGGATGCAGGATTGACGGAGGCAGAGCGCCGCCGCACGCTCGACGACCCTGCGGATGCGCTGCCTCCACGGGGCGACCGCAGAATGTAACTCCAGCAGTATGAATTTCCAGATACGGCTGTTTGCATGAACCGTTTGACTCACAGAAAGAAACTGGGCGGCTGCAAGGATAAAGATGCGGAGAACACATTTATATGGAATTATGAAAGAGGTGCCTCAAGGCACCTCTTTTTTACGTCATTCAACTTTTAAGAATAGACAGAAAACGAAAATTAAAATCAACACATGAAAAATTCATAATAGAAAAATCGCGTTTTCGCTTCATTCAGCTTATGTAAGTTATGCTTACTGTTCTCCGTATGAAAAAAGAGAAAAAGAGCAGATGAAGGCTTTTTTACTTAAATCCGTTCTAAAAGATGTGAAATTGCACAAAGTCGATTATAATAGAAAGGGAACAAGCGTTCACCCGAAAAGGAGGAGAAAAACATGGCCTTCATGATCGCCCAACGGGCATTTATCAAACTGTACCTGATCACCATGGTCGAACAGCAGCGCGGATACGGCTATCAGATGCTCGAAGAGATGAAGGAAAGCTTCAAGCCCTTCGGGTATGTGCCTCCACAAAGCGAAATTTACCGTGCGCTGCATGAACTTGTGCACGAAGGCGTTTTTTATCGGACCAAGCAACTGAAGGGGAGCGATCCCCGTGTTGATTTCCAGGAAATCGTTCTGTATCACTTTACCGAAGACGGGCCGGAAAAAGCCAAGTTGTACAAAAAGCAGGTGAAAACGGATCTTGATCGCTGTTTGGGCATGCTGAATAAAGCGGCCGAAGACAACTACGGGACTTAGCGTTCAAGTTCAGAATCTTAATTGATAAAGTCGTACAAACAGGAATCAGTCCGATGCATCTGCAGATCAAGGGGGGAGTGATCCCCTCTTTTTGAGCTGAAAAGAAAGTTGGCGAAGTGAATAGAAAACGTTATCATAAAGGGGGCTGCAATGATCCTGCAATTTTGAGTATGTCATCAGAGTTTCAAAAGGAGGAGTCTGAATGGTTCGGACGCTTAAGTGGGGAATCATGGGAACGGCGGGTATTGCGGAGGGAGCTTTTATTCCGGCTGTCAAAAACTCGGAACGAGGAGCGGTGTGGGCTGTTGCCAGTCGGAATACAGACAAGGCTCGCGAAATGGCGGAGCGTACCGGAGCCGCTCGTTATTATGGAAGTTATGAAGAGCTGTTAGAAGATTCGGAGATTGACGCCGTCTACATTCCGCTTCCGAATCACTTACATAAAGAATGGACGATTCGTGCGGCCCGAGCGGGCAAGCATGTGCTTTGCGAAAAGCCGGCGGCACTTGATGCGGAAGAGACAGCGGCTATGCTGCAGGCATGCACAGAGAACGGTGTATGGTTTGCGGAAGCTTTTATGTATCGGCACGGACAAAAACATCGGCGTGTGCAAGAGATCATAAAGTCCGGGGAAATCGGGGAGCTGCGGTCAATGCGCGGCGTTTTCAATTACTGTACGCCTGAAGATACCGGCAATGTGCGCTTTGACCGTTCAATGGGCGGCGGATCCATCTACGACATTGGAGTATATCCAATTTCGGCCGCGCGTATGATTATGGGGAGTGAACCGCTGTGGGCGTCCGCCCATGCCTTTTTCTCGCCGGATCACGATGACGTAGATATGGCTGCTTCCGGCATGTTGGCTTTTGCCGGAGGCGTTGGGCTGAGTTTCGAATGCGGGATGTGGTCGTACAACCGCTCCTATTTCGAAGTAACGGGGACCAAAGGCCGGATAGAAATGCCTTATATGTTTGATTGGAGGGGGAATCCGCAAATTATCGTGGATACGAACAGGGAACGCCGTGAGGAGAAAATGCCCTGTGTAGATCACTACATGCTGCAGGCCGATGCATTCGCCCGGGCTGTATTTGGTGAAGAACCGCTTCTTTTTCCGCCTGACGATGCTCTTCGCAATATGCGGGCGATCGACGCTTGTCTCAAGTCCGCACGGGAAGGGTGCCGAGTGGACATCCCGCATACATAGAAGAAACCAATCCCGCAGATATTCAAGCTGAAGCCGAATTAGAAGTGTATAGGGTGAGCAGCAAGCTGCATTTTTTGCAGCTGGTTTTTTTTCAAATTGAAAGCGCCTCTCACTGCGGGGTATAATAAACCCTGTGTGATTCCATTTTGATTTAAAGGAGACTGTATATGTCGATGAATCCAAATGCCGGAACCCCGCCGGTGTACGAAGCAAGACGCGGCGATTACAACGGACAAGAGGCTGTTTGGCTGAGATACGGCGATTATGAAGCAGCTGCACTTCCGGAAATTGGTGGCAATCTGATCGCTTTTCGCGATACGAAGCGCGGATTTCGTTTTCTTCGCGAGCCGGAAGAAATGGATGCGTTTGTAGCCGATCCCGGCACACATGGTATTCCACCCCTTTTCCCTCCCAATCGGTATGATGGCGGTCAGTTGAACTGGAACGGTGAAGAATACAAGTTCCCTGTCAATGAAGAAGCGACCGGGAATTTCCTGCACGGGTACCTGCATACACTGCCTTGGGAAGTTGAAGCGTTTGGGGCTTCCGAAGCGGGCAGCTTCGTTTCGCTGTCCCATCGAGTCGGCGAAGGGCACAAAATGTATGAATACTTCCCTTATGCCTTCACCCTGCGAATTCGTTATACGCTTAGTTCGCTTGGTCTGGAACAGGACGTAACGCTCTTTAACGAATCCGGACGCAAGCTGCCGGCACTGCTCGCGTTCCATACGGCATTGAATGCACCATTCGCGGAAGAAAGTTCGTCGGAAGACTGCCGCATCAAAGTCACAATCGGACAGCGCCGAGAGCTTGATGGACGTATGCTGCCTACCGGAGACTTCCAGCCGTTGGAAGAATGGGAAGAAGAGATGCGTGAGAGCGGCGTCAATCCTTATGTCGATTCGATGGACAACCACTATACCGCTGTACCGCAGGGCGGACGCAACCGAGCGGAGATTACCGATACCAAAATTGGAGTCAAAGTGGTCTATGACGTAGGAACATCGTATCGTCACTGGATGATCTGGAACAGCGGAGCAGGCGGTTCGTTTATCTGCCCAGAACCGCAGGTCAACCTTGTGAATGCCCCTAACCTCTCGCTGCCTTCCGAAAATATGGGACTGTTTGCAGTTGAGCCGGGCGAGATCTGGCAGGCTAACAGTCGTATCTATACGGTAGATTTGGCGAGCGGCGTTTAATCGGTTGATTATTGGCAAAGGAGGAATCGTAATGGACGTATCGGAAGCGATTCGTACCCGGCGCAGCGTTGGGTCGGTCAAGGATGAAGAAGTGCCGCGCGAACATATCGAGCGCATTTTGGAAGCGGGAACGTGGGCACCCAATCACCGTAAAACCGAACCGTGGCGGTTCTTCGTACTGCAGGGAGAAGGCCGGGCCAAGCTGGCTTCGGCTATGACGGATACCGAAGCGGCGGAGAAAGGCATCAACCCTCCGCCGGAGCAATACGAGGATATGCTGGCTTCCGCACTGAAGAAAGTTCAGCGCGCACCTGCCATTATTGCGGTTGGATGCGAACCTGTATCGGGACCCAAAGTTATTCCGCTGGAGGAAACGCTCGCAGTAGGATCGGCGATCCAGAATATGCTGCTTGAAGCTCATGCTCTGGGCCTTGGTGCGGTCTGGAGAAGCGGAAGCCTCTGCTACCATCCGCTTATGGCAGAACGCTTTGGACTTGGAGCGGACGGTCAGATGCTGGGCTTCATTTACTTGGGGTGGCCGGACCGCGAACCTGGTGAAGGCAAGCGTGAGCCAATTCAGTCGAAGACGGTTTGGATTGACGGAACCGAAGACTGATTGAACGGAAAGTTTCTGTGGTTAGTTGTTTGATATTTGGGCTCCGCTTCTCTTAGAGAAGCGGAGCTTTTTCTGTGAAATGTGCAGGCATGTCTAATCATATCCAATAATTAACAGCTGCCGAAGCGCTAGAATGTCGTGTGTTTTGACACGATCGCTTCCATAATCGCCGGAGTCCCACATGTTGCACAGTTTGGTCTTTGCCGAGCACGGCGATATAATAAAAGATGAATGGTTGGGAGAGTTCCCGCCTGAAAGGAGAGAACGACAATGCAGGATGTATGGAGAGAACCTTTCTGCGTTTCGGTAACCGAATCGGACTTTTCCGGACGGGTTCGTTTGTCTGCGCTGCTTGGCGCCATGCAGAACGCCGCGGACCGTCATCTTGAAGATGCCGGCGTTACGGTTGGCCGAATGCTGGAAGAAGGCATGGCCTGGATTTTAATGACAACTCATCTCGAATTGGCGGAGGTTCCCCGTCTGGGTGAACCGCTGACGCTGGAAACTTGGAATTGCGGTGCATCCGGAGTACTGTGGACTCGGGAATATCAGCTGTTGAATGAAGCGGGCAGAGAACTTGTTAAAGCCTCGACCGCCTGGACGCTGGTCGATATTGCAAAGCGTCGCATTCTGCGGCCGACAGCCTTTCCGTTTCCGCTGCCGGTTAGTGGTCGCCCTGCGCTGAACGGCCCTCCAGACAAAGTAAAGCTGCCAGACGAGGATGGCGGTTGGGCCGAAGCTGGAGCTTATACGGTTCCATACAGCGCAGTAGACTGTTACGGCCATATGAACAATGCCCGCTATGCGGATTTGTGTACGGACCTATTAACGCCGGAGGAACTGCGTACCGGGGAAATTTGCTCGCTGCATATTACTTACAGCCGTGAGGCCGCACTTGGAGATCGCATCGTACTCCGCCGCGGAGGACAAGGTGAACAAGTATGGATTTCGGGTGAATCGGAAGAGGGACGTCGAACATTCGAAGCGGTACTGACACTTGCTCAAAATCAGGATAAAAAAGCAGTTTAATCTCAAGGAAGCAAAGGAGTGCCATTAGCATGAAAAAAAACAAATTGGGCAGTTCGGAACTGTTGGTCGGAGAGATTGGATTAGGCTGCATGTCGATTGGAATCGAAGAAGATAAAGCAATCAGGCTGCTGCATGAAGCGCTTGATCTCGGCATCAATTTTCTGGATACGGCGGATCTTTATGATGAGGGCCGTAATGAAGAATTGGTTGGCAAAGCGATTCGTGGACGACGTAGCGATGTTGTTTTGGCTACCAAGGTTGGTAATCGTCGCATACCCGGACAGGAAGGCTGGACATGGGATGCTTCGAAGACTTATATCCTTTCCGCTGTTAAGGATAGTCTGCGGCGGCTTGGTACGGACTATATCGATCTGTATCAGCTGCACGGAGGAACACTCGACGATCCGATCGACGAAACGATCGAAGCATTCGAGCAGTTGAAGCAGGAAGGCGTTATTCGCTATTACGGAATTTCTTCGATCCGGCCGAATGTGATCCGCGAATACGTTTCCCGATCAAATATCGTCAGCGTGATGAGTCAATACAGCATTCTGGATCGGCGTCCGGAAGAAGAAGTGCTGCCGCTGCTGAAATCAGAAGGCATCAGTGTAATCGCCAGAGGCCCTGTCGCCAGCGGCATACTGACAGATGTTGGAGAAAATAAACTTTCCAAAGGATATTTGGGTTACGAGGAAGAAGAGCTCCGCAGTTTCCGAGATGCGGTGAAGGCCGCTTCAAATCGCCCTATGCTCGAAACGGCACTGCGCTACCCTCTGGCTTCCCCGGCTGTCGGATGCGTTTTGGCAGGAGCCAGTACATCGGAACAGCTGCACGCCAATGTAAAAGCAGCCACAAGCACTCCGCTGACGGCGTCTGAGTTGGAGGCGATCCGCTCCGGCGTGCCTGCCAACGAATATACACAGCATCGTTAATTTTCCTAATAGGAAGTCGGTTCGTGCAAATGCAGAGAGATCCGTTTGCCGATCCGGCTTTTTGGCATGCCTTGAACTTCTTGAACACTGAAGGGTCTCCCGTTTAGAAGGCTTCCGGTTACGGGTAAAGGAGGAGAGAAGCTGATAACAGGAGGCGAACTGACATGGATAACGAACACCACAAGGCCAAACAGCGCGAAGAAGAAGCGGCCCAGCAGCAGAGTCAGAAAGACGACAACCGCCAAGGACCGCACGATCATGCCGAGCAGTATCCGACAGGGAATGAAAGTTTGTTCGATATGCACGAGAGTGAAATGAATGTCGATCCGCTTCCGATGGAAGATATCGCCATGGAACAGCGGGAAGAGAAAAACAAAGATGCAACATCCAAAGATCGCTCCTCCAGCAACGATAAATATAAGAGCGGATTTTAATTTTTGCTCTGAATGAAGACGTTTGAGAATAGAAAAAAGACAGCCCTTCCGGAATTCCGGAAGGGCTGTCTTTATGCTGTGACAAAACGAAGGTTATGAAAGATAGCTTACACTTCTTCTTCCAATGTATTCCGTTCGGCATTTTCGTCAGGAACGACCGGATGCCGGACAATTTCGAGCTTGCGATAGCGCCTTGGTCCGCGGCGCAGTACCGAAAATTCGAGATTTTCGTACTGCCACTTTTGCCCGACGACCAAATCCGGCTTGTGTCCGTAAAGCCATCCGCCGATCGTATTCAATTCTTCATCATCGAGATCCGTAAGCAGAATTTCGTTAATACGATGAATAAATACTTTGCCGTCTACAATCACATGATCTTCCGAAAGCTGAACAAGCTCCGCTTCCTCGGCCGTGTCGAACTCGTCGCGGATGTCTCCGACAATTTCTTCAAGGATATCTTCAATTGTCACCATTCCCGAGGTGCCGCCATATTCATCGACCAGGATTGCAATATGCGTATTTTCTTTTTGCATTTTTTTTAATAAGTCTTTGACTGCCATGGATTCGGAGACGGACATGACCGGATGAACGAGAGAAGCAACATCGGTCTCAGGATTTTCTTCAAGCGCCAGGAAATACTGTTTCGTATTAACCATGCCGACAATATTATCTTTGCTCATATCGGCGACAGGGAAACGCGTATACTGTTCCTGCAAAATAATCCGGCGGTTCTCTTCGCGTGACTTGTCAAGATACAAGCATGCCATGTCGGTGCGAGGAACCATGATTTCATTGGCGAGCATTTCGTCAAAAGCGAAAATGCGGCTGACATAGCCGTATTCGCTCTGATTGATCTTGCCGCCTTCGTAACTCTCGTTCAGGATAAGGCGCAGCTCTTCTTCCGAAAACGCTTCTCCATGTTCATTGGCCGGTTTCATGCCGATTAGGCGGCCGATCTGATTGGCGGAACCGTTAAGCAGCCAAATGAACGGATACATAATTTTGTAAAAAACGAGCAGCGATCCCGAGACAGCGAGTGTTACGGCTTCCGCTTTCTGGATGGCTACCGTTTTTGGGAACAATTCGCCTACAACAACGTGCAAATACGTAATCGTTGCGAAGGCCAGAACGTACGACAGTATGGAAGCTACAGCTTCCGGTATGGCAGGAACAGCTTCGAATACCGGATGCAGCAGCAGTTCCATCGTCGGTTCGCCCAGTGAACCGAGGCCAAGCGCGGTAATTGTAATACCAAGCTGGCAGGCGGACAATGAGCCGTCGAGATTGGAAATGACATTTTTGGCTTTGACAGCCCTCTTGTTGCCTTCCATAATCAGTTGGTCGATTCGACTGCTTCTGACCCGGATAATAGCGAATTCTGTAATAACAAAATAAGCGGTAGCGGCGATCAACAGCGCGACCAGTGTAAGGTTAACGGCGATTGTAACTCCCATATGAACGAGTGTCTCTCCCTTCGTGTATCAAACGCAATTTCAATAAATGGGGTGAAATCGCGTTTTGCCCACGTAATTGGAGAGAAACTTGAGCGGTCGCAGAAGCAAACGCTTCAAGCGAAGCATCACCGCCCAGCCAATCATCAGTTCCGCTGCATGCAGTGGAAAGAAAGGGTCGTAAGGCGGTATCGGGTCGGGTTCGAACGGTACGACAGCCGGTGTCCAGAACATTGTCGACAAACCGGAAGGCAGCAGTCCGACTCCGGTGTCCGCACTATTGAGATTGTCCAGAGCTTCGTCAAGATCGATAGGATCTTTGTCTTTGAGAATAGCAGGCGATAGGCATAAAATAAGCGTCAGTAAAAAGACAAAAATAAAGCGGCCCCCGTTTTTCGCGCTGTGAGAAACGTATAGGGGCCATCGTATTCGGTTCGAAAAGGGAAACGACTCCTTTCTGTAAAAGATGTCCGGTTGATATCAAGGCGCTTCGTCATAAAGAAAAAAACGCCATAACTAAATAGATTGTATGAATCCGCAGTGTGTCTGTCAAATAAAGCTTATAGCGATTAAACGTTCAAAAGGCTGTTTTTGGTGTATATATTTTTTGAAACCTACTATGCAAAAGCGAGCAAAAACAAGACGGACCCGGAATTTGAAGTTTATTGAAAGTTCCGGGAGTTCCGCTTAGATACTGGAGAGGAGCCTGTTTATGCTGTATGACTGCATTATCATCGGAGGAGGAATCGCGGGCACCCAGGCTGCGATTCAATTGGGACGCTACAGTACGCATAAAGTTTTGGTGATCGATTCCGGTTACGGCCGTTCTTCGGTCTGCCATACGTATCATAATATTATCGGCTGGCCTGAAGGCGTAACCGGCGATTATTTGCGCAAAACCGGTCGAGAGCAGGCAGAGCAGTTGGGTGTGGAATTTATACAGGAAACAGTAACAGAAACGGCACGCGATGGAGAAAAGTTTCTTGTGATAACAGGAAAAGGCCAACGTTTTTCCGCGCATACGCTGCTAATCGCAACCGGTGTAATGGATCGGTATCCGGAAATTCCGGGACTGCGAAATGCACTTGGCTACAGTGTTTATATTTGTCCGGACTGCGACGGCTACGAGATTGTAGACCGGAAGACCGTTTTGATCGGTTCGGGCGAACATGGATCAGGCATGGCGGTTCTGCTGGCTGAACGCACACCGAACCTGACTTATGTCAATCACGAACTTGAACCGATCGAAGAGCATTTGATCGATCATTTGCGTGAGCTTGGCATTGACTATGAGGAACAGAAAGTGACTGAAGTGCATGCTGACGAGAACCGGGATATTCAATCCGTGGTGCTGGAAGACGGACGGGTATTGGAAGCGGAATGCGGGTTTATCGCTTTCGGAGGCAATCACGTTCGGGTAGAGCTGGCGGAGCAGTTGGGCGTTACATTGGAAGACAACCGGCATATCAAGACTGATTCGCGCACCAAAATGACGGACGTTGACGGAGTATGGGCTGCCGGCGATATTGGACTGCATTCCGAACTTTCGACTATTGCAATGGGAGAAGGCACACAAGCGGCTATCTGGATTCATAAAAAATTGCGCAAAATTCATAAATCGCAGAGATGACGGTTCATATTCGGCAAATGGGTTAATAATAGTTCAGCAGGTGCTTAATCCTTTGAAGTAACTCCATCATCATCCGCTTTCGAGAAACTACACAACCGAGAGGAGAATGAACAATGAGCGATATCAAAGAACAACAGCACGCAGTAACTAAAGACGGCGAGGTCAAAACGGATAAGGTTGAACAAACAATCGACCGTATCGGTGATGACAAAAAGGATCAAATCCTTCAAGATTTCGAAGCTTTCAAGCAGTACCTCCACAAACGGATCAAAATCGGGGAAAGCATCGGCCTCGGCGAAGAGCAACTTGCTAAAGTAGCAGAGAGAGTAGCTGATTATCTTGCCGCTAATGAAGATCCGCGCAACAGCGAAGAAAAACTGCTGCAGGAACTTTGGAAAGTAGGCGACAAAGAACAGCGTCATCAATTGGCTCACATGCTCGTACGTCTGTCGCAGAATGCCTGATTCAGAGCAGACCGTTACTCGGTGATCCGCAATTTTAGGAGACTGAGACCGGCTGGTTAAGAACAAAAATCGGATTGTACTTGCATCCAGCTTATGACGCACACAAAAGCAGCTGACCGATTTTGGGGGAAACCTTCCGGGAACATTAGGAAGGTTTTCCTTTTTTTCGTTTATACAAAAAATGTCTATAATAGAAGGAAAACGAAAAGTGAGGTGAAAGCGTTGGCGATTATCGGAATCGATCTCGGAACAACAAACAGCTTAGCATCTTATCGGACTGCGGAGGGCAGCACGCTGATTCCGAACGCACTCGGAAATGTATTGACGCCTTCGGTTGTCGGCGTAGACGACAACGGACAGATTTTGGTCGGAGAGATTGCAAGGGAGCGTTTGATGACGCATCCTGAACGAACCGCTTCGCTTTTTAAGCGATACATAGGCACGGACCGGCGTTACAAATTAGGCGAACATGAATTTTCGCCGGAAGATCTGTCCGCTTTTATCCTGCGGACACTTAAACAGGACGCAGAAGTTTTTTTGGGAGAGCCAATTGAGGAGGCGGTAATTAGTGTTCCCGCCTACTTTAACGATATTCAGCGTAAGGCAACCAAACGTGCCGGTGAATTGGCCGGATTACGCGTTGAGCGCTTAATCAATGAGCCGACCGCTGCGGCAGTCGCGTACGGACTGCATCTGGAGCAGGAAGAAAGTCAATTTCTCGTTTTTGATCTTGGCGGCGGAACGTTCGACGTATCGATTCTCGATATGTTCGATGGCGTGATGGAAGTGAAGTCGGTAGCAGGCGATGCTTTTCTTGGCGGCGAAGATTTTACGGATATGCTCATTGAACGGTTTCTCGAACGCTGCGAGCTGGACAAGGAAAACTTGGATAGTCGGACAATGGCGGCGCTGCGCAAACAAGCCGAGCAGGGCAAGCGTTTGCTGACGATGCAGCAGGATGCAAAGCTCGTATGCACGGTGGCCGGAGAGGCGTACGAATGGACGATTGATCGCGGGTTGTTTGAACATTTGTCCAAGCCGCTGTTGAATCGGCTGCGCCAACCGGTGGAGCGAGCGCTGAAAGATGCCTCTTTAAGTCCGCGTGAACTTGGAGAGATTATTATGGTCGGGGGAGCCACTCGGATGCCGCTCATTTATTCTTTTGCCGCGCGGCTGTTCGGACGACTGCCAGCTGCACGCATCCATCCCGACGAAACTATTGCGATTGGTGCAGGGATTGTAGCGGCTATGAAAGAGCGCAGAGAGGAATTGAAAGAAATTGTATTGACCGATGTTTGTCCCTATACACTCGGCACAATGGTTACGGTCAAAAATGGTGACGGCGGCTATGACAGTGGACACTTTTTCCCCATTATCGAACGCCACACTGTAATTCCGGCCAGCCGCGTCGAGCGCTTCTATACTGTCAGCAACGATCAGAAAACGATCCGTATCGAAATTTACCAGGGAGAAAATCGCTTGACCCGTAACAATATCAAATTGGGTCAGCTCGAAATCCCGGTTCCTGAAGGAAAGGCGGGCGAACAGGCGGTTGATGTCCGTTTCACTTACGATATCAACGGCATTCTGGAAGTGGAAGTGACAACCTTATCCACAAAAGAAACGCATCGTCTGCTTATCCGAGAAGATGCCAGCGGAATGTCGATGGAAGAGGTCGAGAAGCGCTTTCAGGAACTTGAGGCAATTAAAATTCATCCTCGCGACAAAGCTGAAAATCGGCTTCTTCTAGCTCGAGGCGACCGCATTTATGAAGAAACATTGGGCAGCAACCGAACCAGAATCGCAGGAGCGTTACGACGATTCGAAACGGCGCTGGCCCGGCAGGACGAACGGGAAATCCGCAAGGAAGCGGGGATGCTGAAGGAGCTGCTGGAATTGGCGGAAAAACAGCCGGAGGACTAATATGAACATTTGGACCATGCTTGGAATAGAACCGACCTCGGAAATCAAAACAATCAAACGGGCTTATGCGCGCAAATTAAAAGAATGCCATCCGGAAGATGACCCGGAAGGTTTCCAGCAGATCCGCCGATCCTATGAGGCTGCGCTCGAAGAAGCGAAACTGTTGGCCGAAAACGGAGATTCCCCACCTCTTAGCGGAGCGGAACTGGAACGTCTGAGAGATCCGGAACCTGCCGCTGCAGAGCCGGGACCTGAATCGCCTACTGCACAGTTCATCCGCCGCTGCGAGGAAATCTATGCCGATATCGAACGACGAATCAAGCCGGAAGAATGGCAGGAGCTACTCGACGACGAGCTCTT
Organism: Saccharibacillus kuerlensis DSM 22868; assembly: GCF_000378145.1. GTDB lineage: Bacteria > Bacillota > Bacilli > Paenibacillales > Paenibacillaceae > Saccharibacillus > Saccharibacillus kuerlensis. Next base: position 102,449 of record NZ_KB899287.1, on the reverse strand, counting down.
CTGGCCGATTGAGACGCGAGAACGCATCGGATATGAGCTGTTCGGATTTATGCTTAAGCATCCGTTTCTTCCGAAAAAGGTGCTCCATCTGTTGGATGGACATTTTGAATGGACAACTAGAGAGCGTCGATTACACGAAAGTTATGACAAAACTGAAGTAGGACTGCTGATGGAGCGTTTCTCCAGCTTCTGGGAGCTGCGTTATGATCGATTGGCAGCTGACGAGCCTTACGATTACGACGCATTTCTGAAATTCCGCGAACAGGCCCATTATGCGCTGGTACTAAACGATTTGGAATTGGCGGAGAAAGCGCTTAAGGGAGCGGCGCTGCTCAACAACCGTGAACCCGACTGTCTGCGGCTGATTGCGATTTTTTATATGAGGCAGGATCAGCCAGAATCAGCACTGCAGGTAGTGGAACAGTGGCTAAAAGATGAACCTGAAGAACCGGAAGCTCTGTTGATGAAGGCGGATGCGCTGCGGCGTCAGCAGGAATGGAAGCTTGCGCTGACTGAATATCAGGCTCTGCTGGCACTGCTGCCCGGAAGCATTCATGCATTAAGCGGAATGGCGATATGCTTGGAGGAATTAGGAGAGCCGTGGCAGGCCAAGCAGATTTATGAAGCTCTGTGTGCTCGTTATCCGGAAGACCTCGATGCGCAGATTCGTTTGCTTATGCTTAACGACAGACTGGCGAACGGTATGACTAGGAATGAGCATAATGAATTGATGGACGCTCGAATACTGGCAGAGCTGTATTTGGATACCGGAAAGGAGCAGGAATGTGTTCAACTGCTTCTGGAAATGGAAAATCGGCAGTCGCTCGATGCCCAGCTGAATTTTTTGCTTGGGAAAGCTCTCGGAAAGCTTGAACGTTACTCAGAAAGCGAAGAGAGGCTTACTATTGCTGTACGGCAAACAGAAAAGGATCCTCTGCAGCAGGCGGACATGCTGAAGCTTCGGGGGCTGATCAGAATGGCTCTCAAACGCTTCGAAGAAGCAAGGGATGATCTCAAGTGCGTCCTACTGCTGCATCCATCCGATCCGGAAGCGCTGTATCGCTTCGGCGAGTCGCTTCGCATGGAAGGCCGCTACGAGGACGCACTGCAGCTGTTGAATCATGCATTGGAACTCTCTTCGCAGTGGTATTACCATTCGGCGAGAGGAGACTCCTTGTATTCGCTGGGCCGTTATCCGGAAGCCCTATTGGATTATTTGCGAGTAATCCAATACGATCGCGGATTGAGCGAAGCCTGGTTCCGAGCAGGTTATTGCTTCCTTCGTATCGGAGATTATCCACATGCGATCGAATACTTCGGAGAAGCGCTGGAACGCGGTTTCCCGAATGCTGTTCTGCTGCTTATGGCAGAGACACATTTTCGTGCCGGAAACCGTGAGCAGGCTGCAGAAGCTGCGGCACGTTACCGAAGAGAACATCCGAAAGATCCTTTCGGCCTTGTGTTTGAAGGAGATCTATGCCGGGCTGCAGGACACCTGGAAGAAGCACTGAAATATTATGGCGAAGCAGCCCGTATCGCACCCTCCGAATATCTGCCCCTGCGTCTTACCGCCGAAATGCTGCTGCAGTTGGATCGTTTGGAGGAGGCTGATCGGGAATTGACCCTGCTGATTGAACGTTATCCGCGGCGCGGATGGGCCTATCTCCAGCGTATACATTTGTTCATTTCGAAAAGCAGTTGGAAATCAGCTGAATCGGCCATTATTCGTTATACGGAGCAGATCCCTCCCAAGGAACAGGACCCTGTAGTGCTGCTATACGGCGGCTATATTTTGTTCCGCTTGGAGCAGTACGGTCAAGCGGTCGAATTTCTTGAAGCGGCATGCAAGGTAGGGCTGCAGCGTGAAGCGGAAGAATACCTGATTCGAAGCCTAGCGGCGCTGGGGCATTACGATCAAGCGGAAGCTCTTGTGGACGAAGCGCTGACCGCAGACGCCGAACGCCCCGTTCTGGCCGAAATTGGGCGCCTGCTGCATCGTCGCTCTTCCCGCAAATGGAAGTGGTTCGGTCGCGAACGGGAAGTCGAACTGCCTAAAGTGGAGGCGCAGCCGGTCCTTCCAAAACCGTCGAGCGATCCGCTTCCCGATATTCACAGCATGTAAAGAGAGGGGCTGAGCGAGTGGAAAAGCTGCGCATACGAGAAACGGACAAGCGCAGCATGCGTGCGTTCGCAATGGGAGCCGTATTGTTTCGAATGAACGGTCTGCTTGAAGAAACCGGATTCGCATGGCCAGCATCACGCAGGGAAGAACTGCGCAAGCTGCTGGCACACACTTGGTCGGTAAAGGACGAAGAATCGCTGGAGAAGCATCTGAACTGGCTGTGGGAGGAAGGCAGTCAAGCGTCATACCGCAAAACCGAATCCTTCATCAGCGCTTTGTCGTTCCGTGACCGCGAACATTATTTTGATCGGCTGAACAGCAATGCTGCCCTGTTCAATCATGCTAGGCTTGTCCAGATGTACAGCGGCAAGCTTTCCCGAGCGGGAATTGCCGCTTGGGATCTTGGCCAATACGTTTTCATTTGTCGGACGGCTCAATCAGCAGGCTGGCTGGAAGCGGAACGCTCCATTGAACTTGCTGCCGCTGCAGCCCGAAAAGCACAGGAGCTTTACAAAAACTGGCCGGAATTTGCTGCTGCTTACCTGGCGGGTCGTCAAATTTGGAATAATCAGCCGTCCGCTGAAGCGGCCAAGCCTTATATCGACTGTGTATCGACTCTGCTGACCGATTCACGCAGTCTGTGGCGTCGATTGCCTTGGGATATGTCTCTAGAGAAGGATACTATAGAGGAAGAAACAGAAAATCCGCTTCATTCAGACTTGAATTCGAAAGCTTGACTCCTCATTTGAACTGATATATAGTATGTTACGAAAAGTTATTTAAAATATTTTCGTTATTCAGTGAGGAGGAGTTTTAACGTGCCGAAAGAATTTTTTGAAGCTCTTAAAGCCAGACGTTCCATTTACGGGATCGGCAAAGACATCTCGATCGACGAAGCGAAAATTCAAGAGATTGTAGAGGAAGCGGTTAAGTACACGCCGACTTCGTTTAATTCTCAAACATCCCGAGCCGTCGTATTATTCGGCGAACAGCACGATAAGCTCTGGGACATTACACTGGCCGAATTGAAGAAAGTGGCGGTATCCGAAGAAGCATTCGCTTCGACGACGGACAAGATCAACTCCTTCAAGAGCGGTTACGGCACGGTCCTTTTCTTTGAAGATCAGGACATCGTGAAGAATCTGCAAAATCAGTTTGCACTCTATGCTGACAACTTCCCGATTTGGGCTGATCAATCTTCGGGTATGCTGCAGCTCGTTGTATGGACCGCTTTGAGTGACGCAGGTCTTGGCGCTACGCTTCAACATTACAACCCGCTGATCGACGCCGGTGTTCAAGAAGCATGGAATTTGCCGACACAATGGAAGCTTAGAGCTCAGATGCCATTTGGCAGTCCGACTGTTGAAGCCGGAGAGAAGGCTGTTCAGCCAATCGAAGAACGCGTAAAAGTTTTTAAATAATCTATAGAATATTCAAGGGCAAAAGGACGACTGCATTTGCTCAAGAACGGAGCGATTTTCGCTTCGTTCTTTTTTATGTCGAAATCTAAGCATAGTCTTCTCCTTTTCCTCGCATTTCCTTTCAAAAGAGTCGAATTTGTAAGAACTTCTTTATCGAATCGACACTCTTTCTTTGACACCAGGTCCTATAATGAAAATATAAAGGAAATTTGCAAAATCGGTTTGTGCAAGCAAGCTTTCGGGTAATAAGAAATACCTACAACTTGCACAACAGGGACCTTCGAAAGGGGAGAGCAACTATGAAAAAAACAACACTCAGCATGATCGGTACGGGACTTCTCGCCATAATGATTGGATTCGGATATGCTCCGGCTTCCAACGTTTTGACTCCAGCCTCAGCCGCTCCCGCAGAACAAGCGTCCGATACGACTAAAGAAACTTCGACGGAACAAACATATACGATCTTTATCAACTCGGTTGAAAAGAATGATACAGGCGCTCTACAGCTTGAAACGGATCGCATTGATTGGTACACCGGCGAAGAAGCCGACAAATTGTTCTTGGAAGAAAATCCGGATGCAGCTGAAGAAATCGGCGGAGCTCCGGACGGCTACTACATCGTAAACGAAGATATTAGCGAAGTTACGATGGAGACTGCACCGAATGCAGAAGTGCTGATGCAGCTTTACGATCGTACAGGCAACTACGAAGACATGGAAATCAATTGGGATGAACTGATTACTTTGGATAAATTCGAAGCTCAGTACAATAACCCGCTCGGACTGCTTGACTTGAGTGCTTTCCCTTACCACATTACAGTTAAGGACGGCGTTATTGTAAAAATTGTGCAGCAGTATATCCCATAAATCGTACAAATAAATGGAAAACTCCGTTGGACCTTCTGGGTCTAACGGAGTTTTTTGTTATTTTAACTTCTGGTATTTCTTTTCTTCTCAGCAAGCTGGAAAGCAGTTTTTATGCGGACGTAATTTTTCTTTACATGTCGAACAGGAAGATATAGAATGATTCAGACTCGAAATGAGATCCCGGCGCGCGCGTGAAAAGAAACACAAATACGTTTTTCTAACATTGAGCCATTTTTCACAAAAACTGCAGATTCAAAATATGAAATAATGGCTGCATGATGGAAAGACATTTTGCGTTTTTTCCTACGCTAGTCTTGGAAGCGATGTGTCTCGATGAACAACATCGTCCCAGGGCCGCGCCCAACAAGAGGAAATGGGGAGAAAGTGAATGGGAAATGTTAAAGCACTCAGCAAGCCGAAACGGAGAAGTTTACTGGTAAGTGTAGGAATGAGTTGGTTGTTCGACGCGATGGATGTAGCATTGATTTCTTTTGTTGCTGCTGCGCTTGCGGTCGAATGGTCGCTGGGTCCACAGCAGTTGGGCGTATTGACTGCAATCAACTCGGTAGGGATGGCGGTTGGAGCAGCCTGTGCCGGTATTCTCGCAGATCGTTTCGGACGAAAGTCGGTCCTTCTCTGGACACTGTTAATTTTCTCGCTGGCGAGCGGACTGTCTGCCGTCGCAACCGGTTTTATTATGCTGTGCATCCTTCGATTTGTTTCCGGGTTCGGTCTCGGCGGAGAGCTGCCGGTTGCATCCACGCTTGTATCGGAATCGGTACCCGCGAACGAACGGGGAAGAACCGTCGTTCTGCTCGAAAGTTTTTGGGCCGGTGGTTGGATCGCTGCCGCGCTAATTGCATACTTCATTATTCCAAATTTTGAATCCGGTTGGCGTATTGCTTTTGTCATCGGAGCTTTACCGGCTTTCTATGCGTTGTATCTTCGGAGAAAGATCGACGATTCGCCTCGTTTCCTTTCCCAGAAAAACAAAATTGTGAAAGTGAAACTTAAAGAACGATTCGCTCAGGTATGGGCTCCGGAACACCGCAGGGCATCGATCATGCTCTGGATCCTTTGGTTTACAGTCGTCTTCTCCTACTATGGCATGTTCCTGTGGCTACCGCAGGTTATGGTATACAAGGACTACAGTCTAATCAAAAGTTTTGAGTATGTACTGATTATGACTCTTGCACAGCTTCCGGGTTATTTTACCGCCGCTTACTTCATCGAGAAGTTCGGACGCAAATTCGTTCTAGTCGTCTATCTTGTACTGACTGCAGGAAGCGCCATCTGGTTCGGACTTGCTACGACAACGCCTTCACTGATTGCGGCAGGCATCTGCTTGTCTTTCTTCAACCTTGGAGCCTGGGGAGGCCTGTACGCTTATACGCCGGAGCATTATCCTACCAGCATCCGGACAACAGGAGCCGGACTTGCCGCTTCGTTCGGTCGGATCGGTGGGATTATCGCACCATTCTTGGTCGGTTGGCTCATCTCTCAAGGAGTTGCGATTACCGCAATATTTACAATGTTCTGCGTGGTAATCCTGATTGGCGCCGCTTCGGTCGCATTCCTTGGCAAGGAGACGAAAGGTACAGAATTAGCATCTTAACTAGCAGGTGAAATCAGAATATGGGTTTCAAGGTCCGGTTCCCAAAGGGAATCGGGCTTTTTTAATTGAAAGTGAAAAAGACTAAGCCAGCGACAAACAGTCTTTAGCCTCAGTTAATTTTTACAAAAATATGGTATTTTTTAATAGGAATGGCGATTATGATGGGTAATAGGGCAGAGAAGTCATTCAAGAATTGTAGTGGAGGGGATAACGAAATGTCTAATCGTTTGTGGATCAAGGGATTCAGCCTGCTTTTAGCTTGTCTGCTTATAGCTGTACTTGCTGCTGGGGCCGGATCCGGAAATCGGGTTTCTGCCAAAGAATTATCGGCACCATTGAAATCAAGTCAAAAGCAGGGAACAAAATCGCTAATTTCTGTACGTGCGGCGAGCACAGCTCAGGCATCCAGCTTCGTAGATACACATGGACAGTTGTCTGTGAAAAATGGAAAGCTGACTGATGCATTAGGCAGTCCTGTGCAGTTAAAGGGCATGAGTTCGCACGGTATTCAGTGGTTTGGTGGCTATGTGAACAAAGAAAGCATGAAATGGCTGCGCGACGATTGGGGATTGAACGTATTCCGGGTAGCGATGTATACGGAAGCGGACGGCTATATTTCCAATCCGGCATTGAAGAACAAAGTTAAGGAAGCAGTAGATGCCGCAATTGATCTTGGCGTATATGTGATTGTGGACTGGCATATTTTGTCGGACGGTGATCCAAACAAGTACAAAACGCAGTCGAAAGCTTTCTTTAGAGAGATGGCTCAGACTTATGGCGATACACCCAACATCATCTATGAAATCGCCAACGAGCCGAACGGAAACGTGAATTGGCAGAATCAGATTAAGCCATATGCGGAAGAAGTGATTGCGACCATTCGCGCAGAAGATCCGAATAATCCGATTATCGTCGGAACAGGTACATGGAGCCAGGACATTCACGATGCGGCGGCTTCTCCACTCAAAGCATCCAATGTGCTGTATGCGGTACACTTCTATGCCGGAACGCACGGTGCATGGCTGCGTGATCGGGTCGATGCCGCAATGAACAAAGGGCTGGCGGTATTTGTCAGTGAATGGGGAACAAGTGATGCGTCGGGTAACGGCGGTCCGTTCTTGGCACAATCCAAGGAATGGACCGATTTCATGGCAGATCGGGGCATCAGCTGGACAAACTGGTCGCTGGCGGATAAGCAGGAAGCTTCGGCTGCTCTGGCTCCGGGGGCAAGTCTAACAGGAGGCTGGACGCAAGCGCAGTTAACCGCATCAGGCAAATTCGTACGCGAACAGATGCGGCTGGGTTCGGCCAATACGGGAGGAACAGCCCCGACACCGATACCGTCGCTGCAGCTTCCCGCACAAGTCCAAGGACTGACGGCAGCAGCCGGTAGCGCTAAAGTAACGTTGAAATGGAATGCCGTTTCCGGCGCGGATACCTATATGGTCAAACGCGCGGAAGGAGGCGGAACATATTCGATTCTGCAAAAAGGAGTTACCCAAACATCGTTCATTGATTCGACAGCAGTGAACGGTAAAACCTATCGCTATAAGGTCGGGGCCGTTAATGCGAAAGGTGCAGGGGTCGATTCTGCGGAAGTATCCGCCAAGCCGGCTGCATCCGGCGGTTCACCAGTAACACCCCCATCGACAGGGAGTGGAGATTTGAAGCTGTTGTATCGAATCATGGACACCAATGCTTCGGATAATGCACTGCGTCCCATTTTCAACATCCACAACACCGGTTCTTCGTCAGTAGATCTTAAAAACGTTAAAATTCGTTATTACTATACAAACGAAGGCGCAGGCGGGCAAAATTATTTCTGCGATTGGGCTCAAGTAGGTGCGAAAAATGTAAAAGCGGCATTTGGCCGTACAGCCGGTTCTCCTGCAGGAGCGACCGATTACGTCGAACTGAGTTTTGTTTCGGGTTCCATCCCGGCGGGCGGAGAGAGCGGCGAGATTCAGTCACGTATTCATAAAGCCGATTGGAGCAATTACGACGAAACAAACGATTATTCGTACAAGGCCGATCAGACGGAATTTGGTGAATGGAATCGTGTCGTTCTGTACATTAATGGTGAGCGTGTCTACGGTATTGAACCTTAAATACAACTTTCATCCTTCATGGAAAACCTAACCTTCTCTGGCATTTTGCAACGATTCGGTGTCCGCGTTAAAATAAAGAAGCGGATTCCCGGACGGGACAACTGCCGGACAGGCGCGGAGGCAAGCGGACTGTGCAAGATTCCCGCTGCCGCCGCGCCTTATTTATTTGATGAAGAGGAGTGAAGAGCATGAGCGACAAAGTATTGACGCGTGCAGAGGTACCTGAATCTTCTACATGGAACTTGGAGCATTTGTTTTTGAGTGAAGAAGATTGGAACAAGGAATTGGAACTTGTTCTGCAGAGCGCGAACGAAGTGACGAAGTTCAAGGGACGTCTCGGGGAGAGCGCTTCGATACTGCTTGAATGTCTGAACGCACAAGAAGACATCATGCAAAGGGCACGTAAGGTAGGCGCTTATGCATATCTTCGTCAGACGGAAGATGGAACAAATCCGGACAACCAAGCTCGTTCGGCAAAGTCCGGCGATGCACTGACGAAGCTGGCGTCGGAATTCACTTTTATTGAATCCGAAATTTTGGAGCTTGAAAACGGCACGATCGAACGTTATTTGGAGGAAGAATCGGGGCTTGCCGACTTCGAGCGAAGCTTGAAGCTGCTGCTGGAACGGAAACCGCACAGTCTGTCGCCGGAAACGGAGAAAGTGCTGGCTTCCTTGGCGGAAGTTCATGGAGCACCATACCGTACATACTTGCGGGGCAAGCTGGCTGACATGACGTTTGAAAGTGTCGAAGTCAACGGCAGCAGCTACCCGGTATCATTTGCTTCATATGAGACCGATTACGAGATGAATGCGGATACCGAGCTGCGCCGCAGTTCCTTCGCCTCGTTCAGCCGAGGGCTTCACGCTTACCGCAATACATTTGCGGAAGCTTATGCAGCGGAGGTCAAGCGTCAGGTCGTCATGTCTCGTCTTCGGGGTTATGACTCCGTTACAGAGATGCTGCTGAAGCCACAGCAGGTGACCGAAAAGATGTACAGCGCCATTCTGGATACGATTCAGAGCGAACTGGCGCCGCATATGCGCAAATACGCCGAACTCAAGAAGAAGCTGCTCGGACTGGACACCCTGTACTACTGTGATCTCAAAGCACCGCTAGATCCGGATTACAGTCCTTCCATCACCTATGAAGAAGCCTGCCGGACGGTACAGGAATCACTAAGCGTGCTCGGCAAGGAATATGGAGAAATTGTCGGAGCGGCCTTTACGCAGCGATGGGTCGATCATGCAACCAATATCGGCAAATCGACCGGGGCTTTCTGCGCGTCGATTTACGGTACTCATTCCTACATTCTTATGTCCTGGTCCGACAATATGCGCGGCGCTTTTACACTGGCGCACGAAGTCGGTCATGCCGGACATCTAATGCTGAGTGAGCGCTATCAGCGTATGGTCAATTCCAGGCCGTCGCTCTATTTCATTGAAGCACCATCGACGATGAACGAACTGCTGCTCGCCGAGCATTTACGTTCACGTTCCGAGGATAAAAGGCTGCGCCGCTGGGTAATTATGCAGCTGCTGAATACGTATTATCACAATTTCGTGACGCATCTGCTGGAAGGCGAACTGCAGCGCCGGATTTACTCTCGTGCCATGAACGACGAAGCAATCACGGCCAAAGTGTTGAGCGATCTAAAAGGCGAAGTATTGTCCGGGTTCTGGGGCGATACGCTGGAGATGACCGAAGATGCGAAACTCACTTGGATGAGACAGCCTCACTACTATATGGGGTTGTATCCATATACCTATTCGGCAGGACTCACCTTGTCGACGGCAATGATGCAAATTATCCGCGAAGAAGGGCAGCCTGCCATTGATCGCTGGTTGGATACGCTCAAAGCAGGCGGTTCCCAAACACCGCTTGAGTTAGCCCGGATGGCAGGCGTTGATATGTCCGATCCGGCAACAATTCGAAGTGCGGTCGAATATGTCGGATCGCTTATTGACGAACTCTGCGAATTGTTCGAGGAAGAAACGGCCGGCTGAACCCAGAAACTCGTACTAAAACAAATGTAAGAACAGTTAAACATAAAGTTGATTTTTGCGAACAGCGCTTGAAAATTAAGCGCTGTTCGTTTTCATTATGTAAAATTTCTGAAAATGCAATTGACTTTCTTGATTTTTTTTGCTTTATTTATATAGACCAATCGTTATAATTTTCGGGGGTGATAGATTGTCCGCAAAAAAAAATACCCGGGATACCATTTTAGAGACGGCAGGCCGACTCTTTTTTACACAGGGTTATCATGCCACCGGGTTGAATCAGATCATTAAGGAAAGCGAAGCGCCGAAAGGCTCCCTTTATTATCACTTCCAGGGAGGCAAGGAGGAACTGGCATTGGAATGTATTCAGCGCATCGGCAAAGAAGTGGCCAATACGTTCTGGAGCAAACTGAACGATCAGTCAACCGCAGCCGAGTCGCTGCCGATTATGATGACCGAGTTGGCGGAAGAAATGGAGAGGCAAAAGTTTGGAGGTTTTATGCCATTCAGTTTCTGGGCTGCTGTCGAGACTTCGTGTGTGAGCCATTCGCTTCGGGAAGCCTGTACAGACGTATTCCGCAGTTGGCAGATGGTATTGGCCGACAAACTTGAAGAGGATGGTGCGGCACGCAAAACGGCAGAAGATCTTGCCCTTATGCTGATTACGATGATGGAAGGCACCTTGATGGTGGCTACCACAACGCGAGATGCGACGCCGTTGTTAACGGCAGCCAAGTATATTCCGGATTTGATCAAACAGCATTCCCGTCAATAACCGCTGTGGGCGGACAAGGGATGCTTTGATATAAAATACTTAGCAAGTTTTATAGGAGGCAATAAGAGTGGAAGTTACCGCACAAGGAAAAACACGATCAGGATTGGATGGCAAAGCGATCAAAGTCATGCCGATTATGATTGCTCTGCTGCTCAGCGGATTTATCGGAATGTTCAGTGAAACGGCGCTGAACGTTGCGCTGACTCAGCTGACAGAAGATTTGAACGTTTCGTATGCCACAATCCAATGGCTGACGACCGGTTATCTGCTCGTACTTGGTATTCTGGTTCCGGTTTCGGGACTGCTGCTCCAGCGTTTTACAACGAGGCAGCTGTTTATCGCGGCTCTTGTATTTATCAGTTCGGGTACATTCATTGCGGCGATTGCGCCTACATTTATTGTGCTGCTCGTAGGCCGAATCATTCAAGCTGTCGGGACGGCACTGCTTATTCCGCTGATGTTCAATACGATTCTTGTCGTGATCCCACCGGAACGCCGCGGTTCGGCTATGGGCTTGATCGGTCTTGTCATGATGAGTGCTCCGGCAATCGGACCGACAATTGCCGGATTGATCGTTGAGCACTTGAGCTGGAACTGGATTTTCTGGATCAGTCTGCCGTTCCTGCTGTTCGCTTTGGGCTTTGGAATAAAGTATATGCAGAACGTATCGGAAGTCAGCAAGCCCAAGATCGATGTGCTGTCGATTCTGCTGTCGACACTCGGTTTCGGCGGAATTGTTTTCGGATTCAGCAGTGCCGGCGAGGGAGCAGGAGAAGCGGGCGGTGGCTGGGAAAATCCGGTCGTTATCGTTTCGTTGATCGTTGGTGTCATTGCATTGATCTTGTTCAGCTGGAGACAAATGAAAATGGAGAAGCCGATGATCAATCTGCGGGTATTCAAATTCCGAATGTTCACCATTGGCCTGCTGATGGTATTCCTGGCCATGATGATCATTCTGTCTTCGCTCGTTCTGCTTCCGGTTTATCTGCAAAGAGGGCTTGTCGTCAGCGTTCTTGCTACCGGATTGATTATGCTGCCAGGTGGTTTGATTAACGGAGCCATGTCACTTGTAACCGGTCGTTTGTTTGACCGTTTCGGACCGAAATGGCTCGTTCCAATCGGACTTGTGATCGCTGCGGCCTCTCTGTGGTTCTTCTCGAGCGTTACGACGGCTTCGTCGATTGGCTTCGTTATCGCCCTTCACGCCTGCTTGATGATCGGGATTTCCATGGTCATGATGCCGGCTCAGACGAACGGTCTGAACCAACTGCCGCCTGAGTACTATCCCGACGGTACGGCGATCATGAACACACTGCAGCAGGTAGCCGGTGCGATCGGTACCGCGCTTGCAATCAGTTTGATGAACTCGGGAATTATATCTTTCGACGGCGATCCGACATCTCCGTTGTTCGCTTCTGAAGCATTAACGCATGGCGTCAGCCACGTATTCCGGTTTGGCGCAATTATCGCACTGGTTGGACTCGTTGTATCCTTCTTCATTAAGCGGGTCAACGTAGGGCATCAGAAAGGCGAAGCTCAAGCCGAAAGACTACCGCATTAATTGTAGGCTGGGATGTCAGTATGAATAAAATCTGATAAACAAAAAAACCGTTTCTGCAGAATGTCTTATTTCTGCAGAAACGGTTTTTTTAGTTTTAATGACTGGTTCTATTGTAGGGCAGCTTTGAGTTTGGTTGAGGGCGGAATTTATGATGCGAAAATTTTGTTTTGCTTTTCGAAAACATAGCCTGGTAGTTGAAGACAATATTTTTCTTAGAAACGGTCAAACGTCACAAATTCGGATACCGGCTTGCGGTAGCCTCTCGGACGAAGCCGGGATGGTTCCTCCTTGCCGATCGCAATCAGCATGACGGGAGTCATATGATCGGGAGCGCCTACCGCTGCACGGACGGCTTCCGGGTCAAAGCCGATCATAGGGCAGGTGTCCCAGCCTTTATCTTTGGCGATCAGCATGAACATCATAGCAGATAGGCTGGCATTGCGGATCGCTTCCTCCCGCTGAAAATTGCTGCCGCGAATTTCGTAAAATTCAGTGACGCTGCGTACCGTCATCTCAAACTCCGAACGATCGATGATGCCGAGTGAGAGGAAGCCTTCGTTCATTTCGGCAATATGGGTATACGCTTGGGTATCGCCAAATACGGCAATGACCGCAGAAGCAAGCTTAACTTTATATTGGCCGCCGGAAGCTTCATATATCTTTTCTTTGACCTCTTCGTCGACAGCGACGGTATAATGCGTATGCTGCAGATTGAACGCCGAAGGAGCGAGTTTGACCAGTTCGAACATCTCTTTCAGTTCGCTGCGGGAAATCGGTGTATTGGGAATGAATTTGATTGCGGAATGGCGGTTTTGGATAAGAGCGGTTAGATCCTGCATAATGCACACCTACACTTCTATGAGATTTAAAATTTATAAAAGCAGAATGAAAGCATTTAAAATGCTCGCTATCTATATGTATAATAATTGCTTTATAAAAGTTAGTCAATGAAAATATAGAAGTTTGTTATTATAGAGGTTTGTTATGGTATGAAAGTTGGACATGAATATAGAATCCGATATAATCAAAATCATCGACTGAAATTTTACAAATAAGGAGATTTCAAATTCATATGCTCAGACACGAACTGACATTTCAATCCGCCAATAACGAAGAATACACTGATCCCGAGCGTTACGATTTGGAAAACGAAGCTTGGAAGCCGGAACTGCCGCTACTGCTAGAGTACGCCGAACAGGCAAAAGGAGAATCGATACTTGAAATTGGCTGCGGGACAGGCCGCACAGCTATACCGCTGGCTGAGTCCGGCTATAAAGTAACGGGCATCGATCTGCAAGAGGAGATGCTTGAATCGGCACGAAGCAAAGCGGAAGCCAAGAACGTGGCGCCCGAGTGGATTGCAGGCGATATTACGATGCTAAATCTGCCTGTTCCTGCTGGGTTCGGCTACATGACAGGGAATGTTTTTCAGCACTTTTTGTCCAATGAAGATCAGAATCGTCTGCTCGCCGCAGCAGCGAGAAATTTGAAAAGCGGAGGTGTATTCCTGTTCGATACACGGTTTCCGGGCTCGGAAGAGTTGATGCAGCCGGAAACGGAGGAATTTTGGCGTACCGTGACAAGGAGTGACGGCTCGAAAACGGACCTGTATACGATCGCCCGCTACGATGCGCTGAATCAGATTCAGCATTATACGACGATTCGCCGAAGCGAGGACGGTTTCGAAGAACGCACGCAAGTTCGCCTTCGGTATACGTATCCGCAGGAGCTGCGTCGGCTGCTGGATCAGACAGGATTTTCGCTTGAAGGAATGTATGCCGATTGGGAGCGATCACCGCTTGCTCCGGACAGCTATTCAATCGTCTGCATTTGCCGGAAAAGATAATACTGAGTTAGAAACAAACTGTTATGTCAACTAACCTGCCGCAAACCATGCATAATTTTTCATTTGATCTAGTGCTTATTCGCTAAAGTGGTTATAATGGTTGAAACATCCGCAATATCAGAGGAGGAAATGCATTGACGACTTTTCAGCAATTCGAATACGTACGTCCAAATATTGACCAGTTGAAGATTAATTTTAAGGAAGGGATCGCCAAGTTCGAAGCCGCTGAAAGCGCCGGGGAGCAGGAGTCCGTCATGCACGAGATCAATGCGCTGCGCAACAGCTTCGATACGCAGCACCAGCTTGTCAGCGTCCGCCACTCCATCGATACGACCGATGAGTTTTACAAGGCCGAACAGGATTTCATGGATGAAGTCGGACCGGTCGTGCAAGAATACATATCGGATTATTACCGCGCACTCACAACGTCCAAGTTCCGCAGTGAGTTGGAAGAGAAGTGGGGCAGCCAGCTGTTTAAGCTCGCTGAAAGTGCCATTCGGACATTCAGCCCGGAGATCATCGAAGACCTTCAGTTGGAGAACAAGCTGTCTACGGAATACGATCAGCTGATCGCGTCCGCGAAAATTCCGTTTGAAGGCGAAGAGCGTACGCTGCCGCAGCTGCTGCCGTTCGAGCTGTCGACCGACCGCGATATGCGCAAGCGGGCTTCCGAAGCCAGATTCGGATTCCTTGCGGAAAAAGAAGCCGAGCTTGATCGTCTGTACGACGAACTGGTTAAGGTTCGGACCAAAATGGCGAAAAAATTGGGCTATCCAAGCTTCGTCGAGATGGGCTACGATCGCATGATGCGTACCGACTACAATGCGGAGATGGTCGCAAACTTCCGCAAGCAGGTACTGGAAGAGATCGTACCGGCAGCGACGCGTCTGCGCAAACGTCAGGAAGCCCGTATCGATGTTGATACGCTGCGCTATTATGACAATGGCTTCAGCTTCAAGAGCGGAAACCCGACGCCGAAGGGCGACCCGGACTGGATTGTGAAGAATGGCGAAGAGATGTACAAGGAGCTGTCTCCGGAAACAGACGAGTTCTTCCAGTTCATGCTGAAAAACGATCTGATGGATCTGGTGAGCAAGAAAGGCAAAGCAGGCGGCGGTTACTGCACCTACCTGCCGGACTACAAAGCGCCGTTCATCTTCTCGAACTTTAATGGAACTTCGGGCGATATCGACGTGCTGACGCACGAAGCGGGACACGCGTTCCAGGTCTATTCCAGCCGTGGTCATGAAGTGCCGGAATACCTCTGGCCGACATACGAATCCGCTGAGATCCACTCCATGAGTATGGAATTCTTCACATGGCCGTGGATGGAGAAGTTCTTCGAAGGCGATACGGAAAAATATCGCTTCGATCATCTGGCTTCCGGTCTGCTGTTTATTCCGTACGGCGTTTCGGTCGACGAATACCAGCACTTCGTATATGCGAATCCGGATGCGACACCGGAAGAGCGCAAAACGGCTTGGAGAGACATTGAGAAGAAATACCTGCCGCATCTGAACTACGAAGGAAACGATTATCTCGAGCGCGGAGGTTTCTGGCAGAAGCAGGGACATATCTACGGCGCGCCGTTTTATTACATCGACTACACGCTTGCACAAATTTGCGCCTTCCAATTCTGGAAGCGTTCAAGAGAAGAGTTCGATACTGCCTGGAAAGATTACGTGCATCTGTGCGGTCTCGGCGGTACGCAATCGTTCGTCGGACTGGTCAAAGAAGCCGGCCTCATTTCTCCGTTCGAAGACGGCTGCGTGTCGTCTGTAATTGGAACGATTGAGGAGTGGTTGAACAGCGTGGACGACAAAGCACTGTAAAACATGTTAACTAAAAACCGAAGTGAAAAATAAAGATGCATGTGGTAAGCTTAAATACTGTCTAAATGACACATCAAAAAGCCTATTCCCGAAAAGGATAGGTTTTTTGGTGTGTTGAAATATTGAAGTATTGAAGTATTGAAGTATTGAAGTATTGAAGTATTGAATTTTTGAATTTCAAAGTCTGCTGGCAATTTGGAAGTGTCCGATCTTATTGGTAAAGCTTCAGCGCCTCTCGGAGCTGTGACTGAACAACGGTGCGCAGCTCAATCGGTTCAAGCACTTCAGCACCGCTGCCAAAGCTGAGCAGAATCGAACAAAGCCACTTGGCCTCGAGCGGTTGAAAGACCGGAATACGAATGGTTAGACTGCCGTCATTGTGGAATTGTTTGTCAGCCTGTTGAAAGTGGTCCAGCGCTTCGGACAGGGCATGAGGGTGTACCCGGACAACGACGTCTTGTACCTGACTCATATCGATTCCTGCATGGGAAGCCCTCGAATTAGAAGTTGGATCGCGCGGCGGGAAGCTGTCCGATGTTAATTGTACATTCAACATTCTGGACAGCCGAAATTCGCGGTAATCCGTTCTAGTCAGACAGAAGCCGTAGACATACCAGTTGGCGTGTTTGAATTCAAGGCGGATCGGTTCAATCTGACGATTCGTCCGCTGACTGTCGGCATTCACATAATCAAAGTTTACGATTTGCTTTGCGGCAATTCCGGTGCGCAGCTGCCGCAGGGCGTCCGGATCCGCTCGTCGGCTTTCAAAGTCGACCGACAGGGTTGGTGTACAGTTTTCCGAACTGATCGTTTGCAGACGTTCAATCGTACCCTGGGCACGCTCATCCTCGAATACGGTAGACAACCCTTGCAATACGGTAATCAGCGCATTGACATCGTATGATCCCAGCAAACTTTTATCCATTTTATAGCCGTCCATTATGCTGTATCCGCCGCTTTGTCCCAAGTATGAAACGATCGGAAAGCCGGCAGCGCACAGAACGTCAATATCCCGGTAAATCGTTCGCTGCGAAACTCCGTATTCGTCCGCTAGGGCGGAAGCTGACAGAACCTCATGATTCAGCAGCTTGTAAATGATAGAAATCAGACGCTCTAATTTCATTCTGTATTCCTCCCTTGATCGAACCTCTCTTTTACATTTTCGCATAACAACACATAAAAAACACAACCGTCTCTTATACTGGGTCTGGTGAGTGCAGGATTGGCTGAGAAGCCTATGCGTAAATGAGTATCCGGAATTGAAAGAGTAGGAGTAGGAGTGTGAATGAAAATGAATAAAATGAATATAAAGGCTGCATTTATAGGGATAATCAGAGTGCTTAATAGAAGCCGGGTATCTTTTGTTAATCTCCCCAAAAATAAGTTTGAACCCGCCGAGGGCTGCTGATGGAGACGGCTCTACAGTTTCTGTCGGATTACGGATACGCTGCGATTTACGGACTTCTGACATTAGGCATAGTTGGGCTTCCGGTGCCGGATGAACTGCTGATGATGAGTGTAGGCTATTTAACCCGGATCGGCACCATGTATCTTCCGTATGCGCTGCTGTGCAGTTTTGCGGGTGCCATGAGCGGGATGATGCTCAGCTACGTGATAGGGAAAAAAGCAGGAAGACCTTTGCTTGACCGGTACGGAAGATGGGTGGGGTTGAAGCCTAATCGAATTGCACGTGTCGAAAAGTGGATGAATAAATTCGGTACGATATCGATTGTATTCGGTTACTTTATTCCCGGTTTTCGTCACGTTACCTGCTATATGTGCGGAATTAGTCAAATGCCACTGCGCAAATACGTATTTTTCGCGGCGCTCGGTGCTTTGATCTGGTGCACAGTGTTTATTTTTTCAGGGAGATTGTTGGCACACGCAATCGATTGAATTTGAAGAAGGAAGGTCCGTACATTGACGAAAAAATTGCTGATTGTTGAAGATGAACATCGAATCCGGGAGCTGATCTCAGATTATTTTTCCGCTCGGGATTGGATCGTTTGTCAGGCTGCGGACGGACAAGAAGGACTATATGTTTTTGAAACGGACGTCCCGGACCTGGTCGTTCTCGATCTAATGATGCCGAAGATGGACGGTTGGGAACTTTGCCGCAGAATCCGGCGTCGTTCAAGCATACCGGTGATCATTCTGACAGCCGTCGCCGGTGATGAACGGCAAATTGAAGGTTATGAGCTGGGAGCCGACGATTATGTGACCAAACCGTTCAGTCCCAATGTACTAGTCTCCAAAGCCGAAGCGCTGATGCGCCGGATAGACGGGCAGCTGATTTCCGCAGCGTATACCCCGTTGGGATTCGGGGTGCAGTGGAACGTTCGGAGTCATAGGTTGGAGCACAATAGAGTCGAGATCGATTTAACGCCCAAAGAGTCGGGTATTCTGCAGCTGCTGCTTCGCAATCGTGGAATTGTTCTGTCGAGGGACA
The DNA here is from genome assembly GCF_000378145.1 of Saccharibacillus kuerlensis DSM 22868. GTDB lineage: Bacteria > Bacillota > Bacilli > Paenibacillales > Paenibacillaceae > Saccharibacillus > Saccharibacillus kuerlensis. Next base: position 83,851 of record NZ_KB899287.1, on the reverse strand, counting down.
GCATCCTCGGCTATATCTGGGGAGCGGAGTACGAAGGAGATGTCCGTGTCGTTGACACACATATCAAAAAGCTGCGAAGCAAAATGGGACCGGCAGCAGATTGTATTCGAACCGTATTCGGCGTTGGATATACGTATGAGGAACTCGAATGAAGAGATTGGGAGTTACAGCCAAGCTGTTTATCGTTACGGCTTCTATCTTTGTTTTGTTTTATATTCTTGTGCTGCTGGCGCAGTTGGTAATATTCCCCCAATTTTACGAACATCGAAAAATGGCGAATTTGCAAAAAACCGCAGCCCAATTGGCTGTGATTTATAATAAAGATCCATCAGGAAGACTGGAGCCCAATTCTCCGGTCATGCTTGGGATGCACCGTGAAGATATTACTTTTGCGTTAACCGATTTTGAAGGAAGTACGATTGCAAACAATCCTTTCCGCATGAGGGTCATCCGTGAAGACGGCTTACGAATCGACACGTCGTTGTTTTACCTGTCGATTGCTTATAAAAACGAATTGGAAGACTTGAAATTAACGGCAGGCGAAGAAGTAACAGTATATGGGCAGTTCGACGTGGGGAAATATGGCAGTGTTTTGAATGCCTATTATGTAGCAAAAACTTCAAACACCCAAGAATCCGATTCCAATATTCAGGAAGCGGGGGAGAAAGGTTCGCAGGAAGATTACTATTCGGTAACGGGCAGAATCGAGACGACGCCTCATCCGGACAAGTCGGGTAAACGGCTGGGCCTTATTTTTTTGGCGCTGGATGAGCTGTTCCCTCTCTCTTCAGAGTATGTAGAACGTCTGAACAACATGGAATCGGTTGAATTAGTATGGAGTGATTCGCTTGGGGCAAGTCGAAGCGGCATTTTCATTCGGCCCTTGCGAAGCTCGAGCGGCCAGATTGAACTGCTGCTGCTTGTAACTTCCCTGCAGGAGATCAAAGAAACCAACAGCGCCCTTCGCGTTTTTTTCGCTTATTTGGGAGCTGGGGGGCTGGTGCTGATCGTGCTGCTGTCTATTTTGTATTCTCGCCTCGTTACCCGGCCGCTGCTGATGCTGAACCGAAAAGCGGAGAAGATGAAAAGGATGGATTTTTCCGGGGAGGAGCCGGTTCCTCGCAGCGATGAACTTGGGAATTTGTCCAATACGCTGTTCGAGTTGTCCGGCAAGCTGGGAGTTACCCTGGAGGAACTGAACACAACGAATATTCGGCTGAAGCAGGAAATTGAACAAAACAAAGAGCTTGAGCAGCTGCAGAAAGACTTTTTTGCCAATGCTTCGCATGAATTGAAGACGCCGATTAGTATCGTTCGAGGCTTTGCGGAAGGGATGCGGGACGGAATCAGCGCAGGCAGGCAGGATCATTATGTAGGTGTCATCTTGGAAGAGAGCGAGAAGATGGAACAGCTTGTTCAAGACATGCTTGATCTGCTCCGCCTGGAATCGCCGGCTGTAAAGCTGTACAAATCGCCGCTTCTGTTAAGCGAAATGACCGAAGAAATGCTGCAAAAGCTTATATACCGGATGCGGGAAAAAAATCTGGCCGCACATATCGTTCGCAGTGAAGAGAGAAGAGTAATAGCGGATGCCGGAAAAATCGAACAGGTGCTGCTGAATCTGCTGACCAACGCGATTCGTCATGCGGAGCCTGGCAGTACGATTGAAATTTTCATTGACGGCAGTACGGAAGGTTGTGTGTATTCCGTGCATAACAAAGGCGAAAGTATTCCCGAGCCCTATTTGACGCGGATCTGGGAACGGTTTTTCCGCGCAGAAGCTGCAAGGGATCGTAAAAGCGGAGGAACTGGACTGGGACTTGCGATTGTAAAAAGGATCTTGGAGCTGCACGAATGCAGCTATCAAGTGGAGAACGAGAAGGAAGGTGTAACGTTTACGCTGAAATTCCCTGTTTGATCTGCTGGCCAATCGTTTACTCTACTTAAAACGACCTTGTCTTCTGCGCTGTGGTAGATGTCAAGGTCGTTTTGATTATTCTAGTTTCATGCCTGCCCAGCGGTATCGAATACTTTTATTTTATGTTTTACGGATTGTTTTCGATAGATTTGAGAACAAAATGAAAAAACACAAGAACCACACAACTTTCTGTTATAATAATAGAAAGTTGTCTTTTTACAAATGATGGTGTTCTATAAGAATGCTGAACAAATTTGGAGTGATTATGGTGAAGAAGATGATACCGTCGATGCTGACGCTGGGCAATCTGCTGCTTGGTTTCACTGCCATTCTAATGACTTTCAACGATAGAATGAAGATTGCCATTCTGCTAATCATCGCGGGCTTGATTTGTGATTTTTTTGACGGATTCTGTGCGAGAAAGCTGCATGTCGAATCAGCGATGGGTAAGGAGCTCGACTCGCTGGCCGATCTGGTGACTTTTGGAGTGGCTCCCGCGATATTGGTTCATATTTTTTCGTTAAATCAAATTCCTGTGTTCGGGATTATATGCTGTCTGGTTTACGTATCATGCAGCGCGCTGCGGCTCGCCCGCTTTAATGCTGAGCAGAGCCATATCTCGGGTTTTATAGGAATGCCGACACCGCTTGCGGCTCTGCTGGTTCTTCTGCTGGCGGTAACGCTCAAACCATTGGCTGTAGCGGTCGGCACCTTGTTGATCGGCCTTCTGATGGTCAGTCATTTTTCTTTTCCAAGCCTCAAGAAAGTCGAACCGGAAGTCGTCGAAGACTGTTAACGGCTGCAGTACTGGACTTTCTGTCGAACTGCGGATATAGGAGGCAGAAACAGGTTCTGTTCGCTTCGCTCGGCGATTTACCCGGGTGCGCGATCTTTATCACCATAGGAAAGGTTTTGGGACATGCAAGCCATTGAACGTGTAAAGGGAAGTTTATACCGAGCGATTATGAAGGTATTGGGAGGCCGGTTTCTCAGCTCCGCGCTGAAGAAATTTTGTGATTCCAAGTTCAGCCGGAGATTGATTCCCGCTTTTAGCAAAGGCTATGGTATAGCGGAAGAAGAAATAACGAGACCGATGAATGAGTTTCGTTCACTAACGGACTTTTTTATTCGGGAGATCGATCTTGACCGTAGGCCGGTAGACGAAGATCCATTGGCGGTCGTGAGTCCGGTGGACGGTTATGTGCAGTGCTATGGTGAGATCACGGATGACCATCGTTTTGAGGTGAAAGGCAAGTCGTATACATTCGAGGAACTGACTTCAATGAAAGCAGCGGATACGAACTTTGGTGGAGGACGCTTTATTATTTTGTATTTGAGTCCGACGCAATATCATCGTTTTCATAGTCCACTTGCTGGAGAGGGCAGGCTGGCTGCGGAGCTCGGGCAGCGTTCGCTGCCGGTTAACAAAGCAGGCTGGAAATATGGCGGACGGCTGCTTTCATTTAACCACAGGGTTGTATTCGAGATTCGGCGCCAGAGCGAAGCTATGCTGATGATCGCGGTTGGAGCGCTCAACGTCAATTCTGTCGTATTCAGCAATCCTCGTCCATCCTGGAACAAGAGAGAAGAGGTCGGTTACTTTTCCTTTGGCTCCACAGTCGTGTGCTTGTTCGAGAAGGGACAGGTCGAATGGATCGAAGGACTGCGGGAAGAAGCTTATTTCCGAGTGGGCGAACGTATAGCCACACTGGCCTCATCCTACCCGGCGTCAGAATCCCAATATAAATCTATATAAATAAAATGCTGCTCATGCCCGTACCGTCGTTTGTATTTGGCCGTGCGGCATCCACTTCCACCGCGAACCTTGGGTTCTGCGGTTCTTTTCTTTGCGCACAGAATGTGGAATGATAGAGGTAAGGAGTTGAGCGAATGTTTAACGATTTCAGAACGGAAAGCGACAGTCCCGCCTATATTCAATTAAAAGTTTATATAGAAACGCTGATTACGCAGGGAGTCATGCCGCTGCATCATAAACTGCCTTCTACCCGCGAACTGGCCGGCCTGCTCGGCGTTAGCCGAACTACCGTTATTAGTGCTTATGAAGCGCTAGAGCGTACAGGTTGGATCGAGGCGGTCAAAGGACGCGGCAACTTTGTATCGCGGGCTGCTGTTCATCTGGAGGAACCGCCTTCCATAATCGATTGGACCGAGAGATTGGGACCCCAAGCCTTCCTGTCGGAAGAAATGGACCTAATGAAACATGGGATCAAATGGGAGAAAGGGATGATCGCTTTTACCAGCATTGCTCCGGACGAGCGGCTGTTCGACATGGCAGGTGTCAAGCGAGCTTTTCTCGACCGGATGGCACTTGAGGGAAATGTGCTCATGAATTACGGTTATGCACAGGGATATCGGCCGCTGATGGAGTATCTGTTAGGCTATATGCGCGGCAAGGGAGTCGAAACGGAAGGCAAGGATATTCTGATTACGAACGGATTCACGGAAGGATTCGACCTGCTGCTGACAGCGATCGGACAGCGCAGCGGGCGTATTCTATGCGAAAATCCGACTCATCATACGGCGGTCAAAATGATGAAGCTTCACGGCTTTAAGCCGGTCGGCGTAAGCATGGAGCATGACGGTATGAATATGGATGAGCTGCGGCGTACGCTGGACGAAGGCGGGTTTGACTTGGCTTATTTGACCCCGTCCTATCATAACCCAACCGGAATCGTCACTTCACCGGAAAAACGGATGGAACTGCTGCGGCTGTTGGGCGAGCATGAAGTTCCGGTCGTCGAGGACGGTTTTAACGAAGAACTTCGTTATTCCGGCGCTCATGCCGCTCCGCTAATCGCTTGTGCGGGTATCGGCAATTCCGTCGCATACGTCGGAAGTTTTTCCAAAATTTTATTTCCCGGAATCCGAGTAGGCTGGATCGTTGCGGATCGCAAGCTGATTGGTTACTTGGAAAGCCTTAAGCGAGCCAGAACGATTCACACGTCGACGCTTGATCAAGCGCTGCTGTTTCAGTATCTGCATAACGGGAACTTCGAGCGTTATCTCAAAAGAGCGAGAACCGAGTATAAACGCAAATACGAGCTGGCCGTTCAGGGCTGCCGCGAACATATCCCCATGAAAAATTTGAGCGGGGAAGGGGGGCTGCATGTGTTTGTCGAGTTGGAAGAGACGCTGGATGCACGTGCAGTGCTGGAAGACTGCCGACTGCGCGGAGTCGTATTTACACCCGGAGATATTTTCTTTACAAACGGAAGAGGTAAGAACACGATGCGGATCGGCTTCTCGCGCGTACCCGAAGATCGGATAACGGAAGGGCTTCGAATCATCGGAGAAGTGGTAAACAAACACTTAGAGGATTCGGGGATTTTGTCGGACCCCGGCAAAGGAGGCGGAAGTTATGAATAATCGCATAAGCCGGATCAAGATCTGGTCGGCTCTTGTTTCGCTTGTGGCTGTTATGCTGCTTGGCGGATGTCTTCGCTTCGGTCCGCAGGAGGATGAAATGGCGAATACGAACGTAGAAACGACTGACCTTACAGAGCAGAGTACGGAAGGCGCGAAGTCGGAAAGCGAAGAGAAGTCAACAGAGGAAACTTTCTTGCAAGAGGGAAATGCGAAGGACAGTATAGAAGAAACATCAACTGTAACAATGGATGGAACAGATTCGCAGTCCAATGACGGCTCCGCCGAAGAAGAGTCTTCTGCTGACGAAGAGACGGACAAAGAAAACAAAGAAGATCAAGTCGAAGTAACCATCACTCGAGATGATGCAGAGCGGATCCTTGTATTCAATTTGCAGCAATTGCCAAAAGGCTATTCGTTGTCCAGTATGTCCTGGCAGCCGGAAGCTGCGCAAACGGAAGAAGAAGGAACCCAAGCAGAAGGGACCGAAGAAGCAGCCGCTCCGAACGATTCGGCAAGCTCGGGTGACAGCAATGGAGGATCTGTTTCGGGTCAGGACGATGTGATCGAAGTACCGACGGTAGAAAACGAGCGCATAACGTCTACCTATTATGAGGCGGTCACAGCCGGAGAGACGGGAATGGAAGGATTTTTCGTCGATCATAACGGTCAACGGATTGGGTACCGTTATGCCGAGAATCAAGCGGATCAATCGGGAATAGTCCGGATTGATTTTCGCAACGGAGAAGGCGGAATCGTGACTTGGGAAGACAGAATCACGATTGGTTTGACAGAACGGACAGAAGAGTTGGATGAGCGTATCGAAGAATAGCGAGAAAAGCATACGTTAAGCCGTTTATCCCTCGTTTCAAGTTGGGATAAAGTGGCTAAACATTCAATAAATCTGCTCCGCAGAAGCGGGGAACGAAGGAGGCGCCAGCGATGCGAATGGACGGCAGCCGCTTGATTAAATCAGCGGATACCAAACGAAAAAAAACTTTGGACGTCCGGAAATCCGCATTTTTCATTCCCTTTCTTGCTAACTTTACAACATGTATAACCGATAAATAGAGAAGGAGAAACGGCACCTTAAATGGCCGTTTCTCCCTTATAATTGGAAGCGTTATCAGCTTACTATAGAAAAGAGGAGACGCATCTATGAGAGTGCATGAATTTAAAATCGAGGGGGAACTCGATCGTGACGAATTGCTCCGGATCTCATCTCAGGCTTCTCAATTTGCTTCGGACATCAAACTCACGTTTGGAGACGAAGACAATCAAAGAATTGTAGACGTCAAGAGTTTACTGGGCATGATGCTGCTTCCGATTCATACCGGCAGTGTTGTACGACTTAGCGCTCGCGGACGAGATGAGTTGGAGGCTCTGGAATACATGTGCGGTTTATTCGAGCAGCACGGCTGCGCTCCCCATTGAAAACCTGCAGAAAGAAGCAGAGACGAAGTTTTGTCCAAACAAAAGGCTTCCGGTATTTACACCGGAAGCCTTTTTCAGCGTGCAAAGCTAGCTTTGTGGAAGGTTTCGATATATTCGAACAGTTTCTGCCCATCTCGGGGTAGGTTCTGATACTTCGGGTCTGTCTCTTCCTGCAAATCAAGCAGCAGAGCCTTATATCTTTCTGGAACCCAAACGTAAGAATGAACGTACTCTGTCATCTCAAAGCCGCATTTTGACCAAAATCGCATCCGATTGCGTCCTTCCTCGCTGTCGTCGGCTTCCGCTTCAATCAGCAATCCGCGGACGTTATACGTCTCCCAGGCCCATTTGGCCAGTGCGCGGACAGTCTGCCGGCCTATGCCCTGCTGTCGATAAGCCGGCAGGATGGCCAAGTAATCGATAATCAGCAGATTCCGATCAGCACTAAGTCCGGTTAATGCCATGGAGCAGACGTCTCCTTCCAACGTACCTTCGTGCAGAAAAACTTCCATTTTGTTAAACATATTACGGATGATCCGTTCAGGTTTACGAATATGATCCGGAAAGGAAGCGTTGTAAACGGGACTTATCCGGCTCCAGAGCGAATCGCTCCAAATGCCTGTGGTTTGAAGTTCGAATGTTGGATTTGAGCTGGGATTCATTATGGATTCCTTCTTTCTCGAATGATAGGGGAAGGCAGCGGTTCGTTTTCTGAAATGCTGATATCCGCTATATGATGAAAATAACCGAATCGGAAGGGACTGCTTGCAGACTGAGTTGAAAAATAGGATAGTGTTGAGATCAAAAGTGCGCTATCTGATAGAACTGCGGGTTATGTGGAAGTCTGAATGAGTATAACAAAGATGATTTCTCGGTCAAAAAGAAGCAGCCCTGATGCTTAAGCATTAGGGCTGCTTCTTTTTGGGGCTTAAAAAGCATCCGCCGTATAATTGAAATTATCCCGCCGAAAGCTTGAAGAATTTTAGGTCTTCCTGCAGTCCGGTTGCTACGCCGCTCAAATCGCCTGCAGCGCTTCCGATTTCTTCCAAGGCTGCGAGCTGCTGTTGGGAAGCAGCGGCCATTGTCTGCGACTCTTCGGAGGAACGCTGTGCAACACGTGCAACCTCAGCAACCGAAGCGGTCACCTGCTCTACACCGGCCGAGATTTCTTCGGAAGCGGCTGAAATTTCCTGTACTTGATCGTTGACCAGGCGGGCGCTTACTCCAATCTCTCCAATCGTACTGCTAGCCCGATCGATAAAGGTCAATCCTTCGGCCGTCTCTGCATCGGTCCGGTGCATCATCTGAACCGTTTCGCCGATCAGACCGCGAATATCGCCGATTCGCAGCGAGATTGTTTCAACAGAAGACTGGGTTTGTTCCGCCAATTTGCCGACTTCGGAAGCGACGACAGCAAAGCCTCGGCCGTGTTCGCCTGCGCGAGCTGCTTCGATATTGGCATTAAGTGACAGCAGCTGCGTCTGACGAGCAATTGCTTTGATGGAAGTAACAATTTCATTAATCTGCTGTGAATGCTCATCAAGACGGGATACAGTTCCTGCTGATTGGCTGACCGACTCACGAATACTGCGCATCTGACCGACTGCGGCAGTGAGCTCCCGATCGCCGTTTTCGGCGCGCCGGCTCGTTTCCGCAGCCGATTCCGCGACCGATGCCGAAGATTCGGCAATTCTGGAAATGCCGATCGCCATCTCGTTCATTGCAAGTGCCGTATCTTCGGTCATGCGTCTTTGCATTTCGGATCCGTCTGCAACGGACTGAACGGCTTGAGCGACTTGACGCATAGCCAGGGAAGATTCACGGGATACCTCACTGAGCTGCTGCGAAGAAGAAGCCGAATGTTGGGACGCTTCCTGGGTACCCAGCAGGGTCTTGTTCAGAGCTGTGATCATCCGGTTAAATGATTCTCCGACCTGTCCCAGTTCATCCCGCGTGTCCAGCGCAATATGTTGTGACAGATCGCCATTGGCCATTGCTGCAGAACGCTCACCAAGCTGGCGTACAGCGGAATTGACACTGCGATAGAATGCCGCATAGAACATCAGCACGAGCAGCAGAGCGGCAGTGATAGCTACAATGACAAAATTACGCTGAGTTTCAAGTTTGTCAATTCGCTGATCCAACAGCAGAGTCAAAGTTTCGGAAGACTGCTGGAAAAACGTATAAGAAGCATCGATGGCAGAGGTGCCGGCCGTGAAAAATGCTGCAGGGTCGGAAGACAATGTCCTATCGTCAAACAGCTGCTGCTGCATGAGTGCGAGGAAGCCTTCGATTGAAGCAGATGCTGTCTGACCTGCATCATCGATTCGGGCTTCAACTTCCGGATTAAGTTCAGCAAATCGAGCGAGCGACTTATTCATCTCTTTCAGTTCGATCACCGAGCGGCCCTCCTTAACGGCAACAGCCGTTAATTCCTGAGGATGTGTCTGTTTCTTGGTCAGCATACCGTTGCCGATGCCGCGAATTTGGGCGCTCTGTTCCATTAACGTTGGCAGCCGTTTGACCACCATATCCATCAAATAGAAAGAATCAATCTCGGTATCAAGCGATAATCCCGAAGCGTCAGCACTTCTGACAACGAAATCGAGCGTATGGTCGATCAGCTGGCTGTGACGGGAGAAGCTTTCTTCGGCAGAAAGCGAAGAGGTTTCTTGAAGGAGACTCTCCCATTCGCCGGCAATCGGTTCCCAATCTTCGGCTGCGCCAGGCAGCTTCAAATCATTGATCGTCTGTTCAATCAACAGTATTTGATCAGCGGCCAAATCAGCGGCTTCGGTCATTTTGTCTGCACTTTCCGTTCCGCCTCCGTTCAAGTAAGCATTGGTCTGTCCACGGTGCTGCTGGAGTGAGAGGATAAACGGCAGGGAAGCTTCAATCTGAACAACGCCTTTTTTCTCCAATTCGGCAATGTGAATCTTGGACTGGATTTCCGAATACCACAGCCCAAACAGAAGCAGCAGTGGCGCGGCAAACAGGATGCTGATCAGCGCAAACTTCTGAGCATATTTCAGTCGGGATAAAATAAAAGTAAATGGGTGCAGCAGCTTGGCAAACATGATTATCCTCCTTGTAGGGTTCCGGTCAATCAAGTGAGTCGGTACCTTATGCTTAGTTGTATGCTTTATATCGGAAAAAAACACTTAAATGTATTGCTTTGCTGCGAAAAAGCGGTGAAATTTTCATTAATTTAGAACAATTCATGACAAAATTCAGTTAACGAGGAGCAAACATATAGATAAAGCGATGGCAAACATAAAATTTAGCCCAGTGTAATTAACAAAAGTTGTGGAGTTTGTTATTGTCTTTAATTATTAAAAGGAATTCATTCACAAATAACATCCTTCATTCGCGCAAAAAGACCCCGTAAGCACAGTATGCGCTTCGACGGGGTCGGGTTTTATATAAGAATTAATGATGAGGTACGGCGAGCAGTGGATCATAAATACGCCGCATTTCACTTTAGTGCAAGCGTTCGAATCGTTTGACTGCCCAATAGGGAAGAGTCACAAGACAGTCCGAGGTGTTAATAGTAAAAAAACGAGTATCATCCAACACTGGATAGCAGGGACCAGTGTAAAATTCTCCGCTTATCAAATGCAGACGCAGCACTTCTTCTTTGAATACAGCTTTTTTGATCTCCTGGACTGCCATGCTGCTGGCCCCCTTAATGACTGAATCTTTATTTTCAATATTTTACATTACCCTAAATAGACAACGATCAATCATATTGTAAGCAATATTGATGAAAATTGTAAAAAGAAATCAAGATTAGATCGAGTTTGCTGTAAATGAAGAAGACCAGAATTTACTTGGACACGTCTGCTCTTGCTCTTCCTTTTTATGGACGAAAATTTTAATGCCTGCTATACTGTTGATAATCAATCTCAATAGAGCGGATCGTTTGAGTCTTGGACATGTAGAGACGGTAATAGAGCTTGGCCTTTTTTACATAATGTTTTCCGATTCGCCGAATAGGATTCGGTCCGCCATCTGATGATAAAGAAAGAATGATTATGCAGATCCTACAGAGATGCAGTCTGGCGTTGTGAGGCGATCTAATCTGATCAGACAAACGCAGTGCTCGGTTCTGGTGTTCATTCGGAAAAAGGTGATCTTGTGAAACAATTGCAAATGGCTGCGGGGAGGACGCAAAGTGATGAAATCGTCCGCTGTGCCTGAAGATCCGCAGAAAGCTGTTAAGAAAGTAAAAGTCCGTTCAAGACCATGGGCGGCTTCGCTAATTTTGATAGGCGGCGTTATTGCACTGGTGCTGGCTATGGCAGCTGCCGTTGCAATCGGTGCAAAAGATATTGCGCTGCAGGATGTATGGAATGCAATCTTTCATTTCAATCCCGAAATGACGGAGCATCAGATTATTCGAGAGCTGCGGCTGCCTCGAGTAATTGGAGCGGCAATCGTAGGAGCTTCTTTTGCGGTTGCGGGTGCCATTATGCAGGGGATGACCCGCAATCCGCTTGCGGATACGGGACTTCTTGGACTCAATGCAGGAGCCAGCTTTGCACTGGCATTATGTTTTGCTTTTGCTCCGGGACTGTCTTTCCTTGGTTTGATGCTGTACGCCTTCCTGGGAGCCGGAGCGGGAGTCGGAATTGTGTATGGTATCGGCTCACGTTCTAAAGGAGGGCTGACGCCGATCCGTCTTGTACTGGCGGGAGCGGCGGTCAGTGCACTCTTCACCGCACTCAGTGAAGGCGTGGCGCTGTACTTCAAGATCGGGCAGGACCTTGCGTTCTGGTATGCTGGCGGCGTAGCCGGTACCCAATGGATACAGATCGAGATCATCCTGCCTGCGGTTGTAATCGCACTGCTGGCCTCGTTTGGGCTGTCCCGTTCCATTACGCTGCTTAGCTTGGGAGACGATATCGCGACCGGGCTCGGTCAACGTACGGGATTGATTCGGCTGTTCGGTGTTCTGATCGTCCTGGTACTTGCGGGTACCGCTGTATCGATCGTCGGTTCGGTCGGCTTCGTCGGTCTAATCATCCCGCACCTGACCCGTAAACTGGTCGGAGTCGATTATCGTTGGATCATTCCATGCTCGGCTGTGCTCGGCAGTCTGCTGATTGTGTTCGCCGACCTTGCTGCGCGAATGATCAATCCGCCTCAGGAAACTCCAATCGGAGCACTTGTCGCATTGATCGGCGTGCCGTTCTTCCTGTATCTGGCGGTCAAAGAAAGGAGGAGCCTGTAATGGGATCGATGATTCATCAAGCGGAACGTCGCAAGCGCAGCCGCGGGCTCCTGGTAATGGGCATTTTCATTGTACTTATTATTATGGCGTTTATTTTGAGTATGAATATCGGGTTTATCCGTCTTTCGCCGCTTGAAGTCATCCGAACCTTATTCGGCGGCGGTACATCCCAACAGCATTTGATTCTGTTTGAGTTCAGGCTGCCGCGTATCGTGATTTCGATTCTGATCGGAGCGGGATTGGCCGTATCAGGCTGCGTACTGCAGGGCTTGTCTCGCAATGCGCTGGCTGATCCGGGTATTCTGGGCGTCAATGCCGGCGCAGGTCTCATGGTTATGTTGTATGTTTCGTTTTATTCGTCGAACGCCGCGGGTTCGGTCTTTCTGCTGCCGGTGCTGGCACTGATCGGGGCAGGACTGACGGCAGTGCTTATCTATATACTGTCTTACAAAAAAGGCGAGGGTCTTGTTCCGACGCGGATGCTGCTCGTTGGGATCGGAGTTGCGGCCGGTATCAGTGCGGCGATGATCGTATTAACACTGCGGCTGAATCCCGACGAGTACCAATTCGTCGCTTCGTGGTTGGCCGGCAGAATATGGGGAACAAGCTGGAAGTTCGTGGTGGCGCTGCTGCCGTGGCTCATTATTTTCCTTCCGTTCATTTTCTACAAAGCCAAAGTCATGAACGTACTGAACATGGGCGATCAGACGGCAACGGGTCTTGGTACGGCGATCGAGAGAGAACGGCTGCTGCTGCTCGCCGCTGCTGTCGGTCTTGCAGGTTCCTGCGTGGCGGTCAGCGGAGGAATCGGTTTCGTCGGGCTAATTGGACCGCATTTGGCCCGCCGCCTTGTCGGACCGAAGCATCAGATTCTGCTGCCTGTGTCGGCATTGGCAGGCGCACTGCTCGTTCTGGTTGCAGATACGCTCGGACGCTGGATTTTACAGCCGACGGACATTCCGACAGGAGTGGTTGTTGCCGTGATCGGCGCACCGTATTTTCTGTTTTTGTTGGCTAAAGCCAAAGTTTAAGCCGTTGATGACGAAAACCGGTTCTCTTTATAAAGAGAACCGGTTTTTTGCGCTTACATATAGGATCGAGCTTGGTGGAATATTTGCAAAAACCATTCAAATCCTCTATCATGGAAGCGCTATCTCGTAGACGCGGCACGTATTGTCTACGCGGGACGTTTATTGTCCCCAAAACATCATGAAGAGGTGAACGGAAATGAAGTACAGAAGACTGGGTCAAACGGAATTAAACGTATCGGTTGTAGGCGTAGGCACTTGGCAGTTCGGCGGCGACTGGGGTCAGGATTATACGCAAAAAGACGCCGACGAAATTCTGCACCGTGCAAAAGAGCTGGGAATCAACTTGATCGATACAGCCGAATGCTATGGTCCGCATCATATGTCGGAAAACTTCATCGGTGATTTCCTGTCCCGCGATCGGCGTGAAGACTGGGTGCTGGCGACCAAGTTCGGTCATCAGTGGCATGATCATTGGGAAAATGCCTGGAGTGTCGACCAGATCCGAACACAGCTCGAAGAGTCGCTTCGTTCGTTGAAGACCGACTATGTCGATCTCTATCAGTTCCATTCGGGATCAGATGAACAGTTCGATAATGACGAGCTGTGGACGATGCTGGACAAGCAGGTACAGGCAGGAAAAATCCGCAGCCTGGGCATCTCCATCGGCAGCAACGATAACTTGTATCAGACCGACAAGGCAAGCGAAGTAAACGCCAAAGCGATTCAGGTCGTGTACAACCGCATCGACCGAGTGCCGGAGGAGCGCGTATTCCCTTCCTGTGAGCGGCAGGATCTGGGCGTGTTAGCCCGTGTACCGCTCGCAAGCGGATTTTTGAGCGGAAAGTATAAGCCAGGCGCGGTATTTGAAGATAACGTCCGCAAAGGCCGCGAACGTCAAGAAGTTGACGAGAAGCTGAGACTCGTCGAAGACATCCGCCGCTCCGAAGTACCAGAAGGTGTAGGCATGGCAGAATGGGCATTGGCCTGGTGCTTAAAAAATCCGGTCGTCAGCTGTGTGATCCCCGGCTGTAAATCGGTCGAGCAGGTAGAATCGAATGCGAGAGCAGCGGAACTCGAACTGTAATAGGTATTGTATGCGGTGCCAACCGATTCAATTCGAAAACGGTTCAAATCGGCTGTATGTGCAGCGCTTCGTCCCTGAAATCCAAACAGCCGCTTCTTCGAAAGAAGAGCGGCTGTTTGTCGTGTCGTGACTTTGGAAAGTTTTGCGCGTAAAGTAAGAAGAGTAACGGCATGATAAGGAAAGATTTTTGCGAAAAGGATGATGGAAGTGAAAGATATTGCTTTTGCAAATGCGAAAAAGATATACCCTCTGCTTCCAGGCAAGGTAAGCGAAAGAAGATTTGTGCTCGGAATCGACGGCTTGAGCAGATCGGGCAAGACATCTTTGACTGCAGAGCTGAAGCGACGGCTGGTTGAGCGCGGTGAAGAGTTCGTCCTGCTGCATATCGATGATTACATTACAGCACGAAGCCAAAGATACCATACGGGACACGAAGAGTGGTACGAGTATTACGCGCTTCAGTGGAACGCAGAGAAGCTGCGGAAGGATTTATTTGAAAATTTGAAAACGGCCTCTCAGCTCACGCTTCCCGTTTACGACGAACAGGTAGACAGCTTGGAGACACAAACGGTGCATTTGCCGGAACGCGGAATCATCGTGGTGGAAGGCGTATTTCTTCAACGCTCGGAATGGCGGGGTTACTGTGACTTTGTCGTCTATTTGGACTGTCCGCGAGAAGAACGTTTCAAGCGGGAAGGCGAGCTTACTCAATCTCGAAGAGATAAATTTGTCAACCGCTATTGGAAGGCAGAAGATTATTATCTGAAAACCGAACGTCCTACCGAGCAGGCCCATCTGGTACTGAACGGCTGATGTGGACGCATCTGGTCCGCTGCCTGTTCGGCTTCATCATCTGTACAGTTTTATCATAAAAAGGTGGGAAAGGAGTCTGACCATGTATAACCTTGATCCACAGAAGCTGGACAGCAAATTAGTCT
Organism: Saccharibacillus kuerlensis DSM 22868; assembly: GCF_000378145.1. Lineage (GTDB taxonomy): Bacteria > Bacillota > Bacilli > Paenibacillales > Paenibacillaceae > Saccharibacillus > Saccharibacillus kuerlensis. The sequence goes on along the minus strand of NZ_KB899287.1, from coordinate 68,829 downwards.
ATAAACTGATGACCGGCACGATCGTGCCGCGTCCTATCGCTTGGGTTACTTCGCAGTCGCGCGAACAAGGTGCCGTCAATGCGGCGCCGTTCAGCTATTTCGGCATGATCAGTTCCGATCCACCGCTGGTCGGTATTTCTGTCGTACGTCAGGCGAATGGTGAAATGAAAGATACAGCACGCAACGTAACGGAAACGGGCGAACTTGTTGTTCAGATCTGTGACGAATCGTTGGTTGAAGAAATGAACAAGACCGCAGCGCCGCTGCCCCACGGAGAAAGCGAAATTGACTTGACCAAGCTTACACTGACCGCGAGCGATGCGGTCAGTGTGCCAGGGATTGCCGAAGCGAAGGTGCGGTTGGAATGCCGACTAGAGTCGCATGTGCCGATTAAGACGGACGACGGGCGCATCACACATGATCTACTGATTGCGCGCATCGTGCGATTTCAGCTTGACGAGTCGATCTACGACGAAGAGCGCGGTTATATTCGGACGGACCAGCTGCGCCCGATCGCCCGGCTGGCCGGAAGCGAGTATGCGGAACTTGGGAGGCTGTTTGCCATTCCTCGGCCGACACGTCCGGACGGCGGGGTATAAGAAAGGGAAAGAAGGAGACGGAGACCGTATCTTTGCCTCAGACTTTCTTTATTTCTATTTTTCTTTGTCTTTCACAATAAAAAATCCGCTCCAACCGCCGCGAGAGCGGGCTGGAGCGGATTTTTTGCCGGAAAAGGGATTGAATAATCGGAAAAGAAAGAATTCGCTATAGAATCGGAGACAGCAGCCGGGTAAACGATTCCAGCGCTTTACGCAGCAGAGGACGCGTTTTGTACTTTTCAAGAGTCAGCACTTCACTGTCATCCATATCTTTGCGGAAAAGAGCCTCCAATTCGCCAGCTTTCACGGAGTCGTAAATGATTGCGTTGACCTCAAAATTCAGCTTGTAGCTTCGGATGTCCATATTGGCCGTTCCGACCGAAGCGAGACGTCCGTCAACGACGATCGTTTTGGCATGCAGGAAGCCTTTTTCATACAGGTAGCAGTTGACGCCCAGGTCCAGCAGTTCGCCGAGATAGGAATAGGAGGCCCAGTATACCATCTTATGGTCAGGAACTTTAGGAATCATTAAATGAACTTCGACACCGGACAGAATAGCCATCTTTAATGCCGTCATCATACTCTCGTCAGGGATGAAATACGGAGTCTGAATCATGATTGTCTCGCGCGCTTCGTCCATCATCTTGATATATGACAGTTTGATCGTTTCTTTGCTCTGATCCGGACCGCTGGAAACAATCTGTGCGCCTACATTACCTGTAAAAGGTCGTTCGACCGTAAGGAACAGATTTTCAGGCATCGTCTGGCGAACGGACAGGCTCCAGTCATGAAGGAAAATCGAATGCATCTGAATCAGTGCCGTACCTTCAATCCGCAGATGCGTATCCCGCCAGTAGCCGAACCTTTTTACTTCGCCGAGGTATTCGTCCCCAACATTGAAGCCGCCGATGTAGCCGCATCCTCCGTCGATGATCACCAGTTTGCGGTGGTTGCGATAATTCATCTTGAAGTTGATAAAAGGAATCCTCGATGGGAAAAAGGGAGCTGCCAGGCCGCCCGCTTCACGAAAATCACGCAGAAAGCGCCGACCGATCTTTTTGCTGCCCCAAGCATCGTAAAGCACGCGTACTTCAACACCCTGCTTGGCTTTTTCAGTCAGAGCATCGATCATCCGCCGTCCCAGCCTGTCGTTCTGCCAGATATAGTATTGGACATGAATATATTTCTCCGCCTGTTCAATATCGGCAAGCAGAGCTTCGAACTTTTCTTTGCCATCAGAGTAAACGGTGACTTCGTTGTCCTGCGAATAGAGGGAAAAGTCGCCGACCATGTTCATGTGGAGCAGTTCTCGGTAGCGTGACGTTCGGGGATCATTAAATTCCAGTTCGCCGTCAAGCAGTTTCTGTCGCTGAGCGGAAACGCCTGGCAGCAGGATCTTCTCCTGCTCTTTGAATTGATAACGTTTGCCTCTGCTGAGGTTCTGACCGAAAAATAGATAGAGAATAAACCCGACAATGGGCAGAAAGAATAAGACCATCAACCAGGCCCAGGTAACGCCAATGTCCCGCCGTTCCAAAAACACGACGGTAAGCGCCAACAACAAATTCAGCACAAGCAGGAACCATGGGGTTTGACTAAACCAGTATAATTCCAATGCAGCGACCTCCGCTTTCTTCATCAAGTCTTCTATATTATATAATGAAATCTTTGATATCGGTCAGACAAAATATTAGTTTACCCGATTGTGAGCAATAAGTGAACAATTTGAGTGATCAGCGGCCCGAAAAAGTAGGAAATGCTCAAAACGTAGCCCGAACGGGCCATTTGCCGGAAATTCTTTTCGGTTAAAATTTAAGGGAAAGCTCGCGCCGCGAGTTACGGGAGGCAGGGAAATATGAGTTACCGACAAATTAAATGGCTGATTTTATTTCTGCCGACGGTTGTCGTCGGCCTGTGGGAATATATCCGGCATCAGTTTCTGATGTCAGTGCTCTCAATGGATGCCGGTAATGTGCTCACTCCGGTCCTCGTTTTCCTAATCAGCGTTACACTGCTGCGCCGTTTGTTCGCCATGCTTGAGCGTATGCAGCGGGAGCTAGAGCAGGCCCGTACGGTCAAAACAAATTTGGAAGCGCGCGAAGAACTGGCGAGAGAACTGCACGACGGTATCGCACAGTCGCTGTTTCTATTATCGGTGAAGCTCGACCGGATGGAGAGAGGTGCCGGCGAAGCTGGACTTGGCGGAGAGCTTGGAGCTGTACGACGGACCGTACACGAAGTGGATCGTTATGTTCGCCAAGCGCTGGCGAACTTGAAGAAGCCGGAGGCCAAGCCAACTGTACAGCCCGTAGGAGGAGACAGCAGCGCAAGCAGAGAAACGAAGCCCGCTGCCGATTCTGCAGATCGCGTAAGAATGCGGGGCCAAGCACCAAATGCGCCGGCGGACAGTTCCATGCAAGCGGGCCAGCCGACAGCTGTGCAGCAGCGTGGAACGGAATCGGCGGATAAGGCTACTTCTGCAGTATTCGCCGCCGATTATACGGGGGAAGAATCGATGTCCGCGCGCGTCGGCCGGCTGGCCGAAGAAGCGATGATCGACGTTTGCGTTGATTGGAGCCTGCCGGACGAAGCGCTGGCAAGCCGTGAGAAAGCAGAGCTGCTGGCGTGTATCCGCGAAGCAGTTATCAATGTACGCAAGCATGCGCATGCCGCACACGCGAAAGTGACAGGACGCGGCGATGCCGACGCATGGGCAGTAGAGATCGCAGATGATGGGCGCGGATTTGAAGGCGACCCGCTGGCGGCGCCCGGCCGTTATGGATTGAAAATTATGGCCGATCGGGCGCGGGAAATGGGCTGGCGCTTCGAAGTGGATTCGAAGCCAGGCCGAACATCGGTCCGAATCGGCCGAGGGGAGGAAGCGCAATGAACCGATGCCGTGTGCTGGTTGTAGACGATCATAAGCATGCTCAAGAAGCAATTTGTGATATTTTGTCGCTCGATCCCCTCTTTGAGGTTGTCGGCGTGGTCTCGAATGGAGCGGACGCCATCTCTTTTACCGAACAATGGATGCCTGATCTGATTCTGATGGATATCCGGATGAATGGGATGAACGGATTGGAAGCGACAGGGCGGATCAAGGTCTCATATCCGTATGTCAAGATCGTCATCATTACCGTATCCGACGATATTTCGTATTTGCTGGAAGCGCTGAAGCAGGGAGCTCAAGGCATCCTGCTCAAGAACCTGGCGCCATCTACCTGGATCGAATATCTCAAGGCAATCGTCAGCGAGGAAGCACCGCTTACCCGAGAGTTGGCTTTCCAGATTCTTAAGGAATTTTCTGCGCCGGCCGCCGAGCCGGAGGGCGATACGCTGACAGTGAGAGAACGTGAAATTCTAAGACAGGTTGCATCAGGATTGACGAACCGGGAAGCCGCCGAGAATCTGGGGATTTCCGAGCATACAGTGAAAAATCATTTGAAAAACATTTTGCAAAAGCTTCAGCTGCAGAATCGTGTACAGCTGACCCGTTACGCGATGGAAAAAGGTTGGGTTGGCCGTGACGGATTCCGTGACGAGCACTGAACCGGAATCGCCGTTGTCCTAAAAATGGAACTGCAGACCCCAAATTCCTGATTCCGTCGCGAAAACGAAAGGGGAAGGGAGAAATTAATGAAAGCAAGACACAGATGGAACAAGTTGACGCTCCTGCCGCTGCTTGCAGCGCTGTTGATCTCGATGGCCGCTTTGCCGGGTCTAGCGTTGGCGCATGCAACCCTGCTGTCGTCAACACCGGAAGACCAGACCTCGGTGTCGAAGATGCCGGAGCAAATTCAATTAACATTTAATGAAACGATTCAAGGCGAATTTATGTCGATCTCGGTCACGAATACGGCAGGGGAGGATATGCCCGTCGGAGAAGCCGGACTGGCTCCGGAAGACTCACACCTTGTAACGGCCGATGTAGAAGGTGAATTCCCTGATGGAATCTATACAATGAATTGGCGTGTCATCTCCGCCGACGGTCACCTGATTCGCGGTACGATCCGCTTCGGTGTCGGCGAGGACGGTGTGCTGACGGATGCCGGTGTAGCCGGAGGAGCGGCAGATTATACGCCGGGGGCCGATACGGTAGCTCAGCGTGCAGCCCTGTATACCCTGCTGTCGCTAACCGCGGGCAGCATGCTGTTTCTCGGTTTCCTGCTGCCGCCTGAACTTCGGAGTGTGAAGAAGGTGGCCCGTCTGGCTCGGATCTGGCTCTGGATCTCGATAGGCGGTCTGCTTCTTGTCACTTTGATCGCTCTGCCTCTGCAGGCGAAGCTGTTTGCGGACGTGCCGTGGAGCGAAGCGTTCGGCAGAGAAATATTAAAGCAGACGCTGGAAGGCACGTCTTCCGGACGAATGTTTCTGCTCCAGCTGCTGTTGTTGATGATGATTGCCGGAGCAGTCATCGTCAACGATCTGATGGGTTGGGGCAAACGAGGCGGGCATTGGACGATTGCACTGATTGGCTTTGTGCTGCTGCTCGTTACAAAGGCACTGACTGGACATGCGGCGGGAACGGATCAGGTCTTCTTCCAGGTAATGGCGGACACGCTGCATCTGCTCGGCGCTTCGGTGTGGGTCGGGGGTCTATTGATCCTCCTGCTGGCGCTGCCGTCTGCATCTGCGTCTGGTGACACTCCTCCATTCTGGAAAAAGACATTCCGCCGCTTCTCACCATGGGCTTTCGCATCGGTGCTTGCATTGATTCTGAGCGGTATCGTAATGAGCGTGAAGCATGTGCCGGCCTGGTCCGATCTGTTCACAAGCCGTTACGGCCTATTGATCGTCGCCAAAGCGGTGCTGCTGCTCATTATGGCCGTGCTGGGCTTCCTGCATTTCCGGCGAGCACGCCGGGATGGGGGGCATCGTGGAACATTGACGCTGGCAGCAGAATTGTCAGCCGGGATTGTCGTGCTCGTGTTAGCGGGACTATTAACCAACGTACCGACTCCGCAGCTCGCGCCTGAGGCGCCCTCGGCCTTCAGCGATAGGCAGCCAGCTGAAGGGGCGGAGAACGTGCAGATCTCACTTGATGTACGTCCGCTGCAGGTTGGAACGTCAACCTTTACGATCGGATTTACGGATAGTGAAGGAGCGGAACGCAGCGACTGGCAGCAGGTGACACTGCGCATTGCGCCGCAGACCTCGCCTCAAGATTACACGGAAGTTCGGGCGGAAGTACAGGAAGATGGTCGTTATACGGCTTCCGGTCTGTATTTCGGCAGTCCGGGTACATGGAACGTCGAAGTACATGGGTTGTCCGAAAGCTTCGAGCAGGTTAACCACACGTTTACGATGGAAGTGAAGTAAGGAACCGACTGTATTAAAGGTGAACACTCAAAACAAACAAAGGCGGGATTGAAAAATGGTAACGACAGAGAAGAAAATGAACAAGACTTGGAAAAAGCTGATGGCCCTTGCAGCCCCTGCCTCTGCGGCTCTGCTGATGTTTGCGGCGGTAGCGAGCGCTCACGTAACCGTGCTGCCGAAAGAATCGGCCACGGGAGCTTGGGAGACCTATACAATGAAAGTGCCGGTCGAGAAAGACGTCAATACGAACAAAGTGGTCCTGAAAATGCCTGAAGGCGCGGCAATCCAGCAGTACGAACCGATACCGGGTTGGAAAACTACAGTCGACAAAACAGCAGGTAAAGTAACCTGGGAAGCTGAAAATGAGGGTATTGCCGCCGGCGAATTCCAGCGCTTTACGTTTGTTGCGAAAAATCCGGAACAGGCAGGCGATATCGCCTGGGATGCTTTCCAATATTATACGGACGGCAGTATCGTAGAATGGACCGGCGATGCGGACGCGGATACACCGCACTCAATCACTACAATCGGTGCGCAGGCCGAAGGAACAGCTGCAGATGCACACGGCCATGCGGTAAGCACGGACGAAGCGGAAGTTTCAACAGATGCGGCTCAAGATGACGAGCCGGCGGTAACCGATCCGGCAGCAGCTTCTACAGAAGATGCAGCGGCTGACACGGACACAGCGGCTGCTAACGAAAGCCCGACCGTGGCGGATACGGGTGCAGTCAGCGAACCGGCTGCCGTCGCTGCAGATGCGCCTTCCGATACGCAGACTTCACAATCGAATTCCGTACTGCTGTATCTCACACTGGCTCTGTCGGTCTTGGCAATTATTTTGTCCGGTGCGGCTCTGGCGATGCGTAAACGCAAGTAACTTCTGTATTCTAAACCGTATTCTCGAATGAAATTCAACGATTTTACCCTAGAGTTACACTCCTCTCGAACAGCGCTTACGCTTGGAGCGTAGGATGACGGATAAAGTAAGGTAAGCGTACTTACTGAACCCGTAAGTGCTGCATCGCTGACTGTCGCTGCAGCTCCAAACGAGAGGAGTTCTACATAATGACTTTTATCAAAGAAACTACGATCCGCCCTTTTGGCGTAAATAGCAGTGAAGATCATGGAAAGATGATGGAGGGAATCGGAATGCTGGCTGCTCCGGCCCCGGTTCTGTCCGATACCGCGACTTGTGGAGAAACGCTGCGTCTGCTTTCCGAGCGTCAGCAGGAAGCTTGTATCGTTATTTGCGACGCCAAACAGCGTTCGGTCGGTCTTGTGATGAGCGATGCCTTTTATATTCAGATGAACGCGGAATACGAAGCGGAGCATTTGTATGAGCTTCCAGTCAGCCGACTGATGAGCCTTTATCCGCTGACGGTCGATTTTGAAACGTCGGTTCGTGTTGTACGTGAATGGTCGGAAGCGCGCCCTGCGCGAACGCGTCAAGAGGCAATCATTGTCACGCGTGAAGGCCGATTCTTTGGTGTCGTGCAGCCAACAGACCTGTAAGAAATTCAAGAGTGTATCGATTTGGCGAATGAAGATCCGATTGCAGGAACAAGGACAGAAAAAGTACAAGCAGCAAGCCGGTATTAAAAAAAAGACCTCATTACCGCATTGTGCGGGAAACGAGGTCTTTTTGATCTTTTGTCAGGCTTCCTGATCAAGCCATCGGAACATTCCGGCAAGCACGCGCAGCCGAATGTTATGAGGAACATGATGTTCCATCCCTTCAAGCCGGGCCAGAACTGCCGGTTTGCCGAGTCGCTGCAGTTCTTCGTACATATGCTTGCCATGTTCATACAGGACTTGAACATCCTTCGTGCCGTGCATGATCAGCACCGGACATTCTAACTGCCGGGCCATATGAATCGGTGAACGTTCCTGGTAAATGTCTGGCACTTTATAAGCCGAACCTCCGACGACTCGCTTCAGCATACGCCGCAGGTCGATACGTTCTTCATAGGTTTGGGCAAGATCCGACAAGCCGCCCCACAGAATCAACTGCGAAACCTGTTCGTGGATAGCGGCATCGGTCGCATTGATTGAACCGCGCGAAAAGCCCATTACGGCAATGCGCTGCGGATCGGCCCATGGAATGGCTCGTGCAAGGCGCACTGCAACTCGTGAATCCTCCAGATCGGCTCCGCCGAATCGGTCGTGCCCGACTCCGCTTTCGCCCCCACGGTAACAAGGAGCTATTACAATATGTCCAAAAGAAGCAAATTCAGCCAACCAATTGAGCTGCACCTGTCCGACTCGCCCGATTCCTCCACGGCAGTAGACAAATACAGGATAAGTTGATTTCTTTGTGAGAGGTTGTTCGGAATGGTGCAGTTTTACATGATGCCATTCTTCGCCCTTTGATTGGGGATTCGCTTGGATATCAGCTTCATAAGCACAGGACTCGTGAACTTCGTCCGAATCGATCGTTACAATATCGCCGCGTGCATAGTCTGGTGCACAGCGCATCGCCCGTCGGGCCATCTCCACCGCTTGGGGCATAATACAAGCGACAGCTTGTGCAGTCAGCCCGTCGTCTCCGCACTCCCGCCGCAGAAAAGCTGCAATGTCTTCTTCAGTGGCTGCAAGTTCCGGCGGCAGCGCTACATAGCCAGCCACGCGGAGTCCGTCCGACAAATAAGTTACCCGATAAATCATACGCAGCTCCTTTCGCGCTTTAGCGCCGGATAGTATAGTCGTAGGATCACTCTTGCTATTGTAACGGTAACAGCGGGCGATTTCGACTTTTACAATTTTTTTCTGGAGAAGCGATACAAAATTTGAACGTCCCGCGTCTTTCCAGTGTATATACGGCGATGAAGAGCGGCCGCACTTCGAAGGAGGTTCACAGATGGACAATTTTAATACGGAATCCGACGCATTTCGCGCGGTATTTCTCGAATATTATCCCGGCGTACGTCGCAAACTGATCGCAATGGTCAAGGACGAAGCAGCGGCGGAAGATCTGGCTCAGGAAGTCTTTCTAAGACTGTATCGCAACCCCCCGGATGATCCGAGAGTGATCGGCGCCTGGCTGCATCGGGTACTTACCCGCATCGCCTACGATCATACCGATCGGTTGGTCCGGCAGCGAAAGCTGCGGGAGAAACAGGAGCAGTACTTTGACCGGGAAAAGACGTGGGAAAGCGGCGAAGATGCTTTGGTGCGCAGCGAAGAGCGTGAAGAGATAACGGAGCTGCTTGGAGAACTTCCGGAACGTGATCGTCAGGCGCTGATGCTGCGTTACTCCGGCTACAGTTATGCGGAGATTGCCGAAGAAATTTCGGTCAACCCGCCAAGAGTCGGATCACTGCTGAATCGGGCAGCTGATAAGCTCCGCAAACGCGCTGCAGGCAAGCCGAACGGATTGAAATTGTAAAAATGGCGCAGGCGAAAAAGCGAAATTTCATTTTAACATTACGAGGAGGAAATAAATCATGACACATATCAATGGACATGAGCAGGAGCAGGAGCAAGAACGGGCGAAAGAAGCTTGGGCAAAGATGGAAGAGCGACTGCGTCAGGAACCGGTTAACCCGACATGGGCGACATGGGATGCCCGAAGCGCAGAATTGGATGAAAATAACAAGACGCTAGGCGCTGTGCCGAGCGATCGAAAGATTGCGGCTGCAGTTGGAGCAGATGCGCAATCGGTATCGCAGCCTTCGAGATCGACGGTCGTGCCTATGCCTAAGAAAAACCGGAAGATCGCGGCACGTCTGGCCGCAGCCGCGGCAGCTGCAGCTATTGTAATTACGGCGGTGACACCGGCCGGTAACAGCGCACTCGCCGGAATTCTGAACAAATTCACGATGCAGGATGTTGTGCTCATTCAGGAAACGGAGCTGGATAACATGATCCAGATGGTCTATGATGCCGGCGAAAGCACCGCCACGGAAAGTCTGTATGGGACATTCACCAGTACGGGAGTGGGCAATTTCTCGCCGGATGCTACTGCCGAAGAAATCAGAGATGAGCTTGGATATACACCGATTATCGGCCCTGACGGAGAAAAAGGCTCATTAAATGCATCCGTCGGCACCCAAACGGAGATGAGACTCAATGTGACAGCCGTAAACGAAACGCTCAATCGCCTTGGCGCTGACCATCTGTTCCCGCAGGAAGCGGACAACAAGGCAATTACGCTGACCTATCCGGCTTCGGTTTACTACGATTTCCATGAAAATGACGACAATTGGGCCGTTCTCAGCCAATCCGAAACGCCTTCTGTCGAATTCGATGAATCTTTCCCGGTAGAAGAAACGATGAATGCTGTGATCAACTTCCCTTATCTGCCGCAGGACCTGAAAAAAAGCCTGCAGCAGGCGGCAGTATCGAGCGGCAAACTGCCGCTGCCGTTGTACGCAAACGGCAAAGCACAGAGTATGGACGTTTCGGGCGTTAAAGTAACCTATACGCAGGGAGATTCCTATTCACGCACCGCTTTCTGGATGAAGGATGGACAGCTGTTCGAATTTAACGCGCAGGTGAATTTTAAAGGCGGCGAAGAAGGATTCCTTAACTTCGTGAAAGGACTGGCTGCTCAGTGAATCCAGTGACTCCTGCTATTCAAACTCATGAATTAAGCAAAATTTACGATAACGGACGCGGCTGCAGGAATATCACATTGACAATCGGACAAGGGGAAGCCTTCGGCTTCCTCGGTCCCAATGGGGCAGGAAAAAGTACTTTTGTCAAAACGCTGGTTGGGCTGGTGAAGCCGAGCGGCGGAGCCGGATCGCTTCTGGGACATCCGATCGGTTCGCTCGAAGCCAGACAGCGGATCGGTTATCTGCCGGAGCTGTACCGCTATCCGGAATGGCTCAGCGGCGAAGAAGTGATGAAGATGCATGCAGGTCTGCTTGGGATCAAGGGAGAAGAAGCGCAAAAGCGTATTCGAAACGGACTTGATGAAGTCGGAATCGGCAGGCGCGGAACCGACCGGGTCAAGCAGTACTCAAAAGGCATGCAGCAGCGGCTGGGACTTGCCTGTGCGCTGCTCGGCGATCCGGATATCCTGTTTCTCGATGAGCCGTCGTCGGCCATGGACCCTGTAGGACGCCGCGAAGTACGGGAACTGCTGCTGGAGCTGAAGCAGAGAGGCAAAACGCTGTTTCTCAATTCGCACTTGATGGAAGATGTCGAAACGGTATGCGATCAGATGGCGCTGATGCTGAACGGCGACATGATCCGTGGAGGCTCTGTTGAGGAAATGCTGAAAGTGAAAGTCCGCTGGCGATTCAAAGTCGGCGGATTTTCGCCCGTTCTGCTGGAATGGCTGCAGGAAGAGAGCGGCTTGAATATTGGAGCTGCCTATCCGGAAAAAGACAGCGAAGCGGAATGGGATGCGCCGGTATGGTTGGAAGCGGAACTGGAAAATGAGGATCAGGCAGGACGGCTGAACATGCTGATTGTGGAGCAGGGCATGACGCTGTACGAATCTGCCATGCAGCGGGAGAAACTTGAAGATTGGTTCGTGCAGACCGTATCGGGACGGGATCAGAGGGGGGAACGGCGATGAACACAATCATCACGGCAACATGGAAAGAAATGCTGCGCCGCAAAATGCTGCTGATTACGCTTGTGCTGACTGCGCTGTTTCTGGCTGTATTCTGGTTTATTGCGGATACGGTAGCACTTGATGAAGGCGGAAGTATGGATCTGCTGGGTCAATTCGTTCGTCGAAGCGCTATTCTATCGCTCGGATTCTTTTTCGGGGGATTTGTTGTAGCGTTTTTGGCGATTTTCAGTTCGTTCTCAGTCATTTCCGGCGAAGCGGAACAGGGTGTTCTTCAGTCCGTGCTGACTCGGCCGATTCCGCGCTGGAAATGGTATATTGGACGCTGGATTGGCTATGTGTCATTGATCGGGGCCTACGCGCTGCTTCTCTTTGTCGCGATTGTATGGATTACGAGCGTTCACGCCGGCATGTCGCGGAATTATCATGACATTGGCATATCGCTCCTCCTGTTCTTGGGAACTGTTCCGGCACTGATCAGCGCCTCCATGCTCGGTTCGACGCTGTTCTCCGGCATCGGCAACGGCGTCTTTATGACCATGCTGTACGGAGCAGGCTGGCTGGGCGGTATGGTGGAAAAAGTACGCGGCGTGCTGCCTGTCGAACCCGACGTTCAGCAGACCCTATCGCGGATCGGGGCACTGCTGTCGCTGCTGATGCCTGCTGACGGATTGAACCGCCGCATGCAGTATATATTGACGCAGGGGGCCGGCCAGACGATTCCGTTTCTCACCGGAGGCAGTCCGCCGTCAAATTTGTTTGTCGGATATGCGGTCATATTCACGATTTTTGCTTTTGCGCTCGGATTATGGTTATTTAGAAGAAAGGACTTCTAACCTGTACAATTTCCGATCGAAAAGGGGAATGGAGCATGGGCCGACAAACGTATCAAATTCCGTTCGGGACCGAACCCGCAAAAAGGACGACCAAAGGAACGCTGATTTTCTACGATTCGTTTGAACATATTACGGATGAACAGCTGGAAACGGCCGCGCAGGCCGCAGCTTCCCGTTCATTTTCGCAGCTTGTGCTGTATCCTCTGCATGAAGCAACCGTAAAGCGTCTGACAGGCGAAACCGCCAGCGCTTTTTATAAGAGGGACGACCGGCTGCACGAATGGCGGCGTGATCAGCAGATTATGCGCAATATCACGGTAGAGAATTGGGACGGCAAACGTAAAAAGTATACGCCGCTCGAAGCCGCACTTCGATTCATGGATGAGAAGTATCCGTCGCCGCTGTTCCTGTACCTGACCTCCGATACCGCCAACCGGTTCGCTTCCTTCGCGACGTTTGAGGAATGGATTGTGCGTATCCGGCTTGTGCTGGATGACGCACCTGAGCGCCCTCACCCGCGGCTGGAGAAGTTCCGGCACCGCTGGGATACGGTCGACGAGCTGCTGGCCAAAGAAAAGATGGATGAACAGCCGGACAAGTCTATGCGCAAACCTTCGAAACATTAAGATAATAGCAATCTAACAGCCCAAGCGGCTGTACCCAACCGTTTTCCCTATCGTTTAGGGCAGCGGTTTTTTTATTTTTCGAAAAGCTCGCCAAACTTCTTGTTTCCGGTTATAATGAAGGGTGGCCTTGTTTTATTGGGAACCAAGCAGCAATCCCGGCCAAATCCGTCAGTTCAATGGAGGCTATTACCGATTTGACCACTACCTATCCGTTTGCATTTGATCCTGCCGCGCCGTTCCTGGACCAGGCATCTGACTGGATCGCGGACGTTTTTTATGATATTTTGCCTGAAGCCGGTTTTGAAACGCGTGACGAGCAGATCTTCATGGCCTTTCAACTGGAGCGCGCTTATAAAGAAAAGAAAACCATTTTCGCTGAAGCCGGTGTCGGTACGGGCAAAACGCTTGTTTATTTGCTGTACGCCGCGCTGCATGCCAGATATACCCGCAAGCCTGCTGTTATTGCCTGCGCCGATGAATCGCTGATCGAGCAGTTGGTGAAGCCGGAAGGCGATATCGCCAAGATCGCACGGCATCTTGACCTGAACATTGATGTTCGGCTTGGCAAGTCGCAGGATCAGTATCTGTGTCTGAACAAGCTGGAAGAAGTACGCGGACCGGGCGAAGACGAACAGGTCTTTCAGGAGATTTACGAAGAGCTTCCTTCATTCGTGCATTTCCCGGATACGCTGCAGGCGTTCCACCCTTACGGAAGCCGCAAAGACTACCCTGAGCTCGACGACAAGCAGTGGGATCGAGTAGGCTGGGACGTGTTCCAGGACTGCCTGATCTGTCCGCGGCGTCACCGCTGCGGTCAGACGCTGTCGCGCGATTATTACCGCAAGGCGACTGATCTGATCGTGTGCTCGCATGACTTCTACATGGAACATGTATGGACCCTCGAAGCGCGCAAGCGCGAAGGCCAGCTGCCGCTGCTGCCTGAGCACAGCTCTGTCGTATTTGACGAAGGTCATCTGCTGGAGACAGCTGCCCAGAACGCGTTGACCTACAAGCTGAAGCATTCCGCATTCGAATCGATCGTGACCCGTCTTCTTGAAGGAGAGGTCCGCGAATCGCTGGCTTTGGCGGTCGAAACGGCGATTGAACGCAGCGATATTCTGTTCGAGCAGCTGGCTCGCTACAGTTCGCCGGTACCGGCTTCGGTCCGCAGCGAGCTGGAGCTGTCCGGCGATCTGATGACCGCTGTCCGTCATTTCCGATCCGCTGTCGATGCGATCGAGGAAGAGATCGTGTTCGAGAGCGGGATGTTCAGTCTGGACGAATACCAGCTGCGCATTGTAGAGGAACATCTGGAGATGATGCAGACCGCTCTTGCGCTTTTCGGAAATCCGGCTGAGCTCATCTGCTGGACGCAGGAAGACAGCGGCGATCTGACCCTCGTGCTGATGCCGAAGAAGGTTAAGGAGATTCTGAACGAACGTGTCTTTGGCAAAAAGATGCCGATCCTCTTCTCTTCGGCGACATTGTCTGCGGATGAGTCGTTCGAGTATATTGCGGACAGTCTTGGAGTAAGCGACTACCTGTCGTTCTCCGTTGCTTCGCCGTACGACTACGAAGAGAGCATGATCGCTTCGCTGCACACGGAGACTTCGATCACGGCCAAAGTCGACTTCGTACTTGAAGCGCTGCAGCGCCGCGAAGGCGGTTCGCTGCTGCTCTTCCCGTCGCGTGAAGAGATGGAACGATTCCGTATGGAAGCCGATTCCCGTCCTGAATTTGCGGAATTCCCGCTGCTGTACGAGGGAGACGCGGAAATCAGCCGATTAATCTCCGAGTTCCAGAACGGAACGTTCGTCAATCTGTGCGCCGTTACCCTGTGGGAAGGACTCGACGTTCCCGGCAATTCGCTCAATCATGTCATCATCTGGGAGCTTCCGTTCCCGCCTAACGATCCGGTATTCGCCGCCAAGCGGCGCGAATCTGCCGATCCGTTTGGCGAAGTGGACATGCCTTCCATGCTGCTGAGACTGCGTCAGGGCATTGGCCGACTGATCCGTACAAGCGGGGACCGTGGGCGAGTCGATATTTTTGGAGAAGCTCTACAACAACAGGATGTGCGCGAACGTGTAAGCAGCTTGCTGCCGCAGAGCGCCGCAAAGGAGAAATAATATGGAATTTACAGAGTATACGGTTGAGAAAATTCGCGATGCCTTCGGGATCGTGCAGGGAGAGCGTTATGAGTTCATCATGGAGTTCGAAGTGGATGAAGAAGATGAACTTTATACGCCGCACGGACTGCTGCTGCGCTTGATCTATGCAGTGAACGGTGAAGAGAAGAAGATTATCAAGCACGAGATTATCGAACGTTCTACGCAAAAAGTGCTGGAATTCGATCTTGAAGACGACGAGTTGGAAGAGACGGAAGCGTTCTGCGCGGCACATTATACCGAAGCCGAATAAAGATTGTCCACTGGCGAAGGAGAATAAGAAAGCGCCCGGATTTCTTTTTAAAAAAGAGATCCGGGCGTTTGCTTTTGAAAGCTTATTGTTTAAAAAAGAACGATTTTTTCCGATAATATAAGAAAGAACTTTAATTCGTGGTCATGCAAGGAGAGAGAAAACGATGATTCGAGACTTATTTATCAATTTCTGCTTGCTGTCCACCTTTCTGTTTTTCGGAGACATGGCTCGCAATATGCTGCAGGCTCGCTTCGCATTAAAGCCAAAACTGCTGAACCAATTATCCGGCATCGTATTAGGGTTTTTCGGCGTTCTTCAGATGCTGTTTACTTTTGAACTTCCAAATGGAATTCTCCTTGATTTTCGTCAATTGTCTATTATGGCAGCGGCGTTCATAGGCGGACCCTGGATAGCTCTGCTTGCTTCGGTTGTAATGGGAGCAGGACGTCTTCTAATTGCCGGCGGGCTGACTCCCGAATCGCTTTTCGGTCTTGCGGCGATTATGCTAATGTATCTTGTGACGCTGCCCGCTTTTCTGGTCAAAGGATCGTTTGAACGGAAATGGTTTTTCACTACGTTGGGGGCTACGGTACTTGTTTGCGTTCTGCTGTTGTATGGGCTTGGCACTTCGGATATTCCGTTGGTGCTGGCATTGTCCATGATTCAGGCAGCCGGATGCGTGTTCACCTACCTGATGCTGCGCTACCTTCGAATGACGCGGGAAATGCAGGAAGCGCTGAAGCGGGAGATTGAACACGACTTCCTGACAGGACTCTACAACTCGCGCGGATTCGAGACAAGATACCGTCTTGCGGCTGCTTCGAACAGTCCATTTGCGCTGCTGCTGATCGATATCGATCATTTCAAGCAGGTGAACGACACCTATGGACATCCGGCCGGCGACGCTGTATTGAAGCAGCTCGGCAAGATCATCCGGAATTCGGTTCGCAAGACCGGTTATGCTTCGCGCAAGGGAGGCGAGGAATTTGCCGTTATTCTTCCATGCGATGCAAAACAGGCTGTCGATTTTGCTGAAAATTTGCGCGGACAGATCGAACAGTCTCCATTTCTGCTGCCGGACGGACGAATCATTAACGTGACGATCTCGGTCGGTATCGGCTTGTCTTCCCGCTTTTCCGAGACAGAACTGTTTGAACAGACAGACCGAGCGCTGTATCGGGCCAAACAGGAAGGTCGCAACCGCGGGATTATGGCCGTGTAGTGAAGAGAGCCTCTCTGGAGGCTCTCTTTTTTTGTCCGAAATTTGCCCGAGATGAATGCTTATCCCGAACGTGCTACGATAATGGGAGACTTTAAGAGAAATTCGGCGCTGCGCGAGGAGAGGGTGATCGGTTATGCTTCATCTTGAACATATCTCCAAAAGGTATACAACCGGCGATTTTACGCAGACTGCTTTGGACGAGGTCAGCCTGACATTCCGAGAAAGCGAGTTCGTTGCCATATTGGGTCCTAGCGGTTCGGGTAAGACCACATGCCTTAATTTGATCGGCGGACTCGACCGTTATGATGAAGGCGACCTTTTGATCAATGGACAGTCAACCCGATCGTTCAAAGACTCCGACTGGGATGCATACCGCAATAACAGTGTCGGGTTTGTTTTTCAAAGTTATAATCTGATCTCTCACATGAGTATCGTCGGCAATGTCGAAATGGGGATGACGCTTAGCGGGATAGAATCGTCGGTTCGACGACAGAAAGCGGAGGAAGTGCTGGATCGGGTCGGACTGAAAGATCATATGTATAAAAAACCGGGCCAGCTCTCGGGTGGACAGATGCAGCGGGTAGCGATCGCCAGAGCATTGGCCAATGATCCCGATATCATTCTCGCCGATGAGCCGACCGGTGCGCTGGATACGACTACGAGTGCCCAAATCCTGGATTTAATTCGTGAGATTGCGGGAGACAAGCTGGTAATCATGGTTACGCACAATCCCGAGCTGGCCGAGCGATACGCTGACCGAATTGTACAATTTCGAGACGGAAAGGTTGTATCGGACAGTAATCCGCTGGATGGAGAAGGCGCTTCGACGAATTATCGGTTGAAAAAGACGGCCATGAGCTATCTGACCGCCCTCAAACTATCCGGACGCAACATTGCGACCAAGAAGTGGAGAACAGCACTCACGGCTTTTGCTTCGAGTATCGGCATTATCGGTATTGCGCTCATTCTTGCCTTGTCAAACGGCTTCGACAAGCAGATCAGCAAGTACGAATCCGGTGCGCTGTCCAATTTTCCTGTAACGATCAGCCGAACGGCAGCGAATATCGATTTTACCCAGCCACCGCCGGGCACTCCAGGCAGCGATCGGACGGAAATGCCCGAATTTCCGCAGGAGATGCAGGTATATCCGTACAATCGGGCTTTAAATACGGTACTGCATAGGAATACCATCACCGAAGAGTATCTGGACTATCTGAACGACATCAATCCGGATCTGCTCGATGGGATCTCTTATACCCGTGAAGCTAACCTCAATGTGCTCAAACGAATAAAGGGTGAAAATGTATCGAGCGTTGACTTGAACGAAGCGGGATTTACGGCCTACCCGTCCAAGCCTGCCGGCACAACTGGCACTTATCTGGAGCAGGTATACGACGTATTAGAAGGGGAATTTCCTGCCGAACCAACCGACCTGGTGCTCGTAGTGGACGAATACAATCGAATTGATGCGTCCGCGCTTGAGACACTCGGTTTCGACTATGACGCTTCCTCGATCGACTTCGGCAGTATCGTCGGCACGGAGTTCAAGCTGATTCCGAACGAGCTGTTTTACCGGAGCAAAGGAGGAGGGTTGTTTGAGCGTGTCGGCGGTGTCTCTTCCCTGAATGCTCTTTATGACAATCCAGAGACGATTACGCTGACCTTATCCGGCATCATCCGGCAAAAACAGGACTCGCCCATGTCAACCATGTCTCCCGGCATTGCCTTCTCCGATGAACTTACCGAACAGTTTATCACAAGCGCCAGATCGTCAGCTGTGGTGCAGGCGCAGGAAGCCAACTCTGCGGTGAACGTGATCAGCGGGCAGCCTTTTAGCCGAAGCGGCGTCTTTTCGGTGTTTGGCAGTACGGGCTTTGGTCCACCAGGGATGGGCGGCTCATCCGGTGCTGCCGTCGATCCGTCCGATGCTACGACCCAGGAGCAGGCGCTGGCCGCACTAGGTGCCTTAACGCAGCCGGCGACGATCTCGCTGTATCCCAAAGACTTTAATGCCAAAGAAAAAATTACCGCGTATCTTGATGACTGGAATGAAGGCAAAAGTACTGAAGATAGCATTGTTTACACGGATCTGGCTGCGACAGTCACGAGCCTGTCGAGCGGTATCATGAACGGCATTACAGTTGTATTGATTGCTTTCGCTTCGATCTCGCTATTTGTTTCGCTCATTATGATTGGAATTATCACCTATATCTCTGTGCTGGAGCGAACCAAAGAAATCGGTGTGCTGCGTGCACTGGGCGCACGTAAAAAAGATATTACACGCGTATTCAATGCCGAGACGTTTATTATCGGAGCCGCATCGGGACTGCTTGGAATTGGCATCGCTTATCTGCTGACCCTTCCAATCAATATCATATTGAAGTCGATGACCGATCTGTCGGGTGTTGCAGTGCTCAATCCGCTGCACGCGCTTATGCTCATCGTGCTTAGTGTCGGGTTGACGATGCTTGGAGGGTTTATCCCGGCCAAATTTGCTTCGCGCAAAGACCCGGTTGCTGCACTGCGCAGTGAATGATGTCGGAATGTTCGAAATAGCAGACTGTTTCGTCTTTCGCTTCTTTGGGGAAAAAGCTGTAGAGCAAGCCGGCGTAAACCGGCTTCATCCCCTGCAAGGAGGTTATGCGCCATGAGAAAGCTGCTGCGTACGGTCGGGACGATCGTAACTGTAATTACCACCGCCAAACAGGTTATGCGTCTTTTCCAAGGTATGCGCAAGAAACACTGATCCGGAAAGCTGTAAAGTCCCTTTAAGGGACTTTTTTTATTGGAGTTGAAAATCAAAAAAAGGAAGGTTGACAAAACCGCAAAAAAGATTTATCTTTAATTAAAGACTTTTTGATTAAAGAAGAAATGAAATGCGAAAGATGGTACGATAGGCAAAGAGGTGAGTTTAATGACGGAACGAAGCAAAGAAGACCAAAAAGATATTCGGAATATGTCGCAGAATACGGCCGATGAGGCTGCAGCGCTTAAGCTGTTCGTTGTCCTCTCCAAAGCCTATAAGAATGTGATGGACCGTGCGGTAAAGGATATGAAGAAACATAATTTGTCGCCATCAGAATTCACGATCCTTGAAGTACTGTATAACAAAGGACGCTTCCCACTGCAGCAGATTGGTGAGAAAATTCTGATTACAAGCGGCAGTGTAACCTATAACATCGACAAGCTGGAGAAGCGTGAGCTGCTGCGGCGAGTACCAAGTCCCAGTGATCGACGAGTGATTTACGCAGAGATTACAGATCAAGGACGCGAGCTGTTCGATCGTATTTTCCCTGAACATGCGGCGGAAGTGCAGCAGATTATGAGCGGCTTGAACGCTGAAGAGACGCTGACGGCTTCGGAACTGCTGAAGAAGCTGGGCAAGGGAATGGAACGCGAATAGCGTTTATTCCCTAAATAAAAGCATCTTGCACGTTAAATACTTTGAATTAAAGATTTTTGGATATGAATAAATAAGAAAATAAGAAAATCAAAAGGAGAGATTATGATGACTTTGCAAACAGCAGGCATTCACCACATTACAGCATTCGCAGGAGACCCGCAGGCCAATGTCGACTTTTATGCAGGAGTACTGGGACTTCGATTGGTCAAAAAAACAATTAACTTTGATGCACCCGATGTCTATCACCTGTATTTCGGCAACGAAGAGGGAGCGCCGGGTACAATCATTACATTTTTCCCGTTTCCTGGAGCGCGCAGAGGCCGGATCGGCGGTGGGCAGGTTGGCTTTACCACTTATGTTATTCCGCAGGGAGCATTGGACTTCTGGAAAAACCGTCTGCAGAGCTTAGGAATTTCAGTTACGGAAGCGGAACGATTCGGCGAGCAGTACCTGCAGTTCAAAGATCATGAAGGACTTCAGCTTGAGTTGGTAGAGCGCGAAAGCGGGGCACAATCGGCCTGGTCGTTCGCCGGTATCCCGGTAGACAAAGCGATCAAAGGCTTCGGCGGAGCCGTACTGTACAGCGTAAATCCGGAGCGTACAGCGTATGCATTGGAATCGGTACTTGGCATGGAGAAAATCGGAGAGTACGCGGGCTTTGCCCGCTTCCGAGCGACGGGAGATCTGGGCAACTTAATCGATCTTCCAACTTCCGCAGTACCGCATGGAGCGGGCGGAGCCGGGACCGTGCACCATATCGCTTGGCGTGCGAAAGACTTTGAAGAGCATGAAATGTGGCGCGGTGCAGTAAGCGGAGGAGGTTTCCAACCGACTCCGGTTGTCGACCGACAGTACTTCAATGCCGTATACTTCCGTGAAGAAGGCGGAATCTTGTTCGAAATTGCGACCGACCCGCCGGGATTCACAGTGGATGAGGCACCGGAAGCATTGGGCGAAACACTTATGCTGCCGGAGTGGTACGAAAGCAAACGTACGCAGATTGAGAACGGACTACTGCCAATTACAGTGAGAGAACCGGATTGGAAAAACGGCAAGTAAGAACAGGAATTAGGAATAGGAATTAAAAACAAAAAAGTTGATAAGAAATCGGAGAGAGTTGAGAGGAGACGATAAAGATGCAGCATATTTTCCAAAAAGGCACGAATGACAATCTGCCGACCGTGATCGTATTTCATGGTACAGGAGGTACAGAACGGGACTTGATTCCGTTGGCGGAGATGGTCGCTCCGGGAGCTTCGGTGCTGTCGTTGAAAGGCAATGTATCGGAGAACGGCATGGCGCGTTTCTTCCGCCGGTTAGCGGAAGGCGTATTTGACGAGGAGGATCTGATCTTCCGGACGAACGAGGTCCGCGATTTTCTGAACGAGGCGGCGCAGCAGTACGGCTTCGACGTTTCCAACCTCGTGGCGCTCGGCTATTCGAACGGCGCAAATATTGCTGCAAGCCTGATGTTCCATTTTGACGGCGCGTTCAAGGGAGCGGCACTGCATCATCCTATGGTGCCGATGCGCGGCCTTGAGCTGCCGGATATGAGCGGCGTTCAGGTCTTTGTCGGCGCGGGACGCAACGACGGCATGGTGCCGGCAGTCAATACGGAAGAATTGATTGGCCTGCTGGAAGGCGCCGGGGCATCCGTCACGGCGAACTGGGAGCATTTCGGCCACCAACTGACCCGGACGGAAGCGGAAGGTGCGCGCCGCTGGTTCGCGGAACATTTCGCAGGCTGAGTCCCATTTATGTGCAGAACCCTTCGGATAGAAGGGTTCTTTTTTATGAAAAAAGTCAGAACGGGAAGCGGAATGGCGAGCAAATTCAAGCCGGGCTGCGTAGTTCCTTGCCCGATCACGCTCGGAGCGCTAGCCAGCGGACAAATCGGCGCCCGAATCGCGTCGAAAATTCCGGCGAAAGCCGTCGTGCGCGTGCTGTCGGTCTGCCTGCTGCTGGCGGCGGTCCGGCTAATGTTCAAGGGCTGACGGGCAAGCAGGAGAGGCAGGGATGCGGAGTATTACGAATGGTAGGTGCTGCGCCGGGTCGGCAGCGGCGGCCTGCTGTGGAATCGTCCGAGCGATACGAAGCATTTGGAAGCTTCGCTCGTTTCCGCGGCGAATTCGGCATTCCCATCGGTCCGATCCCTGCGCAAGAAACGCAGGAAAGCCCGGAAAACGACTCCGCCTGAAGCGGACGCGTTTTCCGGGCTTTTATATGTGGCGACCGAGCTGCAGGCAGCCGCGAACTTACAGCGGAGCCGTCAGTGCTTCCTGCAGGGCGAGCGGCTTTTCCGGCTGAGGCGGGTAGACATGGTCTGGAATCGGACAAATGTATGGATCGTCCGCCAGCTGCAGCTCCAGATCGCGCTTCGCCGCCCGGATCAGTTCCGGATCAAGCAGCGCTTCGATGGCGGTGGCGGCCATCGCTTTGCCAGCATAGAGCATCGCTTTGTGCGCGTACGAAGATCGGCCCTGAGCGACGATCTGCCAAGAATGGCCCGGCGTCGCAAACGCCCAGGTAGCCGTCGTGCACTGCACCGTCGGCACCAACCAACTGACGTCACCCACGTCCGTCGAGGCCGACATCGGCACGCTGCCTTCGATCAGCGGGGCAAGGGACGGCAGCAGAGGATTATGCTGCAGCGCCTCGGTTTTTTCCCGGCTCATTCGGCCGGCAGCGGACCGTTTGTCCGGCTCGGGAATCGAAGCGAAGATGCGCTTGGCGAATTCGATTTCTTCAGGCGCCGGTACGGGAGGCGAGATCTCTTCCATATGGCGGTGTAGAACCCGCTCCAGAGCGGGATTCGGCAGCAGGTCGGAAGTGGCGCCGGTCACGGAAAATTCCATGCGTGTGCCGCTCATCAGCGCAGCGCCGCGGGCGACGTCTTTGACTCGCTCAAATAGTTCGCGTACCTGCGCCGATTTCGGCGCCCGAATGGAATACAGCACTTCGGCTTCGGACTGAACGACGTTCGGGGCGCTTCCGCCCGTGTTGATCACGGCATAATGGATGCGGGCCTGGTCGATCATGTGCTCGCGCATATAGTTGACGCCCACGTTCATCAATTCCACCGAATCGAGCGCGCTTCGTCCCAAGTGCGGATCGGCCGCGGCATGCGTGCTTTTGCCGAGGAAGCGGAAGCGCACGGTTGTCGTCGCCAGCGACGTCACCTGCATGACGGCATTGCTGCTGCCGGGATGCCAAGTCACGGCGATGTCCACATCGTCAAACAGGCCGCTGCGGGCCATGAACGTTTTGCCGGCGCCGCTCTCTTCAGCCGGGCAGCCGTAGAAGCGCACGGTACCGGGCAGGTTGTTGGCGGTCATGTAATCTTTGACGGCTACTGCCGCGGCCAGCGCGCCGGTGCCGAGCAGGTTGTGCCCGCAGCCGTGCCCGTGTCCGCCAGGTACGAGCGGATCGCGCTCGTCCGAACCGGCCTGCTGGCTGAGACCCGCCAGCGCATCGTATTCGCCCAATAAGGCGATTACCGGGCCGCCGCTGCCGAAGCTGGCGACAAATGCGGTTCGAATGCCGGCGGCTTCCCGCTCCACCCGGAATCCTTCCCGTTCGAGCAGTTCGCTCAGCAGTTCTGCCGAACGGAATTCCTCGTAACGAATCTCCGCAAATTCCCATACCCGATCGCTCGCGTCGGTGAAAAGTTCCTTTTTCCGTTCCACTAACTCCGATACCGTTTCTGCAAGACGCATGCGCTCACCCGCTTTCTCGAATTTGGAGGGGACTGAAGTCGGTCCCCGCGTTTCGTTCAACCAAAACGTTTATTCACTCTTTTCCCATAGATAGAGCCGGTTCAACATGTCAGGGCCAACTTCGCCGTCCAGGCTGTTCGAACGAACCATCATCAGCTTGTCGACGTACATGGCGAACTGCGGAACGTTCTCGTGGAAGTACTGCTGGATTTGGGAGTAGACTTCCTTACGCGCTTCGGTATCCGTCTCCATGGCTCCTTGTTCGATTAGGGAATTCAGTTTCGGATCGTCGATTCCGGTCATATTCATCGCGCTGTTCGGCGTGAAGAAGTTGTAGACCGAGCTTGGATCGGCGGTATACGGGATCGTGACGAGGCCGACTTCGTAGTCGTTTGAGACGAGCTTCTGCAGCAGCGTCGGGAAGTCGAACTTCTGGATTTCGACCAGCAGGCCGATCGATTTCCAGTCGGCGGCCATCAGCTCAGCGGCCTGTTCGCGGACTTTGTTGCCGACCGGAACAGAGAGTTGGATCGTCTGGTTGAAGTCCCAGCCGGCATCTTCCAGCATCTGCTTGGCGCCTTCCGGATCGTAAGCGTACGGCTCGACGCTGCTGTCGTAGAAAGGATGGGTGCTCGGCAGCATGTTGTCGACGATCTCGCCGTTGCCTTTCAACAGCTTTTCGACGATTTGCGGACGGTTAACGGCTAACTCCAGTGCCTTGCGCACTTCGGGATCGGTCATTTTATTGACGTTGAACATGACAGATACCGGCGTGCTGATCGGAGAGAACTCGGCGGAAACGTTGGTCATGTTCGATACTTTTTCGAAGTCTTCGACCGGAATCAGGCCCGTACGGTCCATGTTGGCATCGACTTCTCCCGTTTGAAGCTGCGCGACCAGATTCGGCGCGGTCAAGATTTTGAGGTACAGTTCGGACAGCTTGGGCGCGCCCAGGTAATAGCTGTCGTTCGCTTTGTACTGGACGTACTGGTCTTTGGCAAACTTGACGAAGCTGAACTGTCCGATCGAAACGGTCGGATTCTGCATGTACGGACTCTTGTCCAGTTCTTCGGGAGCCGTGTCCTTCAGAATGTGTTCCGGCAGGAAGCGGATTTTGCCGCTGAAGCTGTCATTGAAGTAAGTGATCTCGACCGGGTACTTGGTGGTGATGGTAAAAGTCTTGTCGTCCACGCTCTTGAAGCCGGAAACGGAATCCTGGCCGGCTTCCAGCTTGCCGGAGTCGTTCAAACCTTCAATGAAGGACAGGTTGATATTGGTCGTTACGCTCGGATTGCCGATCATGTTCAGCGTGTACTCGACGTCCTTGGACGTGAAGTCGGTTCCGTCGTTCCAGACCGCCTTATCCTGAATATGCACTGTAAACGTCTGATTGTCTTCGGTTTCAACGGATTCGGCGAGTCTCGGCTCAAGCTCCAACTGCTCGTTTACGACCATCAGGCTGTCGTTCATGACGGAAATTGCCTGTGTCGAAGCCGTATCGTTCGGATTGATCGGGTTGAATGTTGTCGGCGGGTTGACGATGCCGATGACTGCCGTGCCGCTTCCCGAAGCGCCGCTTGAAGAGGGTTCGTCTGCCGCGGCTTCGTTCGTTGTGGAGTAGCCGCCGCCCCCCCCGCAGGCCGACAAAGCCAGTGCAAGTGCGGTCGTCATCAGAAGTCCCGTGAATTTTCGTTTTTTATCCATCATGGTTATGGCCCCCTAAGCGATTCGGATGTAATGAGATGCGGATGACACTTATGTGAGACGGCTTGCGCGGCGTCTTACTGTTTCGGATCAAGCGCGTCGCGCAGGCCGTCGCCGACGAAGTTGATCGCGAGCACCGTCAGCAGGATGGCCAGGCCGGAAGGAAGCCACAGCCAAGGTTGGCCGCTTAGCACGGAGATCGACTGCGCTTCGCTGAGCATATTGCCCCAGCTGGCGGTCGGCGGCTGGACGCCCATGCCGAGAAAGCTCAGGCCGGATTCCGTCAGAATCGCGGAGGCGACGCCGAAAGTGGCGTTGACGATGATCGGAGCCAGCGCGCCGGGAAAAATATGCTGCCGGATGATGCGCGGCGTTTTGAGCCCCAACGAGACGGCAGCCCGGACGTGATCGGCCTGTTTCAGCGACAGCACGCTTCCGCGTACCAGGCGGGCAATGCCCGGCCAGGAGAACAGGGCGAGCACGCCGATGATGGTCAGCAGGCTTGGCCCGACGACGCTGACGACGACCAGAATGACCATCATAAACGGAAAAGCCATGAACATATCGGTAATGCGCATGAATACCGTATCGATCCAGCCTCCATAATAGGCGGACAGCAGTCCGACCAGCGTACCGAACGCAACATAAATCGCGACGGTAGCGAAGCCGACGAGCAGCGAAATCTGGGTTGCCGAGATCAGGCGGCTGAGCACGTCGCGGCCGATCTGGTCGGTTCCTAGCAGATGCGCCGAACTCGGCGGAGCGGAGAAGTCCCCGGTCACCTGATCCGGCGGGTACGGCTGCAGCAGCGGGGCGAAAATGCCGACGGCGAACAGCAGTATGCAGAAAATCAATCCGGCTACCGCCATCTTGTTGCGGACGAAGCGGCCGGACAGTTGGCGAAACCGGCTCTCGGATTGTCCGGCATCCGCTTCGGGCGCCGTTTGAATGCCGCCCGGCGCAAGCGCTTGAAGTTTGGTCGTGGACATGGGACACCTCCTTAAAGAGTGGGCGAAGCAACGGAACAGGGCTGCACGGCTTCGGTTCGGAATTCAGCTCACCTTGATGCGAGGGTCGGCCGCGGAGTACAGAATGTCCGTCAACAGGTTGGAGCCGAGCACGGCGATGGCAGCGATAAGATTAAGCGCCATGATCGTCGGATAATCGCGTGACATCATGGACTGCAGCGTTAGCTGGCCGATGCCGGGCCACTGGAAGATCTGCTCGGTGATGATTGCGCCGCCGAGCAGAAGCGGAATCTCCATGCCGACGACGGTAATGATCGGCAGCAGGGCATTGCGCAGCGCATGCTTGTTCGTCACCCAAAATTCGTGGACTCCTTTGGAACGGGCGGTACGGAGATAATCCTGCTTCAGCACTTCGAGCATGCTGGCGCGGACGTAGCGGACTTTTCGGCCGGCAATGCCTGTCGCCAGCACGATCGTCGGCAGAATAAGGTGCATAATCCGGTCCTGAAGCCCGCCGTCACCGCCGAGCTGCTGCATGCCGCCGGTCGGCAGCACGCCCAGATTAACGGCGAAGATATAGATAAGCGCGAGTCCCAGGAAGAAGTTCGGAATCGAAGTGCCGATGAAGGACAATCCGGTGACGAGATAATCGATTTTCGTGTTCTGCTTCAGCGCGCTCAAAATGCCCAGTGGAACTGCGATCAGGAGCGCGAGAATCAGGGAGGCGAGGCCGAGCGTAACGGTCGGCATGATCCGTTCGCCGACCAGCTGCGCTACCGGCGCGTAGGAACTCATCGAATAGCCGAGATCCCCGGTTAGCAGCGTGCCGAGCCATTTGCCGTATTGGACAATCAGCGGATCGTTCAAGCCAAGCGCCTCCTTCTTCGCTTCGGCGATTTCCGGCGACATATTCGGATCGATGTACATATCGACCGGATTGCCAGGCGCCATATTGACGATAATGAAGTTGATGATCGTAATGCCGAGCAGCACGGGAATGAAGATAAGCAGTCGGCGCGCGATATAAGTCAACATGCGGGGAACCTCCTTGGGATCGGATTTTTGAAGCGCGAATCAGAGAGCGAAGTGGCAGGCCGCTGCGTGGCCGCCGCTTCCTTCCGCCGCGAGCATCGGTTCTTCGACGCGGCAGCGTTCCTGCACGAAGGGGCAGCGGGTATGGAAGCGGCAGCCGGACGGCGGATTGGCCGGCGAAGGAACGTCGCCCTGAACGACGATCTTTTCCCTGCCCCTTAGATGCGGATTCGGCACGGGATAGGCATTCAGCAGCACCCGGGTATACGGATGCTTCGGGCTGCGGAAGATTTCGTCCCGGGTTCCGATCTCGACCACTTTGCCGAGGTACATGACCGCGATCCGGGTGCTGATGTATTTGACCGCTCCCAGGCCGTGGGCGATAAACAGGTAGGTCAATCCCAGCTCTTTCTGGAGCTCCTTCAGCAGATTCAGCACCTGCGCCTGGATCGATACGTCCAGCGCAGATACCGGTTCGTCGCATACGATGAATTTCGGATTCAGCGACAGGGCCCGGGCAATGCCGATCCGCTGACGCTGACCGCCGGAGAATTCGTGGGCGAAGCGGTCCTTGTATGAACGGGGAATACCGACGGCGTCGAGCAGCCGGTCCACTTCGGCTTCCGCCGTGGCGTTCGTCGCTTTTCCGTGTGCGAGCATCGGTTCTTTAAGAATATCTTTGACCCGCATCCACGGATTGAGCGAAGAAAAGGGATCTTGGAAAATCATCTGCATTTCCGTGCGCAGCGGACGCATTTTTGCGATCGGGTAGGAGGTAATGTTTTCGCCACGATAGCGGATCGCGCCTCCGGTCGACTCCTCCAGCCGCAGAATAGTTCGTCCGATTGTCGACTTGCCGCACCCGGACTCGCCAACCAGGCCGAGCGTTTCGCCTTCGCGAATATCGAGGCTGACGCCGTCGACCGCTTTCACGTATCCTTTGGTACGCGCAAGCAGCCCCTTGCGGATCGGATAATAGGTCTTGAGATTATCCAATTGCAGCAGCGTGCTGGCCGTTTCGGGAAGCGGGGCCTTGATAGGAAGTTCGTCGAATTCGATCATGTCGTCGCTCCTCTCGTTTCCAGATTTAAGGCTGCGTACGGCGCGGCCGATCCGATGTCGCTCTGCGCGGCCCAGCAGCGTACCTGGTGTCCCGGCGCCAGCTCCATCAAGGGCGGCCGTTCGGCCGCGCATTTCTCGTTTGCCAGCGGACAGCGGGTATGAAAGCGGCAGCCCGGCGGCATGTTCTGCAGCGGAGGAACGGTACCCGGGATCGAAGACAGCGCCTCCTCGTCGTCCGCATCCAGATGAGGAATCGATCCCATGAGTCCTATCGTGTACGGGTGCAGCGGTTTGTCAAACAGCGTAAATACGTCCGCTTCTTCGACGACCTGGCCGGCGTACATGACGATGACCCGGTCGGCCATTTCGGCGACGACACCTAAATCATGGGTGATGAGCATGATTGCGGTGCCGGTCTCTTCGCGCAGCTTTTTCATCAGGTCGAGAATCTGCGCTTGGATCGTTACGTCGAGCGCCGTCGTCGGCTCGTCGGCAATCAGCAGCTTCGGCTTGCAGGAGAGAGCAATGGCAATCATCACCCGCTGCCGCATGCCGCCGGACAGCTTGTGCGGATATTCGTTCATAATTTCTTCAGGCCGCGAGATGCCTACCTTGCGCAGCATGTCGACGGCGTGTTTCCGAGCTTCCTTGCCCTTTAGCTTGAGATGAAGCGCGATGGACTCCGTCAGCTGGCTGCCGATCGTATAGACGGGATTGAGCGACGTCATCGGATCCTGGAAGATCATCGATACCTCGCTGCCGCGGATGCGTCGCATGGCCGATTCGGCAAGCCCGGTGATGCTGCGGCCGTTCAGTCGAATTTCGCCTTTGCGAATCGAGCCGTTTTTGCCCAGCAGCCGCATGATGGAAAGCGAGGTCACGCTTTTGCCGCAGCCGGATTCGCCGACGATGCCGAGCGTTTCGCCCGCTTTCAGCCGAAAGCTGACGCCGTCGACGGACGTTACTTCTCCTCGCTCCGTACGAAATACCGTTTCAATACCGTCCACTTCAAGCAGATCGTTCATCGGGTTGCTCCTCTCTTATGTCAGGATAGCTTTCGTTGTTGTCCTCATTGTAAGGAGAGATGATCTTTTCTGAAAGTGATTTGGATTGGTTTTTGGGTCCTGGTTTGCAGAGGATATGAAAGAAATCGTGGAAAAAGGGTTCGTTTCTTTAGAAAAGGATCGTTTTTTATCCTTTAACGTTACAGCGCAAGCAGATATAATCGACTTAAAGCGTCATGAAACGACAAATGAAAGGTGAGGTTTATGTGAAGAAAATTTACAGAACTTTTTTTATTCGCAACCTTTCGTCATTCATGCTTCCGGTTTTGATCCCGCTCGTCATGTTGGGCGGCTTGTCGATCGGCATTATTCAGCGATATGTAGGCATTGAAGCGCAGTCCGCCAATCGGAACGTGCTGAACCGTATGCAGGCCGATGTGGAGCTGCTGTTTGAAGAGCTGGATACGCTCCATATGCATGCGGTATCGAGCGCGCTGGAATTCGACCGGCTAAGGAAGATGCTGAACGAGCCGCTGCCCGAAGCCGAAGACTACCGCAAGTTGGCTTCTTTCAAAAATTTCATCGATTCGCCCGCCATTGCCCGTCCTTATATCGAATCGATTTACGTGTATGTGGAAAACGGGCGCGGACGCTTTATTTCTTCTACGACCGGAGGCATGATGGCATTCGAAGATACCTATGATGCAGGCTGGTACGAAAGCTATGCGGCGCATCGCGGCGGCACCGGCGAGAAGCAGTGGACCGAATCCCGTTCTTTTGACAAGTACGGGCTGCCCAGCTTCCGCACGGACATCATTTCGCTGTATCAGATGCTTGACATCGAGGGGGAAAACGACTCGGTCATTGTGCTTAATGTTCGCCTCGATTATTTGAAGGAAAAATTGGCGCTGCTGCCGACTTCGACGGACCAGCATCTGTTGATCGCGGGTTTGGACGGGCGGATCATCGCGCAGGAAGAAGGGCTGGCCAATTCCGGCGCAGGGCGGGCGGCGTTTGATCCAAAGCGCCCGGAGCTGCTTTACGGCGAATCGGTGCTCGGGTACGATGTCAGCGAACTGCGGTCGGCGGACTATGGTCTTCGCTTCGTATCGGTCACGCCGAACAAGGCGCTGTACGAACTGCCAATCCGGCTGGCGCTTTACATGGTACTGGCATCGGTGCTCTCGATTCTGGCGGCGGTAAGCGTCAGCCTGCATTTCGCCCGGCGCAACGTTCGAAGCATCCGGCATATCGTGGATATGCTGCATGACGCCGAGCAGGGGACGGAACCGGCGGCGCGTGCAGGCAAGGACGACGTAAACGGCTATATCGTGCAGCAGATTCTGGCGAATTTCTTGGAAAAAAAGTACTTAAAAACGCAGCTCGACAGGCGGCAGGCTTTGAACGAGTTGATGGAGCTGAGCGCGCTGCAGTCGCAGTTGAATCCTCATTTTCTGCTGAATACGCTGGAGTCGATCAAATGGAAAGCCGCGGCACTGGCGGGAGGAATGGACAACGACCTGACGGAAATGATCGAGCAGCTGGGCAGTATTCTGAGAGGCGCACTCGATCTGGAGGAAAAGTATATTACTGTAGAAGAAGAAATCCGGTATACCGAATCTTATATTGCTATTCAGCGCATGCGGATCGGGGAAGCATTCGACGTCCGCTGGGATTGCCGGGCGCAGGGAAAGGAGATTCGCATCCTGAAGCTGCTGCTGCAGCCTCTGATTGAAAACAGTCTTGTCCACGGACTTCACGGACGACGCGACGGATTGATCAAGATTAAAATTTACGAACGGGAAGGCCGGCTCTGCTTATCGGTTTCCGATAACGGAAAGGGCATGTCCCTTCAACGCCTGGAAGAGCTTCGCGGCAATCTAAACGGTCCGTTCGGCCAGTCGGCGCATATCGGCGTATTCAATACGCATAAAAGGCTGCTTTTGGCTTACGGGCCGGGTTCGGGACTGCGCGTTTACAGCAAGCCGGGGGTAGGAACGTTGGTCAAAGTCGAAATTCCCGCAGCAGGCCGAGTAGAGGAAGGGAGGACAGGGAATAAAAAGGATCAAGGTGAAAAGGCTGTGTAAATTTTTCTGTAATTTTCATATGGAGTTATTGAAGAATTGTTAACGGTGTTATATAATCTCTCAAAAAAGGGAGGTTGATGCATGTATAAGCTGCTAATTGCGGATGACGAAGCAGAAATCAGACATGGATTGGGAAATTACTTTCCATGGGGAGAGCTGGGGTTCGAAGTAGACGGATTCGCGCAGAACGGGCTCGAAGCATTGGAGTATATCGGCTGCCATTCGGTCGACGTACTGCTGTGTGATGTGATGATGCCGGTCATGACCGGAATCGAGGTGGCCAAATACTTGCATAAACAAAAATCTCCTACGCGGATCATCTTTTTAAGCGCGCACCGGGATTTCGACGCGGCCTGCCGGGCGATGGAATTTGGAGTGCGCAGCTACATACTCAAGCCGACGAGGTATCAGGAACTGAAGGATATTTTCACGACGCTCAAAGAAACGATGGACCGGGAGCTAAAATCGGGGGCTGCAGAAGAGCCTGTGCGAGAAAACGGACCGGTATTTCCTCTGAGGGAAGGGGCGGCCGACCCGATCATCATGCGGATCGTACGCTATATTGAGGAGAACTGCCCGGAAGCGACGCTGGAAGGCTCGGCCTTGACCGTACGGATGAATCCGACTTACGTAAGCAAATATTTCAAACAGAAAACAGGAATTAACTTTTCGGAATATCTGAACGACGTGCGAATGCTGCGGGCGGCAGGGATGCTGGAGCAGGGCGACTGCCGCACGTATGAAGTGAGCGAGGCGGTCGGCTACCAGAATCCGAAAAATTTCACCCGTTCGTTTAAGCGCCGCTTCGGCAAGACACCGCGGGAATTTCGTCAGGATTTGAGCCTCGAGCTGAAAAGGTAAGCAAGAAGAATTGACAGAAGCTTATCCATCTATTGACAGAAGCTTATCTATCTTCAATGATGCAAAAAACCAGGACATAAGATGTCCCGGTTTTTTTGCGTTAAAGTTAGGCCGCTGCGCGTTCAATAAAGAATTCGATTATGCGGCCGCTGCCGGCAGGTTCTCCGTTATTATACCGAAGCCGCTTCGGCTTCTTCTGGCGCGTACTCCGCGCTTAAGCGTTCATCTACGAGGGCAAGGAAAGCCCTTGCGGATACCATGAGTGCGCGCTCGTCGAAGTCGAACTTTGGATGATGATGAGGGAAGTTCTCCCGGTCGTCGAATCCGGCTCCGACCATAATGAAAGAGCCCGGTTTGTGCTGCAGATAATACGAGAAGTCTTCGCCGCCCATCATGGCCGGAAGTTCGATCAGCTTACCGATCTGACGTTCGCTCAAGATGCGAATGAACTCGTCCGTCTCTTTTTGATGATTGAAAGTTGCCGGATAGCCTCTCATATATGCCACTTCGCAGCTGGCCCCGAAAGCGCCGCATAGTCCTTCGGACAGCGCGCGGATCCCCTGTTCGATCGTGTCGCGGGCTTCTTCCTGGAAGGTGCGGACCGTTCCGGTCATCTTGGCCTGATCGGCGATTACGTTGTGCGCCGAACCGGCATGGAACGAGCCGACGGTGAGTACGGCTGGATGAATCGGATCGACCCTGCGGCTGACGAGCAGCTGCAGTTCGGTAATCAGCTGGGCGCCGAGCGCGACCGCATCGATCGTCTGATGCGGCGAAGCGCCGTGGCCGCCCTTGCCTTGAATAAGAATTTCGAACAGATCCGCGCTGGCCGTCAGGTAACCGTGCTTATAGCCGATCGTGCCGTAAGGCTGCAGCGAAGCGAGATGGATGCCGTACACTTCGTCCACGCCGTCAAGGCAGCCGTCCTCGATCATCGCTTTGGCGCCTCCCGGAGGGGCTTCTTCCGCATGCTGATGCAGCAGCACCACATTGCCTTCGAGGTCGTCCCGATGCTCGCTCAGCACTTTGGCGACCGCGAGCAGCGCGGCTGTGTGGCCGTCGTGTCCGCAGGCGTGCATGACGCCGGGAGCCGTCGACTTATACGGCACGTCCTTCTCGTCTTGAATCGGCAGGGCGTCGAAATCGGCGCGCAGGGCGATGGTACGTCCCGGCTTGGCGCCGCGGATCGTACCGACGACTCCATTTCCGCCGACGCCCGTCCGGACTTCGATGCCGCCGAAGCCGTTCAGCGTTTCCGCGACGAAAGCGGCGGTCGCCGTTTCGTGGAACGAGATTTCCGGATTGCGGTGCAGATGACGTCTCCATTCGATCATCGTTTCTTCCAGCTCGGCCAGTCTTGCGTTCCATTTTTCCATGAGATCACCCTTTCCACCAAGTTGGATGGTTCGGCCGCCGGTTCCTACAGGTTCATGTACCATTCAAATCGATACATAGAGTCTGGATCGGAAAACCGAAGGCTTCCATGACTCTAGTGTAAAAGCAGCGGGAGGAAGACGAAATAGCTTTTGCTTGAGTTTCGTGTCCTTGATTGTTGTGATTTTGCGAAAGCGAAAGTAGAGGGGGTGAATGATTTGGAAAAGGGGTGTGTGATTGACATAAAAGAGGAACCTGTAAAAGTCTTGTTTGGCTGACGGTTCATTTCAATACATAAGACACCACATAGATGCTCTTTTTTGTTTCTTTATTGACATTAGACACCGGGAAGTCTAAACTTCTAGTGAATGTGATAATCATTATCATCGCTTCAGATACATACAGTCAAAATTTTGGGGGGACATCCTGCTAATGAAAAAGAAATCTTACTTGGCGGCAGCTTTTGTGCTGCTGTTCATGCTCGTCCTGAGCGCCTGCGGCAGTGCTGCGCAGAATGGAACAAACACAGCATCCACGGAAACGGGTACGGAAGCATCGGCTTCGACAGGATCGACGAACAAAGATGCCGCAGCCGAGCAGTCGGGAACCGTTACTTACGAGTCCGAGACAGGCCCGGTCGAAATCCCAGCCAATCCGACTCGGATCGTAGCGTTGAGCAGTGCGCCTAACGTACTGTCGTTGGGCGTTCCTCTGGTCGGTGTCGATCAGTGGACGGGTGCCAATCCGCTGTTCACGGATATGCTCAAAGACGTGGCAGTCGTATCGGAAGAAGAGCCGGAGAGCATAGCTGCTCAGACTCCCGATCTGATCATTGCCGGTTCGACGACTAAGAATCTGGATCAGTTGAACAAAATTGCACCTACGGTCGTATACACTTGGGGCAAACTGGATTATCTGGAGCAGCAGGTGGAAATTGGTAAGCTCTTGGGCAAGGAAGAGGAAGCCCGTCAATGGGTGGATGATTTCTCGAAGAGAGCCGCGGATATTGGCGATAAGGTCAAAGCCAAGTATGGCGATGATGTAACCGTATCTGTTATCGAAGTCGATGGAAAAAGCGCTTATGTAATGGGTGACAGTTGGGCCCGCGGTACAGAGATTTTGTATCAGGCCATGGATCTGAAGATGCCTGAGCCGGTAAGTAAAGCTGTATCGGCGGACGGATACTATGCATTGTCGCTCGAAGTGCTGCCTGAATATATGGGAGATTTCATCGCGGTCAGCCGCAGATTGGATATGGACAGCGAAATGATGAACTCCGAAGTCTGGAAACAAATTCCTGCTGTCAAAGAAGGCCACGTGATCGAATTTGAAACGAGAGCCGCTTCCTACAGTGATCCGACAACACTTGAGAACCTGCTCGGTATTTTTGAAAAAGGGTTCCTGGGAGAGTCGAAATAACAGAATCGAATATTTAGACGAACAACAAAAAGACGAAGCCTTGTGGCTTCGTCTTTTTGTTAGGTCAGGAATGAGGAGGAATACGGTCCCCGTTCTCATCAAGACCGCGGAACAGCTTCAGGGCAATAATCAGGATGATCACCATCACCAGAATTGGAATCCAGATTGCGCTGAAAGCGAGGGTAACTTCAGCAACACCGGCGACTAGAGCACCTAAGCAGTAAATAAGGACGGCGATAAAGCGAAGCCAAGTATCGCCGCTGATCTTGACCGTTTTCTCCGAAGCGCCGAAGCGTTTGCGGAAGTAGGCGACAATATCTTCGATTACGCTCGCCAAATTGTTAGTCAGTACGGTTGTGGAAATTCCTGCGATACCGAGCTTGCGGGCTGCGGTCGTCTGCATGCCCATCGCACTGCTAAGCAGGATAATCAGCACATGCAGCAGCGTTTCGCTCATAACTGGACCCGCCAGCCATGCGAAGAGGAGGTAGAACACTAACTCAATCAGCAGAATCAATGTAATTCGTGCCGGCCAAAATCCTTTGGCTTTGTTCCCGCTAAGCAGCATGGCTGCGGCAGCGTTGCCTGCGATAAAGCCGAGGCAGGCCAATGCCGCACGTAGGAAGGAGAGTTCAGCTACGTGGGCGAAAGACATGCCCAGAATGACAATGTTGCCGGTCATGTTTGCTGTGAAGACGCGGCCCAGATGAATGTAGCCGATAACGTCGACGATGCCGGCCGACATGCACAGCAGCATAAGAATGCCGCTGCGCCAAGTTTTGACGTGCAATATATTCATTCCTTTCCGATCTTTTGAACCCCTATCCGATTTTCGCAAGAAAACGTCAGGAATTCAAGAAAATACAGAAAAGAAAGTAAAAGAATTCGAAAGGAAGGCAATTGGAGCAAAAAGGGTTATGATTTAGAGAGAACCAAAAAAGAGCACAAGGTGTCTGGATGTCGGAAGGGAGGCTTGCTTTTGCATGAATTGTATCTGATTCTGAGCTGGACACTTGCCGCTATCGTTCTGCTGCTTCTGCTTCTCATTGTAGGTTCGAGCATACGCAACGGAATTACGCCGATGCCAACGAGTCGGCCGGTACGTCGAACCGTTATGCGTGAGATCGGAATATTGGCAGATCGCAGCGAGATCGTCGAAGCCGGTTCGGGTTTCGGTACACTGGCACTTAATCTATCGCGGAGATTCCCTATGTGCCGGGTAACCGGAATCGAAAATTCGCTCGTCCCGCTGCTGGCATCACGTCTGCTTCAATGGGCGAATCGGCTTCCGCAGTCGCGGCTGCAATTTAGGCGCGGCGACCTTTTTCAGTATCCGTACGAAGAAGCGGATTTGGTCGTCTGCTACCTGCATCCTGCGGCAATGCGTCGTTTGACCCCGGTGCTTAAAGAGCGGGCGAAGGACGGATCGCGAATTGTGAGTGTATTTTTTGCTCTGGAAGACTGGGAGCCGGAATCAGTGGAGGTATGCGGCGATATGAACCGAACCAAAGTGTATGTGTATAGAGTCAACCGGCATCCATTGGATGTGCGGGTATAAGAGGTTCAGCTGCAGGAGATTATCCAATGATGTTCAAACCAAAGGAGCGATTAATCAATGGAATATGTCAAATTGGGTCAAACAGGGCTTGATGTCTCAAGGTTATGTCTCGGCTGCATGAGCTATGGAGAGCCTGATCGTGGATCACATGCGTGGACATTGGGCGAGGAAGAGAGTCGTCCGTTCATTAAAAAAGCGCTTGAACTGGGCATTAACTTTTTCGATACGGCGAATGTATATTCGGATGGTACTAGCGAAGAAATTGTCGGCCGTGCGTTGAAGGATTTTGCGAATCGAGACGAAGTCGTAGTGGCGACCAAAGTGCATGGCATTATGCGCAAGGGACCGAATGGCGGAGGGCTGTCGCGTAAAGTCATTATGGCGGAGATCGATCACAGTCTGCGCCGGCTCGGTATGGACTATGTCGACTTATATCAAATTCATCGCTGGGACCCCAATACACCGATCGAAGAAACAATGGAGGCGCTGCATGATGTGGTCAAATCCGGCAAGGTTCGTTATATCGGCGCTTCATCGATGTATGCTTGGCAGTTTCTGAAAGCACAGCATACGGCTGAACGGCAAGGATGGACCAAGTTCGTCAGCATGCAGAATTACGTCAATCTGCTCTACCGTGAAGAGGAGCGTGAAATGCTGCCGTTATGCGAAGCGGAGGGCGTCGGCGTTATCCCTTGGAGTCCGCTTGCACGCGGCAGATTGACACGGGACTGGGAAGAGAGCAGTGCCCGTTCCGAGACGGATGAGTTCGGCAAGACGCTGTATGACAAGACGGCGGATGCCGATCGCCGCGTTGTCGAAGCTGTAGCCGAAGTGGCTGAAGAACGCGGCGTACCGCGTGCACAGATTGCGCTCGCTTGGGTGCTGCAGAAGCGGCCGATTACGGCTCCGATTGTCGGCGCAACCAAGCCTCATCATCTGGAGGATGCTGCGGCCGCACTGTCGGTCAAACTGACAGACGAAGAGATCCGGCGGCTGGAGGAACCCTATGTGCCTCATTCGGTAATCGGGCATAGATAGATGAACAGCTCACAAAAAGCCTGCAGAGTGCCTGTAGAACTCCTGTAGAGAGCTTCTAAAAGCTTCTAGAGAGCCTTTATAAGCTTTGCAGCCAGCTGTAAAACTTCTAGAGAGCCTTTATAAGTTTTGCAGCCAGCTGTAAAACTTCTAGAGAGCCTTTATAAGTTTTGCAGCCAGCTGTAAAACTTATAGAGCGCTGTAGTAAGAAGCAGGATGGACGCATACAAGAAAAAACGTCCCGGCTCCTCTTCCCTCGAAAGGGAATGGAGCGGGACGTTTTTTCGTCGGATGATCGTACTCTATGGGCTTACGGCAGATCCGGCAGCCAATTGGAATTCCGACATTCTTATTACATGTTCCGAATTACGAATTCGAATTATGAATCTAAATTACGAAGCGGAAGCCGCCAGAACCTGTTCGATTACGGATTCTGCTTCAGTGGACAGAACCGCATTTTTCGGCAGGAAGCTACCTGGCTCGGCTGCGTCCAGAATACCCATTTGTACAAGCTGGGCAACCGGAGTTTTAGCGTAAGCCGCTACTGTCGAAGCGTCTTCGAACGTACCCAATACGGATGTCGCATTAACAGTCGGAAGCTGCTGCTTCAGAACAGCGGCAAGAATTGTCGCCATCTCTTCGCGAGTGATCGAGCGATCCGGATGGAATTTGCCTGCGCCGTAGCCTTTGATGAATCCGGCGTTAACCGCTTCGGCAATTGCATCGGCGTAAGGAGCATCAGCCGCTACGTCGGTGAATACTGCGGATGTGGAAGCTTGGTTCAGTCCAAGCGATTCGACCAGCATGGACACAAAGTCCGCACGGGAGATAGACTCGCTTGTCGGTGTCGCAGGGCGTCCTGTTGCAGGACCGTCGGCGTCCGGCTTTTCTTCGCCGGCTGCAGGTGTGTTAGTGATGCGTCCTTCAACTGCTGCCGTAATGGCGCCGCCTTTGAACGTATCCACGATGTACGAATAGAATACGTCAAGGTCTGTTGGGCCCGCAAG
Organism: Saccharibacillus kuerlensis DSM 22868; assembly: GCF_000378145.1. Classification (GTDB taxonomy): domain Bacteria; phylum Bacillota; class Bacilli; order Paenibacillales; family Paenibacillaceae; genus Saccharibacillus; species Saccharibacillus kuerlensis. Next base: position 30,052 of record NZ_KB899287.1, on the reverse strand, counting down.
AGACTCGCTTGCTTCGGTCAGGACCTTATAGTTGTCGCCGCCGCCTGCCATGAAGTTGTTCACGACTGCTGTATACGACTTCTTCGGATCGATCGGTGTGCCATCAGCCAGCGTAAGCGAGGTGATACGCTGAGCGACCGGCTTGTTCATGTCGGCGCTGTATTTCAGTCCCGAAATTTGCAGCGTCTTCGTATTCGGCGTGCCGTCAGCGTTAGTGCCCCACTGCTGCTGCAGCAGCTGCTTCACTTGGTCGCCTGTCAGCGTCAGTTTTACCAGCGTATTGCCGAAAGGTTGGATCTTCGCCAGATCGGCGAATGTGATATCGCCTTTCGGCATGTCCGCACGAATACCGCCCGGGTTCATGAAAGCAAAGTCAGCATCTTCCGCGTTATCGCCAAAGTCGGCTGAACGCATGGCATCGGCAATCAGGTTGCCAAGTGCAGCTTCATTGTTGTAAGCATCTGTCCGTGTTACCGAACCGTCCGTTGTGCCGACCGGCTTGGTCAGTTCCGGGTGCTTATCGAGGTACTTTTTAACGAGAGCAACCGTATCCGCGTCAGGCTTTACACCTTCCTGGAAAGTGGTAGTCACAGTTGCCGACTTTTCCGTTACATCGCCTGTATTCGGATCGATCAACAGTTTGATATCTTCGAAAGCCGTACCGTAAGAGTACGCTTGTACGATCAGAATACCGTTGACTTCGCCATTGGCCATAGCGTGATTGTCGCCTGCCACGATTACGTCGACCGGAGTGTCTGACGGAAGAGCTTTTGCGAGATCCGCAGCTTCGCCTGTCGTTACGCCTTCCTTGGTGGAAGCCGGATCGTGTGCGAGGATAACGATTGTTTCTACGCCTTGCTCCTGCAGTTCTTTCGCATATTTATTGACGGCAGCGACTTCTTCAGCTGCGCTCAGGAAGCGTACGCCGGCCGTACCTGCAGGCGAAACCTTGGAAGGTGTTTGCTTTGTGACGAGACCGATAAAGCCAATCTTCACGCCGCCGACTTCTTTGATTACGTAAGGATCGACTAGAGGTTTGCCTGTAGCTTCTTCAATCGCATTGGCGTTTACATAAGGGAATTTCGAACCCCCGTGCATAACTTTGCCGTCTTTCGGATCGAGTCCGCCGTTCAGCTGAGCCTTGAGTGCTGCAATCCCATGGTCGAATTCATGGTTGCCCAGGGAGCCGACGTCGAAGCCCATCATGTTCATCCATTCAATGGTCGGTTCGTCGCGCTCAAGCGAAGAGACCGGAGCGGAGGCACCTACCGAGTCGCCGTTATGGAACAGAAGTGAATGTTCGTATTTGGCCTGAGCCTCTTTCAAATATGTAGCGAGAATGGCCGCTGTACCTGCCGGTTTGTCAGCAACAGTGGAAGTCGTATCAAGCTGGCCGTGCAAATCGTTGATGCCGAGCAGGTGAACTTCTACATCGCCGGGAGCCGCCGATACGGTGCTTGCAGTCCCGAACAGCTGTGCCGACAGCAGTGCAGCCGCTGCAAGGCCAACAGAGGGCTTTCTCCAATTTTTCCAATTCATGAACATGTATTCCTCCCAGATTATGAATTCGTGCCGTCACATTGTATCACATGAAATTTTTTGAAATCGAAGATTGTGTAAACGCTATGTTAAATATATTTTAAATTGTTTTGGAGGAATGAGTTTGACAGATTTGATGCAGTCGTGTTATAAAAGGAATCAGCAAGCGCCCGGCCTGCGGAGCGCCATAATAAGCATTGAAGGGAATCCAGTAGTATTCAGATCTGTACTTTCAGAGAGCCGGCGGTTGGTGCGAGTCGGTAGACGAATGAATATGAATTACGTCCCGGAGCTTCCCGTTTCCGAAACCGCGAGAGCGGAAGGAACGGGACGGAATTGTCCACGTTATCGGACCTCAAAGTGGGAAACGCGCAGATGCTCCAAATGCAAGCGCCTTTCCAATTAAGGGTGGTACCGCGATTAAGACTCGTCCCTGCAGAAATGCAGCAGGCCGGGTCTTTTTTATTTTTCCACATTCCGAAGGAGGAACCGAACATGACAAATGAACAAAACCCGATCGAAGCCAATGCGCTGATGGACGATCTGGAGTATAGAGGACTGATCTACCAGGTTACACACCGCGAGGAACTGCAGAAAACGCTGAACGAAGAGTCGGTAACGCTGTACAACGGCTTTGATCCGACGGCGGACAGCCTGCATATCGGTCACCTGCTGCCTGTACTGACAATGAGACGCTTTCAACTCGCCGGACACCGGGCAATCGCTCTAGTAGGCGGCGGTACGGGAATGATCGGCGATCCGAGCGGCCGTTCGGTTGAACGTTCGCTGAACACGGCAGAGACAGTCGCAGACTGGACGAAAAAGCTGCAAAACCAGCTGTCGCGCTTCCTGGACTTCGGCACAGGCGACGCAAAGGTGCCGGCGAAGATGGTCAGCAACTACGACTGGCTCGGTCCAATCACATTCATCGACTTCCTGCGCGATGTAGGCAAAAACTTCACGGTCAACTACATGCTGGCCAAAGATTCTGTCGACTCCCGTCTGGCGAACGGTATTACGTTTACCGAATTTTCCTACATGATTCTGCAGGCTTACGACTTCCAGCGCTTGAATAAGGAAGAGAACTGCAAGCTGCAGCTCGGCGGAAGCGACCAGTGGGGCAATATTACGGCAGGCCTCGACCTGATTAGCAAGACAGGCGGCGGAGACGTGTTCGGTATGACAATGCCGCTCGTGACGAAAAGCGACGGCAAAAAGTTCGGCAAGTCCGAGTCCGGCGCGATCTGGCTGGACCGCAGCAAGACAAGCGCATACGCGTTCTACCAGTTCTGGATCAATACGGATGATGCTGATGTAATCAAGTTCCTGAAGTACTTCACTTTCCTGAATCGTGAAGAGATCGAAGCATTGGAATCACAGCATCTGGAAGCACCGGAAAAGCGGATTGCACAGCGCGAACTCGCACGACGCGTAACGAGCTTGGTTCATGGCGACGAAGCGGTGGAAAGCGCGGAGAAAATTACGGCAGCATTGTTCTCCGGAAGCTTCGCTGAATTGAACGAAGTCGATTTGAACGAAGCTTTGGCCGATATGCCGACAACTTCTGCTGCCGCATCGAGCGAGCCGCTGCTGATCGACCTGCTGGTCGAAGCTGGAGCCGCTCCATCCAAAGGACAAGCGCGCAAAGATATTCAGAGCGGTGCAATCTCCGTTAACGGCGAGAAGCGCACTTCGATCGAAACGGTCATTACTTCCGAGGATCGTTTGCACGGCAAGACATTGGTTCTGCGCCGCGGCAAAAAGAATTACTTCGTCGTCAAATTCGAAGACTGATTGAATAAAAGTTTAACTATAAGCGGGTAGGGCGCAGCAGCGCCTTATCCGCTTTTTCTATGCTCTTTTTTCATCACCGAGAAAAAGGGGAACTCATTTTAAGAAGACTATCACATTAAAAAAGCATAAAAAAATTACCGAAATCTATAATTTGTACAATTACACAAGCGCCTTTTTAACAAGATTTAATCTTTATTTTTTGATAGACATATAAGAATACGGAAATTTATGTCCAACTTTTTTATCCGATTACGTTTTCGTAAAAGTGCGTGAAACGCAGCTTTAAGACAGAGCTTTTCTTTTTGTTCGAAGACAGTGTACACTAAGCCTAAGACACAGTTTCAGTCATCAGGAAAAGGCTTTCATTTTGCAGGCGAGGTGAAGAGGAATGTTCAAAAAATATAAGTACACAGCTCCCGAAAATGGTTATCCGGAATGGAACAATAATCCCGAAATTTTTCAACTTAATCGACTGGATGCTCATGCGAGCTTGATTCCTTACGCGACATCGGAAGAAGCACTGCGCGCCGAGAAAGGCTCCAGCCGCATTCAATCGCTTAACGGAACTTGGAAGTTCCATCATGTGGACAAGCCAGCCGATCGTCCCGAAAACTTTTATGAAACCGGTTACGATACGTCGGATTGGGCGGATATTCCGGTTCCTGCCCACTGGCAGCTGCACGGCTACGATTATCCTCATTACACCAACGTCCGTTATCCGTGGGAAGAACGGGAGAAGATTGAACCTCCATTCGCGCCGACCGAATTCAATCCCGTCGGTTCTTACGTGCGGACGTTCACCGTACCGGAGAATTGGGAAGAAGATCCGGTCTACATCAGCTTTCAGGGCGTCGAGTCCTGCTTCTATGTATGGGTGAACGGAGATTTGGTCGGTTACAGCGAAGACACCTTTACACCGGCCGAATTCCTGCTGACTCCGTATTTGCAAAAAGGGGAAAACAAGCTGGCGGTGCAGGTTTATCATTGGTGCGACGCAAGCTGGCTGGAGGATCAGGATTTCTGGCGGATGAGCGGCATTTTCCGCGACGTGTATCTGTACAGCAAACCGAAAGTTCAGATCGCAGACGTGCTGGCAGCAGCCGAGCTGGATGATCGCTTCGAGAACGGATACCTGCAGTTGGGTGTACAGATCGGTAACCCGCTGGGCAAGAAAGCCGGCGTCTACCGGATCGAAGCCCGTCTGCTCGACGCTTCGGGCAGCGAAGTGGTAGAGCGTATGTCAAGCGAGATCGAAATTCTCAAAGATACGCTGTATGCCGCCGACCTGTCGACATCCGTACCGAAGCCGGCGCAGTGGTCGGCTGAATCTCCGAACCTGTACACAATTGTGCTGACCTTATCCGATGAACAGGGCGAAGTCGAAGCGGTTAAACTTCGGGTAGGTTTCCGGCATTTCGCGATTGAAGACGGTGTAATGAAAATTAACGGCAGAAGAATTGTATTCAAAGGCGTCAATCGTCACGAATTCAGCGCCGACAGAGGCCGTGCGGTGACCGAAGAAGAAATGATCGCCGATATTAAACTGATGAAAGCCTATAATGTCAATGCAGTGCGGACATCCCACTATCCGAACCAGACACGCTGGTACGAACTGTGCGACGAATACGGGCTGTATGTGATCGACGAAACGAATCTGGAGACGCATGGCAGCTGGGAATACGGGCAGACCGAAGAAGTCGAGCGCACGGTGCCGGGCAGCAAGCCGCACTGGCGCGCCAACGTACTCGACCGGGCCAACTCCATGTATCAGCGCGACAAAAACCATCCTTCGATCATTATCTGGTCGCTCGGCAACGAGTCGTGGGGCGGGGACAACTTCCTGCATATGGCGAACTTCTTCCGCGCCGTCGACAAGACCCGTCTCGTGCATTACGAAGGAACGTTCCATGCGCGCAAATGGGAAGATGCGACGGATATCGAGAGCCATATGTATACGACGCCTCAGAACGTGGAGAAGTACGCGCAGAACGATCCGAAAAAGCCGTTCATCCTGTGCGAATATAGCCACGCTATGGGCAATTCCTGCGGAAACCTGTTCAAGTACACGGATCTGACATACAAATACCCGGTGCTGCAGGGCGGATTCATCTGGGATTGGATTGACCAAGCCATTCGCACGAAAACCGCGGACGGCGTCGAGTATCTGGCCTACGGCGGAGATTTCGGCGAATCGCCTCATGACGGCACGTTCTGCGGCGATGGCTTAATCTTTGCAGATCGTAAGGTTTCGCCGAAATTGGACGAGCTTAAAGCTTGTTACCAGAATGTACGCTTCGAAGCGGTGAATTTGGAAAAAGGCACAGTTCGTATTCTAAACGATTTCCTGTTTACGGATCTGGACCGTTATCAACTGAACTGGGAAATTGCACGAGAAGGCGAAGTCGTCGAGCGCGGAACGCTGCCTTTACAGTTGGCCGCAGGGGAATCGGCGGAAGTGGAAGTGCCGTTTACAGTGCCGACGCAGCAGGGCGAGCATACGCTGACGTTGAGTTTCACAGAGCGGGAAGATCGTTTCTGGGCGGCAAAAGGACATGAAGTCGCATTCGGACAGTTTGTGCTTCCGGCGCAAAAAGTCGAAGAAGCTTCGTTTGTATCCGCTTCGGGCACTGCTGCGGGAACACCGCTCAAGTCGGAAGACGATGGCATGTCGTTGACTGTATCGGGCGATGGATTTGCAGTCACGTTCAATAAGCAAAGTGGTGATCTGTCTTCGCTGCTTCTAAACGGGCAGGAACTGCTGCTGGCTCCGGTACGGCCTAACTTCTGGCGTGCGCTGACCGATAACGACCGGGGGAACAAGCTTGAAGAACGCAGCGGCATCTGGCGCGAAGCGGGAAGCAAGCGCAAGCTGCGCAGCCTCGATGTGTCCGGTGCGGAAAATGGCGTGACGGTAGAAGCTCTGCTGGAACTGCCGACTGTGCCGGTATCCGAAGCGGTAATGCGCTATGAAGTTCAGTCTTCGGGCGAGGTCGGCGTATCGCTGACGCTGAAACCGGGAGCGGGTCTGCCGGAGATTCCGGAAATCGGCGTGCTGCTGGAGCTGGACGGAACGCTGGAACAGTTGAAATGGTACGGCCGCGGACCGCATGAGAACTACTGGGATCGTCATACGGGAGCGCGTCTGGGCATCTATTCGGGACTCGTTTCCCAGCAGCTCACTCCGTACCTGCGACCGCAGGAAGCCGGCAACAAAACAGGCGTACGTTGGGCGGAATTGACCGGCGAGAACGGACTCGGATTGCGTGTGGAAGGTTTGCCGGAAATCGAATTGAACGCACTGCCTTACACGCCGGCAACATTAGAGGCCTGCGACCACAGTTACAAACTGCCGAAGTCAGACCGGACCATTCTGCGGATCAATCACCGGCAAATGGGCGTTGGCGGCGACGACAGCTGGCAGGCGAAGACGCATGAAGAGTTTACGCTTCCTGCAAATACGACGTATACGTACGGATTTTCGCTGCGCGGTTTGTCTTCGGGGCGGTAAGGATTCGACTGAGGTCGAACCATTTGATCGTTTACAAAGGAGCGGCCTCGGCCGCTCCTTTTTACGTAATACTATGTTGTGCCGCTGCGTTGTACAATAGGATGAAGCAGGAAGGGGGAACTGTCATGAAAAGAGAAAAATCATCCACTGACGGATCAATTGGAGGCACACCGAATCCGAAAGTCTACGACAGTATCGTCGACCTGATCGGCGGTACGCCGCTGGTTCGTCTCGGACGAACGGCTCCGGCAAACGCGGCGGAAATTTATGTGAAGCTGGAATATTTCAATCCGTCCGGCAGCGTTAAAGACCGCGCCGCACGCGGATTGATCGAAGCGGCAGAGCGAGACGGCAGACTTGCGTCGGGCAGCACAATCATCGAACCGACGAGCGGCAATACCGGCATCGGCTTGGCCATGATCGCGGCGGCACGCGGCTATCGGGCGATTCTGATCATGCCGGACAATATGTCGCGCGAGCGGATCAATCTGCTCAAGGCATACGGAGCCGAAGTGGTGCTCACGCCCAGCACCGAGCGGATGCCGGGTGCAATCGCCAAAGCGCTTGAGCTGCAGACTTCGATCCCGGGAAGCTTCATTCCGCAGCAGTTCGAGAACCAGGCCAATCCGGATGCCCATCGGGGGACGACGGCTATGGAGATTTTGGAGCAGATGGAAGGACGGCTGGATGCTTTTGTCGCGACGGCGGGAACCGGAGGCACTATTACCGGAACCGGCGAGATGCTGAGAAGTGTACTGCCAGACCTGCACATATCGGTCGTCGAGCCGGAGGGATCACCAGTGCTGTCCGGCGGCGTGCCTGGACCGCATAAGCTTGTGGGCACAAGTCCCGGGTTCGTGCCGTCAATCCTCAATACGGACGTGTACGATGAAATCATTCGGATTCAGGACGACGAAGCGCTCGGTACGATGCGCGATCTGGCCCGGCTTGAAGGCATGCTGCTCGGTCCGTCTTCCGGAGCATCAGTCTATGCGGCGATGCAGGTAGCGAAACGTCTCGGTCCGGGCAAACGAGTGGTCTGCATTGCACCCGATACCGGCGAACGCTACTTAAGCATGGGAATTTTCGACTGAACAAAGAGCAGAGGAGAGACAAGGAATGGAACAAAAAAAGCTGTATATCTCCGCTTTGCCGGACTATCCGGAAGAGATCGGACGTCAGCTGTGGATGATGGAAGATGTACGCCGCGATCTGCTGCACAAGCTTCAAGATGTTACGCAGGAAGAATTGGATACGCCGCTTGATGACAACCTTTCAACGATTGCTTCGCTGCTCTATCATATCGCCGAAGTAGAAACGAGCTGGCTGTATTTCGATCTGCTGGAACAGAAGAAGTTGGCCCCCCATATCGAACCTTGGTTTCCCCGGTCAGCGCGCAGCGAATCCGGAGAAATCTATTCTCCTCCAGGCGAAAGTCTGGAAGATCATCTGAATCGGCTGAGTGTCGTGAGAAGCGATTTTCTGGAAAAACTCCGGTCAGTCGATCTGGAGGATTGGCGAACGTTCCGCAGTTTGCCGGGCGAATACGATGTGACTCCGGAATGGATCGTCTATCATCTGATCGAACACGAAGCCCATCATCGCGGACAAATCTTCCGGATACTCGGTACACTGCGCAGACGTTAAAATCGAACTTTGTTGTAAACAGCCCGCCTTCGCGAAGAGGACGGGCTGTTTGACTAGGACGTGTACGCAAACTCATCAACTTTTTCGAATAGAAGATGCTTTTAACGCCTAGAGGTCCGGTTTTCCAATTTAAATGAAGCCGTTGAACATAAAATACGAAGTCGATTATTGGTTTGCGCATACGCCGTAATAGGACGTGTTCAATAAGGAATGATACATAAGATGCGACTAATAAGACTTAATTAACAAGATTTAATTAATAAGATTCGACGTAAAGTCCAATAAGTGCTTATATGCAATTATTTTCCGGAAAAGCTCGCCAAATCGTACAATAAGTGCACCGGTACAACTATTCAACAGGGAAGTATGGTTAGAAACGCAAAAACGCTAAAATAAGTGTATGAGAGCACTTATTTCAGCGAAAGTCAAAAATTTGAGAAAAATAAGTGTATATGCGCATTTATTTTTCTTTTTTCCACTCTTACATCTGCAATAGACTCTTTCGGATCTGGCTGAGATAGGTTGGCGCATAGAGCATAGAGCATAGAGCATAGAGCATAGAGCATAGAGCATAGAACATAGAACATAGAACATAGAACATAGAACATAGAACATAGAACATAGAACATAGAACATAGAACATGAAATTTTGAATATAATTCTTGAACACGAACTTTTCCGCAGCTTTAAATGCACTATAAGCTTTCGACAATAGCTGAATATTAACGATCTTAAGCACATAAACGATCTTAAGTACATAAACGATCTTAAGCACATAAATAATCTTAAGCATCAACAATCGTTAAAAATTATCAGTTACAATCTGCCCCGTATGAGCTTCAATCATGCGAACGCTGAGTCCCGATTCTCGTTCGACCAGCTTATAACGAAGCATATAATGCCCATCGCCGGAGCGGTCATCGGAATAATCGAGTTCCCATATCAAACGCGGTTCGAGAGCTGCAATCAGCCGGCGTTTCGCTTCTTCCAGCGGCAAGGAAGGAACCAACGACAACTTCTCCAGTTCTTCCATGCCCAGATCTGCGCTCATATAATGGTTGATACGTCCTGTCGTCCGATTGACGGAAACCGATACATGATGTGAAAATCCGGGAACACTGTCTTTGCATACCGAGAAGTTAAACCCTGCGTTCTGTCGGCTCGGCTGCTCCGTTTCTTTGTCCTCTTCTTCCTCCAGATTCAACCGCAGATGGGGAAAAACAAACGGATCCGCCGTATGCAGCAGATTCAGCGCAATCTCCAGGCAAGCACGATCATCGAGCTGCAGGATGCCGGTTTCTTCACGAAAATCGATGAAGCTGCTGATTCGCCCGCTGTCACGATCAAACCGGACCTTAACTGTTTCTTCGTTTCGTGCCTGCATATATCGGTACAGCGTGTAAGGATCTGTGGAATCTACCGCTTCCGCTGCGGGAACAGCCTCTCTGCGCCGGTAGACGACGCCCCGTTCGCTCCCCATGTCGACTTCGCGCAAAACCTCGTATTCGGCTTCGCTGATGCCCAACGATTCAAGCAGTGTTTCGGGATCTGCCGGTACACCTGGTTCGTTTCGGCGCAGCACCTCCAAGATCGGCTCGTTCGCACCTGCGCACGGATCGTAGTCGTCTTTTGCTTGAGCGTTTTTTTTCGATTCGCCGGATTCTGGTACCGCGGGTCGATTGATCAGATAAGGTTGGGGCATATAAACCAGATGGAGCCGATCGTCGCCCTGCGAATGAACGGATTCGTGCAGTCTCATAAAGTACAGTTTCATGCTGAGATCTTTCGCAACCTCTTCCAGCAGTTCCTCCGGCGTCAGTATATGATCCGGCATGACCGGCTCTGGCTTGGATCCGAAATATTTGAAGGCAGTGACGAACCCTGAACGGTGCAGGTCAATCCAGAAGCCCGAACGGGGCAGAGGCATGCCGGACGCATATTGAGAACAGCTGAAAAAGACGCGATCGCCGCGGTCTTCGATTTCCAGCGCACTGAATTGATCTGGAGCATCGGGATAATGATCGCGTACAAAACGCTCGCCGATGGCAAACAGTTCTTCTGGCGGCAGATGCAGACATTTCTCTTGTTCGGTATACAGTTCCATATCGACCGAGTAATCGATGAGGTCTCCGTCAGGACTCAGCGTTACGGATATTCCGATCTCAGTGCCGGGCTTTGTCCAGATAAACAGCAGCTCGCGTACCTGATCTCCGTGACGGAAAACATCTTCGATAAAAGGCTTCAGCTCCGCGCTCGCGACTGCCGATTGATTCTCAAACAGTGTTTTTGCACGTTCTCTCGATCGATGCAGCATTTCGGACAGTTCGGACTCCATATCTTTTCCCTCCCATGCGGCCGAATCGGCAGCGATTGGTTCTACGGCGCGTCTGCGCTCTTCAATCTCCTCCCGGTAATACGTTCTCAGTAGGTTTAGTCCTTTGTTTTGATAGGTTTTGACAGTGCCCAGCGGCAGTTCCAGCAGTTCCGCAATGTCTTTTAAGCGGAGATCGTGCATATACTTCAACAGGATCACTCTACGGACTTTGGGCGGCAGCGCCGACACAGCCTGCAGCAGATCAAGCGTCCCATCCGTATCTTTGTGTGAGGCCGTCAGGTATTCCGCTTCTGCACCACCTGTCGGAATCGTTTTACGGCTGCGTTCAAGCAGGCTCATCGAAGTGTTGATTACGATACGTGTCAGCCAGGTGCGAAAATACTTGGGTTCACGGAGTGTCGGCAGCGCGGTAAAAGCCCGGCAGATTGCTTCCTGTACAGCGTCTTCGGCATCGATGTGATTGCGGACGTAATAACCGGCTACTCGCAGCATTTGCGTCCGTTCGGCTTCGATCAGCTGTGCAAAAGCCGAAGCGTCCCCGTCTGCGGCAGCTTTGACCGCAGCTTCAAGTTCAAAGGGATTCAAGATCTTCCTCTCCTTTCAAAGCGTCTTACGTTCATTGGACCGTTCAAAGTCTTAAAAAGTTTTAGGCGTCGAACTTTTTTCGGTATGCGAATTGATGTCTTTGTCCATTTTGTCCGTAACCTGTCCTCATGATTTAAAAGATGACTCTCCAGCATTATTCCTGATAAATATGGCCATTAACAGAGCTGCTTCATTGAATGAACGCTTTCGACGAATGGATGCTTACCACTTTATAGAGAGACGTTTTCGCTTAGCGTTCCCCGCCGCTTACGGCATACATAGAGGTTCATTCACAAATGCTCCGGGTATAAGGTCTCCAAACCATTCAGATCCAAATACCGCCGCCCTGCATAGGCTTTTCGCCTAAGGGAAGGAGAAGATGAAATGCAGCAAAGAGACGCTTATTTCGACAATATAAAAGTTCTGCTGATTGCGCTGGTTGTGGTCGGCCATCTGATCGAACCGTTGAGCGGCAGCGAGATTTTTCGCCCGCTGTATCTGTTCATTTATTCGTTCCATATTCCGCTGTTCGTGCTGATTTCAGGATTTTTCTGCAAAAGAATCACGAGCGGCGATTACCGAATTAAAGTAGTCGGTTCGCTGATTGTACCTTATCTGATTTTCGAAACGCTCTATTCGCTGTTTGATTATTACGTGTTGGGCGCGCAGAAATTGCGATTCTCGTATTTTACGCCGTATTGGCTGATGTGGTTCATCTTCAGCATGATCATTTGGAAAATGCTGCTGCCGTACGCGGTGAAGATCCGCTGGGCGCTGCCCATTTCGTTTGCGATCGCAATTTTGGCCGGTTATGCGGCGGATGCGGAATACTATGCGAGCATTTCGCGTACGATTGTCTTTTTCCCGTTTTTCCTGGCCGGATATTATCTGGATAAAGCGGATGTCGACCGGCTGCGAACACCTCTGATGAAAGGAATTGCGGCGGTTATATTGGGTATGGCGGCCGTCATTATGATAAACTATGGGAACGGGTTTCGCACCGAATGGTTTTACGGCAGTTTGCCGTACCGCGATCTGGGGCATCCCGAATGGAGTGCCGGTATTTACCGTCTTGCGGCTTATGCAGCAGCAGTCTTGATCGGCGGCGCAATAATGATTCTGATGACGGGCCGGAATATTCGAGGGTTATCGAGGTTGGGTCGCAATACGCTGTATGCGTACCTGCTGCACGGGTTTCTGGTCAGAGGATTGATTGCGACCGGATTTTATGAAGTGTACGGCGATACCCGATGGATGCTGCTGCTGATTCCGTTCGGGATTCTGCTGACGGCTCTGCTGTCTTCCGGTTTCATTCGCAGCCGCTTCCGCTGGCTGCTCGAACCCAAGCTGGACCGCTTGTACAAAAAGCAAGACGCCGACGAGGGTGCGGAAGTCCAACGTTAAATATGCAGTCCTGATCGCGAAGCGACCTTATACATTTTGAAGGAACAAGGAGAGATCAATATGAGTCAATCGAATGAACCGATAAATCGGGAACAGGAAAATACAGAAAAGAAGCTTGGAGAGATTCCGATTTCTGTACTTGATCTGTCCCAAGTGCTGGAAGGGCATACTGCAGCCGATGCTTTCCGGGATAGTCTGGATTTGGCGCAGCATGCCGAGAAGTGGGGATATCATCGTTACTGGGTAGCGGAGCATCACAATATGCCGGGGGTGGCGAGTTCGGCTACTTCAGTGGTGATCGGCTATCTGGCGGCGGGCACGTCGACCATTCGCGTCGGAGCAGGCGGCATTATGCTGCCGAACCATGCACCGCTCGTGATTGCCGAGCAGTTCGGCACACTGGAATCGATGTATCCGGGCCGGATCGATCTGGGTCTTGGCCGTGCGCCCGGCAGTGACCGGCGGACGTCGCTCGCGCTGCGGCGCGATATTAACAGCGGAGAAGATTTTCCGCAGCTGCTGGAAGAGCTTCGGAATTATTTCGACACTTCGAAGACGTCGTATCATGCACCGATCCGCGCCGTGCCGGGCGAAGGCCTGAATATTCCGATCTGGCTGCTGGGCTCCAGCGATTTTAGTGCGCGGCTTGCCGGCAGTTTAGGGCTGCCATTCTCATTCGCGGGACACTTTTCGCCGGATTACCTGGACCGGGCGCTAAACGTATATCGGAACACATTTACTCCCTCGGATACGCTGGACAAGCCTTATGTCATGTTAGGGGTTTCGGTAATTGCCGCGGATACGCAGGAGAGAGCGGAAATGCTGTCCACAACGATGCAGCAGCAGGTCGTTGCGCTGACCCGAGGTCGTCCCGGCAAAATCCAGCCTCCTGCAGATTTGTCGCTGCAGCTTGATCCGCTTGAGCTGACCGCTGTGCGCAAGCGAATGGAATCTTCGATCGTCGGTGACCGAGAGACGGTCGAGCGTCGCCTGCACGAACTGATGGCCCGTACGCAGGCCGATGAGCTGATTGTAACCAGCGGTATTTATGATCACAATGAGCGTTTGCATTCTTACGAAATTTTGGCGGATATCGCTATTCCTTCAGGCCAATCGGCGCTGTAGCCAATTAGCGATAGGGTTTGCAGCGATTTTAGTCCCAGCTTGCTGAGTCGGGAGCCTGCTTTTGAACGGCTCGGTGAGGCTGGGGCTTTTTTAATTCGCATGTACCGCTTAGTGGATTTCGCTTGAACACCAACGGGGAACATATGTACGCAAAATGTTCAATCAAATTCGTTTTTTTACGCGATTTTGACGAATAAAGATGTTATAATTAATAAATCACGCGTAAGGCAAGGAGGCAGCGGTTTGGCAAAAGGAAAAGTAGCAAAGCGGCCGACCCGCGACGAATTTGTTCTGGAAGAAATAGGGAATCAACTGACTGAGGCCTACCAGGAAAAATCCGTTGTGGAATTGACGGTCTGGGGAGTACAAGAGGCGGTTCGAGGCATGATTGTTAAGCTCGATTCAAGAACCGGAAGAGTGCACGTTGAGAAGGAAGAAGAAACGCAAAAAGTTCCTTTTATGGACATTATGGCTGTGAACTATCCGCGCGACTGACGGTTAGATTCATCTTGCAGGTGCCCTGCACCGCGGAAGAACAAGTCTGCGAAATAAAAAAAGCTCTGCCCGATCATCTCGGATAGAGCCTTTTTTTCTGAGCAGCGGGAGTTCTATGTGCCCGCTTCTTATAGATTTTAACAAAAGAGAGCAGAGACGCGTATACGCAGCGGAGGGGCGGGGGAAGTTGGAGTAGCGTAGCGTTCGCCTTTAAAATCGGATTTCCCACCTTAGACTCGTCTAATTCAATAGAGGAAATCCGATTTTGACAGCGATCGAAAGCTCCCCCGCCTCGCAGCGTCTCCAAGCGTCCCCGCGAAACTTTTACACCGCCGCTACGGATTCTTTGCACTCGTCCGAGCAGTAATGGCTGTGCTCGTCCGCGCAGGATTCGCATACCAAATGCTGCAGATTGCATACCGGGCAGTTAACGTAAACGTCGGTCGGTTCGTCGCAATGATAGCATTTGCCGACGACGCTCGGAGCCACATGGTTGATCGGAACCGAAATGCGTTCGTCGAATACATAACATTTTCCGTCGAACAGGTCACCCTGAACTTCTTCGTCCTTGCCGTATGTGACGATACCGCCTTCCAGCTGTGCAACGTCCGCGAAGCCTTCTTCCAGCATAAAGCCGGTCAATTTCTCGCAGCGGATACCGCCTGTGCAGTAAGTGAGGATCGTTTTGTCTTTGTGTTCGGCCATGTTCTGACGAATCCATTCCGGAAACTCGCGGAACGAATCGATATCCGGACGAATCGCGCCCCGGAAATGGCCCAGATCGTATTCGTAATCCGTGCGTCCGTCAAGCACGATTACGTCGTCCCGCTGAAGCTGCTCGTGGAATTCTTTTGGAGACAGCCGTTTGCCGGACAACACATTCGGATCGAGTTCCTTTTCGTAACGGAAAGTGACCAATTCTTCTTTGTGGCGCACGAACAGTTTTTTGAATGCATGCTCTTCCGATTCGTCGATCTTGAATACAGTACCTTCGAAACGCGCGTCGGACAGAAGATCTTTCATATACTGCTCGGTTTGTTCATACGTACCGGACAGGGTGCCGTTAATTCCTTCGCCGGCGATCAGGATGCGTCCTTTGACACCAAGGTCTTTGCAGTACTGCAAATGTTGGGCCGTGAACGTTTCCGGATCGTCGATCTGAACGAATTTATAAAAAAGCAAAATGCGATAAGGCTGTGTTTCCATTATTTTATCACCCGAGATTTCATTGATTTTTGCCGCAGCTTCCTGTAGGATGCTTGCGTGCAACTTAAAATTTTAGACGTTTTATCGGCTTTCGTCAATGCGAAACGCTGATTATTCATAGAGGAATTCCGAAATTGGGAAATTCGAGAAGGAGAGTTAAGAAATATGACTTCGCAAAACCAGTTATTCGATCGCTTGTGCCGCAGCCGCGTGAACTTGGCGGACTATTCGACATATGAGATTGGAGGAGAGGCCCGGCATCTGGCTCTTCCGCATACCTTGGAGGAAGTGGCGGCCATGCTGGAAGGCGCTAAGTCCAAAGGGCTGAACCCTTTCCTGTTCGGAATGGGCTCCAATACGCTGTTCCCGGATCATCCTGACGACGAAATGCTGTTTTTCTCGCTGAAGGAGCATATCGAGTTCAAGCTGCTCCCGGGGCGCCTGTTCGTATCCGCAGGAACGTCGATGACGCTGCTGTCGCTGTTCGGATTGTACACGGGCATCGATTCGTTCGATTTCACTTTCCTGCTGCCGGGAACGCTTGGAGCGGGGATTTACATGAATGCGAAATATTTCAACCATCAGATCAGCGATGTGCTGGAAACGGCTTATGTCATCGATAAGGAACATCCGGAAAAAGGCATCATTTCCGTTCCGCTGAGCAGCTGCGAGTACGGTTATAAGACGTCGATCTTCATGCGCAGACCGTGGATTGTCGTCGGCGCCGATCTCAAACTGCCGGAAGATCCGAAGCTGACATCTGAACAAACGAACGAGCTGTTCGCCAAGCTTCGTTCGAAAAACTTGCCTTCTTCCATGCTTCCCGATTATTTCCGCCATTATACAAACGAGCTGAATGTCGCGGCAAAACAAGGATTTCATGTGCGTCAGGAACTGCTTGATGTCATTGCGGATCGTTCGGGCAAACTACATTTTGACTATCCCTCCTGCGGTTCCGTATTTAAAAATAATTATACGATTGGAGAACCGATGGGCAAGCTGGTGGATCGGCTGGGACTGCGCGGAACCGTACGCGGCGGAGCAATGATTTCCGATCACCACGGCAACATCATTCAGAACCGCGGCGGGGCAAAAGCGAGCGACGTAACCGATCTCGTGAAGCTTGTTCAGGAGAAGGTGGAAGGCGAGTTCGGATTTGTACCGGAACCGGAACTCGTTATCGTTTAATGTTTTACGAGACTTTTACACTTCTGCTTCAATCTTTTACGCAGCAATGAACTTTCCCATTCGGACACATGCTAAAATGAGTAGCGGACAGATTGATACCAAAATCAGGACGTACGAAAAAATGTGTTCAAACCAGATCCAAACAGGAGGCGGTTAAGTGGGAAAGTTTTCGCTGTTCAAGTCTAAAGGGTTAAAAGCGATGTTGGCGCTTTCGGTGATTGCAACGATGGAGACGGGATTGTTCTCGGCATCTTCAGTATCGGCTGAATCGGCCAGCGACCCTGCACCGTTTATCGAAGCGAAGGTCGTTAACGACAATGCGGGCAAAAAAGTACTGTTCGACAATACGCATGCACAGACGGCAGGAGCGGCAGACTGGGTTATTGACGGTGGTTTCTCGGACTTCGGCAACGGAATCGCGGGTAACGGCTATTATGTCAAAGAACTGCGCAAAACAACGCCGATTACATATGCGGATCTGGCGGAATATGATGTCTTCGTTACAGCAGAACCGAATATTCCATTCAAGTCGAGCGAGCAGGATGCCATGCTTAAGTACGTAGAAGACGGAGGCAGCATTTTCTTCATCGCCGATCATTATAATGCGGATCGCAACAAAAACCGTTGGGACGGATCGGAGGCTATCAACGGCTATCGCCGCGGTGCTTGGGAAGATCCGGCCAAAGGAATGAGCGAAGAAGAGCGGAACTCTGCGGCTATGCAGGATGTCGTCAGTTCCGACTGGCTGGGAGAGAATTTCGGCGTGCGTATTCGCTACAATGCACTGGGCAATATTGATGCGACGAATATTGTTGCTCCCGATCAGTCGTTCGGTATTACGGAAGGCGTACAGAGCGTCGCGATGCACGCGGGCTCGACGCTGGCCATTATCGATCCTGAGAAAGCCAAAGGTATTGTGTATCTGCCAAAAACTAACGCGGCTTGGGGCAATGCGGTAGACCAAGGCGTATACAACGGTGGCGGCGTTGAGGAAGGGCCTTACGTAGCCGTTTCGAAAGTCGGTCTGGGCAAAGCGGCATTCATTGGTGACTCTTCGCCGGTCGAAGACGCTTCGCCAAAATATCTGCGCGAAGAAACGGGCACGAAGAAGACAACATATGACGGCTTCAAAGAAGCCGACGATGCAACCCTTCTGCTTAATATTATCGACTGGCTTGCGGAGCAGGAGAACTACACCAGCCTGACACAAGTAGAAAATCTGACGCTTGATCAGCCGACGGCACTGCTGCCGTTCGAAGAGCCTGCGGCTTCAACTGAACCGCAGCAGGAACCTTGGTCCGCTCCTGCAGCCGGCTATAAATGGTGGGATGCTTCCACATTCAAGCCAGGTTCTTACGGTTCGTCCGTCACGGTTACTCAGCCTGAATACAGCCTGATCCATCAGGATCAGCTGCCGAATGCACAGGAATTCCAGATTCGCGTGCGAATCGGTAACCTGGCGCCTAATTCGACAGTGTCGGGATTCAGTGCCGGAATCTATGTGGCGGGTGGTACACAAGTTGCCATGGTCCAGAATGCAGACGGCACTTGGCCGACCTCTTACGGCTACAGCCAGACATTTGGCGCAACGGCCGATGACAATGGCGTTGCTTATAAAGATCTGACCGTGCGTATCAAGCCGGGTACATCAGGAGCAGCCAACCTGCGTCTGCGTCAGAACGGCAGCAATCTGCTGACGAAAAGCGTAACCCTTGCCAATGTACCGGCAGAGCCTCTTCCCGCAATTGAAGAGCCGGGCAGTCAGATTCCCGAGCTGAGCACGATTGCTTCCGCTCGTACGCAGGCTGAAGGTACGGTTGTGACGCTGGAAGGCGTCGTCACGACGCAGCCGGGTGCTTTTGGCGGACAGGCATTCTATCTGCAGGACACAACGGGCGGTATTTATGTCTACCAAAGCCAAAGCGGTTTTCAGCAGGGCGACACGATTCGCGTGACAGCGCCGCTGGCACTGTACAACACAGAGCTTGAACTGATTGATCCCGTATCAATCGAGAAGACGGGAACGGCCGAGCTGCCGCAGCCGGCTGCAGCCGACACTGTAACAGACGCCAATCAGGGTCAGCTGATCCAGTTAAAGAACGTAACAGTATCGAACATCGTATCGGCTTCGCCGGCAGGCTCGTTCGAATTTGATGCCGTATCGGAAAGCGGTCAGAAGACACTTATCCGCGTAGACGGTCGTACCGGTCTGACGCAGAGCGATTTCGCTTATGCAGAAGGCGATAAGCTGGATATTACAGGTGTAGCGTCGATCTTCCGCGGCAGCTATCAGCTGAAGCCGCGCGGCGCAGCCGATGTTGTACCTACTACAGTAACGGAAGAACCGCCAGTTGAAGAACCACCGGTGGAAGAACCACCAGTCGAAGAACCTCCGGTAGAAGAGCCGCCAGTCGAAGAGCCTCCAGTTTATGGTCCGGCAACAGCCGCTCCGGGAACTCCGACTCTGACTTCCGACAGCGGTCATACAGGACTTCGCAATGGAAATTATACGGTAACGATGAACTTGTGGTGGGGTAATAACGGTTCTTCGTACAAGCTGTACGAGAACGGTGCACTGATCGACAGCGGTCTGCTGACCGATGCAACGCCAAGTGCGCAGAAATTGACTTTCCCGGTAAGCGACAAGAAGAATGGCACGTACGTGTATGAACTGGAACTTACGAACCGCTTCGGCACGACAAAAAGCAATGCGCTGATGGTTAATGTTACGGATGCTTCCCCTGCCAAAGCTGTACTGTCCCATGACAACTGGGATCGCGACGGCAGTTACAACATTACGATGAACCTCTGGTGGGGCACGAACGCTTCTTCGTACGAGCTGTACGAGAACGGCCAACTGATTGATACCCAGAGCCTGAATGCGGCTTCGCCGGGCGCGCAGAGCGCGGTAACGAAGATTACCGATAAAGCTGTCGGTACCTACGAATATCAAGCCGTATTGAAAAATGCCGCAGGCGAGACTTCGACTCAGAACATCACAGTTGAAGTAACGGAAGGCGCCAAGAAGAATAACGGAAAAAATGGCAACAACGGAAACGGCAATGGCAACAATGGTAACGGAAATGGCAACGGTAACGGCAATAAAGGTAACAAAGCAGCCTAAGCAGTGAAGAAACTGTTTTGGATTCGCGACATGCAAAAGGTTCCTCGCTCCGTAAGATGGAGCGAGGAACCTTTTTTTATGAAAATTGATCTCTTCGCCAAGTGCAGCCGAACAGTAAGGTCCCCTACGCCGAGGAACAAGTTTACAGTTTGCAGATCAATAACGATTCGGCAGCAGGGGCTCTGAGCTAAGAGTATTTTTCGCCGTCTTTGCCTACGGGTAATAAAAGTTACGAAACAAGGAGGCGATGATAATGAATCAAAGACCGTACAGACAGCAAACCGGTGAGCGCCGAATACAGATGCCATGCTTCCGCAGACTGATCAAGCCGGGACCCGTCGTGCTTATCGCGGCGCTCACACTCGGCGGCTGCACCAATTCGTCGAACCATGCACCGAACGAAGCGAATGCTCCGGCTGAGGCTGCGGCGGCAGACGGAGGTGCGGGCGTTCTGCCCGGAACCGGTACGGCAACGGATGGAAATGCATTCGGAGAAAGCTCTGGAACAACGGACACTAATTCCGGCAGCGAGATGGAAGAAAATGAAACAGCAGGCCAGACTGAACAATCAAAGCCCGAAAACGAGCCGAAAGATACAAACATTCCGGATCAAGCAGGCGTAATCGATCAGGTGCGGGCAGAGCTGAAGTTTACTAAGGCGTTACTGCCGACAAAATTTGAAATTGAAAACGAGCATTATCTCACTGCATCGATCGAGAAGAATGAGGACCGTGCATTCAATGTCGTCTTTTACGAAACAGAAGAAGCCGTACCGGTCGGCGACGAATCCTTGGCTCCCACCGGTGAAACACCAATTGTTGCGGTTCTGAACGCTGAAACTTACGAAGATCCGCTGAATCAGGAAGATATTTTTTTCGATACTCCCAATATGGCCAACATTCCAAGCGAGATGTCTGTCGATCTGGGACACGGCATTGGGGGCATGAAGGAAGGTGCTGCCGGTACCCAGTATCTGACCTGGAAAGAGGGCCGTTGGGCACTCCAAATCCAATCCCTAAGTGTAGATAAGATGGACCAGGCCGGTATTGCGAAAAAGATGGTGAACTATTTGGAAAGTCACTCGCTTCCTGTTCCTGACGATGAAGGCCGAGTTCAAGTTAATTATCAGCAGGGCGGCAATACCGTGCAAAATAGGATATCCTGGAACCAAGGCAGCGTTGTCTATACGCTCGAGACGCAGCGAGTGCCGCTCGAAGCATTAGCTATGACGGTATCTGCGAAATAAAAGGGAGTACGGAATTGAATATTCAGGTGGCTACAACGGAGAGGCGGGGGATAAGGGAACATGGACAAATTGAATGTATTTGATGTTTCTTCGGCATTGATAGAGCGGATTCGGCGAGATTATGCTGAAGATGTGGCGATAGCCGCTTATTACGGTTCGTATCTTGATGGAACAGCGACAGAACGTTCCGATCTCGACTTTTTCTTCATTCCGGCGAATCCGAACGGTTGCCGGGCAGGGCTGACCTTTATACTGAATGGGATCAGCTTCGATTTCTGGCCAATCAGTTGGAAAAGGGCGGAGAAGATGGCAAGGCTGGAAGATGGGCAAGCCGGTATACTGGCCGACTGCAAGCTGCTTTATGTCCGCTCTGATGAAGACTTGGAACGATTCAATAATCTTAAGATGCAAATCAAGGACATACGCTCTTTTGAAGGAGACGATGTGTTTATTCGCCGTGCAGAGGAGCGGCTGCAGGAGATTTATCCCGTACTTTATGAACTGAAGCGTGCAGGAACAGGGCAGTCTCTGGCTTATTATCGACTGCAGGCTTTTGAGATCATGATGCCTGTTTTTGAAGCGATTGTGCTTCTTAATCGCACTTATCTTCTGAAAGGTTGGGGCAAAAACCTGACGCAGCTCTACGATCTTGCGATTCGTCCTGTGGATCTAGAAGGAATATTGAATCAAATTCTTCGCAGCGCCGATTCGAGGGAAATTGTCGCAGCCTGCGAAGAACTCACTGACTCCGTCAAACGATTAATCTCCCAGCAGAGCAGTAAGCTGAATTCGGAAGTGCCAGAGAACCTGGAACGCGGAAGCGGATTTTTTGAAGAGTTTAAGGGAATGCTGGATAAAGTGCAGACTGCCTGCGAGCGAAAAGATTACGAATGGGCATTCTTCGCAGCAGTACATGCAGAGAGTGAATTGAATCGTTTTCTCGTTTTCTATGAAACCGGGCAGCGGAAGTCCGGAGAAGAAGCTGCGCAGGAAGGACGGGCAATTGCTGAACGGGCGAAACTTCCTGCACTTGTTCCGCTGCTTGATCCAGCGAATCTGATCCCGCTGCAGTCGGCGGCACATTGGCTGGAAATCTCGCTTGAGCGTTATTTGCGCGGCCGGGACATCGAGATTCGGAAATTCAAAAGTTTGGAAGAGTTCCGACAGTTCCTTCTGACGCCCGAATAAAGAAGCCTGTGTAACTGCGAATTTGTGCATACTAGTCAGGAAGCCCTGTTGAGATTTTCGGCAGGGCTTATTGTCCTGCTTGGCAGTTTGTAAAACTTCGGGGTAATTACTATACTTGAAATAACCGATATTCAAGGTATATACGCAAATTCGCGGGTGCGTCAACCGAATGTGATTCGGAAATTCGGGCGATGATGAATCGAAGGTCTCGGAGTATGTCCCTGCCGGAACCGACTCGTCCTTTGCGTGGATACTTCGGCTTCACGAATATTTGATGGGCAACCGGACGCTTGTCCTGCTGTCCCCTGCAGAGAGGAACGGAAGTGAATGTCATGGAAAATAATACTTTGGATTTGAGTAACAAAAATGTTCCGATGGCGCAGCTTAAGTCATTTCACGATGAGGTCACGCGTTTTATGATGACTTACAAGTTTGCATTGGATGAAATGGAGACAAAGATTGATATTCTGAAACAGGAGTTTCAGACGCTGCACGATTACAGCCCAATTGAGCATACGAAGTCCCGACTAAAGTCGCCGGAAAGTATCGTCAACAAGCTGCTTCGCAAACAGCATGAGATTTCATTGGGATCGATCAAACACCATATCCGAGATATTGCGGGTCTGCGCATCACTTGTTCGTTTATTTCCGATATTTACAAAGTCAGCGAGATGCTTCAGAAACAAAACGATCTGAAGGTGCTGGAGATCAAAGATTATATTACCTCACCCAAGTCCAACGGTTACCGCAGCCTTCATTTATTGATCGAAGTACCGGTCTTCCTATCCGATCGGACGGAACAGGTCTGCGTAGAACTTCAGATCCGTACGATTGCGATGGATTTCTGGGCCAGCTTGGAGCACAAAATCTTTTATAAATACAATAAAGACGTACCGGAAGAGCTGCTGACTGAATTAAAAGCTGCAGCTGATTCTGCCGCTTCGCTCGATCTGCAAATGGAACGGCTTCAGCATGAAGTGCAGGCAATTAAGGATGCACATGATACAGAAGAAAGCGAAATGCTCAAGACGATTCATATCAATGGACAGCAATTCCGAATTCCTGGCACATTGTTAGACATATTGGGGCAAAGATAATATCCGCAAAAAGACTGAAATGGAAAATGAACCATTCAGTCTTTTTTCCTATAGACTAGTCCAAATTATGCATAAAAATGTTGATTTTAACGCTGTATCACTTTAATATAAAATGTACTTGAACACTTGCCTCAGGAAAAATATGGCAGAGTGGACGGAATTGCTGTTGTTATAAGGGGGAGACACCATGCCGGATCAACATTTGTACCATAAAGGGACACAGTTCAAGCAGCCGGACTGGAACCTACTCGCCCGCAAATTCGAATCGGACGGCTGTACACCGGAAGATTTTGGGCGTGTCCTCGATTTGTTGGAAATACAGCCTTATCGCGATATCAATTCTGCAATTGTACCGGTTCAGCAGGCACTCCGTGCAGCTTCCCGAATTGGACGCGAAGATCTAACGCAGCGCGCTCGGCTTATCCATGCCGATGTGCTGGGGCGTCAAGGACAAGTTGCCGAGAGCGGTCGTTTGATTCGCGAAATCAATGCTTGGGCGGCGAAGAATGAACACGAATATATTTTGGCGCGCAGCCACCGGCTGCTTGGCGGCTTTTTCCGTCGGTTGGGTGATCAAGACAGTGCGCTCGAGAATGCCCTGCGCGGACTCAAACATCTTCCGTCCGACGTGGCCCCGGCGACTCGTGCAGATCATCTTATGATGCTGGCTTTGTCGCTTGATGAGGCCGGATCACACGAAGATGCGAAAGAGCGATTTGACGAGGTGCTGGAGATTGCCAGAGCAACGGGGGACGTACAGTTTGAGCTGTTTGCTTTTAACAATATGGCGTTCACTTATTACGACCTGGGAGATCTTGAAAAAGCGGCAGAGTTAATTGAGCAGATCCGCAGATTGTCCGAGCGTCATGGATTTCCGCTGATTGCGATGCAGCTTGATACGATCGCCAAAGGGGAAATTTTGTTGGGGCGGCCTGAGGAAGCCGAGAAAACACTGCTGCCGGTTATTACGGATCCTTCCGAGCGGCGTTTAAGCGAGTTGGCGTCTCTGCCGGAGTGCATGCTGACTGTCTCTCAAGCGCAGCTTATTCAAGGCAAGCTGAACGAAGCTCAGGCAATGCTTGACGAAGCTCGCCATCTATGTGAAGCGCACGGATTGTCAAGGTTGTCCGTACAGGTAAGACTGCGTCAAGCCGAATTGTATGCAGCGGCGAATCTCTATAAGGAAGCGTACGAAGAGTATAGACGTTACCATGCTGATTCGGAAGCACTGCGTTCTGCCGAACGAGAAGTAAAAGCGCGCATCTTCCAGGCAGTATTCGAGGCGGAAGAAGCGCGCAAGAGCAGCGAACTTTTCCGTGAAATGGCGCTGCGCGATCCGCTTACCGGTCTGCGCAACCGCCGGTTTATCGACGAATATTTGGAACAGCTGTTGATCCAAGCGCGCACATCCGGCGATCCGATCACATTAGCAATTATCGATCTGGATTCCTTCAAACGAGTGAACGATACGTTATCTCACGCTGTTGGAGATATGGTATTGATCAACGTAGCCAAGATCTTGTCGGTAGCTGCAGCCGAGCCGGCTGTCGTTGGACGGATGGGCGGAGAAGAGTTTATCGCGATATTCCCACGTACCGATGAGAAGCAGGGAGTCGAGCTAGCTGAACGGATGTGCCGAGCGATCCGGGGCGCAGATTGGAGTCCGATTACCGGTACTCTGCCTGTAACGGCCAGTATCGGTGTACACACCATTTTCGGCGGATCGATCGGCTCTACGGAACTGCTCGAAATTGCTGACCGTCGACTGTACATGGCTAAACGGAGCGGCAAAGATCGGGTTGTATTCAGCGACTGTTACGAATAGAAGCCTATTTTCGGTATTTTGTGACTTATCAAGCTGTTTGACTATATCTTCCGCAAGTTTTCTAAAAAGTACGGTCAGTCATACATTTTATCTGCCCTATATATGAACTGAAGTCCGCTTTCTCGAATGACGAGAGGCGGACTTTTTGTCGTTCAATATGGATTTCCAAATTTTCCATCAACTGATATACTGAGTGAGCAGGCGAAGAAAGAAGGTTCGGGAATACCCAGCGAAAAGTAGATTTTACGAAGTTCGGGAATATCGTAGGATGAAAGGGATTTACGAAGTTCGTAAATAAGACGTTATACGACAGAATCTTATAGAGAAATCATTTAACTACTAATAAAAAACTACAAAATTCAATTTTAAAATTTGAATTAGGAGGATACATATGGAGAAAAGCAAACTTTCCGATCACACTTTTAGAAAAGGGAAATTCATTACGCCATGGAATGAGTTGTTGAGCGAAGTTACCAGAGAGAACTCTTGGTTTCATGGCAGATTGCCAGAATACTTTTGGATAGGTCTAATTATAAGATTTTATGGTAGAAGGGAGGGCTTGCAAAAATGCAATGCTATTTTCAAAATATTGAGAGAAAAAGCACCTGAATTAGAAGCTCCTAGATTTTCAATGATATTGAATCTAGATATAAGCATTCAAAAATATTTATTTGAAGATATGTTAACGATCATAGATCAGCAAGTGTTAGCTCCACTTACTGCGATTTTTACTTATACAGAATATCCAATATTTTCAAGTGAATTTCAGTCTTCTGCATCAGTTGAAGAGAGGGTTAAATGTATTAATTCTTTAATGGAAGAAGCAAGTGATCATCAGACAAACTTTTCTACTGATATTCGTTTTATGGTTCTTTACTTTCATTTAATATCTGGGAAATTAAAAATGCCTTCTGCGTCGATTGAAGCGATTCTTGAATATCCCCACTTATCTCATGAAGATGAAGAAATGAGAAGCATTCGTCCACGTGTTCGTGCAACTGAGTTAATACTATTAGAACTTGAAAATTTTGATGCTAAATATTTAGATTATTTTTGGGAGGCAGTGAGTAGAATGAGTGATTGCGAACTGTATTATATTGATCTTACCGAAAGCCCGCCTGATAGTAAAATTTATATGGGTCAGGTAAAAAGGATTTTAGAATACTATACAAGCTTACTCACCTCAATAAATCCTCTTGATAATAAAATGTTAGTACTCTTAGGGATAGTAACTTATTCGTACAAAAGATTATTAGAATTAGTTGAGCATAACCTTTTTCATACTATTTCAGGCAGAAGTATTACTCGTGTTTTAATTGAGGATTATATAATGATGAAGTATTTACTCAAGCATGAAGCTTCACACCGTGATATTTGGACCGAGTATCAATACTATGGGATAGGTCAATACAAATTAATTGTGGAAAGATATAGACAATCAGGAGTTGAGTTACCATCGAGTCATGTTTCTTATGAGTATATGGATATGTTAGTCAGCGAATACAAAAACAAAGATTTTATCGATATGGACACATCTTATTTTAATAAACAAAATGTTCGGTTAAAAGCTAAAGATGTAGACGAGCAAGATCTTTTTAATTACTACTACGATTATGATTCTGCCTTTGAACATGGGTTATGGGGAGCTATCAGAGAAAGCTCTTTAGTAAAATGTAACTCTCCTTCACACCAGTATCATTGCATACCAGACATAGAGAACAATCAAAAATTGAAAAGTGTTTGGGATGATTGTGTAGGAGTAATGAATAAAACACTCTCTGTTTTGGAGGGGATATATGGACTTCCCACACATCTTGCATTAGGGAGGAATGATAATGAATAATAACATGCTTGAAGAAGAGTTGAATTCTATTCAGCTTGAATACAATAAAGTTCTGAAAAATGCAGTGAACAATATATATGTGAAGGATTCAGAAGCAGTAATTGATGAGATTTTAGTATTTTGGGAACGTAATAAGAAAATTCTTCAAAATATTTTACACTTTTTATTTCCTCCTTATAGTGCATATGTTTTTACATCAGCAACAATTTTAGATATAGATGATGGTGAACACTTTCCATTTGTATCATTAGGGAAATATCACCTTTGGGATGATCCTATATATAAGTATGTAACAATGGTTAGGAGCAACAATATAAATTTGGATTTTGAGAAAAAGATGAAAAATCAAATTATTGCTACCCTTAAAGATAATATGAAAATTATAAAGCAAGCTTTTGGGATCATTTATATCTTGCCTTTTCGACTATTAAATGAAACTAACCAGTTTGTTTATGAGGCAGCGGATCAAGCGTTTTTCAGCATGTTTAAAGAAAACATAAATAAAGAAACTTATAAGAATTTGAGCACGATTGAAGAAGTTAAAAATGTACTATCGGATGGGATTGCAGAAAGCATTATTTTTTCAGAAAAAGAGGAGAGTGATTTAAGTCTTATAAATAGATTTGAGGCCTATAGAGCCTCAGCTATTTTACCTATTTCAAAAGATGCTACGGATGCGGAAGTTTTTTATCTTACTATTTTCGGTTACCTAGCTCAAGCCTTTGATACTTTGCTTTTAAGCGTGGAATATAAGTTGATACCTTATATACGATTCGAAGTCGCGTTCAAATATATATTTAAAATTTCATCGAATTTTGGAGAGAATGAAGAAGTTTCAAGTATGTTATTAAAATGTGCAATTGCTCATGTTTTTTATAGGAATTTTGATGAATCAAAAGTACACGATGTTGCCTTTAAGAGTTATTACGAGGCCATTAAAAAGTATGATTTAGAAAATAAAATATTTGAAGAATTGAAAAAGGAAAATTTGAACTTTACAAACATGAAACTCAAAAAATTGGTAGAAATAATAGACAACAATTTCGAGAAATTTGTAGCAGGATTTTTCGATGAGGAAAAATCAACAACTGATACGTTTGTTGTTGATTAAAAGCTTAGGTAAAAAGAAAGGGTCTAGCTAATCAGTGAAGGAGATTCCGTCGTATAACATAATATTCACGCTGCGGGCATACGCCCTGGGTCTGGCATACGCCAGACACCCGACATGCGTCGGGTCGTGAATACAGGAACGTTATGTGAAATCATATACACGAGGTGGATTATAAGCAATGAGACATTATACTTTTGTTAATGAAGAATTACTAAATGAATATTTGGAGCAACTTCCTAAGAAATATTTTCCTAAAGAATATAGAAGGAAAAAATTAATATCGTTTGGTATTACCGGAGTTAGAACAGACATTAGTGAAGAAGATTTCAAATTAGAGATGAATAAAACTCAGAAGATCGATTTGTTGCTTAAGTATTTAAGAGAAAATGAACAATTAGATTTAAGCAGGCCTAAGGACATGCACGATGGTTTCAACCCGAATAGAAAAGCTTTTGTACTTGAAACAACCAAAGCAACTCAAATATTTTTTCCTAAAGAATCATTGATAGATACACCTTACCTTGATGGTTTTGCTCTTTGGATATCTGATCCTAATACAGATGATATACAGCAAGGCAACTTGATCTATAACTACACAGGGACTTTTTTGTATATAACACAAATGTGGTTGGACAATGGAAAATACTCGCATATGTATTCAGGATGCTCTGCACTCCAATCCATTGTGAACTTTTTAGAAGGAAGACCGATTTTAAATACCATATTGCATGCGGGAGAAGAGAAATTCGGACGTAGCGATAAACGACATCCGATAGATAAGTTGGTTGGCTTAGGAGCAAAACGAGGGGCGACTAAAAAGATTACTTGCCTATATAGAAAACGTTATATTACAAATGAGCAATGCTTCATCTTTAACAATAAAGAAGCAAGAGTTAATGATTTATTAGCCTATCCGATATTTATTACTGAAGAAGTATAGCGGAGATAAAGAAATGACTTCACATAACATAATATTCACGCTGCGGGCATACGCCCTGGGTCCGGCATACGCCGGACACTCGACATACGTCGAGTCGTGAATACAGGAACGTTATGTGTAACTTCTAAGGGCAGATTTAAGAGCAATTTAAAAGCTGAGAATTGTTAAAGAGCTGATCAAACTAATGTAGCAGATTCGGAATCGAAGCGCGCCCAGCGAGAGTAAAGCAAACGAAGCAAATTCGGAACCGAAGCACGCCCGGCTGTGAGTAAAGCAGACGAAGTAGATTCGGAATCGAAGCACGCCCGGCGGTGAGTAGAGCAAACGAAGCAGATTCGGAATCGAAGCACGCCCGGCGGTGAGTAGAGCAAACGAAGCAGATTCGGAACCGAAGCACGCCCGGCGGTGAGTAAAGCAGACGAAGTGGACTCGGAACCGGAGTATGCCCGGCGATGAAGGAACCTTTGAGGGTAACGCAGGAAGACAGAAGCAACACATAAACCAGCTAATCAAAGTCAAGCCTTTCATAAAACAATCATTGAGCTGTCCAAATGGAACATACTGAAATAAACCTACCTTGGAAGGTAGATAAAAATGGATTCTATATCCAATTTCAGTACTTAATGAGCTTGAAAGGCCGATCCGGAGTTCCACATACCAAAAATAATGCGTAAAAGCTTATGCGAAGCTGCAACAATCGCGACTTTTGCCGGTTTGCCTTCGTCCCGTTTTTGCTGATAAAATTGAAAAAGAATCGAATTTCGCGGACCGTGAATCTGCTTGGAAATGCCGGCTACGGTCGCTTGATAAAGCGCCGTTCGCAGGTACGAAGAGCCCCGTTTCGATATTCGA
>NZ_KB899286.1:43412-151257 GCF_000378145.1 Saccharibacillus kuerlensis DSM 22868 | reverse complement strand
TTCAGGCCGCTGGCGGCCAGACGCGGTTCGGCATCCCGGTACCCCTTCCACTGCTGCAAAGCCGCTTCAGCCAAAAACAGAAACAAATCGTAACCGGTGAACTTCCGAGCCACATCGACATAGCCGATTTCCGCGAGCAACTCTTCGATTTGCTCGCGGGGAAATACAGTTTGCAGAACACTCGAGAATGTCGTAGACTTTGTCATGAGGTCGCCTCGTTTCGATGTTTGTAGGGGTACAAACAGCTTAACAAAGAGGCGTCCTTTTTGCTATTTTTTGGTTAATCAACAGGCCTACTTATATACAATTAATTTCCGCAAAAGCTCGCCAAATCGTACAATAAGTGCACAGGTACAACTATTTAATAGGGAAGTACAGTTAGAAACTCGAAAACGCTGAAATAAGTGTATGGAAGCACTTATTTCAGCGAAATTCAAAAATTCGATAAAAATAATTGCATATGCGCACTTATTTTCTTTTTTCTCTTCCTTTCCTTCTTTCTCACACCTTCAATAGACTCTTCAGAACACACTCGCAAGCCTCTTTTTCATACTTTTTAACACACTTTAGAAGACGTGTACGCAAACTTCAGGAGTGCTTTTAATTCCATTAAATTAAAGACATAAGACATTGATACGATTTAACCGACGAAGAGTGGAATGCCATTGAATCTTTTTTGCCCCTGTCCAAATACAAAAGGAGGGACGGCATCCGAAAGATCGGAGACATCGACTGAATGTGGTACTTTGGGTCGCACACACCGGAGCGGCTCGTTATGGCAAGGCAGCGAGCATGTTTAAGGCTTTTTTGGCACTGATCTCGGTTGGGATCTGGCTTAACTGAGTTTGCGTACAGAACCAATTCTGCCGAACTTTGCTTCATGCTGCAGCAGCCACTCTTTGCGCCACAGCCCGCCGGCATAGCCGGTCAGTTTGCCGCTTGCGCCGACGATACGGTGGCAGGGCAGTACAATGCTGAGTTTGTTGCGGCCGTTGGCCGCGCCTACTGCACGAACAGCGCGCTGACTGCCGATTGCGACGGCAAGGTCTTTATAGGAACGGAATTCTGCATAAGGGACGCCGGACAGCTCACTCCAGACAGCACGTTGGAACAATGTACCGTCGAATGTATAAGGGAAATCGAACTCACGCCGCTGACCGCGGAAATATTCAACGAGCTGTCGACGGCACAACCGCAGGGCCTCGGGAATCTTGCTTTCAGGCGGATCGGATGGATGGATTTCGGACGCCGATGCGTCAGGGAACGGATGAACGGCAGGCCAACCTTCAGGCATTGTCGTATCAGTGAACAGAATTGTTGATACCGCTTCGGTCGTTCCTTCAATAAGCAGTTCGCCGAGCGGCGAATTGTAGAATAAGCGGGATATCCTAGGCGTTGACGATGCAGATGCTGTTGAATCAGACAGCTTAACCTGCTGAATTGTAAGCGCCGAAGCATTCGAACCGGTAGCATGTGAACCGGTAGGATGCGAAACGGGGATATGAACGTTCATATCGAAACCTCCTTCTATCTGATTATGAAAAAAGCAATTTATGAAAAGTTACAGAAGCGACTGCCATAGATAAAATGTCGCATAGGCTTCCCAACCGTGCCAGCCGGCAGAGACTTCGGCAATCTCGTTCGGGTGAGGCTTGCGATTTAATCCAAGCGCTCGCTTGAGTGCTTGATGCAGCCCGGCATCGGCAATTGGGAAAGCCGACGGTCGGCGCAGACATTTCATTCCGACGTAGTCCGCCGTCCACGCTCCGACACCGCGGATCGAGAGCAGCATTTCCCGGGCCTGCTCTTCGTCCATACGCAGCAGGCCCTCCTTGGAGAGACGGCCTTCCTCCATCATCTGCGCAATGCCGATGATATATTCCGCTTTGCGGCCGGAAAACTGCATGGGCCGCAGGTCGTCCGGCGTTAATGCAGCGATACGTGCAGGGCGCGGAAAGAGATGAAAAGGCTCGTTTGCAGCTCCCATAATCCCAACATCGTCACCAGCAATGACTGCCGCTTCACCAACAATATCTGCAGCGTCAACAGTAATATCTGTCGTGTTATCAACAATATCTACAGCGTCTGCAGCAGCGCTAATAGAGAGCGTTTCACCATAGGCTTCAACCAGCCGCCTTTTCATCGTATAGGCAAACGGTAGGCTGATTTGCTGGCCGATGATTGCCCAAGTCAATGCTTCAAAAAGGTCGGGAATGCCGATCAGCCGCAGTCCGGCATGGGCGGAGACGACCAGGCCCAAGATAGGATCGCGCTGAGCCATAACAGAAAAAGCTTCCAGATCATCGTCAAGGCCGAACCAGTCACGGACATAATCCTCGGCCGCATTCCGAAGTTCCGGCCCAGGGTCCTCCTGAGGAAAGCCGATCCGTAGTGCGGAGAGGACACTTGCAGGCATCGCATTGTTTCGAAGAACATTTTCTTGCGTATAATCCAATTTCAGCAGAATAGGATATCCATTCAATTCGACGGCTTTGTATACGCAGTCCTCTTCAACACGGTGCATGATCTCCAGATCGGATCTTCCCAAGTAAGCCAAACATTCCGACCAGCTGAAAGGAGCGGGAACGCGCAGTTCAATCCGCTCGCATGCATCAGGAGATATAGAGAGAGGAGAGAATTTGTTCATCATGCAGCGTGTCTCCTTTCAGATGGGGATTTCATGTTCTGAGACCCGTTCAATACCCTATTTCACTCACAACCATTTGACCGACGTATTCGGCGTTTTCGGCAGCTGCCGAACGTTTTAGGGCTTTTCGCCGAATATCTTCGCGCATGATCGGTGCACCTTGATTGCGATACTCGCCCGGCGAGCAATCGTGATGACGGCGGAATGCTTTGTAGAAATTGGACGGCGTATGAAATCCAGCCTCGTAACAGATCTCCAGATTCGATTTTTCGCTCCATCGCAGCAGATGTGCCGCACGATCTACCCGCACCTTTTCTAGATATAGACGGGGCGTTTCTCCAGTCTCCTGTTTGAACAGCCGGTCAAGATAGTGGACACTAAGTTTGACATGTTCCGCAATGTCTTTTAACAGCAAATTTTCCCTATAATGTTCGACGATAAAAGCTCTTGCCAGCAGCACAAAGCCGTTCCAGGGGGAGTGTTCAACCTGCGGCTGACATCGTTTGCACGGCCGATATCCGGCAGCTTCCGCTTCGGATATAACCAGGTAAAAATCCACATTCTCTTTTTTGGGTTTGCGCGAACGGCAGGAAGGTCGACAGTAGATGCGTGTCGTCTTGACTGCCGTGAAGAACAACCCGTCGTAGCGATCGTCGCACGCCATGATTCGTTCCCACATCTCCTCGAAAGAAAGCCGGCTTCCGGTCATTCCGCATTCCTCCTCTACGTTTTCCGTTTCTCGATTCGTCGGTTCTGCTCTTATTGTAACAGGACCGGATAAGGAACATCCTCCTCAATATTGCTCTTATGGTCTTGGTTTGGAATTGAAAAAAGACTCCTCATATGAGAAGTCCTTTCGGGTTGGCACATCAATTCAATTTCAGATATTCCTTGATACCCGCTACGATCGCTTCGGCAACTTTCTGCTGGAAGCTGTCTTGGGTCATTAGAGCGGCTTCCTGTTTGTTGCTGAGGAATCCGATTTCCACCAGAGCGGCCGGCATATTCGTTTTGCGAATAACGAGATAATTGGCCTGCTTGGAGCCCCGGTCTCTGAAGCCCGTAGCTTCAAGCACATGCTTCTGAATGGTGTCCGACAGCGACTTGCTGCGTGCGGCGTCGGCATAGAAGGTCTCGGTTCCGCCTGCACTGCTCGATGAAGCCATATTGGCATGAATGGATACGTAGACATCCGCTTCGGCATTATTGGCCAACTGCGCACGTCCGTCCAGTGTGACGAACGTATCGTCGCTTCGGGTCATAATCAGATCGATATTAGGCTCCTGCTTGAGCAGAGCGGCGACTTTCAGTCCGACATTCAATACAACGCCTTTTTCTTTCACGCCGTTGCCGACACCGCCGGAATCATGATCGCCATGTCCCGGATCAATGACGACGATCTTTTTGCCGTTGGTTCCGGCAGGAGGTGCAATTCCATCGTCATTCAGATCGACGATAACCAGATTGCCCTGCGTGTACAAGTTGTAGCCAACGCTGCGGTTTAGGTCGAGTACAACCCGAACGGTAGATGGGCTTTCGCTGAACAGCGAATAGCGAACCTGCTTGACGACGGCTGAATTAGATACCGGCAGAGTCGCGACTTTGCCAAGACTCAGGTTTTCTTTTTGAAGCAGGCCTGGGCCAAAGGCGCTGTTCGGCAGGTCGACGACGATCCGGTCCGGATTGCTCAATACCGTGCTTTTCGGCGTCACGGATGCTCCGGCGGAGATCGTCAGCCTTTTGTCGCTGAAGCTGATACTATCGATCGAAGCAGCTGACGAAGGTGTTGAAACGACAGGTACTGAATCGACAGGTGCCGAACCGACAGGTGTTGAAGGCACTGGGACAGCCGGAGTTGCAGGAGCGGCAGGTTCTTCAAGCCGGCTTTGCAAATACACGGTCTGGGAAGCTTGTTCCCATTTGACCCCGAGTCCCATCTGCGAGCCGACAAAACGCAGCGGTACGTACGTAGTATTCGAACGGACAAACGGTGCCTGTTCCATCGCAATCGTATGGTTTGCCGATTCGGCGGTCAGACTGCCGAGCGTCAAAATGAGAGGAGGGGAGGAACTGCTGCCGATCGTAATGCGTCCGGAATTCTGGTTCCAGTTTACGGAGTAGCCGAGCTGCTCCGAGACGATCCGAATCGGGACCATCGTCGTTCCGGCAATGACAATAGGCTCGGCACCTTCGATAGTTTGCCCGTCCAGCACAATGCGTGTTCCGGCTTCTGCAGCGGCGGCGTGTCGAATCGATCCGGGAAGTACCAGGGTGGCCAGCAGCATAACGGCCATAAATACCGCAGCTGTTTTTTTCCACATGTGATTTCCGAGTTTCATTTTCACTTCTCCTTTGCTCTCTTGATGATCGCAACTATCCGACGTTTTCATAGAATTGGACGCTTGAATATAACAAAAGTTTCGCCCGCGCAAAAAATATTACCTTACACAAAAATAGAGCATTAAAGAGAAAAATTCAAGTGAATTTGATTTGATAGAATGGACAAACTTACGGCAAAAAGGCTGGGAGCGCTGCTTCAGGGATATGGGCGTTTATGCGAAGAGGGATGGCGGGCAATGAGCTGCCGCTTTTTTAATGAGGGGATATGCAAAGACGGCAAGTAGTGCGGACATGAGATAATGAGAATCATACCTGGTTTTTGCATAATTACTGACGTGGGAAACGCAGTGAAATTTTTTGGTGTGAAAGTGAGTACTTCGGAAACAAGTATCGTCTATGTATAAGGATCAGATCGAGATGATACAGAAAAGAGGAGGGGGACGATGAGCGAACCACTGACAGAGCGAGAACTGCTGATGCAGATCCGACAGGGAGACAAACAGAGGTATGCTTTGATCGTTGACCAATACAAAAATAAAATCTACGGTCTGCTGCGGGGGATGGGGGCCGGGCATCAAGATGCTCAGGATTTGGCGCAGGAGACCTTTATACGGGCTTATCGGAAGCTTGGAGATCTGAAGGAAGAGGAACGCTTCTCGGCTTGGATCTACAGTATTGCGGTCAATGCCATGCGCGATTTCACTCGAAAACGAAGGCCGCTGTACATAGAAGATGAAAACATAGCGGAGCCCCGCAGCGACGATACGCCCGAACGGCAAGTTTTAGAACTCGAAATGCGCAGGGAAGTACATCGGCTGCTGGAGCGTTTGCCCGAGAAATACAGGATTGTGCTGCTGCTTCGATATACGAATGAACTCAGCTACGAAGAGATTGCTGGAATTACAGGGTTAAGTGCAAACCAAGTCAAAAACCGCATTTATCGAGCCAAGAAGAGTTTGTACAAAAAAGTGCAGGCGGAAGGAGGATTGCGCTATGAGATGCTTTAGCCGCAGCGAGTTGGAACACCATGTTATGAGAGAAGCCGACCCATCGGGGTCTCCGGTTAGCGCCCATATGGAGGCACATCTGAAAGAATGCGATGCCTGCAGAAAAGAATTGGATCGGATTCGGTCCGAGCAGCGTATGTTCGAGAATGCGTTTTATTCGGACGGTCCGGATGAAGGGTTTACTGCGGGAGTGATGGCAGCCCTCGAAGGAGCGGAAATTGAGTACTCGGGTTCCGCAGCGAGGCATACGACACGCAGACTCAAACCTATCGCTCAATGGAGAAGAGCTGCAGTCGCCGCATGTGCGCTGGTGCTGCTCGGAGGCGCGGGGTGGTATGCCGCTCTTCAAAGCGGCATGGAACTTCTCGGAAAGCAGGAACAGCAGCCTTCCATTACCGCCGGCGTACAGAAGAAGATCGATACCGCCGACCGTGAACGGATCGGAAAGCTGCTGAATGATCCTAATTACGAGTGGAGTTGGACAAGCCGAGCGGCGCTGTTGGATTCGTTCGGACTGGTATTTTATCCGGACATCTCGCTTCACGACGATAAGAGCGGGTACCGTTTTGAAGTGATGGGGATACTGGCGGACGCCTCTCAAATTGTCATTCTGACCCGAACGACCGACGGTAACGGACAGCCTGTCAGCAGAGCGTTTCCGTACGAACTCCCTTTTGTGCTGACAGGTCCTGACGGCCGGGAGGGTGCTGTTCATGCCCGCACAGATCAGTCTGCAGTAAACGGAATGGAAGCCTATGTGTATGTAATGAATCAGCCGCTTCCCGATCGGATCGAGTTTTCGGGGGAAATCGAAGGAATTAACCGAATGGACAGAGAGTTGGATCGGGAAGAGATCGTCGAGACCGAGCCGCTTGTGTTCGATTACTCACTGGATCTTCAAACGGCCAAGAAATATGCCGCATTCTCGGCTGTCGACAAGACTTACAAGGCGCCGGACGGATTGAACATCGAGGTAAACCGTTTGATCCGGACTCCGGGAACGATTCGCGTTGATCTGCATACGATCGCTTCTGGCGAGATCAGGGATCGCAGTCCGGGGGATTTGGGCAGTCAAATCGAGTTCCAATTTCGTATCGAAGATCAAGACGGACGCGTGGTTGGGCGTTACGGCAGCACAAGCAATTATTTTAACGCGGAGACCGTTTTGACACATTACGACAAGAATACCGGAGAGGGAGAATGGACGCTTGTTTATCCAATGGCGGAAACAAATGGTTTGAGCGGAGACGGTCAGCAGCCTTATAAATTTATTTTGGAAAGTTACCAAACCGCTCTGGAAGGCCGGGAAGAGATTACATTTGATCCGTCCGATCTTAAGCGGAATCCCGTTGTACTGGAAGACGAAGGTGACCGCTTTGAGCTGACAGGTGCCGAGATCGACAAACGGGACGGCATCCCTACCGTATATTTGGATTACCGGTCCGAGTATGTCAACGGCCGCGACGGGATCTGGGAAGCGGTCGATGAAAACGGTCAGTTTTATTATCCCGATCCGACTGCGGGAGATGAGGTGCGTTTTGAAATTTTATACATGGAGAAGCTTCCGGAACAGCTGACGCTTCGACGTACGATGGTACCCAAGATTTATAATGATGTCGGCTGGTCGGTCGATCTGCCGGCAAATGCGCTTTCTTTGCCGACAGAAAGCGGAGAATGACCGTTTTCGCTTACAAATAGCCTGCAAATAATAGGACGATAAACAGACGAAAAGCGTAAGAGCGGGCTGATGCCCGTCCTTACGCTTTTTGAATTTGGTCTGTATCAGAATTTGGCCTGCACGATAAGTCATACCATTCAATCAGGGAGTATGATTTTCCGCCTGATCCGGTGTTCGATTCAGATAATGGGCGTAACGTCCGTTCCATTTGCGGATCGACCAGAGCGAGATTAGCACGGCCAGAACAATCAGGGCGGTTATGGCCGGCAGGAACCAAGGCGACACAATACCGTCCGAATATGCCAGACCAATTGGGGAGAATAGAATGTACATCCCGATGATAGCCGAGAACAACAAGATGGAAGACATGATGGCATATTTCCAAGGAGTCATATCACCGCGGGGACGATAGGGAATCCGGTAGGATTCCCGGGATTTGCCTACGCGTCCGATCACCAGCATGATACCTGCTTCGACAAAGAACATGATGCCGTAAACGTAGACGAAATTCAAACCAAGATCAAGGCCGAACAGCTGATCCGTTCCCCAGACGAGCATATAGTAGGCAATGACGTGGAAGATGATAACGACTTTGGCTGCCATAGGCGGCACTTTCTTCGTCCAAATGCCCATCAGCAAAATTACGATGATCGGAATATTGAAAAATCCCGTAAATTTGCGGATGAGATCCCACAGTCCGTCCGGAGCATTAACCAGCAGCGGAGAGATCGCCATGGAGACTACAGCAACAATCGTTCCGAATATTTTACTGATCCGGATCAGCTTCCTGTCATCCGCATTTGGAGCGAACAGCGGCTTGTAGACGTCCAATGTAAACATGGTCGCCGCGCTGTTCAGCAGGGAATTGAACGAGCTGAATACGGCCCCCAGCAGAACGGCGAGGAAAAATCCGCTTAAGTAGATTGGAAGTTCATTAGCGACAAGCGTCGGATAAGCGAGATCGACGCTGGCTAGATTTCCGCCATACAGATGAAAGGCAATAACGCCTGGAATCATCATGAAAAAAGGAATTAGA
The DNA here is from genome assembly GCF_000378145.1 of Saccharibacillus kuerlensis DSM 22868. Classification (GTDB taxonomy): domain Bacteria; phylum Bacillota; class Bacilli; order Paenibacillales; family Paenibacillaceae; genus Saccharibacillus; species Saccharibacillus kuerlensis. The sequence goes on along the minus strand of NZ_KB899286.1, from coordinate 142,549 downwards.
AGCTTGAAGTAACCGGACAGAAGAGCCCCCTTTTGTCCCTCGGCCAAGTTCTTTGCACCGAGCGTCCGCTGAATGACATATTGGTTTGAGGACCAATAGAACAAGTTGGCGAACAAAATGCCGGTAAAGATCGCTGCGAACGGTACGGAATCCGTACTGGAGCCGATCGCGTTCAGTTTTTCTGGTGCCTGCGTTGCAATCGTCTTCATTCCCTGCAGTATGCTCCCGTCTCCAAGAGCGATAAAGCCAAGAATAGGAACAAGAATGCCGATAATCAGCAGGCCGATTCCATTCAGCGTATCCGAAACGGCTACGGCACGAAGTCCGCCGAAGATGGCATAAATCGCTCCGATAATACCGATGATCCATACGATCAACCATAACGACTGGCCATAAGAAATTCCGAACAGCGAAGGAATATCAAACAGCTGCATGACCGCCAGTGCACCGGAATACAGCGTGGATGGGATCGTCACAAGAATATAGCCGAACATAAACAGCAGAACGGTCAATCTTCTAACTCCATCGTCGTAGCGCTTACTCAGAAATTCAGGGATGGTCGAGATTCCGGCGCCAAGATATTTAGGCAGCAGATAGAGCGCCAGTACGATCACTGCGACACCGGCAGTAACTTCCCAGGCCATGTTTGACAAATTTGCCCGGTAGCCTTGACCGTTCAGGCCGATCAACTGTTCTGCGGACAGATTGGTCAGCAGAAGAGAACCGGCGATAAACGTTCCGCTCAATCCTCTTCCCGCCAAGAAATAACCTTCGCTGCTGTTCACCTCGCCTTTGGTCAGGCGATACGAAATGTAGGCGACGAGGCCCATGAAGAACAGGCAGGAAAGAAGGGTGAACCAGATATTCGATACTTCCAAACGAACCACCTCGACGTAAAATTCTTCTTTATACATACAAGCATCCACAGCAAGCGACATATCTCCTATTAATAGCCGGAGAAAAGCTTCATGAATCACCGGCTGTTATTTTTTTTCAGATATCTTACGCTGGGAGAAGAAGAACCGGAGGAGCAGCAGGAGTTCGATAGAAGGTTTGGCGGCTGAACGTTTTAGAATATGATGTCTTGCATCTTAGACCTGGGCAACCGATGGCAGAATTCGGCCTAGGACGGCAGTTTTGCCGCTGCCGACTTGACTGCTGTTGAGATCTGCTTTTCCCAGCCGTAAATTTTCTGTTGGGAAGAATGGATTTTGCCGAGCTGGGTATACATCAACGTCATCTCGGCTGCCGCCGTAATGGCATTGCCCTGCTTGACGGAGGAACGATAGCGCTTATAGGCGGCAGCGCGTGTTTTGTTAAATCCCGCAATTGATTTATTCTCGGCGGTTATCTGCTGCTTGAGCGCCTTAACAGGTGCAAGGGTATCTTTGACGATCTTCGCTTTGGCTGCCGCCTGCTTTTTGGCCGCAGCCAGGGCGTTTTGGGCGTTCTTGATCTCAATCTTGGCGGCATTAACCGATGGCTTCAACTTATTGCGTTTTAGATCGAGCAGGTCTGCATTTTTCTTGTCCTTGCGCTTACGGGCTGCGCTCGCCTGTTTGCCTAGATCGCTGTACTGCCCGATGACAGCGGCATATTTGCTTTTGAGTGCTGCCCACTCTGCGGCGAGACGGTCGATCTTCGGCTTGTCGATCGCCTTGATAGCGGCATTTACATTTTTAAGTCGGGCCGCCGTGTCTTTGCGCAGCGTTTGAATTTCCAACTTCTCGATTTTGTTGGCAGTTTCGAGCGCCGTATAGCCGTCGTACAGGGTATCAATGCCGGACAGGGCGGAAGCCCATGCCCCGTCGGCGGCATAGGTGCGACCTTGGGGGGCGGCAAATGATAGTGTGAGCGTAAAGACCAGCAGGAGGGCGGCGAGACGAAGGGGACGGCGTTTTTTGGAAATGGACAACAAAGACATAAATTCAGCTCCTTTTTGAAATGAAATAGTGAATCGGAACGGTAGAACGCAAAAAAGCACCCTGCGGAAAGGTTAATTAACCTTGTCCACAGGGTGCTTCCCCGCGCCGTTCACTTCAATTGCGTCCACTATACTACAAGAAGACTATTGTCGTCAACAAAAAATGGAATGTATGTTCCTATCAATACACCCGGCAAGCTTTTGCGGAAAATGAAAAACAGATACAATAGATGCTGCAGGTCAAGGAGCGGACAATATGATACACTGGCTTACGGAGCCGGCCGATCATCTGCCATCTTCCGAAAGTTCAACGTTAGAAGGAGAGTTTTACTGTGAAATTGATTTCTTGGAACGTCAACGGCCTGCGGGCTGCGGTCAATAAAGGCTTCAACGATTATTTCGAGGAGCAGGATGCCGACATCTTCTGTCTGCAGGAGACGAAGCTGCAGGAAGGCCAGATCACGATGGAGCCTTCCCGCGAATATTATCAATATTGGAATTATGCGTTGAAAAAAGGCTACTCCGGCACCGCTGTATTCACTAAGGTTCGTCCGCTGTCAGTCCGCTATGGCATCGAGACCGATTCGGAAGACGAGGGTCGCATTTTGACACTGGAATTTGAAGGTTTTTATCTGGTGAATGTCTATACGCCGAATGCCAAGCGCGACCTGACCCGTCTGCCCTACCGACTAGAATGGGAAGACCGATTCCGCGATTATTTGATCCGGTTGGATGCGGAGAAGCCTGTGATCGTCTGCGGTGATCTTAATGTGGCACATCAAGAAATCGATCTTAAAAATGCCCGTTCCAATATCGGCAATTCCGGTTTCACGCATGAGGAGCGCGGCAAGATGACCGAGCTGCTGGGCGCCGGTTTCATTGATACATTCCGTCATTTCCATCCGGATAAGACGGATGTCTACAGTTGGTGGTCCTATATGGCAAAAGTCAGAGAGCGCAATATTGGCTGGCGAATCGACTATTTCCTGGCTTCCGCGCGTCTTGCGCCGAAATTGAAGGACGCGCGAATCGACTGCCTGATTATGGGAAGCGATCATTGTCCGGTCATTTTGGAAACGGAAGATCTGTAGCTGTACTTCGGGACGAATTCTTTACATCCGGTGGTCACGAGCCTATAATTCGAGTGAACATTCCAACGGATATAACCGAGAGACCTGTCGGAAGACGGGTCTTTTTCCTTTTCTTTAATTCAAACACCAAATCTTTAGTTTTGCCCCTTATTGAAAAGGCTTTCATTGTATAGGGTAGACAGATAATGATAGTTGAAAATAGAACATTTATGTCTCAAGCGGATAGACAGATAGCAAACGGAATGCGAAAATATCGAAAAATCCGAAAGGGGAGGAGCGGGCAAACATATGCTGGAGTTTTATCGAAGAATGTTTAAAAACAATTTGTTTACCAAAACCATTCTGCTCTTCTCTTTCATTACAATCGTAACGATTATCGCTTTTTCTTATTTTATGTTTGTTTCCATGTCGCAGTCGGCGGTACGCCGGGAGCTGGATAATCAGAAAGCGGCCATGTCAGCGATCGATCGTTATATCGGTCTGCGTCTTGAAAATGCGGATTCGATCATGCCGGATATTTATCGTAACGATGCGCTGTCGCTCGATTTGTCGCATTTTCTCTTATACCCGTATCCGGATTACGTTCGCTATCGGCTCGACCTCTATACGCAAACGGGTATCGATTCAGCGAATGCCAAGACGCATATGGAGAATGTGCTGGAGACCCAACCGGATATCCGGATGCTCGTTCTGTACAGCAGTGAGCAGCAGATGCTTTATGCTTACGGCCGGAATGCGGAATTCAAAGCGGTGCCGGTTAACGCATCGCAATCCTACGTGCCCGATGCGATGGCATTGGAGAGCGCTAACGTCTCAAAACCTAATGCTTGGGTAAGCCGTGCTCTCGGCAGCAGCGGAGAAACGATGTACTCGGTTACCAGGCCAATTAATGATAAGCAAAGTTTTAAAAATCTTGGTCAGCTGACCGTTTGGTTTGATTCGACCGGTCTTTGGAATGCGCTGACTGCCTACGAACAGGAATTCAAAGGAGATATTTTTGTGTTGGATGCGAATGGGCAGGTCCTGTTCGATACGTCAGATCAGTACTATGGTGGCAAGTTCCCCTATGCGGAGCGGTTGAAGTCGGTCTATGACGTCAGCTCGTCCGGCCCGTCGCCGGAAGGCGGTCTTTACCTCAACAAGCTGGCTTCGACTTCCGGCGGTTATACCGTTGCCGGAATCCTGAGCCCGGCCGAAGCAGCCGAATCGTATGAGCATCTGCGCAATACAATCGTGACCATTGGAGCGGTATGCATTCTTTTTGCGATTCTCGTTCCGTCACTGTTCATTTTCAGTTTTGCAAAACGAACGAACCGGATTATTCGTCTAACCCAGCGCGTCAAACACGGCGACCTGCAGACACGAATCCACGATCGGAAAGAGGACGAGCTGGGGCAGATTGCCGGAAGCTTTGACGACATGCTCGATGAACTGAATTTGTATATCGATCGAGTGTACAAAGCGGATATCAAACAAAAGCATACGGAATTGGCGGCGCTGCAGGCAAGGGTGAACCCGCATTTTCTGTATAATACATTGGAAGTGATTCGGATGAGAGCCGTGTCGCAGGGAGCGCGCGACGTCGGCGAGATGATCTACAGCCTGTCCATGCTGTTCAAGAGCTTCGTTCAGCAAAAAGAGCGGCATACCATGAAGGATGAATTGGAGGCGTGTCGGCTGTATCTCGAGTTGTTCCGTATTCGGTATAAAGATCGGCTGGCCTACGATATACAAGTCGATCCTGAACTGCTGAATGCGGAAGTGCCGAGATTGTGTGTGCAGCCGATTGTGGAGAACTATATCGTGCACGGTATTCGCAGTCGGGATGAAGACAACCGCATTGTCATTTTTGTCGACCTGGAACAAGGGGATATTGCGGTACGGGTACGGGACAACGGGCGTGGGATTCCGTCCGAGAAACTGTGCGATCTGCGTAATATGCTGTATCGCACAGATGGAGAAGCAGCAGCGGAAGGAGGTTTCGGCCTGCGCAGCATACATGAACGATTGAGGCTTCTTTATGGGCCGGAATACGGTATTGAAGTACATAGCGGAGGCGCAGGGCAGGGAACGCTGGTCGAAATGCGCTGCCCCAATTCGGGAGAGGAGGAGCGGCATGTACAAAGTGTTTCTGGTGGATGACGAACCTTTTATTATCGATGGACTTTATGACATCATGGATTGGAATTCGCTCGGACTTGAAGTTGTAGGAAACGCATTGGACGGCCGCGAAGCGTTGGGGGCGCTGCGGGACATATCGGCAGATGTGCTGCTTACCGATATTTCTATGCCGGAGATGAACGGGCTTGAGTTGATTCGCAAAGTCCGGGAGTTTCAGCCGAACCTTAAAGTGATTGTATTGAGTGGGTTCAACGAGTTCAATTATCTCAAGGAAGGCATGAAGCTTGGCATCGAAAACTATTTGCTCAAGCCGATTAATGTAGAAGAACTTGAAGCGACTCTGGCAAATGTGACGGAGAAGCTTAGCCGTGCAGAGCGCGAGAAGCGGTTCGATGCGTTCGGTACAAGAATTATCCGCGATAATGTGCTGCATCGTTGGCTGACGGAGCAGATCTCACAAACGGAATTCGCCGAACGGGCAGGGCTGATGGGTCTTGAGTTTCGGCATCCACAGCTGGCTGTGCTGATGCTTCGTTCTGTCCGGGACGGTGACACGCTGACAGACCGTGCGGAGGAAGCTCTCCGGGATGAACCGGAGTGCATCGTTTTCCGCGATATTGACGGTGATGTCGCCGTTATTGTCCAACTGACCGACAAAGACGGGCGAGATCGGCTGCTGCAAATTGCGCACAAGCTGGAACAGCGGATCGGTGAAGAAGGGCTGCGGATCGGTTCTGGCAGTAGCGGTCTTCTGCCGCAGCATGGACCTGCCAGCCGAATGGAAGCGAAGAAGGCGCTGGAGTATGCACTTGTCGATCCCAAAAGCCGAATTTTCGAGTATAAGCTGCAGGCTGCGGCTTCCATGCCGGAGACGACAAGCTCGGCCAAGGCGAATCTCGGCCGGGAATATGCTCGTCTCATTCTGTCGCGCGATCGAGAAGAGCTGAAGCGGCGTATTGGCGAGGATTTGACGCTGCTGAGCAGAACGGAAGGCATAACACCGGAAGAGCTGCAAAATATTGCACTTGGCGTTTGCGCGGATTTCCGTGCCGTGCTGCGTGAATTCAAGCATGAAGAAGACGGCGAACCTCTGCTGCGGATGTTGGATCGAATCCGTGCAGCTTCGCACATGGAGGAATTGATCGAAGCGGTTCGCCGCGCAGCGGAAGAGACGGTTGGGATGCTGAGCCGCGATACGCGAAGCCCCGTTGTGCAGCAGATACTCGGCCATATTGCCGACCATTACGGCGAAGAGCTGTCGTTGAAAATGTTGGGCTCGCAGTACCATATCCATCCCGTTTATTTGGGGCAGCTGTTTCATAAGGAGACAGGAGAAACTTTTACGGATTATCTGAACAAATATCGGATTGAACGGGCGAAGGAAAAATTGCGAACGACCAGCTTGAAAGTACAGGATATTTCGCGAAGCGTGGGCTACTGGGAGACGGGATACTTTTACAAGCAGTTTAGAAAACATGTGGGCATATCGCCGACCGAATACAAAATGCTTCAGTAAACGTGAAGTCCAAGCAATGAGTATTTCAATGCTGAAAATTAAAAGTATATTCGTGTTATTTTCATGTTACTTACATGTAAAACATTTTATCATTTCAATGATAGAGATCACCATTTGGTGGTCTTTTCTTTATTTTGTACCCTGATATATTGATTTTATCTTCTTTTTGAAAGTGCTTTCATCATTTAAAGTGAAGATAGTTCTTATCACAAGGCAGAAGCAAAGATAATTCAACCGTGCAGAAACACACAGACACACAGCAGTTCAAAAAAAGGAGGTCTATTTTATGCAAAAAGGCAAAAAAAGATTCTCGATTGCAATCACCATGCTTACGGCATTCAGTTTGATTCTTTCCGCTTGCGGTGGAGGCGGGGGCGGAAGTTCGGCTTCGGGCGGTGAAGGGGATGCGGATAATCCAGTTGAGCTGATCTGGTATACCATCGGTACGCCGCAAAAAGACGTCGACACGGTCATGGCCGAAGTCAGCAAATATACGACCGAGAAGATCGGCGCCACCGTTACGATGAAAATGATTGATTGGGGCGACTATCAGCAGAAAATGCAGGTGCTGGTCGCTTCCGGTGAGCCAATGGATATTATCTTCACTTCGTCGGGCGGCTTCGATTACGTACAGAATGCGCGAAAAGGCGCATTTATGGAATTGGACTCGCTGCTGGACGAGCATGGACAAGATCTTAAAAGTACGATCAACCCGGCTTTCCTCGAAGGCTCCAAGGTTGACGGCCATAACTATGCAATCCCGGCTAACAAAGAGCTGCCGCAGCAGGAAGTATGGCGCTTCAATAAAACGCTGGTCGACGAGTACGGCCTCGATATCAGCAGTGTTCGCACTCTGGACAGCCTAGAGCCGCTGCTCAAAACGGCAAAAGAAAAGTCGCCAGACATTACGCCGTTCGCCATGGATAAAAACTACGTGCCTTATGTGCCTTACGACTACGTCATTCAAAATCTGCCGATGGCCGTCAAGTTGGACACGACGGACTACAAGATCGTAAACATTCTGGAAACGCCTGAGATGAAAGAGGCACTCACCACGATGCACAAATATTACAAAGCAGGCTATATTGCACCGGAAGCGGCAACAACGGGTTCAACGGGAGACTTGATGAACTCCGGAAAATGGCTGCTTGATCGGGCGCAGACACAGCCGCTCGCGGATAATTCATGGAGCGCAAGCTACGGCTATCCGGTCGTCTCGACACCAGCCAGCGATCCGATTATTACAAACAACTCTGTTCAAGGCTCCATGATGGCAATCTCGGCCAACTCGGAATACCCGGAAAAAGCGATGCAGTTCCTGAATCTGCTGAATACAGACGCGACGCTGCGCAATATGGTGGACTCCGGTATCGAAGGAACTCATTACAAAAAGACAGGCGACAACCGGATGGAAAACCTGCCGGAGTCGAAAAATTACGATATGCCGTCCTATTCGCTCGGCAACAACATGCTGCTCTACTTGAACCCGAACGATCCGGACAACAAATGGGACGAGTTCGAAGCGTTCAATGAATCGGGTACGAACTCTCCGATCCTGAGCTTCAACTTCGATCCGAAGAACGTATCTTCCGAACTTGCCGCCGTGCAAAACGTGAAGGAACAGTTCTGGTCCTCTCTGATGACCGGTACGGTCGATCCGGAAACCTATCTGCCGCAGGCGATCGAGAAATTCAATCAGGCCGGTCTTGAGAAAGTGATGGCCGAAGCGCAATCTCAGCTGGATGCCTGGAAAGCGGAGAACGGAGCTTAAACAAAGTTTGCGCAGGCAATGCAAAAAGGGATCGGGCGGGCAGGCGGACGCCCGATCCCTTTTTTATCCCAATTTTGGGGTGACAAGGAGGATGACAAAGACATGGGAAACTTTTTTAAAAACCTAAACCGAAATAAAGTGCTGCTGTTCATGGTGCTGCCGGGTGCAATCTGGTTCTTTTTCTTCTCGTATCTGCCCCTTGTAGGCACAATCGTAGCGTTCAAAGAATACCGTTTCAGCCGTCAAGGATTCTGGGCGAGTATCATCAACAGCGATTGGGTCGGCTGGGACAACTTCAAATTTCTGTTCAGCACGGAAGACGCCTTCGTCATTACGCGCAATACGCTGCTGTATAACATCGCGTTTATTGCACTCGGCCTAGTGTTCTCCGTTCTGATGGCGATTATTTTGTCCGAGCTGGTCAGCCGGAAGATGTCGAAAATTTATCAGACGGGCATGTTCCTGCCTTATTTTCTCTCTTGGGTGATCGTCGGATACTTCGTGTTCAGCTTCTTGAGCATGGACCGAGGACTGCTGAACCAGATGTTGGGATGGGTAGGCATGGAACCTGTTCAATGGTATTCCGATCCAAAGTATTGGCCGTATATCCTGGTGCTGGTCAATCTTTGGAAAATGGTCGGTTATAACAGTGTCGTCTATCTGGCGGCGATTATGGGGATCGACCGATCCCTGTACGAAGCGGCGATGATCGACGGGGCCAACAAATGGCAGCAGATTCGCAGCATTACCATTCCAATGCTGACACCGATCATCACGATTATGACGCTGCTGGCCGTGGGCCGGATTTTCTATGCGGACTTCGGGTTGTTTTATCAGGTGCCGAGAGATTCCGGTACGCTGTATTCTGTCACGAACGTTATCGATACCTATGTCTATCGCGGGTTGATGACAACCGGGGAAATCGGCATGAGCGCCGCTGCGGGACTTTATCAATCGATTGTCGGCTTCACTCTGGTTATCGTTGCGAATTATGTCGTGCGCCGGGTCGACAAGGACAGTTCGCTGTTCTAAACGGACAATAAGAAAGGAGAGTGTCTTCATGGCCCGCAAAGCGAAAGCGATCCGCGATTTTCAACAGATTACACCAGTATGGAATGTGCTGTTTAACCTTTTTGCCGGTATTTTTGCTTTTATGTGCGTCTTTCCCTTTATCTTTGTCGTGATCATCTCCCTGACGGACGAAAGCGTGCTGGCAAGCGAAGGCTACCGGCTGATTCCATCCAAATGGAGTCTAGGCGCTTATCAGTACATTTTTGAAAGCGGAGATACGCTGCTGCGTGCTTACGGCGTTACGATCGCAGTAACGGTCATCGGCACGATACTCAGCTTGTTTATGATCTCGCTGTATTCGTATGCGATCTCGCGCCGCAATTTCCGGTACCGCCGCTTCTTCTCAGTCTTCGCGATTCTCACGATGCTGTTCAACGGCGGCATCATCCCAACCTACATGATCGTAGCGCAGCTGCTCGGTCTGAAAAATAGTCTATGGGCGCTTATACTTCCACTGGCGATGAACGCCTTTTACGTCATGATCCTGCGTACGTTCTACGCCACCAGCGTGCCGGATGCACTCGTTGAATCGGGCAAAATAGACGGCGCCGGCGAATTCCGTATTTTTTTCAAAATCATTGTGCCGCTTTCCCTGCCGGGTCTGGCTACAATCGGATTGTTCAGTACGCTGGGGTATTGGAACGACTGGTTTAACGCACTGCTGTACATTGACGATCCGAATCTGGTGCCGCTGCAGTCGATGCTGATGCGGATCGAGACCAGTATGCAGTTTATTCAGCAGAATTCGGCCAACAGCAATATCAGCATGGCTGCGCTGCAGTCGCTTCCGCAGGATACGGCACGGATGGCGATGGTGGTGCTGGCAACGCTGCCGATCATTTTCGCTTACCCGTTCTTCCAGCGTTACTTTGTACAAGGTCTGACTCTGGGAGCGGTAAAAGAGTAGAAAAAGGATGCGTGCTTCGGAGCCTAAGACGACAGGGATAGGACAAGGGAACAGATACGGCCAAAAGATTGGATGAAGCGGACAGGGAAAAGGATGTGACGAATTCTAAGGATGTCCACCTGTGAAGGAGGAGTGTCGGTGATGACAGAACGTAGACGGCCTACGAGTACACTGCAGGAAAGATCTTGGATGGATGCGGAGCTGCCGGCCGAAGAGCGTGCCGAGCGCCTGCTTTCGGCAATGACGGCTCGAGAGAAGGTTGGTCAGCTGGTTCAGCCGTTCGGTTGGATGACCTACTCGCGCGGAGATGGCCGAACAGAACTTACGGAAAAGTTCAGGGAACAGGTGCGTCAAGGAGATGTCGGTTCGCTGTACGGTACGCTCAGAGCGGATCCTTGGACGGGTGTTACGCTGGAGACGGGCTTGTCTCCGGCAGAAGGTGCCGAAGCGGTCAATGAAATCCAGCGCTGCGCGGTGGAGCATTCCAGACTCGGTATTCCGCTGCTGATTGGGGAGGAGTGTTCGCACGGTCATATGGCGATCGGAGCGACGGTGTTTCCGGTTCCGCTCGCAATCGGCAGCACCTGGAATACGGAACTGTACCGGGAAATGTGCCGGGCAGTTGCAGCGGAGACACGGGCGCAGGGCGGCGCGGCCACCTACTCGCCGGTACTCGACGTCGTACGCGATCCCCGTTGGGGACGGACGGAGGAGTGTTATGGAGAAGATCCGTTTCTGATCGGAGAGATGGCCGTGGCGGCGGTTGAAGGGCTGCAGGGTGAGAGCTTGGACAGCGCGCACAGCGTAGCGGCGACGCTGAAGCACTTCGCAGGCTACGGCAGTTCCGAAGGAGGGCGGAATGCGGGTCCGGTACATATGGGTTGGCGGGAGCTGCTCGAGACCGATTTGTATCCGTTTGAACGCGCGGTGCGGGCGGGAGCGGCTTCCATCATGCCGGCTTACAATGAGATCGACGGCGTGCCGTGTACAACGAACGAGCGGCTGCTCAGTGGCATCCTACGAGACGAATGGGGCTTCGACGGTCCGGTCATTACGGACTGCGGGGCAATCGATATGCTGGCAAGCGGACACGATACGGCAGAGGATGGCGAAGAGGCGGCGCTGCAGTCGATTCGTGCAGGCATCGACATGGAGATGTCCGGCGAGATGTTCGGCCGCTATTTACTGTCGGCGTTCGAGGCGGGCAAGCTTGAGCCGCAGGTGCTTGACCGTGCCGCGCTGCGCGTGTTGAAGCTGAAATTTCGGCTCGGGCTGTTCGAGCGTCCGTACGCCGACGCGAAGAGAGCGGCCGAAATCATCGGCTGCGAGAAGCATGCGCGGCTGGCCAGGCAGCTAGCCGCTGAGAGCGTCGTTCTGCTGAAGAACGACGGAAATGTGCTGCCCCTGCCGAAGGAGATCGGCAGGGTGGCGGTGATCGGTCCCAATGCGGACCGCGGTTACAACCAGCTCGGCGATTATACGTCGCCGCAGCCAGAAGGAAGCGTCGCGACCGTGCTGCGCGGCCTGACCGAGCGGCTGGGGACAGAGCGCGTGCTGTATGCGCCGGGCTGTCGTATTCGCGGGGAGTCGCGCGAAGGCTTCGGACGGGCACTGGAATGCGCGGCGCAGGCAGACGCCGTCGTCCTGGTCATGGGCGGATCGAGTGCCCGCGATTTCGGCGAAGGCACGATCGATCTGCGCACCGGAGCCTCGATGGTCACGGGAGAAGCGATCAGCGACATGGACTGCGGCGAAGGGATCGACCGGATGACGCTGGGGTTATCGGGCGTTCAGCTCGGCTTGATCCGCGAAGTTTATGCGGCGGCTGCCGGCAGGCCTGTTATTGTCGTCTATATCGGCGGACGTCCCGTTGCGGAACCCTGGGTGGAAGAGCAGATTCCCGGCCTGCTGCAGGCTTGGTATCCGGGACAAGAAGGCGGGCACGCAATCGCGGATATTCTGCTGGGTGACGTGAATCCGTCGGGCCGGCTGACCCTTTCGATTCCGAAGCATGTCGGACAGCTCCCTGTACACTACCGGGGCAAACGTTCACGCGGCAGGCGATACTTGGAAGACGACTCGAAGCCGCGTTATCCGTTCGGCTATGGGCTGAGCTACACGTCTTTTGAATATTCGAAGCCGGTGCTGTCCGAAGTTCGGGTGTCGCCGGAATTTATTGCAGCAGGCGGTACAGTGACACTGTCTGCAGTGGTCACGAATACCGGCAAACATGAAGGAGCGGAAGTCGTACAGCTGTACATTTCCGATATGTCCAGTGCCGTAACCCGTCCCCTCAATGAATTGAAAGGTTTCCGGAAAATTCGGCTTGCGCCTGGAGAAAGTCGGGAAGTTGAATTTGAGATTGGGGCGGAGCAGCTTCGTTATATCGGACCAGACTATGTATCGATCGTTGAGCCCGGATTGTTCCGGGTTAAGATCGGCAGCAGTGTCGAGCATACGCAGAGTATCGATTTAATCGTAGGAGAGGGTTGAGGCATAGATGCAGCGTTTGAAACGTTTTATTCGGGAACTGTCCCAGAAGCAGTGGCTGAAACAGATGGAATGGAAGGACTGGGACATTACCCGCTCCACGTACGGACTTCCGGGGCAATATACGGATATTGAGCCTTATCCTCAGGGAGCGGAACTGAATCCTTTTCCAAGCCGTAACGGTACAACCTATTTCTTCCGTACAAAGCTCCGCCTGCCGGCCGACTGGAACTCGGACACTGTGGGTCTGATCTTCGACTGCGGAGGGGAAGGGCTGCTGCGAGTGAACAGACAATCATGGCAGGGGATCGACGACAATCACACGTACGCCACACTCGACCTGAACCTTGTCGGCCCTGAACCGGAGCTTGAGATCGAGATGTTCGATATTATTCCGGAACCGTATGATCCGCTGAACGAACAGGCGACAATCAAGCCGCCGATCACGGCGGTACGCAGCTTGATCGTTCTGCCGAACGAACCGGTACGCAGTTTGATGTACACGGTGACGGTCGTGCGCGATTCGGCAGAGCTGCTGCCGGAGAGCGATTTCCGCCGTGTTCGGCTGCTGGAAGCGCTGCACGATGCGATGGACGCTTTTACGGATCTGAACGAAGAAGAAGTGCTTGAAGGCTCGGTCGTGTCGGGGATCGAAGAACGACTGCGGATACGCACGCGCGAGATTGGCGGTAACTATGCAGAAGGTCAGGAAATTATGGTCGGTCAGTCGCATATCGATATCGCTTGGCTGTGGCCGGTGCGGGAGACGGTGCGTAAGACGAGCCGGACATTCGCAAGCGTTGATGCGCTGATGCGCGAATACCCGGGTTATCTGTACACGCAGAGCCAGCCGATCCTATTCGAGTTTCTCAAAAACAACGATCCCGAGCTGTACGAAAGAGTCAAAGAGCGGATCAAGGAAGGGCGCTGGGAACTGGTCGGAGGGATGTGGGTCGAACCGGATCTCAACATTCCGAGCGGCGAGTCGTTAATGCGGCAGATGCTGTACGGACAGCGTTTCTACCGGGAGGAGTTCGGCAAAATTTCGCATATTGAGTGGCTGCCCGATACATTCGGCTACTGCGCGTCCCTGCCGCAGATCTTAAAACACGGCGGCGTGGAATATTTTATGACGACCAAATTGAATTGGAACGATACGAATACGTTCCCTTACGACCTGTTCCACTGGGTAGGCATTGACGGTACGCCAATTCTGTCGTACCTGAACCACGGCGTCAATGAGCACACGCATCCCAAAGACGTTCATGAACATTGGCAGTCTTATCGGCAGAAGGACAGGCACCCGGAGCAGATGCTGCTGTACGGACACGGCGACGGAGGAGGCGGCGTTACGCGCGAAATGCTGGAATACATCGACCGTGCAGATCTCATGGTTGGTCAACCTTCGAGTCGTTACGGCACGGCTGCGGAATTCTTCGACGGAATCCGTCAGGCAGCTCCGGATCTTCCGGTCTGGCGCGGCGATCTGTATCTGGAGCTGCACCGCGGCACGTATACGACGCATGCGTATAACAAGCGGGCCAACCGTAAAGCGGAAGTGCTGTACCGCGAAGCGGAGCTGTGGAATGTGCTGGCTGCGGATGCGAATGGGACGCTGTCTGCTTTGCAAACACATGCCGGTTACGGCGAAGCAGTGGAATCCCTGCATAGAGGCTGGAAGCTGATCCTGCTTAACCAATTTCACGATATTATTCCGGGCTCGGCCATTATGGAAACGTACGTGACTTCCGACTCCGAGTACGATGAAGTATTTACTGAAGGCTTCAAAGGACTCAATATCGGCACAAAGGCACTGACGGATCGGATTAACACCGAGGGCGAAGGAACACCGTATGTCGTTTTCAACAGTTTAGGTTGGAATCGTTTTGCGGTTGTGGAAATTGAGAATGCGGAATCGGGAGCGGCGTACGACTCGGAAGGTGCTCGTCTTGAAGGAGATTACGATGCGGCAAGCGGCAGGCTCACTGTATTCATTCCGAATATTCCCGCACTCGGTTATACGACGATCTGGCTGCGTTCGGCAGAAACGGTAGGAAGCGGAGGAGGAAGCGCAGATCAAGCTGTCGACCTCGCCGGACAAGCGGCACCGCTATCGGATTCCGGATTCCCCGATGTATGGCACACGCCGCATTATACGGTGCGTTTCAACGAACTCGGCGAGATCTTGTCCCTGTTCGACAAAGAAGCGGAGCGCGAGATCATCAAACCGGGCGAGGCGGCAAATGTATTCCAGTTCTTCCATGATCGTCCGACGGAATGGGATGCCTGGGACATTGATCCGCGTTTTGAAAAACAGTCGGCGGGCAAAGTGCAGCTGCTGGAACTCTCGGTCGTTACGTCCGGCGGCGTGCGTGATATCCTGCGTTTCCGTTGGAAGCTGAACCAATCCATCATTGAGCAGGACGTCATCTTCTACAAATACGACCGCCGCATCGATTTCAAGACCCATGTGTCTTGGCATGAAGCGCATAAGCTGCTGAAAGTATCTTTCCCGGTCGATGTACTGACAGAGAAAGCGACGTACGAGATTCCGTTCGGCTCGCTGGAGCGTCCGACCCATCGGAATACGAGCTGGGAACAGGCGCAGTTTGAAGTGTGCGGACACCGGTTCGCCGACGTGTCCGAACGCGGATACGGCGTCAGCCTGCTGAACGATTGTAAATATGGCTATGATATTCAAGGCAGTACCCTTAGACTCTCTCTGCTGAGAGCGCCAAAATGGCCGGATACCCAAGCCGATCTGGGCGAGCATGATTTCACGTATTCGCTGTATCCGCATCGCGGCGACTGGAGAAGCGCGAACACTGTGCAGGCCGCAGCGGCGCTTAATCAAACGCTTCCGGTGGTGCGAACAACAACGCATGCGGGCGATCTTCCGTCTTCAATGACACTCGTTCTCTTCACGGGTGAGCATGTTATACTGGATACGGTCAAGCCAGCCGAAGACGGAAGCGGCATTATTGTGCGAATGTATGAGTCGGCAGGCGGCCGGGAGACGGTCATATTGAATTGGCGTCATGCGTTTGAACGGGCTGTATTGTCAGGTGCATTGGAGGAAGACGGCGAGGAATTGGAGCTGATCGACAGCACCGCTGTATCGCTATCGTTCAAGCCGTATGAGATCAAGACGATCAAATTGATCCGAGGCTGAGCGTTTTTCCAAAACTCTGCGCTGGCCCAAAGAACTGACATTAAGAAGAGCTCTTTATTGAAAAACGGAACGTCGCAAACGGATAATCATCCGGGCATCATTCTGCTGCCGGCGCTCCGCAGAAATCCGAAAGCCGCTTGTTACGGCCCAAACGGTTTTTGCGGCGCGCCGGTTTTTATTTGAGAAGAAGTTTATTGGATAGCCAACTGATCTGAACGCGAAGCCGAATCTTATACATACACGAAGGAGCGATTCTCTTGGAACAATTCAGACTTCCCCGGATCCCGATGCCGAAATTCGATCTGCCGCAGGCCGTACAGGAGGTGCTGACCGAAGCGGATACTGCGCTGGCCCATCGTCCCAAGCTGCTGAAACTGTTCAAGAACTGCTTTCCGAACACACTTGAGACAACGACCAAATTGATGGACGACGGCACCACCTTCATTATCACCGGCGATATTCCGGCCAGCTGGCTGCGGGATTCTGTCGAGCAGGTGATTCATTATCTTCCTTTGGCCAAAAGGGACGAAGATCTGCAGCGCATCATTGGAGGCTTGATCAAGCGGCATATCCAGTACGTGCGGATCGATCCTTATGCCAATGCGTTCAACGAATCGGCCAACGACTGGCATTGGAACAAGAACGACGGTACCGAAATGTCCCCATGGGTATGGGAGCGCAAATTCGAAATCGATTCGCTCTGCTTCGTCGTGCGTCTGGCTTATCTCTATTGGAAGGAAACGGAGCTGACGGACATTTTTGACGAAAGTTTCCGCCTTGCTATGGAAGAGATCGTCAACGTGTTCCGCACGGAGCAGCATCACTTCGAAAAGTCGCCGTACCGATTCTCCCGCGATAATGGTATAGAGCACGACTCACTGCAAAACGGTGGTCTCGGTATGCCCGTCAATTACACAGGCATGGTCTGGTCGGGTTTCCGCTCCAGTGACGATGCCTGCGATTTTCATTACAATATTCCGGGCAATATGTTTGCGGTCGTCGCACTGCGGCAGATGCAGGAATTTTTCGAATGGATTTTCCGGGATCAGTCTTATGTGCTGGAGCTGAAAAAGTTGGAGCAGGAAATCGATCGCGGTATCCGGTTATACGGCATTTACCGTCATCCGGAATTCGGACCGATCTATGCGTACGAAACGGACGGTTTCGGCAATTACTGTCTGATGGACGACGCCGGTACGCCTGGGCTGATGTCTATTCCATACCTGGGTTATACAGACGCTGATGATCCCGTATATCAAAATACAAGACGGTTCGCGCTCAGCAAGGAAAATCCTTTCTATTATGAAGGTGAGGCGGCCAGAGGAATCGGCAGTCCCCATACTCCGCCGAACTATATCTGGCATATGGCGCTGTCCATGCAGGGATTGACGGCGCAGACGAAAGAGGAGAAGCTGGAGATGATTGAAATGCTGGAGAACACGGATGCGGACACCGGCTTTATGCACGAAGGATTTCATGCGGACGACCCGGAAATATTTACGCGTACATGGTTCGCCTGGTCCAACAGTCTGTTCTCGCAGCTCGTATACAAGTCGATGAAAGAAGGGATTTTATGAATACAACTTATTTGAAAAAAGCGCCCGAAGCACCCAACAGTCGGCTGATCTTTTTCCGCGATCCGAGCTTCCCGGCTTCCGGACCGCTTCCGGGGATGAAAGAACTCGGCGCCTACGGCGTTGTGACAAGCGCAGCGGATCTGGGCGACGCACTGAACGATCTTTGCGGCGACGGAAACGGGGTGCTGATCAATCTTCATGCGCCGTACTTCCCGGAGAGTGCATGGAGCAGTATTCTGGCGTTTCTCAAAAAAGGCGGAGGACTGCTCAGCGTCGGCGGCGCGCCGTTTAAGCGTCCTGTCCGGCAGGAAAGCGGACGTTGGCGGATCGGTCCGGAGCAGACGGGGTACCATCAGCAGCTGTTCATTCATGAAACGCTGCCGGTAGAAGCCGGTCGCGCGCAGCGGCTTGAAGCGGCGGCTGAACTTCCGCTGCTGAGCGGCGACGAAAGATTATTTGGCACCGGCGTTTCGTCGGAAACGGGTGAGGAAGCAGAGAACGGAGTGTCTTCGGACGCAGCAAACGTCAGTACTTGGAATCTGGTGCCGCATACGACCCGCGACGCCGATCTGCCGGAGCAGATGGGCTCGGCCGGTACCATGAGTACTCGGATTACGCCGCTGCTGCGGGCTTATGATGCCGCGAATCGGCCGGTGGCCGCTCCCGTCGTGCTGTGGGAGCAGGTGCGCGGCCCGTTCGCAGGCTCGCGTTGGGTGTTCGTAAACCGTCCGATGACTGCGGCACTGGTGGAAGGTGAAGGGCTTGAAGCGCTGTCGCGCTGGGCGGCGTTCTGCGGACGTGAAGCGGCCGAGCTGTCTCTGGCGCCGCACAGCGCCGTATACGAGCCTGGCGAGCGTGCCCGGCTGACGCTGCGCGCGCAGCAGATCCGGCGCGCAGGAATGCCGGCGGATCTGCCGGCTTTCGCGGGACAGGAAGATGTCGACCGGCTGATTGCCGGTGGCAAAATCGAGCGAATTGCCAAATCCGGAACCGGGCGTAAAGGCGAAGCGGCTAATCGGCAAAAGGAACAAATTTTCAGGAACGAAGTGAACGCAGCTGATACGGAGTATGCTGCAGTAGAACAAGGTTTGATCTCGCAGATCGCTCCAGGCACCTGGACCTTCCGCCTATCTGTCTCTTCGCCGTCGGGTGAAGAAGTTTTCTCGCAGGTGCTTGAAGTTGTCGTGACGCATGATTGGGTCACGCAGAATATTCCGCTTCCTTTCGAGATCGAACCGGGATTGTATACGGTCGTCTGCCGCGCGGAATCGGCGGAAGGCGAAGTTCGCGTACTTACCCAGGGCTTCTGGGGACGTGATGACGTCCTTCTCTCTTCCGGTAAGCCGATTTCGGCAGGCCGGGATTATTTCATTCAGGACGGACGGCCGATGCCGGTCGTCGGCATGACTTACATGACGTCCGATGTGGCGCGCAAGTTCTTGTTTCTGCCGAATGCGGCAGTCTGGGACCGCGATATGGCCGCCATGGCCAAGGCCGGCATCAACTGGATTCGTACCGGAATCTGGACCGCTTACCGCAATATTATGCAGGTAGACGGACACGCTTCCGAGGAAGTGCTGAGAGCGATCGACGCGTTCCTGCTGACGGCAGCGAAGCATAATCTGCATGTTACGTTCACGTTCTTCTCATTCACGCCGGAGACTTGGGAAGGCAAGAACCCTTATCTTGATCCGCAGAGTGTCGAGGCGCAGAAGAGATTTATCCGTTCGATCGTAAGCCGTCATACAAGTACGACACTTGTCGACTGGGATCTGATCAACGAGCCGTCGATGTTCGACCCGGCGCAGATTTTCTCGAAAGGCCCTCGTTCCATGAGGGATGAATATGAACAGGCTGCGTTTGTCACTTGGCTCAAGAAGCGGCACGGTTCGATTCATGAACTGCGTGAGCACTGGAATATGACACCGGCTGAACTGCCGACATTCGAGGCGGCCGCAATTCCGGAATTTCACGAAATTAATTTTGACGTACAGGATATGCACAAAGGAAAGAAAGGCACACGCTGGCTCGACTACACGCTATTCTCGGTCGAAGTTCACAGTGCCTGGGCCGCAGAACTGACGGCTTCGATTAAGCAGTTGGTGCCGAATCATCTGGTAACGGTCGGTCAGGATGAAGCATTGGGCGCACAGCGGCCGTCGCCGCTGTTCTACGAAGATGCGGTCGATTATACGACTGTACATTCGTGGTGGCTGAACGACAGTCTTGTCTGGGATGGTGTATTCGCAAAAACGCCCGATAAACCCAATCTGATTCAGGAGACCGGGATCATGTATGTGGAGACGCCGGATGGCCGGGCGAAGCGCAGCGAGCTTGAGCTGCGCAATTTCCTGGAACGCAAATACGCATATGCTTTCTCGACTGGCGGAGCCGGTGCGATCCAGTGGATCTGGAATACGAACTTCTATATGGATAACGCCAACGAGTCGCATATCGGTGCGCTGCGCGCCGATGGCACGGAGAAGCCGGAGGCGGACGTGTCTTACGATTTCGGCCGCTTTATGGCAGAGATCCGCGATCTGTTTGTCGGCCGCGAACTGGAAGATGTGGCGGTCGTGTATCCGTATTCGAACGATTTCTCAAACCGTTCGTTTGCCGTTGAGGCGACGAACCGCCTGACCCGAGTGCTGACTTACGGATTGAAGCTGCCGTTCCGCGGAGTATCCGAATATCGGCTCGACGTACTGAAGCAGCATCCGGCCAAGCTCATTCTGCTGCCAAGTCCGCACAATATGGACGAAGATTCCATGAAAAAGCTGCTGCGCATTGCCAAATCGACGCATGCGACGCTGGTCATTACCGGACCGGCCGGTCTCGATGCCTACTGGCACGAGTCCGATCGGGCGGATAAGCTGCTCGGTATTCGTACATTGTCGAACGTACGGCGTGAAGAGATGCTGGAGCTTGAAGGCAGACGTCTGCCCGTGTCCTTCGGAGGACGCCGAATTGCCGAGACGCTCAAAGAAGTTCCGGCCGACTCGGATGGTCGCGCGGACCGCGTGCTCGACGTGCCGAACGGCAGAGGACATCTGATCTGGAGTCCGCTGCCGATTGAGCTGGGAACAGGCGATGAACCGATCGCCGAGCTGTACCGCTATGCCGCGGAGAAGGCGGGCGTGACAGACGATCTGGAATGGTTGGCCGGCGGCGAATTGGCCGGCGTATACGGCCGTAAGCTGAAGTTTGCAAGCGGCAGTCTATATGTGTTCGTGTCCGAATATGCTTGGGACACGGAGGTGCGTGTTCGCGACCGTGTCACAGGCACTGGATATGCATTCATACTAGAGAGCGAGCGATCGGTCTTGTTCGCAGCGGATGTTAAAGGTAACGTCACGGCTGTGTATCGGCCGGAAGAAGTGCAGATTGAGAGCGGCGAATAAGTAAAAAGAAGAACCTTCAGGGCTGCCTTGCGGCTTTGCGGGTTCTTCTTTTTTGGATTGAAGGCTGCCGGGTAACCTTCATGTCTGATCGATCTGCAATCCGCTGTAAACGGGCATGGTAGAAGAAGGTCGGAAGCTAGGTTCTTCGAAGGAGCCTGCGTCAGGTATTCAGGTTAGGGTTAAAAGTGAAAGTGTGCGGAAAGACGCTTATATAACTAAATAGCGATTCTTTTCGTCAATTATTCTAGGAGGTGCATCCCCATGAAAACTTATAACCGTGCGGCAAGCTTGATTGGCGTACTGCTGCTGAGCGGAGCTCTGACAGCCTGCGGAAACGAGTCGGAGACCGCATCTCAGGCAGATCCGGCAGACGACACGACTATAACTGCAGAAAATAATAAGGAAGCTGTCGAAGATCCCGCAGCTGCCGACGGAGATAAGGCAGATGCTTCCAATGAAGCGTCTGGCGAAGAAGCGGACGCTGCAGGAGGCGGCGGAAGCGAACAGGCGGAAGACGATTCTGCGAAAGACAATTCTGCAAAAGGTGACGCTGATACTTCCGACGCTGACAAAGCCGGAACAGACGCGAGCAAAACCGGAGCAGACGCGAGCAAAGCCGACATCGAAAAGGCCGATCCGGCTAAGCAGGGCAAAAAGGGTGCGGGCAGTGACCGTCCGGGCACCGACTCGTTCAATCTGATAGGCAGCGGGGATACCGTTAAAGGCAAGCTGGTGGAAGGTTATGGTTATGCGCTCTACGCGATGGAAGGTTTTGAATTTGATGCCGAAACGAATATGCTGTCGATGAGCGACAACCCTGATTATTACGCGATCGTCAAGCCGCTTGAATCAGGATACGCATTGGCAACGCTCCGCAAGCAGGGCCAGAACGAGCTCCGGCAGTTCGGCAAAGTGGTCGAGTTGAAGGGCGCGAATACGCCGGAGCAGCTCGTACGCTCTCGATTGTTCCTTTCGGCGGAAGGCGGGCAGGGTACACACCAATACGCATTATGGGAGACGCCGGAGAAAGGCTATCTTCTTCATATACACATGCCGGAAGGCGCGGATCAAAAAAAAGCCGCAGAGCTTATTTACACTTCACTTTCGACCATTGCGGACTAAGCGCATAATGAACCAAGTTCAACCGTACCGAAAGGTACGGTTTTTGCTAACCGTTTAATGGGGTATGATATAGATGCGCGAATAAATTCAGAAGGAAGCGGAGGCGATTCACTTTGCCGGACCGAAAGCTGCTGGACGAGCTGTATCGAATGCGCGATCTGGACGGAAATGACGATGATTTGGAGCGTTTCAACGATATTTTGAATGAGTTAAGCCATAGAGCTTCAGCCGATATTATACCGGATCTGTGCCGAATGCTGGAGGACGATGTGATCGAACCGAGTGCGGCCGGCGACTTGTTGGAAACTATTTTTTATATTTCGGATCGCTGCGGGATCGAAGAGAGCATGCGTTACTTGGCTTTGGGCGTTCCATGCCTTTTTCCTAGGGCGGAAGGTTGGGCCGTAAGGCTGCATCGGATGCTGCTTCATGCCGACCGTCCGGGCGCTCCGTATATTGAAGCTTACAGCGCTGCCCTGTGCGGGATTCCCGCACGTGCGCTGCGCCGGGTCGTGAACATGCTGCTCGATATCAAGCATAAGCAGCCGGAGCTGTACGCAGACAAGGTGAACCGCTTTCTGATGGCGCTAATGCGTGGAGAAGAGAGCGAAGGAGGCTGCGAACCGGTAAGGAATTAGCCCCCGGCCAGGTTTTAAAGCGATCTTATGCGCATTCAAGGGACGAGGCAGGAAAGGCAGAAGATGGAGGTGGCGGACGTGACGACGATAACTCCCGAACAATTTAACACCGCCTGGAATACGTCCGTGGATGGCGCGCTTCAACGCTTTGATCCCGAAGCGCTGGCACAGGTGCCGATTACGGAAGAGGCCAGGCGTTTTTTATGTGAAGCCGGGCTGCCCGCAGACTCGGCTCCGTATTTGGAATTTCGGTCAGATGAAGGCCGATTGTCCGATCTGAAGACAGCCTTTGGCATGCCCAAACAATATTCAGCCTATTGGCTGCTTGGTTCGACAGGTTACGGCGATCCGGTCTGCCTTAAAGCGGGAAGTTCGCAGGTCGTCTGTATTCGGATGGATCAAGGTGGAACCGAATGGTTTATTAATTCTTCCATACCGCAGTTTGCGGAGTTTCTGCTTGTGTACGCGGAACTGGTACAGCGAACAATTCGCCAGAACGGACCCGATGCTTTTCTGGAAAGTAATATTCCTCCGGATGCGCTGAAATGGATGGTGCGCGAATTCGGCCGGATCGATCCTGCGGGATTCGCCCAAGGGACATTTTGGAGGGAAGAAGTAGAAGAGCGGCTGCAGCGTGAACGATAGGGAGGAAAAGCCGTATCGTTCATTGGAACCGTTCCTCAAAGAGCTTCATTGTTTATACATATTAGGTAAGCGAACAAGACGGTGTGAAACGAAAAAATCGCTCACGATATCGATTGGCTGCGATCTTCCTTCACCGATGGACATTTTGAGTCCGTTCGGTGATTTTTTTCGTGATCTGATGCGGGTTGTCAATTTTTGTTGTAGGATAGAGTGTGCGTCTCGCGAACGCGTGTATGCATTACTGTGATAGAGAATCGGAGGAACATGAAGTGGAACGTACCAATGAGCCGGAAGGTGAACAGCTTCAGAAGAAGCTGCTTCCCCGGCATATCAGTTTTATGGCGATGGGCGGCGTAATCGGAACCGGCATCTTCAAAGGAAGCGCCGAGACGATCGGATTGGCTGGACCAGGTGTCGTATTGACGTACCTGTTCGGCGGTCTGCTGCTGCTGGTCGTAATGGGAGCGATCGCGGAACTGGCGAGCGTCTACCCGAATCGCAATATGAAAGACTTTGTCCGTCAGGCTTTCGGGCCTCGTCCGGCATTTATCGTCGGCTGGCTGTACGCCTTCCTGATGCTGACCGTATGCGTGATAGAGGTAGTGGCGGCAGGATCATTCCTGCAGTATTGGATGCCGGGCGTACCCTTATGGATACTCAGCCTTGCCAGCGCTGCGCTGATTCTTGGCATCAATCGGCTGAGCGTCGAAACTTTCGGCGAAACGGAATTCTGGTTAGCCGGGATTAAGATTGTGATGATTGTCGTATTTGTCATTCTGGGTGCCGGACTGCTGTTTGGACTAATTCCAGGTACGACCGGAGAAGCCCCAGGATTGATCAATTACACGGCGCATGGAGGATTCCTGCCTAACGGTTGGCTGTCCATCTTTTCCGCGCTGCTTGTCGTCATGTTTTCTTATGGAGGATCGGAGCTGATCGGTCTGACACTGACGGAAGCGAAAGACGCCGAGAAAGTAATGCCGAGAGTCGTCAAAAGCTTCATTGTGCGCGTTGTACTCTTCTATACGCTGCCGATTCTGGTTATCTGCGGATTGATTCCGTGGAATCAGCTTGCCGGGCAGGCGAGTCCGTTTGTACAGGTGCTGGAAGCGACGGGGTTAAGCAGTGCGGCGCATATCATCAACTTCATTCTGGTGACGGCGGTACTGTCCGCGGCGAACTCCAGCATTTACGGAGCGACGCGGATGCTTCATTCAATGGCTGCCGCAGGCGAAGCGCCCAAGGCATTGGCAGCAACGACGGACAAAGGTGTGCCGGTCGGCAGTCTGCGCCTATGTGCGGCAGTTCTGCTGCTGGGCGCAGTCGCGGCGTTCTTTGCGGGAGACAGTCTGTTCTCGTTCCTACTGGCGGTACCGGGATTCGTCGTGCTGATCGTCTGGGGTTCGGTCTGTCTGGCGCAGCTTAAGCTTCGTCCGCAGTATCCGAAAGCGCCGACTTTCCGCATCTGGGGTTATCCGTACATCACGGCTCTTACAGCTGTCGTTCTGGCAGTAATCGCCGCAGGATTTTTGGTTAATCCGCAGAACCGGCTGAGTATTGGCGTCTGTGTAGGTGTTCTGCTGCTGCTGATTGTCTGGTCGGTGGCGAAATTCAAAAAGTCAGAGGCATGAAGCATGACTATTCGGATGATGGATCGCTTCATAATCCGAATTGCTTCATTATTTATTGCCTGCGATTGCTTGCGAATTGACGCTGCCTCGTAATGAACGCTTATTATACGGATATAGATCAAAGATATAAGATGGAAGTACGAAAAAAGAGCCGACGCGCATCATTCGCATTCGGCTCTTTTTTTGCTAAAATATTTCCTGATAGTCGTATCCGGCGGATTAAACAGTCGCTCCATCTTTTCTTGTTCGGTTCAAATAAATCATCAGGAACACGAACGCTGCCGCAAACGATCCTGCAATGATCCAGATTGGAATACGAGGATCGAGTGTGTACGCCCAACCGCCGACAATGCCGGCAGGGGAGGTGAGCAGTAGGATGACGACGGACAGCATGGAAAATACTTTGGCCCGTTTCTCGTCGTCGATCGCGTTCTGTACGGCCGCCTCGAGGTACGGCGAGCTGATCATCAGACCGACTGCAGCAAGAACTGTACTGAAGCCGATCCAGACCAGGTTCGATGTCGGCCACAAGACAAGCATAGCGTTCGATGCGACCGACAGAGCGAAGCCCGCCATCATTGAGCGGGTCTCGGCCTGCGCCGGAATTTTCGGCATAATGAGCCAAAGCGCAAACAGCATGACAATCGAGGAGACGGCTGGAACGAGCGAGATCAGCCCACTGTCCACATGCAGATAGTCGGCCAGATACAGCGATAGATACGTCGTCTTGAGCGTCATTTGGAAATTGAACAGGATGTAGACAATGAAGATCAGCATCAGACTTTTGCTTGCAAACAGGTCGCGAATGGCACCGCCGTAGTCGATCAGGCTGGCCTTAAGACCCAGCTCGCGAGTTTCTTTCATTTTCCGATAACCCATTTCTGTCTCGCGCGTCGTCACCTGCCGCCCGATGAATTGGAATGTCATGGATACGCAGCAGAATATGTACATGATTCGGGTGCCGTCGACAATGCCGTAATGATCGACGAGCAGACCGCCGAGCGGAGCGAACAGGCCGCCGACCACGCCGATGATCTGCAGCAGTGTGAATACGTAAGTCCGGTCTTTCGGCGGCGTATCCTCAACGATCAGGCAGTAGAAAGCGACATGTGGGACCCGCTGAAATCCGTTAATAAAAGTAGCAATGACGAAAAACCAAATGTTTTGCGAAAAAGCGAAAATGAGCGTAGCCACGGACCAACTGAGAACATCGAAGATGAGGATAGCGCGTTTGCGTCCCATCAAGTCGGTCAGATAACCGCTCATGAACGAGGAGAGCACCTGCACAATCAGGCCGAGCGTTGTAATCCAGCCGATATTCGTTTCACTCACACCCAGCTCGTACATATACAGGGTCGCGTAGGTCATTACCATGCTGTACGGAATCAGAAAAAAGGGCTCGAAAGCCAAGCATCCTCGGCTGTTGCCGCGAAGCCTCGGGAAAAGCGTTCTTGCCATGCGACGGTTCCTCCGATGTCATGAAATAAAAGAATGGATATAAAAGCGTTTTCGAACATACTGCCATATAGATTACTATAGAAGAAGTGAAAGAAGAAGCAAAAAACGACCGAATTAAGAAAAAGTTAGTTATCACCCGATCTGCTGCCTAAGTTTAGAACTTCAATCCATAGACTTCACCGTAAATGTACCGTTCATTGAAACTACCGTATGAAGCTCGTCGAATCCTTCTGAATAAGAGGGACGGACAAGCTTTTTCAGCACGCTTTGGATCCCGATTTCTCTTACAAAAGCTTTGCCTGTCCGCTGTGCATTGCGCCGGATCGACGCCTCGTAATCGGGTTCGAAAAAGAAACCGACGACCGTAAAATGATACTTTTTCGCCGCTTCAATATATTTGATCCGGTCTTCGGGCAGGGGATTGGTATTGTCGACAACAAAAGGCTGCTTCGCTTCAAGAAAGGCAGTCAGAAGCAGATTTTCCCGGTAGCGGGTCTTCAGCATATCCATGTTTAACCGCAGATGGGTATCGATATAGCACTCTTTATAGAAGGAAGATTTGCCCGAAGCTTGAATGCCCATTAGAACGATGCATTCCATGTAAGCCCTCCTTTTTGAAGTTAAGATAAAAGGAACGGAAAAATGTGAAAAGGCCGACGGCATACCGAAAGATTCCGGTATCCGCGGCCCTGAGAAAGCTTACGCTTCGTCCAGCAGCTTCGCTGCAGCGATGCTCAAGAAGGCTCGTCCGGCGATTAGTAAGGCGCGTTCGTCGATATCGAACCGCGGATGGTGATGCGGAAAGGATGTATCCGGATTGTCGTTTTGTGAGCCGACATTGAAGAAGTTGCCCGGACGGTGCTGCAGATAATAAGCGAAATCTTCCGCACCCATCGAAGTGTCGGGTCCATACAGCACATCCTCACCGAATTTCCGTGCAAAAATACCCCGAACTTCTTCGGCCTGCTTCGGCGGATTGACGAGTGCTGGATAGCCGTTAACGTAATCCAGCTCGTAAGTGGCATGCTCGGCAAGCGTAATACCGTGCACCATGTCGCGAATATCGCGTTCGATCTGCTGGCGGACTTCAGGGTCGAAGCTGCGTACCGTACCTTCAATCTTCGCTTTATCCGCGATTACGTTGAAGGCCGACCCGGCTTGGAATATGCCTACAGTTACGACAGCGGAGTGCAGTGGATTGATATGACGGGCTACAATATGCTGCAGCGATGTTACGAGCTGGCTGCCTACGACGATCGCATCGACTGTCTGATGCGGCTTTGCACCGTGACCTCCTTTGCCCTGCACCGTAATAGCAAACGAGTCGACAGCGGCCATGGAAGGTCCGGAAGGGACGGACAGTTTGCCCAACGGCATGTAACTTGCCAGGTGTGCACCATACACTTCGTCGACACCTTCGAGTGCCCCGGCTTCAATCATCGCAATCGCACCGCCGGGGAGCTTCTCTTCGGCATGTTGGAAAATGAAGCGAAGACTGCCTTTCAGCTCGTTCTGCCGGTCGGCCAGTACTTTTGCAACACCTAGCAGCGTTGAAGTATGACCGTCATGACCGCATGCATGCATGACACCCGGGTTTTGGGACTTGTACGGCACCACGTTTTCTTCCTCGATTGGCAGTGCGTCAAAGTCGGCGCGGAAAGCGATAGAAGGTCCGGGACGATTTCCTTTAAGATCGGCCAGAATTCCGTTGCCGCCGACACCTCTGCGCACTTCGTAACCGAAACCTTCTAATGTCTCTGCGATAAACTGCGCCGTTTTCGTTTCCTGAAATGAAAGTTCGGGGTTGGCATGCATATGGCGGCGCCACTGCACGATCTGTTCATACTCGCTTTCAAGTTTTTCGGTCCATTGTTTTTGAATGTGTGTGGTCATTGGATCGCTTCCCTCCGAAATGTCTTGTAGTGAGTTTAATAATTCGCTTGATATGGTTTTCAAACTATCATTTTCACTATAAAGCGTCAAATGAGAAAATTCCTGAAAGCAGGAAGAAAGAAAGCAAATGGTTGAGCCAAAATTAAAAAACGATATTTTTCGACATTTATCTCCTCACACATGAACATATAACCGATAATAAAACAGGAGAGTTACATATGTATCAAGGTTAAACTTGATCTAACCAAAATTCATTGAGGAAGTGGGATGACCATGCGAGTAAAAACAAAATTATTTACCATCATTTTAATATTGGTAACCGTACTGCTGGGCAGTGGGATACTATCTCTAGTTGCCATTGAGAAAAGCGTGCAAAACAGCACAGTTTTGGAACAAAAATTGGAAATGCAAAAATTCCTGAAACAGCTCCAGTATCGGATGACAGGATTGTCCAATGACGAACGGGGTTATCTGCTGACCAGTAATCCGGAATTTGCCGAAGGCATGAAGAAAAAAAGTGAAGAAATTAAGGGTTTGCTGGATACCGAAAGTGAACGTTTAACCGGTGAGGACCTGGATGCCCTGAATAAGATCGCCATGGGAATGGAGAATTTGGTTGATCTTAATAAACAGGTCGTGAAGCTGATCGAAGAGGGAGAGATCACCCAGGCAGAAACGATTCATTTCGGTGAAGAACGTACGCTGCGCAAGGAGCAGGTCGATCCGGCTGTCAACGAATTTGTAGACCGCCTCGAGAGTGAAGTGGCTGCATTGAAGGCAAGCAACGTCAGCGAAGCAAAAGTTACCCAAAACATTCTGCTGTATGCGGTGATAGCGGCCGTTGCGGCCGGAATAGGTCTTGGCTTCTGGCTGCTGCGTTCGATTATGACTCCGCTGACTCTATTGAACCGGCAGATGAACGATATTGCGGAAGGTGATGCCGATCTGACGCGCAGCATCGATCTGCGCCAGAAGGACGAGTTTGGTGAGTTGGCCGGGAGCTTCAACGCTTTCGTTGCTTCGCTGCGCGGAATAATGACACAAATTGGCGAAGCATCGGAACAGCTGGCGTCAGCTTCCCAACAATTCTCCGCCAGTGCTGAACAGTCCAAGTCAACGACACACCAAGTTGCGGAGGCCATGCAGCAGATTGCGGAGCGTTCGGGTGAACAAACGCGAATCGCCGGAAGCAGTACGACATCAACCCACGAAACACTGGGTCGGATTACTGAGATTGCTGCTTCCACTGCCGAAGTTGCTTCCTTCTCACGGGAAATGAGCCGACAGGCAGCAGAAGGCGAGCGCGCGGTTGTACAAATTGATGAGCAGATGTCGTATATCGACACGGCTGTCGGCGATGCGGACAATCGCATTCAGCAGTTGGCTGTCCATACGGACAAGATCAATGCGATTACGACACTGATCACGGAGATTTCGGCTCAGACCAATATGCTGGCATTGAACGCTTCGATTGAAGCGGCCAGAGCAGGTGAAGCGGGACGCGGCTTTACGGTCGTGGCCGGCGAGGTCAAGAAGCTGGCCGATCAGTCCTCGAAATCGTCGAGGGAGATCAAGGATCTGATTGTCAGTATTCAGCAGGAAACGCATGCCGCAATGGAGACCATGCATGAAGTAAAGCGTCGGGTACACGAAGGGGCTGAAGTGACCCATCATGGTGCACGTCAGTTCGGCGGTATTCTGAAGTCTATTGGGGAAGTGTCGGAACGTACGGAAGCTATGGCTGCTTCAACGGAACAGGCCCATAACGGTTTTGCGGAAGTATCGCGTTCAATGGAGCACGTTAGTGAAGGCACACGCGAAATTTCAGGCGGTACGGAAGAGATTGCAGCGGCGACGGAAGAGCAATTGGCTGCCAGCGAAGAGATGCTGCATGGAGCATCGTCGCTGAGTGACCTGGCCGACGGACTGCAGATACTGGTATCGCGATTTAAAGTATAAGAAGCAAAGAAATGAATAGAAGATCCTAACTTTATAAAGGTTGTGTAGGGGAAAAGGCGGCGATTGCTTTACGGATCGCCGCCTTTTTGTTGTGCAGTGGAGTTTCAATGTCCAGGTCTTCAAGCAGCCTAATGTGCTTGGAGCAGATCAGTAAGTGACTATGCGGCTCGCTTTGAATGAATATTTTGCTGCTCCTGTCTTTATCCGAGCAGAAAATCTATTGCCTTCTAATTAAGTTGTTGTAAATAAAGTTTCGGAAAATTTTAAAGAGGTGTTTCAACACTAGCTAACTTGTATATAATAACTAATAGATAGTAAGAACTAGACCTAAAGACCTTAACTCACAATAAAATGGTTCTAATAGATCAAGGTAAGAACCGTTTCCAAGTTTGAATCAGGTCAAAAGTTTCTTTTTACTTTCAAAACAACAGAAGAGGTGCAGCATAATGAAAAAATCTATGAAAACAATGACCGGAAGTTTGTTTATTCGAGTGCTGGGAGCGGCCGTGTTAGGCATGCTGCTTCCAACCTTATTGAACGTTGTATTGATGAGCGATTTCGTGCAGCTTGTGAATTTCTGGCGTGCAGGTCCACTGGTCATTTCGGTACTTGGATTCGTGATATCTTTTGTCTTGCTGTTCTTCATTGTAAGAGGCATCGTTCGACCGATCCAAGCTGCGGCGTCTCATTTAGATAAAATGGCTGACGGTGACTTTACACAGAGAATGTCGGAAAAGTACTTGCAGCGCAGCGATGAAACCGGAACCCTTATTCGAGCGGTCGATCGGATGCATACATCGGCCTATCAACTGCTGGCGGCTGTCTCGAGAGAAGCGGCGGAGTTGAATGAAGCTACCGGCATCGCCCAAAGCAAGTTTATGAGCATGGAAAATGCACTGCGCGAAGTATCGTCGACAACAGAACGAATGGCATCAGGCATGCAGCAGACGGCTTCTTCCGCTCAAGAAATCGACGCATCGACGCAGGAATTTGAACGTGCAGTCGGTTCGATTGCACAGCGCGCCGAAGAAGGCGCCGGGCAGGCTGGAGAGGTCAGCGCCCGTGCTATGGAGATTCAGGAGAATCTGACCCGATCCATTGAAGCTACGAAAAAAGTCTATACCGAAGTGAAGCAGGAGCTGGATGCAGCACTTGAAGAGTCACATTCCGTAAATATGATCCGTGATCTGGCAAACTCGATTCTGCAGATTGCACAGCAGACGAATCTGTTGGCACTTAACGCATCCATTGAAGCGGCCAGAGCGGGAGAAGCGGGCAAAGGCTTTGCAGTCGTTGCCGATGAAATCCGTAAGCTGGCCGACGCCTCGAAGCGGTCGGTTGAGCAGATCCATACCGTTACCGAAAGAGTCGTCGGTTCGGTTGACAATCTGCAGCTGCACTCCGGACGTCTTCTGGAGCTGATGACAACAGAGATCGCAGACGACTATCAGATGATGCAGAACAATGCGAATTCTTATCTGCAGGATGCTCTATATATCGAAAATATGGTTTCCGATTTCAGTGCTACCAGCGAGCAGCTCAGCGCTTCGGTACAGAACTTGTCCAAAGCAATCAGCGAGATTGCAGCCGCCAACGGTGAAGCTGCCGAAGGGACCGAGACGATCTTCGAGCAATCTTCAAGTGTATTGGAAGCATCCAATCAAGTTGCAGTGCAGGCTCGCCGAACCGGCGACAGCTCGCAGCGTCTGGAGAACATTGCTTCCCACTTCCGTTTCCTGAATGAACAGACGGATAAGACCGTTTCTCTGCCAGCGTCCGCTGCCGCTGAAGAAATGACACAGGTCCGTCAGGCCGTGCGGACATCGCAGCCTTCGCGCATTGCCTGAATGTACAGAGAGAGGTCCGGTCAGTCATGTCGGTGAAATTTAGTTCTTTTTCTCGATTTCAACATGCGACCCAAAACCTTTCGAAGAAAGGTACATCGTAAGCATCAGCTAACGAATTTCTCCTGCAGCCATTGGGTTTCCAAAGCGAATAAGACTTTCTCGACAGCTTGGCGAAGCTTCTTCGGAAGCTTCGCCTTTTTTGTTTCCGCTTCTTCTTGAGTTCTCAGCCTATTGCGCCTTCTTTTCAGTATCTTCCGATTGAATGATTTGTTGGAACATGCAGAGTACAGAGCCAAGGCGCACAGGAAGAGTGCCTAAATCCGAAAAAATTGGTACACTGATACGGATAGGCTGCGGACCGGCTGTTCATATACAGTTCGTACATCCGGTCCGGAAGCCGAGTACAAGAATCGAAAAGCGAGGGACATCTACCATGATTATCAAACCGAGAACACGCGGATTTATTTGCACGACCGCTCATCCGAACGGCTGTGCCGCGCAGGTACAGCAGCAGATTGATTATATCGCAGGCAAGCCGCGTCTTGAGGGACCGAAGAAAGTGCTCGTAATCGGTGCTTCCACCGGCTACGGCTTGTCCGCTCGCATCGCAGCCGCTTTTGGCGCAGGAGCGGCAACGGTCGGCGTATACCGTCCGAGCAAGAGCAGCGAGACCCGTACCGCTTCAGCGGGCTGGTACAATTCCGCTGCTTTCGAGCAAAAGGCCGCGGAAGCTGGACTGAGATCGTTCAGCGTAACGGGAGACGCCTTCTCGAACGAGACAAAGGCGAAGACAATCGAAGTTATTCGATCTGAGCTGGGACAAGTCGATCTGGTTGTCTACAGCGTAGCTTCGGCGCGCCGCATTAACCCGAAGACAGGTGAAGCGGTCAACTCCGTGCTGAAGCCGATCGGCGCTCCGTACACCAACAAGACGGTCAACTTCCACAGCGGAGAAGTGAGCGAAGTAACGATTGATCCGGCGACGGAAGAAGAGATTGCGGCGACGGTCGAAGTTATGGGAGGCGAAGACTGGCAGCTGTGGATCGATGCACTGCGCGAAGGCGGCGTGCTGGCGGAAGGCGCAACGACAATCGCTTATTCGTACATCGGACCTGACCTGACCCAGCGGATCTATCGCGAGGGATCGATCGGCCAAGCGAAAGATCATTTGGAAGAGACGGCTCACCAAATTGGCGCACAGCTGGCCGATAATGGCGGGCGTGCATTCGTATCGGTCAGCAAAGCATTGGTTACCCAATCGAGCTCGGCCATTCCGGTCGTACCGCTATATGTCTCCGTCCTTTACAAGATTATGAAGGAAAAAGGCCTGCATGAAGGCTGCATTGAGCAGACGTATCGCCTTTTTGCAGAGCGTTTGTACGGTGAAGGAGAAGTGCCGGTCGACGAAAAAGGCCGCATCCGCATCGACGATTGGGAAATGCGCAGCGATGTACAGGAGGAAGTTGCCGATATTTGGGAGCAGATCTCGTCGGACAATATCAGTCAGCTGAGCGATTTGGAAGGGTACCGTAAGGAGTTTTTCCAGCTGTTCGGTTTTGAGACCGACGGTGTCGACTATGAAGCAGACACCAATCCGCGCGTAGAGATGCCGGAAGGCAGCCTGCGGCCGGTGCAGGAATAATCATCGCCAAGTCGACTCCTGCAAAAAGTCTGTTCCCGAGACAAAAAGGAGGAGGCCAAATGGCGAAATTTTACCGTTACTTTATGTCGATCACCTGGGTCCTGATTGCCTTGATGGGCATCAGTCTGTTCTTTTTGGAGAATGCGTATACGATGCCGCTGCTGCTGCTTTATATCGCGTTGCGAGTCGTAAGGCACAGGAAAGAGATCGCCGATGTGCGGCGTCGTTCGACACCCAGGCAGAAAGCGATCGCGCTGGGGTCTTTCGTCGCCGCAGTAGCTGCTGCCTATGTGCTGATCGTGTATGGTGGACGCTGTCTACAGGCGCTCGGTCTTGGAAGAGTCGCGCTGTACAGCTTGATCGCATTCGTGATTGCTGTCGTATTGATCGGCATGTACACAGTCATCGCCCGTTCCGGATTTGGGACGGAACAGCCGCGCGATTCCCAAGCTTGAAGCTTGCGGTTTGCAGCTTGTGGCTTGAAGCGTGCAGCCTATAGGAACAGGATTCGAAAACATCGCGGCACTTCAATATGAACGGACGATATGAACGAACAAGATAAACGGACAAGATAAACGGACAGGCCGCAGAAGCGGACCTGTCCGTTTTTTTTATAGACGAATGGGATTCGAAATCAGCGAACAAGCCGGATTTGTAGTTTCCGCTATTTTTAAGTCTCGTACATTTTTGCAGCAGTTCATAGAAAATATGGAGCTGCTGCGAGTCGCCTGATAAATCGACATCCGGCAAGCCTATCTGCCAACAGAAGCAAATAGAAACAGAAGCAAGCAGGCGCAATCAGAAGCAAGTAGAGAAAGTTGCAGCCAGTACAACATTTTGCATACATAAGTCCACTTTTGAGCCGTAAGCTGCAGAAAGTGCAATATTTTTGATGCAAAAATGATTTTTTAAGCGTAATTGCTTTAAAAATGCTGTAGTTCATACAACTTCGAAACCTAATTGGCCGTGCTGAACCCAATAATTTTGCATAGAGTACAACTTCAATTCGCTTCGTCCACAATTTCATCTTATTTCATCTTGCTTCACCCACAACTTTGATTGACTTCGTCTCCTACTTGAATTTGCTGTAAGCTGATTGGATCTTCATCTAATTAGATCTTCATTCAGCATAGAAAGATTCCGCTCCCTCTATTTTTAACAAAGAGAGCGGGCTATTAAATTATTGTTCATCCATATTGTTCGTCCAACTATTCGATAAGGAATTTTGGAAATCCGCCGACGACTTCGTAATAGCGTACATATTTACCGCTGCCTACAGGTTTCATTAGGCTCTGCTCGACTAAGCTGTTCAAAAGGGAGCGAGCTGTGCGGAAATTTATCCGATAGGTCTCGATCACATCTTTCGGCCGAATCGCTCTGCCCAGACGCCAGGCGAATCGAAGCACATCCTTTTGCATGGGCGTCAGCACCTCGTTTCCTCTCACTCCCGGGCTTTTTGACGCAGACGTACCCACTATCATCGGCATCGCGCTCATTTGCAGCAGCATTCGGCATACCTCGGGGCGGCGCTGAATATCATCGAAAGCAAAGTGCAGCATTTTCCAACCCAGACCGGTGAGAAACGAATCGCGATTCAGCGCATAACTGAATTTCTCGCGATCCATGTCTTTAATATGGCTTTGAAATCCGTCGCATTCGATGCCGATCCGCCCGCCGCTTTCCGGAAGAAAAGCAAAGTCGAGAAACTGCGAGCGACGGTTCCAATCGTAAATTTCATACTCGGGATGCAAATGCTTCAGGCTGCCAAACAGCGGCCACCAAACGTTTTGTAAAAACAGTTTTTCAGCATACTGATGCCCTCGCTCCAATCTTCCCCGGCGTTCGCCGGAACGACGGCTTAGATGCTGCTCCAAGAAGATCGCGTGGGCAGTTTCGAATTCGGACAGCGGTTCGGCAGCAGTCGTAGTTCCCTTTTTATCCATTCAATCATTTCCCACCCTTAATTAGACTGAACGCAAAAAAACGCCCTCTCGGCCAAAAGCCAAAAGGACGTTCTTCGTCGCTCGGTCACTTGTAAATAAAAAAAGTATAGCATAGGCCGCCATTTGCTGGAAATCCGCTGCCGAATCTTTTTCTGTCGCTTTCTTCCACCGCATTCTTTCACCCAGTTTATGTTTTGTTAAAATCCTGTTTACCCCAGCGTTATCCCCGCATGCTATCATTCAAGTAACGAAAACGCACGAAGCCTATCTGACCATAACGATCTATCCAATTAGTCCTATTTACTGATTAGTCCTATCTGCCGATTTGTTCCGTTTACCCGATTTGCCTGATCCGCGCGTCTGTGATCCGATCGGAAGCGGCCGCGGTATCGGAACATCGGCATGCATCGTACCCAACCCACACAGGAGATCACCCATGACGATTAAAAGAAGGCTGTTCATATCTAATATTCTGATGATTGTTATTCCTATCGTGCTTGCTATCATGCTGTCAATTCTTGGCACGTTTCTGCTCTGGATGAATTTCGGCTATGAGTTTAGAAACAGCAACGATTATTACGAGGGACGAGATACCGTTATGGCAGCGTCTCAAGAGCTTCTCCAAAATTCCGACGCTTCCGAAGTCATGCAGTTGGACTTTCTGGTCGAACGCATTGAACGCCTGCTGCAAAAAAACGATATGGCGTTGAGAATCTACGAAACGGACACAGTCACGACTCCTTCAGGCGGTTCCGCTTCTGAATCGGCTTCGGAGACGGATATCGACAATCAAACCGGCTCCCTCCGTTACTCGCTCGGGAAAAAGGTTTTTGTCGATCCTCAATTGACTCAAGCGCTGGAGGCGCTCGGCGGAACGGGAATCGTAGGAAAGGACGGGCACGAACTGTATGTGAAAAAAGTAAGCGATTCGGTTACAAATAAGACTTACCGGATTGAGCTGTTCAGTACGAGAGAGACGTCCAGTCCGGCGGATCAGGATGACAGGGGAAGCGGCTGGATTCCACTGAGCCTGCTGCTTGGAATGTTCACGGTCGTCTTTTTCACCAGCCGTTTTCTGACTCGTTTTGTTTTCCAGAAGATTCGGCATCCGCTGCAGATTCTGGCAGATGGTGTGACGCAGATCAGGGATGGCAATCTGGATTACCGCATTCAATATACACGCAAAGACGAATTCCGGCCGGTATGTGAAGCTTTCAATGAGATGGCGGGCCGGCTGAAGGAGTCGGTCTGGGCCGTACAGAAGCAGGAACTGAACCGCAAAGAGTTAATGGCAGGCATCTCACATGATCTGCGTTCTCCGCTGACTTCAATCAAGGCATATGCCGAGGGGCTCTTGGATGGAGTCGCAAGCAACCCGGAGTCGCAGCGCCGCTACGTGACAATGATCAAGACCAAGGCAGAGGATATCGACCATATGGTGTCCCGGCTGTTCCTTTTTTCAAAAATGGATCTGGGCGACTATCCGAATTATCCCGAATACTTCGATCCGCGCGAACAGCTGGAAACTTTCTTCCTTGCGGCAGCCGAAGAGCATGCGGAACAGGGACTGCGGGTATCGTTTGGCGAACTTGAAGAAGGACTGATGCTGTATGCCGATCCTGTTCAGTTCCGGCGGGTGCTGGCCAACATTGTCGAGAACAGTATGAAATACAAAGAACGCGAAGACGTTACCGTGTCGGTCGAAGCGAGAGAGGCCGGCGGCAGATTGCGGATTAAAGTGGAAGACGACGGTCCCGGTGTTACCGATGAAGCGCTGCCGAAGCTGTTCGATGTCTTTTACCGGGGCGACGCCTCGCGCAGCAGTCCGGACCGGGGAAGCGGCCTGGGTCTCGCGATCTCGGAGAAGGCGATTGCTTTTATGGACGGAAGCATCAGAGCGGAACATGGGACGGGCGGCGGTCTGCGAATTGTGATTGAACTGCCTGTTCAAAAGAAGAAGGAGGAGTAAGAGATTGGATACGACAAACTCAAAAATATTGATCGTTGAAGATGACAGTGCTATTGCGGAAATTGAACGGGATTACTTGGAAATTAACGGATACGAGGTAGAGATCGTCGACAACGGACCGGCAGGGATTCAGCGCGGAGGCAGCGGAGAGTTCAATCTGATTCTGCTGGATGTCATGCTGCCGGGCGCAGACGGATTCGCTGTATGCCGCAAACTGAGAGAGACCGTGGACATTCCCATTCTGATGGTGACAGCGCGCCAGGAAGATATCGACAAAGTGCGTGGACTGGGATTGGGCGCAGACGACTATATTGTCAAACCTTTTTCGCCGGGAGAATTGGTGGCGCGTGTCAAAGCCAATCTTGCCCAGTATGAGCGTCTGCGCAGCCGAAGCGGTGGAGCCTCGGCGGTAAACAGCGAATTGAAAGTCGGCCAGATCACGATCCGTCCGCAGTCCCGCCGTGTGTATGTTCGAGATGAGGAGCTGTCGCTCAAAAACAAGGAGTATGAGCTGCTGCTGTTTCTCGTCGAGCATGTCGATATGGTGCTCAGCAAAGAGACATTATATGAGAAAATTTGGGGATATGATGCCGTCGGCGACAGTGCGACGGTAGCTGTACATATCAATCGGCTGCGTGAAAAGATCGAAGACAACCCCGGTGATCCGAAAGTCATTCAGACGGTGTGGGGAGCGGGATACCGGTTGAAGGCGTGAGTATTGGCATCGCTATCAGTATCAATAGCAGTATCAATAGCAGTATCAATAGCAATAGCAGTATCGGTAGCAGTATCCAAGCAGATTAGATTAAAGAGCTCGGCGCAGAAAATGCGTCGGGCTCTTTTCGTTTTTATTGGATATATGGAATATTTAGGAACGGTTTAACTTTTGTTTAGAAAGTATGCGCGGGCAGTTTATTTCACGGCTGTAGGATAAGGGTGTACCAAGGAAACAGTAATAAAAAGCGTTCAACAAAAGCTAGCGGCATCAGAAACTAAATCGAAAACAGGGAGAGATGAACGATGAAAAAAAGCATGCGCAGCAAAACGATCGGAGTCATGGCGGCAGGCATGATTGTAACAGGAAGCCTCGGCGCGGCAGCTTATGCGAACGGAAATGCTTACGAGCACTTCCGCAGCGCTGCAGTTCAAACTATGGAAATCGACAACTCGACAATGAATTCGACGATCGAAATTCGGCAGAATGGCAAGGTAACGGCGAGCGGGCAGTTTGAAGTGCAGAAATCGGGCGAAGAAAGCTACTCGCTGGGACAATTTGAAGTCGGCGGACAAAAGCTTGAAGTGGAGCAGGCAACAGAAGACGGTAAAGTGATTCTGCGCAAAGGCGATCAGTATTACTCCGCAGCGATAAACCCGGAAGAGTTGGAAGAGGAGCGCTTTGATTCGTCACCGAGCGCGGTACGTCTTGCAGAAGCGGCAAGCGACCTGCTGTTGGGTGACATTAAGAATCGCTTTACACAAAACGGAGACACGATCACGCTCAGTCTGACAGGTGCACAAATTCCGGAATTGGCAAACCTGGCTATGAACGCAGTGCTGGAAGCGGGAGCGCACCAAGGGCAGAATCGTCTGAACGAAGAAGCTGAGTGGCAGTCGGAATGGAAAGATTTCGATTCCAAAGCGCTGTTCCCGATCGTCTCTGACAGCCGTGTGGAAAGTGTCCGCCTTGATGCTGGTGTGCAGAATGGAGCGATCAGCACGTTAACTACGACAATCGTTGTATCGGGCCTGGACGAGAATGGTCAAAAGGTAGAACTTGAAGCTTCGATGGACAGTATAATCGGCGAGCTGGGCACGACAGTACCTCAGGATATCGATGTGACGGGACAAACAGTCAAGGAGCTTGAAGAAATGGCAGGATCTCATGGGTTCGGTCACGGCGGCTTGGACAGCGACCGATTCGAATAAGGAGGAGATAACATGACCATCGTTCGTATCGAAAACCTGACGAAGAAGTATGCCGGCCGCCGTGGTGTAGAGAACTTAAGTGTGGAAGTTGAAGCGGGTCAGGTTCTCGGCCTGCTGGGCCCGAACGGCAGCGGCAAGACGACCGCCATGAAGGCGATGACGGGCTTAATCAGACCGGATGCCGGAGAAATTTCGCTGTTTGGTCTGAATCCGTTGGAGGAACTGCCTGCCATTTTGGCCCGGACAGGCTGTATGATCGAGACGCCCGGCCTGTATCCCTACTTAACGGCGGAACAGAACTTACTGCTGACCGGCCGCTTCTATCCCAGGTTCGATGCGAAAACGGTGGAGCCGTTGTTGGAACGGGTAGGGCTGCTGCCTTACCGCCGTGATAAAGTCCGGAAATTCTCGATGGGCATGAAGCAGCGTTTGGCCTTGGCGGCCGCACTGCTTCCCCGGCCGGACCTGCTCGTACTGGATGAACCGACAAACGGCATGGATATCGAAGGTGCAGCTTTGTTCCGGGAACTGCTGCTCGAGGAGAGAGCTAGAGGATGCGCGGTGCTGCTGTCCAGCCATCTTGCGCATGAAATGGAGCAGCTCTGCACACATGTGGTTGTGCTGCGGGAAGGTACGCTGCAAGGTGGAATGCCGGTAGCCGAAGTGTTGGAGCGTTACGGCAGTCTCGAACGCTATTACTTAAGAATGACAAATGGAGAAGGGAGAGAGGCGATATGAATAAGCAGCGAAACGGAACGGCCGAATCTTATATGGAGTCGGACGCCGGATCGGGAACAGGGAGCGTCATCGAAAC
The DNA here is from genome assembly GCF_000378145.1 of Saccharibacillus kuerlensis DSM 22868. GTDB lineage: Bacteria > Bacillota > Bacilli > Paenibacillales > Paenibacillaceae > Saccharibacillus > Saccharibacillus kuerlensis. The sequence continues at coordinate 102,021 of NZ_KB899286.1, read as the reverse complement.
GACTGCCAAGACAAATGCGAAGAAGCCTTATGGGATAGGAAATTCCGCTTCTGATTATGTCGATGCCAATGCTCAGAACAAAAGCGGTACCGAACCTTCTTGGGGAACAATGGTCGCTCGTACGACAGAAGTTGAACTGCGAAAGATTATCGCCCAATTCAAGTATCGAGCCGTTCCGGTACTTGTGGCTCTGCTGCCTCTGATTGTTCTGCTTACGAATCGTTCAGGCGGCGTGATCCGCTTCTCGCCGGAAAATCTGCCGTATACGCTGTTGTCACTTGCGGCTTACGTGCTGCTTCCTCTGACAGCCTGTATGCTTGCGGCTGATCTGTTTGCCGGAGAGCGGGAGCGCGGCGAGCTGAAGATCCCGCTCACTCGTCCGGTAAGCCGTCCCGCATTGGCAGTCGGCAAGATCGCTGCCATACTCATTTATCAGGTAGGTCTTCTGGCTCTGCTGCTGGTACTGTCGCTTGCGGCGGCGCTGCTGTCGGGTGCCGGGCTTGGCGATCTGAGCCTGCTTACCGTGCTTGGCGCTTATGCGGTAACGCTGCTGCCGGCTGCCGCCATCAGTGCGGCTGCCGCTTTCGCTTCGACACTTGCCCGAAGCGCGACTTCCGGCTTCCTGTTGGGTGTTCTGCTTCTGCTGGTACTGAATGGAGCCGGTCTGCTGTTTCCGGCAGCGGCGCCGATGCTGCTGACCGAGTATACAGTGCTGTATAAGACGGTGATCGGATCGGAAATTGCTTACGCTCAGTTGGCAATGGGCGTCGGCATTCTGCTCGGCTGTGGAACCGTGCTGACAACAGCCCAGATTCTGCTGTTCGATCGCAGAGAAATCTGACTGGTTATGCCGATTCGGATATGAACTCGGTTTTGAATGTGAATGCGGCTTTGGGCTGTACGAAAAAACGTTCCATTCGGCGATGCCGGCGGAACGTTTTTTGTATGGAACCCTTGAATCCTAATAAGATTTGATTAATAAAATCCGATCAATAAGATTCAATGTAAAGCCCAATAAGTGCTTATATGCAATTATTTTCTGCAAAAGCTCGCTAAATCGTACAATAAGTGCACAGGTGCAACTATTTAACATGAAAGTACCGTTAAAAACAGAAAAACGCTGAAATAAGTGTATGGGAGCACTTATTTCAGCGAAAGTTAAAAATTTGAGAAAAATAAGTGTAAGGGCGCACTTATTTTTCTTTTGTTCTTCTTCCACCTTCAATAAACTCTTTCGGATCTAGCTGAAATAGGTTTATGTATAGGCTCTAAATCTCTAAATCTCTGAATAACTGAATAACTGAGCAGCCCGATAATTAGCCTGCAGATTGCAGATTGCAGATTGCAGATTGCAGATTGCAGATTGCAGATTGTTCACTGTGCACTGCTCACTGTTCACAGTCGATCCATCCTTTAAATGCTTGTTTAGCTGCTGGAAGCCCTGTCTCTATTCGAATTTCCGAATATGTGGTGAACACAGTGCCGTTAGCAGGATGACAATACCGGCACAGGCAAAGATTGCGATTGTTGGAATACCACCGATTGTATCGGCGAGGTATCCGACAATCAAGTAGCCGACCGGAAGCAGAGCGAATGAGCCGAGCAGATCAAGGCTTGCGACCCGGCCGAAGCTTTCGGCAGGAACCAGCTCTTGCAGACTGATCTCCCAGATAATCATGAACATCATCATGCCGAAGCCTTCAAGCATCATAGCCATAACCAGTCCTGGTACCCAGTTAATTACCGATAGCAGCAGGAGGGCAACTCCGCCCAGCAGCGCGCCGCCGTAGGCGACAAGACCGCGGCGTTTCCAGCTGCGTTTTGATCCGAACAGGAGTGCAGCCGCGATGGCACCGACCGCCGTACCCGCCATGGCGATGCCGTAGACAGATGGCGATAAACCGTGATGAACTTTGAACAACCAAGGCACCATGACGGCGACGATGCCGGTATAGCAAATATTCAGCAGGGAGAAGGCGATGATTGTAATCCACAGCCAAGGCAGTCCCCGGAGCACATGAACGCCTTCCATAATCTCGGCGGCAAAGCCTGTACGGACCGAAGATGCGCCAGCATCGTTGAGCGAAGCACCAGCAGAGGCACCGCCAGCAGAAGCACCGCCAGAAGCACCAGCAGAAGCGTCGGCAGAAGTTCTGGAGGAACTGTCGATGGAACTGCTGTGGTCTGCGCCAGGTCTATGGTTGATTACGGAGTCTTCGGTCATCATCGTTCCTGCCATCGGTTCGATCGACGTCTTAGCGGCACTGTCCGCGCCGATCAGCGCTGCCGCTTCACCAGTAATCGCAGCGCCGTCAAGAGTCGGGGAGCCAGCTTGACGATGTCTTCGTTGAGCGGCAAGAACTCGTCCCAGCATCATAAAGCAGCACAGCGAAAGAAGATATGTAATGGAATCAAGTGCAAAACCGGCTCCCGGAGAAGCGGCAGTGACCAGCATACCGCCGAGAGCCGGACCGAGCAGCCGAACGCCCTGAATACTGAGCTGACTCAGCGCGTTGGCGGCATTGCGAATGTCCGGCGTGAAAATTTCGGCGCGCAGAGCAGAATAAGCGGGATTGAACACACCTTCCATCATCCCGTAAAACACCAGACCAACATACAACCGCTCAAGTGTAATGCTCCCGTTGAAAATAGAAATGGCGGCCAGCAGCATAATGAACAATCGTACTCCGTTGCTGAGCATCACAAGTTTCAATCGGTCGGTCTTATCCACAATCCACCCGGCAAAAGGCAGAGCGAGAATGTTCGGCAGCATATAGCAGGTCATAGCCAGTCCAAGCGCCGTCGACGAATCTGTAAGGGAATAGACGACAAGCGGCAGAATCAGTACGGACACCGAACTGCCGAGCATAGCAATCCATTGACCGAGCCAGAGATAGGTAAAAGCTTTCGATTTTCGGATCGGAGACAGAAAGACGGACAGCCGGGACTCGATCGAATTTTCGACTGCCGGATTTTTATCAATATCGGATAGCATGCTCAGCCGCCCTCTCTTTCATCGATTCGTCCAAGACGAACGGTGACGCCGTATTCCTGCCCGCCTACCGTATTGCGTTCCCATTTATCAAACAAGGATTTTAGCTCCTCGGAAAACTGCACGGCTTCCTCCTCGGACAGGTCGAGGCGAGTGGCATGATACTCGGAAAAAGAACCGCCTCCCGTCCAAGCCTCATCGTCTTTTTCCCAAGCTTCACCCTCGGCAGATCCGGGGAAATGAAACTGCGATGCTGTAGCAAAATAATACTTCTCTACGATGCCGGCAACGTTACGGGTATCCGTCAATTCAAGCAGTCCGCCTTCGTACAGCCGCTGAATATGATAATGGACGTTTCCCGGCGTTTTGCGCAGCAGATCGGCAACCTGCTTCGACGTCATCGCTTCCTTGGACAGTGCGTGCATAATCTTGATACGCAGGGCGCTCTGCAGGAGCTTATTCTGTTTTTCATTGATAATCAGAACTTTGTTGCTAGGTTCCTGACCTGAAGTCATAACTGTTCCCCCCGCTTCTGTTTAAATTTTGAGAAATGATCTATAAACAAATCAATCTGGATTCAAATCAATCTGGAATCAAAACGATCTGGATTCCAGATTGATGAAATGAATGGTATCATCATTTTTGAAAAAAGTAAACCGAATGAGTTCTGAAATGTACACTTACCTTGAGTATCTGAATTTGTGGAAAGAAAAAACCTTTCCCGGAGGAAAGGCAGAGTGACAGTAATATAACGTACAACCGAGAACGGATCAAGCAAGCTTGAACGCCTCTCGTTATCTTATGAGAGCGTATCAAGCAGGATTGCGGTCAGCAGTCCCATGGAAGCGATGAAGCCGACAAGCGGTCCGCCTTCTTCGAATGCTTCGGGCATCATAGTGGAGCAGAGCATCGCGATAATGCCTCCGCCGGCAAAAGCGCCGATCGCCGCTTTCATTTCGAGGGGCAGCTGCTCGAGGAACAGATAACCGCCCATCGAAGCGAGAGCCGAGACCAGCAGGACGGAACCCCACATCACGAAAATTTTACCGCGCGAGTAATTGTTTTTCTGCAATCCGACTGTGCTCGATAATCCTTCCGGAATGTTGCTGACGAAGATTGATACAACAAGAACTACGCTGACCCCCTTGCCGGCAAGTAAGCTTGCTCCCAGCATGATCGACTCCGGAATAGCGTCCATTACGGTTCCGGCAAAAATGCCGAGGCCGCTTTGGTCCGCTTCGCCAGCTGCCTGCGAGCCTGAAGTGTCTTTGCCCGAGCGCTTACGGTTTGATCCGCCGCGCCGGGAGATCAGTAGGTCGAAGACGGTATAAACGAGTGAGCCGGCGGCAAAGCCGATCGCGGTCGCCATTAGTCCGCCGTCTTCCAGAGCGTCGCCGAGCAATTCAAAAGCCGCCGCTCCGATCAGTGTACCGACGCCAAAAGCCATGATCCAGCCGATGTACCTTTTCTTAATATTCAAAAACAAAGCCGCTAATGCGCCTAATACTACGGCGGAAGCGGAGATTGCGCCCCACATCAAGGCATTCCACATAATCTTTCCTCCTCGACCAATTTTCCTCCTTGACCAATTTTCCTTTTTTGGCGCTGTGTCTAAATTTACACAATGGGTCTTCCTGAACGTTCATTAACCCGTCAGCTTTAAGAGCAAACGTATCGGTTTCTTTCGTAATTTTTGTTATTGAATGGTATAATTTAGGTCTGTATTACCATGGTAGACAGATTAACTGTTCGTCAGTTTCATTTTATAAATAAAGGAGAAATCATCATGAGTATCCAACCAGAATTTCCTTCCGACATCCCGACTCCATCTTCGTTGACATTGGGACAATGCTTAAATATGCTGCACAAAGACTTGGTTCTCGTCGATATGTCACGTCCAGGCAAGCCGACTCATCCCGTATCGAAATGGAAAAAGCTGCTGCCGCTCGAGACTCCGGGCTATGAGCTGCGTACGATGAGCTTCAACCACGGTCGCACGCAAAAAAAATCGATCGTTCAGGTCGATGGCCCTGGAGTTTGGCATGAATGGTAAGTGCGTGAGGAATGCAAACGGGTAATAAGCCTTGCAGGACTTTTTATAAGATTTGTCAATTGAAAAGACTTTCCATTTGCAGATCACCGAATGCTGATTTCAGGAAATGCCATTTCGATAAACAGGGAGGCTGACACAATGAGACAGGATATTGGTGAGCATGGAGATTACTATATTGTTCGCGCGTCTAACGCTCCAGCACCGTCAAGTATGCAGCAGGCTTCTGAGCCGGAAATTCAGCCGGAGGAGCCGCCGGGCTTCGTTCCGGGAACTTCTCCGGAAATAACGCCGAACGAGCCACCGGGCGTAGAGCCCACCAGAGAACCGGAGATCATTCCTGCTGAGCCGCCGGGCGTACAACCTGGTCAAACGCCGGAATTTGATCCTGATGATATGCCCGGTGTTCAGCCGAATCGGCCTGAAGTCACACCGGGTGAAATTCCCGGTGTCCAGCCCGGACATATGCCCGAGATCCAGCCAATGAATCCACCGGACATTCAGCCGGGTCATATGCCCGAGATCCAACCGGTGAATCCGCCGGATGTACAGCCTAGTCAGCCGCGGGAGTTTTAGTTCGAATAGATCGTTTGTCAGTAGATCGTTTGTCAGTAGATCGTTTATCAAACTTGACATGTTTAAACCCTCTCTGCCTTTATTGGCGGAGAGGGTTTTTGATGTGTAAGGAGCGAGGAGAAATGCTTTGCCCTTGTTCTGTTTCTCTTTTTGTATTTAATGCAGTAGATCGGCCTTAACGTAAAAAACTTTACCGCTTTGCATGTCGATTGCATTCAGTTGGCCGCCGAACGCTGCACCGCCATCAATCCCGATAATCCGGTTGGCTCCGTAATAGATGCCGTCATTATCGGGATCACGGTGCAGGCTCCGGGTTGGGGTATGCCCGAATACGACCGTCTTGGTGCCGTCGTAACCCCGATGGAATTCCTCGCGAATCCAGAGAAGTTCCATCGGATCGGATTGGGCAGCGGTCCGGCCGGGTTGGATGCCGGCGTGGACATACAGGCAATCATCCGTTTCATAATAACGATCTAAGCTGCGAACGAAGTCCAGGTGTCGTTCCAGCGCTGCGGATTTCAATGCCGGACGCTTATAGGCTTCGCCCGTTTCAATACGCAGTTCATGATCGGAGAAGCCATAGCTTTGGAGCGTGGCACAGCCCCCATTGCGGACGACCCAGCGTTTCCAATCCTCTTCGCCCCCGCTTACTAGAGCACGAAGCATCAGATCTTCATGATTGCCCATTAGCGCAATGGCACCTTTGGCACGAAGTTCGATTACTCGCTCCAGCGTCTGCATGGATTTGGGTCCCCGATCGACGTAATCTCCAAGCAGAACGAGCTGGTCGGATACCGGATCATATTCGATATGATCCAACAGGCGATCCAGCAAATCGAGTTCGCCATGAATGTCGCTGATCGCCAGTGTTCTTTTTGGCATACTATGCAGCCTCGCTTTCGTTGTTGATCCAAACAAGTGCCTGCAATGGCAGTGGCAAAGCCATACAACGATCTTTGCAGTCTTTTTATTTTAATTGCCGTATACTGCAGCAGCAATAATAAAAATTCAAAACAGAAATAAAAGTCTTGCATATTAGATTAACTTGAGTAAACTAATGAATAAGAGTTAAGTTAATTTTTCGATGTGGAAAGGAAGAGCAAGGTTGGAGAAAAGTTCTTACTCGCTGCGAGAGGTCAAAAAAGCAAGAACGAAGATTGCTCTCTATGAAGCGGGACTGTCATTGATGAAGGAACGCAAATTTAGCGAAATTATGGTGGATGAAATTTGCCGGAAAGCGGAAGTTTCGAAAGTAACATTTTTCAAGTGTTTTCCGCAAAAGGAGGCGCTGCTGGTCTATTTTATGCGTGTTTGGCTGACTAATCGCATATTGGAAATTGACGAGGCCGGTAAGAGAGGGTTTAACGGAATCCGTCATCTGCTGAACAGCGTGGCGGAATGGAACGAGATCGTGCCTGGCGTTATGCCGAGTCTGATTGCTTTTTTGGCAGAGAAAGACATGCATCCGCTCATGCCGGAGCTCAGTGAAGCTGAGGTTCATCTGCTGTTTTCCGGAAATGAAGAACAGGGAAGCGAGACGCCTGTACTGCCTTTTTTATTTCACCGCTGTATGAAGGAAGCGGAGCAGGACGGAACGCTTGATCCAAGTCTTGCGGTAGATGACGCCGTCAAGCTGTTGTCGACCGTATTTTACGGAGCTTTTTTGACAGCAAGATTATACGCTTCCCGCGATATCCAAGGTTTCTATGAACTGCATCTGAGTCGCTTGGAAAAAGACTGAACTGCAGCATATGCGGAAACTGCCAATCGACTTCAGACTTTATCTCTAACGCTGGGCCGCTTTATTGAGAACCAAACTGGGCTTGAACGTCGAAGCAGCTCCTTTTTCAAAAAACGATGAGTTTGCGTACCGATCCTACAGTATTTCTTCAAATTTGAAGACATGTTTCGAGGAGGCGACAAGAATGGGGAAAGTAATACCAGGTCGTATGGCGGCGGAGATTGAAGGTCCATTTGTCGTATTTATTATTGGGGTTCGTATCAATAAGTGGTTGGCGGTGCGCCAATGGCTGCCGGTTCTTCAGGCTATGGGTCCTATGCTTAAGGAGCTGTACGCAAATAAGGAGTTGGGTTTTCTCGATGCGATGTATTTTATGTCGGGAAGAGGAGTCTCGATCGTACAGTACTGGCGCTCGTATGATCAGCTGGAGCAGTATGCACGGGGCGGGGCAAACCATCTGAAAGCCTGGAAAGATTTCAATCGCAAGGCAAGAGCCGGCGAAGCGGTCGGAATTTATCACGAGACCTACTTGGTAGAGAGCGGAGCTTGCGAGTCGATTTATGTCAATATGCCGGCGATGGGACTTGGACTTGCCGGCAGTCTGCATCCGGTTGGTGCAGGACGCGAAACGTCGCGCGAGCGGGCAGGGCTTGGCAGTGCAGCAGGCGGCAGAACAGAAGCAGGCAGAGCTGCAGAAGAATAAGCGATCCCTGTTCCCTAATTACAAACTGTCTACTTCAATTTGAAAGAAAAAGGAGCGGAAAACTTTCCGCTCCTTTTTGCTTTGTTCTTAGCGCTGCCTGATTCAACTTCGCGCTCCCTTCTTTATGGTTTATCAAAAAGATTGAAATCAAGCTTACGTTCCTTCAAAAAGAAGGAATCGATATTGTTATATTTTCGTTTTGCTATTGACTATGGAAAATAAAAACTGTGGACAACCCGATGTCGATTCGCTAACATGAGGAAATAAAAATCCGAATTATAGAAATCGAGTGAAGAGAGGTTGGCGTATGAAAGGTTTAGACAAAAAGGCGGGAAGCAGTGGTGAAAGACCCGGTGAAGGAGGAGTCGGCTTTTCCAAAGGCGGATTCATCTTGGCGGCGATCGGCAGTTCTGTCGGGCTCGGCAACATGTGGAAATTCCCTTATATTACAGGAGCGCACGGCGGGGCGGCCTTTTTCCTGCTGTTTATTCTCTGTCTGGTCATTGTTGGTCTTCCGATCCTGCTGGCGGAAATGACGATCGGGCGCGGAGGACGCGGCAATGCTTCCGCATCGCTCTTCAATCTCACAAACAAAAAGCATTGGAAATGGTTCGGTCTGATCTCGATCATTACGGCATTCCTGATTATGTCGTACTACAGCGTAGTAGCAGGCTGGACAGTACATTATATGATTCAGTCGTTCGCTGGAGCCCTGTCGGATTCTGGAACGGATTATGCGGCGGCGTTTCTCGGATTCGCGGGCGGCTATATGCCGGTATTCTGGAGTGCGGTCATCATGACGATCACTGGGTTCGTTATCGCGAGAGGCGTATCCAGCGGTATTGAGAAATTCAACAAGATATTGATTCCCGGCTTCATGATCATTCTGCTGATTCTAATGGTCCGTGCGCTGACTCTGCCTGGCGCGATGGAAGGCGTGGAATTTTTCTTGAGACCAGATTTCTCCAAATTGAGTGAGGAATCGGTATTGATTGCGCTTGGACACGCGTTCTTCTCGTTGTCTCTGGGTATGGGCTGTATGCTGACTTATGGTTCTTATGTACAGAAGAGTCAGTCGCTCGGCAAGGCGGCGCTGGCGATCGGATTCGGTGACCTGCTGTACGCTTTTGTCGCGGGTCTGGTCATCTTCCCGACCGTATTCGCGTTTGGTATGGAGCCGGCAAGCGGTGTCGGTCTTGCGTTTATTGCGCTTCCGGCCGCTTTTGCACAAATGCCGCTGGGCTTCCTGTTCGGCGGATTGTTCTTCCTGCTGCTCGCCATTGCGGCGCTGACCTCTGCCGTATCGATTCTCGAAGTGCCGGTTGCCTATGCAAGAGAGCAGTGGAACTGGAGCCGGAAAAAGACAGCAATCATTATGGCGTCACTCGCTTTCCTGCTCGGCGTGCCGTCGGCGCTGTCGGTGGAAGGAACGAGCGGCCCGCTGAGCAGCTTCTACCTGTTCGGCAAAACAATTTTCGACCTGTTCGATTTTTCGACTTCATATATCCTGATGCCGATCGGCGGCTTGATTATTACGCTGTTCACGGGATATGCCTGGAAGCGTGCCGGTGAAGAAGCAGGTCTTACGGGAGGGCTCTATCGGGCTTGGATGTTCCTGCTGCGTTATGTGTGTCCGCTGCTGATCATCCTGATCTTCCTTCATTCGATCGGACTGCTCGATTTCAAATGATTGCAGCCAACTTTAAGGCGTTCCGCGTATGCGGAGCGCCTTTTTTCGTATGAGCAAGAGAGATCAAGCAGGAAAGTCCGATTTTTATAAAAAAGATGCGGTTTCGTATAAAGACCCCCTATTGAAAGCGGTGTTATGCTGAGTTCGACAAAAAAACAAGGTAGCGCGAATAACTTGAAAGCGCTATCTATAACGGAAGACGGGGAGGACTCGGAATGAAAAGATATGCGGCGCTTCTGCTGGCCATCCTGTTAATGCTCGCCGTGACGGGCTGTAATCTTGCAGAGAGCAGCGCAGGGAGCGCGGAGAAGGGATATGTCGGGCTGGCTATGCCGACCAAATCGTCGGAACGCTGGGTAGCGGATGGTCAAAATATGGCGCGTTTGTTCCAGGAAAAAGGCTATAAGACAGATCTTCAATATGCGGAAGACGTAGTGGAAAATCAGATTTCGCAGATCGAGAACATGATTACGAAAGGTGTCGACGTTATCGTGATTGCAGCGGTAGACGGCAACACGCTGACCGATGTCATCGGCAAAGCCCATGACCGTGGGATTGAAGTCATTGCTTATGACCGACTGATTCGCAACACGCCTCATACCGGTTATTACGCAACATTCGATAACTTTAAGGTTGGCGTACTGCAGGCTTCTTATATCGAGCAGGCGCTTGGTCTTAAAGAAGGCAAAGGTCCGTTCAACATTGAGCTGTTCGGCGGCTCGCCGGACGATAACAACGCCTATTTCTTCTATGACGGGGCTATGTCGGTTCTGCAGCCGTATATCGACTCCGGCGATCTGGTCGTGCGAAGCAATCAGACGACGATGGCGCAGATCGCAACACTGCGCTGGGATGGAGCACTTGCACAATCGCGAATGGATAATCTGCTAAGTGCTTATTACTCCAGTGAGAATCTTGACGCTGTTCTGTCGCCGTATGACGGTATCAGTATCGGAATCTTGTCCTCGCTCAAAGGGATCGGGTACGGTTCGTCTACCAGACCGCTTCCGGTCATTACGGGTCAGGACGCGGAACTCGCTTCGATCAAGTCGATTGTAGCCGGTGAACAGACACAAACCGTGTTCAAAGATACCCGCAAGCTGGCCGAACAGACTGTTTCGATGGTTGAAAGCGTACTAAGGGGCGAAGAAGCCGAAGTCAACGATACGGAATCTTATGATAACGGCATCAAAGTCGTTCCGGCTTATCTGCTTGATCCTGTCTCGGTCGACAAAAACAATGTACAGCAGGAAATCGTAGATCAGGGTTACTACACAAAAGACGAAATCGGTCTTAAATAAAACGGCGAAGGGAGAGGAGAGTCATGTCGGAATACCTTTTAGAAATGCGGGGAATCGTCAAGACGTTTCCCGGCGTCAAAGCGCTGAACAACGTGAACATCAAGGTGCGCCGGGGCGAGATCCATTCCCTCTGCGGAGAGAACGGTGCGGGCAAGTCGACGCTGATGAAAGTATTGAGCGGCGTCTATCCGTTCGGCAGCTATGAAGGCGATATTTTGTTCGATGGACAGACCTGCCAATTTCGGGATATCAAAGAAAGCGAGCAAAAAGGGATCGTTATTATTCACCAGGAATTGGCGCTGATCCCGGAGCTGTCGATCGCGGAAAATATTTTTCTTGGTAATGAGAGAGCCCGCAAAGGCGTAATCGATTGGAACGAAACGATCGTCAAGACGAATGAACTGCTGAAAAAAGTCGGACTGAGCGAAAATCCGAATACGCGGGTGACCAATATCGGCGTCGGCAAGCAGCAGTTGGTCGAAATTGCGAAAGCGCTCTCCAAAAAAGTAAAGCTGCTCATTTTGGACGAACCGACCGCGGCGTTGAATGAAAACGACAGCGAGAACCTGCTGCAGCTGATGCTGGAATTCAAACGCCAGGGCATTACCTGCATCCTGATTTCCCACAAGCTGAATGAAGTGTCGAAAGTCTCGGATTCGATTACGATTTTGCGGGACGGTCAGACGATCGAGACGCTGGATATGCATCGCGACGAAGTGACGGAAGACCGAATCATTAGCGGCATGGTAGGACGTGATATGACCCATCGCTTCCCGGAGCGGCATCCGCAGATCGGCGACGTTGCGCTTGAAGTGCGGGATTGGACCGTCTATCACGAACATCACGCAGATCGCAAAGTGCTCGATGGGATCAATATCAATCTTCGGCATGGGGAAATCGTAGGCATTGCCGGATTGATGGGGGCGGGCCGCACAGAGCTTGCCATGAGCATTTTCGGCAAAGCTTACGGACGGAATATTAGCGGCACCCTGATCAAGGACGGCAAGGAAATTCGCAACAATACGATCAGTCAGGCGATCGACAACGGATTTGCTTATGTGACAGAGGATCGCAAAGAGTACGGACTGATTCTGATGGACGATATCAAGCGCAATATTTCGCTGACCGGCATCGGAAAGATTACCAAGCGGGCGGTCGTAAACGAACATGAAGAAGTGCTTGTAGCGGAAGATATGCGCAAACGGATGAATATCAAATCCCCAAGCATTCTGCAGCAGACAGGCAACCTAAGCGGGGGCAATCAGCAGAAAGTTGTACTCGGCAAATGGATTTTTTCGGAGCCGGACATTCTGATTCTCGATGAACCAACGCGCGGAATCGACGTGGGAGCCAAGTACGAGATCTATACAATCATTCATCAGCTGGCTGCGCAGGGCAAGGCGATTCTCGTGATCTCTTCGGAACTGCCGGAAGTCATCGGACTGAGCGATCGCATCTACGTGATGAACGCTGGACAAATCACGGGAGAAGTAAACCGTGAGCAGGCTTCCCAAGAGACGCTGATGAAATACATGACCAAAACTGGAGGGGTTAAGGATGGAAGCGATAAGCAAACTGTTTAAAAGCAATGTCCGGCAGTACGGCATGATCATCGCTCTTATAGCGATCATGATTCTGTTTACTGTATTGACGGGCGGATTGCTGGTCAAACCAATTAATATTACGAATCTTATTTTGCAGAACAGTTATATTCTCGTCCTGGCAATCGGAATGGTGCTGGTTATCATTACCGGTCATATCGATCTGTCAGTCGGCTCAATCGCTGCGTTTGTCGGCGCGATTTCCGCGGTTATGATGGTTGACTGGGGTCTGCCGGCTTGGATCGCGGTTATTGCTTCCCTGGTTGTCGGAGGTCTGATCGGTGCTTGGCAGGGCTTCTGGATTGCCTACGTAAAGATTCCGGCGTTTATTGTTACCCTTGCAGGCATGCTGCTGTTCCGGGGATTGACCATGATCGTACTGGAAGGGCAGTCCATCTCTCCATTCCCTGGAGGATTCACTCAGATCAGTGCCGGATTTGTACCGGATCTGGCCAACACAGCTACGAATATGATCGCCATTCTGGCAGGTATCGCATTTACTGTGCTGTACGTACTTAACGAGCTGCGCGGACGCCGCGAACAGCTCAAATACAACTTTGAAGTGACTTCTTCTACATTATTCGTACTTAAGCTGGTATTGGTTGCGGTTATTTTGAACCTGTTCACCTTCATGCTGGCCAGTTATGCAGGTATTCCGAACATTCTTGTTCTGCTGCTCGTACTGATTCTCGCGTACTCTTTCGTCATGAACAAAACGATTATGGGCCGTCACATTTATGCATTGGGCGGCAATGAGAAGGCAGCTGGATTGTCCGGCGTCAAAACGAAAAAAGTTACGTTCTGGGTATTCGTCAACATGGGCGTGCTTGCAGCGGTCAGCGGCCTGATCTTCGCGGCTCGTCTGAATGCGGCAACGCCTAGAGCCGGTACCAACTTTGAACTTGATGCTATCGCAGCCTGCTTCATCGGCGGAGCTTCCGCTGCCGGCGGCATCGGTACCGTATTCGGCGCCATTATCGGCGGTCTTGTTATGGGTGTGCTCAACAACGGGATGTCGCTGATCGGTCTCGGTATCGACTGGCAGCAGGGAATCAAAGGTCTTGTCCTGCTGCTCGCTGTAGCCTTCGATATCTACAACAAAAACAAGAGATCCGCATAATTACCGAATGTTTCATCAAGAAAGCCGTATCCGTCGCATGATCCAACTATGCGGAAGGGTACGGCTTTCTTTGCGCCTGCTGCTCTCCGCTCTTTTTTTCTCTGCGTGTTTTTTGTACATTTAGAGGGGGAATAAGCGGAAGCGCGATTGAGAAGGCGGCGTTTGCTGCCCATGTTACTGTTTCATTGTCACCGCTCTAAGGAGGAAAGCAGTTGTGAAAAAAATAATTTTGCTCTATGTCCTGCTGATCGGCGCTTTTCTCGTCTATGCCGTTCAGCATTACCAGACCGGAGCGAACGAAGAAGACCCTTTCCATTCGGAACGTCTTCGCGGTGAGCTCGGTGAGAATTATGTGATGGTTACCTTTTTATCAGGGATCGAATATTGGAAAAGCTGCTTGAAAGGATTTGAAGATGCGGCGGAAACGTTGAACGTCTCAATCGAATATCGGGGAGCAACCCGTTACGACACAAGAGAGCAGATTACCGTATTGGAACAAATCATTGCTAAAAAGCCGGCAGGCATCGCGATTTCCGCGATCGATCCCGCTTCGTTGGCAGGAACGATCGACAAAGCGGTAGACGCAGGTATTCCCGTCGTACTGTTTGATTCCGACGCTCCGGGAAGCCGCGCTTATTCGTTTCTCGGAACAGACAACTACGAAGCGGGAGCCGCAGCGGCCAGGAAAATGGGGCAGCTTGTAGGCGGGAAAGGCAAAGTTGCCGTTATCACTTTGTATTCTCAGCAGAACCACGAAGAGCGCACCCGGGGGTTTCAGGAAACAATTGATCGGGCCTACCCCGATATGCAGGTTGTAGCTGTAGAAGATGACAAAGGCGATGCCATGGTAGCCAAAGATCTGACCCGCTCTCTGCTGGAAAAAGAACCGGATCTTGCCGGAGTATTCGTAACGGAAGCGGTTGGCGGAGCAGGGGCAGCGGAAGCCGCCAAGGAGCTGGGCAGAACCGAACAGCTGCATGTCGTTGCTTTCGATACGAACAAAGATACGCTCGACAGAATCAAGGAGGGGAATATCTCGGCCTCGATTGCCCAGGGAACATGGAATATGGGATACTGGTCGCTTCAATATCTCTTCCATCTGCATCATGATCTGACTATTCCGTCGCCTGCCGCTTCAGGAGTCGTGTCGCCTGTTCCAGTAGAGGTTGATACGGGGATCTCGATTGTAACACCGGAAAATGTGGATGATTATTATGCGAAATGAAACTTCGGAATCAGAAGTTCGGACAAATCAAACTAATCAAACAAATCAAACAAATCGAATAAAGAAGCTTTCCAACCGTTTTCGTCTGAACCGTCTGCAGCTTCGTTATCAATTAATGATTTTGTTTCTGCTGGTCAGTCTGCTTCCGTCGATCGGACTTGGTTATTTGGTCAACTGGACAGTAAGCCGCGTGCTTGAGCAGCAGGCTGTCGACCATACGATCCAACTGATCGGCAAGGTCAATCAAGCGTTGGATAATGACATGGAAAATTTGCAGAATACGACTTACCTAATCGGTTTCGACAATCGGGTCCGATCGCTCATGACCGGCAGCGGGACACTGTCGGATCAGGAATCGTATGAGATTAAGCAGTACCTTCAAGATTTCACGACGCTGTATCCTGAAATTGCTGGGATTCTGGTAGTCGGAGCGAACGGACAATATGTCAGCAACGAGATGTATGCGAACGAAACGGCCGATCTGACACATGAAGCTTGGTATGAGGCTGCTGTCGACAATGAAGGTCTGTTTACTATTCTGGGACAGCCATCCGGTCGGCAGTTGACGTCCCATGTTCATTATCAGGATGACGAAGTGGTAACGGTTGTCCGCGCCGTAATGGATCCGAATAACGGCCGTGCGATTGGAGTTGTGCTGATCGATCTCAAGCTGTGGACCATTTCGAAATCGGCGCGTGACGTCAAGCTGGGCCGCACAGGTTATCTGATGGTATTGGACCGGGACGGGCGAGAAATTTATGTGCCGGATGAGCCTTACACACGCAAACTGCCTGCCGAATGGTTTGACAACGAAGAATCGGGGGCAGTCACACGTAAGGTCGACGGCCGCGAGCTTCAGCTGATCTATGCGGCTTCGCCGTTTACAGGCTGGAAGACGGTAGGTGTGTTTCTGACTCACGAATCGGTATTCGAAGCTCGGCAGATTCATTTTTACGTGATCTGCTTCCTCTTTCTCGTCTGTCTATCCGCCCTCACGGCTTCTCTTCTGCTGTCGCGTTCCATCTCCAATCCGATCGCCCAATTGATGGCCTTCATGCGGCAGACGGAATCGGGCGATCTATCCGTGCGATACGAAGGCAGCCGAAGTGACGAGATCGGGATGCTGGGGCGAAGCTTTAATCGAATGTTGGTCGAGATTCGTCACCTGATTCGTCTGAATGAACGTAAAGAGCGGCAGAAGCGGGAAGCCGAGCTGAGAAGTCTGCAGGACAACATCAAGCCGCATTTTTTGTACAATACATTGGATACGATTCACTGGATGGCCCGCAAAAAAGGAGCGGATGAGGTCTCGGAGATGGTGGAGTCTTTGTCGAAGCTGTTCCGTATCGGCCTCAGTAAAGGAGGAGACATTATTCCGCTGACGGACGAGATCGAACATATCCGCAGCTATGTGCGAATCCAGAAAACCCGTTATCAGGGACGCTTAACAGTCGACATGCGAATCGATGCGGAAGCCGCCGAATTCCATGTGTTGAAGCTGCTGCTGCAGCCGCTTGTGGAGAACGCCATCTATCACGGGATCAAGGCGCGGAGAGGTCCGGGAACGATCACGATTGACGTGGCTGTAAGAGAAGATTGTCTGGTGCTCAGCGTAATCGACAATGGCGCAGGTATGGACGAAAAACGTCTGGCCGAGCTGCGCAGGAAATTGGAAAACCCGCTGGACGCGATCGAACGCCAGGGAGCCGGGGCAGAAACAAGCGTCAGAAGCTATGGCATGCTGAACGTGCAGGCGAGACTCCGACTTGCTTTTGGGGAGCGATATGGCTTAAAGATCGACAGTATCGAAGGAGAAGGAACGAAAGTCGAAGTGTGCCATCCGCTGCTGACGCAGTATTCCGCTATGGCTGCCAAAGAGGAGGAGAAGAAATGAGAGAGCCGCTGTATAAGGTGCTGATTGCGGATGACGAGCCGATTATCCGGGAAGGTCTTCGGGAATCCGTAAATTGGACAGAGCTCGGCATGGAAGTGGTCGGGGAGGCCGAAGACGGCGAGGAAGCACTGGAACTGGCGCTTGAGCTGGAAATTCAGCTTGCGCTTGTCGATATGAATATGCCGTTTGTCAATGGAATCGAGCTGATGAAGAAGCTGCGGGAACGGCTTCCGGACTGCCGATTTATTATCATTACAGGGCATGATGAATTTGCGTATGCCCAGGAAGGAATTCGGTTGGGCGTAGAGGATTACATTTTGAAGCCCGTGAACTCCGAGCATCTGCATCAAGTATTGGCTAAGGTGAAAGAAAATTTGGACAGTCAGTTTAAGCAGCACGAATACTTGAAGCTGGCTTCCGAACAGATTCAGAAAAATATTCCGCTTCTGAAAGCCCGCTTCGGTCAGGAATGGATCGATGGACTGCTGAGTCCGGAAGAAATCGAAGATCGACTGAAATTTCTGGAGCTCCCGACAGACAATCTGATTCAGCTCTGCGCTGTACGTTGGCCGGAAATCGATGCTGCACAGCCGGGCATCCGGGAAAGCGACCGGCAGCTGTATCTGTTTGCAGTCGAGAACATTGTATCTGAATTGGCAGAGGGCAGACGCAGCATGCTGTTTCGGGATACTTCGGAACTTATTCTGCTGCTGCTGTGGGATGAAGCCGAGGAAGGAATCACATCGCAGATTGAGCGTAATGTGAGGCAGTTTCTCAAAATCGCGGTTAACGCGCATATCGAAAAGATTTCCGAAGGCTGGGGCTGTCTGCCTGACATTTACAAGAAATGCCGGGAATCGATATATCGGGAAACCCAGCTGTCTCCTCTCGTGCGCAGAGCCCGGCAGCATATTCAGGATTACTACAGCGATCCGGATTTGACATTGGAAACGTTCGCCCGCAGCCTGCAGGTTTCGCCTGTCTATCTAAGCCGTGTTTTGAAAAGAGAACTGGGCGATTCGTTCGTGGCGCTGCTGACTCATATGCGAATTCGCAAAGCGATTCAGCTGCTGAACGCGACCGATTTGTCCATTTACGAAATTGCAGAACAGACCGGTTACGACAGTCAGCATTACTTCAGTACCGCATTCAAAAAAGTGATGGGTGTCTCTCCCAACCAGTATCGCAAAGGAGCGGCCTTCTCTGATCGTCCAGCCGGCGTCTAGAAAACGGATCATGGTTGTCGATATGCCGAACGGTGTAATAGAGCTTAGCAGCCGGGCGAATAACCGGCTTCATAGCAGAGGGAAGAAGGGGGGACTCGGATGAAACCGTCGAAAAAGTTAAATCTGCGCTTTGATTGGCCTTATCATTTCGTCACGCTGCCTCTGTCAATCGCAGTACTGATCGCTTCAATCGTCAATCTGGTACGGACTTCGCGTGAAGGAGAAGAACCGCTGCCCGCCTGGGTATTAATGGGGCTGGCTCTGTGCTTGTTTCTGGCCGTGACGATCATCCGGGTATATGCGACGAAGACTCAGGACCGGATCGTGCGGGCCGAAGAAAGTTTTCGCTATTATCGGTTAACCGGTCGTGAACTGGACAGCCGCTTAACCCCTGCACAGATCATTGCTCTGCGCAATGCGAGCGACAAAGAGTTCCCTGCACTGTGTACCCGCGCAGCTGACGAGAATTGGGACGCCAAACGTATCCGTTCTTCGATTCGAAAGTTTCGTCCGGACACGATGAGAATTTGAAGACAAGCCTAAGAAGTGATGAGGATTGGAACAGCCAGTTTGGCTGTGGATAAAGCTGATCAAGAGGAGTGCGGAAATATGCACTTCTCTTTTTTTGCGCTGAAATGATCCGGCGGCACAATCGCTTCTGGCGGACTATCAGAGCATCGCTTAGAATATGAGGAAAACGAATGGAACGGAAGTCGCCCAAAGTATGGAACAAGCGGCCCGTAAAAAGGAGTGGCACGGTTGAACGGAAGGATACTGATTGTCGAAGACGAAGAAAAAATTGCCCGGCTGCTGGAGATTGAGTTGGGTTATGAAGGTTATCAAACAGGACGGGCGGTTTCGGGGACCGAAGGGCTTGAAAAATACAGGGAAGGAAGCTGGGACCTGATTTTGCTTGACGTCATGCTGCCTGGACTCAGCGGTATCGAGGTACTGCGCAGAATTCGGGCCGCCGATCCGCTGACGCCGGTCATTCTGCTGACGGCGAAAGACTCTATTGAAGATAAAGTATCGGGATTGGATCTTGGGGCAAGCGATTATGTGACCAAGCCGTTCGAGATCGAGGAGCTTCTGGCACGGATCCGCTCGTCACTGCGTGTTCGCATGGCTGCTGGCGCTCGAGTTCGTGCTCAAGAAGAACTGATGGAACAGGTGCTGAGCGCCGGTAATTTGAGGCTGAACGAACAGACCCGCGAAGTCTTACGGGGAGAACGCCGCATCGATCTCACGCCGAGGGAGTTCGACCTGCTTGTCTTCCTTCTGCGCAATAAGCGGCAGGTACTGGGTCGGGAACAGATTATCCGGGAGGTATGGGGATATGATTACGCTGGCGATACGAACGTGGTCGACGTATATATCCGTTATGTACGCCGAAAGATCGACAGCGAAGAACAACCTGAGCTTATCCATACGGTTCGAGGTGTTGGTTATGTATTGAAGGAGTCTTCTTGAAATGCGATTGAAAAGCAAAATCTATCTGTATACTTCGGTGCTGTTTGCCATCCTGCTGACTGCGGTCTGCATATCGGTCTATATGCTGTTTGGACGTATGGCGATCGGCGACGAGACTCGGCGAATCGAAGCGGAAGCGCTGCTCATTGCCGATCGAGTCGCAAGCTCGGCTTCCGAGATCGCGCCGGACGATCTGCTGCGCGCCTATGTGCCGGCGGATGGAATGCTCAGAGTCGTAAGGCCGGACGGCACAAGTCTTCCTGCAGTTACTAACGGTGACGGCGATCCTTTTATTACGGAAGCTTATGAATATCGGGAAGATCTGAATAATGAACATCTAAGCGGAGGAGGTCACGGATATATCCGCGTGTCGGTTCCCGTCATTTGGTCGGATGGCGAGGTACGGAGTGTGCAGATCAGCCGAAGCATTGCCGATACGGAAGGAAGGCTGGCCGTACTGCGCACTGTACTGGCTCTGGTCGCTCTGCTCGCTATGGTTCCAGCCATTCTGGCCAGCGGCGTTCTGGCCAACCGGATTATCAGGCCGATCTCGGCGCTTACGGGTACTATGAGCGATATTCGGCAGAGCGGTACGTTTCGACAGATCGAGACGGGTCAGAAGCCGGGCGATGAACTGGCCGAGATGGAACGGACTTTCAATGAAATGATTGCGCTGTTGGAAACGAATTTCGAACGCCAGGAGCGCTTTGTTTCGGATGCGTCGCACGAGCTGAAGACACCGCTCACTATTATTGAGAGTTACGCCAATCTGCTTCGCCGCCGAGGACGCGAACGTCCGGAGGTGTTCGACGAGGCGGTAGATGCAATTTTGTCCGAATCGGTGCGAATGAGAGAGCTGACCGAGCGGCTGCTGCAGTCGGCTCGGCGTCCGGAAGCGGACACTCTGCAGCTGACGGAAGCGGATTTGGCCAAGTGTGTACGCGAATCCGCTTCTGTAATCTCGAAGGCATATGGACGCAAAGTTGAGGTGGAATCGGCAGAATTTGTGACGGTGACAACCGATGAAGCTAAAGTTCGTCAGCTGCTTTTTATCCTGTTGGATAATGCGCGCAAATACAGCGAGGAAAAAATTGAGGTGGAAACACTCGGAGGAAAAGGGCTGCCTGCTGTCATTCGTGTGAAGGACCGCGGAGTCGGTATTCCGGAAGCCGAGCTGCCGAAAGTATTCGACCGTTTCTATCGCGTTGATTCTTCCCGGACCCGCCAGACCGGAGGTTCGGGTCTGGGCCTGTCGCTGGCGAAAGATATTGCCGATGTGCTGAATATTGCAATCAGGATCGACAGCGAAGTCGGCAGAGGAACGACAGTAACGCTAACTTTCGCTCCAGAAGGCATACCGCCGCGGGTTTCCGAGAAGGAAGCCGGGCGATATGGACTTCTACGCCGAAGTGCACGTCATGATGGACGCCTCGAACAGCGGAAGGAGGAGGAAGAATGAAACGTATAACGGGCAGAACAGCAGCCGCTGCAGCGGTCGCGTCAGCAGCTGCAGCAGCGCTGATTCTATGGAGTCCCTGGGACGAGACATCCTCCGCCCTGACGCAGGAGCAGGCGAAGCAGCAGCTGCTGACACGCTACAGCGGACAAGTAGAGTCTGCCGAATTGGAGGACGGACATTACAACATGCTGCTGCGTACCGAAGCAGGCTTATATACGGTGGCACTTTCCGCCTCGGACGGACGAATCGAATCTATTCGAAGACTGGAGACGACGGAACAGATTCCCGAGATTCTGGATCGCATGCAGGTGAAGGAAGAGCTGGAGAGTCGGCAATCCGATACGGAAATTCAGAAGCTCGAATTGCAAACTCCGGCAGACGGAAGCCGTCCTATCTATGCAGCCGAACTGACGGATGCGCAGGGCCGCCGCTTGATCGTGGAAATCGACGCATACAGCGGAGACATTTTATCGGAAAAAGTGTCTCAACCGGCAGCTGTCGAAGGCGGCGAAGCCGCACCCAATCCTGAATCTCCTTCAGATTCTCCAAGCGAACCGGACAAGGAACCTGTAATCCAACAGCCTAAGCCGCCATCTGGTAGTTCCGCAGCTGGAGATAAGCAGCCAGGTCGATCGGACGAACCTGCAAGGCTGCTTACCGAGCAGGAAGCGCAGCGGATTGCGGAACAATCGCTGGCAAATACAGGCTCCACAATCGAAGACAGTGATGCAGACCTGCGCACCCAAGATGATGGACAAGCGTACTACCTGGTTGAAGTTGAATTGGCGAATGGACGAGAAGCCGCGGTGCAGATTAATGCGGTTTCAGGCACTGTGCTGTCGACTACCTGGAATGAAGACGATAACAAAGACGACAAAAGTAACAATATTGATGACGAAGATAGCGGCGATGATCAAGATGATAAAGACGACGAAGAAGACGGCGACAGCGACAGCGACGATTCTTAATTTCGCCAAGTGTCCCGACATGATGAACGAACCCTATTCGTTTTCTCATCAAATTCTAATGAAGCTCTCTTCGGGTTCTCAGATTGCGGGGTTAATCTATACATGTAGCGGGGCGGAAGGCTCTGCAAAACCGTAGAGAACCCAGAGGAGGAGAATGAACATGGTAAAACGCAAATTGATGATTGGCGCGGTAGCAGCCGCATTAACGCTTGGAGGTACGGCAGCACTGGCAAACGGGACTGGAACGAGCGGATCTGTCTCTAATCAGGCGAACTTGTCGGCAGGTACAGCGGGTGTACAGACTCAAAATGTGTCCAAAGCTGCAATGATCTCGCCGGAACAAGCCAAGGAAGCTGCGCTCAAAGCCCAGAAGGGCATAGTGGATGATATCGAGCTGAAGACCAAAAACGGAAAGAGCTATTACAAAGTCGAAATTGATCGGACCCAAGGCAGCGACGTAGACGTTTGGGTCGACGCGTACACGGCTTCCATTTTGAAAGTTGTGAACGATGATAATGACGACGACGGGGATCAGGCACGGAGCGGCAAGCAGAAATCCACTGTGTCGTCGGCAGTGAAGATTACTTCGGCTCAGGCGGGTGAAATTGCAGTGGATCAAGCCGGCGGCGGCAAGGTTACGGATATCGACCTCGACAAGGACAATGGACGTTATATTTACGAAATTGAAGTCAAGACGGCCAAAGGCGAAGCGGATGTCGAAGTTGATGCGGCAACCGGCAAAGTGCTGTCGTACGAGGAAGACTTCGACGATAACGGCGACAACGACGACAATGACGACAATGACTATGAGGATGATCAAGACGACGACTGATCGAAGCGAGAATACATGAATGTCTGATCCAAAGTAAAGCTTTAGCATCCGGAGCAAATAGGACTTTCACGATAGCTTCGAAGACCAGCCTTGGGCTGGTCTTTTTATTGAATTCTCGTATTTCCCTGTTTTTTGTAGACCTCGACATGGTAAGCTAATAACATGAGGAGAGCGAGCATATGGAAGAAATATTGCATATGCAAGCGGAAACTCACGATAGAAGAAAGAGGGAATACGGAATGACAAAAGGATGGAAATGGGCCCAAAGATTCGCACTTTCTGCAATGACCGCACTGCTGGTTGCTGCGGGATCGGCTGCAGCTGCACCTTCGACAAACGCAGCGGCTTCGCAGAAGGCGGATGTTTACTATATATCGGACAGAAATCTATACCGGGTCGGCACTGACGGAGGTGCTTCGCAGCTTCTGCGTCAGAACTTCGACGGTGAGGAATTGAAAGCGGCCGGCAGCTACATGTATTACATGTACGACGAGAATTCGACGACTCTGCTTCGGCTGTCGCTGACGGATTCCGGTGCAAAACCTTCCAATTTCGGCAAAGGCAAGCGCATTATTCATTTCGATACCAAAGGAAGTACGGTCTATGCCATGGACGATTCCGGGGTCCTTTATGCAGCGTCGACCAAGGCAGTGAAGCTGACTGATGGAATTAAGATCACTGAGATGGCCGATCCGAATTTCCCGGCTTTCAAGATTGTAGAGAATCGGATTTACTTCAATGCTCTGAAAGACGGCCGTACAACTTGGGTGGCTTCCAAAAAAATCGACGGCACGGGATCGGTACAGTGGATCGCTAAAGGTGCCCTGGACCATTCGTATTACGCCCGTACGGACAGCACTCGCTTATACCTGATGGTCAACACAGGTCCGCAGGAGCAGATATATTCGAAAGACTGCATGGTGCTGTACTCGCTGCCGAAAAAAGGCGGGACGGCAAAAGCGTTGAACGCCAAGGCTCCCATCGATGCCAACGCCGTATATTCCGGCGGATGGGCTAACGGTTATTACGCTTTTAATAAAGGCATTCGGCTCGATTCCAACGGCGATTACGACTATACCCAAGGTCAAGGTTATGTGATCAGCGCGGCGACAGGAAAAATAACGAAACTGCACAGCACGGGCATATACGAAATTGCAAATGTAGGCAAAAGCAGCTTGGCTTTCAACGATGCAGCAGGGAACGCTTACGTGGTCACTCTAGCCAATGGGAAAGTGACCAAAACGAAAAAGCTTTCTATAAACAGTGTCGGATATGTACGTAACCTGACAAACCAGGGTGCTGTGCGTTCAACAATGGTATTTGCCGAAAACGGCGCTTACTTACTCAACCCGGCATCGCTGACTCTCAAAAAAATGGTCGGCGTCGAATGGGATCTGTGCCAATATGAAGATGATGTGGCAGGGATCTTCTATGTGAACGCAGCAGACGGCGGCCGATTGTACTGGATGAATGAAGCCGGAACCAAGAGCGTTAAGCTGACGAATGGGAAAGTATCGGATATTGTGCTGATCGCGAAGAAGTAAGGGAGAATGAGCGTGTGTTCAAAATTACATTTTCCTAGAACCCTATTTATAAAAAGAACTGTGTTTATAAAAAGAGACGCTGTATCTGCAGTGTCTCTTTTTTATATGGATCGGTTTAAGGGAAATCCAAAAAAGTGTAAAAAGAAGATCGTGATTACGTAAACTCTGGGTAAAAAGGATCAAAGCTTCCGCGTCATTAGAAGGTTCTGCGGAAGAGAGGGGGAGACAAATGGGATATATCGATATGATTAATCTGCCAATGGAACTGGAGCATTTGTTCAGAGTGCTGCTGGCCGGAATCTGCGGTGGATTGATCGGTTATGAGCGCAAAAGCAGACGCAAGGAAGCTGGAACGCGTACGCATTTTATCGTTGCGGTAGGTGCGGCGCTGATCATGATCGTTTCCAAATACGGCTTTATGGATCTTGAGGGAAGGGACGGCGTGCAGATCGATCCGACAAAGGTCGCTTCAGGAATCGTAAGCGGGGTAGGTTTTCTGGGAGCAGGAATGATCTTTATGCGCAAGCAGACCATTAACGGCTTGACTACGGCAGCGGGAATCTGGGCAACGGCCGGAGTCGGAATGGCACTTGGTGCGGGACTTTATATACTCGGTATTGCGGTTACGCTGATTATTTATTTAACGCAGCTTGTTCTGCACAGCAATATAAAGGGGAAATGGATATCTTCTACCCAACGTCTCGTCGTCACGGTCCAGAATGTACCCGAAGCCGTACAGGAACTGAGGAAGGTGCTGGAGAAGCACGAGCTGACTATCGTTAACTTCAATATGGGTGAAGCAAAGGAAGGGAACCGGCTGCTGCTCGATATGGTCGTCCGTCTGCCGAAGGGAAAATCCGTCAATGAATTGATGACTCTAATGCAGGAAGAGAATCCAATCAAAAGTTTAGAAGTCAAATGATTTGGAAGTGAAATCATTTAGAATTGAAATCGTTCAGCAGTCAAATAAAAAGAAGGAGCAGGGATTATCCTGCTCCTTCTCTTATAAATTACTCGGTTAAATTACTCCGTAATCGTACCGTAAATCAGCGTAGGTGCTTCTGCGGTGTCCGCGATAGAGATTGCCGCGAGAATCTTCTCACGCACATTTGCCACGTCTTCGCTGTTGGCATGAATCGTAACGAGCGATTCACCTTCCTGAACGGCTTCGCCGACTTTTTTGTTCAGCATCAGACCGACTGCAAGGTCGATCTCCGATTCCTTAGTCGCACGGCCTGCGCCGAGCAGCATAGCGGCCACACCGATCTCGTCGGCAACAATTTGCGAGACGACACCCGAGCGGGGAGCCGGAACTTCGATCTTGTAAGCCGCCTGCGGCAGTCTTTCCGGATGGTCGACTACCGAAGCATCGCCGCCCTGATTCGCGAGGAAGTCGCGGAACTTCTCCAGTGCTTTGCCATTCGCAATCACTTCGCGCAGCTTGACTTCGGCGTCTTCGAGCGAAGAAGCTTTGCCTGCGAGGAAGACCATCTGGCTGCCAAGAGCCATACAGAGGTCTTCGAGATCTTTCGGGCCTTGTCCTTTGAGCGTATCAATCGCTTCCTGCACTTCAAGTGCATTGCCGATCGCCGCGCCAAGCGGTTGGCTCATATCGGAGATTACAGCCATCGTGCGGCGGCCGACATTGTTGCCGATCGATACCATCGCATGGGCCAGATCTTTGGAGCCTTCCAGCGTCTTCATGAACGCGCCAGCGCCCGTTTTGACGTCAAGTACGATTGCGTCAGCTCCCGCCGCGATCTTCTTGCTCATGATGGAGCTTGCGATCATCGGAATCGAATTGACGGTTGCCGTTACATCGCGCAGCGCATAGAGCTTCTTGTCGGCCGGCGTCAGGTTGCCGCTCTGACCGATAACCGCGATCTTGTGCTCGTTGACGAGCTTAACGAATTCTTCATTTGTAATCTCAACGTGGAAGCCAGCTACCGCTTCCAGCTTATCCACGGTTCCGCCTGTATGGCCGAGACCGCGGCCCGACATTTTGGCAACCGGCACGTCCAGCGCCGCGACCAGCGGAGCCAGTACAAGTGTCGTAGTATCGCCAACGCCGCCTGTAGAGTGCTTGTCGACTTTGACACCTTCAATAGCCGACAGGTCAATCGTATCGCCGGAATTAACCATAGCCATCGTCAGATCGGCACGTTCGCGATCCGTCATGTCTTTGAAGAAGACAGCCATTGCGAATGCGCTTACTTGATAGTCCGGAATATCTCCCTTGGTATAGCCTTCGATAATGAAGTTGATTTCCTCGGTGCTCAGTTCTTTACCGTCGCGTTTTTTCTCAATCAAATCTACCATTCTCATCATTGTATGCCTCGCTTTCGTCAAATGAATCCGGCCGGACTCGCACAGTGCGTGAACCCGACCGGTGTTTGTTGATAGGTATAGTAAGAGAAACGAGGAGCCGCCTGGCTCCCGCTCCGTGATCTTACAGAGTCAGAGCCGTTTCGAGCGCGACTTCCATCATGTCGTTGAAAGTGGATTGACGCTCGGCCGAAGTCGTTTCTTCACCGGTTAGGAGGTGATCGCTGACCGTCAGGATGGTCAGCGCGTTCACACCGAATTTCGCGGCGAGCGAGTAGAGGGCCGTCGTTTCCATCTCAACGCCGAGTACGCCGTGCTGCATCAGCTTGGTCGTAACTGTCTTATCATCGCGATAGAAGATGTCGGAGCTGAGAATGTTGCCGACATGGACGTTCAGTCCTTTTTCTACGGCACGTTCGTAAGCTTCCTTCAGCAGACCGAAGCTTGCGATCGGAGCAAAGTCAAAGCCCGGGAACGTGTTGCGGTTCATGCTGGAGTCGGTACAAGCTGCTTGTGCCAGAATGACGTCGCGGACGCGGACACTTTCCTGCATACCGCCGCATGTGCCGACGCGGATCAAGTTTTTGACGCCGTACTCGCTGATCAGTTCATTGGCGTAGATGGCAAACGAAGGGATACCCATGCCCGAACCTTGAACGGAAATGCGCTTGCCTTTGTAAGTGCCGGTGAAACCGAGCATGCCGCGGACCTGGTTGTAGCAGACAACATCTTCAAGATAAGTATCGGCGATGAATTTTGCTCTCAGTGGGTCGCCCGGGAGCAGGATGGTTTCGGCGATATCGCCGACTTTGGCTTCGATATGAACACTCATTGGATTAAAACCTCCGTTTTTGGATATGTGGGTGTTTGAGAGGCGCTGCGAAGCGGTCGGGCCTGCGATCGCCGCTGTATTCCTGTTTTTCGATTTAATTTTTATAAGGGGAAAACAGGAATACAGATGCGAACGCTTCGCTCCATCGGCTCTTTCCGCTTCTCCGCTGGTACGATGCGGAAAAGGTCGGTTTTTGCAGTCGCATTCCTTTTTGAGCAGAAGAAAGATTTACGCGGTGGAGCAGATAGGTCGGTTTCGTGTCAAGCATCTTGTACTTTCTACAAGCATTTTCCTCTGAAACAAGGCTTTGAAAAGGAAAAGTTGTAGTTTATGCAGGATTTTGAGATGTATCAAAGCTTTTTGGAGCAGGTAGAGAAAAAATGTTGTAAAAGCTGCAGCTTGATCTTATGAAATGCAGTTCAATGTGTATTAATACTGTAGTTTTTACAACTTGGATACTTTCTTTAGCAGACACTTTTCCATACCGCCTGTTTGAAAATCATTCGATTAGAATATTTTGGCTGCAGGATGACTGCAAGCTTCTTACTTCAGATCACCCAAGAAGCTGGTGCCGTATTCCGGCATCTTAACGCCAAAGTTCTCGGCCACAGTAGCGGCGATATCGGCGAATGTGCTGCGCAGAGGCAGCTGCTTGCCGCCGGCTGTGAAGCGCGGCGAGTAGGCGAGCAGAGGTACATATTCGCGCGTATGATCGGTACCGCGGTAGGTTGGGTCGTTGCCGTGATCGGCTGTGATGAGCAGCAGATCGTCTTCCTGCATTTTCGCAAATACTTCCGGCAGACGGGCGTCGTATTCTTCGAGCGCCTGACCGTAACCCTGAGGATCGCGGCGGTGGCCGAAGAGAGCGTCGAAGTCGACCAGGTTCAGGAAGCTGAGGCCGTTGAACGGCTTGTCGAGTTCCTCGACCAGTTTGTCCATACCGTCCATATTGGACACAGTGCGCACGGAACGGGTAACGCCTTCGCCGTCGTAGATGTCGGCAATCTTGCCGAGAGCGATCACGTCGAAGCCGCCGTCCTGCAGTTCATTCATCGTTGTACGACCGAACGGTTTGAGCGCGTAATCGTGACGGTTTGCCGTACGCTTGAACGCCCCAGGTTCGCCAAGGAACGGACGAGCGATGATGCGACCGAGCATGTACGGATCTTCCAGCGTAATCTCACGGCAGAACTCGCAGATTTCGTACAGTTCTTTCAAAGGAACGATTTCTTCGTGGGCAGCGACTTGAAGCACGGAGTCGGCCGACGTATACACAATCAGCGCGCCGGTCTTCATATGTTCTTCGCCCAGCTCATCGAGAATTTCCGTACCGCTGGCCGGCTTGTTGCCGATGACCTTACGTCCCGTATGCTCTTCGATACGCTGAATCAGCTCGTCCGGGAAGCCGTTCTCGAAGACGCGGAACGGCGTGTCGATATACAGGCCCATGATTTCCCAGTGGCCGGTCATCGTGTCTTTGCCGCGGGAAGCTTCCTGCATTTTCGTATAGTAGGCGAGCGGCGCTTCGGCTTTCGGTACGCCTTGGACCTCTTCAATGTTGGACAGGCCAAGTTTGGCCATGTTCGGCATGTTCAGACCGCCCATTTCGCGAGCGATGTGGCCGAATGTGTTGACTCCGAAATCATCGAACTCCGCGGCATCCGGCGCTTCGCCGATGCCAACCGAGTCCATCACGATCAGGTGAATCCGTTTAAATGTAGACATGGTTTATGCTCCTTTCGAAAAATCTTATTTTACACCCTAACGATTAAATGAACAATCCGACGATGATGGCGGACAGCATGCTGACTAGTGTCGCGCCGTACAGCAATTTGAGACCGAATCTAGCGACAACGTTGCCCTGCTTTTCGTTCAAGCCTTTGACCGCGCCGGCAATGATGCCGATCGAGGAGAAGTTGGCGAACGAGACGAGGAATACGGAGACAATACCGATCGTACGGTCGCTCAAGGTTCCGGCATCGATCAGTGTTTTCAGGTTGAGCATTGCGGCAAATTCGTTCGTCATCAGTTTGATGGCCATGATACCGCCTGCCGTAACAGCGTCGCTCCAAGGAACACCCATAACAAAAGCGAGCGGCGAGAACACGTAACCGAGCATAGTCTGGAACGAGATGCCGAAGATCGCGGCGAAGATGCCGTTAAGCATAGCAATCAGAGCGATAAAACCGATCAGCATGGCGGCTACAATAATTGCGACTTTAAAGCCGTCTATGATGTATTCGCCGAGCATTTCGAAGAAGGATTGTTTTTCCTCCTTCTCTTTCTCCTCATCCGGCATTTCCAGTATATCTTCTTCCGGCGATACTTTATAAGGGTTAATGATCGAAGCGATAATAAATCCGCCGAATACGTTGAGCGCGATTGCAGTAACGACATACTGCGGTGGAATCAGTGTCATGTAGGCGCCCACAATGGACATGGATACGGTAGACATGGCCGCAGCGCAGAGCGTGTACAGCCGCTCCTTCGGCAGCAAGCCGATCTGCTTTTTGATGGAGATGAAGACTTCGGACTGTCCAAGAATTACGGATGCAGCCGCATTGTACGATTCCAGCTTGCCCATTCCGTTGATCTTGCTCAGTACCAATCCGACAACATTAATGAAAAGAGGCAGAATCCGCGTATACTGCAAAATGCCGATCAATGCCGAAATGAAGACAATCGGCAGCAGAACGTTTAAGAAAAAGACGGATGCGCCTTCAGCGACAAGAAGCCCGCCGAATACGAAATTGACACCCTCGGCCGCATATTCGAGCAGCGTATTGAATGTTTCTGATATACCAAGGATTAGAAAGTTGCCAAACACCGTATTAAGCAGCAGGAAGGCGAGAAGCAGCTGCAGCACGATCATCACGGCCAGCGGACGGTAGCGAATAGCTTTTTTGTTGCTGCTGACAATAAAAGCGAGGCCGAATACAACGGCCAGACCGAGCAGCGCGATAAGAATATTCATAGATAGAGATCTCCCGAAAATTAGTTTTTAATTTTTAATATTATTGAAGCGTTTACAAAAATTGAGTAAGCAGGCAAGGGGGAACAAACGAAGAAAACTTGCCCGACCGAATCCGAAGAACGGCAGGGCAGTTGTTTTAGTTCGACTTGTCCATATCCTTGGCCTGAAAATAGCCTGGAAGCAGACGATCCATCGTCCATTCCTCCGTGTCACCGCTCAGATTGGTCAGGTAAATGAGCGTATGCTCGTCAGCGAATTCGGCGATCACTTGGCGGCAGGCTCCGCATGGGGAGACCGGGCCTTTCGTATCGGCAACAACCGCGATCGCTTCGATACGGCGAATGCCTTCGGAAGCGGCTTTGAAAATGGCGGTACGTTCTGCGCAGTTCGTCAGACCAAACGACGCATTCTCAATATTGCAGCCGGAGTATACGGTGCCGTCCGCCAGCAGAGCTGCGCCGACTTGAAAATGCGAGTACGGAACGTATGCGGAAGATCGTGCTTGTATAGCGGCTTCAATCAGGCTGTCTTTCATAGGGTGGCTCATTGAGTGGCCTCCTTCAATCGGATTCGGAAAGCAAGATTGGCAAGTTTAATGCTGTGAATTAGTACGAAGAATCGGATTGCCCGCCCTGCATAATTTTCACGCCGGAGCTTGCGCCGATGCGTGTAGCGCCGGCTTCGATCATCTTCTCCATATCTTCACGGCTGCGTACGCCGCCGGAAGCTTTGACGCCGAGGTCAGGACCGACGGTCTTGCGCATCAGAGCGATGTCTTCAGCTGTAGCGCCGCCTGTCGAGAATCCTGTGGACGTTTTGACAAAGTCGGCTCCCGCACGAACCGCCAGTTCGCAGGCCAGCACTTTTTCGTCATCGGTCAGCAGGCAGGTCTCGATGATCACTTTAACGATCGCTTTGCCCGAAGCTGCCTCAACGACCGCGCGAATATCGCGTTCCGCAAGTTCGGCATTGCCGCTTTTCAGCGCGCCGATGTTAAGAACCATATCGATCTCACCGGCTCCTTTTTCGATCGCGTCGCGAGTTTCGAACGCTTTTGTTTCCGGCGTTGATGCTCCCAGCGGGAAGCCGATAACGGTGCAGACTTTAACTTCGGTTCCGGCAAGGCGCTCAGCCGAGTAAGATACCCAAGTCGGGTTAACGCAGACAGAAGCGAATTTGTACGTTTTTGCTTCCTCAATCAATTTAGCGATCTCCGCTTCTACAGCGTCGGCGCGCAGCAGCGTATGATCGATCATGGATGCAAGATTCATCTTGGATCTCTCCTTCAAGTTCGGTTTAATCTCATCATAACATCTTTATGAACAAATGCAAAAGGGTTATTGAAATTTTGTTCATAAAGATGGACGTATGTTTTTTGAATGCATGCACGAACAAAAAAAGCCCGCTTGCAGACTTTTTGTCAGGGAAGACAAAAAAGTCGCAGCGGGCGAAAAAATGAGGATGTTGGCCGATCGTTCGCTCCGGTCGACAGACCGGCCGAGTAAACGTTTTATTTTTGTTTCTTGCCGGGCGGAGTCGGTTTGGGAGCTTTTACAGCCGTCTCGGTTTGTCCTGTGCTTGGCAGAGGAGCGGGCAGGATCGCCGCTGCCTCTTCTTTGTCCTGCATTTTTTTCCAACCGTCATAGTCATGTACGGCAATTCCGGCAAAAGAGGAGCTGCCGCTCACGAGCTGCTTGACGGCTGCAATCTGGCTGTTCAGGTAAGATGCGCCTTCTTCGTAAAAAGTGACTTGGGGCGTTTCCGACGACGGATTTGTTTCGACTGCGATCCGAACAGGCTTACCGAGTTGTTCGCCTTCCGCAAGTTCATTCTTTGCTACTTCGGCAATCTGCTCGGCGGAATCGCGATAAGCCATAATCGTGATGCCATCGAAACGACCGATCATCCAAGAGCTGAGCGTTCCCGATTCGCCAGGCATCGTATGTTCATCGAACCAAAACGGAATATCCGCTTCAATGGTCAGACCGAGATTCCTTGCGCCGGCGATCAACGAATCGATGTTTTCTTTCCAGGAAGTCAGCAGAGCCTCGCGTCCGCTTGTCCATTCAGGGAGCAGATACGGTTCCACGTCGATATGAATGCCCGAGAAAGCTTCGTTGGCTGCCGCAGAAGATTGATAATCGGCCAGCCAAGCGATCAAGGCCTCCGACGGACTGCGATCCAGTGCCCAGCGAGGCGCACCGTCCAGCGCGTAAACGCGAATGCCCTGCGCTGAAGCGCGGGCAATAAAAGAAGCATAATCCGATTTAACCATGTCTCGGTCAATTTGGAGGTACAGCGTCGTTACGTTGTTCGCAGCCGCAAAACGCAGCACATCATCGGAAGAAGTGCGAAGCAGCCAAGGATTCCAGAGCCATGTAGAGTATCCGCCTTGTTCACGCGCATAAGTGCTTGTCGTACCGAACGAACCTGCAGTAAATGCCAGAAGCAGGACCAAAATAAGGCAGCGGGAGAACTTGAAGCTTGTATTTATCATCGTATTCTTCACCTTTCGATTCATCCGCAAATCAGGTCCGGAATCGGCGGCCCGGCTGCCTTGGCCGCCCGGAGGTCGGCTGTAGGCCCGTGGCTTTGCGTCCTCGTCTTTCGGCGAGTTTGCCCTGAGCAGGATAAGAAGTGGGCGGCAGGAAGCGTTTTCCGTTCGCCAATTTGATAAAGCGTGTGCAATTTAATCTGCACACGCTTTATATCGGCAGAGGGGTCGTCAGATTCAATCCGCCAGCAGAGAAATAGCGGTAAATTGGTCCGTTACTAAAATATTCGCGTAGCGTCCAGTGAGTGCAGCGCGTATGGCCCGAATCTTACGCGGTCCTCCCGCAACCAGAATTGCTTTTTCTTTTCTCCGCAATTCCTCCAGGTCGATGCCTACGGTTCGCGCATTCACTTCCTCGCTGCAAATCTTTCCTTG
This sequence comes from Saccharibacillus kuerlensis DSM 22868, assembly GCF_000378145.1. Lineage (GTDB taxonomy): Bacteria > Bacillota > Bacilli > Paenibacillales > Paenibacillaceae > Saccharibacillus > Saccharibacillus kuerlensis. Next base: position 68,569 of record NZ_KB899286.1, on the reverse strand, counting down.
GTCGTCGAAGAAACGGGAACAGATATCTCCCGCGCCTGCCGCCTGCAGCATCCGCCGCTGCTTGTCGTCAAAATACCCCAGTTTAAACAGCAGGGCATCTTCCTCGACGGTTCCGACAGTAAAGACGGCAACGTTGGCCTGTCGGCCCAGTTCGATAATGCGCTGGATATGGCGGTCTTCCTCCACCATTCGTTTTAACTCGAAACTGTCGAAAATCACGGGTAGAGGCAGATAACGGGCAATGGTGCCGAATGCTTCCGCAAACAGATTGGCCGTTTCTGCAGCATAAGTAGGAACTTGCGAGTGGCTGACTCCGCCTTTGAGCTGAACGATTTCGACACCCCGTACGGGCTTGTGCTTTAACGATAGGGCCAGTGCATGCATAGTCGTTCCCCAGGTGATTCCGATAATGTCTCCATCTTGAATGGTTTCTTCTAAATATTCCGCGGCTGCAGCTGCAACGCTCTGGCGAATTTCACGGTACTCGTTCTGCGGCGAATAGCAGACTCGGGCAGCTTGGAGTCCGAAGCGGCGAGCCAGTTCCGCCCCCAATGCGTCGAGATCTTCAAGCGGATCGGAAATGCTGATGCGAACAAATCCATTTTCTTTGGCGTACTGAAGCAGCCGCGAGACAGTCGGGCGCGAGACGCCGAGTCGAACCGCGATGTCCTGCTGGCTGTAATCAGACAGGTAATACAGCCGGGCAGCTTCAATACTGAGCCGTTGTCTGTCCAGATCGATTTTTTCCGTCATGGTCGTCCCCTTGATTTTTTACGCTCATTATACGTGCCTTGCAGCAGGTCTTCAAATCAATGGAAGGCCAGGGAGAGAGAAGCGCATAAAAAAGAGTCTAAAATACAAAGTTCAAAGTATAGCGCTGTAGAAAATAAGATTAAAGGCTAAAATGCGACTTTTTCCTTAAAAGTATTGTATTTTTAGGTCTATGTTCCGATATTCTTTAAGTGAGTTTTTTTGGTATCGACGGCAGGAAGAGCAAGTTGAGACCGTCACATACGGTTTATGCAAAAGTATAGAAAGGGGACGTATACCTATCGAAGTATATGCCTTTTACCTTGATTTTTCTCTTGACGAATGGGAGTGGAATCGTCTGATTTCCACTTTTGCTCCTCAAGAAAGAGAGCGTGTGATCCGTCAGGTTCGGAAAGAAGACCGCCTGCTGAAAGCCGCTTCACATATGCTTGTATCCGTGCTGCTCGGCGAGCGTCTAGGCATTGGCTACCGGGAACTGGTGTTTCGTCGGGGGAAATACGGCAAACCGTATCTAGATTACGAATATGCGCCCTCATTCAACCTCTCTCACTCAGGCAAGCTTGTGGTGTGTGCGCTGGCAGATCTGGAAGTCGGTGTCGATGTTGAGCGCAGCGATCCGCTTGATGCGGCAGTGATTCGGACGCTGCTTGGCGAAACTTCCCCTGCCGCCATAGGCGGGTTGGCAGAGCCGGAAGAACTACAATCTTTTTATGAGCGCTGGACGATGTTGGAAAGTTGGCTTAAAGCGGAGGGAACAGGATTAAGCGGCGATTGTATGTTGGCGTCGTTCAATCCTCGCTGCGAAGGGCAGCTTTTTCGTGCAGAGGCAAGCGATTGTGACAGCAAGCCATGGATAATTGAACGGTTGTCCCTTGGCCTTCCGATTTCCGAGCCTTATGTATTATCTGTCTGTCGCAGACCTGAAGAACGTCCGGCGTCGGAAATCAACATGCTTGACGCAAGCAGCCTGGCACAGCGATTTTGCAGGTTAATCTAAGTTATGAACGTTACGAATTACAGAGGGCAGTCAACATGCGGAAGGGGAAAAATACAAACGATGAATACTGAATTGAAAAATGTACCGGATATAAAAGCCTACTGGCTGGAGCAGCTGCGGAATGTGGAGGAGAAAACGCTGCTGACCGGTGAAACGATAATCCCTGCGCAAGGAATCGACACGGTAGAACGTGAGTTTCCCGCAGTCGATTCCGCTTCGTTATGCCATGAAATCGTATGTGCGGCTTGGTCAGTCCTGCTGCAGCGTTATCTGCGTACTGAAAATTTGGCATTTGCGGTCTATATGCCGGCCTCCGAAGGAATGATTCCTATGCTGTTGAAAAGCAGCGGACAGCATTCATTTCGGATTCGCACGGAAGAAATATCCAAGCATCTTCGCGAGGCGGCCGAGCTGTCGCTCGAACCGTCGGACTTTGCCGAGTGGTACGCATCCGGGACCGTAGATTGTCCTTACAATACGGGGATCGGATTCAATTTGACCGAGACTGCGTCCGAAGCGCTGGAGTCGTCGGGCTGCGATTTGTTTATCACTTTCTCCGGCAAGGAGCGAATTCAAGCCCAGGCCGCTTTTCGCAAATCCGCTTACAACAGTCAATTCGTGCAGGCGGCACTGGCCCATCTGCAAGGTATTGTCATTCGTATGACTACCGTTCCGGATTCAAGGATCGGCGAAGAGGATCTACTGGGCGAACAGGAGCGGGAGGTTCTGCTGAATCTTTGGGGGAACGGGGCGGCTTCGCTTGAAGCGAACCTTCCCATTCACCGGATGATCAAAGAAACAGCGCTGCAAATTTCGGAACGCGATGCGGTTGTGTGCGAAGACGGCACACTCAGTTACGGAGAGCTCGACCGCCGTACGGATGTGTTGGCGTACGAATTGCGCAAATCCGGATTGGTTGGCGGAGAGATCGTAGGCATAATGGCAAAGCCGTCAATTGAAATGATCTTGTCCGTATTGGCTGTCTTGAAAGCCGGAGCCGCTTACCTGCCGATCGATCCCGAATATCCGCAAGAGCGGGTTCAATTTATGCTGGAAGACAGCGGGTCCGATCTGCTGCTGCTAACTCCGGGACTTGAAGCTCCAGCAGGCTATGCTGGCAAAAAGCTGCACATCGACAACAATCGAGACTGGGGAATGGAAGTCGAGGAAGAATATGTTGGAACATCGGATGAACCTGCTTATATTATCTACACCTCGGGTTCTACCGGTACGCCGAAAGGTGTGATCATTGAACATCGCTCGCTTGTGAATTTGGCACAGTGGCATATCGACCATTTCCGGGTGACATCGGAAGATCGGACTGTCAAATACGCGGGCTTTGGGTTCGATGCTTCGGTGTGGGAAATCTTCCCTTACCTGCTCTGTGGAGCCTCCATTCATATGATTCCCGAAGATTTGAGACTGGATCCGTTAGGACTGAACAGGCATTTTAATGAAAAAGGCATCACGATCGCATTTTTGCCGACTCAACTCTGCGAACAATTCATGGAGTACGATAACTATTCGCTGCGAGTGCTGCTGACCGGCGGCGATAAGCTCAAGACGTTCCGTCCCCGTCCTTATGAACTGCATAACTGTTACGGTCCAACGGAAAACACAATCGTGACCAGCTCCCATCTCGTTACCGAAATGGAGGACAATATTCCAATCGGCAAGCCGGTTCGCGGATCGCAAATTATGATTTTGGACGCTTACGGCAGTCTGCAGCCGGTCGAAGTGGCAGGCGAACTCTGCGTAGCAGGGGCCGGACTGGCCCGCGGCTATCTCAACCGCCCAGAGCTTACGGCGGAAAAGTTCTCTTCGCATCCTTACCGCGAAGGCGTTCGCATGTACCGTACGGGAGATTTGGCGCGTTGGAAACGAGACGGGACGATCGAATTCTTGGGCCGCTTGGATCATCAAGTCAAGATCCGGGGGTTCCGTATCGAGATCGGAGAGATCGAGCAGCGCATTCTGGAGCGGGAAGACGTACGCGATTGTATTGTTGCGGCTTTGAAAGACTCATCCGGCGATTCCTATCTCTGTGCTTACGTCGAGTCAGATACGGAATTGACTTATGCCGAATGGGCCGCCGAATTGGGGCGGAGTCTGCCGGATTATATGGTCCCGGCTCACTTTGTGACGATGACGAAACTTCCGGTCAACGCCAACGGCAAGATCGATCGGCGTTCGCTTCCGGAACCGCAGGCTAGGGAGACCGCCGCCTACGAGCCAGCAGCTGGAGAGGAAGAAGGGCGGCTGCATATTCTCTGGAGAGAAGTATTGGGACACGACCGCTTCGGAGTGCTCGATCGTTTCTTTGATATTGGAGGCCATTCCCTGCAGGCGGCTGTTCTGCGGGCTCGAATCGAACGCGATTTTGGTGTGAACTTGTCGATCCGCGAACTGTTTGAATATACAACAGTCCGGACCCAAGCTGCGGTAATTGCCGAGCGTGCCGGCATGCGAAACGCTTCGCTCCCACAGCACTTGTCGATTCCGGCTGTGCTGCCGACTGACCACTATCCCGCTTATCCTGCACAGAGCCGCTTGTTCTTCATCGAACAGATGGAGGGCGCGAACAAGGCGTATAACGCGCCTATGCTGCTGCGTATTGAAGGCGCAGTGGATCCTGAACGTTTGGAGAGCTCGCTGCAGCAGTTAATCCGGCGGCATGAATCGCTGCGAACTTCATTTGAACTGCTGGGCGAACGCATCGTGCAGCGCGTACATGATCACGCCGAACTGCGCCTTGCACTTTTGCAGGCGCAGGAAGAGGATGTCTCGCGTTTGATGGATAATTTCGTCCGGCCATTCGACTTAAGCCGCGCACCGCTTATGCGCGCAGGTCTTGTATCCTGCGGAGCAGAGCTTCATTTCGTCATGCTCGACTTCCATCATATTGCGGTCGACGGCATATCGATGCATGTCTTCTTTGAAGAATGGTCCCAGCTTTACCGAGGGGAATCTCTTGAACCTTTAAGAATTCAGTTCAAAGATTTCTCGGTTTGGTACGATCGCGAAGCCGCAGCTTCTATTCGCGAAGCGCAGCTTGGTTATTGGCGTGAACAGCTGGCCGGCGAGCTGCCGATGCTTCAACTGCCGCTCGACAAGCCTCGTCCCGAAAAACAGAGCTTCGACGGCGATACACTGCACAGCGAAATTGGCGCAGAACTGCAGCAAGAATTGAAAAAGTTGGCTGATCGTACCGGCACAACTTTGTTTATGGTCATGCTGGCGGCGTACGGTACACTGCTCAGCCGCTACGCGGGACAGGAAGATCTCGTCGTCGGGGTTCCTGTTGCCAATCGAGGCCGCGAAGAGCTGCACCATGTAATCGGCATGTTCGTCAATACACTACCGCTGCGGACATACCCGGATAAAAAGAAGACGTTCGCCGAGTATCTTCAAGAAGTTAAAGCACAGCTGTTGAGTGCATTCGATCATCAGGAGTATGAGCTCGGCGAGTTGGTGAACGAGCTGAACGTACCGCGTAACGCGGGACGCAGCCCGTTGTTCGATACTTTATTCGTCATGCAAAATACAGGCAGTCTGGCTCCCGATTTTGCAGGTGCCCAAACAAGAACTCAACCGTATGCGCCGAAAATTGCCAAGTACGATCTGATGGCTGATATTACGGAACATGAAGACGGCATCCGCGTCGACTTTCAGTACGGCACTGATCTGTTCGAACAGAGCACGATTCGGGCTATGGCCGATCATTATATCCGTTTGCTTGAAGCTGCGGCCGACAATGAGCATTGCACACTGCACGCGCTGCCGATGCTGGCCAGCGAAGAGCAGGAATCGCTTATATATGACCTGAATGACACGGCTTCGGATTACGATCGGAGCCTAACGATTCAGCAGGCGTTTGAGCGCCGTGCCGCAGAGATCCCGCATCATACAGCGATCACGTTCGAAGGGAAGTCCCTTACCTATGCAGAATTGAATGAGCGGGCCAACTGCCTTGCGCATACACTTATGGAAAAGGGCATAACTGCCGATAAATTGGTTGGGCTTATGCTCGATCGCTCGCTAGAGATGATTGTCGGTCTGCTTGCTGTTCTCAAAGCGGGTGGAGCTTATGTACCTATCGACCCGGAGTATCCGGAAGATCGTATTCTGTATATGATGGAGAACAGCGGATCGGATCTGTTGTTGACTCAGCGCCATTTGGGAGACAAGTTCAGATTTGATGGGGAACGACTGTATCTGGACGAAGAGGAAGCCTACTCACAGCAGACAGAGAATCCTCCTGCCCGAAGCAGTGCGGAAGATCTGCTCTATGTAATCTACACTTCAGGTACGACAGGACGACCGAAGGGGGTTATGCTGGAGCATCGCAATATGATCAACCTGCTTCATTACGAATACACGCAAACGAATGTCGATTACACCGGACGGGTTCTGCAGTTCACAACACTCAGCTTTGATGTTTGCTCGCAGGAGATTTGGTCGACACTTTTGGCAGGCGGCACGTTGTGCTTGATTCGCAGTGAGATGCGGCGCGAAGTCGGCCGTCTGCTTCAATTAATCGAAGAACAACAGATTAGTGTCTTGTTTATGCCGGTGTCGTTCTTGAAATTTATTTTGAGCGAAAAACAATACGAGGAACGCTTCCCGACCTGTATCCGTCATATCGTTACGGCGGGTGAACAATTGGTTGTACCGGAGAAATTCCAAGAGCATCTTCGCCGTCACGGTATTTTCCTGCACAACCATTACGGGCCTTCGGAGACGCATGTGGCAACTGCATATACGATTGACCCGGTTGGCTTAATTCCTGAGCTGCCTCCAATTGGCAGACCAATTACCAATACAAGGATCTATATCCTGAACGACAAGCTGAATTTGCAGCCGAGAGGAACAGCCGGCGAACTGTATATTGCAGGCGAATGCGTAGGACGAGGTTATTACAATCAGCCTCAGCTGACGCAGGAACGCTATTTGCCCGATCCATTTGTCGAAAATGAACGTATGTACAAAACAGGAGACTTGGCGAGATGGAACGCAGATGGGGAGTTGGAATTCCTCGGACGCTTGGACCATCAGGTCAAGATTCGCGGATTCCGTATCGAATTGGGCGAGATCGAAACGGCACTGCTGGAGCATGATTCAGTCAAAGAAACGATCGTATTGGCGAAGGAAGACAAGACAGGCGGCAAATATCTGTGTGCGTATACCGCTTCTTCGTCTCCGGTCTCCCAGCGTGAGCTGCGCGACCATCTGGCCGATCGTCTGCCGGATTACATGGTTCCTTCGTACTTCGTACAATTGGATGCCATGCCGCTGACACCGAACGGCAAGATTGATCGTCGTGCACTTCCGGAGCCGCAGCCGGGCGAAAGAATGTCCGAAAGCGAATATGCAGCGCCGCAGGACGAGACCGAGCGGAAGATAGCGGAAGTATGGCAGGCTGTGCTGGGCGCAGAGCGAATCGGCCGCAGTGATAATTTCTTTGAACTCGGCGGTCATTCGCTGAAGGCGGCGGTCATGGTAGCGCGTCTTCAAGAGCAGTTCGAACTCAGCATCAATGACGTATTCGAACATCAGACGCTCGCAGAGCTTGCCGGCGTCGTAAAGCCTGCATCCAATCGTATTGTAGAAAAGTTGGAAGAATTGAAGGAAGCCAGCCGCAAGCAGAGTGAAGATACGTTGTTCGAAGCTCGCGAGACGTACCTCCGCCGGTCTACAGCCGATGCCGCTTCCGTCGATTTCGAACAACTTCGAAATTATCGGGGAGTTCTGCTGACCGGCGCGACCGGTTATGTTGGCGTGCATATGCTGCGTGACATGCTGATGCACACCAACTGGAACGTTTATGCAATTGTACGTGGAGACAACGACGCTCAGGCTTTCCGGCGTATTCGTGCAAAGCTTGATTTCTACTTCGGCGAAGGGTCGCTTGTCGAGGAACAGTCCCGTCTTCAAGTATTGAGCGGCGACCTGTCGGAAGATCGCATGGGTCTGTCGGATGAGACTTATATTCGGTTAGCAAGTGAGACGGACGCAATTGTTCACGCAGCTGCTACAGTCAAGCACTATGGCAGTTACGAAGACTTCAAGCGTCATAACGTCGAAGCAACGGAAATGCTGCTTCGCCTAGCGGAGTCCGATCGTCGGAAAGACTTCCATCATATTTCGACGTTAGGCGTCGCTACCGGAATCATTCCGCAGTGTGAAGAGGCATTCTTCAGCGAGTACGATCTCAATTTGGGTCAGGAATATGAAAATTATTATGCCAAGACCAAGTTTGAAGCCGAGGAAATGGTCGTGGAGGCGAGACAGCGAGGGCTGCGGACAAGCATTTATCGTCTGGGCAATGTTGTGTTTCATTCGGAAACAGGACGCTTCCAAGAAAATATTGGGGAAAATGCGTTCTATACGATGCTGCAGTCGTTTGTTCGTCTCGGCATAGTTCCCAAGCTTGAACCGGACACGGATTTTTCCTACGTGGATGGAATAAGCCAGGCTATCCTGCTGCTGATGAGACCCGAGAATTTGCAGAACGAAATCTTTCATCTGCTGAATCCGAACTTGGAGAGCATGTATCGAATTTTGACGGATAAGCACGTAGGACGTCCGATTAAAACGCTGGAATTCGCGGAATTTGTCGACGAAATTATGAGTAAATTTTTAGCAGGCGAGTCGCGTACGGAAATCGATAAGATTATGCTGCACTATGGATGGTTGGAAAGTGCTCAGATTCAAACTCGTTTCGAAATTGCTTCAGAGCGCACCACTGCTTACTTGGAAGGGCTCGGGTTCCAGTGGAAGAAGATGGACGATACGATGGTGGCACGAATGCTGGCCTATGCCAAGCAAACAGGATTTTTGGAATAATTCGCAAAAGAAAGCAAGGGCTTTTTAAGAAAATATGTAATTTTCTTGTTTGAATTCGACAAATTTTTTAGTACACTGATGAATGAGGCCACACATTCAATTGGAGGGGATTTTAAATGTTCAAAATTGAATACCTGCCAGCGCAAAATCGCCTGATCTGCACGGTAGAAAGTATTACTATGGATGAAGTCGAGGCGTATAACAGAGAATACAAAGCGGCGCTGACTAAAGTGAAACCAGGTTTTACAGGTCTGACAGATCTGAGCAAAGGAAAATTGTTCACACAGGAAGTCGCGGTGGCATTAGCTCCGCTAGGTGAACTGTCTGTAGAGAAAGGCCTGACAAAATGGGCTTATTATACAGGTTCTGCCGTGTCGAAAATGCAGATGAAGCGTATGTTCGGCGATATCGTTGTTTCGTTCGAAAAGCTTGACGATGCAGAAGCTTACCTGAATAGCTAAGGTCTGACACTGTCACAGATCGTGCAGTAGAATAAGGCTGTTTATGCAGATTAAAATTGCACACAAAAAAGAGCGCATCTTCGCCATGGCGGGATGCGCTCTTTTCTAGCGGTGCGCGTGCGCGTTTTCTTGCGAAAACGTGCGGCGTACCCGATATTCTATATTACCCGTATTCGATTAGGCGCGATTTCTGCGACCAACCGAACGCATGATCAGGCTGACAATCGCAACCAGTACGATAGCGCCAATCAATGCCGGAATAATATAGAATCCTCCGATTTCAGGACCAAGTTCACCAAGGATTACTCTACCGAGCCAACCGCCAATGAAACCGGCGATAATGTTCCCGATAATGCCTCCAGGAATATCTTTGCCTACAATGAGTCCGGCCAACCAACCGATTATGCCGCCTACAATCAACGACCAAATAATACTCATTTTCTATCGCCTCCGTTTTATGTTTTGTTTGCTCAACTACAACTTAACCTTCTAGCAAGCATTTGAATAAGAAGTCGAAAATTTAATTTTGAAACACCTTGGAATCGTAAAATTTTCGAGCGATTATAGATAGGCTTAACACGCGATTTTCAGCGCACAAATACAGCATAACAAAAGGACGCTGCGGTCTGCCGCAGCGTCCTTTTGTTTGAACTATAAATGTGTTCTTTCTAATAAAGCAGCCACAGCCCAACTATAATTTATCATTTTAATTCAAGACATATTTGACGAGAGAACCGGACTTAGCTGCATACAAAAAGCCGTCGGCATAAGCAAAAGCATAATCCGATCGAAGCGGTAAATTTGAAACGGCCTGAACGACGTTAAGTGTATTGGGATCAAAAATATAAAGCGTATCGGCCATATCGATCTGCAGATCTTTATCGTTGGTTCGCTCCAAAACGACAATCTGACCGGGCTCGTCCATTAGCTTCTGCTCGGCCTGTTTGCCGCTGAGATTGAAAGAAGTTACCGTACGATTTGAATACGTAACGTACCCGTTTCCGGTCGAAGTGATGACAGAGTCGGCGGGAATAACGCGTCCCCACAGCAGTCTGCCCTGCGGAGATATCGCAAACAGTTTATTGACCGTTCCAGCCACCGAACCGCGGAAGATGATGGTACCGTCGTCCTGTACCAGAATGGGCATTCCACCGCCGTCTCTAAGCAGATTTACGCTGTTGGGAAATTTATAGCTGTAGAGGCGCTTCAAATCCGTCGTGTATACTTCGACCGACGGACTAGAGGAGCGTTCCCATGTGCTGCCGATTCGAACAAGACGGCTGGTATCTGTTACGATTCGATCATTTTCCGTACTGAGAATACGGCCTGGCAATATGTGCGAAGACAATGTTTTCCCAAAAGAATTACAACGGGACACTGACGTTTTGACAAGGCCGCTTTGATCTGGTCCTTGCGGCGAGGCGATCAGTAGGCCTCCGTCGTTAAGCAGGTAAACATCGCTTCCGTAAGGAATGATCCGGGTCCAAGCTTCTTGGCCGTCCGGTCTCAGTGCATAAATTTTTTGAGTGCTGTTCGAAAAAGTGCCTGTGAAATAGATCGTTCCGTCTTCAGTGTACAAAATGGAACTTGCGATCGTATAGGGTCCGCTCTTTTCGTGGAAGGTATAGGACCATTTTTGGGTACCGGTAGCTGCATCGAATGCGGTCACCGTCTCTAAATACCAATCATATGAGGTTTTTGAAGAAGTTTTGTTAACATGTTGAACGGTATGAGCATAGACAAGTCCGCGAGATTTAACGAAGTGAATGTCATGTGCAGAGGCGGATGATGCATCGTAAACGGAAGCGGAAATCCAGGAAGGTTGAGGAAGTGCGGTTTTAGCCTCGCTGACGGAAGCACCCGCATAACTGGGGGCGCTCAGCAGCACGGCTGCGCTGAGTACAATCGCTCCCCATTTTTCAGTTGATTTCATTGAAAATTTTCCATTCCTCTCTGTAAATTTAACGTCCGGTGTAATTCGACAATGCTGATTATACACGCAGGATGCTGTATTTACCAGAAGTTTACGTTTCCTTTTATCCTGCCCTTACAATATTCGTTACCTATTCCGCTTAGTGGTTCGATAGGTAGGGCTTTTTATCTTTTTATACGGTCATTAGACTTGAATTCAACTTTTTTATAGATAGTATGACAAAAAAAGGATTGTAATTGCTTGCTTAGTCGCTGAGGCTCATATGCCATGGCTTCGGTTGTGATTTGCTTTCAAAGGGTGCAACTTTGTCCCTGAAAATCGGAAAAGCGGTTTATTTTTAACGAGCTCCGGTTATATAGTCGTATTAGATAACTGAGCGGCTTAACGTTCTACATACATATTTAATAGTATCCATACACATTTAATGCTGCATACATAGACTTAACGCTGCATATACATATAAAAGGAGAACGGCATAAAAATGAACATGAGTGTACATAATTTGATGGCTTTTCATTCGCAATATTTTAGACCGCAGCCGGCAGTATCTGCCCAGAAAAACGCAGACGGAGATAAAGAGAAGAGCTTCCATGAAATTCTCAAAGAGAAAATGGACCGGCCTACACAGAAATCATAAAACATTGATTTGCGGCTTGATATCGGATCATTGTTTTAAAAGGAGGCGGAGTACATGGAATTCGACTACGAGACTATTGTCCTGGCCGTTATCGTGTTTTCGCTAATGCTGATGGTTATAAGACTGCGCTTTGAAGTGAAGCAGCTGCGCGACGAGATTGATCGAATCACTGCAGCTCCCCGGCCTTACCGTTCTTTTGCGGGGGGCGCGCAGAATCAAGATCCTTCTTCGCATCTTTCCAGAGAAGGTGACGAAAGACTGCGAGTCTTGATGGCAAAAGGTAATAAGATTCAGGCAATTAAGGAAGCGCGAGAGCTTTACAACTTGTCGCTTAAAGATGCCAAAGATTACGTGGAAGCCTTATAAGATTCGCCCAAATTTTTAGGTGGAAAGCCGCGGCTGTCGTCTGCGGTTTTTTCGTCTGATGAAATTCGGTCCTGGGACCGAGCACAAGTTCAATCGCCAGATGGAGCCGCTTTGACAGCCGCTGCGATAGAATGGAAGAGAAGACGGATACCGGTTTGAACAAAACGGGAGGGATACCCATGTTCGATACGACGCGAATTCCGGGAACGGTAGAGTCCGGACCCTATTCGCTGCCGCGTACCAAAGAAGGATTCGTTCGTGCTGTCTGGCCGCAGAGGATGGAGCTTGCCAATGCTCGAGCAATGGTTTTATACAATCGGATCGCCCGTTTTCATGCCAAGTCGAACCGCATTTACTTCAAGCTGCGTTTTGGAGGGGAAATTCATTATCGCTGGACATTTCTGTCCGAGTTGAATATCCGAAGTGGCGATCGGGTGCTGGAAGTGTCGGTAGGTACGGGAGCCAATCTGCCAATTCTGCCGGCGGGCGCACAGCTGTACGGACTGGATCTCTCACCGGCTATGCTGCGCGAGGCGGCTCGCCATTTGAAAGATTGGGGGATGGAAGCGGAACTGATTCACGGGGAAGCGGAGCATCTGCCGTTTCGAAGTGATTCATTCGACTGCGTTTATCATATTGGCGGTCTTCGCGATTTCGGAGATCCGTCTCTGGCACTGTCGGAAATGGTTCGAGTTGCAAAAAGCGGAACAAAATTGTTGATCGCAGACGAGGTCGGCCGCCGATCTCGAGAGCAGCGTCCTCGGATTTCGTTGGCAAAACAAAGCGATCCGTCATATCCGGACGTTCTGCGGATGCTGCCGCCAGGGATGTTGGATGTGTGTTACGAAGAGGTATGCAAGGGACACATGTACCGGTTGACGTTTCGCAAACCTTGACAAAGTTTACCGGATCGGTGGCAGCAGAGATGTATACATAAGACGCGGGATTCTCGCAACGTAAAAAAAGAAAAGCGCTTTTCGGCAAGGGATCTTCTTTCTTTTGAAGAAAGAATTTCTGCCGAAAGGCGCTTTTTCGTGTGTTGACTGCGAATTAAGGGGTTGAGTTACACAAATCAATCATTTTGTTGATGCAGGAGGTTCCTGCCGACCGCTTGCATTTGCTTCCGCTTCTTCGGCGAATTCTGGATTGCCGGGCATATGGCTTGGTTTGGAAACGGAGGATGCTCCGCTTTTAGACGATCCTGTATCCGGAACGCCGGCAGCCTGCGCCGCTTCGGCAAGCTCGTCCTGTATGCTGCCGGTCCACAGAGGAACACCGGTGCGATGAGCGGCCCGGCCGTTCAAGTATCCGGCAAGCGGTGCGGTAATAAAGAAAAAGACGATGCCCAGTAAAATATTCATGTTAGCGGTCTGCATCGATGAAGCAAAATACAGAAACACGCCGGTGAGCACACAGAGTACTCCCAATGTAGAGCTTTTAGTGGCGGCATGCGAGCGCAAATAGACGTCGGGCAGTCGGATCAGGCCGAAGGCACTGAATACGCTGAGCAGAGCACCGGTCAGTATGAGCAGAAGGCTCAGCCATTCAATCACGAATCGAATCGTCTGCAGCATCGAACACCCGCCCCCTTTCCATATAACGGGCCAATGCGACCGTACCGAGGAAAGCCAGAATGCCGATCAGAAGAACCAGTTCAAAATAAGCTGTCGAACGTGTATAAGCGCCTGCAACCGCAACTTCTGCGGCAATATTGACCCCAATTGTGTCAAGGGCGGCAATTCGGTCAGCGATCGAAGGACCTTTAAGCACCCGATAAAGACATCCGCAAATGGCTAGTGCCAGCAAAATCATCGAAATCAGCAGGACGGCTTGCATCAGCTTCGGGTCACCTCCATGATTGCATGTTCGAACGTGGTTCGGATATGGGTTTCCACGCCATGGGCTTCCTGAATATCCATGGCATGAATGTACAGCGTTTTTTCGTCGGAACTGATCTCCAGAAGCAGCGTGCCGGGTGTCAGATTAACAAGTCCGCACAGCAGTGTCAGTTCCCAGCCGGGATGAAGTTCGGTTTTGTAGGCGAATACGCCCGGCGTCAGTGTCAACTTCGGTTTTATGATCTGGCGGATGACGGTGAAGGAGGCGACGACAAGTTCTTTCAGCAGCAGTCCAAGCAATTTGAGACAGCCCCAGACTTTTTTTGGATAAAAAGGTCTAGGGAAAAATCGGCGCATTAATGTCATCAGCAGCAGTCCGATCAGCAGTCCTACAAGAAATCCGGATAATGACAAGTCGCGCATAAGCAGCATCCAGACGAAGGCGATGACCAGGTTGAGCAGCAGTTGAAAAGCCAAGGGCATCTACTCCTTAAATACAGCTTGTATATAAATGGACGGATCGCTCAAAATATCTGCCGCTCTTGATACGTAAGGCATAGCCGGCTCTGCGAAAACGCCGAGCAGGACGATCAGCAGCAGCAGAGGGGCAGAGCTCCACAGCAGTTTGGGATGCTGTTTCCAGTTTGTTTCGCGCGGTTTGCGAGGCTTGCCCCAGAAACCCAAAATGAAAATTTTGATTAACGAGTACAGCAGCAGCAGACTGAGCAGTACGCCAGCCGCAGCGATCATATACTCTCCGCTTTCCAGACTGCCCTGAATAATCAGCAGTTTGCCGGGAAATCCGCCAAGCGGCGGAATGCCGACGACAGCGAGCGAAGCAATCAGAAACATCCAACTCAGCAGAGGAGAATGATCAAGCACACCGCCCATTTTGTTGATCCGCTCCGTACCCGTTTCCGCTACAAGAATGCCGGCCAGCAAGAACAACAGTGCCTTGACGATCATGTCGTGCACTAAATAGAAAACGGCGCCTTTAAGCGTATCTTCATTGGAGACCGAGAGGGCGAGCGAGACAAATCCGATACTGGCAATGACGTTGTAACCAAGAATCCGGTTAACATTTGTTTGGGATACGGCGCCAAATCCTCCCAGCACAATTGTGGCGATGCCCATAATTCCGATCAGCGTATGAGTCACTGCCGTTTCGTGGTAGAAAATTAATGTAAATGAACGAATCAGCGCATACATGCCGACTTTGGTCAGCAGCGCACCGAATAGAGCGGAAATGGCGGCGGGCGGTGCACCGTAAGATCCCGGCAGCCAGAAAAACAGAAACAATCCAGCCTTGACGCTGAATACGACCAACAGCATTGCGGCAACGACCGTAATTGGACCGCTTTGTCCGCTCTCGGCGATTCGCAATGAGAGATGCGCTAAGTTCAAGGTACCTGTAGCTCCGTACAAATAGGCGACCGAAGCGACAAAGAGAGTCGAAGACAGGACATTGATCAGAATATAATGCAGCGTCTCGCGAAACTGTCTTCTCGTCCCGCCCAATACGATGAGGGCATAGGAGGACATCAGCATCAGCTCAAAACAGACGAACAGATTGAATAAGTCTCCCGTTAGAAAGGAACCGTTCACACCGGCAAGCATAAAGTGAACGAGTGAATAAAAGTAATGTCTTTCCCGTTCTTCGTCGATGCCCCGAAATGAATACAGCAGGCAGCAGGCGCTGACAATTGAGGCAGCGAGTACAAGCAGAACAGCAAACATATCGGCGACCAGTACAATGCCATAAGGAGGAGCCCAGCCGCTCATATTGAGCGTCTGTATACCTTCTGTTCGCACCCGATACAGCAGGAAGATCGCGACAGCTGCATTCAACAGAGAGCTCAGCAGGCTTATCCATCGCTGCAGCTGCAGCCGATTATGCAGGAAGATCAGAATGACCGCCGTAAACAGCGGAATCAACATAGGGGCGGCGGTCCAATTGTTCATCGGCTGTGCCCCCTATGTCTTGAAGATTCGCTGCGCAGCCAATCCATGTTTGTCGTATCCAGCTTCTGATAAGCGCGATAAGACAAAACGAGGAAAAAGGCGGTAATACCGAAATTGATTACGATTGATGTCAGAATAAGAGCCTGCGGCAGAGGATCCGCAAACTGCTCCTGGCCTCGGTCCAGCAGCGGGGCCGCTCCAGTCTTCAGCATAGCCATTGTCAGCAGCAGCAGGTGAACGGCATGTGTCAGCAGAGAAGTGCCAAGTACAATGCGCAGCAGGTCCTGCGTTAAAATAAGATAGATGCCGACGGCAAACAGAACGCCGACGATTATCGCTACGATCACTTCCATCAGCTGTCCTCCCCAATGGTAATCAGGATCGTCATTGTAACGCCCACGACTGCAAGATAGACCCCAAGGTCGAAGATTAAGGCGGTATGGAGTTCGGTTTTTCCGAGAAGAGGAAGGTGAAAGTAGCCGAACGCATGCTTTAAAAACGGTTCTCCGAAGAAGAAAGCGCCCGTACCCGTGCAAAGAGCAATGAGCAGACCGAGCGCCATAACAAGCTTGAAGTCGACCGGCAGAACTTTGCGGACTGTATCGATATCAAAAGCAAGTGCCAGCAGCAGCAGTGCGCCTGCACTGGTCAGTCCCGCAATGAAACCGCCGCCGGGACTGACGTGGCCGGTAAAAAATAAATATAAAGCAAAAGCTAATATAATAAAAACAACAATTTTAGAGACATTCTGCAGAAAAATGTCGCTTCCCTTAGGCATTTTCTTCTCCTCCTTTCGCGGGCGAGTCACTTTCGGCAGTCTCTTCCTCTGCCTGCTCGTTGAAGTCCGCTTCAGGTCCGTCATAACCGTATTGGGATTTGCGCATCTCCGCCGCATCTTCTTCAGCGAACTCCCCTTCATGCATCACTTGGCGGGAACCTACATCGGTCGCTTTGCGACGAAGTTTGATCATATTATAAATACCGAGCGAAGCGACACCGAGTACCATAATTTCAAGCATTGTATCGAAGCCGCGGAAGTCGACAAGAATAACATTGACAATATTTTTTCCGCCTGCTGATTCGTAGCTCTCGCGAACATAATAATCCGATACCGGTTCGAATGGATTGGTACCCAATACCGCCAATGCGATCAAGGTCATCAAGATCCCAACCGCTACCGCTACAAGGAAATTCGGCAGTTGGAAGCGGACGGCTCTCTGTTCTGTCCGCAGCTTTGGCAGATGGTAGAAGCAGAGCAGGTACAGCGTAACGGAGATCGATTCGACAACCATTTGGGTCAGGGCCAAATCCGGTGCACGCAGGAATACGAACATCAGCGTCATCAGATAGCCGACCGTACCGGTCAAAATAATGGCGACCGGACGGGATTTAGTAAATGGAACAGCGAGCGCTGCAGCGGCCAGCCCAAGCAGAATCAGCCATTCATAAGGCGCAATCTGTGCGTAGGCGCCGACCCGGAAGGTGATATCTGCTGAGTTGAAAAGGATAAAGCCCAGCACCAGCAGCATAAAGCCCAAAATGTATTTAATATAGCTGCGTGAAGAGCCGTTCATATACAGCGAAGTGACCCGGAAGGTGAGGCGTTCGAAAAAATTCAAGCTTACATCGTAAAACCCGCTAATGGAAAATTTGCTGGGGAAAAAGGTATACACACGAGTCCATTTCCGTGCAGTCAAAGTCAATAATGTACCTGCGGCTACAACGCCGATCGTCATCCACAGTGCTGGCGTAAAGCCGTGCCACAGCTTAATATCAGGCGAAAGTCTTTCGCCCGAAGCGGTAATGATGGGCATCATGGCTTCAACCGCAGGAGCGATTAACGAGTAAGCGGCCAAGCTCGGGAAGAGCCCCAGCACGAGCGCCAGTACTCCCAGCAGTGCAGGGGGGAATGTCATGAGAAACGGAGCATCATGGATCTTACTGTGCTGCAATTCCTTTTTACGAGGCCCCAGAAAAGTCCGTGCAACAAGCAGTGCAGAATAGACGAAAGTAAACACGCTTGCAATCCAGGCTATAATCGGAAATAGAACACCCCATGTTTCAAGACGGAATACACCTGCATGCAGCGGTTCAATAACAGCCTCTAGGAACATTTCCTTGCTCAAAAATCCGCCAAACGGCGGCAGCCCTGCCATTGACAGCGCGCCGAACAGTGAAATGGTGAACGCGATCGGCATCACTTGGGCCAAACCGCCCAATTTGCGGATATCTCTGGTGCCGGTCTCATGGTCGACAATTCCTGCAATCATAAATAAAGAACCTTTAAAAACGGCGTGATTAAGCAGGTGGAACAAGGCGGCTGTTCCTGCAGCGGCATACAGCAGCCGTTCTTCGCCCTCCATTAGACCTGTCAGGGACGACAAGCCGAGTAGACACATAATCAGACCGAGCTGGCTGATCGTCGAATAGGCAAGAATGCCTTTGAGATCAGTCTGCTTGACCGCTGTTACCGAGCCATACAGCAGAGTAATCAATCCGCCGAGTGAGACGATCCAGAACCATTCAGGAGCGCCTGCGAATATTGGACTCATTCGAGCAACAAGGTATAGTCCGGCTTTGACCATGGTAGCCGAATGCAGGTAAGCGCTGACCGGAGTCGGGGCTTCCATCGCGTCTGGCAGCCAGATATGAAACGGATACTGTGCCGACTTGGTGAATGCTCCAAACAGGATCAGCAGCATGGCCGGCAGGAACAGCGGATGCGAAGCCAGCGGTGCACCTGCCTCAAACAATTCGCGAATCGTATAGGTTCCGCTCATGATGTAGAGTAGAATAAACCCACTCAGCAGACCCAGTCCGCCGGTCATTGTAATCAGCAGAGACTTGAGTGCGCCGTAACGAGAGCGCTGTTTGGCATGGTTATAACCGATTAGGAGGAAAGAAGTGACACTTGTCAGCTCCCAGAATCCGTATAACGTCAATAAGTTGTCCGATAGAACAAGGCCGAGCATCGCTCCCATGAAAATCAGCAGACAAACATAAAACCGATTTAACGAATTTTCGGCTGCGTTCATATAGCCGATCGAATAGATGGAAACCAGCGTCCCCATTCCAGTAATAAGAAGGGCGAACAGAAGAGAGAGACCGTCAAGGTACAGCGTAAATGATATGCCGAGAGACGGAATCCAGGCCAGAGATTCGTTTATCGGGGAGCCGGCTTGAATTTCGGCGGAATAGCCAATCAGCGTCATGAAAAGAATTGCAGACCATACAGCGGCAACCCAACCTTTATGAAGGCGCGGAGCCATTTTTCCGAGCAGCGGGAGAACTGCGGCAAGTAAAAATGGCGATAGCGTCAAAAAATGAAGTGGAGACAAACGGTTTCTCCTTTCCGCAGCATGGTTTCAACCAAACGTTTTATTTTTTTATATTACCCAACTTTATGTAAGACAAAGCTTACAAAACGACGTTTATAATAGGAAGGGAAAAAGTGGTATAGACGGAATTAAAGGGCTGGAGCAGCAAACATCTGCGTTTAACAGCTCAGCGCAAAGAGCTGCATGTTCAGCTACTTTGCTCGGAAGAACACCGTTCCTATTACGGAGGATTGGGATTTGAAGAATTTGCTTGCAGAATGAAAAGAGACAGCCGAGGGTAAAGTGAAACGAAAAGCGCTGTCTGCCGATGGCCCCGGTCGCTTGAACGGAAAAAGGTTCGAAGCTGCGAGAGCTTCGAACCTTTTTGTATTTCGTAAGTAATCATTACACGGCAACTTTACTTTTCCGATACACTCACCTGAGCATGTCCGTAGCTTTCGAACCAACCTTTGATGGTCTCAAAATCGCTTGAGAACGAAAGGGACAGCAGCAGCATAAGCCGCGCATGTGCTGCGTTCAGGTTATCTCCAGCAATGATATGATCACCGCTGGAATAATTGCTTCCCGATCCGGTACGCGTTGTTGTAACAAAGATCGTTCCATGTTCCTTGATTGCCGCTGTACGTTCGGCGCCCATTGCTCGCGAAATACCGCCCGCTCCGGTTCCGGCAGTTACAATACCGTCTGCTCCGTTGGCAACGAATGCCGAGATGGCTCCGGCTCCGGCATCCTGATAGGAGTAAGCGATTTCCACCTTGGCAAGTGCGGCTTTGTCGAGTTTTGACAGATCAAAAGGCGTATTCCATTTTGCAGCGCTCAGCAGTGCCCGGGATGGAGCGCGGTAGACACGAACGTTTTCTTCGTCAATGTATCCGAGTGCGCCAAGTTCCGGCGTAACGAAAGTATCGGTTCGATAGGAATTGGATTTGGTTACTTCACGAGCAGCATGAAATTCATCATTTAACATAAGGACAGTACCAAAATATTTGGTTTTTCCGCTTGCCGCCAACTTAATGGCGTTATAGAGATTGGCCTGCGCATCGCTGCCAATAACGGTCCATGGACGCATGGAACCGGTAACGACAACCGGTTTTGGACTGCGAACGGTCAAATCAAGGAAATACGCAATCTCTTCCATTGTGTCTGTACCGCTGGTCACAACGACCGCATCCTGAGTCTCAAGTGCTTTGTCTACTCGAAGAGAGAGATCGTACAGGTCGGCGATGCTATAAGCACTGGAACCCGAATTGCCGAACTGATATGTACTGACTTGTGCGATCTTATCCTTGTCGGGAAGTTCCGCTACCATGTCTGCGATCAGCAGAGTACCGGCACGGTAATTGGCAAAGCTGGTAGCATCGGCAGACTGGCCGGCGATCGTACCGCCTGTCGCAATGACTTCGACTTTTGGAAGTGTACTTACCACTGAAGAGGCTCCGGCGGGAGCAGGAGTACTGGCAACGACGATCCCAGTTACTTCCGCTGCAGAAGCGCTGCGAATTTCAAGAACAGGCGCAGCTGCCGCAGTAGTGACTCCGAATGCAAGTACAACCTTCAGCATTTTTTTGGATATAGTAGACATATAATTCCTCCTCTAGATCACAACATTTCAGAAAAAGGAAAGTTTGATAACTCTCTCTGCTTTCTGATGTCTATAAATATAAATCAATGTAAGGAAAATTAACAAATCTACATACTAAGCAAAAAAACGCTTTATTCATGTTTATTCTGTTTTATTCGACTTTTTTCTTCTTATTTCATGTTAGTCTCTAATATTTATGCTTGAGAATATATCAAAATAAGGAACAATCAATGTAAATAAATATGACTTAAACGTTTGTTTAAGTCATAGCAGTGGTCAAAGTTATTAACTTTTGCATAAATAGATAGTTAAAACTGAAATTCATTGCTCTTACTTAGGTGTGCCGGAATGCAGTTGAAGCTCCCACTGTTCTACATCGAAATGAATACCATAATATGAAACGCTCGGCCGCTCGGTCTGCTTGAAACTTCGTTTGATCAGCAGTCCTTGCAGACGGCGCTGACCTCGAATCGTCCACAGCATCAATTTGCGGCAGCTTGTCTGACGGGCAAAAGTTATCGCTTCGTCAAGCAGACTTCCGCCGATGCCCAGTCCCCGGCGTTTGGATTCGACCATAAATAGTTTGATATGCAGTTGGTCGTCATCCAATTGTTCCAACAAAATTGATCCGGCGCTTTCGCCGTTCATTTCGGCAATCCAGCAGCGAGAATATAAGGATTCATCGGCTTTTGGATTGAAAAGTCGGCTAACGGTATCGTTCAAGACATTCCAAAATCCATCTTCGGGCCCAAAAGTCTGTTCGTAGAGAGTTTCATAAGCGCGTATGATTCGTTCACTATCGGAAGGCTCCGCTTCCCGCAAGAAATATAAACTTTCATTGATATGGGACATCTTGGATTCGTTGATCTCTTCGATTGTCCGAATCGCTTCCATCAATCGGACTTGATCCGGTTCCGGTATTCCGGCCAAGTATTCGGCGACGTCATCGTCTACTCTGCGATTAAGCAGTTGAGCGATACGTGAACCGTGTGCAGTCAGCTTTAATAACCGTCTTCGACTGTCGCCTTTGCTGCGAGGACGTTCGATTACACCGCTGGATTCCAATCTGCTCAACAGACGACTGAGATAGCCGGGATCCAGACCAAGCCGGCGGCTTAGATCGGTGGCGGTCAATTGGGTATCAAGAGATATTTCCAGTATCACTCGGGATTCCGTCAATGAGTAAGAACTGTGCAGCAGACGTTCTCGCAGAATGCCAGCTTGCATCATTTCATTGTAATTGAATGCACGTATGGCTTGAATTCGTTGTTTCCAGATCCAAGGATCAGGCATTGCTTCACTTCCTTCCGTTGGTTCTTTACGATTATATCAAGAAAGGGAAGTAAGTATGAACCTGCCAATTGTTTTGTCCGAAATTTTGAAACTCGACTATGAAATTGAATGCGGGTTCCTGATCTGTGTAGTCGCCGGGTAGGCGGCACCCGTCCGGTGGGTCTTGTGAGGCACCCGGCCTACAGCCTTGTGAAGTGCTCTTCTGCCGGCGAAAGCGCAAAAAACCCGCAGAGAGAATGCTCTCTTGCGGGCTTTTCGATATAGATATCTGGTTCTGCATGGACGTCCGGTTCTGCGTACTTTATACCCGGAAACGGGCAACAACTTCCTGCAGTTCCTGAGACATTCTGCTGAGTTCTTCGGCGGAATAGGAAACTTCGTTCATCGATGCGCTCTGCTGCTGGGTCGAAGCGGCAACACCGTGCGTGCTGCCGGCCGATTGAGCCGCGATGCCCGCCATGTCCGATACGCCGTCTACCATGTTTTTCGAGCTGATATTAACTTGTTCGACGATAGCGGAAACAGCTGAAGCTTCCTCGGCCACGCGGCCAATGGAGCTTAAAATCTCTTCGAAGGCTGTTCCTGTCTGCGATACCATGTCGATACCGGTACGCACGACTGCGGTGCCTTCCTGCATCGAGCGGACCGCCTTCTCCGATTCACTTTGAATTTCGCCAATTAAGGCGGTAATGCTGCCTGCAGCGTTACCGGACTGTTCGGCCAGCTTACGGACTTCGTCCGCTACGATGGCGAAACCACGTCCGTGCTCGCCGGCACGGGCAGCTTCAATAGCAGCATTCAGGGCGAGCAGATTTGTCTGGGAAGCAATTTCCGTAATCAGACCAACAATTGTACCGATTTCATTCGTTTTCCGGCCGAGTTGGTTAACAACTTCGGCGGCTCCCGTTGTCGAATCCTGGATCAGATACATCTGTTCAACCGTCTTGATTACAACAGCATTGCCTTCCTGAGCCTTACTGTTGGTCGCATCAGTCAGTTCGGAAACAAATTGGATCGACGAAGCGGCTTCTTCCATGCCGTTAGAGATTTCTTGAGTCGCCCGCGAGAAGGCTTCAGAGCTGCGCACCTGCTTCTCGGATCCGTCCGCGATTTCTTGAATCGAGGAAGAGATATGTTCCGAAGTGACTTTCGTCTGCTCGGCGCTGGCGGAGAGTTCTTCCGAAGTCGCCGCAACCTGTTCGGCATGGAAGCCGATCTGCTCGATCAGATGACGCAAATTCTGGCGCATTTCGTCGACGGAGCCGGCCAGATGACCAAGTTCGTCCTTCGAAGTAACCGGGATCTCCTCGCTCAATTCACCATTGGCGATTCGCTGCGTTGCGCCAACGAGACGCTTGAGCGGTATGTTGATAGAGCGTACGACCCACCAGGTCAGAAGCATACCCAATACGATAGCGGCAGCGATTACGCTGATTGTAGTCACCAGGATACCGCGGTTGGCAGCTGCAATTTCCGACTCATTAATAACGCCGACGATCTTCCAGCCGGTCAACTCGTTGGTCGTATAAACGGCAGTGTGATTTTCGCCGTTCGAGGCAAAGGAGATTTCTCCGGAAGGCTTTTCGCCCAGTGCGGCGACATACCCTTCGGCATTCTCGCTGCCTGCCGCAATTTCCGGGTGAGTCAGGTACTTGCCGGACGAATCCAGAATCGTCATGTAGCCGGTCTCGCCAACTTTGATAGCATTAGTATGTCCGGCCAGGTTGCTCAGACTGAGTACGACGCTGACAACACCCGTGCCGTCTGCGCTTGCTTTCGAAGGTACGACGATGACTTTGCCATCCTGCGCTACGATAGGGCTGTTGACGAAGGCCGTTCCTTTCTCAGCCATAGCCGCGCTGTACCATCCCCGTTCGCGCGGATCAAATCCTTCGGCAAATTCCTGTTGGGGAGAGTTCAACAGCTTTCCGTCCGTTGTAGCGAACTGAACATGATCATATTCTTTCTTGACTGCTTTGACCGGATCGAGAATGCGGCGCAGTTCGGGACTTGTTTCTCCTTCAACCATGCTGCCTGTTACAGTCTTCGACAAATAGTCAAGATCGTCCAAGCTCGTTTGAATGATATTAGTTAACTGTGTGTCGACGGCCTGGACGCTTTGACGAGTATTTTTCATAAACTGTCCGGTAATTTCGGTTTTTGACTTCTGGTAGGAAGTTACGCCGAGAGATACAGTTGGGATGAGCAAAATAATAAGGAATGCAGCGAATAGTCGGCTTCTGATGCTTAAGTTCAACCGGAGTTTTCGACTCCCTGCTTTCTTCGAACTTTGTATGGATTTGATCTTCATGATTCTCCCCCTTGTTATGTTTGCAGCAGCATTCGCATCGTCATTTGTTTGGTCCGCGAATGAAGTAAGCTCTCTTAATGTCGGCAAGTAAGGAATGAACATTTAGTTTTATATTCGCTTTTTCCTTGAAGATGGTTCCAAATACCTGGTTTTAAAAATGTTTTTTCGAATAAAACGTTTTAAATATCAATAAAAGGCTGTTTTTTCGAAATGTAAGTGAATCATAAGATAGAGAAATCGGATTGACAGTTTTATTTTGTGTGGTATATTAGTCCTTGTTTGCTAGGTGGCTAGAAAAGAGGGAGAGTATTTCCCGTAATCCAGTAAAGGCTTCTTAGTGATAGGGATCAGATGATTACAAGTGAGGAGTGGGGAAATGTTCAAAACAAAAAAGCCGGCACTTAAAGTCCTGGCAGGTCTCATTGCTGTTCAAGTAGGCGTATCAGCTTACGGCACTACTGCATTTGCAGAGCCGATATTTACATCGCCGAATGGGGTTCACACACTGGCGCCAGTAGGAGCCATTCAACCGACAGGTACTTGGAATCTGGGTACTCGCGCGGGAGATAACATCTATGTAGCAGGTATGCGGGGAATCGATCCGTCGACCAATCAACTCGTGGCAAGCCCGGAAGGCCGAATTCGTCAGGCATTCTTGAACATGAAATTGATCGCAGAATCCGAAGGCGCAAGCCTGCAGGATGCGACGCGTATCGTCGTATACACAACCGACATGTACCGCTACCGTCCGCTCGTTAACCAGATCCAGCAGGAACTGTGGGGAGCAGGACCGTACCCGCCGCGTACAATTGTGGAAGTGGA
>NZ_KB899286.1:0-42582 GCF_000378145.1 Saccharibacillus kuerlensis DSM 22868 | reverse complement strand
TACCCGCCGCGTACAATTGTGGAAGTGGACCGCTTGAACCAAGACGACATCGTCGAAGTTGAAGGTACGTTCTATGCGCCTGAAGCGACCAACAACGCCTCTGAAAAAGAAGTTAATTAAGAAGCAGGCCTGACTTCGGTAGACATTTCTAAAATGTATGGTTTATTATCGAAATCTTCTTGTTTGCCATGCCGTCTTCTGCCGCATTTTGCGGCGGAGGGCGGCTTTTTGGCGTTGCTTTTCCTCCGGAAGCTAATCTTCGTGATCAGGGATTAGAGACCGCGCATCCCGGTTAAGAATCGATATAATGAGAGGAGGAGAAGTGATGAGGGGATTTCGCATGAAGAAAATCGCTCAGACCGCAGTGCTGACTTTGGCCGCTGCCGGACTGATTGTGCCGCTCGCAGCAGTTCCATCAGAGGCTCTGGCTGCAAAGCCCGATCCCACTGTGTACATAAACGGGAGAATAACGTCGGGAGATGTACTGGTCCGCAATGGCGTTACTTATTTGACGCTGACTGATCTTCGGGCGCTCGGCAGCTACACCTTTCGATATGATAAAACCCGGCGTACGGTGACCATTAAAGATGGGAGAGAAAACGACACGTATGTGCTGACGCTTGGCAGCGCGAATGCCAGACAAAACGGGGAAACTATCCGTATGAATGCCGCACCGCTGCTCTACGGAAACAAGACCATGATCCCTGTCCGAGCCGCCGCCGATCTGTTCGATGCCGAGCTGCAGTGGGATCAAAATGGCAACCGAGTGATGCTAACCAAAGAAAATGAATCCGGAAGCGGAGGTTCGACAACGATGCCTTCCCGGCCATTCCAGCCTCCAGTGTCGCCACCGGGCCCTTCCGGTCCAACCGTTCCGACACCGCCCAAGCCGCCAACGCTGCGATAATGAAAGGCTGCCAAATTAAAGACCGCCTCAATTCGGTTTATTCCGAATTGAGGCGGTCTTTTGGGTGAGCAAGAAGCGGTTTGTTTTGAATGCTAAGTTTGAATGTCAATTTGAATATCAAATAGGAACAAAAAAGGCTCTCCCAGAGGGAGAGCCTTTACTTTTACGTCCCAGGAGGGATTCGAACCCCCGACCGTGCGCTTAGAAGGCGCATGCTCTATCCAACTGAGCTACTGGGACAAGAAGTGAAAAACAGAACAGAAATTAATATATCATAAATGCTTGGTTAGTGCAAGTTTTTTTAGAAAAAACCTCTTCAATAAATAACGAGATATTTTTCTTACATCTTATGCTTTTTAATTCCGCTTTTTCACTTCAAGCGCAAGGGTAATGAATATGATATAATTTAGCCTCATAAAGATCTTGCGAGCGGAAGCTGGCTGGACGCTAAGGAGGGGTGACCTATCGATCCCACACACAAAAAAGGCAAAGGCGGCGTTGTTCTGCTGCCAAAAACGCTGGATCATTACCAGAAGCAGATTACCCGGTTGTTGGAAACCGAGCGTTACGGCGAAGCGATAGAGACACTGGAATTTCTGCTTGGCTGCGAAGGACAGAACGAGCAGCGGCGGGAAGAATGGAACACGCTGCTCGAATGGCTTCGTGTTGCTTTTCCGGGCGGTGCCACAGATGCTTATAACAATGAGGCGGTATTGGCTGGGCAAGAGGTGGAGAGCGAAGCGCAGGCGCTTAGACGGCGTACGTTGGAGAAGAAGCAAGAGAACGAAGGCTATGAACGTGAGCTTCTCCAAAGAGCAATGGAGCAGCCGCTGACAGAGCGGGGACAGATTGCCATGGAACAGCTGGCGTACCTTGACGATCCCGAGACGGATGTCCGGCTAAAGCATTGGTTGGAGACCGGAGACCTGCATCCGCTGATTCAATTTCGTGTGCTTCAGACCCTGAAGCGCCGAGGTGTTTCGGGGGTAATTCCCATGCTGCGCGACGGAATCCCGCTGGAGCTGGAGATCGAACGAACCCCGTTGGAACCGGCGGACTTCCCGCCTGCGGTAGACGAGGTACTGGAGCGGGTCGCCGATCAAGCAGACAGCGGCGATCCCTCGCTGTTTTATTTCGCACGCGAGCTGTGGATGCAGTTTATGATGGCGGCTTACGGAACAGCCGACTACGTTAACCTGGTCCGAGGCGAAGAAAGCGAATTGGATGCCTGGGCTGCAGCTTTGCATGCCCAAGCATCCGAAACCCTGGAAGGGGCAGGCCGGGCGGAACAAATCCGTGAGGCTTACGGTATTACGGGGGAGCTGCGTTTTCGCTGTGAACGGGCAGAACGGTCTCTCCGGGTATTCTCTCGCGGAGGCTCGAAACGATAAGGGACGGAAAACTGGTTGTTTTTTTGACAGAAAGCCTCCCCTTTGGCGCTGTATCGGCATCGACGCTTGAAATCCGTAGGGAATTTGGTTATGATGGAATGGTTATTGCGAACGTGGAAGTAGTATGATAAATTCACTTACTGATAGCTAATTGTTGGAGGGGAATACTTAATATGAAAGCAAGTTGGGAAAAAACGGAGAAGAACCTTGGTGTTCTTGAAGTCGAAGTAGAAGCGGAACGCGTAGCGTCTGCGCTTGATAAAGCATTTCAAAAGGTCGTAAAGAAAGCCAGCGTTCCGGGCTTCCGCAAAGGCAAAGTGCCGCGGTCTATTTTTGAAGCTCGCTTTGGCGTAGAAAGTCTGTACAATGATGCAATTGATATTTTGCTGCCAGAAGCTTATGGCGAAGCAGTAGAAGAAGCTGGGATCTTCCCAGTTGATCGTCCTGAAATCGATATCGAGCAGTTCGGCAAAGGCCAGTCGCTGAAATTCAAAGCGAAAGTTACGGTTAAACCGGAAGTGAAACTGGGCGAATACAAAGGCGTGGAAGTGCCTGTATCCGAAATCAGCGTAACGGACGAAGAAATCGCATCCGAACTGGAACGTCTGCAAAGCCGCCATGCCGAGCTGATCGTCGTAGACGAAGAAGCGGCAGCTAACGGCGACACAGTATCCATCGATTTCGACGGATACGTAGGCGACGAAGCTTTCGAAGGCGGAAAAGCAGAGAACTATTCTCTGGAACTGGGATCGGGTTCGTTCATTCCTGGATTTGAAGAGCAGGTTGTCGGAATGTCCACAGGCGATTCGAAGGACGTTACCGTAACATTCCCGGAAGCTTACCATGCTGCCGAACTGGCTGGCAAAGAAGCTGTCTTCAAAGTAAAACTGCATGAAATCAAGCGCAAACAGCTTCCTGAGCTGGACGACGAGTTCGCCAAAGACGTAAGCGAATTTGAAACGTTGGAAGAGTACAAGGAAGATCTGAAAAAACAAATCACCGACCGCAAACAAAACGAAAGCAACGCAGCGCGTGAAAACGCAGTTGTTGAAGCCGTAGCAGCAAATGCGGAAGTTGAAGTTCCGGAAGCAATGGTTGAAAGCGAAGTTGAGAACATGATGCGCGACTTCGACAACCGTCTGCGCCAACAAGGCATGAATTTGGAAATGTACACAAGCTTCTCCGGTCAAACGGCTGAAGATCTGCGTGAACAGATGAAGTCCGATGCCGAGAAACGCGTACGCAACAACCTGGTACTGGAAGCGATCGCGAAGGATGCAAACATTTCGGCTTCCGAAGAGGATGTTGAAAAAGAATTGCAGACGATGGCTGACATGTACAAACGCAGCGTAGAGGAAATTCGCGGCATCCTGGGAGCGAACGGTTCGCTTTCCGGATTGAACGACGAAATTACTCTGCGCAAAACAATCGAGTTCCTGCTGGAAAACAGTAAGGAAGTTGCGGTTTCGGCCGAAGAGTCTGCCGAGTAATAGGCAAAAGCGAATAGCTTGACTTGCATAGGCAAGGCACGTATGATCTTATGCGTGCCTTGTCCTTTTGTTTTTTTATGCAAAAATCAGGTTTTCTTCATTGGGTTTCGGCCCAGTGTGTGAATTGTTTCGCTGAAAAATGACATTGGCATTTGAAAATGGTAAACTAGAAGAGTACGATAAAAGCAAAGTCGATCAAGATCAATTTGCTTTAAGATAATGCCCTGATGAAAGAGAGGTTGATCGCATGAATTTAGTCCCTACAGTTATTGAATCAACGAGCCGCGGTGAGCGTTCTTACGATATTTATTCGAGACTGCTCAAGGACCGGATTATTTTGCTTGGCGATGCGATCGACGATCATGTAGCCAATCTGATCATCGCTCAACTGCTGTTTTTGGCAGCGGAAGATCCCGAGAAAGACATCTATTTGTACATTAATTCCCCCGGTGGTTCTGTAACTGCGGGCATGGGTATATATGATACAATGCAATACATTAAGCCGGATGTATCCACGATCTGTGTTGGTATGGCGGCAAGCATGGGATCACTTCTGCTGACGGCCGGAGCACCGGGTAAGCGCTTTGCGCTTCCGAACAGCGAAGTCATGATTCACCAGCCGCTTGGCGGTGTCAGCGGTCAAGCTTCGGACATTTTGATTCATACAGATTGGATCATCAAGACCAAGCGGAAGCTGAACCAGATTTATGTGGATACGACAGGTCAGCCCCTTGAGAAAATCGAGCGGGACACAGACCGCGACTTCTTCATGAGTGCCGAAGAAGCGAAGTCTTATGGACTGATCGACAAAATTCTTGAGCGACCGATTAATTCTTAAACCTCGAAGGGGTGGTTAGATGTTTAAATTTAATGAAGAAAAAGGTCAGCTGAAGTGCTCCTTCTGTGGTAAAACGCAGGAGCAAGTACGCAAGCTGGTTGCCGGACCCGGCGTATACATCTGTGATGAATGCATCGAACTGTGCACGGAGATTGTCGAAGAAGAACTGGGCCATGAAGAAGAAGTAGATCTGAAAGATATTCCTAAGCCTCAGGAAATCCGCGCAATTCTCGACCAGTATGTTATCGGTCAGGAACAAGCGAAAAAATCGCTGTCCGTTGCCGTGTACAATCACTATAAGCGCGTAAATGCGCAGAGCAAGTCGGAAGACGTCGAATTGTCGAAGAGTAACATTATGCTGATCGGACCTACAGGTTCGGGTAAAACGCTGCTTGCGCAGACGATGGCCCGTATTCTGAATGTTCCGTTTGCCATTGCGGATGCGACTTCCCTTACGGAAGCCGGCTATGTCGGCGAAGACGTAGAGAACATTCTGCTCAAACTGATTCAAGCTGCCGATTACGATGTGGAAAAAGCCGAACGCGGCATTATCTATATCGATGAAATCGATAAAGTAGCCCGCAAGTCAGAGAATCCTTCGATTACGCGCGATGTATCGGGTGAAGGCGTACAGCAGGCCCTGTTGAAAATTCTTGAGGGTACTGTCGCTTCCGTTCCTCCGCAGGGCGGACGCAAACACCCACATCAGGAATTTATCCAGATCGATACAACAAACATTCTGTTCATCTGCGGCGGAGCCTTTGATGGTCTTGAGCAGCTGATCAAGCGTCGTATCGGCAAAAAAGTCATCGGCTTCAATGCGGAAGGCGAAGGTCAACGCGAGCTTAAAGCAGGCGAATACCTGATGATGGCACTTCCGGAGGATCTGCTCAAGTTCGGTCTTATTCCGGAGTTTGTAGGCCGTCTGCCGGTTATCTCGACTCTGGCTCCGCTGGACGAAGAGACATTGGTTCGTATCCTGTCCGAGCCGAAAAACGCTCTGACCAAGCAGTATAAGAAGCTGCTTGAAATGGACAACGTTAATCTGGTCTTCGAAGATGCGGCACTGCTTGCTATTGCGGAAGAAGCGATCAAGCGCAACACGGGTGCCCGTGGTCTGAGAGCGATCATTGAGGGACTGATGCTCGACGTCATGTATGAAGTGCCTTCGCGCGACGATGTGACAGAATGTGTCATTACCGAGAAAGTCGTCAAGGAAAAGGTTGTTCCGGAACTTGGCGCCAAAGATAAAAAGCGGGAAGAGAGCGCCTAAGGCTCTCTCTTCGGTCACATAGGTCTCCTGCCGAGCCGGTCAACCTACATGGTTTGGCCGGTTTGCTGTGAGTATGGGGAAGTCGAGAGGACTTTGAAAGCTGCACTGCGCGTCTATTGCAGACGCTATCTTGCTTGTTCCGATTTGGAGGTCGAATGAAATGTATTTAAGACATCAGACACGGCCCGTAAAAGTGGGCAACCTGGTTATTGGCGGCAGCGATGAAGTTATTATTCAGAGCATGTGCACCACCAAGACGGCCGATGTGGAAGCGACGGTTGCAGAAATTCTTCGTCTGGAAGAAGCAGGCTGCCAGGTCGTACGCGTCACCGTCAACAACGATGAAGCGGCGGATGCGATCAAGGAAATCAAAAAGCGTATTCATATTCCTCTCGTTGCGGATATTCACTTTAACTATAAGCTGGCGTTGAAAGCGATCGAGAACGGCATTGATAAAGTCCGGATCAACCCGGGCAATATCGGCAAGCGCGAGAAAGTCGAAGCTGTCGTTAAGGCGTGCAAAGAAAAAGGGATTCCGATCCGGATCGGGGTTAATGCCGGTTCGCTCGAAAATCATCTTCTTGAAAAATACGGTTATCCTACAGCGGATGCGATGGTCGAAAGTGCCTTGTTCCATATCGGTATCCTGGAGGAACTTGATTTCCACGATATCATCGTCTCGCTGAAAGCGTCCGATGTACCGATGGCTATTGAAGCTTACGGAAAAGCGGCACAAGTGATTCCGTATCCGCTGCATCTCGGAATTACCGAAGCGGGCACGCTGCATGCCGGTACGATCAAGAGCTCTGCCGGCATCGGTGCACTATTGTCTATGGGGATCGGTTCAACGGTCCGTATCTCGCTCAGCGCCGATCCGGTTGAAGAAGTTAAGGTAGCCCGCGAGCTGCTGAAGACTTTCGGTCTGATTACCAATGCGGCAACACTTGTATCATGCCCAACCTGCGGACGTCTCGATATCGACCTCTTCTCGATTGCGAACGAAGTCGAAGAGTATATTTCCAAGATCAAAGTTCCGATTAAGGTATCGGTCTTGGGATGCGCAGTTAACGGACCGGGTGAAGCCCGCGAAGCGGATATCGGCATTGCCGGCGCGAGAGGCGAAGGCCTGCTGTTCCGCTACGGGAAGATGATCCGGAAGGTACCGGAAGAGATTATGGTTGAAGAACTGAAAAAAGAAATCGATGCAATTGTAGTGGCGTACGAAGCGACGGGGAAAATTCCGGGGCGAGAAGAGCGTCATCAACCGAAAGCGTCGAAAATAGAAGCGGAAGCTGCACAGTAAGGCGGCGGAAGCATGCAATACAGGCGGCATGCGGGATAAACCCGGCAGGCCGCCTTTTTTCACAGGAGCCGTTTAACCTTTCTGTTTTGCGGGGCGAAGCGGCAGTATGCTACACTGAACTCACGCGTAAGTGCCGCATGCCGTTTATTATATTGAGCGCATTCAATTTGGCTCGCTCAACGTATCATGCGCGATAAGCCTTTTGGGGGTGTGGAAACGATGGGATTGAACAAACAGAAAAACCGCCGTTTTCCGTTGCTTCCTTTGCGGGGACTGCTCGTCTATCCGAGTATGGTGCTTCATTTGGATGTCGGACGGGAACGATCGGTCAAAGCATTGGAAAAGGCAATGGTCGACGATCATTTGATTCTTCTCTGCTCGCAGTCCGAGGTGAATATCGAGGAACCGGCGCAGGATGATATATTCCGAATGGGTACGGTAGCAAAAGTCAGACAGATGCTCAAGCTGCCTAACGGCACGATCCGAGTGTTGGTAGAGGGCCTGGAACGGGCGGAAGTGTTGGGGTACGTTGAGGAAAACACAGAGTTCTACGAAGTGTATGCCCGAGAACTTCAGGAGCCCAATACGGAAGATCCAGAAGTTGATGCATTGATGCGCACCGTGCTGACTCAATTTGAGCATTACATCAATCTGTCCAAAAAAGTAACGCCGGAAACGCTGGCTGCCGTATCAGATATCGATGAACCAGGGCGTCTGGCGGACGTCATCACCAGCCATCTTCCGCTCAAGATCAAGGACAAGCAGGCGATTTTGGAAACCGTACCTTTTCGTCCGCGTTTGGAAAAGCTGCTTGATCTGCTCAACAACGAGCGCGAAGTGCTGGAGCTGGAGCGCAAAATTGGCCAGCGTGTGAAGAAGCAGATGGAGAAGACGCAGAAGGAGTATTACCTGCGCGAACAAATGAAGGCGATTCAAAAAGAGCTTGGCGAAAAAGAAGGACGGGCCGGGGAGGTCGAAGAACTGCGGGAGCAGTTGGAGAATGGCGAATTCCCCGAGAAAGTCTACGAACGTATCAAAAAAGAAATCGATCGGCTGGAGCGTATGCCGACAAGCGCTGCAGAAGGAAGCATTATCCGCGGCTATGTCGATTGGCTGCTTGCTCTTCCATGGGGTAAAGAAACCGAGGATGTATTGGATATTACCCGGGCTGAGGAGATCCTCAACGAAGATCACTATGGCCTGGAGAAGCCGAAGGAGCGTGTGCTGGAATATCTGGCCGTACAGCAGCTCGTTAAGAAGCTGAAGGGACCTATTCTCTGTCTGGTAGGACCTCCAGGCGTCGGTAAAACGTCGTTGGCCCGTTCGATTGCCCGTTCGCTGGGTCGTGAATTTGTACGCGTTTCGTTGGGTGGGGTGCGTGACGAAGCGGAAATCCGCGGTCACCGCCGGACTTACGTAGGCGCCATGCCGGGACGTATTCTCCAGGGTATGCGGACAGCAGGCAGCTCAAATCCAGTATTTTTGCTCGACGAGATCGACAAAATGGCTTCGGACTTCCGCGGCGATCCGTCTGCGGCGCTGCTTGAAGTACTTGATCCCGAGCAGAATAATACGTTCAGTGACCATTTTGTTGAACTTCCTTACGATTTGTCCAAAGTGATGTTTGTGACGACGGCCAATATGCTGCAGGGCATTCCGAGACCGCTGCTTGATCGAATGGAGATCTTAAATATTCCGGGGTATACAGAGCTGGAAAAGCTGGAAATCTCCGATCGCTATCTGCTGCCTAAGCAGAAGCGCGAGCACGGTTTGAGCGAAGAACAGCTGAATCTGCCGCAGGAAGGACTGCTGCAGATTATTCGCCAGTATACACGCGAGTCGGGCGTTCGTAATCTGGAACAGCAAATTGCGGCAATCTGCCGAAAGGCAGCCAAGCGGCTTGTATCCGGAGAGAGCGAACGAATCGAAGTAACTGCGGATTCGTTGAAAGACTATCTCGGTAATGCGAAATTCCGTTATGGGCTTGCCGAAGCGGAAGACCAGGTAGGAAGTGCAACAGGGCTGGCCTGGACGGAAGTTGGTGGCGAAACGTTAACGATCGAAGTCAGCGTTCTGCCGGGCAGCGGTAAATTGACGTTAACCGGCAAACTGGGCGATGTGATGAAGGAATCCGCTCAAGCGGCATTCAGTTACACACGTTCTCGGGCAGATCAGCTTGGGATTGACGGCAGCTTCTATGAGAAGAACGATGTGCATATTCATATTCCAGAGGGCGCTGTGCCGAAGGATGGGCCGTCAGCGGGGATAACGCTGGCGACTGCGCTGATCTCAGCGCTCACGGGCCGGGCTGTATCCAAGGACGTGGCAATGACTGGAGAAGTGACGCTGCGCGGGCGAGTGCTGCCGATTGGCGGGCTCAAAGAGAAGTCGCTCGCTGCACATCGTGCAGGGTACAAGAAAGTGCTGCTTCCAATGGATAACGAGCGCGACCTTCGGGATATTCCCGAAAGTGTAAAAGAAGCCATAGAGTTTGTACCGGTCTCTCATATGGACGAAGTGCTGGAGCATGCGCTGACACCTGAAGTGATTGAGCCGCCTGCGGCGGAAGCATCCGAGTTTCAAGCAAAAACGCATTAAAATTATGGCGATTGGGGCATTTCGATGATCGGAGCCCCGATCGATCCCAGAAGCTACAAGGGTTGCGGGGAGATTCTTCCGAGAATGGCCCCGCGAAATCCGGGAGAGGAATTTTTAAATCATGAATGTTACAAGTTCGGAATTCAAGCTCAGCGCCGTCGGACCGGCGCAGTACCCTGAGGATGGCCTGCCGGAGATTGCACTGGCCGGACGTTCCAATGTAGGCAAGTCGTCGTTGATCAATCGTTTGCTGCGGCGTAAAAACCTGGCGCGAACCAGTTCTGTACCCGGAAAGACGCAGCATATGAATTATTATCTGATTAACCAATCGTTCTTTTTTGTCGACTTTCCCGGCTACGGTTTTGCCAAGGTGTCGAAGCAGCAGCGCGAAGTATGGGGACAGATGATCGAACGCTACATGCTGGAGCGCGAAACGCTGAAGCTTGTGCTGATGGTAGTCGATCTTCGTCATCCGCCGAGCAAAGACGATATTATGATGTACGAATGGTTGACTCATTATGATCGCCCGATTTGCGTGGTGACGACCAAAGCCGACAAAGTGCCCAAGACCCGCTGGCAAAAGCACGCCAAAGTCATCAAGCAGGATTTGGGCATGCGTCCGGGAGATCCGTTTGTCATGTTCTCTTCGGAAACCGATATGGGCAAAGAAGAATTGTGGACGATTATTGAAGGTTACTTGGGCACACTGAAGACGCTTGAAGAGCGTGCGGTCGAAGCTGAAGAGGCGGCTGGTGAAGAAGAAAACGGTGAAGAGATCGGTTACGAAACAGAAATGGAAGAATAAAAGAGCAATTGGGAGCGAAAAGAAATAAAACGCTTTCAAAAACGGTTTAACAGCTTTGAATCGGCGAATATGCAGGGTAGACGGTTCCGCTAGTGGAGCCGTCTTTTTGCGTGGAATGGGTATAATAGTAATAAACTTCTTTGCCCATTCTGAGGAATCGAGGAGAACGCCATGGCGCAGCGATTAGCTACAGAATTTGTGAAAGCCCGTTTACTGCTGCCGGAAAGCCAAATGTCGAAATTCATTCAGCATATTCAAGATCCGCATGTTCATCATCGTGTTCGGATACTGGATAACGGAAGCCGTGAGATTGTGCTTGAAGATGAGAACGGTGAGGCAGCGAATCTGCCGCTTGATCGTTATCGCAACCTTTTTGTTTGCGAGCTCTCTTTTCGTCTCAGCAATCCCCGTCTGACCTCTCTCATCCGAAGACTGTTTGTTGCGTTCAAAGGAGACGGTATGGTTCGACGGATTTATCCGGGCTTCGTCATGCTCGATTTCTACGCGGAAGGTGCGGTACGTCGCATTATCGAATTGAATGCCGGCACAAGCCGGTTGGTGTTCGAACATCGCGATCAGATCCCGGAGCTTGAATATCGCTTCCGGTCAACCGATATTGAAAGGGAGATCGAGCGTATCCGTGCACGAGTGGATTTGCTGCTCGACTGCAGATTATCGGCTGTGGAAGCCGCAGAGATTATGGGCATCGATAAGCTGCTGCACGAAGAGTGCAGACGTTTATTTATATTGGAAGCGTGAATCAGCGGTTAAGCTTCGCTAAACATTCATAAACATTTCATTTAATTTGCCAAAATGAATCAAAGTGTTGTGATATACTTTATATAGTTTCCAGTTCAACATTCCAGTAACTACTCAGTAGCAATTTCAGATCAGGCGGTGAACTTTTTATGCACATCATGGTAGTCGGGTTGAATTACCGAACAGCTCCAGTCGACATCAGAGAACGGTTTACCATTGCGGAACAGGACCTTTCGGAGGCGCTGTGTCGGCTGAAAGAAACGAAAAGCGTCCTTGAAGGCGTTATTGTGGGGACCTGCAACCGGACCGAGTTGTACGTCGTAGTGGACCGGCTGCACATGTGCGCTTTTTATATTCGCAATTTCATGGAGCAGTGGTTCGGTATTCCCAAAGCCGATTTTACACAGCACCTTTATATGCACGAAGACGAGCGAGCGGTTGAACACTTGATGAAAGTAGTCTGCGGACTCGATTCGATGGTGCTTGGCGAGACGCAGATTCTCGGTCAGGTTAAGCAGGCGTTTTTGACTGCTCAAGCCGAGAAAGCGACCGGTACGTGGTTTAATATGCTCTTCAAACAGGCCGTCACATTGGGCAAGCGTGCTCATTCGGAGACGTCAATCGGTGAAAATGCCGTTTCGGTCAGCTATGCGGCGATTGAACTCGGCAAGCGGATTTTTGGTATGTTTACAGATAAAAAAGTACTGATCCTCGGCGCGGGAAAAATGAGCGAGCTGACGGTCAAGCATCTATATTCGAGTGGAGCGGCACAGGTGATCGTCGCCAACCGTACGTTGGAGAAGGCGCGTGAACTTGCGTTCAAATTCAATGGTATTCCCTGTACGCTGGACGAAGGCGTCGCCATGCTTGGGGAAGTCGACATTGTGATCAGTTCTACTGGAGCTTCGGACTATGTGCTGACTCGTGAGCAGGTGAAGGCTCTGTCGGCGGCAAGACGTTCGCGTCCGCTGTTTATGATCGACATCGCTGTGCCGCGTAATATCGATCCCAAGATTGCCGAACTTCCCGGCGTGTTCCTGTATGATATCGACGACCTGGAAGGCATTGTAGAAAGCAACATGGAGCTTCGTCGTGCCGAAGCAGTCAAGATTGAGCGGATGATCGCGCAGGAATCGGACCAATTCTACGGTTGGTTGAAGACGCTGGGTGTACGTCCGGTGATTCGCGCCCTGCAGGATAAAGCAACCGATATTCATCAAGAAACGCTCGAAAGTCTGTTCAACAAGCTGCCGGAGCTCGATGAGCGCCAGCGCAAAGTCATCGGTCGATTGATGAAGAGCGTAGCCAATCAGATGATGCACGATCCGATCAATCGGGTCAAAGAGATGGCGGCGGAGCGGGATGGTGCCGAAGCTCTCGATATGTTCACAAAGATTTTCGCATTGGAATCGAGGCTGGAAGAAGCTGAGCCGTCCAAAACAAAGGAAGCGGTAAAATCGACTGCGGACAATCCTGTTTTCAATCTGCGTTCGGCAGTCCTCTAGGCGGGTGAACGGCATGCTGCTGCTTGCGAGTTTAATTGAGTTAATGATTTACATTTATGCCCTGAGCCTTCTGTTCTATTTCTCCGACTGCGTAAGCCGCAGCGTGAGATCCCGGCGGATCGGCACAGGGCTTCTTGGTTTTACAGCACTGCTGCAGTTCTCGGTTATTATCGTACGTGTTGTACTTGAAGGCCGGATACCGCTTTTCTCCGTATATGACTTTTTGTTCTTGTTTGTTTTTGTACTGACAGCGGCAGGTTTTGGGCTTGCACTGACGCAAAAAGCGGAATTTGTTGTCCTGCTGCTCGGCATTGTTGGTTTTACAGCCAGTGTGCTAAACGAGTTTTGGTTTCCGGTCGGCGAGCATGCCGAACACATTGGCTATACCCAGCAGCTGCTGCTGATTTTGCATGTGGTACTGGCGAATCTCAGCCTTGTGGCGTTGACGATTGCGGCCGTATTCGGCATTCTTTATCTCTTTTTATATGCGATGCTTAAGAAAAAGAAATGGAATGACACGATTCGGCGGCTGCCAAGTCTTGAACAAACAGAGCGCTGGGCGCATGTATCCGTACTTACGGGAACGCCGCTGCTGATTGTGTCTCTGTTGGTCGCATTTTTGCTGATTGTGGCACAGAAGCGCTGGGAAATGCTGCTTGACGTGAAAGGGATCACGACTTTTGCGGCGCTTTCGGTTTACGGATTGTATTTTATGCTGAAGCGCACGCGCAAGTATTCCGGTTTTTCAATTGCAAAGTGGACGTTGGTCGGTTATGCGCTCGTCATTATCAACCTGCTGAGCAACGCATTTTCCGAGTATCACAAGTGGAATGGGGGCTGAGCAGCGTTGACGGAGTATATGCCAATTATGCTGGATGTACGGGAGATGAAGGTGCTGCTTGTCGGCGGCGGGAAAATTGCGGGCCGTAAGGCGGGACAGTTGGTCGCTGCCGGCGCGGATCTTACCGTGATCAGTCCTCATGCGGGGTCCGATATTTTGAAAATGGAGGAAGCCGGACAGCTGCGATGGATCAGACGGGAAGCTTCGGAAGAAGATATTTCGGATTACCGGATTATCTACGCAGCCAGCGGCGACGAGGCATTGAACGAACGTTTGGCTGAGGCGGCGCACCGGGTGGGAACGCTTGTGAATGTGGCCAGCCGCGCTCAGGCAGGGAATTTTATTCATCCGGCCGTACTGCGGAGAGGAAGATTGATTGTAGCGGCTTCGACCTCCGGAGCCGGGCCTTCCGCAGCGTCTGCGCTGATTCGGGAACTCGACGAACGTTTCGGCGAAGAATACGAAACGTACGCCGAGTTTCTTTATTTTATGCGCTGCAAGGTCAGAGAAACCGTGGATGAACCGGAAATTCGGCATCGTTTGATGCGAAAACTGACGGAAACCGATATACTGAACCAGATTAGACAAGACAGATTCGTGCCGTGGAGCGATATAGAGGCTGCCGCATGGATTGCGAGAGAGCGGGAGGAGTAGTGGGATGCGTACAATTATAGTAGGATCGAGACAAAGTGCACTGGCTTTGACTCAGACGAATCAGGTCATTGCGGCACTGGAAGAATTGGCAGGCGAATTGAACCTGGACGTTTGTTTCGAGGTGAAAAAGATTGTAACCAAAGGCGACCGGATTCTTGATGTTACCCTGTCCAAAGTTGGCGGCAAAGGGCTGTTTGTAAAAGAAATTGAACAAGCTTTGCTTGATGGAGAGATCGACATGGCGGTGCACAGCATGAAAGATATGCCTTCCGTGCTGCCGGAAGGATTGATCAACGGTGCCGTGCCGCTGCGCCAAGACCCGCGCGATTGTCTGATTTCCCGCGAAGGCGTCGATTTGGACGGTCTTCCCCTTGGGGCGAAAGTCGGTACAAGCAGCCTGCGTCGTTCCAGTCAGCTTCTGGCTTACCGGCCGGATTTGAAGTTGGATTGGATTCGGGGCAATATCGATTCCCGTCTGCGCAAGCTGGAGACCGAAGGGTTCGACGCCATTCTGCTAGCTGCCGCCGGTCTTAAACGGATGGGCTGGGAAGATCGGATTACCTCCTATATTCCTGTAGATGTCTGCCTTCCGGCCGTTGGTCAGGGGGCGCTCGGCATCGAATGCCGCGAGAACGATCATGAGCTGCTGGAGCTTCTCGGCCGTTATCAGGATGGAGATACAGCTCGTACCGTAGCGGCCGAACGTTCGCTGCTGGCTTCGCTCAATGGAGGCTGTCAGGTACCGATCGGCGCTTATGCTGTATTGAGCGAAGACAGACAATCGGTCCATCTCACAGGTATGGTCGGCAAGCCTGACGGTAGCCTGCTGCTGAAAGAGTCTGCAAGCGGAACTGATCCCGAAGCGCTGGGACGTGAAGTTGCCCGTATGCTGGCGGATAAGGGTGCGGACGAGATTCTCGAACAGGCAAGGGGCTGAGCGTATTGTTGAAGGGAAAAGTCTATTTGGTCGGAGCAGGTCCTGGGGATGCGAAGCTTATTACGCTCAAAGGACTGGAGTGCATCAAGAAAGCGGATGTTATCGTATATGATCGCTTGGCAAGCCCACGCCTATTGCGGCAGATGAAGCCCGGCGCACGTAAAATCTACGTCGGCAAGCGAACAGAGCGCCATACAATGAAGCAGGAAGACATCAACAAACTGCTGGTTGAATTGGCGCTCGAAGGTCATATCGTGGTTCGACTTAAAGGTGGAGACCCCACCGTATTCGGACGTGTCGGAGAAGAAGCTGAAGAACTGCGCAAACATGATATCGAATACGAGATCGTACCGGGCATTACCTCTTCGATTGCTGTTCCCGCTTATGCTGGTATCCCGGTAACGCACCGGAATATCGCTTCATCGTTCTCCGTTATTACAGGACATGAGCATCCTGATAAAATGGACAAAATGATTAAATGGGATAAAGTGACGAACGCGACGGGGACATTGGTATTCATGATGGGCGTTGCACAAATTGGACATATTTCAGCGCAGTTGTTGAAGCACGGCCGTCCGGCTTCGACGCCTGTGGCACTGATCCGTTGGGGTACGCGTGCCGAACAGGAGACACTGGTCGGCACGCTTGAAGACATTGCGGATAAAGTTGCCGAACGCGACTTCAAACCGCCGGCTGTCATTGTGGTCGGCGATGTGGTCGGTCAGCGGGAACGGCTGCAGTGGGCGGAGCAGATGCCGCTGTTCGGTCGTCGTATTCTTGTTACGCGTGCGCGCAGTCAGGCCAGCGAGTTGGTTGACCGGATTGAGGAGCTTGGCGGAGAACCATACGAATTTCCGGTCATCGAGACAATTATGCCGGAAGGCGAGGACAAACTTCGTCCGATCCGCGAAGCTTTTGATGCGATTGAAAGCTATGACTGGCTGTTTTTCACCAGCGTTAACGGCGTCGAATACTTTTTCCGCCACCTGGACAACGAAGGCATGGACGTCCGCTCGCTGCATCGCGCGCGTATCGCGGCTGTCGGTCCGGCAACGATTGAGGCTTTGAGAGCGCGAGGTATTCGCAGCGAAGCGCCGCCGGAGCAGTTCGATGCGGAAGGCATGATCGCGGCTTACGGCGAGCACCTGCTTGCCGGTCAGCGTGCTCTGCTTCCAAGAGGCGACCTGGCGCGCGGTTGGCTGCCGGAGACGCTGCGGAGCCGGGGGCTGAACGTTACAGAGCTGGATACTTACGAGACGATTTTGACCGGGGAAGACGATGAGGAACTGCTGGATCTACTGCAGGACGGCAAGATTCACGCAGTGACTTTTACCAGCTCGTCGACTGTGCGCAATCTGCTAACTGTTCTGAAGCGTATGGGCGAAGAGAATGCCGTAGAGCTGCTTAACCGGACAGCGATTGCCTGCATAGGCCCGCAAACGGCGAAAACGGCGCAGGAAGCTGGCTTAAACGTCGAATTGATGGCAGAGGAAGCGACAATCGAAGGTTTGATCCGCGTTCTGTGTGATTGGAAAACGGGTAAGTAGAAATGAACGTACCCGGGTCCGCGGACTCGGGATTCTTGATGAAAAAGGGGTCTTTTCACATGGCATTTCCAACAGTCAGACATCGTCGTCTCCGCCGTACGGCGGCTTTGCGCAGTATGGTACGCGAAACGGCGATCAGCGCGGATGATTTTATTATGCCGATCTTCGTTACTTACGGCGAAGGCGTCAAAAACGAAATCGGATCCATGCCGGGTGTATATCAGTTTTCGTTGGATACGCTGCGAGGCGAAGTGGATGAAATTGTGGAACTGGGTATCAAAGCGGTTATTTTGTTCGGTATTCCCGAAACGAAGGACAGCCTGGGAACGGAAGCTTATGCGCAGGACGGAATTATTCAGCAGGCGACACGCAAAATCAAGGGATGGTATCCGGATCTGCTGGTCGTAGCGGATACATGTCTGTGCGAATTTACCGATCACGGTCACTGCGGCATGGTGCATACGTTCGAACGCGACGGCCATATTCACGGTGACGTGCTGAACGACGAATCGCTGGATCTGCTTGTACGTACAGCGGTAGCGCAGGTGGAAGCGGGAGCGGATATTATTGCGCCGTCGAACATGATGGACGGTTATGTTCAGGCGATTCGCGAAGGTCTAGACGCCGCAGGATATGAGCAGATTCCGATTATGGCTTATTCGGTCAAATACGCTTCGGCATTCTATGGTCCGTTCCGCGAAGCTGCCGAATCGACGCCGCAGTTTGGCGACCGCAAAACGTATCAGATGGATCCCGCCAATGCCCTGGAAGCGATCCGCGAAGCGGAAAGCGATGTATTGGAAGGTGCGGATATGCTGATGGTTAAGCCGGCATTGGCTTATATGGACATTATTCGTACAATCAAAAACGAATTTGATCTTCCGCTTGTTGCGTATAACGTCAGCGGCGAATATTCGATGGTCAAAGCAGCTTCGGCCAACGGCTGGGTCAATGAAAAAGGCATCGTACTGGAGCTGTTGACCGGCTTGAAACGCGCGGGAGCGGACATTATTATCACGTATCATTCCAAAGATGCGGCCCGCTGGCTGCGCGAGGAACGGAATTGATCTTTGATCGCATCCTCTGATGAGCAGGGAACAAAAGCGATAAACAAACAATAAATCAACACAAGCCCGCTTCGGCGCGAATTGCGTCCGGGCAGAAGAACGGCGCTAGGCGTTCAGTCCGAAATGATTGGACGTCTAACGTCTATAAACCCGAAGGAGTGATCCTATGAGCGAATCCGTATCCAAGCGTAATGATGCCCGTTCAAGCGCCGCTTTTGAGGAAGCGAAAAAATACATCCCCGGCGGCGTTAACAGCCCGGTCCGGGCCTTTAAATCGGTTGGTCTGACACCGGTGTATATCGAGCGGGGCGAAGGCTCCCGTGTCTACGACATCGACGGCAATACTTTTATTGACTATGTAGGCTCGTGGGGACCGCTGATTATGGGCCATGCACACCCTGAAGTGGTTCAGGTACTGCAGGAGACGGCAGCTAAAGGTACGAGTTTTGGGGCGCCTACGCTGCTTGAAACGGAGATGGCCAAACTTGTCGTGGAACGTGTGCCTTCGGTCGATATTGTCCGTATGGTTAACTCCGGTACGGAAGCGACCATGAGTGCTATTCGACTGGCGCGCGGTGTAACCAAACGCGACAAAATTTTGAAATTCGAAGGTTCGTATCATGGACATGGAGACAGTCTGCTGAT
Source organism: Saccharibacillus kuerlensis DSM 22868 (assembly GCF_000378145.1). GTDB lineage: Bacteria > Bacillota > Bacilli > Paenibacillales > Paenibacillaceae > Saccharibacillus > Saccharibacillus kuerlensis. The sequence goes on along the minus strand of NZ_KB899286.1, from coordinate 24,022 downwards.
CAAAGCCGGTTCCGGCGTTGCAACATTGGGACTGCCCGACAGTCCGGGAGTACCCGAAGCGGTAGCGACCAACACGATCACGGTGCCCTATAACGATCTGGAGTCGGTACGGCTTGCATTCGAAAAGTTCGGCGAGCAGATCGCCTGCCTGATCGTCGAGCCTGTGGCCGGCAATATGGGTGTCGTGCCTCCGCAGGCCGGATTCCTGGAAGGACTGCGTGAAGTGACGGAACGCCACGGCAGCCTGCTGATCTTTGACGAGGTTATGACCGGCTTCCGCGTCGGTCTGAACTGTGCGCAGGGGCGTTTCGGCGTAACGCCTGATCTAACCTGTTTCGGCAAGGTTATCGGCGGCGGTCTGCCGGTCGGCGCTTACGGCGGCAAACGCGAAATTATGGAGCAGGTCGCACCGAGCGGCCCTGTCTATCAAGCGGGGACGTTGAGCGGGAATCCGCTGGCCATGGCGGCAGGTTATACGACGCTTAAGCTGTTGACGCCTGAAGTATATGATCGGTTGGAAACGGCAGGTGCGCGTCTGCAGGCCGGCTTTGAGAAAAATGCGCAGGAAGCCGGTATTCCGGTAACGATCAATCGGGTCGGTTCGATGGTTTGTCCGTTCTTCACGGAAGGTCCGGTCGTTAATTATGATTCAGCCAAAAACAGCGATCTGGATTTGTTCCGCCGTTATTTTGCAGCAATGCTTGATCGCGGTGTCAGCGTAGCTCCGTCGCAGTTTGAAGGGATGTTCATCTCCGGCGTACACAGCGACGAAGACATTGATGCCACGATCGCAGCGCAGCGCAGCGCGCTGCTGTCTCTCTGATGGCGCGTTCCTGGACGCGCCGGGGCGAATGGATCGAGACGGCGCTGCCTGCGGGAATCGCAGGCGGAGCAAATCCGGACATGTTAAATGAAGTGTCCGGAGAAGCAGCTGTACGCGAAGACCGCCCGGCACTTGAGGGGGCGTCCGCGCGGGACAGCCGCCCGGCGCCCAGCGCCGCCGGGCCCGAAGCTTCGGCCGCCGCTGCGCTCGGCGTGCCGGAAAAACTGGCCCGCCGCCTGCTGCACGCGGGCGAAGTACAGGTCCGGGGCGGCCGCGCACGGCTGCGGCTGCGCCCGGACGAGCCTTACGGCTTCGAGCCCCTCTGGACAGAGGAGGGGCTCGAAGCCCTGTACGAGGACGACTTCTGCTTAGTCGTCCACAAGCCCGCCGGGATGCCTGTGCATCCCGACGGCGGCGCGCAGCGCCTGACGCTGGCGAACGCAGTCGCCTCGCATTACCAACTGCACGGCGAAGCCTGCGCCGTGCATCACGTGCACCGGTTGGACGAGCATACGTCCGGGCCGGTGCTGTACGCCAAAGGCGAGTACGCGCGGCTGGCGCTTGATGAGCAGATGCGTGAGAAGACGATCGGCCGCGTCTATCTCGCGGTTGTGCAGGGCAACGTTCCACGTTCCCTGCGCATAATCGACGAACCAATCGGCCGCGACCGCCATCACAAGAGCCGCCGCCGGGTTTCTCCCGGCGGACAGGAGGCCCGTACGCGTGTTGAGCTTGTAGATACCTTGGGCGGCGGTCGTGCAAGCCTGGTCCGGCTTGTTCTGGAGACCGGACGTACCCATCAGATCCGCGTGCATATGGCACACGCCGGATATCCGCTGATCGGCGACGTTCTCTATGGCGGCAGTTCCGATCTCCTGAACCGGCAGGCGCTGCATGGCGAACGGCTCGAATTTACCCATCCTTTTACCGGAGAACGGATCGAGATTGCGGATCCTATTCCGAGCGATATAGAGACCCTGCTGAATCGTCTGACATGAGATGGCATATTTCGTGAACAATTATTGACGAGCAGGGGTCCGCACGGTATGATAAAGGATATTCATAAACTATTCAAAAAGACGTGGAACGGGAAGAGTAGGCAGCAGACCCTTCAGAGAGCGGAATCCATAGGCTGGAAGATTCCGTAGGACGCAAGCTGGCCGAAGTCGCCCGGGAGTCGTTTTCCTGAACCTTTTTCGGTATCCGATCTCAAATCGGCTGCGCGAGAGCTAGGGAAGACCGGTTTACGGCCGTTATCCGTACGAGTGCCGCAGCAAGCATTGTCTAAGAAACGTCGATTTCCCTACGGAGAGATACCGATAAGGATAGAGAGTTTTACAGAAATGCTGAGAAGGTTGCTGATTTTCCTCCGGAAGTGTCCTGACAAGGATGTCAATTTCCTGCGGAAAACGCCCAGCTGTGGAACAAAGGTGGTACCGCGAAAGCAAGTCCTTTCGTCCTTTGCGACGAAGGGCTTTTTTTATTGCCTTTTTTACAGAAGTGAGCATTTTTAAAAATTAATGAACTGAACCTAAAAAAACGAACAATGGGGGGCTGTCCAATGTCGGATATTCAAAATAACGAAAATCAAACGTCGCTGCCGACGACCTACGATCCGAAGTCCGCAGAGCAAAAGTGGTACACATACTGGATGGAGAACGGATTTTTCAAAGCTGGCCGGGTGCCGGAAGCGAAGCCTTACACCATCGTAATCCCACCGCCGAACGTAACAGGCGTGCTGCATATCGGTCACGCGCTTGACTTCACCCTGCAGGACATTCTGATCCGCACCAAGCGTATGCAGGGATTCGATGCGCTCTGGCTTCCGGGTACCGACCATGCCGGTATCGCTACACAAGCGAAAGTCGAGCAGAAGCTGCGTGAAGAAGGCGTAAGCCGCTATGATCTGGGCCGTGAGAAATTCCTGGAGAAAGCGTGGGAATGGAAACATACTTATGCGGCGAACATTCAATCCCAGTGGGCGAAAATGGGCCTGTCGCTCGATTACTCGCGCGAACGCTTTACGCTGGACGAAGGACTGTCTGAAGCGGTTAAGGAAGTGTTCGTCAAGCTGTACCAGAAAGACTTGATTTATCGCGGCAAACGGATCATCAACTGGGACCCGGCTGCACGCACGGCGCTGTCCGATATCGAAGTTGAATACAAGGAGACGCAGGGTCACCTGTATCATCTGAAGTATCCGCTCAAGGACGGAAGCGGTTCGATCACCGTAGCTACAACACGTCCGGAAACAATGCTGGGCGATACGGCCGTTGCCGTTCATCCAGAAGACGATCGCTACAAAGACATGGTCGGCAAAATGCTCGTACTGCCGATTATCGGCCGCGAAATTCCGGTTGTCGCTGATGAATACGTTGAAAAAGACTTCGGCAGCGGTGCGGTTAAAATTACGCCGGCCCATGATCCGAACGACTTCGAAGTCGGTCTTCGTCACGATTTGCCTCAGATCAATGTTATGGACGAAAGCGGCACAATGAATGGGGAAGCCGGACCGTATGCGGGTCTTGATCGTGCGGACTGCCGCAAAAAGATCGTAGCCGATCTCCAGGAACAGGGTGTTCTGGTCAGCATTGAGGATCATGTGCATCAGGTAGGACACAGCGAGCGGACCGGTGCCGTTGTCGAGCCGTACCTGTCCACGCAGTGGTTCGTTAAGATGCAGCCTCTCGCCGATCGCGCGATTGAGGCGCAGAAGTCGGAAAACGGCGTTCGCTTTGTACCGGACCGTTTCGAAAAAACATACCTGCACTGGATCGAAAATATTCGGGACTGGTGTATTTCCCGTCAGCTGTGGTGGGGACACCGCATTCCGGCTTGGTACTGCGACGAGACAGGTGAAGTATTTGTAGCGAAAACGGAAGAGGAAGCACGCCAATTGGCAGGCCGCGACGATTTGAGACAGGACGAAGACGTCCTCGATACGTGGTTCAGTTCGGCACTGTGGCCGTTCTCCACGCTCGGATGGCCGGAGAAGACCGAAGATCTGGAACGCTATTATGCGACGGACGTGCTCGTAACAGGCTACGATATTATCTATTTCTGGGTAGCCCGCATGATCTTTACGGCGCTTGAATTCACGGATGAAGTTCCGTTCAAAGACGTGCTGATGCACGGTCTCGTTCGCGACAGCGAAGGACGCAAGATGTCCAAGTCGCTCGGCAACGGCGTCGATCCGCTTGAAGTCATCGATCAGTACGGTGCGGACGCTATGCGCTTCATGCTGTCCACGGGGATTACACCGGGGCAGGATCTGCGCTTCCGCTTCGAACGCGTCGAACAGATCCGTAACTTTGCGAACAAGATCTGGAACGCTTCGCGCTTTGCCCTGATGAATCTCGAAGGCTTCACGTACGACGAGATCGATATCACCGGAGACTTGACGACGGCGGACCGCTGGATTCTGCATCGCATGAACGAGACATCACGCGACATCACGCGCTTGATCGATTCGTACGAGTTTGGAGAAACCGGCCGTCTGCTCTACAACTTCATCTGGGATGACCTGTGCGACTGGTATATCGAATTCGCCAAGCTGTCGCTGTACGGCGAAGACGCCGCAGCGAAAAAGAAAACGCAGTCGGTTCTGGCTTACGTGCTTGATCGGACAATGCGGATGATTCATCCGTTCATGCCTTTCATCTCCGAAGAGATCTGGCAGCACCTGCCGCACAAAGGCGAAACGATTACGCTGGCTCAATGGCCGACGTACGACGAATCGTTGGAAAACGCCTCGGCCGCGCGCGAAATGGAACTGCTGATGGAAATCATCCGCTCCGTTCGCAACATCCGTGCCGAAGTCAATGTGCCGATGAGCAAAAAAATCGAGCTTAACGTTAAAGCGACGTCGCCGGAAACGCTGGAGATCCTGACTGCGAACGAAGGATATATCCGCCGTTTCTGCAACACGTCCGAATATGTCAGCGGACTGGATCTGCAGGCTCCTGACAAAGCGATGACGTCGGTGATTACGGGAGCGGAGCTGTATCTGCCGCTGGCCGGCCTGATTGATATCGCCCAGGAAATTGCGCGTCTCGAAAAAGAAGTCAAAACGCTGAACTCGGAAGTAGAACGCGTCGACAAAAAGCTGTCGAATCCGGGATTCACGTCGAAAGCTCCTGCACATGTTATTGAAGAAGAACGTGCCAAGCAGGCGGATTACTCCGACAAACGCGACAAAGTATTGGCCCGTATTGCCGAGTTGAAAGGGTAAGGTGGGTCAGCGATGGACAACAACGATTGCGGCGCTTCGGCGCCTCTAACTTCTTATGCGGAAGCGGTAGAATGGATCAACGGACTTATTCCGTTCGGTATTCGGCCCGGTCTGGAAAGGATCGAAGCTCTGATGGAGCGCTTCGGTCATCCGGACCGCCGGCTTAAATTTGTTCATGTCGCGGGAACGAACGGTAAAGGCTCGACCTGTGCTTTTCTGACCAGCGTACTTATTCATAACGGCTATGACGTGGGGACGTTCACGTCCCCTTATATTACAAAGTTCACAAATCGGTTTCAGTACAACGGCAGAGACATTCCGGAAGAAACGCTGCTTCAGCTGTCGAATCGGCTGCATCCCGTTGTCGAGGAACTTGCGGCAACCGAACTCGGTTCGCCGACCATGTTCGAAGTATCGACTGCGCTGGCGATCCTTTACTATGCCGAAGTCTGTTTTCCGGACGTTGTAATTTGGGAAACGGGGCTCGGTGGACGGATGGACGTGACCAACGTTGTAAATCCCGTATTGTCGATTATTACGAACGTAGGTCACGATCATATGGATATTCTCGGGGATACGCTCGAAAAAATCGCGGCGGAAAAAGCAGGAATTGTTAAACCCGGTGTTCCGGTTGTAACGAGCGTCAGCCAGCCGGAAGCGCTGCAGGTGATCAAAGACGCCGCAAGCCGATGCAAAAGCACTTGCTACACGGCAGGCGAACAGTTTTCTTACGAGAAAACAGAGACCGGGGAAAATGGGCAGAGTCTGCATTTCGTAGGACCGTTTCGAGAATTTGATCTGTCTCTCTCGCTGCGCGGAGAATATCAGCTGGAAAACGCCGCAGGCGCTTTTATGGCACTTGAAGTGCTGCGTCAGTATATGGCTTTTCAGCTTGACGATGAGAAGACCGCTGCCGGTTTCCGCGAAACGTTCTGGGCGGGCCGGATGGAACTGGTCCGCCGGGAGCCTCGTATTCTGATGGACGGTGCGCATAATCCCGAAGGTGCTGCCGCATTGGCTCAGAGCCTGAACAGCGGATGGACGTACGACAGATTGGTGCTGATGATGGGCATGCTTTCTACGAAGAGCCACGAAGATTATTTCAAGGAAATTCTGCCGCTGGTCGACGAATTGATTATTACAGAACCGGATTTTCGCAAAAAAATGGATGCATCGGCGCTTGCTGATATTGCGGAAGGACTGCGGGCAGAGTACGCCAAGGCAGACCTGCGCATTGTCGTGCAGCCCGATTGGAAAACGGCTTTGGGAGAGTTTGAAACTTCGATTGGACCGAGAGATCTTGGGGTTGTCTCGGGTACACTATATTTGATTTCCGACGTGCGTGCGCAGCTGCTGCACCAGGCCGATTCTGAGAAAGGTTGGTGAAACACATTATGAAAAAGACAGAGCACATCCATTTCATCGGCATCGGCGGTTACGGCATGAGCGCAATCGCCCGGGTATTGCTGGAAATGGGGCATAAGATTACGGGGTCCGATGTGGCCGAACAAGGATTGACGAAAAAGTTGGTTGAAGGAGGAGCGCTTATTCACTACGGCCATAAAGCCGAATACGTGCATGGCGCCGATACTGTCGTTTATTCGACGGCGCTGCCTGAAGACAATGCAGAACGTGTGGAAGCACAGCGTCTTGGTATTTCGACGCTGCACCGTTCACAGATGCTGGCACGCCTGCTGAACGAGCGCAAAGGAATTGCCGTTGCCGGTGCGCACGGGAAAACGACGACGTCGTCGATGACCGCATTGGCGATGGAGAAGTGCGGAGCCGATCCGACCTATATTATCGGAGGCGAGATTGTAGGTCTCGGCACAAATGCGAAAGCTGGATCAAGCGAATTTGTCGTAGCGGAAGCCGACGAGAGCGATGGCACTTTCCTGCAGTATCATCCTTATATCAGCATCGTGACTAATATCGAAGCGGATCATTTGGAAAATTACGACGGCAGTTTTGAGAAAATTAAGGAAGCTTATGTGCAGTTCCTGAATCAGACGCGCGAAGACGGATTTGCGATTGTCTGCGCCGACGATGAAAATCTGCGGGAGCTTATGCCTCGCTTGAACAGCAAACTGATCACGTACGGAATGGGCGAAGATGCGGATTACCGGATTTCGGATATGGAGCTGGGCGATCGGCGTGCGGCCTTCACCGTGAGCAGCGAAGGCCGCGAACTGGGACGAGTAGAGCTTTTTGTTCCGGGCAAATATAATGTCTACAACGCAACAGCAGCGCTAATCGCCTGCATCAAAGCGGGCATTCCGTTCGAAGAAGCCGCAATTGGGCTTTCGCAGTTCCATGGAGCCAAGCGCCGCTTCCAGGTACTGGCCGATACGGCCGGCGTGCTGGTTGTAGACGATTATGCGCATCATCCGACGGAAATCGAGGCAACGCTGCGTGCGGCGAAGTCTACAGGCAAGCGGATTGTTGCAGTATTCCAACCGCAGCGCTATACGCGTACCTTCTTCCTGCTTGATGCGTTCAGCCGGGCGTTTGCGGAAGCAGACGAAGTCATTATCGTCGACATTTACTCCCCAGCGGGAGAAGAGCCGATTGAAGGCGTCAACTCGGCAGTGCTGACCGATCTGATCAAGCAGAACAGTAACTCCAATGCCCGTTATCTGGCAACGAAAGAAGAAGTGCTGGAAGATCTGACAGGCCGTATTCAAGATGGCGATCTGGTTATTACGATGGGAGCGGGTGACATTTGGAAAGTGTCGCATGCTTTTGCGGATGATTGGAAAGGTAAAGCGCTATAAGTCTTGGCCTGACGAATTACGACGGGATTAAAGAGCGATAGCCGCTCCGTGACTGCTGAAAGCGGTACGGAGCGGCTTTTTAATGTCGGGTTAAGACAGTAAATCTATTTAAGTTTGTATTGCCGCTGAATAGCACGTATAATAATGTTTGTTCAAAATGCCTAATTGCATTGTCTCGGCAGGATCTGTAATTTCTGCATATACGATCCGTATAATCGAGGAAGTCGGTTGACGACAAACGCGATATCGGAGAGAGACGATACACTCGGGCATAGAATAGTTATCCGGAGCTGCGCTTCGCTTTGGCGAAGGCTTGCCGCAGCTGTGTTCCGGTTGTGGAGCGGACCGTAAGACGGTTCGTCGCGTGGATGTCCAAGCCGTCCCGAAGCACCGGTTGAATGTGCCGCGAATCCGCAGCATCATTTCGATCGGCTAAAAGGAGTAATCTCCATTTTGAACAATCAATCGAATGAAAGAAAAACACGTCAAATCATACTTGCTTCTACCTCTCCGAGAAGACGAGAGCTGCTGGCTTCGCTTGGAGCGGATTTCATTGTGGAGCCAAGCGGCGCCACTGAGGAGATAGAGGGCTGCCGGACGCCCGAGCAAATTGTTGAAGAGCTTGCGCTGCGTAAAGCCGAATGGGTATTGAAGCGTCGCTTCGGCTCCGAGGGCGTTATTGTCGGCAGCGATACAATTGTCGTACTGGAAGGCACAGTACTCGGCAAGCCCACGGACGAACAGGAAGCGGTTCGCATGCTTACAAGACTGCAGGGTAGAGAGCACCTCGTGTATACGGGAGTGGCCTGCATCGATGCGGGGAACGGACGCCAAATGGTACGTCACCGGTTTACGCGTGTGCGGATGAAAGAATTGAGCGAACGGCGAATTGAAGATTATGTGAGAAGCGGAGAGCCGATGGATAAGGCTGGTGCTTATGGGATACAGGGTCTTGGAGCGCTGCTCGTCGAGTCGATCGAAGGCGATTATTTTACGGTAGTCGGTCTTCCGGTAGGTCTGTTGGGCGAAATGCTCGAGAGCTTCGGGATACATTTGATACCGTCCAATCCATAAGGTTCCGTATTTTCGGTTGTCATGCGATACATAATTGGATTTTGCTTATCATACGCATAAGGACCCGTTTGCGGATATCCGCGAAATGAGGGAAATCATGGAGTCTCATTTTACTCATCTGCTGCGCAACCTGCCGAGCGAAGAGCGGCCGAGAGAGCGCATGCTGCAGTACGGAGCGGGAGCGCTCAGTCATTCTGAACTGCTCGCCATTTTGCTGAGAACGGGAGTTCAAGGCGAATCGGCCGTTCAAGTGGCGCAGCGCGTCCTGAACGAATCCGGCAGTCTTAAGGGCTTGGCCGATCTTGGCATCGAAGAGCTGACGAAGATCAAGGGAATCGGACCTGCCAAAGCCGTGCAGTTAAAGGCCGGTATTGAGCTTGGACTGCGTTTGTCACGCAAGAGCTTCGGAGAGAAAGTGATCGTACGCAGTCCGAGAGATGCGTACGAAGCGGTTCGCGAATCTCTTCGCGATCTGCGCAAAGAGCATTTTATCTGCTTGTTTTTGAATACCAAAAATCATATCATCGGACAGGAGACGCTGTCGGTCGGAAGTTTGAACGCTTCGATTGTACATCCGCGCGAAGTGTTTCGCGCCGCGATCAAGACCAGCAGCGCCTCGATCGTCTGCGCTCATAATCACCCAAGCGGCGATCCAGCTCCAAGCCCCGAAGATATCGCCCTGACCAAAAGACTGGCTGAAGCGGGAAGAATCGTCGGCATCGAAGTGCTCGACCATATTGTGGTAGGAGACGACACGTATGTCAGTCTTAAAGAGCAGGGTCTAATGTAAACACCTCCGTCCATAGTCCATAACCGGACGGGTTTTATTTGCGCATGTACAAATAACAAACACATAAAAAGCGAATTTCGAACGAGAAAGGGAGTTAAGTAGAATGATGGGCAATAAGGATCTGGGAATCGATTTGGGAACGGCAAACACACTGGTATATGTACGAGGTAAAGGAATTGTAGTGAGAGAACCTTCGGTAGTAGCCATTCGTACGGACACAAAAACGATCGAAGCGGTAGGCGAAGACGCAAAAAAAATGATCGGACGTACACCGGGCAACATTCGCGCAATCCGACCGATGAAGGATGGCGTTATTGCCGACTTCGATACAACGGCGACAATGATCAAGTATTTCATCAATCAAGCGCAGAAGAAGCGTTCGTTTTTCCAGCGGCAGCCAAATGTTATGGTCTGCGTACCTTCCGGCATTACTGCGGTTGAACAGCGTGCTGTCGAAGACGCGACGAAGCAGGCGGGCGCACGCGAAGCCTATACGATCGAAGAGCCGTTTGCGGCAGCAATCGGTGCGGATCTTCCGGTTTGGGAGCCGACAGGCAGTATGGTTGTCGATATCGGCGGCGGTACAACCGAAGTTGCAGTCATTTCCCTCGGCGGTATCGTAACGGCTCGTTCGGTACGCGTTGCCGGAGACGAGATGGACGAGGCCATCATCCAGTACGTGAAGCGTCAGTACAACTTGATGATCGGCGAGCGCACATCCGAAATGCTGAAAATGGAGATCGGTTCGGCGATTCAGGTCGAAACGCCGGAAACAATCGAAATCCGCGGACGCGACCTTGTGAGCGGTCTGCCGAAGACCATCTCGATTACGGCGCGCGAAATTACGGAAGCTCTGGCCGATACGGTGAGTGCCATCGTAGAAGCTGTTAAGGTAACGCTTGAGAAATGCCCGCCTGAGCTTGCAGCGGACATTATGGATCGCGGTATTGTTCTGACAGGCGGCGGTGCGCTGCTGCGCAACCTCGACAAGCTGCTCGCAGGCGAGACCGGCATGCCGGTTATCGTAGCGGAGAATCCGCTGGATTGCGTAGCAATCGGTACGGGTCGAGCGCTTGACAACATCCACCTGTTCAAAGCTCGCGGCAATGGTTCGGGTCGCTCGAAGCGCGGTTGATTCGAAGACAAACGACGCTTGTGGACAATTCAGCAATGTTAGAGGGTGTTCAAACTGTTTAGAATATTAGGAAACCGCAAGCTGTTTATCCTGCTGATCGTACTCGTGCTTTTTGTCGCCCTGATGGGCGTCACGCTCGGGGACCGGGTCGGGCTGACCTGGCCTGAGAGGTTTGTAAAGGATACGGTCGGATTCACGCAGCGGATTGTCAATAAGCCGGCATCTGCAGTGTCGGGATTTTTTGAGGATATTGGGGATTTGAAGGCTGTTTATGAAGAAAATGAGAACTACCGAATTCAGATTGCTCAGTATCAACGAGAATTGATTGATTACCAAGAGATGAAATCCACTAACGAAAGATTGAAGGAAGATCTTAAATTTACCGAAAAACAAAAGTTGAACTCGAGCAAGCACTATCGATTCGCTCAAGTTATTTCAGTAAACGAAGATGTCAACAATCCGACTGTAAATATTGACGTTGGTTCACAGGACGGAGTTGAGGTCGGTATGGCGGTTACAAGTATTGAAGGCATGGTCGGAATCATTAGCACCACAACCGATTACACGTCGACCATTCAGCTTATTACTTCGTTGAGTCTGACTTCGCCCGACAGCTACTCAATTTCGGCAACTGCGACCGGAAAAACGGGAACGTTCGGTATCGTGGAAAGCTACGATAAGAAAGAAAATCGTCTGCTGATGACCGGAATTAAGAATGATGATCCGAACAAGCCGAAGATTGAAAAAGGGGACACGATTGTCACTTCCGGCAGCGGCGGTGTGTTCCCGGAAGGCATCGTGCTTGGTATTGTAAGAGATCTGGAACCGAGCAAGTTCGGATTAACAATGACCGCTAAAATCTTCCCAACTGCCAGCTTTGTGGAATGGAAAGAACTCTTCGTCGTCATTCCGGGACCTGAACCTCAAACGGGAGACGGTACGCCATGACTTGGCGCAAACAAATCCTGGTCCTGCTGCTGTTCGTAATGTTTCTGTTCCAAGGAAGTGTTCTGCCGTGGTTCCTGCCGGACTCCTGGATTCCGCATCTTATGCCAAACCTGGTCTTCGTATGCATCCTGTTCGTAGCCGTATATCGTCATCGTTATGCGGCCATGATTCTTGGTGTCGTATTCGGTATGCTGCATGACATCGTCTATTACGGCGCTATGTTGGGACCGTATGCTTTCACTATGGGCTTTACCGCCTATCTGCTGGGGCTGATCTTCCAGCTGCCGAAAGCTCCGCTGCCCGTCATGCTTACAGTCGTCATGATCGGCAGTTTTATGCTGGACAGCATGCTGTTCGGAATCTATACCGTATTCAAGTTCAATGAACAAACCTACGATTGGGCACTTATCCAGTACATTATTCCCGATCTGCTGTTCCGGTTGGTATTTGCGCTGATCGTCTACGTTCCGATCCGTCGACAGTTCGATAAAATGCCTATTCGTCCCAAAAAAGACGCAAAGGAATAAGCATTCCGGTAACTTTTATGCGATCTGTGCAGGAGAAAGGGCCATTTGTCTCGAAAGATTCAGACGAAGGGGGAGCGGGAGGAGATGTCCATCAAGCGTAATCTCATTACAATCAAGGGAGTCAAGGACGGCCTCGTGTTCCGGTTGGACGAACAATGCGATTTCGATGAACTGCTGGCCGAGATACGGGAAATGCTGGAAAATAGTCATCAGGCTATCTTGAGCGGACCGCTTGTTTCGATTGACGTGCGTTATGGCAGCCGAGAGCTTCAGGATGAGCAGAAGCTGCAAATTTTAGACGCGCTGCGGAGCAAACGTAATCTGCTTGTACGTTCGATTGAAGGTTCCAAATCTGCGGAACTGCGGGAAAATGCGGTGCTGCGCACGCCCGTTACAACGATGAGCGGTATGGTCCGTTCCGGGCAGGTGCTCCACCACGACGGAAATCTGCTGTTTCTGGGAGACGTTAACCCGGGAGGTTCCATCGTGTGCACTGGAGATATCTATATTCTCGGAGCGCTGCGCGGAATGGCTCATGCCGGTTCGGAAGGCAGTGAGCGTGCGATTGTCGGAGCTTCATATTTGGAGCCGACGCAGCTGCGGATTGCGGAAGTGATCAGCCGTCCGCCCGACAGCAGCGAGGAAAGAAGCTCGCATCCGCAGGAGACGCAGATGGAATTTGCCTATTTAAAAGATGGGCAGATGCAAATCGACAAGATGGCGAATATTGCCCGGCTTCGCCGGGATCTGAATGTGTTCAAAGGAGTGTAGAGAATGGGAGAGGCTATAGTCGTCACTTCGGGAAAAGGCGGCGTCGGAAAAACGACGACCACGGCCAATATCGGAACGGCGCTGGCACTGCTCGGCAAAAAGGTATGCCTGGTCGATACGGATATCGGCCTGCGCAATCTGGACGTCGTGATGGGACTGGAGAACCGTATTATTTACGATATTTGCGACGTGGCCGATGGACGCTGCCGTTTGCATCAAGCGCTGGTCAAGGACAAACGTTTTGAAGAGCTGTACATGCTCCCGGCTGCGCAGACCAAAGACAAAAATGCCGTGTCGCCGGATCAGATCCGCGATATCATTCTCGAATTGAAAAGCGAATTTCAGTATGTGCTGATCGATTGTCCTGCCGGCATCGAACAGGGCTTCAAGAACGCGATCGCCGGAGCGGATCAAGCAATCGTCGTAACGACACCGGAAAACGCAGCTGTGCGAGATGCCGACCGCGTAATCGGACTGCTTGAAAGTTCGGAGCATGTTGCCTCGCCGAAGCTTATCGTCAACCGCATTCGGCCGAATATGGTTCGAGCCGGCGAGATGCTTGATGTGGATGAAGTGCTGCAGGTACTGAATATTGATTTGCTTGGAATTGTTCCGGACGACGAGATGGTGATCAAGGCCGCCAATACCGGTGAGCCGACCGTTATGAATCCGGACTCCAAAGCATCGATTGCCTACCGCAATATTGCACGCCGCATTCAGGGAGACACGGTCCCTCTTATGCAGCTTGACGAGAAAAAAGGACGATTCAGCCTATTCCGAAGACTTTTCGGCGTCGGAAAATGATCAAACAGCTTTAACGCTGCAGACTCTTCGCTTTTCGGCGAGGAGTCTTTTTGTTGTCAATTTCCATAGAATGAAACTTTTAAATGTTAGACTGCGTCTACTGAAGTAAATATGGCCCGTGTATGCCTTGGCATGCCGGATACGACAAAATACAGGATAGGAGGTGACGAATGAAACAGCTGGTTGTGCACAATGAAGGGGAATGGACTCAAACGGCACTGTTGGAAAATGGAAAGCTGATCGAGTTTGCGGCGGAGCGCGTCCGTGACCATGGAGTAGCCGGAAGCTTTTACAAAGGAAGAATCGTCAATGTACTGCCGGGGATGCAGGCCGCCTTTGTGGATATTGGATTAAAGAAAAACGCCTTTTTGTATATCGATGATATGCTGCCTGCTAATTTGGAAAAGCAGCCCAAAGTCAAGCCTTCGATAGAGCAGCTTGCCCGTAAAGGACAGCAGATCCTTGTGCAGATTACCAAAGAACCCTTTGGCGGAAAGGGAGCGCGGGTAACGACGCATTATTCGCTGCCAGGTCGCTATATCGTTTATATGCCTCAAGCGGATTACGTCGGCGTTTCCAAAAAAGTCGAACCAGAGACAGAGCGTGCCCGCCTGAAGTCTCTCGGCGAGCATCTTCGGCGTCCTGGCGAAGGAATGATTCTTCGTACGGTAGCCGGTGGGAAAGAGGATGAAAGATTAAGCGAGGATTTGGCGGCTTTACGTCGGCAGTGGGAAGAGATCACGGAGGCAGCCAAAAATTCGGAAGCTCCTAAGGAGTTATATCGGGACCTTGATCTTGCGCAGCGTATGGTCCGCGACATATTCGATCCGGCTGTCGATGAACTGATTGTAGATAGTCTTGTCCAGCAGCAGAAGATCGGTGCTTATCTGGAAAGTATAATGCCGAACGTTCAACTGCGCCTGCATCTTCATACCGATTCTACACCGTTATTTGAAGCTTATCCGGTCGAGATTCAACTGCATCGGGACTTTGGTCGGAAAATTTGGCTGCCGGGCGGCGGATATCTCGTTTGGGATCAGACTGAGGCGCTCACTGTCGTGGACGTCAATACTGGGAGGTTTACGGGGGCGGACGACAGCTTGGAGACGACCGTAACGGAGACCAACCTCGAAGCAGCGGAAGAAATCGCCCGGCTTTTAAGGTTGAGAGACGTTGGAGGAATCATAATTGTCGACTTTATCGACATGAAGGAAGAACATAATCGAACGCGCGTATTGAACCGTCTTGAGGAACAGCTGTTGAAAGGCCGTACACAATCGCATATTGTCGGATGGACAAAGCTGGGACTGCTCGAAATGACCCGAAAAAAAGTGCGTGAAAGCGGTGCTGGCCTCTTTTACGAAGCTTGTTCGACGTGTGGAGGAACGGGTCGGATTATGATTCGGTAAACCGTTGACTTTTATAATTGTGTATGCTAAAATCATCAAGTATGTGTGCCGGTGTACTCACCTTGCACATGCTGTAACCGCACAGGCCGGGTCGAAGCGATCCCTGTTTTACAGGCGGTCCACCCGAACCAGGCGAGTCTGAGACATGAGGAGGTGCAAGAAGATGTACGCAATTATCGAAACAGGCGGTAAGCAGTACAAAGTCCAAGAGGGCGACGTATTGTTCATCGAGAAGCTGGAAGCCGGAGACGGCGAAAGCGTGACGTTTGACCGTGTCCTGGCCGTATCCAAAGAGGACGGACTGGCAATCGGCGCACCGATGGTATCGGGAGCAACCGTAACGGCAAAAGTTGAGAAACACGGTAAAGGCCAAAAGGTTGTTGTATACAAATACAAACCTAAAAAGAACTACCACAAGAAACAAGGCCATCGCCAACCGTATACTAAGGTAACGATCGAAAAAATCCAAGCGTAAAAATGAGGGAGATAACTTGGTTATCGTCCAAATTGTAAGATCGCCTGACGGGAAAATCACCGGTTTTTCGGTCAAGGGTCATGCGGGTTACGCCGATCGCGGCGAGGATATCGTCTGTTCCGCCATATCGGCCATTACGGTCGGTACGGTGAACTCGGTCGAAGTTCTCACCGGAGCGGTGATGAAGACCCGAATGAAGAACGGTTTTCTCAGTGGAAGCCTTCCACCGATGAAATCGGACGAACTCAAAGCCAAAGCCGAACTGATTCTTGAGTCGATGGTGGTCATGCTGGAAACAATCGTGACTTCTTACCATGAATATATTCGGATTGATCAGGTTACACAATAATTAAAGAAGGAGGTAGACCACCATGTTGAAATTGGATCTCCAGTTATTCGCTTCCAAAAAAGGTGTAGGTTCGACGAAAAACGGACGTGACAGTCACTCGAAGCGCCTTGGCGCTAAGCGTGCAGACGGTCAAGCCGTACGCGGCGGCGGTATCATTTTCCGTCAGCGCGGAACGAAAATTCACCCGGGAACGAACGTAGGTATCGGCAAAGACGACACTTTGTTTGCCCTCATCGATGGCGTTGTAAAGTTTGAACGTCTCGGCCGTGACCGCAAAAAAGTCAGCGTCTACCCGGTGCAAGTTGCTGACGTAGCAGCTTCCGTAGAGGCCTAAGACCTAACGGGTAATCAAGAAGCCTTCGGTATTCGTACCGAAGGTCTTTTTTTGTTGAGAGGCCATTTAAGCTCTAGCGTTGTAAACAGTCTGCTTAAGAGCTTCGCTGCTTGGAATTTTGCCGGATTCTGGGTATACTCAAATTTAGTAGATCCTTGCAGAACTCTGTAAAAGACGTATGTTGACTATGATCAGAAACGGAGAGGGCCGATGAGAAAGTGGAGGGAGTTATCCTTATTAATGCCGCTGTCTGTCGCCGTTCCTTTGATTCTGGCCTGGATTTTTCCGAGAGCGGTTATGTTCGTTCTGCTCGCGGTCTGGCTTGCCGGTGTATTTCTGCTCATGTCTGGGCAGGAAAGACGGCGCAGAAAGCGGGAACTTGAGGAATTGAGACAATCGCTGCAGCAGTTTTTTCTTGATGTTCTCAGTCACCAGCGGCATGATTGGATGAACGAACTCCAAGTGATTTTCGGTTACGCCAGAATGGGTAAGACGGAGCGCGTTGGAGAAATTGTCGAGCGCGTGAGCGAAGACATGCATAGAGAAAGTCGCATTGCCAAGCTTGGACTGCCGGAACTCGTATTCTACCTGATGACTATTAAAGGGGAGAATAGGGAGATTGCGCTTCGTGTCGAGGTAGATGAAGACCTTCATTATGCAGGAAGTTTGACTTTAGAAGAAGAAGCGGCTCTTGTTCGGGCTCTAAGAGCAGGAATGGCGGCTTATCGCTATTCGGGAATGGCAGAGCGATCCATGGAGCCGGCGCTCCGAATCGTATTTGGCGAACAAGGCGGAGAAGCCACTTTGTTTATCGAAACAGATACGGATACAGATGATGATTCGGAAGCAGCCCCTATGCTCCATCATGCGGTCAAAGAAGCGCTTAAGCCCTGCACACTGCCGATGGAACTTATCGATGGGGGTACGCTGATTCGTTGGAAGCTTCCTGTTTAAACTTAAAGTGCGTATGCCCAAACTGATCGTCTCTGTTTCAATCGCGGCAGCTTCGATACGTGGCGAGGCTTTCGTGAAGCGGAAGGAAGAAATACCGTTTTCGAGTCTGAGCTGATTTGCAGTTTGAGTATACGATTTAGAAGAGGTGAGTTCATGTTTGTAGATAAAGCGAAGATTTATGTAAAAGGCGGCGACGGAGGCGACGGTATCGTTTCGTTCCGGCGTGAAAAGTACGTGCCGAACGGCGGTCCTGCCGGCGGCGACGGAGGCAAAGGCGGCGACGTCATCTTCCGTGTGGACGAAGGTCTGCGTACACTGATGGACTTCCGTTATCAGCGCCACTTCAAGGCACAGCGCGGAGAAAAAGGGCGCAATAAGAGTCAGCACGGTGCGAATGCCGAAAGTATGGTTGTAAGAATTCCGCCAGGTACACTTATTATTGACGACGATACACAGGAAGTGCTGGCAGATATGACGCGAAACGGCCAACAGCTCGTTATTGCCCGCGGCGGACGCGGCGGACGCGGCAATATTCGTTTTGCGACACCGAACAATCCGGCTCCCGAGCTGGCGGAAAACGGTGAAGAAGGTCAAGAACGTTATATTGTGCTTGAGCTTAAAGTCATGGCGGATGTAGGCCTTGTCGGTTTCCCGAGCGTAGGCAAATCGACGCTGCTGTCGGTTGTATCCGGTGCGACACCGAAGATCGGCGCGTATCATTTCACGACCATTACTCCGAACCTTGGTGTAGTTGGCGTAGGGGAAGGCCGCAGTTTCGTAATGGCCGATCTGCCGGGTCTGATCGAAGGCGCGCATGAAGGTATTGGTCTGGGACATGAGTTCCTTCGCCATGTCGAGCGGACGCGGGTTATTATCCATGTGGTGGATATGTCCGGTTCCGAAGGACGTGATCCTTTTGAGGATTGGGTGAAGATCAATGAAGAGATCAAGCTGTACAATGCAGAGCTTGAAAATCGTCCACAGATTGTAGCCGCCAACAAAATGGATATGCCGGATTCCGAAGAGAATCTGCGTATTTTCAAAGAGAAGGTAGCGGAGGTTAATCCAGAACTCGAAATCATGCCGATCTCTTCTCTGACTCGTCAGGGTGTACAAGAGTTGATGTACCGAGCTGCCGATGTTCTGGATTCCATTCCGGAAGCTCCGGCAATCGAAGAAACGGCAGACCAATCCGAGCGTAAAGTTTATCGCGCCGAAGAGGTTGAGGACGAAGGATTCACGATTCGCCGTGAGAATGAGATGTTCGTCGTGGAAAGTGCGAAGATCGAGCGTCTGATGAAACGGATGCAGCTGAATACTCACGAAGCAATCCTGAAGCTGGCCCGTACCATGCGTCATATGGGCGTGGACGAAGAGCTTCGCAAACGCGGTGCGAAGGACGGTACGATCGTACGGATCGGGGAGTTCGAGTTCGAGTTTGTTGAGGGTAGTAGTTATTATTAAGCGTGCTCGCGGTTTGCGAGTGTCGCTCCGGGTTGTTTTCCTCTCCGGACTCTAATCGATTCCGGGAGTAGAAGGAAAGCCAAAAGTCGCTCCAATCGCAAACCGCTCGCTGAGGTGGGGGAGGGGAATATCCCTCGCCTGCATGTCGGCTCGGGGATTGGGGAGGCTTCTTTTTTTATAAAAAAAGAAGCCTCTAAGGAAGGGATCGCAGGCGCGGCTTTATGAGCCGCTGTGCGATGGATAAGGGATCGCAGGCGCGGCTTTATGAGCCGCTGTGCGATGGATAAGGGATCGCAGGCGCGGCTTTATGAGCCGCTGTGCGATGGATAAGGGATCGCAGGCGCGGCTTTATGAGCCGCTGTGCGATAGATAAGGGATCGCATACGCGGCTTTATCAGCCGCTGTGCGATGGATAAAGGATTGCAGGCGCAGCTAAATGTGCTGCTGTGCGATGGATAGAGGATCGCAGGTGCAGTCTTATGGACTGCTATGCGATAAGGGCGGGTATCGAATCTCTTGAATTCGATACCCGTCTTTTTTATTTTATTGAAAGAAGAACGGTGAAGATTTGACGCTCTATGTAACTTTTTTGCTGTAAAGGGTTGACGCTGAGTTGATTTCTTCGATATAATGTCCGCTATACGAAAACAGCAGTCTTTAAGGAGAGGACTTTTATGAAAGAGCGTTATTATCTGGCTAGAGAAGACATTTTACCCGAAGCGATTTTGAAAACACTGCACGTTAAGGAGCTGCTGGCCGGCGGTCAGGCGAAGACGGTTAACGAAGCGGTAGCAATCGCAGGAATCAGCCGGAGCGCTTTTTATAAGTACAAGGACGGCATTCACCAGGTTAACCAGTTGGATCGGGAGAGATTGGTGACGCTGTCGCTGCTTCTAGAGCATAAGGCAGGCGTTTTATTCAAAGTATTGGGTCTGATTGCGGAAAGCGGCGGGAATGTACTGACCATCAATCAGAGCATCCCGCTGCAGGGAAGTGCGAATGTGGTATTATCGGTAGAAACGTCAAGACTGCAGGATGAACTCAGCCAGCTGACCGCATCACTTGAATCGGTGGCTGGTGTCAGCCGCGTTGTTGTCATTGGACAAGGATAATCGAAGGCAGCACAGTTTTTGAAATCGGAACAGGCAGCAGATGCGGCAAATCATTGCCATAGCAAGGACTGCATAGGGACGGGGAGGAAATTGTACGTGAGTAATAAGCCGGTAAAAGTAGGACTGCTCGGTCTGGGAACAGTAGGAACGGGTGTTGTGCGAATTGTGGAAATGCATCAGGAAGATTTGAGTGGGCAGGTCGGCTCGCCGATCGTAATCGAAAAGATTTCCGTCAAGGATCGTGAGAAGACGCGCAACATTCCGATCGACGCTTCCAAATTGACAGATGACCCTTGGGAAGTCATCCGCGATCCGGAGATCGATGTGATTGTGGAAGTGATGGGCGGCGTAGAACAGACTCGCACTTATATTCTCGAAGCGCTCTCCCAAGGCAAGCATATTGTCACGGCAAACAAAGATTTGATGGCGCTGTACGGCACGGAAATTTTGGCTAAAGCTCAGGAAATGAAATGCGATGTGTTCTACGAAGCAAGTGTAGCCGGCGGTATTCCGATTATCCGAACGTTAATCGAAGGATTTTCCTCAGATCGAATTACCAAAATCATGGGGATCGTCAACGGAACGACTAACTACATGCTCACAAAAATGAGCAAAGAGGGTGTCTCCTACGAAACAGTGCTCAAGGAAGCGCAGCAGCTTGGATACGCCGAGTCGGATCCCACTTCGGATGTCGAAGGTCTGGATTCGGCACGCAAAATGACCATACTGGGGACACTCGGTTTCCGTACAAACGTCGAATTGGCCGATGTACAAGTCAAAGGAATAACGAGCGTTAGTCAGGCCGACATCGCTTATGCCAAAAATCTCGGATACGAGATCAAGCTGCTGGGGATCGCCGACCGCGAGGATGATGCAATCTCAATCAGTGTCCAGCCGACAATGGTCAAAACTTCGCATCCCATCGCTTCCGTAAGCGGCGTATTCAACGCGGTATATGTCTATGGAGAAGCAGTTGGAGAAACGATGTTCTATGGAGCTGGAGCCGGAGAGATGCCGACTGCTACATCTGTCGTTGCAGATTTGGTTTCGGTTATCAAAAACTTGCGCCTCGGTGTTAACGGACTGAAGCAGATCGCGCCTAACAAGCCGAAAAAGCTGAAGAACGACTCTGAAATCATGTTTAAAAACTTCATTTTGCTGCATGTGGACGATAAAGCCGGGGTGTTGGCACGCATTACACAAATTTTCACCGAATACGAAGTCAGTCTTGCTTCGGTGGTCCAGCAGCCGAATGAGCTAAACCCGGATGCGGAGATTGTAATTGTCACACACCAGGCCAGCAAGGAAAGCATTGATAAAGTATTGAAGCGTTTCGGAGAACTTGAAGTGGTTCGCCGGATCGTCAGCGTGTATCGGGTGGAAGGCTAAGTACCGGAAGGAGCAGAAACATCATGGTAAACGAAAATGTCGGATCGGTACGTGTCAGAGTGCCGGCCAGTACGGCTAATCTGGGTCCCGGATTCGATACGCTCGGCATGTCCCTTTCCTTATACCTTTGGCTCGAAATGCGGCAGGCAGAGCAGACGGTGGTGCATTTTGCAGGGGAAGGCTTTCAAGGGATCCCTGCGGATAAAGAAAATCTGATCTATAAAGTGGCGCAGCTTGTGTTCGACGCAGCAGGCGTGCAGGTTCCCGAGCTGGAAATTGGCATGCGTTCGGATATCCCGCTCACGCGTGGCTTGGGAAGTAGTGCTTCAGCGATCATTGCGGGTATGGTAGCGGCCAACGCACTAATTGGATACCCTCTTTCCAATGATCGATTGTTCGATCTTGCGACAGGGCTTGAACGCCATCCCGATAACGTAGGGGCATCGCTGTTCGGTGGTATTATAGCGGCTGCTTGGGATGGAGAACACGCGGATTATGTGCGAATCGAACCTCCGCGCAATCTGAAGGTGCTGGCACTTATCCCCGAATTCGAACTTGCGACGACAGCAGCCCGTGCAGTACTTCCTCAGCAGTTGAGCTTACAGGACGCCGTATATAATATCAGCCGTTCTTCTCTGCTGACTGCGGCTCTTTCTTCCGGACGATTGGATCTGCTGGCTTCTGCTATGCGCGACCGACTTCACCAGCCGTATCGGGCGGCACTCGTACCCGGGATGGAGAAAGTATTGACGGAAGCTTCGCAGCGCGGCGCTCTTGGCGCAGCTCTTAGTGGAGCAGGACCGACCTTGCTGGCTTTAGTGGATCGCGATGGAGGACGGGACGAAGAGCTCGAAGCATTTATGCAGAGTGTGATGAGGGAAAACGGAATTGAAGCACGCACAGTATGGTTGGAACCGGATTTGGAGGGCGCCGTTTGCGAGACCGGAATCCATCCAGACCTTTTTCTGGAATTGATTAAAGGAGAACTTTCATCATGAAACGTATTGCACTGCTTCCCGCTGGATCGGTTTCTCATGAAGCGGTTGAGTATTTGCTCGGTGCAGAACCGGTCGAGCTTATACACTACAAAGTGATCTCCGATGTCTTTATGGCGGTTGTTAAAGGAGAGGCCGATTACGCGGTAATTCCAATTGAAAACACAATCGAGGGCTCGGTGAGTCTGCATATGGATTGGTTGGTCAATGAAGTGGATATTCCAATGCGTGCTGAATGGGTATACCCGTCACTTCAGAACTTGGTTGGCCGACGAGAAGAGTTTGTTGAGGAGAATGGAGAAGTCGACTTTTCCAAAATCGTCAAAGTGCTTTCTCATCCAGTAGCAATTGCGCAGTGCCGAAACTTTATTGCCGAACACCTGCCGCATACCGAACTCGAAAATGCCAGCAGTACGGCCGAAGGCGCCGCTCGAGCAGCTGCTAATCCCGGAAGCGGTTGGGCTGCATTCTCGACAAAACTCGGTGCAGAGCGCTATGGGCTGGATATATTGGCGGAACGAGTAACGGATCATGATAACAACTACACGCGTTTTGTACTGATCGGACATACACCGCTTCAAGTGAAGCAGGCCAGCGAAGGTGAGAAAACGAGTATGCAGGTAATTCTGCCTGAAGACTATGCGGGTGCGCTTCATCAAGTGCTGTCGGCATTTGCATGGAGAAGGCTGAATCTGTCCCGAATCGAATCGCGTCCAACCAAAAAGAAGCTCGGCAATTACTACTTTTATATCGATGTTCTGGAATCGGGGGATGCACTCCTCTTGCAGGCAGCAATTCAAGAAATTGAAGCGCTCGGCTGTCAGGTGCGTCTTTTGGGATCCTATCCTTGTTTTGCTTACGAGAATGCAAGTTCAAAGGTATAGGATGGAACAGAGAATAAAATGAATGACGTTTGTTGTATCTTACTAGGTTACAGAGGATAAAGGAGGCGGATATCCGTCTCCTTTATCTTTTTCAATAAAGAATGTGCGTCAGTAGTTAAACGTACTTAAACGGAAAGCACCAAATGGGATTGGATGGAAAAGCAGAAGAGTAAGAGCGAATATGTTTCCCGACGTAAAAAATATTGGTAAAGGGGTTGAACTTGTTCGAAGGCAATGATATACTAAAAGTCCAGTTGAGCTGAGGCGCTTCTGGGATGTTCGAAAGAGTAGCAAGTTGAAATTGTAATCAGGATGGATGCTTCGTAAGAAGCTGAAAAAAAGATTTAAAAAAAGACTTGTAAAACGAAAGCGAACATGCTAATATATAAGAGTTGCTGCTGCGAGCGAAAGAGTGACCGGCGGAAAGAAGCATTACTGAGTTTGTTCTTTGAAAACTGAACAATGAGTGAGTTAGAAACGAAAAACACTTATCCCAGCCGGGCGTAGTGATTTGGAGTTTCCGCGACAAGTGAAAGTCTTCGGGCCGTAACTTGAAGCGAAGAGAATATAGAGAATGAAAATTCTCGCCACGTTTTAACGAGCACAAGGTGCTTTCTTTAAAAAGCAAAGATCAAGGGATCGCTTGGTTCATTGCTCTAGCCCGAAGGGGTCAGGCAATGAAGTCGCGGTCGCAAAAGTCTTTGCGACTTAATGGAGAGTTTGATCCTGGCTCAGGACGAACGCTGGCGGCATGCCTAATACATGCAAGTCGAGCGGAGT
>NZ_KB899285.1 GCF_000378145.1 Saccharibacillus kuerlensis DSM 22868 | reverse complement strand
CGAATCTTTTCGGAACGAACAGGTGCTTATCTTAGGGCCTGTATGCAAACCTGTTTCCGCAAAATCCGAAAGAGTTTATTGAAGGTGCAATAGGGGGAAAGAAAATAAGTGCGCCTGTACACTTATTTTTCTCGAATTTTTAACTTTCGCTGAAATAAGTGCTCCTATACACTTATTTCAGCGTTTTCGCGTTTCTAACCTTACTTTTATGTGAAATAGTTGCACCTGCGCACTTATTGTACAATTTGGCGAGCTTTTGCGGAAAATAATTGCATAGGAGCACTTATTGAACTTTACGTCAAATCTTATTCATGGAATCTTATTAGACGCTTTTTATCAGAAGTATCCTATTCATCGTTTCTTGTTGAACGCGTCTTATTCAGCATTTCTTATGGGACGCATCCCATTACGGCATATACGCGAACCAATAATCGGCTTCGTATTTACGTTCAAAGGCTTCATTTAAACTTGGAAACCGGACCTGGGCGTTGAAAGCATCTTCTATTCGAAAAAGTTGATGAGTTTGCGTACACGTCCTAGAGAAGAATAAACCTTTTTTTGAGGAAGTTATCAAGTTCAGCAGCCATCACTTTCTCTTTCGGGTAATGATAGTTATTGATGGAATAGATATGTGCTTTATTCAAGTTAAACGGTAAAAAAAGCGAGGTTATCCTATTGTTCACCCTTATGGCTGCAAAGTGTCTTCGTCTCCTGCCCAATCAGGCAAAAAAGACACCTCTGATTCCCGTTGAGCCCGTGAAAGAGAAAAGAGAAATGAAAGTTGAGACATCCGTAAAAATTACAGATATTTCCCTGTACTATCCCTTGGAAGCCACACAGGAAAAGTTTCCGGTTTATATCAATTTTCACGGCGGAGCATTCATCATGTATGAAAAGGAAATGGATGATCCGTACTGCCGTTACCTGGCCAACCGGACAGAATGTGTCGTTGTGAACGTTGAGTACGCAAAAGCGCCGGAGTACCCTTTTCCCAAACCGCTTGAACAAGTCTATGAGGTTTTTCAATGGATCAAGCAAAGAGCCGAAGACTTGAATATTGATGTGGAAAAAATGATGGTTGGCGGGCAAAGTTCAGGGGCAAATCTGGCCGCTGCTCTCTGTCTCTATCTGGAAGAAAAAAGGGAGAAGCAGCCGCTGCTCCAAGTACTATCATGCCCGATGCTGGATTTTGCCACTCCGCATGCGGACAAACCGGAACCGGATAAATGGCGTGCCCGGTATCCCCAAGCAGCCAACTTTTTGAACATGTGCTATGTACCGGAAAAAGGTCAAGCAGAGCATCCTCTCGCTTCTCCCGTTCGTGCTGTCGTAAGTGACCGGTTAGCCCCTGCCCTTATCCTCATCGCGGAGTATGATGCATTCAGGCCGGAAGCGGAAGTTTATGCGGGAAAATTAAAAGCAGCCGGGGTAAACGTTCAGGAAGAAATATTCAAAGACTGCAAACATGCTTTTACTCATACGGGTTCAAAAGAAAAAGCGGAGGAAGCCTGGGCAATGGTCGCATGTAAAATCAGAGAAGCGGCCGAATTTTCTACATATTAAAGGGCTCTCCAACAGCTTGTCTCTATCAGAGGTTCAAGTTTGTTTTAGGAAGGAATTGGCATGTAGAATAATAGAAAGTGCATACCGGCTTGGCGCAAAAGTGAACAACATTTTCGATTCATAGGAAGGAGAAACCCCAACAAGTGAAAACGACAAACAAAAACGTATTGGTTATTGGAGGCGGACTTGGAGGACTGTCGGCTGCGATTTCGCTGGCACAGGCAGGATACGGTGTCTCATTATATGAAAAAAACGATCACATCGGAGGAAAGCTGAACCGACTGGACCAGGATGGTTTCGGCTTCGATTTGGGCCCCTCCATCCTTACGATGCCCCGGGTCTTTGAAGATTTGTTTGCTGCCAGCGGCAAATCCATGAAGGATTATGTTCGGATTGAAAAGCTGGATCATCAATGGCGTTCCTTTTTCCCTGACGGAAACATTATAGACTTGTATGAAGACCTAAAAGAAATGCAGGAGAAGAACTCTTCCTTAAGCGAAAAAGATATGCGTGAGTATCAGGATTTGCTCAACTACTCAAAAATGCTTTACGAGATGACGGACAAAACCTATTTCCAGCATGGCGTCGATACAACAAGAGAAATCATGAAGCATACGACTCTGTTTACCGCTTTGAAAAACTTTGATTTGTTTTCTACCGTTCGCCGAGCCATCGACAAACGGATCAGCAATAAACAGTTCAGCGATATGCTGTCCTACTTCATCAAGTACGTGGGTTCGTCTCCTTATGACGCACCGGCCGTTTTGAATATGATGATCTACATGCAGCATGATCAGGGAGTATGGTATGTACCCGGCGGTTTGAATAAACTGGCGGAAGGTTTGGTGAAACTTGGCGAGGAAGTCGGGGTTGACTTCCACCTCGGCAAATCGATCGCCAAGCTTGAAAAAAAGAACGGCGAAATCACAGGAGCCGTCTTGGAAGACGGAACAAAGCTGACCGCGGATTACTACGTTTCAAATATGGAAGTCATACCGGTTTACGAACGGTTACTGGAGGAAGACAGTCATTTTGTAGATAAATTAAAGAAAAAATTCGAACCGGCCAGCTCCGGTCTCGTGATGCATTTGGGCGTCAAAAAAAGCTATCCGCAGCTTCGCCATCATAATTTCTTTTTCGCAGAAAATATGAAGCAGCAGATGCAGTCCATCTTCCATGATCATAGACTGCCGGATGACCCGGTTATTTATTTAGTCAACGTTAATAAAACAGATCCGTCGCAGGCTCCGACAGGACATGAAAACATAAAAGTACTGCCCCATATTCCTTACATTCAAGATCAGAAACCGATCACCCAGCAGGAATATGAACAATTTGCGGAGCGGACCTTAATCAAATTGGAGAAAATGGGCCTCCACGATTTGCGAGCCAATATCGTGACAAAAGATATATGGACACCGGAAAATATCAGGCAGATGTATGGCTCTGACCGGGGTGCCATTTATGGAACCGTGTCAAACCGCAAAAAAAACAAAGGCTTCAAGCATCCGAAACAAAGTGAACGCTATACCAATTTATATTTTGTCGGCGGAACCGTAAACCCGGGAGGCGGAATGCCTATGGTCACTTTAAGCGGCCAGCTTGTAAGCAAGAAGATCGTCCAGAGAGATCTTTCCCATGCCGGACAATAACAGTGATTTTTTAAAAGCACTGCCGGAAAGGCAGAGAGAAGAACTTTTGTCCAAGGGAAGCCCTTCAAATGAGGTGCGTAAAGGGCAGCTTTCAAAGCTGAAAAATATTCTTTTGGAGCGCGAAAAAGAATTTACCGATGCCCTGTATGCAGATTTGGGAAAACCGGCCTTTGAATCTTTTTCATCCGAAATTGCCGTTCTATTGAACGAAATCGATTATGTATGCAAGCACATCACCAAATGGAATCGGCCCAGAGGATCTCGGCATCTGAAATTGGGCTGCGTGGAAGTGCTGAACAAAAAGAGACATCCGTATGGGAGCGTACTCGTCATCGGTTCGTGGAATTATCCGGTCCAGCTTACCTTAATGCCTGTTATTGGGGCCATTGCCGGCGGGAACTCCTGCGTGATCAAACCATCTGAATACGCACCCGCAACCGCCGAACTCCTCAAGAACATTATCAATCAAACGTTCCCTCTTGAGCAGCTGCACGTTGTGACAGGAGACGCACAAACCGCCAGCCTGCTGACTGCAGCCCCTTTTGACTTGATTTTCTTCACGGGCAGCGGACAAACCGGGAAAGCGGTGGCCGATCAGGCAGCCAAGCATCTTACACCGGTAATTCTGGAACTCGGCGGGAAAAACCCGTGCATCCTTGACGAAACGGGCTTTTCAACAGCAGCTGTCAGGGACATCGTCTGGGGTAAATTCCTGAATGCCGGCCAAACCTGTATTGCACCGGATACCCTTTTTGTCCATCACTCCATTTACGAAAAAACGCTGGACGAAATTTCCGATGCGCTTTCCGCTTTCTACGGAGAGCATCCTCAGGCAAGCGGGGATTACGGAAGGATTTGTACCGATGCTCATTTTCAGAAGGTGGTTGGGTTTATCGGACAGGGCACTGTCCGGCACGGCGGTGAGCATGATCGCGTAGGCCGGTTCATCTCCCCTACCGTGCTAACGGATATGGAACCGGGGAGTCCAGTGCTGCAGGAGGAAATTTTCGGTCCGGTGCTTCCGGTTATTCCCTATACCGATTTGGAAACTTTATTATCCAGCGGCATTCTTCAGCGCGATGCGCTTACGGGATACATCTTCAGTAAAAACAAACGTCAAATTGGGCTGTTCAACGACTATATGCGCTCATCCACGATCAGTGTCAATCAAGTGATCCATCATGCCGCAAGCCCCCATATCTCATTTGGAGGGGTCGGCCAAAGCGGCTACGGCGCTTACCACGGCAAAACTGGTTTTCTGGCTTTCAGTTATGAAAAAACAAGTGTCCAAACCTATCATTATCTGCGTTTTAACGGTAAATTTCCGCCGTATTCCGACCGCAACATGAGCGCATTAAAAAAGTTAAGAAAATGGCTGCTGTAACGAAATGAATGAAGCAAATATGAGATGGAAATGAGGGTTCGCATGAGTAAAAAGGTGATTGTCATTGGAGGGGGGGTAGCAGGTCTTGCCACTGCCATAAGGCTGCAGCATGCGGGTTATCAGGTGGAAATCTATGAAAAAGGGTTAACACCTGGAGGCAAAATGAATCGCATTGAATTGGACGGGGGATACACATTTGATTTGGGGCCGAGCATCGTGATGCTGCCGGAAATCTACCGGGAAGTCTTTGAAGTGTGCGGCCGCAATCCGGACGATTACATTCCGATGCAAAAACTGGATCCGATTTATCGGGCTTATTTTAGTGATATTCCCGACCAGCCTTTTGACATCTCCTCCGACATGACCAAGCTCACTCAAACGATCGAAGCGATTAGCGAAGAAGATACAGCAGGCTTTTTTCGGTATATGCATGAAATTTACCAAAAATTCATCATAGCCAAGCATTACATTCTTCAAAGGCCTTTCCGCAAAAGATCCGACTTTTATAACCTCTCGATGCTAAAAAAAGCAGTCAAGCTGAAACCTTACGACACCGCGGATCAGTTTGTCGGTCGCTATATCAAGAACAAAAGGCTGAGACAGATGATTAGCTTTCAAACGCTGTACATCGGCATCTCCCCTCTGACCAGCCCTTCTTTTTATACCATGATTCCCATGCTTCAATTCCTATACGGAGTGTGGTTTATCAAGGGCGGGATGTACACCATGGCGTTGTCGATGGAAAGACTCTTCAAGGAACTTGGAGGAATCATTCATTATGGACAGGATGTACAGGAGATCTCTATTCAAAATGGAAAAGCGGAAGGGATTGTCGTGGACGGACAAAAAATTTCTTCGGATTATGTCGTGTGTAATGCAGACTTCCCGTATGCGATTAAACACCTGGTACAAGACAAGCCTGCCAAAGGAAAACATACCGACCAGAAAGTCGACAGCATGAAGTATTCTTGTTCCTGTTTCCTGCTGTACCTCGGGATGAACCGAAAGTATGAAGAAACGGACCATGTGCACAATTTTATTTTCAATGAAGACCTGGATAAGAATCTTAAAGATATTTTTGACGGCAAAAAACTAACGAATGCTTCTTTTTATGTGTACATCGCTTCAAAAATAGATCCGTCTATGGCCCCCGAAGGAAAAGATGGATTGTATATCCTGATGCCCGTATCGAATGCAGCTGAATCTAATTATGAATGGGACGAGGAGACAGTTTCTTACTATCGCGGTTACCTCTTAAATGAATTGAAGAAGATTCGCGGCTTCGAAAACATCGAGAATGAGATTGTAACCGAAACGCATATCACACCACTCGATTTCAGTTCAAAGTTCAATGCGCATCATGGCGCCGCGTTTGGTTTGCAGCCTATTCTAAAACAAAGCAACCACTATCGTCCGCAAAGTAAAGCGAGCCATTGCGAAAATTTGTACTTTACCGGAAGCAGTACACATCCCGGTGCAGGCGTCCCGATCGTGCTCCTGTCAGCCAAAATCACTGCCCAGGAATTGATCCAAGACGATACAGGCAATCTGTTTGATTATTCGGTGAAATAACGATTTATCAAGAATTATAAAAATCGCCTGCTTACACGTAGAGAAAGGATACTGGTGTTATGACGGCTGTGGAAATCATTAAACTGGCGATTGGATTTGCGGCGGTTATAATTGGCGTCCTCATGTTCTGGTCGCTGCCGGTCCCTGTTTCCTCCTCCAAGTCTGCGACCCGCCTTCCGTTCCTGTCCATCATTATTCCGGCCAGAAATGAAGAAGGCAGAATCCTGCCCCTGCTGCAGTCACTGCGGGAGCAGCGGTTCACACAATTTGAAATTTTGGTTGTTGACGACGATTCAACGGACAGCACTGCGGCTGTTGCGGAAAGCTTCGGTGCCAAGGTTCTGCAGAATAATGGAGCAGGAAAATCTTCAGCCTGCTGGTATGGTGCCGAGCAGGCCCAAGGAAGCTGGTTGTTGTTTTTAGACGCGGATACAAGATTCGAAAGCGCAGACGGGTTAAGCCATCTGCTGCATTTCTATCAGGAAAAGGGTGCTCGAGGCGTTACGGCACTGCAGCCCTTTCATACTGTTGAGCGCTTGTATGAATACATCTCCGTTGTCTTTAATATCATCGTTGTGGTAGGAATGAATCTTTTTACCATTTGGGGATCACGGTTCAGAACGGCCGGTTCGTTCGGTCCATGCATTTTATGCAATCGGGATGATTACTTCTTGTCCGGAGGCCATAAAAAAATCGAGGGCGCTATCATGGATGATCTGGCACTGGGAGAAGCATTTCTTGAACAGGATCTTCCTGTTCGCTGCCTCGGCGGCAAAGGCATTATATCTTTGCGTATGTACCCGGAAGGCGTAAGAAGTCTGATCGAGGGCTGGTGCAAAAGTTTCGCTGTCGGCTCCAAATCCACTCATCCGATTGTTATGCTTATGGTCATCTTATGGATTTCCGGCAGTTTCATCGCTGCAGCAGCCCTAATCTCTTCCCTTATCGCATGGAACCCTGCCTCCATCCTGTTCAGCGGGATATTATATATCCTGTATGCTATTCAAACCGCATGGTTTGCCGGCAGGATCGGTAATTTCAAAATGGCGGTTTTTCCTTTTTATCCGATCTTGTTTTTGTTTTTCGTAGGCATCTACTTGTATTCCTTCATCAGGGTGAACATTTTCCATTCCGTGAATTGGAAGGGTCGTAAGATCAAGGTGTGAACGTTCTTGATAAAGAGAACACCAAAGAACACATCCTCAATGGACTTAACGATACAGTTCGGTCCGGCGGTCTTCGAAAACTGGAATGTGTCCGCGTGCTTCCCCTGTCTCTGCGGTATCGATCTCGGCGCTGAGCAGCTCGTCATCCTTGCCGGCTTCCGCCACAATGTCTCCCAGCGGATTGATAATCATCGAATTGCCGGCAAATTCATGATCCGGATCGGTGCCGCTTCGGTTGCAGCCGACTACCCAGCACTGATTCTCAATCGCCCGGGCCATAAGCAGAGCGCGCCAGTGCGAAAGTCTCTCCGCCGGCCACTGGGCAACGACGAACAGCACTTCGGCTCCTGCTGCCGCATGCAGACGAATCCATTCGGGAAAACGGATATCGTAGCAGATAACGCCCGCAGTCTTGATGCCATCCAGTTCGAAATCTCCGGTCTCTTTGCCCATCTGCAGATGAAGATGCTCGTCCATCAGCTGAAACAGATGCGCTTTGCTGTACTCCGCAATTTGCTGTCCTTCCCGGTCATAAGCGAGCAGCGTATTGAACACCCCGTCTTCGGTACGCTTGGCAGCCGATCCGCCGATCAGATGAACGTTGTGCTTGCGGGCTAATTTTGCGAGAAAAGCTTTGGTCTCTGCCGCATCGTCTTCCGCAATCTCGTTCAGCCGCTTCAGATCATAACCTGTTGTCCAGAGCTCCGGCAGTACCAAAATATCCGGCCCGCCTTCCATCGCTTTTTCGATTTGTTTCTCGACCGCTTTATAGTTAGCCTCCGGATCGCCGAATATCACGTCCTGCTGGATACAAGTAATTTTCCACTTCGCCATTTATTCAGCCTCCTGTTCCCTATTTACTTGCGATGAATTTGTCATGCATTTCCCATACATTTGAAATGCATTTACAATCCTGATTTTCGATCCTCTCGAGCTCTTTCAAATCGCTCTTCATCGTTGACACTCCGGGCAAAGCATGGGATAATTTGCACATATGTACGATCCATATGCTGCAATTTGTACATCTTATCAAGAGCAGGCGGAGGGACCAGCCCGATGAAGCCCGGCAACCGACCCCATTAGGGGCACGGTGCTAATTCTTGCTCGTTCATTCGAACCTCCGCGGCGCGGAAGTGACGAATGGGCGGAGAGATAAGAAGAGACTTTCGCTTATTCAAGCCTCTTCTTAATGGGAAGAGGCTTTTTTATGCTTCTCTCCCGATTATTGATCTGCGGTCCATCCGATTGTTGTTTCTTTTCTCCATTTTGCGTAAGCCCGGCAACTGCCGGTTCTTATATGGACGAGTGCTGCGTTCCACAGCGTACACTTCCGTCCTGTCGGCCGCTTTCCCGCGTCCGGCTGCCGCAACGTCGTTCAGTCTCCCACCGGCGGATTGTCCGGATCGTTCTGTTCTTTACCCGATCCCGACTGCATAACGCGTATGATTCCATCCTCAAATGCGATCATCCGGACCGCCGGTGGCCAAAGAACAGAAGCCCTCCGCAGACCAGCCTTCCGGCCGGCCCGGCGAAGGGCTCTTTTCTGTTCCCTATTCTGTTCTTTACCCAAAAAGATGTCAGATCTCTCCCGCCATCTCCCGCTGGAACTTGGCAATCGATTCGTATTCGTTCTCCAAACTGCGCGCCACAGAAATAAAGATCGGCAGCAGATGCTTGTAGACCTTCGCATTCGCTTCCATCGGTTCGTGCCGATGTGTGCCGCCGATCATGTCCTCAACCACATCCAGGGAAGGCACACGGCCAAGCGCATATAGACCAAGTACAGCTGCTCCCAGACAGGAACTCTCGAAGCTCTCCGGCACCACGACTTCCTGATCGAAGATATCCGCCATCATCTGCCGCCACAGCGGCGAACGGGCGAATCCTCCGGTAGCATGAATTTTCTGCGGTCGACCGATCTGCTCCTCCATGGCCAACATCACGGTATAGAGGTTGAAAATAACCCCTTCAAGCACGGCGCGGATCATATGCTCTTTGCGATGGTTCATCGTCAAGCCAAAAAACGATCCTCTTGCATCGGGATTCCACAGCGGCGCACGTTCTCCGGTCAGGTACGGATGGAACAGCAGCCCTTCCGAGCCGGCACGCACCTGCTCCGCAATTCGGGTCAGGACGTCATAAGGATCGATCCCCAGCCGTTTGGCCGTCTCCACTTCCGAAGCGGCAAATTCGTCTTTCACCCAGCGGAACAGCATGCCCCCGTTGTTGACCGGTCCGCCGATGACCCACAATCCGGGCGCAAGCGCATAGCAGAAGAAACGGCCTTTCGGGTCGGTCACCGGACGATCCACCACTGTGCGAATCGCCCCGCTTGT
Source organism: Saccharibacillus kuerlensis DSM 22868 (assembly GCF_000378145.1). Taxonomy (GTDB): domain Bacteria; phylum Bacillota; class Bacilli; order Paenibacillales; family Paenibacillaceae; genus Saccharibacillus; species Saccharibacillus kuerlensis. The sequence continues at coordinate 147,732 of NZ_KB899285.1, read as the reverse complement.
ACCAATTGTTGCCGCTACAACGCCCGGACGAATGGCTCCCACACCCAGATTCGACAGCACGCCGTCGCTTGCGCCTACGATAAACGGTGTATCCACCGACAGCCCAAGTTCTTGCGCCAGCACTTCCGGAAGACCTTTGACGATATGTGTGGTCGGTACCGGCTGCGACAAACGCTCTGGCGTGATCCCCGCTATTTCAAGCGCTTCTTCGTCCCAATCCAGCTTCTCCAGATTAAATAGACCTGTCGCTGAAGCGATCGAATGATCAATCACGTACTTGTCGAACAGACGGAAAAAGATATATTCCTTGATCGAGATAAATTTTGCCGAACGTTCGAACCAATCCGGCTGATCGTGCCGCATCCACAGCAGCTTCGTGAGAGGCGACATGGGATGAATCGGTGTACCTGTACGCATATAGATCTTATCACCATTGAGCTCTTTCTTGAGTGTCTTCGTCCAAGAAGCGCTGCGGTTATCCGCCCAAGTGATGCACTGCGTTACAGGTGCTCCTTCAATATCGACGCCGATGATGCTGTGCATGGCCGAACTGAACGATACCAACAAGATTTGTTCCGGCTCTATACCCGCTTCCCGTACAGCTCCCGCGATCGAACGAACGACCGCCTGGTAGATTTCGTCCGGGTCCTGCTCGGCGACCGAAGGCGAAGGCGTGTGCAGCGGATAGCCGATATTGGCCTGCGCAAGCACCTCTCCTTTCTCTTTGAACACCACCGCTTTGGTGCTCGTCGTGCCGATGTCGACGCCAATCATCAGTTTATCGTTCATTTGCCGAGAACCTTCCTTCCGAATGCGGCAAAGCAGGCCGGAGATTCCGGCCCGCTATGCCTGCGTATTTGCCCTGCTCCCTGTTACTCTCTATCTATTAAACGAAAACGCTCAATGTAAGAATAAAAATTAAACCGACCACGGACAAGATCGTCTCCATTGCCGTCCATGATTTAAGCGTCTGAACGACGGTCATGCCGAAGAATTCCTTGATCATCCAGAAGCCGGCATCATTAACGTGAGACAATACAAGCGAGCCGGCACCCGTAGCCAGTACGACCAATTCGATGTTGACGCCGGTCGAAACGGCAAGCACCGGTGCCACGATTCCCGCAGCCGTAGTCATAGCTACTGTAGCCGAACCTGTTGCAACGCGGATCAGCGCTGCTACAAGCCATGCAAATACAATAATATTGATATGCGACTGGCTCGCAAGCCCCGCGATCGCATCACCGACACCGCTGTCGATCAGTACCTGCTTGAAGGCGCCGCCCCCGCCGATAATCAGGATGATCGAAGCGGTCGGTGCCAGACAGTCGTTCGTGAATTTCGAAACATCGGATTTAGTGAATCCCCGGGCGAAGCCAAGTGAGAAGAACGAGAAGACGGCCGAGATCAGCAGCGCAATCACTTCATGACCGACAAACTCCGCAAAGTGCGTAAACCCGCTTGTTCCTTCCGGATCGACAATACCTGCAATCGAGCCGAACAGCATCAGCAGTACCGGCAGTAGAATCGTGAACAAAGTAATACCGAAGCCCGGCAGATTGTCCGAGCTCTTGGCCGAGAACTGATCGGCCAGCTCGGAAGGCGGCGCAACGAGAATGCGCTTGCCGATAAACTTGCCGAATATCGGTCCTGCAATGATCGCGGTCGGAATACCGACGATCAAGGCGTACAGAATCGTTGTACCCAGATCGGCTCCGAATGCACTGATGGCGATCATCGGCGCTGGATGCGGTGGAACGAGCCCGTGTACCGTCGACAGGCCGGCCAGAATCGGAATACCAATATGCAGCAGCGACATGCCCGTCTTGCGAGCTACCAAGAAGATGATCGGAATCAGCAGAATAACTCCGACTTCGAAGAATACCGGAATACCAACGATAAAGCCAACGACGACCATCGCCCAGTGCACCCGTTTGATACCGAATTTGTCAATCAGCGTGTTGGCGATTCGTTCCGCGCCGCCCGATTCGGCCATCATCTTGCCCAGCATCGTACCAAGACCGATGACGATCGCGATCGTGCCAAGTGTGCCGCCAAGGCCGCCAGTGACCGACTTGATTAGTGTCTGCGCTTCCATTCCGGCCAGCAGACCGAGTGCAAGTGCAGACATCAGCAGCGTAACGAACGGGTTCCATTTATATTTGGCAATCAACAGAACGAGGAACACGATCGCAACGGCCGTCCAGATGAGCAGCGTCGCATTGTGGCTAAGCCCGAATATACTTTCCATAAGATCCTCCTTCAAGATGTGCGATGGCGCATTCAAGCCTATCTGCAATTTTGAACTTCATAACGCTTACAAGTTTATTTTTACCTGTTTCAACTATTTGAAAAGACAGGCTTACCTAAATAATTTCTCTCTTTCGGTATACTTGTCGACAAGTTGGCCGAAAAGAAGCCGCTGCCCCCTTTCTAAGGGAGGCTGCGGTCCAACGTTTCTCCGGAATCATCAAAATAGTTTTTTACAACTTTTCGAATGCTGTCGGCACTGCCTGTACGCAGTCCTTCAACGATCATCCGATGTTTGTCCGCTACCCAATTCATCCGCTCCTCGCCCTGCTTGAAGCCTTTTTCCGTCGTCAGAAGAATAACGGTCATAACGATGGGACGAATGCTGTTCCATAGGTGCAGGATACGGATATGATTCGCTTCCGTTACAATCCGTTCATGAAACGAAAAATCCTGATAGGCGAACTCTACATAATCCCCATGTTTGGCCGCCAATTTCATTCGGTCGATCGCCTGTTCAAGCTGCGAAGCCAGCGCCGCATTGTCCCGATTCGCCAGCCGCTGCTGGGCGAAGCTCTCGATCAGATAGCGTACGTCATACAGTTCTTTCACATCTTCGAGATTCAGTCCCACTACGACGGCTCCCATCCGCTCCAGGCGAATCAGCCCTTCGCCGGCCAACATTTTCAGCGCTTCGCGCACGGGCGATCGGCTGGTACCGAATGTTTCCGCAACGCGGTTTTCCGAAATGACCTCCCCGGGTTTGATCTCTTCGTTGATAATCTGCAGACGCAGCCGACTGGCGATCGATTCGCCGAGCGACACGCCCTGAAGCCAAGCGGAAGGATATTGCATGGTTAAACGACTCCCCGTTCCCGAATTTGCAGGCCGGATCACGCAGTTTTCTCGTCTCCGGCACATGCCATTCCCCTGATTTTAGCATACTTGCCGGGAAAGTTCTGCTCTGCCGGGCGGGTTATGCCGAGCAATTAATCTTCCTTCACAACGGCATGTCCGCCAAATTCGTTGCGCAGTGCCGCGACCACTTTGCCATGGAACGTATCGGTCTCCAGCGAACGGTAGCGCATCAGCAGCGACAGCGCGATGATCGGCGTTCCGACTTCCAGATCCAGAGCTTCCTGTACCGTCCACTTGCCTTCTCCCGAGCTCTGCATAACGCCTTTGATCTCGTCAAGATTCGGATCTTTGGAAAAGGCGTTTTCCGTCAGTTCCATCAGCCATCCGCGGATAACCGATCCGTTGGACCAGACGCGGGCTACCGCTTCATGATCGTAATCGAACGCGCTCTTCTCCAGCACCTCGAAACCTTCCCCGATCGCCTGCATCATGCCGTATTCGATACCGTTATGCACCATCTTGAGATAATGCCCGCTTCCGCTCGGCCCAGTGTACAGATAACCATTCTCGACGGCGAGATCCTTGAACAATGGCTCGATCGTCCCGAACGCTTCCTTGTCGCCGCCGATCATGAAGCAGCCGCCGTTCTGTGCACCGGACATGCCGCCGCTGGTGCCTGCATCGAAGAAGTGAATGCCTTTGCTGCGTAGGCCTTCCCCACGCCGAATCGAATCTTTGTAATGCGAATTGCCGCCGTCGATAATCATGTCGCCCTCTTCCAGCAGCGAAGCCAAACCATCCAATACACCATCGACGATTGGACCGGCCGGTACCATGACCCAGACTACACGCGGCTTCTCCAGCTGTCCGACCAATTCAGCTACCGATTCTGCGGCGAATGCGCCCTTCTGCGCCAATTCGCGTCCTGGTTCCGGGTTGACGTCATTGACGACAACTTGATGCCCGTTTTCCAACAGATTCAGGACAAGGTTATAGCCCATTTTGCCAAGGCCGATCATTCCGATTTTCATACTGTTCACTCCTTCTTCTGTTTCCTATATCCTGTATCCAAATAAACAAAACGATCGAAAAATAAACAAGTATACCTGTATACAACTTCTTTTTTATCTTACTCCTCTACTTAAGAATTTGTAAAGAGAAAATTGAAAGCGGTTTATTTGTATGGAAATTCACAGCCGGTGGAAGGAAAATGCTGCACAAACAAAAACGGCACCCTCCCCGGATGCCGCATGTACTTTCTGCTCAGGGGATGCTCTGTTCAACATTACCCCGATTCTTGATGAAAAAACAATATTTTCCTTTTGTTTGTAGAGTACTATAAATTTTTTGTAACAGCGAAAAGTGATTAGGGGCTGTATGCAAACCTATTTAAGCCATATCCGAATCGAGATTAGCACCAAAAAGTCTTAACATGTTCGCTGTCTTGTCATAACAAGCTGCTCCGGTACGTGCAACCTAAAGTACTGCATTCAGTCATTGTCTCCAGTCTTTGGGAAGCCGTTCTCCTTGTGTTTTTCGGACAGGGTGCAGGAAAGAATCAATGGCATTCCACTCTTCGTCGGTTAAAACGCATCTCGTCTCATGTCTTTAATTTAACGGATTTAAAAGCATTCTTGATGTTTGCGTACAGACCTTAAAAGGGATGTCATTCGCTCATCGAGCAAACGACATCCCTTTTTTATAAGCGAAGGCGTAAAGAGAAAAGAGAAAAGAGAAAAAAGAAAAAAGAAAAAAAGAGAGAAACGAAAAAGAGAGAAACGAAAAAGAGAAAAAGAGAAGTGAAAAAGAGTTCACCGGGAAGACACCGAAAAGACCCTGAATGATCGCCTAAAGCGTCGAATGGAGTTTGAAATAAGTGCACTCATACAACTATTTTGAAGCAAAGAGTGCTTTTTAAACAAATAAGTGCTCAGATACACTTAAATCAAAAGTTTAAGCGTGTTTTCTCTTTGGTCACTCCAAATAGGTGTACTCTTGCACTTATTTGCTCATCTACGCACGATTTGCCGTAAATAGCTGCAGCAGCGCACTTAATTTCAAAAAGCTCAAGCCAATTCGCAGTTTGCGTACACACTGTAGAAAAACGAATAAGCTTATTAAAAAGCTTAAGCGACCTTTTCCCCTTTGCCGCTTATAATCTTCAGCATATCATTCTCATAACCGACCCGGTAAGTCAATTTGTAGTCCGTATAAACGGTACCCGACTCCTTGAATTCTTCAGCCGTGATAGTTATCGTTACGATAACTTCCTGTCCGGAACGTTCGGAGAAGATGGAGTTGATCTGGATCTCACCGGTTTTTAGATAGCCGTCCCGGAATCCGTTGTAATCTGTTCCTGCCTGCCAACTGCTCCCCAGAAAAGAATAGGCCGTTACGTAATCTTTCGAGGACAGACTGATGTAATAAGCGGACAGCAGATACTCGGCATCATCCGTCATCGACCAGCCTTCATTGCTGACCCCTTCGCCGTCGGCACTTTTGCCGGAAACGAGCTTTGGCAGATCAATGCCCGGCTTCGCAGACCAGCCTTGAACCGTATCAAGAATCTCGGTAACGGGAATACTGAAGCCTATCGAGCTTTCCTCTGTAAACTTCGCTGAATTAATACCCAGTACGGCTCCCGTCCTCAAGTCGACCAGAGGGCCGCCGCTGTTGCCCGGAGCGATCGGAGCAGAGATTTGGTACAAGTTGTTGTAGACATACGGATCGATCGTAAGATCGCGGCCCGTTCCGCTGATGATTCCTGTCGTTACGGTATTTTGCAGTCCAAGAGGACTTCCGAGCGCCAACACTTCGTCGCCGATTTCTCCATTGACTTCAGCCATTTGGAGCGGCGCTTGGCCGGCCAGTTCAGGCACCCGGACTACCGCTATATCCGTCTCCGTGCCGGCACCGATGACTTCGCCATCCAGCGTACGTGCATCGGCCGTCTTGACCTTGACCTGCCGTGCACCTTCGACCACATGCGCGTTGGTAATTACGTCGCCCTGCTCGTTATACAGAAAGCCCGAGCCCAGCGACCCGTCTTCCAGTTTGATCATCACGACTTTCTTCTGTGTCGCGTTAATGACGTCCTTAAGCGCAGCCGGTTTTGGAGAATCGGGCTTTGCAGCTGCCGCCTGCTTATCTGCCATCTGCGCAGCTGCCAGAACCGGCGCACCCTTCAGCTCTTCCGGTACTTTTTCCAATACGTACCACGAAGCTCCGCCTGTTCCCGCCAGAACCAGCAGAGAGGCCAATCCGCTGAATATCCATCCTTTTTTCATGTTAGACCTCCCTATTCCAAGTACCAGGTAACGTTATCGACTTTAATCTGTACATAATCGTACCATCCGTAATCGTAGGTGCTGAACGTCCCGCTCGCGCCGGGAGCCAGGCGATACGGCGAAGCGAACGTTGAAGAAGAGAACAGATAAAGACCCGCAGCGTCATACGCCGAATAATGAATCTCAATCCCATAGATTGGCCGCGTTGCCACATTCGTCACGGTACCGGTCGTTGTAATGTCGCCGTATTCGGAGATCGTGACATTCATGTCGCTTACGTCGACGGCGGCCGTACGGTTGTTCAGATCGTCGGCTTGTGCCTGCTGCTGCGCACGTTCAATACGGGCCTGCTCTGCCGCTTCAAATGCCGCCTGTTCCGATTCAATCCGATCCTGCAGCGCAAGCAGGTTTTTGTCTTTGGCTGCATACTGAAGCCCCTGCTTCACTTCCTCGTGAGCCTGACTAAAGCTCTTGTCTTGAAGCAGTTCTTCGGCTTTCTTCGTACTGAGCGAAACGATCTTGGCAACAATCAGTTTCTCCACTTCGTCCGCTTCCGCCGCCTTTAACCGACCCACTTCGTCCAACTTGTGGGCCAGCGCTTCCACATCGCTCAGCTTGTCGAGCTCCTGCTTAACCAGCAGTACGGACAGACGGTCTCGATTGTCGGCTGCCATAGTTTTTTCGCGCTCAAACAGCGGCTCGCTTCGCCCGTTCAGCGATTTTTCCAGCACACCGAGCGATTTTTCCGCCGTTTCCAGCTGATTCTGCTTCAACTGCGACGAGACTTTATCCAGTTTCTCGTGCACCCGCTGCGCGGTCTCGATCAGCGTGCGATCGGTCTGGAGAGCCGCAAACTCCGGACGCAGCGCAGCAGCTTGATCCAGCATCGCCAGTGCTTCGTCGTATTTGCCATCCAATGCCAAAGCTCCCGCTTCCACATGAAGCTCCGATGTCTGCCCGTTGATCCCGGTTTCCCGCTCGTACAGCATATATACGCCACCGGCTCCAATTCCCAGCAGCAGGACCGGAATCATCCACATCGGATGGCGAAAGCCGCCCTTGGATTTTCGGGTTTTGCCTTTGGACCCGGTTCCAGATTCACTTGAAGAACGTTCCATCTCGGCAGGTTGCACCGAAGCTTCCGCTTCGTTGGATCGCCTTGTCAATTGACCGGAAAGCGGCATGTTCTCTTTCTTGAATTCTTCCATAGATTCTTTCTTATATTCGAACGGATCGCTACTCCGCTCTCTTGAGCTGGCTGTTCCGTTCAGAACAGCTTCTTCCGTCGCTGTAAGCAGGCGTGCTCCGCACGACGAACAGAACGCCGCATTCTCCGGCTGCTTCGCTCCACAATGATTGCAGTACATTCAGGACCCCTCCCGCAAATAGGCATTCTCATGCCCTAAAACATCAATCCAATACCAGTCCGAGGTCAATACCTCGAATGCTTGCTCGTCTGCTATTAATGTAGCATAATTCTTGAGGATTTAGGACAATAATTCCTATGAGTTGCCTCAAAGACAATATCAGTATGAACATGTTAAAATAAGGCCGTTCGCATTCGTTATTCCTGTATGTTGAACGCCGAGGAGGAATTTTTCTATGACGAATATGCCTTCCCATTACGGTGCCTACGCGGTGCCGAAGACCATAAGGAAACTGCTTGAACTGGAGCAGGAGTTGACAGTTCTCGGCCTATCGCTTGATCGGGCTTTTCCTTTCATGCTGTTGGAACATGATTTTCGTTATCACACCACGCCAATAGATGTCATTCCGCTGGCCAGTACCGGCATGGACGGTATTCATTACGCTTTCCTGACCGATTTTGGCCGAGTTTCGGATCTGGAACAGGCATGGATCGTAACTGTGTCGCCTATGGATTCCGATCGTCCCGTCTGGCCCGTCGCCGCCAACCTGCGCGAATTTCTTCAGGCCGCCTATACGGATGCCGACGCGTTGATCAATAACTTTGACACGGGGGAGTCCTATCGCGAGTATGTTCGAACTCGGAATCCAGTTGAACGAGATGAACAAGAACAGTTGGTCCGTGAACAACTTGTCCAACGTTTCGGCATCAAGCCAATTGCCGATATGGGCCAATACCTTGACGATCTTCGTGTCCGGCGTGCAGCAGAAGCTGTTCTTCCAACCGAAGATAGGCTCGGCGTTGTTCCCATAAATCCGGATCACGGGAATACCTGCGCTGCGGTCATCCCGTCTATCGACCGAGATTTCGATTGGGAAGAACGTCGTAATGAGATCGAACGATTCTGGCAGCAGGCTTCTGCGGATTCAAAACGTATCTTCTTGCGTCATGCACAGCTGCACTCGATCTTCCAGTTTCACGATTGTCTCAATTGGTTCTGCGAACGTCTCGAAGAAGAAGGTATGCAGGAATATGCGAAAAATTTGATGGATTCGTTCGGTTATTTCGAATATGAAGAAACTTCCGATGCAGCTGAATCTATCACCGAAGGCCTCATGTGGGATACCCTACAGATAGAAGATCAAGATGAAAAATCAAAGAAATAAGAACACAATCACCTGGATTTAAAGCAGCTTCCCCTTTCGCTTGAAAGCCATTTACTCACAATATCAACTCAAAAAGGAGTTTTTACATATGATCAAAAACGAAAAAATCAAAGCCGCCGAAGTCAACGTGACCGGCGTTAACGGCGAAGCTCTCGGCGTGATGGCAACGAGCGAAGCGCTCAAACTGGCCAAGGAATTGGGCGTCGATCTCGTCTGCACCTCCCTCTATTCCAGTCCGCCTCCATGCACCCTGATCTCTTCCGGCAAAGCAAAAGAAGCCAAGCAGCAGGAGAAGAAAGCCACCCGGCCGGCGAAGATTAAGGAAATCCGCCTGACGGCCAGCATTGAAGAGCATGATTATGAAACGAAAAAGAACCAAGCTCAGCGCATTCTCGAAGGCGGAGACTCGGTTCAGTTCGTTGTCAAAATGTCCGGCAAAGAAGGTCCAAAAGCGAAAGAACTGCTGGAAGAACTGCTGCGTGATTTAAAAGGTATTGGACAAAAAAAGACAGGCATCCAAGTCAGCGGCAAGCAGGCTGCGGTGCAGGTAGACCCGGTATGAAAATGGCAGATGATGCTCAATTGAACGATGAGCTCTACGCTCTGCTCGACGGCACGCAGCTGAACGAAAAAATGCACATCGCCATGACGCTGCATTCAGTTGATGAAGAAGGTTATCCGCATCAAGCGATGGTCAGTGCCGGCGAAGTCTGGGCAGAGTCGCGCAGTCGACTGCGCATAGCGCTGTGGATCGGCACGAGTACGACCGGAAACCTGCTGCGTACAGGCAGGGCGCTGCTTGCGGTCGTTCATAACGGCGTATCGTATACGGTGCGGCTGCAGGCTCAAGCGCTGCCGGAGCTGGAGCACGCCCAGCATCCTCGCGCGCGGTTCACTGCGGACGTGCTGGAGACCCGTTCGGATATCGCAAAGTACGCCACTCTAACCTGCGGAATTACGATTGAACTGCATGATCCTCAAGCGGTCGTTGTCCGGTGGAAAGAAACGCTGGAGGAATTGAAAAAATAAACGCCTACTGCCCATACCCATCCGTTCCGCCGCGATACTTGGCATACGCCCCGTAAGCGATATAAGCGGCACCAAGAACCATATAGGCATAGCGCAGCCAGTGGAACCAATCGCCGTTTTCAGGCCCAAGGATTGAAGAACCGATGTTGATTATAACGATCATTCCTCCGTTTTCCACAAGATGATATTCCGGGCCGCGGCGAATCGTACGGTAAGCAATAATTCCAATTGAAAGCAGCATTAATGCAAGCATTAAATAAATAAGCAAGTATGTCCCTCTTTCCATCATTTGGATCTCTTTATTATAAGCGAACCTTAAGCAGGAGACGATCCTATTTCGTAAGGAAGCAGCTTTGTTTCAGGTGAATTTTTCACTTTCCGGTTCCTAGAAATCTTCGCAAGATCAGTACGCAACGAAACGCTGCAGCTTGTCGGGATTACGCACGGCATAAACGGACTGAATGCGTCCTGCCGAGATTTCGATAACGAAGACCGTATCCGTATGTCCGTCTTCCTTGTATACAAGCCCCAACTGCCCGTTGACAGAGCGAAGCTGAAGTTCCGGCGCGATGCCGGTCGGCGCGCCCTTCCCTTCCGGGGAATGCGCAAATTTCTTGGCCAGTCCGGCCAGAAATGCGGTTACTGCTTGAGCGCCGACGATCGGACGGACGGCTGCGGTCACACGGCCTCCACCGTCGGAACGCAAGACGGCATCGGCATGCAGCATTTCGATCATTCCGTGCATATCGCCGGTTCGGGCCGCATGCAGAAACTGAAGGACGAGCGGTTCGGCCTTCTCGGCCGGCAGCAGACCCTGCGGCGGGCATGCTGCCGCAATCTTGGGTCGCAAGCGGCTCATCGTCTTGCGGCAGGCAGCTTCGGAACGGCCGGTCGCCTCGGCAATCGCCCTATAGTCGAAAGCGAAAGCCTCGCGCAGAATATAGACGGCTCTCTCAATGGGATCGAGAGTCTCCAACAGCAGCAAAATAGCAAAAGATACGCCCTCATCCTGCAAGTAAATGGCAGCCGGGTCACCGTCGCCGGTCGGAATCGGTTCGGGCAGCCAAGGGCCTATGTACAATTCCCTTTGCAGATGCTTTAGAACCAGACGCTGTTCCAAATGGTGAATCTCCGTCACAGCTCCCTGAACAAATTCAATGCCGTGCTGTTCCAGTTCAGTAAACGAGATCTCCAGTTCCTCTGGACGAGCGGCTCTGCGAAACAGCATGACCTTGCGTACATGGCAGGCCTCACGGTCCACCAGAATCAGCCTTGTCCCGGCCCATTTCTTCCCCACTGCACCGCCGCCTCCAGAAGTGGCGAACCCGGGCAGTCCTGCAGCTCTTTCCTTCGTTTCCCCCATTCCTTTCGCTGCTTCGATCCGCAATTCCTTTTTCAAGGAAAAAAGGGTTTGCAGCCCTGCGTAGCCGCCTCCGATCACTACAATAGTCATAGGTACACTTTCCCGCTGGCTCACCAACTTCCGATCCTCCAAACCTGCCTCCATGCGCTTCATGAGCATCTCTCCTTTTCTGTTTGTCCATGAAACGATTGAGCCCCTCAATATGTGACCGACATTTCTCATAACAAAAAGACCCCTTCTAAAAACGGGGCCTTCCTCCAAAAGTGTTCGCTCACCAAGCTGGTCATGTGCCTGTCAAAACGCTGTATCCTCCTCGCTTACTTCATCTCCAGCTGATTAGCCAACTCCATCAGATGGTCGAGACTGACCTCGCGGTCCAGCGGCATGATCATTAGACTGTAGCGCAGTCCATTCTCATCCCAAGTCAGACTGCTGATCTCTTCCATGTAATAGCCTTCCACACCTCTTACTGTTACCTTTTCGCCAAGTTCACTTTTCCCAGCGTCCTCAGGCGATTCAAACAAACTGAGACTAATTGGCGTTCCGCCCTCTTCAAGGTAAGTCAAGCTGATTTCTTTTCGCGCCAGCTCCCCTGTGCCTTCGAACAGCGTCACTTCCGTTTGCTTGAATGTGCTTTCCGGCAGCTGCAGAAAAGGCTGTCCAATTGCCGTTTCGGCTTCCTCCAGCGTTATCTGCTTCGGCCCCATCTCGTCAAGCGATACCATTTCGGCATCTGCGGGGATATCAATTTCGAACGTCTCTTGGTCAAATGCTGGCGACTCGTCGATTAATGTATAAGCGAATTCCGTCCGGGTATCGCCCGAGCTCGCACTCGATTTAACGATCATCCAATTTTGCGCATCGATCCAATATTCCTGTACGCCGACCAGTGTGTTCTTTTTTTCTTCATTCGGTACGGCTTTGATATGGTAAACATCCTTGTTCAGCCACTTTTCTTTGCCTACCGTTTCGATCGAGTGGCTATCACGCATACGCTCAAACTGAGCGACGATTTTATCCTTATGCGAGACAGCCTCTCTTCCGGTCCCTCCTGCATCCATTCTGTACACCAGATTTTGTTCCTGTTCATAAACGGTTACCTGCTTACCATCGTTGACCGAGATGCTGGTGTTATTCCCACTTTTCACCTCGTTACGGATACTGCCGCTGTCTGCGTTATACCATTCTTTTATCCGCATCGACTCCATCATCTTCTCTCCGTCATACAGCGTCATTTCGGCTTCCGCATAATAGGAAAACGGCGCTGTATTTTCCGAGACCGCTCTTTCCACGATTTCTGCCTCCGTATAGGCCAGTGCATTTCCTGTTTCACCGCAGCCGGCCAGTACAGCGCCTGCTACGAGGATTCCGCCCAGCAGAGCGGCAGCCTTCGACTTTTCGTTTGAAAATCTGCTCTTCTTCATTTCGCATCTCCCTTTCTTAATGTCTCTACAGGCTTTCTTCGTACCATTCTTCTATCGTCTGCTGCTTCGTTTCGATACCCTGTAGTCTGCACACAACCAATGTTCCATAGTTTTCCTCTGAAAAAAGTTTAATCTCCCCGCCATGACGCCGGACAATCCGACTTGCGATCGTAAGTCCAAGACCGAAACTTCCTGCGCCGGCCAGACTTCTTGAGGCGTTCCCCTGATAGAAGGGCTCGAACAGCCGGTTCAGCAGCTCTTCCGGCACCGGCTCACCCTCGTTCTGAACCAGCAGCAGCACATCTTCGGACTCTGCGCCACAGAGCTGCCGGACTCCGTCCGCAAAAGGTGGAAACAGCCACGCAGGCAGCTGCCGAGATGCCGACATGGCACCCAAAATCAGACGCCCGCCTACCGGGGTATGCCGAACGGCGTTACCGACCAGATTATCCATCATGCGCATCATCAGCTGAGGATCGACGCTCAGGCGACCGCCGGAAACCGATATTTCGGTCTCCAGCCGGACATCCCGTGACATCGCCAATGCTCCATAACCTTCCAGCAGCATCTCTAGAAATTCTTCGGCCTCGACTTCAACCTTTTGTTCCTCATCCCCGCCCTTTTCAAGCACAGCATATAAACTTAAATCGTCCAGCATGCCATGCATCCGGTCGGCCTGGGCGATCAGCTGCCTCCGATACTCACCCTCTTCCCGTTCATCCAGCAGCTGGCTGTCCAATCCTTCAGCATACGCCCGGATGGAAGTCAGCGGTGTCTTCAGATCGTGCGACAGGGCAGAGATCATGAATGCTTTCTCCTGCTGCTTGCGTTCCAGTTCCTGTCGGGAAGCCTCAATCGTTTGCTGCATATCTGTAAAATGTTTCATTAGGCGGCCCATCTCGTCGGAGCTTCGATAATCGGCTGTCGTGATCGGCTCTCCGGAAGCGAAGGCGTTCATTCTGTCAATCAGCAGCTGCATTGGACGAATAAGCTTACGACGAATGAGCAGCAGCATCACCATGTAGAGCAGCAAAATGAACAGCCCTAGTACCGACCCAACCATCATCGTCCGCTGCCTGATGTTTTCCTGCCATTCCCCTCGAGCGGCGGTAATCTCGTAAAGGCCGACCATTTCGCCGTTCTCGAATACCGGTTCTTTTTTGACATAGCTTCTCGGATTGATCTGCAATTCGTACAATTCGGCATACAAGTTTCGGTTCATTAGGGGAACGGCATAGTGCTCACTGCCCTCCATTGAAGAATAGAGCACAGTTCCCTTAGGGGTGAATAATTCGATTCGCAGCGAGTCGTCCACCTGTTCATCCAGTTCTTTGTAATCCGCCTCTCTAAAGCTCCGGTACAATTTGGGCTGCCTGACGATGGACTCTACCTGTGCGATCCGGTTCGATACGGCCATATAATCAGTAAATGAACGCTCCGCATCTAATTTCCCTATTAACTGGTAAAAGACGATGCCTGCTGCGAGCGGGAGCAGCATCAAGGCAAGGAAAGCGATCAGCAGCCAGGTCCGCAGCTTCATTCGGCTTCACCGATAAAGCGGTAGCCGCTTCCCCACACCGTCTGTACAAAGCGGGGAGCCCGGGTACTGTCGCTAAGCTTGGTACGCAGGCTCTTGATGTGTACCGTCACGGTATTGCTGCCTTCCGCGTCCGCCTGCTGCCAGACATGCTCGTACAGTTCGGGCTTACCGAATGCTCGTCCCGGATGAGCGGAGAGCAGTTCAAGCAGCGCCCACTCCTTGCCTGTCAGGTTCAGCGGCTCTCCGTCCAACAGGGCTAGGCGATTCCCCCGATCGATCTTCAATCCGCCGCGAAAAGACAGTACGCCGGATTTGTCCTCTTCGCTGCCGCCCATGTACTTCCTAAACTTTCGTAAATGGACATCTACACGCAGCGCAATTTCGGTCAAGCTGAAAGGCTTGGTCATATAGTCGTCCGCTCCAAGCCCAAAAGCCCGTACTTTGCTGTCGTCTTCACTTCTCGCACTCATGATGAGCAGCGGCACATCGCTTTTGAGCCGGATATTTTTGCAGAGCGTATAGCCATCCATCTCCGGCAGCATCAGATCGACCAGAATCAGATCGTATTCTTCCCTGCAAAAGTCTTCCCAACATTCCAGTCCCGTTGTTGCCCAGGTGACGAAGTAGCCTTCCCGACGCAGATGGTCGGTCACTACCCGGCCGATTCCCGGATCGTCTTCGACAATCAGCAGACGTCCTCTTCCGTCTGCCTCATTTCTCGTTTTATCCTTCACTTTGTATCGTCTCCTTGCCTTTATTCTAGGTTCTTCTCCCTCTGACTTCGAAAACTTCATACATTCTTTATAAATCTGCACAAAAAAAGGCATTCGTTCACTCATTTTAACATGGGTGAACGAATGCCTTTTATCCAAAAATGTCTTATATCAACCTTAGTCTCCCGCTTCTTCCTGCATATCCTGTCCGTTGTACAGACCGTTGTACAGACCGCTGTAGAAACCGCCCTGCTCCAGCAGCTCTTCGTGCGAGCCGTGTTCGAGCAGGCCGCCGTCCTTCAGGACCAGAATCTGATCGGCCTGACGGATTGTATTCAGACGGTGGGCGATAACGAAGCTGGTCCGTCCTTTCATCAGGCGCTGAAGACCCTGCTGGATCTTGATCTCCGTCACGGTATCGATGCTGCTGGTTGCTTCATCAAGTACAAGGATCGCCGGATCGGCGAGCATCGCCCGGGCAATCGCAAGCAGCTGCTTCTGCCCCTGGCTGATGCCGCTGCCGCCGTTCGTCAGCTTCTTGTCGTAACCGTCTTCCAGCCGAACGATAAACGAATGCGCGTTGGCCAGCTTGGCGGCCTCTTCGATCTCCTCGTCCGTTGCGTCAAGACGCCCGTAGCGGATGTTCTCGCGGATTGTGCCTTCGAACAGGAATGTATCCTGAAGCACGAACGCCATGTGGGAACGCAGGTTTTCCCGCTGGATCGTTCCGATCTCCTGCCCGTCGATCGTAATCTTACCGCTGCTCGTATCGTAAAAGCGCGACAGCAGCTGAATCAATGTCGTCTTGCCCGCACCGGTCGGACCGACCAGGGCGATCGTCTCACCAGGCTTTGCTTCAAACGAGATATCAGACAATATGCTGCGTCCTTCGTCATAGCCGAATGAGACATGTTCGAATTTGACTTCGCCTTCGACATGATCAAGCTTTACGGCTTTGCCTTCATCCTTGTTCTCCACTTCTTCGTCCATAATCTCAAATACCCGCTCCGCACCGGCAATTGCAGACAGCAGCGTGTTCCACTGGTTGGCCAGATCGTTCAGCGGACGAGTGAACTGGCGTGCGTATTCGACGAAGATAATGATTACACCGATCGTAACCTGCCCGTTGATTGCCAGAATACCGCCGAGTCCGGCGACCAGAGCGAAGCTGAGGTTGTTCAGGCTGTTCATCAATTTCGGAATCATGCCGGAGATCGTCTGCGCCCAGAAACCGGACAGCCGGATACGCTCATTGCGCACCGCAAATTCCTGCTTGACCCGATCTTCTTGGGAAAAAGCTTTGATAATGCGCTGACCCGACAGCGTCTCCTCGATGTAACCGTTCAAGTCGCCCAAATTGCTCTGACGTTCTTTGAACAGAGGCCCTGTGCGCCGCGTAATCCATCTCATGCCGATTGCCATCAGCGGGACTACGATAAAGGTCAGCAGCGTGAGCAGCGGACTGAGACTCAGCATGACACCCAGCGTACCGAACAGAATCAGAATACTGGAAAAGATTTGAATGGCGGAACTGTTCAGCGTAGCGCTGACGTTCTCCATATCGTTCGTAACCCGGCTCATCAGCTCCCCCTGTTGGCGTTTGCCAAAGAACGGGATAGGAAGCTTGTGCAGATGAGAGAACAGATCGACGCGCATCCGGTACACCGTCTCCTGTGCAATTTCGATCATCCACACGCTTTGCAGAAACATGGTAATGGGTCCCAGAAAGTAAACGACACCGAGCACGATCAGGAAGCGAACCCAGCCCATTCCCCAAAACGTGCCTTCGCCGCTCAAATAGTTGTCGACCGCGATCCCGATCATATACGGGCCGAGCAGCGCCAGTGCCGAGCTGATCAGCACCATGAACAGTACGAGTCCAAGCTTCAGTTTGCGACGGGCTAGATACTTCCAGATGCGGCTCAGAGTACCGGAGACGTTTTTGGCCCGCTTTTTCTGCTTGTATTCACCGCTTGCCTTCGACGGATCTTTGATTACCGCCGGACGGGGCTGCAGGAAAGGCTCGGTCAGCGCATTGGACTTAGGCATGCAGCGCTTCCCCCTTTTCAGATTGAGATTCGTAAATATGACGGTACAGCTTCGAGTTTTTCATTAATTCGTGATGCGTACCGCTTTCAATCAGTCGTCCCTCATCCAGCAGCAGAATCAGGTCCGCCGCCTCGGTAGAGCTGATCTTCTGGGTAATGAGAAATGTTGTACACGAGATATCTTCCAATGCCCCAAGCAATCTCGCTTCGGTGGCCAAATCCAATGCGCTTGTACTGTCGTCGAGAATCAGAATCGATGGACGACGCACCAGCGCTCTGGCGATCGACAGCCGCTGCTTCTGTCCGCCAGACAGATTGACGCCCCGCTGTCCGAGCTGGGTATTGTACCCGTTTGGCAGCTTCTCCACCGTATCGTGGATCTGGGCAATTCGGGCCGCCTGCATAATTTCTTCGAGCGTCGCGTCTTCCCGGCCCCAAGCGATATTTTCGCGAATCGATCCGGTAAACAGCAGTACCTCCTGTGGTACATAACCGATGCTGCGGCGCAGCAGATTCGTATCCCACTCGTCGATGCTGCGTCCGTCGATCAGAATCCCGCCTTTATCGCGATCGTACAAATGCGGAATAAGCTGTACAAGCGACGACTTGCCCGAACCGGTGGCGCCCATAATTGCTATTCGTTTTCCCGCCTCGATCTTGAACGAAATGTCTTCCAGCACTTTGATATCGCTGGTCGGATATTTGAACGAAACATGTTGAAACTCGACCGTTCCTTGGATGATCGAAGCGCCGCCGGACGGAGCAGAAGTTTCAGCGGCTTCAGCTGCGGAAAGGGATGCTTGGCCGAAAATCTGTCGTTCTTCGGCGTCCTTGGCTTCGGCAAAAGCGGCAGCCGATGCACCGCTTTCACGGCCAAAGGCGTTCTTCTGTTCAAATTCGCCGCTCTGCGTATCGAGCACCTCGCTTACGCGCTGCGCGGATGCACCCGCTCGCGAGAATGTAACCGCGATCCAGGAGAAAGCGGACAGTGCGCCGATCGTACGCAGCGCATAGTTGGCAACAGCGACCACTTCGCCGACGCTGGCGCCGCCTGCCGCAATATCCGCGCGGCCGAACCATAACACGGCGACAATGGCAGCATTCATCACGAGCATAATAAACGGCATTGTGGTCTCGGTCAGACGCAGCGCCGACACCGTATTTTTCATCAGCTTACCGCTTGAAGCGGCAAAACGATTGTTCTCGTGCTTCATCCGCACGAAGACGCGAATCAAGCGAATTCCTGTTAAGTTTTCCTGGATGACACTGTTCACTTTATCGAGCCGGCGCTGAACGTTCTTAAACATTCCGCCTGCCCGGCGCATGATCCACATAACGAACACGAGCAGCAGCGGCACGGTCAGCGCCAGCAGCAGACCCAGCTTGAAATTGACAATCATCGCCATCACGACGCTGCCGATTACGACCAGCGGCACCCGGGTCATAAATCTCAAGCTCATAAATACCGTATCCTGAAGCATCGTCACATCACCAGTCATCCGCGTAATCAGCGAAGACGTGGCAAAGCGGCTGAATACGGAGTACGAGAACGACTGCACCTTATCATACAGCGTCTCCCGCAGATCGCTGGCGAATCCCTGACTTGCAAAGGAAGCGAGAAACGAACTGGCCACACCCGCTCCAAATGCGACGATAGATCCTCCGACCAGGACAGCTCCCCACATCCAGACAACGCCAAGATCCGAGTTCACAATGCCGTCATCGATGATCTTCGAGATCAGATAGGGCTGCGCCAGTTCGACGGTAAGCTCAATGACCATCATCAGCAGCGCCAAAAGCGAGGCAGTGCGGTACTTCTTTAAAAAGGAAAAGACTAACGACATGATCATTCCTCCGAACCGTAAGGCAGTAGTGGCAAATAAACAAACGGCAGCAGCATAATAACCAACTAGAAAATGTATAAAAACGACCTGAGCAAGCAATATTCCCAGTATACTGTATATTCCCTGACATTGGCCTGACAATAGATATCATTCAATCGTTAACCTTTTTGCAAACAACTGCGTGTCTCCTTACCCTATGTTAAAATTTATTTACCCTTCATTTGCACAGAATAACTTCCTCTAAGAGCCATTACTAAAATTTTGCCTACTCCCAGCCTCTTCCCACATCCTTCCACTTGAACATGATTTGCCCTTTATTGAACGGGTAACTATACTCAAACTCAATCGAAGGAGTGTCTACCATGTCCAACTCTCCAAGAATGCAAGGAAAAGTATCGGTCGTTACCGGTGCTGGCGCCGGAATCGGACGCGCTGCCGCCATGCGTTTGGCCGAAGAAGGTGCATCAGTCGCCCTGATCGATCGCGATTCACAGTTTGTCGAGAGCGTCCGCGCTGAGATCGAAGCCGCCGGAGGCCAAGCCTTGGCGCTGACCGTCGATATTTCCGCTCCCGCCCAATATCGCGAAGCGCTGGAACAGGTCGTCTCTACCTACGGTAAAATCGACACTTTGTTTGCCAATGCAGGCATCCTCGGCGTTGTCGGTCCGATCGAATCGATCGAAGACGACGAATGGGACGAGACGATTACGAACAACGTCAAAGGAACGTTTACCAGTGTCAAATACGCGATTCCGTATCTAAAAGAAAACGGCAAAGGCAGCATCGTTCTGACCAGCTCGCTCAGCGGAACCCGCGTGTTTTCACAAAAAGGCTTCTCCGCCTACAGCACATCCAAAGCGTCGATCGCTGCGTTCGGTCAGATGGCCGCGTTCGAACTGGCACCATCGAATATTCGTGTTAATGTCGTCGCTCCGGGTACGATCGACACGAACATTTTTAGCAGCGAAGAGAAAGAACCAGAAGCGGAAACCATGAAAACAAAACCGGTCGAGTACCCGGAAGGCACCGTTCCGCTTCCGGAAGGCAATGGCAAACCGGAGCAGGTTGCCAACCTGGTCCTGTTCCTTTCTTCCGAGGAGTCGGATCATATCAGCGGCGCGGTCATTCATATTGATGGAGCAGAATCGCTGTTTGTCGGCTAACTTTTGATTTCGGCCAGCTGGTTACTGCGATCGATCAACTACAATCCAATCCTATCGGTTCTACGAAGAGAATAGACGCCGCTTATCTCTCGATAAGGGCGTCTTCTTTCTATTTTTATTCATTTCTCCACTTGTTTTTCGACTTGTTTTTCGATTCAGTTTTCGTTCATTTATTCTTGTTGATTTTTTGCTCTCGTTTATTTGATGACTGCTCCATTCCTGAACACTCTCCGCGCAATCTCCCTTTTACCATCCTCAAAGTCCAGCTTAAACATTTCTTCCGCCCGAATATCCTGCGACGAAAATCCGAGCATAACGTCGAGCTGAACATTCTCCAGCACCAGCTGCATGTCGCGGTCATGGTAGCCGAGCGAATCATAGGCAATGTCGAATTGCAGCGCGACGCGGCCTCCCGCCGGGATGCTCACACGTTTATAGGCCTTCAACTCGCGCTCCGGTTGAAGCACGCTGGCGTACTTTTTCCGCACATAAATCTGCACGACCTGATCGCCTTCGCGCTCTCCCGTATTCGTTATGTCTGCCGTGACCGCGATGCCGTCCACCGTCTGCTCAAACTGCACATTCTCCGCTTCAAAAATTGTGTAGCTCAACCCGTAGCCGAACGGATACAGCGGCGCCAAGTCCATCTCCAAATATTTGCCGCGCCAGAACTGCTTATGCCCGGTCGCGAGCTGCGAGTAGTGTACCGGCAGCTGTCCAAGTGCTTTAGGAAGCGTAACAGAAAGCTTGCCGCCCGGGTTGTAGACGCCGGTCAACGTTTCCGCGATCGCCTCCGCCCCCTTCATGCCCGGCTTCCAGGCTTCGAGGATTGCGTTCATCGATTGACTTTCCTCCAGCAGTTCCAGCGGACGGGCGTTGCACAAGACCAGCACGACCGGACGGCCGGTTTCTTTTAAGGCCCGCAGCAGTCTCTTCTGTTCATGGGAAAGACAGATTTCTACACGGTCCGTCGATTCACCGCTGTCGTTCTCACGTCCCATACCGCTCGTATCGCCGCATACGGCGATAATCACGTCGGCGTCTACCGCCTGTTCAACCGCGGATTCAATCTGGTAAAAGTCCGCGTCGCCGTTATAATCGGTCGTATCCTTGATCCCCGCCGCATAGACGACTTCCACCTCTGGAAGCGCATTTTTCAAAGCTTCGTAAACAGTCGGCATATTCTGATGATACAGGTCTTCATAGCGGGTATCCTTTTTCTTGAAAAAGAGTGTCCGTGCCAGCACTTCTTCTTCCGTCAGCCCTTCTGAGTGATAATACATATCTTCGATATGGGCCGGGTAAGAATAGTCGCTGTAGCCGAATTCCTTCACATGAGCGAGCGGTCCGATTACGGCCACCTTTTTGTAAGAAGGATTCAGAGGCAAAATGCCGTCTTCGTTCTTCAGCAGCGTCATGCTGCGCAGCGCCATCTCTTTCGACAATTCCACCATATCCGGCGTGCAGACCGATGAGTCTACGACCGCTTCGTCCACGTAAGGGTTGTCGAACAAGCCAAGACGGAACTTCAGATCCAGCACTTTACGTACAGCCGAATCGACGAGTTCGATTTTCACTTCTCCTTTTTCCACAAGCCCTTTCAAATATTTCTCGAACATGAAGTCCAGCTCGCACTCGATGCCCGCTTCCAACGCCAGCTTCACCGCTTCTTCTTGGGTCTCGCAGTATTCCTGGAACGACTGAATCAGCTGAATTCCGTTGCCGTCGGAGACGGTGAGTCCTTCAAAACCCAATTTGTCCTGAAGAAGATTCCGCAGGATGTGAGAAGATGCGTGCACCGGGATCTGGTCAATCTCATGATAGGCCGCCATGATCGACAGCGCACCCGCATCGCGAATCGCCGCTTCAAACGGAACGGCGTAGCCGTCCAGCAGCTCGCGGTCTGTAATATGTACCGGCCCGCAGTTGCGTCCTCCGTCGCTGATTCCCTGGGCTACGAAATGTTTGAGCGTCGCGATAATTCCCTGCGTTAGGTCATTCGACTGCAGTCCCTGTACATAAGCCGAGCCGTATTGGCTGACCAGATAGACATCTTCGCCGAATGACTCCTCGTAACGGCCGTAGCGGTGATCGCGAATCACGTCGACGACCGGACCGAGCGCCCAACGTTCGCCGGTGGCGATCATCTCGCGGCGCATGGCATCAGCCATCCGGCGTATCGGTTCTTCATCGAACATAGCGCCGGCACCGATATTTTGCGGAAACAGCGTATGATTCCGGCTGAGTACACCCGACGTCGCTTCGGTCATGAACAGGACCGGAATACCGAGACGCGTCTCTTCGACGAAATGCCTTTGAATCGTGTTCATGGCACGCGCCATTTCCGCCGGGAGCAGATCCGTCGCGCCGCCGATCCGTCCAATATAGCCGCAGCCGTGAGGAACATTTTGGCGTGTCAGCTGCGCAGAGAACAAAAAATTCTCCACGTCTGAGATCATGCTTCCGGTCCGTGCCGAAGTAAGCTGAGCGATTTTTTCTTCCAGCGTCATTTGTTCAAGCAGGTCACTCACACGATCTACTGCCGGTTTCGATGCGTCTTTATACGTCATTTTCTGTTCTGCCCCCTTTGGATTTTGCTGATGTTCACTCGTTTTGTAACCGCTTTACTTTATGAATATGATTATATAAAACCTTTTCGAAAAAAGCTATGCAAGCCATACAAAAAAGTCCGTCTCTCGAAAGAGACGGACTTCCTAATTAAGATTCGAGCGTGAACTCTGCTTGTTATCCAAACAAACGGACTTGCTTAGCGCAACAAATGCTCGACCATCAGAGCGGTCAGTTCACCGCGTGTAATTGGATCAGACGCGGTGCCCGGTGTTCCGACTATCCACACATTCACATCCGCTGCCAGTGCAATTAATTCGACCGCTTCCTGATTCGTCACTTCCTGATTCGGATGGAACATTTCGTCATCTGCAAAGCTGCCGAGCAGATTCCGCTGTTCAAGTCCCGCTACATAAGGCGCTGCCCACATCGGCACCTTATCGTTATATGGATGCTGCGAAGGATCGCCTTCAACATCCAGTGCACGTCCGAGCAGAGTCACGAACTCGGCGCGAGTCAAGCTTGCAGATGGACGGAATGTGCCATCGCTATAGCCTTTGATGAGACCAGCCTCGAATGCGGCTTCAATCTCCTCTTGGTTCTCGTTACCCTCGACATCTGTGAAAGCTGTAGCACCCGGTGGAATCGTCTCTGCTTGATCAGAATTAAGTACGCTGGAAATACCGTCACTATTTTCAGCCGCCTGTACGGAAGATCCACCCCATGCCGGTGTCAGACCTGCTACAAGAACTGCAGCCGCCAGTGAGGTACGAATGCTCTTTTTCGAATTGAATAGTTTCATTCTTTATTACCTCCTGTATAAAAATATTGGACAACTTCTTAACCGCTTCAATAAACCAATCGAATCAAAACAGGAACAAAAACGATTAAAAGCTATCTTCTCCTACTTAACCAGTGCTATTAAAATAAAACTTCTTCACAAAATACCGACCCGCTTTACCATATGCAAATAATACTCTGTTTCCCTCCAGAACCAGATTAAGGAACATCTGCCGAAGCCTTTTAACTAATAAAACATAAAGAAAGGCTGTCGAGACTTTCTCGACAGCCTTATTGTCTCCCGGAGGAGATAGCGTTTTTGGACTGCTCATGCGATCATACATGCTGCCGAGCTATCAAATTTATTCGCTAACAAACATATTCTAGAATACTTAAGGCAGTGTAATATCCTCTTCCAGGGTAAACGGAGTCATAAAGGCTTGAGCCTCAACGAGCGGCGCGATCATGGCTGCCATCTCGCTGCGTGTTACTTTCTTGTTCGGATTCAGCGTTCCTGTGCTCGTTACTTCAATCAGGCCGGCCGCATAAGCGGCTCCTACATCGTCGAGCGCCCAGAGTGGAATATTGCCGACTCCGCCAAGTCCTTCCGGAAGAGGCTGCGATTCCAAATGGGCGGCACGAGCAACCATTGCGACTGCCTCTGCTCGTGTAACCGGCTGTTTCGATCCAAAATTAATACCCTCTAGATAACCGCCGTAAATTCCGGCAGCCGACAGGCCGCCAACGTACCGAATAGCCCAATCCGGAATCGGATCTTTGAAATACACATCGAAGATGCTTCCTTTTGCATTCATGGCGCGGCCGAGAATGACACTGAAGTCAGCTCGTCCAATTTCCGCTTTGGGACGGAACTTGCGGTCTTTGGCCGCTTTGACGATTCCTTCATTATAAAGCATCATGATCGCCTCGCGGTTCGGATCTTTGGCGATATCGTAGAAAGGCTCCTTGACCGCTGGAGTTCCCGGAGACGAGGCTGCGGGTTTAGGTGACGCAGGCGCTGGGTCTGCTGCCGGCGGCACGACTGTTTCCGCTGCGTCTACTGCTGGAGCAGAAGGTTCCGGGAGTGTCCAATCTGTAGGTTCTGGGACCGTCCAGTCCGTGGGCTCCGGAACCGTCCAGTCGGTAGGTTCCGGGACAGTCCAGTCCGCAGGTTCCGGCAGAGGCTGGGTCGCAGGAGCGCTCGAAGAAGACGAATCCGTCGAAGCGGAAAGGGCAGGCGCCGCACTGGCGTTAGGTAGGCTTAAGGCTGGTGCAGCGAGCAGAGCGGCTGCAGCCAGAATCAAAATACGTTTACGAGAGCTCTTGTGGTTCGATTTATGCATGAATGAATTCTCCTCCTTTTCATTTTCCATCTTTTCCTACTCCCTCTGTATACCTTACAAAAAATCCTGCGACGATGCAAAATGAGACTCGTATTGCCACTGCCGCGGTTCCTACAAAAAAACGATCTGCCTCCTCAATGGAGGCAGATCGTTTGAACAACATGCTTGACTAGCGTTACGTTCTATTCTATCGCTGCTTAAGAGTCCGATCAGCCCTGAATCAGATGTTTCACGATCAGGCTGACTAGTTCACCGCGTTTGATCTGCGCTTGGGCTGTGCCGCTTGTCTGGATCGTCGACGGCTCTACTTTTGCAGCCAATGCAATCAATTCGATCGCTTCGGCATTTGTTACAGCCTGCTGTGAATTGAAGACTTCGTTCTTGAAGCTGCCGAGAAGATCCTGCGCTTCCAGACCGGAAATGTAAGATGCTGCCCAAGCCGGGACACTATCGGTATAGCTGTGCTGCGAAGCGTCGCCTTCGGCGCCAACCGCACGACCGAGCATCGTTACGAATTCGGCACGAGTCACGCTCGCTGCCGGACGGAACGTACCGTTCGCGTATCCATTTACGAATCCGGCAGCGTGAGCCGCTTCGATTGCAGCTGCATTGGCATTACCCGCGATATCCGAGAACACAGATGCCGAAGGCATCTCTCCTGCAGGGGCTTCGTCGGCCGAACCCGGAGCATCGGTAATGCGACCTTCCGTTTTCAGCGTCACGGTTCCGAGACTATCGAGGTGTTCGCGGAACACTTCATAGTCGACCAGATTAAGCTCGTAGAAGCGTCCGTCTTCCTTGGCTGCTTCCATCGAACGGTAGAAGTCGCCGCCTGCCGCGATGTACGAGTTGGTCGCCACGATGTAGTAAGCGTTCGGATCGATCGGTGTGTAGGTGCCGTTCTCGCCGAGAATCTGGATATCGGTAACGCGCGAGCCTTCCTGCGTAACATTTCCGGTTACGGAGTCGATTTGCTCGCCCGGACGGGTGGAGTCATAAGTGAACTTCATACCGGATACCTGCGGGAAGCGGCCTTCGCCTGTTTCCACACCGCTGACGCCATTTTCCAGTGCAGCCTTAATCTCCTCACCGGTCATTTTCAATGCGCTCAGGTTATTACCGTAAGGCATTGTGGTCAGCAGATGGCCAAGCGTAATATCGCCGGCAGGGATCGATGCACGAATACCGCCTGCATTCTGGATCGTGATATAGTCTTTGGCATCGCCGAGCTCGACAATACTTTCGACTTTTGCACGCATACCATCGGCTATGAGATTACCCAGATTCGTTTCCATCTTGCGGATGCTGTTGCGCTCTCCGTCCAGAGCAACGCTGGTTTTGCCGATGACTGTCGTTTTCAGCTCTTCAAGCTTCGCCGAGTATTCTTTCAGCTTGGCCGCCGAAGCTTCGTCGCTTTTAATAACATAAGATTCATCTTCATTTTGGGCATCCAGGCTGATCAGTTGACCTTTCCATTCGGTCAGTACGCCTTCGTCATCGAACTTTGCGTCCAGCTTGCCAAGATTTTTGTCATATTCGCCGGTCTGCACGATTACGACAGGAGCGTCTCCACCGTCATAAACAGTAGGCTCATCGAGCTTCGTATGCGAGTGTCCGCCAACAATAATATCGATGCCTTTGACTCCCTTTGCCAGCTCCATATCTTCGGAGTACCCAAGGTGGGTCAATGCAATAATCTTGTTCACGCCTTTGGCTGTCAGCTGATCAACCGTCTTCTGCGCACTTTCAACAGCATCTTTGAACTGGATGGTATCACCCGGAGAAGACAGCGCAATCGTATCGCTGGTCGTCAGGCCAATGATGCCGACCTTTTCGCCGTTGATTTCTTTAATAATTGCAGGATAGATCTTACCGTCTGCCGCCGGTTCGCCGATTGTCGTGCTCGCAAAGCCCGACAGATCTTTATCCGCGGAGAAATCGATATTGGAACTTACGAAGGGGAATTTCGCATCCTTGATGAACGGTGCCAGTCCGGCCGGTCCCTTGTCAAATTCGTGGTTACCAAACACCATCGCATCATATTTGAGCTGGTTCATGAAGTACAGATCGGCAAGACCGCCGTACTGATTGAAATACAGGGTACCCGAGAATACGTCCCCTGCATCCAGCAGCAGTGTGTGATCATTGCGCTCCGTGTTGATCGCGGTTACGCGCCGAGCGACGTTATCCAGATGAGCGTGTGTATCGTTCGTATGTAAAATGCGCAGTTCGAATCCATTTGATGCTGCCGTTTCCGCCGCTTGAGCGGACCGGCTGCCCAGCATTGGCGATAAGCTCGATACGAGTACCGCTGCCGCAAGTACGACACGGATATTTTTTTTCGCTTTGCTTCGCTTCATAAAATTTGTTGCCCCCTTAAACAAATTAATAGTTTTCTTGGCATTTCGACTCTTCCTAAACACGAACAAAAAGCTTCAATTCTCCTCAATCATATATAAACAAGCAAGCTAAAGTAAATAGATTTTACATAAAACGCTTTTATGAGTATATTTTTTTACATTTTCCGAACAAACCCTTACAGATCTTGTTATGTGACGACATTGCTTTAAGAGAATTTCTCCCTCATAATAAGTCAGATAAAGGCTTGAGCAGGTGCGTGTTTTTTAAAATTTAAATCAAGCTAATACCAATGAAGACACGCCCGACAGACTGGCCGAAACAAGGAGGAATCGTTTAAATGACGTTAAAAAGCCGCTTCGACTTCCACACACAGATCGACCGTCTGCAGAGCGCTTCCGAGAAATGGGATTCTCGAGAAAAGTTGTTCGGAGCACCTAATGCGCTGCCTCTATGGGTTGCAGATATGGACTTTGCTGCCCCGCAGGAAGTATTGGACGCGATGCACAAGCGGGTAGACCACGGAATCTTCGGGTACACGTTCCGTACGCCGGCCTACTTCGATACGGTTGTAAGCTGGATGCAGGAGCGGCATAATTGGAGTATTGATCCCGATTGGATTACGTTCACGCCGGGCGTTGTGCCTGCGCTTGCATTTGCCGTAGAAGCATTCACGCAGCCAGGTGACAAGATCGCAATTCAGACGCCGGTATATCCGCCGTTCTACAATATTGTGCGTGAAAACGGACGGCAGCTGGTGATGAACCCGCTGCAGGTCACCGAGGCGGGCAGCTATGAAATGGATTTTGAAGACTTGGACCGCAAGCTTGCGGATGACGTCAAGATGCTTATTCTCTGCAGCCCGCACAATCCGGTCGGACGCATCTGGTCGCGTGCCGATCTGGAGAAGCTGTCGGAGCTTTGTCTGAAGCACGATGTTCTTGTCGTCGCCGACGAGATTCACGCGGACCTGATCTTCGAACCCAAATCGCATGTGCCGTACGCTTCTATCTCAGAAGCGGCACGCGACAACTGTATCGTCTGCACGGCACCAAGCAAGACGTTCAACCTGGCCGGATTGTCGGTATCGAACATTATTATCCCGAACCGCAAGCTGCGGCTGAAGTTTGAACGGACCGTTGCCAAAATGCACGGACTCGGCTCCATCAATACGCTCGGCGCAACTGCGACGGAAGCGGCTTATAAGCACGGCGGACCGTGGCTCGACGAGCTGCTGACGTACGTACGCGGCAATATGGAGTACGTGCAGAGCCAGATTGAAGAGCATCTGCCGGAACTGTCCGTTAAGCTGCCGGAAGCGACCTATCTGCTGTGGATCGATTTCCGCGGCCTGAATATGGAAGCCAAGGACTTGATGCAGTTCCTGCTGCACAAAGCCGGTATCGCATTGAACGACGGAACGATGTTCGGTATCGAAGGCGCAGGATTTATGCGTATGAACGTTGCCTGCTCGCGCTCGATCGTGGAACAAGCGATGGAGCAGCTGAAGATGGCGGTGGCGGAGCTGCGGTCGTCCAAAGCCGAGGTCTAAACCTTTTTAACTATCGATCTGATCCGTAAGATAAAGAGCCTCCGAATGAGTTCGGAGGCTCAGGCTGTCGAGAAAGTCCTATCCGTAGAGAATCCATAGAGACTTCAGAGGAAATTCGTTCCGGTCGCGTGTTGAAATCAAGAAAAAGGATTAAATTTTATTGGAATTTTCTCGATTAGCGGTGCAAGTTCACATCCTGATCTTGGGTGAACTTGCACCACAAAGGCGAACGCTGGCGCTCCTTCACTGAATTTCCTCTTTCTTTTATTGGATTCTCACAAAAAAAGACTTTCTCAACACGTTGAGCCTCCGAATGAGTTCGGAGGCTTTTTTTGTGTTCGATTTGCTGCCGCTTGTTCTTCGGATATCAATCTTTGAACTGATCACACACCGGAAAAAGCACCGACTCCCGGCTTGCGCCGCACATTTTTCATCACAAAATGACTTTCCGGCAGCGCCGGCATCCGCGACAAGCTCAAGTCCAAATCCTGCTCCGGCACTTCATACTCGATACGGTTTGCCAGGTATTCCAGCGCCACCCGCATTGCATCAATCGTCAGCCATTCACCCGCGCAGCGGTGTCCGTCGTATCCGCCTCCGCCCTGCGGGATCAGGTCAAACGGGCCGCTGTCCCAATGCTCGAACCGTTCAGGCTTAAACTTGTCCGCTTCATCCCATAATTTGGGATCATGTGTCGTGCCGTATATGTCCAGCAGCACCATTGTGCCTTTTTCAAACTCGTGACCTTTCCACGTAAAGTCGTGGATGACCGAAGCGCCAAGGAACGGCGTAAACGGATAATAACGGCGTGTTTCCTGAACGAACCACTGCCGGTATTTCCCTTCGTCTGCCGCAAGTTTCTCCTTGTACTCCGGATACTGGTGCAGCGCCATCGCATTAAATACGACATAGTATCCGATTGCTACGATAGGGCGAAGAATATTGATCAGCTCGATCGCCGCCATTCGCGCATCCAGCTCACGGTCTTTCAGATCGCGGTGGAATGCCATCGCATAAGCCGCCGTTTCTTCAAATACCTTAAATTCGCCGGCACGCAGATCCATAATATATCCTTCCAGCCATTCCTCTGTCCGCCGCCGTGCACTGCGTCCCGCAGCATGCCGAGGCCCTATAGCCCCGAACGCTTCGACCATCGCACTCATATCTTCCGCCTTGGCGCGCACCGTTTCTTCGTCTATCGGCACTCCCGCCCAGCGGCAGGCCGCCCGGTACAGCAGTTCCGTAGATTCGCCGAACAGTTCAACTTCCTCAAGCTCTTCCCACCGAAGAATGGCCGCTTCCCATTCTTCCGCCAGCAGCTCGATGAAGACGTCGAGCCGCTCCCGTGACATCAGCGACATAAACATCATTTTGCGATGGCGATGCGCTTCGCCGTCCAGCGTCTGGATGGCATTCACACCGAATAAAGACTTCTGAATGCGCTTCGGAATCGCTCCGGAACGCTGGAACTTCGACGTATCGTAAAACAGTTCCGCCGCTTCTTTACCGCCAATACAGATCGCTTTCTGCCCGAGCAGTCGTGTTTGGAAAATGTCGGAATCCATTTCTCTGCGGCGCTTGAAAATAAAATCATATCCGTCTTTGAGCAGGGCAAGGCTGCTATCCAGCGTCTTTTCCTGCGGGGTTTGTCCATTTTTCGTCATATCAGGTGTATCCTCCTTCATGATCGTTCGTCACGTCCGGCTTGTCTTTTCGATGCTGAATTCGTACCCATTCGATTTATGCTATCTATTACCTCTTTTGCCCGGTAAACAAACGATAGAGTTTTTTTTGCGAATTTTGTCGAATGCGTGAAACAAAACGCTTCTTCTGCCGATAAGAATGTTAGCCTTATTTCGGCACCTTCACTGCTGATCGTGGACTACAACTACCAAGAAAGAAGGGATTTGCGGCTATGCCGACTAAATTTGAAAGACGTTCTTCCACTTTAATTTTTTACACCATCTTATCACTCCTTACCTCCCTGTATCCGCTGTTTGCCATATTTTGGTTGACAAAACTTGTTTCCCTTAACGATATGCTGTCCTTGTTTGGTGCCAATGCTTTGCTGATTGGCGGTTACTATCTACTCTACCGGTATGTCGCAGATAAAAATATTGGCAAATACGTACTTGTAATCGGCTGCTTTATCGTCGGCAATGTTTTGTTCCTGTTCATCCCAAGCAGCCTTGCTGTGATCGCTTTCTTCATCTACATGTCGCTGATGAACATCTATCTGTCTAAAAAAGTTGTAATCGTTGGAACGATTACGGCTCTCGTCTCGTTTACTGTTCAATTTCTGTTCAATCCGTTCGTACCGCCTCATCCAATTATCGAATATGCTGTAATCTACGTTGTCACAGTTATGATCGGCGCCACCAGCTACGCCGTATGTATGGTTGGTCGGAGCATGATTGAAGAATCTGAACGACAGAAAGACATGATTGAAGAACTGCTGGACGAAGTTGAACGCTCTACGGCAGAACTCAAATCTTTCGGCGAGTCGGTCGCTTCGGGCGCAAACGAAACGACTCGGATCGCCGAGGAAGCGGCCGGAAGTTTCGCAGAAATCTCCAAGGGCATAGAAGTGCAGGCGGAGAGCATTCAAGAAATTAACGAAGCCATGATTCAATCCGGTGATAACATTGAGCGGATCAGCTGGGAAACAAGCGAAATGAACAACTTGTCCCGCAGTACGACCCAGCTTACCGAGGAAGGCGGCCGCAAAGCGGAAGAACTTCGCGAAGATATGTCCCTTGTACGCGGCAGCATGACCGAAACGGTCTCACAGGTTGGCCTGCTGAACCGGTATGCCGAGGAAGCTCAAGCTATTCTGACTGCCATTACGGAAATTGCCAATCAGACGAACCTGCTGTCGCTTAACGCCAGCATTGAAGCCGCCCGTGCCGGCGAGCAGGGCCGGGGCTTTGCAGTCGTCGCCGGCGAAATTCGCAGCTTGTCCGGCAACGTCCAATCTTCTGCCGAAGACATCGCAGGCCTGCTTCAGCAGATTCGCAGCCAGACGGGTATCGTATCAGATTACGTCCGTAAGAGTGAATCGACGATCGAAGGACTGGAACGCCGCACGTACGAGACTGGTGAATTGTTCGAACGCATTACACAGGACGCTGCGAACGTACTCGGCAAGTCGAGCGAAATGCAGCAAAACATCGCCAACCTGAAAGAATTCAACGGAGATGTTGCCGGCCAGATCGCTGACTTCTCTGCCATTAGTCAGCAGACATCGGCTTCGGTGGAACTTGCGACCAGCGGCGTATACCGTCAACGCGATTCGATCCGTCGCATTTCCGACAGTGTGACTCAGCTCGACGTCATGATCGAAGCGCTGCGTGGGCTGACTGAGCGCTCCCATGAAGATGAGTCTGAAGGGAAATCGGTGGTCAAAACGGCTTAATCCCTCAATTTCGTTATAATAAAAAAAGCTGCGAAGGCGCATTGTGCGCTAACGCAGCTTTTTGTTTTTCACTTTTAAACCGGTAAAACACTCTGCGGTTAGCCGCGGTCTTCCTTTTCCTCCACCTTTACCAAATCGTCCAGCCGGATCTCCCGGATATTTTCGACAATCAGATCCGCACGTGTTAAATCCTGATTGCCGGAATTAGGATTGATGAACCCGATACAGCGCATACCCGCCGCCTTCGCCGCGTCGATGCCATGTTTGGAATCTTCCAGTACAATGCAGCGCACCGGATCAACGCCGAGCAGTTCAGCTGCACGCAAAAAAACGTCTGGAGCCGGCTTGCCTCTCGGTACTTCCTCTCCGCTGGCTACCGCCTTAAACGCATCTCTCAGGCCGAACTTCTCCAATACGGCTTCGATAAACACTGGTGGCGACGAAGAAGCGACAGCACACGGAATACCGCCTTTTTCCAGTTCGGCGATTAGATCGGAGATGCCGTCGATCGGTTCCATTTCCGCTGCTCGCAGCACTTCAATCTTATGACCCATCTGGTACTCGACAATCTCTTCCACTGTCTGGGTCATGCCGAATTCAGCCCGAATCGCGGCCCACAATTCAGGGTTGGTCATGCCGACATACTCTTCCAACTTTTCCTGCGTAATCGGATAACCGTAGTACTCCATGACCCGGCGATCCACATCGAAATGCATCGGTTCGCTGTCGATAATGACTCCATCCATATCGAAAATAAACGCTTCAATCATACTCTTTCCGCCTCCCTTGTCGCTTCACTTCTTCCACCTTAACCGGAGTCATTTCTTTTCGCAACTTGCCACAGTTTCGACAATTGCCCTATGAGCCAAAAGTACGTATAATATTTCACATAGGTAAATATTTTGAAAATCGTTTATTTACATTTGAAATCCGATCAGGAAGGATTTGAAACCAATATGAGATTCTCAATCGGGATGCGGACGGTCAAAACGGCGCTCGCTGTCCTGATCTGTCTGCTGATCTCCAAGCTTCTAAATCTGGAATATCCGTTCTATGCAGCGATCGCTACCATTATCGCGATGGAGAGTTCGATCACCAGCTCTTACGCCGCAGGCAAGAACCGCACAATGGGTACCTTGGTTGGTGCCGCTTTTGGCGGTCTGTTTGCGTTTATCGGACCTCATAATGCCTACTTGTCGGCGCTGGGTATCATAGGTGTAATCGCCGTCTGCAACATGCTGAAATGGAACAAATCCGTTTCGATCGCCGGGATCGTTTTCCTTGCCATCATGTTGAACTTGCAGCCTCACGAAGCGCCCTTCGCCTATGCGGTGCATCGTGTGCTGGATACGCTCCTCGGAATCGGAGTAGCGGTGCTCGTCAACTACTTCGTCGCTCCACCCAAACATGACCGAAATCTGGAAAAAGCCAGACTGAAGGTGCGGCGGCATCTGAACCGATTGGCTCATGATCTGCTCCGGCAGGGCGGCGCTGTTCATATCAGTCCGCTTAAAAAAGACCTGGCCGCTCTGCAGAAAGCTTGCGATACGTACAAGGAGGAATTCGATATTGGTCAGAACAAACAGCACGATCTGATCGAACGTATCGAACAGGAACTGGACGTCTACCGCAATACGTATTCGCATATGCGAATGATTCGTCTGCTGACCGATCCCGACCCCGAAGGCGTCGCAAGTCTGGGGAACAGCTTACTGCAGACATCCAACCAGAAAGCCGAGAGTACGCTGTCGTCCGAATCCCAAGCCATTATTTACCGCTATCATGTCGCCTGCATTCTTGGCGAGCTGCAGACGCTGGGACTCGTTATACCGACGAATATTGCCTACCCATTGGAGAGGGAATCGGGCCACCTGCCATTTGGTACGTCAGAAACCTCCGGCGATCCGTCCAAGCAAGAAAAAAGCCGGCCAGCCGAGCGCACAGCCGGAACCCCGTTGAACAGAACTTCGGCGGTTCCATACCGACGGCAGACTGTGAAGTCGTGATTCGCAAAATAAAAAGAGCCGGGCTTATCGCCCGGCTCAATGTGTCGAGAAAGTCTGATTCAAGGTGAAGCCAATGTACGGAGGGAGAAATTCAGTGTAGGAGCGCCAGCGTTCGCCTTTGAAATCGAGAAATTACACTGAAATTTAATCCTTTTTCTCGATTTCAACACGCGACCGGAACGAATTTCTCCTGCAGTTAATGAGCTTCTATAACGAATAGGAATTTATCAACAACCTGAGAGCCGGGCTTATCGCCCGGCTCTTTTTATTTGTACTGATTCATAAACCGCTCCATCATATAGGTGAATGGCTCATTGTAATAACTCGGGAAATAGATGTCGCTGCCGTGAGTACCGAACGGCATTTCGACAAGAGCGGCTTGTTCATTCTCCGCTTCCCGATACGCGCGAATGAAAGTTTGTGCGATCTCCGGATCGACAATCCCGTCCTGTTCGCCCTGATAGATAAGCGCCGGAGGGCTGCCCGCGTTCACAAGCAGCGCAGGATTGGACAGCTCATCGGTGCTGCCTGCAATACCGATATCCGACGCCAGTCCGTTGGCTGGGTAGTAAGGAATGATTCCCTTGACCGTTAAGCGGGAATCGATCACGTTCTCGAAACCTTCAGCGAATGGCGCAAGCCCCGCTGCGGCCGCCAGCTGTCCGCCTGCCGAACCGCCGGAAATAAATACCGATTCCGTATTTGCCCCGAACTGCTCCGCATGATCCGCCATATAGGTCGTAAACAGACCGATATGACGAATCATATCGTCGATATTGAAATCGCCTACCACTTGCTCCGGCACTGGCGCCGACTCCACAAATTTTTTCTGATTGCTGAGGCCGTACTGCACGTCGAAGACGACATAACCTTGCGAAGCAAAATACTTATTCATCTGGGCGTAGTTGCCCGCCCCTTTATCTCCAATTGTCCAGCCTCCGCCGTGGATACGGATCAGCACCGAATCCTGTCCCGGCAGACCTTCTGCTCCTTCGGGAGGCATGTAGGCATCGAAGGCCAGTTTCACGCCTGCGTCAACGCCTTCCTGACCTTCATAATAGACGATATCCGTTTCGATGCGATAATCTGAGGTTTTAGCTCCATAGAAATAATCCGGCAGCAGGAAAGCGGTCTTCATAAAGTGCTCGTTCTGCATATCTAACGGATTGCTGCCGAATGCCTCCGTATACGATTCCTTCGCTTCACTAATAATTTTCGGTGCCGAAGCGAGCGGCAGCACACATATGATAAAAACAAACAGACTGATGCACCGTACTCCGACCCGGAATACGCCTGCAAAGAAACGCTCCGATTGTCCGTACATTTTGACCAGCAGGGCAGCCGCGCCAAGAAACATCAGACCGAAGAACAGCGCATATTCCGGAACAACCACTTCGAGCAGCCCCGGATCGACCGTACCCATCAGAATAGCCGCCATATACACACCTAGCGCCAAGTTCAGCAGGAACCAGACTGTAAGCAGTCCTCTGAAACCTTTTTTGACCCAGCCTTTTTCGGCAGAATTTCTTCCGTATGCAGAATAAGACGAATATCCGCCCCTGCTGTCTCCGCGCTCTTCCGTACCGCTGCGCAGTCTTAAGAAGGCAACAGCCGTCCCTACAGCAAAAAGTGCCAACAGAATAACCGCCGACCAGATGCTCCGGGAATCGTAATCACGAACGGCAGCCGAAGCGACCGTATTCAGCAGCGGCACCGCCGTCAATCCAAGCGCATGCAGCGCGAGATAGACATACTCCCAAACTCTATGTACGCCCCGCCCCATTGCCAAATGCAAATTCCCCAGCAGTGTCAGCAGCATCAGCAGCCCGTATAAGTTCCACCATCCTGCAGGTGTGTCGATCAATAAATAAGCAATGCCAAGCAGCAGCGAAGCCAAATTGCCGATTAGCAGCAGAAGCGTTCCTATTTTGCGAATTCCGAAGCCGCCGCGTCTACCTGACGAAAACGAAGATCCGTATCCGCTTATGTATCCCATTTGTACCCTCTCCTTATATTTATACTCTTTATGTATCCTATTATTCTTGAAGGAATTTGTCGAATCCGTTTGAAAATTATCAAAAGAAAACCCAGAGAATCTCAAAAGAAAAAAAGAGGTATTATTTGCAAAAAAAGCGTAAATTAAAATCTCTTCTCTACCGATAATTACGACGTGGATCATATTTTTCGTGCAGTTACCTAAAAGGGAGGTTTGTATAAGAGAGCGATATAGGGATATTCGAATCCGGTAAAGGCGCTCACATCGGTATCCGGGCAACAAGCATTTGACATCGTAGAAAATGGAGATGAAAGCGTGCATAAAAACAAAATATCCAGAATACTGATTTGCTTTTTGGTCTTCTCCCTGCTGCTGGGCACTTCGAATTTCCCCTTAAACAGCGTTTATGCAGAAGAATCCACAGAAGCTGCTCCTGCAGCGATCGAAGCTTCACAAGAAAACATTTCACAAGAAGAAACTTCTGACACCTCAATCCAAAGCGTAACAGCAAATGTATATATGGATCCGATTACGGAAGATCAATTCGATTCTCCGGGACAACCGACTTCGACTATTTATTCTCAAGGAATCGGCGTTACCGAAATGGACAATACCAACGGCCAGTGGCAGTACTTCAACGGTATGGTCTGGTACGCTCTGGAAAATCCGAACACGATTTTCGTACTCGGCGGCAACGTTCCTATTCGATTCGTTCCCAAAGCGAATTGGAACGGAACGGCGCAGATTCAATACCGGGACTGGCTTGCAGACCCGGACGGAATGAACCAGAACTGGATTGATCAAAATGCCAATTATTCCGCAGTACCAGACCATTTCGGCAGCGAAGTGAAGACTGTGCAAATCACAGTAACACCCGTCAATGATCATCCATATGTAACAGAGCTCGGCGGGTCCTTTTATTACGACCTGGACGGAAAAAGCTATGCTGCTCTTCCCGATCTAGGGCTGTATACAAACTCGTTCACCTTTGAAAGCTGGGTATATGCAACAAGCCGACCGACTTGGGGACGCTTTTTCGAAACTGCATACGGTCCCGACAACTTCAACGTATTTTTCGGCTTCGAAGGCAACACCGGGCAAACAAGCTTGACGGTCCTTCCTCAAAAAGGTGTCCGGACGAAAGAGTACAAGGTGTCTACCACGGAAGTACTTCCAACAAACAAATGGGTTCATGTTTCCATGGTATATAACCACGCTCAGAAAATGGCTTATATCTACTGGAACGGAATTCTGAAAGCTTCCGGTTCGGCCGATCTTAGCCAGATGATCTATGCCAGCGGCCAAAACGGCGGCGGACCAAGACCGATCAACTATATCGGCGAGAGCGCCTGGACTCAGGACGCTAACTATACAGGCGGCATAAAAGATGTCCGTTTCTGGAGCAAAGCCAAGACCCAGAGCGAAATTGCCAATGAAATGGGCATTCGTCTCAGCGGCAGCGAAAAAGGGCTTGCTGCTCTGTACCGTTTCGACAACCCGGATGATGGAGACATTGCCAGAGATTATTCGCTTGCAGGAAAAAACGGCAGCATCATCGCCGGCAAATGGCAGTCGAGCGAAGGCTTCAATTACGGGGTGAAGACGACAGTCAACAATCCTGTAACTAAAGGATTCAAGATTAATGAAGTTGACGGAGATCCCGTTAACGTTACGGTGACTTCCTCAAATCAACAACTGATTCCCGACGAAAACATCGCAATCAGCGGAGAGGGAGTTGAAAGACAGCTTCTATTGACTCCTGCCTTTGATCAGGCCGGCACAGCACAAATTACCGTCAAGCTGGATGACGGCCTAGGGCTTGTGAACAGCGTCAGTTACAGCAGTTTTCAGTTCAGCGTAATTGCGGGGCAGTACGAACTGATTTCAATCAAGCCTTCCGTTGGTGTCATGGAGCCTTCCTTCAGCCGAGCGATCACTTACAACAAAGTGCACGTTCCCAATAAAACGAAGGGTCTTCCGAACAACGATATCGACATTAACGTGACCGCAGCTGATTTGAGCACATCCACAGTCACTGCATATGCCGAAAAAGGCAGCGGAGTGACCGTATCGGGAACTTATCCGAAGTTCACGGTGAGCGGCTTGGCAGTCGGGACGTACAAATTGGTTAAGATTCGGGTTGCCGATAAAGGCGGATCCGGGTTCAAAGAATATGGACTCGATATTATCCGTTATCCTGGAAACGATGCCGATCTGGCAGCTGTAAACGGACTGAGCCTATTTGACGAAACACGGCCGGTAGCACTAAATCCCGCTTACGCCAACAATACGCCTAATTATACGGCAGAGGTTGCGTCCGGGGTCGAACGGCTCAGAGTAGACGTTGAGAAAGCCGCTCCGTTCTCCAGCGTACAGCTCAACGGCAGTCCGATCGGTTCATCGAGTGAGGCCAAAGCTTCTGGAACCGTCGAACTCAAACCGGGCCGGAACAGTATTCAGGTTCAGGTCACGGCCGAAGACGGCAGAACCGTGAAAAACTACACGGTCACCGTTATTCGCAAGCTTTCCGCGGATGCGAGACTGATCAGTTTGTCCACTCAACCGGGCGGAATGTCGCCAGCATTTGACAGCAATAAAGGCGATTACACCCTGAGCGTACCGTACCGTTCGGCAGAAGCAGTCTTTACACCGACTGCGGTTGAAGGAGCCTCTCTCCGGATTAACGGTATCGGACACGCAAGCGGAACGCCATTTACGGCGAAGAATCTTGTCAGCGGCAGCAACTATTTTAACATTGAAGTGATCGCCCAGGACGGCATTACTTCAAGAACGTACAAACTGTCCATTGTTAAAGCACCTTCCGATGTAGCGGATCTTGCAGGTTTGGAAGTCGCTCCCGGAACGTTGGCTCCGGCATTTACAAATACAAACACGGCTTACAGCGTCCATGTACCGAATAACGTGACGCATATCGGCGTAACGCCGACTCTCTCCGACAAGTCGGCGAGTCTTACAGTAGACGGAACTCCGCATAAAAGCGGTTCCGCCTATGACAAGTCGCTGCGTGTAGGTCTGAACACGGTTGTGGTGAAGGTTACTTCCGAGAGCAGATCGTATGAAAAAACGACAATCGTCACTATTGTAAGGGAAGCATCCTCCAATGCAGACCTTCGTGCGTTGGATGTATCCGAAGGGGTCTTAGCCCCTGGATTCGACCGCAACCTGGTTCAATATGCGGTAACCGTAGAACATGAAACGACTCAGGTCGACCTTTCTCCGGTAACCGATGACAGCAGCGCCCAAGTGTCTCTGAACGGCCTGTCGGTAGAAAGCGGCGGTCATTACGCCGTGCAGCTTCAAACAGGGATTAATACGGTCGACATTACCGTGAAAGCTCAAGATGGAAGAACTTCCAAAACGTATACGGTAACCCTTATACGCAAAGCTTCTTCCAACGCTGACCTGGCCAATATTTTCTTGAACGGCAAGCCGCTGAGCGGCGGCTTCGATCCGTCAACCTCGACTTACGTCGAGTATATGGCCAACAACGTAACATCCCTGTCCGCTTCCGCAGTGACAGTCGATCCGAACACCACTTACACGATCAATGGTGCGGCAGCCAAAGGGGCTCCGATCGATCTTGCAGTCGGAGAAAATCGGATTGTATTTGTTACGAAAGCTCAAGATGGACAGACAAGTAAGACTTATACGGTTACTGTTATTCGAGCAGCCTCCGGCAACGCCAACCTGGGCATTCTGTCGATGAGCGATGACCAAGGTCAGCCCGTTATCCCGGTTCCGGATTTTGCTCCTGACGTATTCGGCTACAAAGCTTCGGTTGAAAACACGGTCAATACCGTTACGCTGAGCGCAGCTGCAGAGGATGAAAATGCAGGAATCAGCGTCTATCTGAACGGCAGCCCGTCAGACGACCCTTATGTTCTGACTCCGAAAATCGGATTGAATATCATCGAAGTTGATGTGATCGCTCAGGATGGAAGCATGCAGCGTTATACAATCAACTTAATCAAGAATTCTAACACCGATGCAACGCTTAAAGATCTTGTTCTTGGCCCAGATATTTTGGGCGTCCCTCCCGTCTTTTCTCCGGGAACGGAAGAATTTGTCGTTAACGTAGCCAGCGGTACCCATAATCTGACTATTGATCCGACAGTCAATGCCGTAGGAGCGACGTATACTGTTACTCAAAACGGACAGCCGTTGTCTGGCAAAGACGCCGAACTGACAGAAGGCGACAATCTGTTTATTATCACTGTCACAGCGCCGGACGGTGTAACCACCAAGAAATACACAACAATCGTTCATCGTGAAGTTCTTCCGAAAGATGCGACTCTTGCCGACCTTTCTGTGACATCCGTAAGAGGAGTCGAGCCGCTTACACCGGACTTCCCTGCCAAAGAACATCGTTATACGGCGGAAGTTCCTTACAGCGTAAGCAGCGCATCCATCAAAGCTTCCGTAAATGATATGCTTGCAAGTACGACGATAAATAGCTTCTCCGTCGACGGTGCCGAAGAAGTTACTTTGACGGAAGGCGATAATCTCTTCGTCATCCGCGTACAGGCACAAGACGGAAAAACGGTACAGCTTTACACGCTTAATATCATTCGTCATTATTCGGCCAAAGATGCCAACTTGATCCGACTTGTACCAAGCTCAGGCAGCCTGCAGCCTGTATTTACGCCGGAGTACACACACTATACACTCGATGTCGATCATGAAGTTGAAGCGCTCGATCTGAAGATTGAACTTTCCGATCCTGCAACATCGACTTACCAGATTGTAGGCCAAGATGGTGCATCGCTTGAGCGCCTGCCTAGAGGCATCAGCCAATTCAATATTATTGTACTAGCGGAAAACGGAACAATAAAAATCTATACGCTTGTCGTCAATCGTGCGGAAGCTCCGGCTTCAACACCTGATCCGATACCGGCACCTAACCCAGTTCCGGTTCCGAGTCCTGAACCGCTTCCTGCTCCGGTACCTAGCCCGGTTCCGACTCCCGCACCTAGCCCAGCTCCGGTTAAAGAGAATGTAACCATTCGGGTAGAAACCGGCGAGTTGAATCAAGGACCGCTGCTGACTCAGATTCCGATCGAGCGGACGAGAGAAGCCGGCAGCGTTCGAGATGTAATAACGCTCAACGAAGCCTATAGTACCGAAGCATTGAAAAAGCTCGCCGAATCCGGTGGTAAAGTCGCTCGTGTCGTTATACCGGACGAAAAGGACGAAGTAACCGATCAGCGATTAAACGTAGCAAAAGCGGCAGTTAAAGCGCTCGGTACTGCAGATGTAAATATGGAGATCTTTACAGAAAACGTAAAAATCATTGTACCGCAAGCCTCCATGGACGGATTCGATGACGATCTTTATTTCCACCTCGTTCCAATCAAAGAAGAATCGGAACGCCTTGCAGTGGAAAATCGGGCAAGAGTGGAAAGGATTGTTCGTCAAGTGGCTCAAAACGATCAAATTACAGTCGTCGCGCGGCCGATGACCATCGAAACAAATATGCAGAGCCGTGCAGTTACCTTGGTCCTGCCGCTTACCGGCGTTACTCTGCCGAGCAACCCTGCCGAAAGAGAAGCATTCTTGTCCGATTTGGCAATCTTTATCGAACACAGTGACGGGGATAAAGAACTTATTCGCGCCAAAGTTGTCGATTATAAGCCAGGTCTGAAAGGTCTCGAATTCGATGTTAACAAATTCAGTACTTTCACAATCCTCAACATGAACGGAGCCGACCTAGACAGCCTGCTTGGTCCTGCCGACGGCAGCGAAGCCGGTGACTTGAACAACGGCGAATCCGGAAGTGTACGGTTCCACAAAGCTTATATCAAAGGATTCACAGACAACACATTCAAACCGAACCGTACAATTACGCGGTCCGAAATGGCTGCAATTCTGGCCAGAAATCTCGGCTACTCGGCAGCTCGGCTTCCGTCCGGTTACCCGGACGTCAAGTCTTCGCACTGGGCATCGAGCGAGATTGCTTTTGTACGAAACTTGGGATTGATGGTCGGTGACGAAGGCGGTTTGTTCCGCCCGAATGCTCCGATCAGCCGCGGCGAAATGGCAGCTATCGCCTTCCGTTACAAAAAGCTGGCATCTGCTGATGCAAATGCAGGCTTTAAGGATACGGTCGGTCACTGGGCAGCCAAGGAGATTGCAGCAGCTCATACTGCCGGCATCTTGAACGGATATACGGATGGAAGCTATCGTCCGAATGGTCGTTTAACACGCAGCGAAGCGGTCAAAATTGTCAATCGCCTATTTGATCGCGGTCCTCTGTACGGCACTTCTACTCCGAATTGGCCGGACGTCCCTGCTTCTCACTGGGCTTATAAAGAAATCGAAGAAGCTTCAAGAGATCACAACTTTACCATCCGTCCCGAAGGCGGAGAGAACGTTCAGCCGTAATGCAAATCTGATAGACAAAAAAGCCTGGCGCATCCCGCGCCGGGCTTTTTTATATACCAGAAACTCAAAGTCCGCTCCCGTTCATTTCTCCTCCCATCCTCTTCGCGTAAACCCAAGATCAAAATTGTTTGCCTGCCGTAAATCTTGCCTGCTTTCCCCCTCACTATGCGTTCGTTAATGATATGATTCGGTTAAGGAAACATACCGAAGGTTCGGCTTCCACGCTGACCACCTATTTCATGAAAAGGGGATTGCCATGTCTCAGCTTGCCGCTTCCAAACCACCCCGCCGCGCCCGCAAAAATCGTGCTGGCACGGGGCTGTTGTTGTCGCTTCCTGTACTCTCCTGGGCGCTGTTCGATTTCGCCAACACGATCTTTTCTTCCAACATCGTCACCATCTTTTTCCCGCTTTATCTGCAGCAGGTGTTGGGCGGAGATGCCCGTATGGATCAGATCGCCAGCACCTTCATCAGCTATGCCAATGCCGCTGCGGGATTTCTGCTTGTTATTTTCACTCCGCTGCTGGGCGTATGGATGGACCGGACCGGGCGTAAAAAAGCTTTTCTCGTTCCGTTTGCGCTCGCCGCAATCGTCTTCACCTTCCTTATGGGCTTTACTGCCTATACAAACAACTCTTCCACACTGTTCGGACTGCCGCTGTCTATCGTCGTGGTACTCATTTTCTTCACCGCGGCCAAGTTCTTCTACAATTCCAGCCAACTGTTCTACGACAATATGCTTCCGGATATCGCCACCGGTCCGCAGGTTCCGATTGTGTCAGGCTTCGGCATCGCGGTCGGCTATATCGGCACACTGATGGGACTTGTCGTCTACGGTATCGTGGGCAGCAGCGATTATCCGCTTGCCTTTATTCTGACCGCCGTACTGTTCCTAATCTTCTCGCTGCCGATCATTCTGCTGTACAAAGAAAAGCCGGCCGTACCGGCTCCCGCCGCTGTCGGCGAACGGAAAAGCTTTTTCAGCGGATACCGGGACATCTACGAGACATTCAAAGAAGCGAAAAAGCACCGTGCCGTATTTACATTCATGATCGCTTACTTCTTCTTTAATGATGCCGTGGCCACGGCAATTGCCATGATGAGTATCTACGCTACGGCCGTAATGGGGTTCAGCGCCGGACAGTTCATTCTGCTCTATCTGGTAGCGACAATCTGGGCAATTATCGGCTCTTATGCGTTCGGCTTGATCACCCGCCGCATCGGCGCAAAAATGGCCTCCGGCCTTGTATCCGTCGTGCTGATCGTCGCATTGGTTCTGGCGGCCTTCGCTTTTGCAGACACCGTCTTCTGGGTCGCTGCCTGTCTCTACGGAATCGCAATGGGCTCACTCTGGGTAACGTCGCGCACGATGA
Source organism: Saccharibacillus kuerlensis DSM 22868 (assembly GCF_000378145.1). Lineage (GTDB taxonomy): Bacteria > Bacillota > Bacilli > Paenibacillales > Paenibacillaceae > Saccharibacillus > Saccharibacillus kuerlensis. The sequence goes on along the minus strand of NZ_KB899285.1, from coordinate 103,891 downwards.
TCGTCGAGCTGTCCCCACCGGAAAAAAGAGGCCAGTTCTTCGGCTTGTTCGCCTTCTCAGGCAAACTGTCCTCCGTACTCGGACCGCTTGTGTACGGCTCCGTCACCTGGGCGCTGGCCGGATATGGCACACTCGCCAGCCGTGCGGCGCTGCTGTCGCTCGTCGCTATGGCTGTGATCGGTTTGATTGTGCTGGTTCGGGTTCCTTATACAAAGCCTGTCGAAGAAATCCAAGCCTAAATCCTGCCATACTTTCGCTGTACCCCTCACTACTGCCGAACGATCCCGCTTCTGCGGAAACGTTCGGTTTTTTGCGCTCTTTTTCCGAAATCGGATTAGCGCCGGGTCTGGCGGGTATCTTATACATGGATGAGCACAGCGCCCGGTCTCAGCCGAAGCGTACACTCAATGACTGCTTTGTTGTAAGAAGCAAGTTTGTTATAATAAGTAACTGTAGGGCGGTGCCGCCCAGCGCGGCATACGCTCAATTTGTTGACGACAAGGAGGAGTTTGGAATGACGACAAGTTTAACCGCAAAAGTAAAACTGAATAACGGCGTTGAAATGCCTTGGTTTGGCCTGGGGGTCTGGCAGGTCAAAGACGGTGAGGAAGCGAAGGATTCCGTAAAAGCAGCAATTAAAGCCGGATATATCGGTATCGATACTGCGGCCGCTTACAAGAACGAGACAAGCGTAGGCGAAGCGATCCGCGAATCGGGCGTGAACCGCGAAGACCTGTTCATCACATCCAAAGTCTGGAACGGCGATCAAGGTTACGAAGAAACGTTGGCCGCATTCGACGCCACTATGGAGAAGCTGGGTCTTGACGTGCTCGACCTCTATCTGATCCATTGGCCGGTCAAAGGAAAATATAAAGACACATGGCGTGCGATGGAGAAATTGTACAAAGACGGACGCATTCGTTCGATCGGCGTCAGCAACTTCCAACCGCATCATCTCGATGATCTGCTCGCGGATGCAGAAGTCGTACCGGCGGTCAATCAGGTGGAATTCCACCCGCTGCTGACCCAGAACGAGCTGTTGAACTACTGCGCGCAAAAAGGGATTCAGGTTGAAGCCTGGTCGCCGCTTGCCCAAGGCCGACTGTTCGACAACGAAGTGGTCAAAGGTCTCAGCGAGAAACACGGCAAATCCCCGGCGCAGATTCTGCTCCGCTGGGTACTCGACAAGGGCGTTATCGTCCTAACCCGTTCCGTTAAGGAAAGCCGTATTGTAGAGAACGCCGATATCTTCGATTTTGTGCTGACGCCGGAAGAAATTTCGAGCCTGGAAGCACTGAACAAGAACGAGCGTACCGGTCCGGATCCGGACAACTTCAACTTCTAATCCGATTGCAATCGATCACATCACCCATGCAGTCAATCGAATCGCTTTCTTAAAGAAACCCAACAGGCTGCCGAGAAACTCTCGGCAGCTTTTTCATGTCCATTTTCTTACTCGTAATGCGGCTATGCACGCTCATTAAACCCTACTCGGTAAGCTTCAAAAACAGTCTTCACAGCCTTCAGAAAACCCACTATAAATGAAAGGCTGCAGCTCATCTTTATTCATGCAAAAAGCGAATTTTTCGGTGCGCTGACCAATTTTTTTATTTTTTTTGTATCCCTTTGCCTGCTTGGATTGGTCGCGCTTTCAATTTTAAGATTACACGATTGAATTTTTGCATCGTCATTGAAAGTTAGGGTATACTTGAACCTCGTATACCGGCCGACCCTCATTTTCCACCATGAATCGACACAATAAGTCACCGTGCATTTTCTATGAGGACGAGGAAGATCAAAAGCAAAAACGGAAATGATGCATTTCGTAAGTCTGCTTGACCGACTCGCAAATCGAAAAAGAGAAAACCCTCTGCGAGCAAATCAAAGATGGGAGTTGTAAATCCAGTTATGAAGAAAGCAACAAGTGTATTTTATATTTCGGCGTCTATTATCTTGGCGCTAGTCGTCATCGGTGCCTTAATTCCAAAGGCATTTGAACAATTCACCGCAAATGTACAGGGGTTCTTAACCGACAGCTTCGGTTGGTACTACCTCATCATCGTAACCTGCTTCGTGGCCGTCTGCCTCTATCTGCTGTTTAGCCCGATGGGCAAAATCAAACTGGGCAAAGCGGAAGACAAACCTGAATTTTCCCGTCCGACCTGGCTGGCTATGCTGTTCAGTGCCGGCGTCGGCATCGGATTGGTCTTCTATGGAACGGCCGAGCCAATCAGCCACTACGCCATAAGCTCTCCGACCGGCGAGACAGGAACAAATACGGCCATCCGGGAAGCCATGCAGTATACGTTTTTCCATTGGGGCATTCATGCCTGGGCCGTCTACGGTCTGGTTGCCATGACCTTGGCCTACTTCATGTTTAGACGCGGCGAGCCGGGTCTGATCAGCGCGACGCTGAAGCCGATTCTGGGACGACATGCAAGCGGCGGAATCGGTAAAACGATCGACGTCATCGCCGTAATTTCCACGGTGATCGGTGTTGCAACATCGCTCGGCTTCGGCGCCGTACAGATTAATGGAGGATTGTCGTACCTCTTCGGCGTTCCGTCCAACATGACCACTCAGTTTATTATCATTTTGGCCGTTACCGTGCTGTTCATGATCTCTGCCCTGACGGGACTCGGCAAAGGTATCAAAATTCTGAGCAATGTGAACATGCTGCTTGCGGCCGGACTGCTCGCTCTCGTGTTCATCTTCGGTCCGACGTTGTTTACGCTGAACCTGTTCACCGACACGATTGGCCGTTATCTGCAGAACTTCCTGAACATGAGTTTCCGAATTTCTCCGCTCAACGAAGAGAATCGGGCATGGATCAACGGATGGACAATCTTCTACTGGGCATGGTGGATCTCCTGGTCCCCATTCGTCGGCATCTTTATCGCCCGCGTTTCGAAAGGACGGACTATCCGTGAATTCGTTGCTTACGTGCTGTTGGCTCCTTCTCTGCTTGGCTTCCTGTGGTTCTCGGTATTCGGCGGATCGGCTATCTCGCTCGAACAGAGCGGACAAACGATCATCTCGGCTTTGGCTACAGAACAGTCATTGTTCGGCATGCTGGACACTTTCCCGTTCGGACATATCATTTCCATTTTTGCAATCTGTCTGATCGGCACGTTCTTCATTACTTCGGCGGACTCCGGCACTTTCGTTCTCGGCATGATGACGACGAACGGTTCGCAGAATCCGAACAATATGTTGAAAATGGTTTGGGGCGCACTGCTGACTTCCATCGCGCTTGTCCTGCTGTATTCCGGCGGACTGCAGGCGCTGCAAAACACGATGATTATCGCAGCATTCCCTTTCTCGTTCGTCATCATTATGATGGCGTCCAGCCTGCTGAAATCGCTGAAGCAGGATGCCAAAGAAACACTTCCCGCCAAGCGGAAAACCTCGCCTATCCTCGAGAAGAAAGCTTAATATACGGTATATTCCTCGGATCGGTACCGGAAATTCCAATTGTCGATAAAGTCCGATTCGCCTTGTGCGGACCAAGCTTTATCGACAGCCTTACGCACCTCTTAGGAGGTGCTTTTTTTATTAGGTATGAGATCCATTTCGGCAGAGGATGTGTGTTATGGACTTCCGGCGGTTAAAAAGAAGCAAAGGAGGTCTGTCTATGTCTACGCTAACCAAAGCGATCACCCTGGCAGCGCGCTATCACGAGGGCCAGACTGATAAGGGCGGTCAGCCGTTTATTTTCCACCCTTTTCGTCTGATGCTCCGTGCGCTGACCGAAGAAGAACAGATTGTTGCTGCGCTGCATGATACGATCGAGGATACCGAGCTGACGCTGGACGATCTGCGGCGCGAAGGTTTCTCCGAAGAAATCGTTGCAGCGGTCGATCATTTGTCCCGCCGGGAAGACGAGGAATACGAACATTTTATTCGCCGAATCAAAGGCCATCGTCTCGCTTCCCGGGTCAAAATTCTCGACCTGCAGGACAATATGGATCTGACCCGAATCAAAGAAGCGTCGGAGGAAGACCATAAGCGTGTAGAGAAATACAGTAAAGCGCTGGATACGCTGCTGTCCTGAACAAGCGGCTCGAACAAAACGATACATGCTAAGCGGAATGTATCCTTAGAATTCCATAAGAAGAAGGGCTCTTCGCTTCAACAGGAAGCAGGGCCCTTTTCTATTTACCTACATATATACTTGCCGGATAATTTCTTCGAAATCCGGCTCATGCATCTCCACGTCGTCAATTTCTCCCCAGTGTCCGAGTTCACGCAGAATATCCATGGTACGGGTCTTCTGCCGATTCACTCCAACCGTCAGCGTATGTTCGCCGAGTTCCACGACATGGATCGACAGCAATCTTTCTTCCGGCAGTCGGTATCCGTCTCGATAGGTGACTTTGATCTGTGTCGGCAGCCCGATCTTCCGCCGCAGCTCTTCTGTCGTACCGTCGAATGTCAGCCTTCCGCCGCCAATTACCATTACGCGACGGCACAGCTGCTCAATATCGTCCATATCGTGCGTAGTGAGCAGAATCGTTTTCCCAAACTGTTCATTCAGCACTTTCAGAAACCCGCGAATATTCCGCTTGGCATTCACATCGAGTCCAATTGTCGGTTCGTCCAGAAACAGCAGCTCCGGATCGTGCAGCATCGCAGCCGCGATATCCGCCCGCATTCGCTGTCCAAGCGACAGCTTCCTTACCGGCGTATCCCAGAATTCATTCAGATCGAGCAGTCCGGCAAACTCATCGAGACGCCGATTCTTGTCCTTGTCGCTCACTCCGTACATATGCGCCAAAATATCGTACGAATCCTTGACCGGTAGATCCCACCACAGCTGACTGCGCTGCCCGAATACAACACCGATCTTCGAGGCGCAGCGCCTGCGATCGGTGTGCGGATCGACACCTGCCAACCTGACGCTGCCTGATGACGGATGCAGAATGCCGGTCAGCATCTTGATCGTTGTGGATTTCCCTGCCCCGTTAGGACCGATATACCCGACAAATTCTCCGCTTTTTACCGTAAATCCGATATCCTGTACCGCTTCTTTCACCTTGTACTCCCTGGAGAAAAGGGAACGGACACCCGCAAACTTTCCTCCGGCGACAACCGGCGTACGAAAGCTTTTGCATAGGTTTATCGCTTCGATTGCCGCCTGCTCCGTACGCTGACCAACATGAGTGGTATTCATGATCTGCCTCCTCTCAGCTTCCCGTACTCTGGTATTTGCTCATTCCGAACGTCCAGAACCGCAGCGCCAGCAGCAGAGCCAGGCATGCGGCGGCGGCCAACAGCGGAAATACCCATATGCCCAATTCGCCCCGCAAAATATAGAGCGCCGGCAAATAATTGACCAGTCCTACCGGAATCGCGGTCAGCAGCAGTCCGCCCATCCAGTTTGGATACAAAGTCAGCGGATAACGCGCCGCCGTCTGCGCCGCGTCTTCGGTCATATTTTGCAGCATGGAAATCCGCGTCGTCCAGAATCCGCATGTCGCTGTCGCCAGCCCAATCGCAAACAGCACAACAGCTCCGGTCAAGATTGCGAATACTGTCTGCGGAATCGCCCACCAGGTGATCTGTCCGCTGCCCAGCATGCCGCCGAATGCCCAGATCATAATTGCCGTGCCCTGAATCACTTCACCGAGCATAAGCCGGAAGCTGCGGGGCATTAGGGACAGCAGCACCGGCAGAGGCTTTGTCAGCAGCTGATCCAGCTCGCCTTCAACTAGATAGCTCTCCAGATGATGCACCTCGTCGCCGAATGTTCGATAAAGCGTTTTGGAAAAAGTCATTACTGCAAACAGATAGCCGATCTCATACACACTCCACCCCTGCACCGCTCCGAACTTCGCCAGCACAATCGCGACCATAAGAAATTCGGACAGCTGGATCAGCGCAGCGAGAATCGAACCCAACGCGAAGTTGAACCGGTACTGCATTCGGCTGCGGATACTGGTACGAATCAGCAGGAGGTACAACTTTATGTAACGACGGATCGCCCGATTTGTTCTATTTGGCATCTGTGTCGATTGAGTCATCCTCCCTGCACCTCCACTTTACGCCGCATGACATGCGTTGCCAGCAGACATACCAGAGTTAGAACCGTGCACCAGGCAAGCGTACCGAGCAGCAGCGCAGGATCTCCTTTTCCCAGATACAGCTGTGTAGGAGCGTAGAGCATAAACGGGTAAGGCGATGCCCATGCGATCTGCTGCAACCACAGCGGCAGCCACTGCAGCGGGATGAAAAACCCGGCCAGCAAATTCATTATCGCCTGATTGCCCCAATGGAGCCAGGACGATTCGGTTGTCCACAGCGCGCTGATCCCGATCAAATAGCCGATACAGATCGACAAATACGCTGAACCTGTCAATGCGAGCAGCGCGAGCGGCAGCGTACGTCCGCCTTCCGCTGGCATCAGGCCGAGCGCAAGCAGCATGATCAGATAGACGGGAATCGACTTGTACAGAAACTGATAGGCGATCTGCCCGGCTTCTTTGGCGGCCAGATGCGCAAACAGATGCACCGGTCGCATCAGGTCGAGCGAGATCTGCCCTGTGCGTACGCTCTGCGGAATGCCAAGACCATTCGTAGTAAAACTTGAGACCCACAGCGAAGCTTGAGTAAACGTAATATACTGCATCATGCCGATCATCCCGTATTCACCGAGCGAATGATCGCGGCCAAGCCCGATCCAGATGCAGGCGTACAGATAACCGAACACCGCACTCGCGAAATTATGCAGCAGATGCGAGCCTCTGTACTGGATATTGCGGGCGTAGGCTTTGGAAGCCAGCGCCAAATAAAGCCGGGTATTGCCGTTATACAAAAGGGTCCTAAAAGAAATCATCTTACACCTCCGATAAGCTTTGGGTTGACGGTGAACGTCCACTTCAGACAAGGTGAGAAAAAGAGAAGGTCACTAATATAGCAGAAATTGAAAATCGAATGCAAGCGTTTTTTTGAAGAAAAAGTTTTTTAAAGAAGAAGAAAAGAAGAAACTTAAGCAGAATAAAAAGGAGCGGCAAACTGCCGCTCCTAAGACTCTCAAGAAGGTTCTATTCGCTTTACTGTGCAGCTGTCCTGTCCTTCTTCCCTTTAAGCGTGTGCTTAACGGAATTCCGGCGGCGTACGCCGCGCTACGCCGGTACGCAGCGCAGCTTCGACGACACCATTCCGAATACGGTCTACGACTTTATCATTGAATACGCTCGGAATAATATACTGCTCGTTCAGTTCGTCGTCTTCAACGACTGATGCGATCGCCTGTGCGGCGGCTACTTTCATCTCTTCATTGATGACTCTTGCGCGGCAGTCGAGCGCACCGCGGAACATCCCCGGGAAACAAAGTACGTTGTTGATCTGGTTCGGGAAGTCGCTTCGTCCTGTCGCCAGAACACGTACATGGGCTTCCGCCAGCTCCGGATCGATCTCCGGATCGGGGTTGGCCATCGCGAAGACAATGGGATCGGAAGCCATAGATTTAATATGGTCCAGTGTCAGCAGATTCGGACGTGACACGCCGACGAACACATCCGCTCCGGCGATCACATGCTCCAATTCGCCGGTTTCGCCCTTCGGATTGCAGTGATCCGCGATCCATTCCCACATCTGATTGTCATATTTCTCCGCCCGGTGCAGCGCCCCACAGCGATCGACTGCGATCAGGTTTTGTGCGCCGGCCGCCATCAGCATCTTGATGCAGGCTGCACCCGCCGCACCAACACCCAGAACGACGATCTTGGCATCTTCCAATTTCTTGCCGACGATGCGCAGCGCATTGAGCAGACCCGCCAATACGACAACCGCCGTTCCGTGCTGATCGTCGTGGAAGACCGGAATATCCAGTTCCTCCGTCAGTCTTCGCTCAATCTCGAAGCAGCGAGGCGATCCGATGTCTTCCAGATTGATACCCCCGAACGCCGGAGCGATCAGCTTGACTGTACGAATAATCTCTTCCGTGTCTTTTGTATCCAAGCAGATCGGAAAGGCATCTACACCGGCAAACTGTTTGAACAGCATCGCTTTGCCTTCCATGACTGGCATAGCCGCTTTCGGTCCGATGTCGCCCAACCCCAGAACCGCTGTCCCGTCGGAAACGACCGCGACCATGTTCCGCTTGACCGTCAGCGTAAAAGCTTTTTGCGGATCTTCATGAATCGCCATGCAGACTTTGGCTACACCGGGCGTATATACATGGGACAGATCCTCACGGTTTTTGACCGGCGTTTTCGCTTGAATCTCGATCTTTCCGCCGATATGAGCCAGGAATGTCCGGTCCGATACGTTGACGATTGTGACACCGGGGAGCGCTTCGACTGCTTGAAGCACCGAATCGCGCATTTTTTCAGGAAGGTTGATCGTCAAATCGCGAATTGTGTGCTCGGGGCTAGCGTGAATAACGTCGATTGCGACCACGTCGCCACCTCCGTCACCGATTGCACCGGCAACCTCGCCGAACGTCACCTGCTTTTTATCCATCTGCAAACGTATGATCATGCTCGTTCCAAGGGCCATTGTCTACCTCCTGAGGATACGGTATTGGCAGCAGGCTTCAAACCTTGCTCGCTGTCTGATAACGCTTACATACCAAATTCGGACTTATTATATCATAGTTTTGAAACAAAAGATTCCCCTGCCATCCTCATGTTATACTAGAGAAGACAGAGATACGGCGAAACGGATACAAGGCGCCGATCATACAGAGACAGAACTGCGGAAAACCGCGTCAAGACGCGATAAATGCAAATGGAGGGAATCTCATATGGAAAAAAGCATTATCTTTTTTGACCTTGACGGCACGCTGCTGAACGATAACAAACAGGTCAACGACTCGACCCGCGAAGCAGTCGCAGCATTGAAAGAACAGGGACACATTGTTGCGATTGCAACCGGAAGAGCGCCTTTCTTGTTTGAGCATATTCGCAAAGAATTGAACATTGATACGTATGTCAGCTACAACGGTTCTTACGTCGTACTCGAAGGCGAAGTCGTATTTACGAATCCGCTGAACGACAAAGCGCTGGAGCAGCTGACCAATCTGGCTCTGCAGCATGACCATGCCGTTGTCTATATGGATCATGAAGACATGCGCGCCAATGTACCGGACAGCGAACGGGTCACGGAAAGTATCGGTACACTGCAAATCGGTACGCTGCCAACCCACGATCCGCTGTACTACAAGGATCGTTTCATCTATCAGTCGCTGCTGTTCTGCGCCGAAGGCGAAGAGAAGCCTTATGAGACGCTGTTCGGCACGTTTGATTTTATACGCTGGCATCCGTTCTCGCTCGACGTTCTGCCGGCCGGAGGCAGCAAATTCAAGGGTATTGGCAAAATTACAGAAAAGCTCGGAATTCCGCTGGAGCGTCAATATGCTTTCGGAGATGCCTTGAACGATCTGGAAATGCTGCAGGGAATTCCGAACAGCGTCGCGATGGGCAACGGTCTGCCGGAAGCGAAAGAAGCCGCCAAATGGGTTACCACGTCGAATAACGAAGACGGTATTGCGCAGGGGCTGAAACTGGCCGGACTGCTGTAAGGCGGCTCCGCTTGAAGACAATTTCATAAAAGAAACGGAGACGCTAACATGGAGCAAAGTATCGTCTTTTTCGATATTGACGGCACGCTGGTAGACGAGCAGAAAAATATTCCGCTGTCCGCGAAGGAAGCGGTCTTCGAACTGAAGCGCAGAGGCCATATTGTCGCGATTGCGACAGGCCGGCCGCAGTTCTTATTCGAAGAAATCCGCGAGGAGCTGGGTATCGATACGTACGTCAGCTACAGCGGACAGTATGTTGTCTTGAACGGCGAAGTTATCTACACAAATCCGATTGACAAAGGTTCACTGGAGAAGATGACGGCTATTGCGCTGACACATAACCATCCGGTCATTCTGATCGACGATAAAGAAATGAAAGCAACCGTACCGAATGACGAATTTGTCGCGCAGGGCTTCGGTATGCTGCTCAATTACATTTCGATGTCGTCGCCCGATCCGCACTTCTACAAAGAAGGAAGCGTCTATCAAGCTTCGCTGTTCTGCAGCGAAGCGGACGAGGCACATTATGAAGAGATTCTGCCGTCCCTGCACTTCATCCGCTGGAGTCCGCTGTCTGCGGATGTACTTCCAGCCGGCGGCAGCAAGCTCGAGGGCATTCGCAAAATCACGGAGAAACTTGGCATTCCGCTTGAACGCCAATACGCTTTCGGCGACGCGCTGAACGACCTGGAGATGCTCGCCGGCATTCCGAACAGTGTCGCTATGGGCAACGCCCTGCCGGAAGTGCAGGAAGTCGCCAAGTGGGTCACAAAGACCAATGAGGACGACGGCATTGCACATGGATTGAAAATGGTCGGACTGCTGTAGCGGCACATTGACAAGGTTTAAAACAAATTTTATTGGAGGTTTACTCTCTATATGCTTACTTTCGAACAAAAAATCGCGATTTTGGACTCCTTTCCGGAGCTGGAACGCCGCAATGTCTCGCTCGGTCGGGTGAACTATCACTTCGAAGGCAGTACGCACGAGAAAAAGACGGTCGGCTATCGCTTCCATCCGAACGGCAACGGCTATGTGTTTGCCGGACTGGTTGGCGGTTACGAGACGGATGACAAGGGATTCGTCAACGTCCGCGATTACTCTGAAGAGCAGCTGCGCGAGATTATCGGTGCTTCGATCCGTTCGCTGTCTGCGAGTTCGGATTCGCCGAATCGCGCGTCATCCGCAGCTGCTTCAGCTTTCGCTTCGAATGCCGCACCGTCGTCCGATGAAGAAGTCTGGACCGACGAGAGCGGCCAGGAGCTGATTCTGAAATTCGAGGAAGAAACATTCTTCATCTATTCCGGAGTCAACCTGGAAATGGCGTTCGAGACGCGTGAAGAAGCTGAAGAATACCTGGCGGAAGAAGGATTCTCCTTCAACCGCCGCTAATAACTTGACCAAACTTCATGAAAAACAGCCGATGCAGGTCCGTACACGGTGTACGGGGTCTGCATCGGCTGTTTGCATTTGAGAATTCGAGGTACGATCGGGATACGTTCGAGGTACGTTCGAGATACGTTCGAAATAGCTTAATTAACTTTATCTTGATATGAAGGTTTTCTGCTATGTCCACCAAACCAACGACAGTACTCCGCTTACAGCTGCACTCAAAAGCACAGGATCAACGATCAATTCTTCGAGTCCCAGAAGTGCCGCTATCCATTCGTGCTGACTTACCGTTCCGCTGCCCGATTCCGGCTGCAGCCGATAAGCGACCGTTCTCCCCCAGCGGCGATCCCACTCTGCAAATATGATCCCATCCGGACCTTCAATCCGGTAGCGCCGGGCCGCAGAATCCTTCGTAATTTCAAATACGCCGCGCGTGCCGGCATCATACACAAAATGTTTGAACGATACGCCTGCCCGCTTGCGCAGTCTGCCGACCACTTCATCATACTCATTGCGGACGACCCAGCTTCTCGGATGCCGCTCCATGCGTCCTTGATACATGACATATTCCTCATTATCGAGTACATGAACGAGAGAAGTCATAGCCCTTCGATCCAGCATACCTGCAGCTGTACCATCCGAGCGCCGTATGTCACTTTTGCCCACAGTCCAACTTCTGCCTTCGAAAAGAAGTTCCATGTCTGCCGCCTCCCGTTCTCGATTCCGTTTATCCATGCATCATTTTGTTAGCTGGCTTGTCCGGAAAAACGTTTTTCGCAGCCTTTCAGTTCCAGTCTGTCATGTCTTCCTGTGCGTCGACCAGGTCGGCCTGCATATCTTCGGCTACCGACTGAATATCTTCCGGCGTAATCTGGATCAGCAGATACCCTTCTTCATCCCGCATTTTGAGCGCCGATTCCCTGAAATAGCGTGGACTGCCCGGCGCCGCCTCATCGTCGTACACAAGCAGCATGCCGTCACTCTTGCGCAGCAGCAGCGCATCTCGCGCCTTGAACTGCCAAGGGCCGCTGTATGGCTCTTTGCTGACCAGTCCATAATAGTCGACCCTCTTCAGCAGATCCTGCCAGTATTCCTTTTTTTCGTCGCTCCATTTCTCATCCATGCCCGAAAATGCAGCCAGAATCGACAGCTTAAGCTGCGGATATTCTTTTTTGAGTTCGATTACCGCTTCGCATGCCCATAAATCGACACCGTACTGACCAGGGGTAATGACCCACTCCAGTCCTTCTTCGATTAGCGGAATCAACCGGCGTTTGATCGCCTCGCGAATGAATGGAATGCCCGGATGCTTCTGATTGAAGATGCCGAGTTCATTCGCGCGGTAGCCGGTGACCAGCAAATTTTTCACGTTCGTACAGCCTCCTCGATCCTTTTGACTCCAGTGTACCATAAGCGCAGGAATCCTTACCGCATACCCAGAGTTGGAGTGTCTATCCTGCGGAATTGGAGGACTGCTGACGTTTGCGAATCGCATTGACGCCCATTACGATAGCGATCATCTCATAGTCGTCCAGCCGCGAGCGGTTGTCCAGCCTATAAGCGTTACTGCGCAGCCAGCCGTTTGTCTTGGCGAAGGTCGCAACCTCTGCTCCGCTTTCCATAATTGAATATTCTTTGGAAAAGTTCGGCGATTCGATCTCGTAGACTCCTCGTCCGCCGGCATCATACTCGAACTTTTTGCTGAACAGGGTGAACCGCGGCCGCAGCAGTCCTATCTCCCGCTCACTCGCATCCAGTACCCGCCAGCGGTTCAGCATCATCTGGAATTTGCCTGTGTACAGCAGCTCCCTACCGGGACCGTAAATATCCAGCGAAGCGCCAAAAGCGCTGCGAAGATCCATCGTGCCTGAAGCCTCGCCGGCGGCGTTCATAATTTCGGTCTCGCCCATATTAAAAAAGTTGTCCGAGAAATAAAGTTCCATAATGATCCGCTCCTTTTTTCGTATACCTGCATGTCGTTCTCTTACGGATTACAAATTTCTTCGGCAATCGTTATTACGGTAATGAACGCGGAAGGTGACACTTCAGTTACACCAAATTATGTTATTCTGAAATTAAAGAGGAAATCGACAGGAGGAGACGGGAGATGGAAAAGTCGCAAAAAAAGTACCGGATCGGCGTTGAAGTTACACTCGATGTCATCGGCGGGAAATGGAAAAGTATCATTCTATATCATCTTGTCGGCGGTACAAAAAGGTTCAACGAACTGAAGCGCCTTACCCCGAACATTAGTCATAAAATGCTCGCCCAACAGCTAAAGGAACTGGAACATGATGGTGTCGTGCTGCGCCATGACTATGTCGAAGTACCCCCTAAAGTTGAGTACGAGTTAAGCGAATACGGTCAGGAATTGATTGGAGTGCTGGACTTCTTCTGTTACTGGGGCGAAGCTCATCTGGACCGAGTATACGGCGATAAGCGGCTCATGCTGGAGGGAGAATTTCTGGATGACCAGGAGGCTCAAAAAGAAGCGGATTAATCTGCATTTCTTGTTCTTGAAATCTGCGAAGACCGAACGGTTACCGAAAAGTGCGTACTTAACAAGCCCTTCTCCTGCTTCTACAATAAGTCTTGTCCCACTTATTCGATCAATCAGGAGGAGAGCCGCTATGAAAACTTTGGTAATCGCCGCTCACCCGGCATTGGAATCGTCCCGCGTTAACCGTACATGGTTGGAGGAACTTCGGAAATTCCCCGAATTGATCACGGTAAGTTCTTTGTACGAAAAGTACCCCGACGGTACAATCGATATCGCCGCAGAGCAAGCTCTTGTTGAAGCTCATGACCGGATCATCCTGCAGTTTCCGTTCTACTGGTTCAGCTCACCGCCTATGCTCAAGCAGTGGCTGGACGAGGTATTGCTGGAAGGCTGGGCTTACGGCGAAAGTATCGATCTGTTCCACAGCAAAACGATTGGCGTCGCAATTTCTGCAGGGAGCCGGGAAAGCGAGTACCAGCCGGAAGGCAGATACCGCTTCGATATCCATGCGATGCTCAGTCCGTTCGAGACGACTGTACACTACCTCGGTGCGCAGTACGAACCGCCTTTTATCCAATACGGCGTGAATTCACGAACAAGCAATGAAGAAATTGCCTACAGTACGGAGCGATATATTCGGCATCTGCTGCAGAGCAGAGAAGCGGTTCTTCCTGACTTCACGGCAAAGTACTAATTAAACCCGAATTCAGATACTCAAATACGAATCCGGGAGATCGGCGATAAAATCGATAACTTCATCGCCGATCTCCCAACCAAAGGCTTCAGTCCACCCTTCACCTCTCCAACTTATTCAACCACTCGTCTTCCCGCCCCTTCTCAAACGCTTCAAGCAGCGCATCAACAATTGCGCCGGCTCGATCGTCCGGCCGTTCCAGAAGCGCCGATACTTTGGCCAAACGCTGATAGTTTTCCAACTCCCGCTCAAGCTTCCGCTTTTTCTCCCGGAAAGGCTCGATGTCTTCCTCTTCCGCATTTTCCGCTGTCAATCTCTCCATTTCACGCTCGACCAGCAGCATATGAATTCGGGTTCTACTGTCATCCGTCAAAAAGGCAGCAAACTGACGTGCGTCCGTTATCATGCTTTCCGGCACTTTGAAGTATGCAGCCAAAGCTGTCAGCCTTTCACCCGGTATCGGCCTGCGCTGCTTGATCCAGTCCGAGAACTGCTGGGGAGTAATTTTTAGTTCACGGCCGATGCCGCTATAAGATTGTTCGTTGAGCATGACCAAATATTCCAACATGGTACGATTTCCCGATCGTTCTTGATTTTTCATTTTAAATCTCCTGACGTATTTTATGTCACCATCATAACCTCTGACATAAAATACGTCAATAACTTTTAAAAAAGCGGTTCCTTAAGGAACCGCATAAACTTATGTTCAATTTTCGCTCCATGTTTTATGCCTTATGCCTTATGCCTTATGCAAGCCCAATAAGTGCCCATATGCAATTATTTTCTGCAAAAGCTCGCTAAATTGTACAATAAGTGCACAAGTACAACTATTTAACAGTGAAGTACGGTTAGAAACGCGAAAACGCTGAAATAAGTGTATGGAAGCACTTATTTCAGCGAAAGTTAAAAATTCGAAAAAATAAGTGTACATACGCACTTATTTTTCTTTTTGCTTTCTTCCACCTTCAATAAAATCTTTCGAATCTGGCTTGAAGAAGTTTACGTACAGGCCCTAGTTCACTTCACTCTACTCTACACTTTACTGCACTTTAACCTTCACCGACTGCGTCGTAAGAAGTTTACCCTGCTTATCGTACGCCTGAACGTCGATCGTAATGTTTTTGCCTTTGTACTTGGAAAAGTCGATCTCGGCCGTCCACGGCGGAGTTGTTGAGACGCCGACCTGTTTGCCGCCGATTTTATAAACAACTTTGCCAAGCGTCGGGGACCACGTTTTAACATAGCCGGACACTTTGAGTTTTTTTGCCGGTACCGTTGTTTTGATCGGATTGTACGTAAGTGTGGTACTGCTGCCGACGTCGCTCAGATAATACGGATTGGCGATCCCTTTTTTGTAAGCAGCGAGCATCTTGTCATTGTTGTAGAGCCCATAATACTTGACCCGGTCGGTCTTACCCTTGGAGTCGACATCGAACCAGAATGCGGCTTTTACCTTCGGATACTTCATTGGCAGCGTCGCGTACAGCTGCTGCGTCTGATAAACGGACCAATCGGTCACGTCGCGCATTTTTTCCGGATACATATACGATACGGAACCTTCTGCAATCATAATCGGCTTTCTGTCCGCATACCAATTGTAGATGGCATCCAGCTTGGCGATATGACTGCTGCGGTCGATGCCCTGCTTCAGCGGATCATTTGTCGGATTGTAGATCGAGTACAGGCTCACGCCGACCCAATCGACGTATTTGTCGCCGGGATAATAGCTTTGAATATTGTCGATCGGATTGGCGCCCGGTGCCCAAACCATCGCGACATTGTCAGGGGCTTCTTTGTGAAACACGTCCGCCACGAGCCGGAATTTTTCGATATAAGTTTTCGGTGTGCTTTTCCATGGTGCCCAGTTGCCATTCATCTCATTGGCGAAGCGGAAAAAGATCGGGACTTCCGCCGCCGCCGCATCCTTGGCCAACTGACGCAGGTAGGCATTGTCTTTGACTTCGCCCAATCCATTAAGCGGCTGCACGCCAAGCTCGATCGCGGTACCGTTCTCTTTGGCTTTTTTGATATGTCTCTGGATTGAAGAAAGCGGCTGCCCGTACGTGAAATAGATCAGGTAACCGGCATGCTTTTTCCCGGAAAACTTCGGATATTCATCGGTATAGAATTTACCGCCTGCCGAATTGTGCGTCTTCTTGTTCTGTTCCGCATAGGCGCCGATCAGAATGCCGTTGGCCGGCTCCAGAGGTGCCAGATTTCGGCTGCGATTCTTAATCGCCGCAGAAGACAGACCCGTTTCGTAATACAGCTCTACCGAACTGCGCAGCGCATCGGCTTTACGCTTGACCGCAATGCTGTCCTGTACTAGATTGACCTTCGCATAATAAGCTGACTCCAGATCATAGCTGGCTACGGCCTTATCGTACTGATTCAGCTTGATGTACGCATCCCCCGCGTTGCGATACATGCGTCCGGCGTTGCCGTATTCGCGGCTGGCCGCCATTGTTCGTCCCGCCTGCTCGTACTTTGCGATAGCCTGTGCGTATTTCCCCTGTGCATCCAGGCGTCTTGCATCGTTGTAGACGTTCCAGACGCTTGCCGCCTCTGCCGTGCCCGGTTGAACGAATGCCGCTGTCCCTGTCAGCAGCGCTGCCGCCAACACGGCCGCCAACAGTTTTTGCAATCCTTTTTGTACTCCCTTCAAGCCCTTCATCCCCTTTGTCTGTCTCATACCTGATCGCTCGCTTAGTATCTAACTAACAGGCTATTTGTCTTTTATCGGCAAAAAGGCCTCTTTCATTTAAGAAAGAGACCGGTTTTAACCAAAATTTACAGTTTAAATTGTCCGGCCAAACGCTGCAGTTCGGTGGACATCTCCGACAGCGATACAGCACTGGCTGACATTTCCTCCATCGCTGCTGCCTGCTCTTCGGAAACGGCTGACACGCTCTGAATTTCCTCTGCAGCACGTTCCGTCTGTGTTCCACTCTGCATGATGGAAGACGCTACCGTCTCGACAACCTGAACCATTTCGCCGGTAGCCCGCACAGCCTGCTCACTCTGTACACCGACCTGTCCGACCGCTTCCCGGATGCTTTGGAACAGTCCCCCTGTAGCATGAATCGCTTCGCGTCCTGCCGACACCTGCCCGGCAGCCTGTACAATCACACCGCTAAGCCGCTCGGCGTCCGACTGCACCAGATGAATCATATCAATGATCTGCGACGCAGAGTTGGAAGACTGTTCGGCCAGCTTGCCTACTTCTCCGGCAACAACTGCAAAGCCTTTGCCATGCTCTCCCGCACGCGCCGCTTCAATCGAAGCGTTGAGCGCCAGCAGATTAGTCTGCTTGGCAATATTCGTAATCAACTGAACGATCTCACCGATCTCGATTGAGCGCCGATTCAACGCTTCGACAGCTTCAGTCATTTCCTGCATGCCCTGCGAGGTTGATTCCATCTGCCGGACCGCTTCACCAACTACTTCGCCCCCCTGCTTCGAATGAGCGCTCGCATTCTCTGCCGTTTCGGAAGTCTGTCCAATCCGATCCCGGATAACTAAGATTTGCTCCATCATCTGCTGCATCTGCTGACCGCTCGAACGCGAACTCTCCAGCTGCAGCTCACTCGACTCCGCCATATTCTGCATCAAGGTAGCAGAATGTTCGGCGCCCTCTGCACTTTCCTGGGCTACCGAAGTAAATTCTGCGGCCGCCTTCGACAAGAGTTCGGATGTCCGTTCAACTTCCAGTAAAATATTGCGCTGATTCTGACCCATTCGGCGCAGCGAATCGGCCATCTGCTTCAGTTCGCCTTTAAGGTTCGTCGGAATTTGATCCAGCCTGTCTAATTTCCCTTCTGCCATCGCATCGACCTCCGCAATCATGGCATTCAGCGGACGTCTGATACTGTGCGAGATCAGTATTGTCAGCAGAACCGCCAGAACTACCGCTACTACCAGAGAAGCGATCGACACTTTCAAAATGATACGTGCTGCTCCCGACTGCGCCTCAGCTGCACGATTCATCGTGTCAACTTTTCCAGCTATAGCCGTTTCTAGAGCATCAGTCATTCCAACTACAAGTTCCTGCGTTTGCTTGTGAAGCTGGGTGGCCTCGTCGTCTCTGTTCACTTCCGACAATTCGAGAATCTGCATTACGGCATTTTGGTAGCCGACAGCAGCTTCTTTAAAAGCGGCAGCTTCCTCTTTTTCTTCCTTTGATCTTACCAATGAGGAATAAGATTCTATAGTTCCGTTCAAATCATTCTGTGCTTGATTGATCGCCGTGATGCTTTTACCCATTTCAGAGTCTTCTGTTTCCAAAATATTTCGCATGATCAGCAGATCAATCGTTTTCAAGCGATCATTGATCTCTTCGAGCATAACGACACTTGGAATATCTCGTTCTTTCAATTCATCCGCGCGCTGCTTCAAAAAATTTGTTCCCATGTTCGTAAGGCTGTTCAATACGACAATCAATACGATCATGATTCCGAATCCACCGATTAACTTTTGTCTAATTGTAAATTTCAATTCGCTGCCTCTCCTCTGTTGTGCAGTATAATTTCCACAAATTCAATTGTTCTCCATACTATTTCGGCAGGTATATTGCTTTAATTAAGACTTTCTCCCTTTTTTCGACAAAAAAAGACCAATTGGCAGAAGCCAATCGGTCTTTTCATGATTCTCTGGAAATATTAAAACGCTGGATACGTATCGGTATATTCTTCTTCAAGGAACTTCTCGACTTCTGGACCACTCATACGCTCAGCCAGCTTCTGGATCGCCGGGTCATCCTTGTTATCTTCACGCGCCATGAGGGTAATGGCAAACGCCTGCATGTCTTTTTCAACAATCAAAGCATCTTTTTTGGCAGACAGTCCAAGCGGCTTGGCATAAGCTGGATACATCGTAACCAGATCCGCGTCGTCCATCATGCGGTTGAGTGTCAGCAGATCGACTTCCTTGAACTGGAGGTTCTTCGGATTGGATGTAATATCGTTCAGTCCCGCTTTGATCCCGGCTCCTTCTTTCAATTCAATCAGATCGTTCTGTTCAAGCAGCAGCAGCGAGTGTGCAATATTCGGCGGATCGTTCGGAATAACAACAACCGCTTCGTTCGGCAGTTCTTCAATCGACTTATGCTTGCTTGAGTAACCTGCATACAGAGCATTGTATACGGGCTGTACCGGTACGATGTTGGCGCCGCGCGCTTCATTGTACGCTTCCGCATACGGAACGTGCTGGAAGAAGTTTGCGTCGACTTCCTTGTTCGCCAGCGCGTCGTTCGGCTGGATATTGTCCGACATCTCAACAATTTCCAGATTGATGCCATCTTCAACGAGCAGCGGCTTTACCAGGAGCAGAATCGCATCCATCGGTGCCGGAAGCGAAGCGACTTTCAACGTAGTCAGTTCCTGACTTTCGCTTGGGGCAGCTTCTCCGCCAGTTGTGTTATTCGTCGTGTCGGTGGACGTTGGAGCAGCTTGTCCGCAGCCGGCCAGAACAAGCATCAGCGCGGCAAGGATAAGGAAGAAAGATTTTTTCATAGTGATGATATACCCCCATTTATAAGTGTGTTGTTGCCGAATTACCGGTTATCGTTTGTCGATCTTGCGTGAAAGGGTACTACCAGCGACCTGCACAATCTGAACCAGCAGGATCATCAGCACAATCATGCAGATTGTGACATCCATCTCGAAGCGTTGGTAGCCGTAGCGGATCGCAAAATCGCCTACTCCGCCGCCTCCGACGATGCCAACGACCGTAGAATAGGAGATGAAGCTAACAATGGAAGTCGTCAGTCCCAGAACCAGTCCGGAACGGGCTTCCACATACAGAAATTTATACACAATCTCTAAGCGCGAAGCCCCCATTGATCGGGCTGCTTCTACGACGCCGCGCGGTACTTCCACCAACGCCTGTTCGACGAGCCGCGAATAGCCGGCTACCGCCACGATCGCAAGCGGAATAGTTGCTGCCGTCGTTCCAATTGTCGTCCCGACAATCGCTCTTGTCAGTGGGAACATGAAGACGACCAACAGCAGAAAAGGAAAAGATCGAATCACATTGACCAGTGTATTCAGGAATACCGATGTGGGACGATTCGCCAGCATACCGCCTGGCCGCGTCAAATAGATTAGCGTTCCTAGCGGAATGCCCAGAATTATGGCCGCAAGGGTCGACATTCCAACCATATAGAACGTCTGGCCAATTGCTTCCCAGATCTGATCATCATACTGAGCCCATATTTCCATAAACCGATCAAGAGTCATAATTCTGCCTCCTTGCCGACAGTCCCCAGGATCTGCTCACGATAGGAGAGCTTAGGACGAACGCTTTCTCCTTCACGCTTCGGCAGATCGAACGTATCAATGACCTCGCCCATCTCCATCACTGATACATGCGTACAAATCTGTCGAACAACCTCCAGCTCATGTGTGACAATAACAATTGTAACCCCGAGCGTCCGGTTGATATGCATCAGCACGTTCAGCAGATCTTCCGTCGTCTGAGGGTCGAGCGCCGAGGTCGGTTCGTCGCACAGCAGCAGCTTCGGACTGCTTGCCAGCGCCCGGGCAATCGCCACTCGCTGTTTCTGACCGCCGCTCAGCTGTGCCGGGTACTGCTTCGCTTTGTCTTCAAGGCCAACGAAACTCAGCACTTCCATGACTCGACGCTCGCGATCCCGTTTGGGCGTTCTCGCCAGCTCCAACGCCGATGCAACATTACCGTGCACCGTTCGATTGTGAACCAGATTGAACTGCTGAAAAATCATGCCCATTGAACGGCGCGCTTCACGCAGTTCTCGTTCGCTCATCGTCATCAGATCGCGGCCTTCCAACAGGACGTGACCGCTGTCCGGCCGTTCCAGCAGGTTCATCAGACGCAGCAGCGTCGATTTTCCTGCCCCGCTTGTGCCGATAATGCCGTAGATGCCGCCCGTCTCAATTTCCATGCTGACGGGAAGGACGGCCTGAAACGTCTGGCCCTGCGCCGTGTACGTCTTACTGACTTTCTGCAGGGATAGAATAACCAAGCCCTCCTTGTACCAGTACTTTTTTGTGCTGTTTCATTTCTTAATCGTCTAAATTATAAGGCAATTCATATCCTGTGTCACTATTTTTGCTTATAATTTTAATATTTAATTTACAATTGGCGCAGCAGTAGGCATGCTTGTTTGAACAAGAAACACTCTCCATATTCTTCGAAACGTCTCACCCTCACTTCAACTGTACATTTCCAAGGGCGGAAAACGTTGGAATATTACGAATATGGACGAAGTACACGCAGTGTGAGAATTGTATGCAGCAGCAGACCGGATGCGGCACCGTACAGCAGATGTATAACACCCCACCACAACCATGCAGGCAGACTGTCGATTGGCGGCGTGCCTCCTGCGGACAACAGCGTCGTCGGATACAGAAGCAGGCCGATCAGGGCACCAATCGCTGCTGTTACGCCTACCATTTGCTGCGCAGAAGGAATCTTGTTACGCGATCTTCTCTGCCAAAGCAGGCCCAGTACAATGCAGAGCACTACAGAGATTACCAGATGAATCACGAACTCCGTCCATTCACTTAAACGGAATTCTTTTAGTACCGGCACATAGTCCGCATTCAGCAGAAGCCGATATACACGGTGTCCGGTCATCGTCTGGATCGCTTTAAGCATCAGACCGAGCAGCATTCCCGATACGATCCCGGCAGTTCCGTAAGCGAGCAGACACAGCGCTAACGGTGAAAGCGATCCACTGTCAGAAATTTTCTTGCGGCCGGTGTCTTTGTTTGGCGATCCTGTATTTTCCGCCCTCATCTTATTCGATCCGCTCCTTTTTATCCCGCCTACCTGAATACAACTGCAGAGGTCTAAGTCCTTTTAACCGATAAGACGACAGTTGAAGTCACGAGTTTTTCAGGCAAATCAAAAGGACCGCCAAATGGCGGTCCTCTTTTGATTTATAAATCCAAATATTCTCGAATGCCTGCCACAATCGCAGCGGCTACCCGATTCTGCCATGCCGGGTCCGTAATCTTCTCCACATCGCCTCCGGCGTACAGGAAGCCTGTTTCGACCAATGCGGTCGGCAGATTCGATCTCCGGTCAATATACAGATTCTGGTATTTTGCCCTCCGATCCGGCAGTCCAGTCGCTTGGATCACATGCTTGTGGATCGTCTCCGCCAATGTCTTGCTCTCGGGCTTGGTATACAGGGTTTCCGTACCGCTCGTCGGCTTGGTACCGCGCGGCATGCTGTTTGCATGAATCGAAACCATAATGTCGGCATCGAGACTTTCGGCAATGTCCACCCGTCCTTGAAGCGACACGTCCGTGTCGTCACTGCGCGTCATGACGACATCCAGACCTTCAACCTGCTTCAGCAGCGCTTCGACCTTAAGTGCCATATCCAGGTTAACGTCCTTCTCTTTAAGCGTCGGTCCGCCGGTATAGATAGCACCCGGTTTTTCGCCGCCATGTCCAGGATCGATAACGACGATTCTTTTGCCATTGTCTCCGACCCCTGGCGTGGAAGTTCCGCCGGCCTTGTTCAGATCGATGAAGAACAGATTGCCTTCCCGATACGTTTCGTAATTTTTGGCCTTGTTCAAATCGATAACAATCCGCACCCGCATCGGCGAATCATTGTTGAGTGCGAAGCGGATGCCGCTCACATCGGCAGATCCCTGTGCGGCGATACTGCCCTGCTGACCGATCAGCAGCCCTTGTCCTTCGGCGAATACCGGGCTGAACGAAGTGTCCGGCAGGTCGATGACGATCCGGTTCGGTGAACCGATCGCCGAGACTTTCGGCGTAACACTGCCGCTGAGTCCAATCATCAGACGGTTTTCGCTGAAGCTGACCTGCTCGACCAACGCAGCCGTATTCGGCATACCGCCCGGCGCCGGCTGACTGCCGTTGTCATTCGGTACGGAAGGCCGCGGCGCTTCAAGAGGAAGCGGGGACTGCAGGTACACCGTTTTTACTTTGTTGTCCCATTTGACTTTAAGGCCCATCTCCGTACTTACAAAGCGAAGCGGTACATACGTTGTATTCGCCTGTAAGAAAGGAGCTTGTTCGAGCGTAACTGTTCCGGCCCCCGAGATTGCCGAACGACTTCCGAGTGTCAGCGTGACTTGATCGCTTGAAGCTCCGACCGTCACCTGTCGGCTGCCGGAATTCCATCCTACCGGGTATCCCAGCTCTTCCGAGATTACTCGAATCGGAACCATTGTTGTCCCTTTTACAGTCAGTACGTCTCTGGCATCGGTCACTTCCCTGTCATCAATTACGATCTTCGTCGTCGAAGCTGCCTGACTGACCTGAACCGACAAGAAAAACACCGCCGCCAAAGCAAGAACCGCCGCAACCAATAATCTGCCGAATGCCATTTCTCTGCCTTTTGCCATCATCCTTGTTCCACCTCATATCTCCCCTTATCTTCAAAATGTAAAAAGCGCCTTACAGGCGCATCAATAATATAGACGCTTAGGCAGAGTCTAAAGTTTCAGTACTCCGGACTATTTTTTGTTGAATCATAAAAAAACTGTCGACTTCCCGGTAAGGGAAATCGACAGCACAGTCTGTATATTTAATGAGGAACAGCTTTTACTGCCGAATGGGCTATCTTCAGCCTTTTTCCTGCTTTTCTAATTCATCGCTCATAAGCTTCAAGTATTCAGGCGCGTCCATATCATCAGGCACAATCATCTCGATTAAGCACAGCTTATCTGTCCGCTGAAGTTCGGAATCGTGGAAAGCCCGAGCCAATTCTCCGATCGTTCGTACCTGTTCCGTATGAGCGTTACCGCCGAATGCTTCGACCAATTTCGTATAATTCCATCCCGGAATTTCGTTATACGGTTGATCTTCGACCGGTACACGGAAGTTCAAATACTTTTCAATCGTATACCCGCCGTTGTTCAATACGAAAACAATCGGTTTGCACCCGTATTCCATCATAGAGCTGAGCTCTTGCACGGTCAGCTGCAGCGATCCGTCGCCTGTGAACAGCAGAACCCGCCGTTTTGGCGCGGCCATGCAGGCACCAAGCGCGGCCGGTGTTGCATAACCGATACTCTGCCAACCTCCCTGCGCGATGTAGGTCGCTCCCTGCGGCAGCTGGGTTTGCGACAGCCCGTAAGCGAATGTACCCGTCTCCGCAATAACAATATCGCCCGGCTGCAGCAAACGCTGAATCAACGGATAGTATTCCTGCGCCGTCAGCGGGTGGCTGCCGTCGAGCTGTGTACCGCTGTTATACGGACGATCGGCGGCAGGAATCGGAGGTTCCGCGGTCAACCCAAGAGCCGACAATTCGCGCAGCATATCTTCGCCCAGAATGTCTTTGTACTCCTGGCCGCCAATCGTTACCGATTCCGGCTGCACAATGATCATCTTTTTCGGATTCAGTTGAGCCGTTTCATTGGCCAGATTGACATCCGAAGGCACGAAACCCGCTACAATCAGGCAGTCGGCACTTTCGACAACTTCTTGTACTTTCTTGCTGCCGAATGCCCCTCCATACATCCCGATATGATTCGGATGACTTTCGTCGAAACCTCCCTTGCCCATTGTCGTCGAGGCAGCGGGAATCTGCATCTTCTCTGCCACTTCGCGTACCAGCGATTCCCAGCCCCAGCTTTTCACCTTGGCATCGCTAAGCAGCACTACCTGTTTGGCAGGCTTAAGCATCTTGCGAGCCTGTTTCGACGCCGATCTCAGCGAAGACTCGCTTGTTTTTGCCTGTTCCAGCTTTGGTACCTTCGTCGAAAGCGGCTGCTGTACCAGATCAAGGGCAACCGACAGATAGACCGGCTTCTTCGTCCGTTTGGCGATAGAGATCGCCTTAGGGATTTCTGCCATTGCATTGCTCGGCGTAAGCACAGCCGTATAGGCCGAGATCGGCTCGAATACCCGGCGGAAGGCATCGTAATCGCCATCCATTAGTGTATGATGCATAAATTTGTGCTGCTTTTGCTTCTCCGATTTCGGCGAACCGACAATATGAATTATTGGGATATTCTCGCTGTAAGCCCCTGCAATTGCGTTGGCCGCGCTCAATTCGCCTACCCCGAACGTCGTAATCAGCGCTGCCAGACCCTTGACCCTCGCGTAGCCATCGGCAGCATATCCGCCGTTCAGCTCGTTTCGGGTAGGCACCGCCTTAATTCCTTCACACTGCTGCAGCGTATCGAACAGCGTAAAATTGTAATCGCCTGGCACACCGAATACTTCCGTCACGCCTTCTTTTTTCAGGCAGTCGAACAGATAGGTGCCGAGCGTTGCTCTGCCGTCCCCCTGCGTGTTCGAACGAACTTTACCCATAATCACTTTTGCCATGCTTGCACGCTCCTTCCGTGATCGAGCGGCTCAGCGGATCCGTCTTCGGCCGCTAAACCTCTAACCTATGATTACCCCGGAAAAGACCCTACGGGTCAATAAATTGAAAAATCGACGAATTCGTGACGAATCCTTGACGAATCTGTATCGTAACGACAGATAAATCAGGGGCGTTCAAGTATCTGAACCCCATTACGAAAAAGTATATACAAAGGAGCAATCCCTATCGTCAATTATGAAAACCTCACCGAAATCCGTAAGCGTAAGCTGCTGATTACCTACGGATCGAATCTGGACCACAGTAACATGGATTATTTGGTCCGGACTCTGCTGAAACCTTACATTTTAGACTCTCCAAATTGGGATTATCACAATCCTGTGCTGCGCAAGGGGGCAGAATTTGTCTTGAATCTTGAAACGTTCGATACCTGCCCCGGCAAGCCCTTCGAAAGTTATTACATGGAAGATTATCATCTGACGCAGGCGCAGCTGGACGGATTTTTATACAAACTCGGCAAGCTGAAAGGCACACATGTTTTTGGAAATCCGAATATTCGCGGACATGCCGAAGTATTCCGGGACGAATTGGAATTTTCTTTTTTGGTCACCCATACGCTCGGCGGAGAAGCCTTGTATGTCTACTATTTCGGACAGTCCAATGGCGACGAGCTCGCCCTGCGGCTTATCCCGCTGCTGCCCCCGGCAGAGCGCCATCTGCTCATGCCGATCGACGAGGAACTATCGGTCGTACAGCGTCGGCTTGAAGAGTGGGTCGATCGCCTGCTGTCTTTGGACAGCAAATTCAGTCTTTGATCTGATCCGTTTCTGTGCTACTCTTCCAGCGCCGTACGCGCCAACGTCTGCAGCACGGCGTCTTCCATCGGCGGATTATGCAGACCGGCCCGCACATCGCGGTAATAGCGTTCCAGCGGCACGCTTCTCGACAAGCTGGAGCCTCCGACAATCTTCATCGATTTGTCGACGACCTGTGCGGCGAGATGAGTGGCGTTATACTTCACCCAGCCGAATTCGGGACGCATTGAGGCTCGTTCTTCCGGATAGCGATCCCAACGATCCGCAATATCATACAGCGCCGTACGCGCCAGACGAAGTTCGCTTTCAATCTGACCGATCCACTGCCGGATATGCGGCAGCGTTCCGATCGGCTCCTTCAGGCTGTTCGGCGTATAATTTTTCGCAAAGTTTAGAGCGTAATCCCTTGCCGCATACGCAATACCGAGATAGCAGGCCGGAATATGCAGCAGCCAGCCGTCGCCATCGTCGATGCCGCCTTTGGACTGTCCCATCGTATAAATGCCCATTACCTGTTCGTCCGGCACAAAGACATCCTGCAGTACAATATCATGGCTTCCGGTTGCCCGCATGCCGAGCGTATCCCACGTCTCTTCGAGCGTTACTCCTGCCTGGGTGCGCAGTGCGGCCGCTCGGCGCTCCGAAGCTTCGGCACGGCGCGCGATTTCTGTCCGATCCGGTAGTGCCGCGCCGCCGGAAGCAAACGGCGAGCTGGCCGATACATCGGCATTCCACGATTTCGCAGCGGTGTCGCTTCCCGGATTTGCGGATCCCAGCCGCACAACAAAGTCGCCGACATCAGGCGAATTCTCGATACCTGCACTGACGATATAGTCCGTCAGCAGCGGACTTAAAGTGCTGTACGTCTTGCGCCCCGTGAGCTTCCAGCCTCCGTCGACGCGTACGGCCGTCGTCTGCGGACGACCGCCGCGAGTCGGGCTGCCGGTCGCGCGCTCGCTGGCATACTTGTTGATCATCGCCCCCGATTCCGCAACGTCGCGGCAGAAATCCGAATAACTTGGCTCCGGCCAAATATTGGTCTCGCGATAATGCAGCATCATGCCGCCGTGCCAACCGGCGCTGAGTGCGGTTGAGCCGTCACCGCGTGCAATTCGTTCTTGTACCAGGAGCCATTCGTACAGCGACAGTCCGTCGCCGCCCTGCTCCGCAGACAAGGTCAGCTTCGCGTAACCCGCTGCTTTAAGTTCTTCGAAATTCTCGAATGGAAACGAGCCTTCGCGGTCGTGCTTCGCGGCGCGCTCCGCAAAACGCTCTGCCAGGCTGTCCGCCCAGACCGCCAACTTCTGTTCTCGGTCATTTCTTACAAATGCATCGATCGCCTTTTGTCTCAATTCCGCTCATCCTCTCCGTTTGCCTCTGCATGCTTTCTTTCATTATAGAGAAAAAAAGTGCAGGAAAGCAAAGCGGATGACTCGGATTTGTGAATGATGACGGAAATCGATTCGTTGAAATTTTTACGACGGCTCGGCAAGACAGCGCGAAAACGTGAACTGGACGCTTGCCATCAAACACGAAGTGAACGCTTGGTATCAAAACACGGAGTAAAAGTTTGAAATGTAGATTTGGTCCCGGAATAAAAGTCCAAAAGCGCGGAATGAAAGTGCAGGCTGCTGACAAGAGTGCATAAAAAAAGACCGCCGAAGCGGTCTCTACAATTTGCTCGCCATCAAATAAACGATGATCGCATATTCAGCTTTACCGCAGTCGTACCTGTACCTGTACCTGTATGGCACGACTGCTTTTCACTATTTCTGCGTCTTTTCTGCTCGACACAGCCTACCGCTAACGAATCCTTATCACGCTAATCTGCTATTTCGCTCTACTTTCAAGTTTTAAAGAATCCTCATATCCTTATTCGTTCATTTTAAAGCCGATTCGCTCTACAGGCAGCTCGATAGCGTGACTACGATTCGTTAGATTTCGAAAAGTCGAAAATGCGGCTGAATAACGGTAGGAGGATTCGTTAGATTGGGCGGCAGGTTCGATGCAGGACTTTCGCCTTGTTCGCCGCATTTCGATTCAACTATCGGTCCGGATTCCGCCGTTCTTCCCGGGTCTTCTCTTCAGGCTCCGAACCGCTTCCGATACCCACATTTGCGGCACAGCTCTTCGACCGCTTCGCGACGCGAGAAACCGTAGACGATATCGTTGGCGCGTTTGCTCTCGATAATGTCGGTAAATTCCTGTTCCAGCACATTTCCCAGGTTAATCACGCCTTCCCCGTCCAGGCAGCACGGCACAACTGTTCCGTCGACCAGAATGGCCGCATGGCTGCGCAGCGCATGACAGAACCCTTTTCCGTCATCTTCCGGTGCACTCAGGCTCGGCCACTGGAACTCATGATCCTGATTGAGGTACACGTTATTCGCTACCTTCAGTCCCTTGCCCCGCTCAAACTTCTCTTCAATCCGGTAATCCAGATTGTATTCGCGCTCAATCAGTTCCAGCGTCTCACGGTTGCGGCTGCGTGCAGCGTTGGTCATATTGTCTTCGGTCAAGTTCCATAACCGGAAAGAAAACACGACTTTGTTCGAAACTTCATGCTCCGACGCGTCACGCACAAATGTCAAAATATCGGCCAGATAGCCGTTGCGGTCTGTGGAGCCGGCATGACCGTCGAAACTGTGCAGCGAAAAGTTCATCTGGCGCAGTGCCGGCTTGCCGAGCAGTTTATGACGGTTTTTCTCAATTAAGGTTCCGTTCGTCGTGATATTGACCTTAAAACCTCGCTCATTCGCCAAATCGAGCAGTACGTCGATCTTCGGATGCAGCAGCGGTTCACCTTTGACATGCAGGTAGATATGATTTGTATGCGGATCAATCTTGTCCAAAATTTGCGCAAACGTTTCCGGCTTGATAAATTTCGCCTGACGAGCCGTCGGCGGGCAGAAGTGGCAGGACAGATTGCATACGCTCGTAATTTCGATATAGACTTTTTTGAATGTTTTCAAGAATCGGCGCTCCATTTCCGGTATAGTATCCTATCCGATCCACTTCGTCATTGGACCTGTACAGGATAGAAAGTTCTGTGTCTATTATGTGTCTCCGGAAGCAAAAGCTCAACCCCTTAAGTCACTAGACGGAAAAAGCTCCGCCGACCCGGTCGGCTCGCGTCCCGCTCAGACCTTCTACAGCAACCTCAATCACATGGACCGGCAGCCCAGCCAACTTCTCTACGCTAAGGCGAACGTTGTCGCGGAGCTTTCGACATACTTCCTGGATGCGCATACCGAATCGTACGTCGATTCGCAGCTCGATCTCAAGTCCTGCCTCTCCCATCCGCAGAGCAATGCGGCCATTTCGGCCTGCCGCACGCAGCCGTTCCGGCAGACTCGCCGATTCGTTCGCGGTCAGTGCGACACCTTCCGTTTCGGCAATCGCTCCGGCCACGATTTTTTGCAGCGCCTTCTCTGTTATGCTGATGATTCCATGTCCCGTTTCGATTTTCATCGTAAATCCTCCTTGGAGTGGGGTGAAATCCGGCTTTTATGCAAACCGTTCTCCTATAAGTATGAACGAAATAATCGGCCTTTTGTCGCTGTCCATTCGTGATTTTCGTAAAAATAATTTATTGGGCCCCAATAAAAATCAATAAAAAGAGGAGACGGAAGTCTCCTCTTTTATTTGACGATCAATACCGGCACTTTCGCATGCTGGGCTACATTATGACTAACGCTGCCGAGCAGCAGCTCCCGCAATCCGTCCAGTCCCCGACTGCCTATGACAATCAGATCCACGTCTGTTTCTTCCGCATATTTAAGCAGTGATTTAGCAGCATGTCCTCCAAGTACAACGCCTCGGGCATTCGGAATATCTTCCGCAAGCTTGCGCAGCGCTGCCTCCTGCTCCCGAATATCGCGGTCTAAACGTTCTTCCAAATCGTTCGTGTAGAAAACCAGCGGTTCTTCAAGCACTTCCGACTCCGCCGGATCGACATATACAATGTCGATTGCAGCTTTTCCGCCTGCCAAGGCGCGAGCTTGTTCCAGCCCACGCAGCGCATGTTCGGATCCATCGTAAGCTACCATAAGATGACGATAAATCATAGACAATCCGCTCCTTTTGATCATGTTGACCTTTCATTCCGTCCTTTCGCCCTGCCTGCTCGGCGTTCGACATTCGACATTCGACATTCGTATGACGGTCATCAGTCCTCAAACTTTCGATTAATGGGACGCAGCGGCACTTCCCGGCTGTCCGCCTGCAGCGGCCGGCGAAGGAGCCGGATTTTGCAGCTGTACACGCAGCAGGGTGACTGCCCAGGTAACGAGCGCAATCAACAGAAGGTGCAGCATAAATGTACCTGCTCCGCTGCCGTTATAGATCAATCGCATAAAACCTTGAATCCCGTTCGGGGCGGGAAGGAAGCTGCCAAAGTGACGATAGAACGGCGCCAGCATGGCGGCCGGAATGATGTTGCCCGCTGTCATCAGCTGAAGCGGCACGAGTGCGACATTGAACAGAGGAGCAGCATTTCCGAACAAAGCGAAGCTCATTTGGGTTACGCATGCGCTTGCCAGGAAGACGCAGCCAAGCAGCATCCACATGCTTCCAAAGGAAGCGGCCGGTTGGGCAAACAGCTGAGCCACGCCGATTATAATCAGCGGTGCAAAGACCGAAATCAGCAGGAGCAGCAGTTGACGACTCCAGAAGATCTGCCATTTCCCATGGTTTCGCTTCATAATCTGCGACGAGATATTCAGCTGGATATTGGCCGTCATCATCGCAATGTATGGAATAAATCCAAGAATCATCGGCAGCATTGTAACTGCAAAGTTGTTCTGTTCGTGCGTCTTAACGATCTCAGACTGCACCGGCTCGGCCGCCGAAGTTCCGGCGATGGCCTCGTTCATCCCTGCAGTCAGACGTGCAGCTGCACCTTCAACCATCGCCGAAGCCACTTCTGACGTACCCTGATTGATATAATAGGTCAGCTTTGCCGAGCCGTTCTGAAGACCGGAAGCAAAGTCTGCCGGAATGACAATAACCATCGAGTAATCTCCGGCGTCCATTGCCGCTTGTGCCGTATCGGCATGATTAACGGATTCGGTATGGAACGGTGCGTTCGCGGCAATCTGCGCTGATACGGCTGTCCCTGCCTCTCCAGCTTCGTTGACGACAGCGACATTCAATTGATCGATTCGCTGAGTCGCGTCGTGATAGCCAGTCATCCATAGCAGAGTGAACAGAAGCGGAACGAACAGCGAAAAGACGATTCCGATCCGGGTTTGAGTAATTCCCATTAAAGTTCTAAAAGCTTGTTTCAACGTTATTTCTCTCCTCTTGGTACAAAATTCGTGTTTCTACGCTACCTTAAATCCAAATAGATGAATATGCATCTATTCGCTCAAAAAAATTCATTCGGACAGATTACCGAATATACGGTCCAGTACCCGAATGAATAGGTTCAACTCTTCCTCCGACAACCCTTCGATAGCCTCGCCATTATGTGACTGCATAAGCGGGGTCAGCACATTTACCGTTTCCCGTCCTTTTTCCGTCAGATAGACCAGCACGCTTCGACGATCAACAGGGTTGGCTCGACGAACAATCATCTCTTTCTGTTCCAGCTTGTCGAGCGCCTTACTGATCGATGTTTGGTCGCGTGCGTGCAGACTGGCCAACTTCTTCTGCGATATGCCATCGACGAGAGTCAATCGGTGCAGCACACCGTATTGTTCAGGCGTCATATCTTCCGCTGCCGTTACTTTACCCGCCGCTTTGGCATAAGCCAAGTAAGTTCTGGACAGCCGAAATCCAAGTGTATCCGCCTCATTTTCCATAGTTCCGCTCCTCTTCCAAGCTATCTTGCGACTGCACGACATATACTTGCATATCCATCTATTGCACATGCTATTATATCGGTCCGATGTTTGATAAGTCAATGAAAAACGCTGACGGAAGTTCCAATGAGGCACACCTGGCTCCCAAACAAACATAAAATGCTTCACTCTTTTCGAAATACCATAGCAATGAGTTCGGTCTTAAGCGTCTGCTTGGCATCGCTTTTCTCCATCATCATTTTCCGGCTGAGTCTTTCAATATCGGGATCCAGCAGCTCAACCAGGCTCTGCAGCGCTTCGGCATCACCTGCCCGCGAACGCTCCAGTAGACTTACAAACTCAGACTCTGACGCAGATGCTCGAGCGATTTCCGTTTCCACTTGTTCACCCCCTGCTGACTGATCTGCAGCTCGGCTGCAGCGGCCGTTTCTGTCTTGCCTTCCGCAAAGAGCGCTTTAATTACCTCCCTACCATTGTCAAAAGGAATAAGTTCAAGATACTCACGCATTGAAAGTTCTGCTCCCAGCACATTCGGATCGGCTTCCATGTTCTCTCTGCCCGTTTCGCTCCACGCCCATTCTCTCGCATAGCGAACACGCTGCCGATAACGTTCTCTCCAAGCTGCACGTTTCAATGCCTGCCGGTAATGATCGATCGTTTCTGTTTCCATCTCTCTCGCCTCCCATACCAAATTGAGAACAAGTGTTCGTAATAAGTATAATATAACCTTTGCCTTTTGGGTAGAACCAATTTGAGTAAACCGACATATCCACAACCATTTGCGTAAAAAACGCGTAGACGGAATAGAGGTTTTTTCGATTCTTATAATTTTTTTCGGATTCCGGTTGTAAAAAGGAGTCCTTTTCCTCCTCCCTAAGTGAAGGCGGAACATTCCGACCGACGTCGGTCCTGAACTTCGGATCAAGCGCCAAATTGAATCCAAAGGAGAGGTTACAATGAAAAAAGTAGTATACGTACCGCTGGACGACCGTCCGGCCAATCTTGATGATGTCATTGTTCAAGGTAAAGCGGCAGGTCTTGAGGTATTGACGCCGGAGCGCAGCATCATTCGCAATCGGATGGACGATAAGGCCGAAGTCGAAGGAACGGAAGTGATCGGTACAAGCGGAGCGGTATATGGCGATTCAGCTGCAGTAGGCCGATTCTTGAAGGAAAATGCGTCCCAAGCCGATGGATTTATTATCTCGATCGACATGCTCGCCTACGGCGGGCTGATCGGCAGCCGCAGGCTGCGTGAAGACGGAGGCGGCGACTATCCGGATTATGATCCGAATACGACAGCTCTTCTGAACGTTATCGCCGATCTCAAACGCGATTATCCGGGCAAGCCAATCTTCCTGCTCGATACGATCATGCGCCTCGCTACAACGACAATGGCCGAAGGGCTCAGTATCGAAGCCTACACCGAGTCCCGCGCTCTTATGATGAAGCCTCGTCCCGAGCGAACGGAATTCGGCGATATTCTTGAAAGTTACGATCTTCAACCGGACGGCACGCCTTATCCGGAAACCGTTCATTTTGACAAGGAACGCTATTATAATGCTCGTCGACGCAAGTTTAAGACCAACCGTTATGTATTAGAGACACTTGTTCGGGACGCGGGCGTAGATTTTGCCGCCTTCGGCGTCGACGATGCTTCCATTCAGGGCGTGCAGGCGAACGAGATTAACTGGATTGAAAGACAGATCGACGAACAGCTGGGCGGCAGCGGCGGGCAAAATTCGGAACGTGCCGTGATTCTGCCAGATGCGGATGGATTGGGTCATGTTCTCTTGGCTCGTATGGCTGCTTATCTGTATGCGGATATGCAGCCTACCAAGCCGATTGTCGCTGTCCGCTATTTCGGCCGGGACGGATCGGAGATCGTCAATTCGTATGAATATATGGATGTGCATACGAATATTTTACGGCATATCGATATTGCAGGCGGCGCTTATACGGGAGACGGTCGGTCGCCGGTCAGCGGCGAAGCGGAGAGTGGAACAGGATTCGAAGCAGAACGCGAAGCATCGAATGAAGCAGCGGAAAATGAAGCAGCGACGAATGGAGTAGAAGAAGCAAGAAGCACAGCTATAAACGCAGAGACAGAAAAAAGCGCAGTGCAGAACGGTACGTTGGAACTTGAACTCGTCGCCCTCACGAGCGAAGATGCAATCGGCAGCGCTATAGCGCACATCGAAGCAAATCGCTCGGCGCATATCCCGACGCTGGTCGTTGACTTTACGCGCGGCGGCTCGGCCGGTACGGTCGTTACGCCGGAGCTGTTGGCTTCTCCTGCGACAGGCAGCCTGCTGGGATACAGCGGCTGGAATACGGCAGGCAACAAAATCGGCATCTCGCTGGGAATGGCGCTGTCACGTTTCTTTTTCCTCAAAAAAGAAACGCAGGAACGTCAGCTGGGCCTCGCGCTGGATGCGCACGGCTCGCTACTGTTCAAGCGTTTCCTCAAAGATTATTCGTACAAGACGCTGGAGATCGGCAGTATCCGGACAGAATCCCGTGCCCGCACTCCTTATACAAATGTTACGGCCGATCAAAATATGCGGATCTTCAATACGCCGGAAGACTATGAGTTCCTTACGGATCTGCTGCGCCGCGACATGCAGACACGTACGAATGAGCTGGCTGCCATGCCGGCATTTGGAATCGGCTCTCAGTCGCCGGCGTGTATCATCCGCCGATTCGGTATTCCTCAAGGCGAGAGTGAACCGAATTCCCGCGACTGGCGTTTTGCACAGTACGCCAATGTCCGGCTTCCTCAGAACGACCCAGGCTTTATCTGGTGGCGTGCATTTGAAATTACGCTGAATCCGGAAGTCGAGCTTCAGCGCACGTCCCAGGGAGCCTGCCGCTAAGAAGAACGAAGGAACGTTTAGGGAAGCGGCATAAGGCCAACCCTATCAATAAACAAGTGAGCAAAGAAAATGCATCTCTTAAAATGCTCATTGCACCCTTCCGGGTAAGCAATGAGCATTTGAGGTGCATTTTCTTTGGATCAAGCTTATTTTCCTAAGCATCGATACTTAATCGTCAGCTACCGATAGATTACAGCTCGCTGTTCAGCCGCCATACAGCGTATTCAAGATGCCTCGCAGCTCCGCTACGGCAAGCTGTCCTGGCGCCGAAGCCTTCTTCGCCGCGCCGAAGGTCAGCGCAGAGCCGAACGTACCGCCGGCAATTCGGCTGACGACGCCCGTACGGTCCATCGACATAGTGATGATCGGACCGATCCCGTCTGAGCTGACAATGTAGGTCGCTTCAAGCAGCGCCAATACGTCGCCGGGATTGTGCGGCATAACCGCAATCTTCGGCACGTCCGCCCCTAGTTCGCGTGCCAGACGCAGACGCGCCGTCAGCTCCTCCTTGGACGGCGTACCATGGAAGTCATGATTCGATACGATCGACAGAGCGCCGATCCGGCGCACCTCGGCTGCCAGTTCGCGTACGATATTCTCTCCCATGAACAGCTCAATGTCGATCATATCGGCATGACCGGAAGCCGCCGCTTCACGGTTCAACCGGATATATTTGTCCTCCGCCAGTTCACGCTGACCGCCTTCCCGGGAACTCCGAAACGTAAAGATCAGTGGCGTATTCTCCAGCAGCTCGCGCAGCTCCGCAAGCACTGCCAGGATTTCTTCAAACGAATCGTCAAGCGAATCGACCGCTTCGAAAAAATCGACTCTCCATTCGGCAAAGTCCGGCTTGATCGAGCGGAGCAGTTCCGCTTCTTCGAGCAGCTCTTCCTTTGTTCGTCCGGTCATCGAAACGCAAATTTTCGGCACACCTTCCCCTAGACGCACTCCTCTGACTTCCACAATCGCATTCATTCCTTCTTCCCCTTTCGCCGCCTGCTTGTTCTTTATTTACGGTAACGCATATACGCGTTAATTACCAGCGGCAGTTGTTCGCAGTTGCACCTAAATATTTACATCCCATCTTTTTTCGTTTACACTCAATGTGTCAAACATGTTTTACACCTTTGAGCAATCTTACTTTATAAAAGGCGGTCCTGCCATGCAAAATCGAATCAAGGAACATCGGGAACGGCTCGGACTGTCCCAAGGCAGGCTTGCTGAATTGTGCAATGTCAGCCGACAAACGATCAATGCGATTGAAAATGACAAATACGATCCCAGTCTGCAGCTTGCCTTTGATCTGGCACAAACACTGGGGCTGAGTATGGAACAATGTTTTATACCGAAAGGAAGGAATAAATGATGACCATCAAAAAAGTTATGCGTTGGATTTCAGGCGTAGGAGCGCTGGTTATTATCGGCTCTACGCTGTACAAGATCGTCTCGGGACAAGAAACGGGCTCTAACGAAATCATCGGAATCGGAACCGCGCTTACGCTTTTCTTTTCCACCATCGCTTGGGGCACCAAGGGAGAAGATGACGGCATTCGAGAAGATGAAGAATTGGGCCGCCGCATCTCGGAAAGAAGCGGAATGCTCGGCTATTACATTTTGCTTGCCATGCTCTTACTGACAATTGTCGGCGAAGAATGGCTTTACGGCACGCATTCTCCTTTGCTGCTGATCCTGCTGGCCATCGGCATGTTCCTCCACCCTATGCTCGAATTTTTGCAGACACGAAAATACCGGTAACGGGCTTAGTTGGACGATGTCCTTGAATGCTGCTCGTTCCAGACCATACGCAGTACGGAGCGAAACAGCGGATCAAGCCGATCATCGACCGATTCGCCATGGTCCGGCATTCGCGGAGCCCTCTGTTCATAATAATCAATTTGCGTTTCTACATATTGATTGATAACTTCAATACGAGATTCTTCTTTTAATTCGATGCCGGATTTTTTGCGTTCCAGCAGCCGTTCGATCGCCATTTTGAGCTCACCTTCTTCCAGCAGCGTATCTATAAGCGTGTTGAACGCCATTGGCGGCAGTTCACCGAACCGTTCGATCCAGGCGCAGGCAAGCAGCGGACGCAGCACGTAGAAGTACTTTTTGCTGCGGACCGTCTCTCCCTGCAGGTAGTCCCGATAATTGCCGCGGGCCATATGCAGGTAATGGAACGTACAGGCTTTGGGCGAAAAAGCAGGGCCGGACAGCGAGCGAATGTCATCCGCCGCTTTCGGGATCTCGCGATACACGATTGGCGACTGCAGCCATTCCAACAGCGGCGGATTACTTTTGCGGAACAGCCGCAGCGCTTTGCGCAGATCCCAACCGTTAACATCAAGCTGATCGCTGATCGGACGCTCGATTACATCGCGACGATCGAATACGGACAGATACCAATGGGATTCGTGGACGTACAAAAACCGTACGTCGTAGTCACTATCTTGAGAAGGAAATCCCCACGCACGGCTGCCGGACTCGCAGGCGTAGAGAATCCGGACACTCTCTTCCCGTTCGATACGGGAAAGTTCAGTTTGGATGTTGGCATATACGGTAGGGTCTGTATGAGCGTTGAACATTTGAATATCCTCCTTCGCCGTTCTTTTTGAAATCTTGTACCTTTATCTTGAAGGATGATGAGAAGAGATGGAAGGACGGAAGTATAGCGATCAATAGGATCGCCTACATATTTCGCGTCTTGACGGAAGTATAGCGATTAATAGGATCGCCTATATACTTCGCGTCTTGACGGAAGTATAGCGATTAATAGGATCGCCTACGTCCACAAACAAAAAGACGCCTCTTTCCCGAAGGAAAAAGGCGTCTTGTCTACTGTCCGATCATGTTTGGAACAGTTTCTCAAGATCTGTACAGCTGTACTTCGTTTACTTAGGTGCGATCAGCGAAACCATATTGTCTTTGCCGTACCATTTCACCGTGTAACCGGACAGCTTGGATACATCACGCAGCGGGATGTAGAGCTTGTTGCCGACGAAACGGGAAGCCGTCATGTTTACCGACTTGCCGTTTACTTTGGCCGTACTGCTCTTGGCTTTGTGCACAATCGTTTTGCTGCCGACTTTCGATGTAACTGTCATTGTTTTCGCGTTCCAGTTAACCGTTCCGCCCAACAATTCAAGACCTTCGCGCAGCGGCATGTACAGACGGGAATCGATCATCAAGATGTCATCTTTTACAGTCTGAAGCTTGCCGTTTACAAATACTTTTCCGGTAAACTTGTCGGTTACGTTCAACGAATAGCCGTTCTTGGCTGCGATCTGCTCAAAACTCAAGCTCGACGACGTGATGACAGCGTATGTTCCTCTGTCAACCTGTTCGAATAGTCCTCGGATATCGTCATTATGCATCCGGATACATCCGGCGCTGACATATTTGCCGATCGAATTCTCGTTGTTATTGCCGTGAATGGCATAAGTCGTGCCGTACGTGCTGCCGACTTCAAGACCGAGCCAACGATCGCCGAGCGGGTTCTTGGGATCTCCGCCTGCAATGCCATCTGTGTAATAAGGACGGTTTTTAATTTTGTTAACGATTTTGAATTTGCCTTCCGGTGTCAAATCGTTCGTTTTTCCGGTCGCGACCGGGAATGTAGACTTTAACTTCCCGTTATCGAAAAAGGCCAATTTGTTCGTCTTTTTGTTAATGACGATTAGCTGCCCACTGCTTCCAGCCGCCTGCGCGGAACCTGCAAAGGAAAAGCTGCCGACGACCAAAGCCAACAGCATTAGCACTGCCACCCATTTTCTTAAATTCTTCATGTTCATGTATCCCCCTCCTGATGCATCGTGTATTCGACACGATATAAAACTTAGCCCAATATAGATCGGATTCTTCTCTACCATTAGACGCTAACATCATAAGATAAGTTGCACAGAGCGACAAACTTTGCCTTATATGCGGTCTGGTAAAAGATCATCGTTGTGTTATTGTACCCAAAATTAAACCGCTTGCTATTGTTTTGCGCAAAAGAGACAAAACTGTAAACCATTCACCGAAACAAATTACGGAACCAAACAGCCATAGGCATCCATACTTCCTTCCTAATCCATGCTAATGGTGAACGAAAGAGCGTCTGATGCATCCAGTGAAGCGGACGAACGACTAGCAGGTGCCACAGTGTCCCCATTATTGTTCCGACCCAAGCTGCAGCGACACGGCATGCATGCATGCAGGACCGGGCGCAGAATATGAATGTAAAGTACCTGGAAGCCGCGTATTCGTGCCGACCGATCAAATAATTGAAAAACCCGCGTCTGCATGAGATGCAGACTACGGGTTTGAGTGGTTCCTATTTTTGAACAAATACTCGGATACGAATATTCTTCCTTACTTATTTGTTCACTTACTTACTCGTTTACTTACTTGTTTTCTTCCGCATTTTTCACCAGCATATCCACAATCTCCGTAATCTGACCCTTGATCGAAATCGGATCGTAACGGTAGAACTTGTCGAAGTCGTTGACGAACACATGATTGTCTTTAACTGCCGGAATGTTTTTCCACACAGCGGATTCTTGAAGCTCTTTAAGTTTGTCACCTTTTTTCTCCGGATCGTAGGAAGTGATAAACATGTAGTCCGCCGCATAATCCGGCAGAACTTCCATCGAGAGCTGGAGGAAGCCTTCTTTATCTGCGACATCGGTCTTGATCTTCTCCGGCATCTGCAGTTCCAGCGCATTATAAATCGCCTGTCCTGCACGTCCGGAATTTTCACCAAATGTCCAAAGCTCGCCTTTGTTCGTAATCTCGTATAGACCGAATGTGGCCTTCTTGTCGATAACGTCTGCCAGTTTGGCGCGTCCTTCTTCAGCCGTCTGCTCAAAGTCTGCCAGGAATGCGTCAGCTTCGGCCGTACGACCCGTCAATTCGCCGAACAGTTTAACGTTTTCTTCGACCGTGCTTGCCGTTCCATACGGAATATAGACGGTCGGTGCGATCTTAGACAGCGCTTCATACTGGTCATCGTACATGACAACAATCAAATCCGGCTTAAGGCTCATCGTCTTCTCCAGGTTGGTCGGATAGCCGACGTCTTCGGTATTCTCCAACAGGCCATCGAAAAACGGATTGTCCTTGACGCTCGGTTCCGCTCCTACAACATTCGCGCCCACTGTCAGCAGCTCGCCTGCGTAGTAATCGGTCACAATCCGCTGCGGCTTGGCTGGGATACTGACGTCGCCTTTTACACTGGCATAGGTGCGCATTTCGCCTTCCGCAGCCGCTTCCTCACCTGCTTCTTTCTTATCTGACGCTGCTCCCTCGGCCGTGCTCGTGCCACTGTCGGCCACCTCGGTCTTCGCAGCAGCGGCCTGACCGCTTCCGTCGGTCTCCTCTGTATTCGTTGAGCCGCAGGCTGCGAGCATCATTACAAGCAGCAGTAGAACAGCGGCAGCTGCTATCCAATGTTTTCGAATGAACATTATAATCCCCCTATGTATACACGATAGTTTATGATAATGGTTATCATTATCATTGAGATCATATCAAATGATTCCTGGTTCCGTCTATGGACAATCATTACAAGATGATATGGATTATTGTCACATTTCACTTTCTGTCCTTGCAAAAAAGAGACTAAATAGACGTAAAAAAAGTCCGTACAGATTACAGTCTGCACAGACTTAAAACATTTACAGCTGTTCAAAATTCAAAACTTTTCAAAAATTAAAACCATACCAAGTAGATTACCGCTGCCAGAACGATCCGGTAGATCGCGAACGGTATAAGCTTAATCCGATTGATCAGCTTCAGGAAGAAACGGATCGAGATTGCAGCGAATACAAAGGCACTTATAAATCCAGCAATAAAGTAAGGCAGCAGTTCCGGCGAAAAATACTGCCAGCTGTGTCTGAGTGAAACCAAGCTTGCTCCCAGCATGATCGGCACGGCCATAATAAATGTGAAATCCGCTGCGGCACGGTGGCTCATCCCAACTAATACGCCTCCGGAAATGGTTGCTCCGGAACGTGAGAAACCTGGCCATAGCGACACACACTGGAAAAGTCCCATGTAAAGTGCCCGTCCGTATGTAATCTTGTCTACCGTATCGATCATCTGACGACCCGATTTGCGATTGACGATATCGGCAGCAATCATTAGAATCGCTCCGATCACAAGTGCAGCCAACACCGTTCGCAGAGAGAAGAGATGCTCATCGATATAGTCATTGAACAGCAGACCGAGAATGGCAGCCGGCAGCAGTCCGATCAGCACGTGCAGCAGATTCAGCTTGGGTGTATCTGCCGGGGCTCCGGAATGCCGACCCCTCAGACCGAGCAGTTGATAGAATTTCTCCCGGAACAGAATCACGACCGCCAGGATGGATCCCAACTGGATGACAACCTTAAACGTATTGGCAACTTCTTCAGAGCCGAAAAACAATTTTGACTGCAGCCACAGATCATCGACAACGATCATATGGCCAGTCGAAGACACCGGAGCGAATTCGGTCATTCCTTCCACAAAACCCAACAGGATCGATTTAAACAAAGAAAATAAATCCCAATCCACGCATTCCGCCTCCGCTTTCTTTTGTCATGTGAAAAGCCTATTCGATCTTAGCACGGCGGCCGACCATCCAGCCAACTGCAGAAAAATGCCGCTCCCGGTGGAGGGCACTTTCTGTCTATTTGGCGTATCGAAGCAGAGCTTCTGCAGCACGTACGCGCAGCTGAGGATCTTTGCTTCCCAGCGCTTCCCGCAGTACCTTCACCGCTTCATGAAGAGTTTCTTCGTTGACACGCGGAACGGCATCTGTCGGCGGTCCGGATTGCACCGGCAGATTCGGCGAGACTCCCGGCAGAAGTCCGCCCGGAACCCCGGCTGCAAAGACTTCAAGTCCAGCCAATTCCGTCGGCAGGGGGAATTGAACAACCGTACCTTCAGACACATCCGTCATCCAGGCGCGCAGAACCGGGCTGAGCTGTTCTTCCGCCAGTACTCCCAGCCAAGTGACGCCGCGACGATGGCAGGTCGCCTCCTCCGCACTGTCGTACTCTTCGCGGTAATAGTAATCGCCGAGATCACCAAGCCAGACGCTTCCGCCGTGCGGGACCAACACATAATCGCCGTCCTCCATGCCGTGTACGAAGAGTTCCACGTCATCTGTGCGGCGCTCAAGCTTGGTCCCTGCATATTCATACACCCGATGAAGCTGCTTAGAAACCTCTTCGCTGCCGACCTGCTCCAAATTTCCGATTCCGGGGTAGCCGATACTGACGTAACAATCCTGTAAAAAGGCCTCCATACGGCTGCTCCCGCAGATAAAAGGCGAGATTCGAAATACATTCATGTCGGTCCCTCCCCTGCTTTGATCGTTAGGCTTCTTTTAGACGTTCAAACCGGACTTCCCCCTGCGGGCTTCCGCCACTTTTTCTCCAATTTTAACAATAATGTCATCCAGCGAACCTGGATCATTCACATCATATTCGTCAATATTGAGCCGCAGTACGGGACAAGCGTCAAAGTTCTCAATCCAATTGGCATAGCGGGTATGCATCTTCTCCCAATAAGAGACTTCCGTCTGCACTTCCATCTCGCGGCCGCGTTCTTTGATCCGTCCGAGAATCGAAGGAAGACTACCTTCTAGGTAAACCAGAACATCCGGGTGCGGGAAGTACGGCGTCATGACCATCGCTTCGAAAAGGCTGGAATACGTCTCATAGTCAACGGCGGACATCGTGCCCTGATCGGCATGCATTTTGGCAAAAATACCCGTGTCCTCGTAGATGGAACGATCTTGAACGAAGCCGCCTCCGGCCTCGAAGATCGCTTTCTGCTCTTTGAAGCGTTCGGCAAGGAAATAGATCTGCAGATGGAAGCTCCAGCGCTCAAAGTCATGGTAGAACTTTTCGAGATATGGATTGTGATCGACCTTTTCTAAAGATGTCTTGAAGCCGAGGCGCTCGGCAAGAGCGGCGGTTAGCGTCGATTTGCCAACGCCAACCGTACCGGCTACCGTAATCAGCGCATCGGAGGGTATATGAGGATGTGTCATGATTGTCGTACTCCTTCTATAGGGTTCCTATGTGATTCTTTCTTTGACTTGGGCGACAATGGCTGCGAAATGTTGAGGCTCTGCCACAAAGTCCATGGCATCGCCGTCGACGGTTATGATCGTCGTCTGCGGTTCGGTGACGGCCAGCGAGGCCATTGCCGATTCGTAGTCTTCGATCAGCTGCTGGAGGTAAGCCTCATCCATCGCCTGCTCGAATGAGCGGCCGCGCTTGGCAATGCGTGCAAGCAGCGTTTCCAGACTGGCTTTGATGTACACGATCACGCCGGGCTTAGTGAGGTCGTCCGTCAGTACATGATAGATCTGACGATATTTCTCACGTTCGCGTCCTTTGAGAGTACGCTCGGAGAAGATCAAGTTTTTGTAAATATGATAATCCGACACGACAGGCGTTCCCTGCCGGATCAGCTGTGACTCGGTATCGCCAAGCTGCTTGTACCGATTGCACAGGAAAAACATTTCGAGCTGAAAGCTCCATTCGTCGATATTCTGATAAAACTTGTCCAGAAACGGATTTTCTTCGACGATTTCCTTAAGCACGGGCATATTGAGTTCCGCGGCCAGCATCGTTGCGAGTGTCGTCTTCCCCGCTCCGATCGGCCCTTCGACCGCGATAAAAGGAACCTGGTTCATGATGAATCCTCCTGCTTCTGCCGCCTCCAGGCGGCTCTGATGCTCTCGTCCGAAAACAGAACGTAAAACATTGTATCACAGCCGAAGAGAAAACCGGATAGGCAAATTCAAAAATCAGGCGGCGAAAAGAAGACATTAAAAAAGACCCCGGAGGGGTCTCAGGTTGTCGAGAAAGTCCAATGTGTAGAGAATCCGTAGAGGAAATTCGTTCCGGTCGCGTGTTGAAATCGAGAAAAAGGATCAAATTTTAGTGGAATTTTCTCGATTAGCGGTGCAAGTTCACATCCTGGTTTTGGGTGAACTTGCACCACAAAGGCGAACGCTAGCAGCATATGCTCCCGAAGTGGCTTTCTCCGAAAGCCTGTACTTCATTGAATTTCCTCTTCCGCTTACTGTCTGCTCACAAAAGAAGACTTTCTCGACACCTTAAAGACCCCGGAGGGGTCTTTACATAATGCAGTTCTTATTTTCCGCCGAACTCGTTCGCCAGAATTTCCTTGATCTGCTCTGCGGCTTCCTCGGCCGTAACAGCCTGGATATCGATTGTCGCTTCCGGACTTAATCGATCGGCCGAATGTTCGTACTTCGGATCGTAGTAAGATTCCAACATCAGCTTCACGGCACCCGCGTATTCCTCGGATTCCATCATCCTGTGAATTTCTGCCGCGATCGGCTGGTGAATATGCGGCTTGATACGCAGAAAAGCATTCATGCAGGCTTCGGGATGTTCCTCGGGACGATAGTCCTCGAGAATATGACGCACACGCTCTTCCATCGGAAGCGCAATGCGCAGTTGAACGCCGTGCTCCTTTTTCTCCATCAAAAATGCGGGCACTTCAACTTTGCCGATCCGCTTGCTTTCGGCTTCAAGCAGAATATATGGAGATGGCTCTATAAGCAGCAGACGCTCGAGCAGCAGCGCGTCGAACGTTTTCTGATTGCGCGCCTCGACCCCGATACCGCCAAACACGGAACCGCGGTGTCCGGCCATACCTTCAAGGTCGATAACGGGGTAGCCTTCACTTTGCAGACGATGCAAAATGACTGTCTTGCCGTTGCCCGTGTTGCCGTTCAACACAAATGCCCGGACA
This sequence comes from Saccharibacillus kuerlensis DSM 22868, assembly GCF_000378145.1. GTDB lineage: Bacteria > Bacillota > Bacilli > Paenibacillales > Paenibacillaceae > Saccharibacillus > Saccharibacillus kuerlensis. The sequence goes on along the minus strand of NZ_KB899285.1, from coordinate 59,220 downwards.
TTCAGTTCGAAATGCTCCAGCCGTTCGACAACCCATCTGCGGTAAGCGCGGAAGCCGCCGTTCAACCGGTAAGCGCGAATTCCCATCAGGTCAAGCACGGTCGCTGTTGTACGGCTGCGCATGCCCCCACGCCAGCAGAAGACCGCTTTCTGTCCTTCGACTTCCTTGAACTGCCGGATAAATTCCGGCAGTTTGGCCGAGGCAATCTGCAGACCGCGCTCCTTGGCCTGTTCAATACCGACCTGCTTGTACAGCGTGCCGACTTCCGCGCGCTCCTCATCGTCGAAAAGCGGGATGTTTACACTGTTCGGTATGGAAGCGCTGCGGTATTCGGAAGGAGAGCGGACGTCGATCGTCGTAATTTCTCCGCTTTTCCGCTTGGCCAAAAGTTCTTCTATTGTGATGTCCTGAAACAAATTACTTCTCTCCTTTGGCTGGCCGTCAAGCGGCCTTTAGATGACGATAATGCGTCCCGCGTGTTCCGCCGTAACTTCGCCAATTTCCGACGCTTCGACACCGGCCGACTTCAGACGTTCCAGCAGCTCGCCTGCCTGTTCGCCGGCCACAGCAATCAGCAGACCGCCGGATGTTACGGCATCGCACAGAATAAAGCGGCCGATCTGATCCATGTCTTCCGGGAATGTGACATCTCCTTCGATATGCGCATAGTTATTACGCGTACCGCCCGGCACCGAACCGCCCTCGGCCAGTTCACGTACGCGCGGCAGCAGCGGCACATCGACAGAACGAATGACAATGCCGGTCCCGCTGCCCTTCGCCATTTCCGTTGCATGTCCAAGCAGACCAAAACCTGTTACATCGGTGCAGGCGTGGACATTATAGGGTTCCATCGTTTCCGCAGCCGTCTTGTTCAACGTTGCCATGACCTTCGTGACTTGGGCAATCTCCTCTTCACTGAGCAGATCCTTTTTGATGGAAGTCGTCAGAATGCCTACACCGATCGGCTTAGTGAGGACCAGTTTGTCTCCCGGCTTGGCTCCGGCATTCGTTCGTATACGATCCGGATGAACGGTTCCCGTTACAGCCAGTCCGAATTTCGGCTCCTTGTCGTCGATGGAGTGACCGCCGACGAGCGTTACGCCGGCTTCGGCCATCTTGTCGCCCGCTCCGCGCAGAATGTCGGTAAGAACCGACTTGTCCAGCGTATGAATCGGAAAAGCGACAATATTCAACGCGGTAAGCGGCTTGCCGCCCATCGCATAAATGTCGCTGATCGCGTTGGCTGCAGCCACCTGCCCGAAGTCGTACGGATCGTCGACAATCGGCGTGAAGAAATCAAGAGTCTGAACAAGCGCCAATTCGTCACTTAAGCGATATACGCCGGCATCGTCGCTTGTATCCAGTCCGACCAGCAGGTTCGGGTTTGCCGCTTGGGGCGGGAGTCCGCGCAGAACCTGAGCCAGATCCGCAGGACCGATCTTGCAGCCGCAGCCCCCTTTCGAAGACAACGAAGTCAATTTGATAGATTCCGGTACAGTCATACATTCATCTTCCTTTCGTAAATACCTTTTTGGATATATGCGTCCGGCGGAAAGGTATCCGGCCGGTTAAACCGTATAAGTGCGGTGACCGCTTTTTCTATTCTATCACTTTTCGAATACTCGGGGTGTTTCAAGTAAAGAGTGTTCGGTAACTATCTGCATGCACAAGCAGGCCGAAACCGAGGCGCACTCATGCACCTTGGTTTCAGCCTGTAAGACCGATCAAACGATATGACCGATCAAAACGGAGCGTCATCGGCATTCATCCCGAACCGCTCTGTTTTCGCTTTTCTGCGATTCGATGGCCTGAAGTCATTCAGGCTTTGAAACGGCAGACAATGATGCTGTCGTCGCGATCGAAATCCCAGTCGATATAAAGATCACTCATAGGTTTCCCTACAATTGTACCGAAGCTTGTCTCGTCCCTTAGCAGACCTTTTTCCAGCTTGCGTTTGGCAGTCTTCAAGATATCCGTATATCCAAGTGTGTTCAGCTCTTTCTCAAGAAGAATGGCAAGCCCTCTGCGGAAAATAAGCAGCGTCTCCGAATCAATCCACCAGGAATCGATCAGAGACGGTTTCCTTTGTGAGCGTGTCAACACTTTAATGATTTGATAATGAACATCTTCTCTACCCGAATAGTCTTCCTCCGCCAGCTGTCCTTCGAATTCTTCCTGGACCAAGCCTACAATTATTCCCGAAGAATTCTGAAAGTTCCAGTCATAAAAAAGATTCATCGGCCGAAACCCCAGTTCTTCTCTGAAAAAAATTTCAATCTCCGGAAGCAGAGATTTCATCATCAGCTCCCGTGTATAACGGAAAGTCTTTTCGTCTTCCCTGGCCAGCAGCACTTCTTCGATCGGACTCATGAAATTTTCGAGATGGAGCACGATACTTCGGTCATCAAAAAAAACACCCAGGGCTTCGGGCCCCTTGCCGAAGCGTTTCCTGAGTAATTTCCCTGTGTAGCCCGTAATCGCATTTACAATTTCCTGTTTGTCCATTCAAGGCACCCGTATTCACTTCTCGAAGATATACTCCGCGTTCAGGTTATGGGCTGCAGTGATATGGCAGAACGTGAGCATTCCCTGCCATTATACGCTTATCCCTTCTGATAATCGAGACATAATCGGCACTTCTTCCATTAAATTCCCAGTGTGCCGTTACTGCTTCGCAAGCTGCAGGCTTTCTCTAATCTCTCGGACAAAATCTTCCATCTTGAGCGGTTTTTTCAGATATTTCTGGAATCCCGCTTCAAGTCCTCGCTGCACATCGTCATTCAGTGCGCTTGCACTAACCGCCCATACCGGAATCGATGCTGTTTTCAAATCGGAACGCAGGTTGATAACCCCTTCAAATCCGTCCATGCCAGGCAGCTGAATATCCATGAGGATCAGGCTCGGCCGATGCAGACCCGCGAGCATAATGCCGTCTTCCACACTCCAAGCTTCCATCAATCTGATTTCAGGCAGCTTTTTCCTGAAAATATGCCGCATCAACAGCATACTGGAACGATCATCTTCAATATACAGCACACACTCAACCGCTTCCCGCATCAATACCATCCTTTCCCCACAAAAATAGGCCGAAGAAGAGGTGTACGTACACCTCTTCTTCGGCCCGATTAATCAGCGCGCCTCGAAGGCGTCTGAATCGTTACCGATCTTATCCTATTCCTGGAATATGTAAATGACGATGCTGCGGTCGCGATCGAAATCCCAATCCGCATAGAGGTCCGTTAACGTCTTATTCAGAATTGCACCTGCGTTAGCTTCCTGCTCCAGCATTCGTTTCTCAAGCCTTCGCTTCGCTGCTTTCAGCACTTCCGTATAGCCAAGCTCGACCATTTCTTTTTCCAGCAGTACGGTTATACCCTGTCTAAAGACCGCCAACATCTTGGGGTGGACCCACCAGGAGTCGATATGTTCCGGAATTTTCTGAATGGCGGCTGTGACATCGATTACCTTATTGTGCACGTCCGCCTTGCCTGGATAATCAGGCGAGTGTTCGGTCTTCGGATCGAACATGCCGACAATTGCACCGGAAGCGTTATGAACGCCCCAATCGTAATAGAATTCTGACACATCCATACCTGCATTTTCCTGCAAAAAAACTTTAAGTTCCGGCAGCAGCGACTCCATCAAGAGTTCGCGTGTATAGCGGAACGCTTTCTCTTCTTCCTGTGTCAGCAGAAATTTCTCCACCGGTCCCATGAAATTTTTCAGGTGGAACACAATGCACCGCTCGCACAGGAAGACGCTCACGGATTCGGGGCCTTTACCGAAGCGTTTTCTTAGCAGCTTTCCGACGTAACTCGTCACCAGGCTGATTGTTTCTTTTTCATTCATCACTAACACCGGCCCAGTTTATCAGGATATGCCCAGGATTCGGACACATCGGCTCTACGACCTAATGAGGCAGCCGAATATGAGCATTCCAATCAAGTATACTGGATCTTCTTTCAATATGCGATAGCAAAATTTAGGAAAATTATAATTTGTAACTTCAGAAAATAGTATGGTTTTAAATTGGATATGCTATAATTCACTTTTGTAAAACGACATTCTACAATATAGGGGGATTCTTTTCATGCCTGCTGCTTCTTCAGCTCCAACCCCCCATTCTCAGCGTAATAAAACGATCCTGCTTGCCGTTATCTTCATCCTTATTGCGGCTGCAGGGCTTTTTTACGTGAAATGGTGGCCGTATTACCATAAAGCGATCAAGGCGGCGGCCGATCACTCGATCGGATCGTCGATTCTCGGTGAAAATGGATCGCCTGCTCCATCTTGGGCTGCAGCTTGGGATTATGCTGTCGTGTATTACAAAGCCGTCTGGAAAGCTGCCGTATTCGGTATTCTGCTGGGATCGCTTGTTCAAGTCATGCTTCCTGCGCAGTGGCTGCTCAAGGTACTTGGCAAGACTTCATTTGGCAGCACGCTTGCGGGCGGCGCCGCCAGTCTGCCGGGTATGATGTGTTCCTGCTGCGCTGCGCCGATCGCGGTCGGACTGCGCAAGAAACAAGCTTCAGTCGGAGCCAGCCTCGCCTTCTGGATGGGCAATCCGACACTGAACCCGGCAGCGCTCATCTTCATGGGCTTTGTGCTGTCGTGGAAGTTCGTCGCGCTGCGGATTGTATTCGGCGTACTGCTCGTGTTCGGCGTCAGCTACTGGGCAAACCGCTTTTCGCCGGAAGCCAAGCTTCCGAAAGACATTCAGCCTGAACCTGAAGGTACGCTGACGACAGCCCATACTGCGCCCGAACAACCTCTTATGCTTCGCTGGCTCAAAACTATCGGCAGCATGGCGTTAACACTCGTTCCCGCGTACTTCATCTTCGTGCTGCTGCTGGGCGCCGCACGTGTCTGGCTGTTTCCGACTGTCGGGATCGAAGGCGGCAATCAGCTGCTTATGATTATCGGATTTGCACTCGCAGGCATGCTGTTCGTGATCCCAACCGCTGCCGAAATTCCGATTACCCAGTCGTTTATGGCATTGGGACTTGGCGGCGGACCAGCGGCGGCCCTAATGTTTACGCTGCCGGCCGTCAGCCTTCCGTCACTGATGATGATCTCGCGTGCTTTCCCGAAAAAAGTGCTGCTGTTCGTCGCCGGGTCCGTTGTTGTGTTAGGCGTACTCTGCGGATTAGCCGGGATGTTAATTTTATAAAGAATGCAGCATACAGAGCCGCTCTGATCGTCGCCGAACGAACAGGGCGGCTTTGCTGTGTTCTGCACTCGTCAATTTGGCATAAGGAGCTCCCCTGCCTTTGGACTCATTTTCTCTTCTAAACACACTTCTGGAAAAGAAAGGGTGGATTCAAAGGCAAAGCAGGATTAAAGTATAGATATGCGACCTTTTATTACAAAGGAGAGATTCACTCTTCCAAGCACACTTTCCATTTTTCTTTTGCTCTTTTTTCTGCTGCTGATCCTGGGTGGCCTTCGACTCGTTCTGAATAACCCTTTTGCAATGAGTCATCAGCCGCTTGCCGAAAAAGGCGTGCTCGATCTGCGCGGAATCGAATTTGACGAGCGTCATACGCTGGATTTGAAAGGAGACTGGGAATTTTATCCGCAGCAATTTATCTACTCGGACTCGAAGGACAGGATATCTGAGGAACCGACCTATTTACACGTTCCCGGAACATGGAAATATGCGATGCTTCCGAATACAACTTCGGCAAAAGGGTACGGAAGCTACAAGCTTCGTATTCTGACCGATCCATCCGATTTCTCTTATAAACTGCTGATTAAGGAGATCACCAACTCATTCAAGCTGTATGCCAACGGCAATCTGGAAGCCCAGATGGGGCAAATCTCCAAGACAGCGGAAAAGCACAATCCCGATGTCATGACAAAACTTGTTTCGCTGCCGAATACGACCGAGATTGAATTAATCGTTGAAGTATCCAATTTCGAAAACCCGTTCCGTGGAGGCATCTCCCGTTCGATTAAGTTCGGCCCGGCTCATGCGATCCATTCGGAGCGTACATATAATGTTGGGATGCAGTTGATGACAATAGTTGTTCTAATGCTGCACGCCGTATACATTGGAATCATTTATTTTTTCAGCCGGAATAACAAAATTTTCTTGACCTTTACACTGCTGTTGATTGCGGCTATGTGCAGTATCTCGCTCGATGAAGATAAGGTGCTGCTGTCTCTTCTTCCTCTCGATTATGAGATGGTTAAGCGAGTATCACTTATCTCTTATCTGTTGATGATGGGATTCATGCTCCAGCTGACCATCTCGTTTTGTACACCGCCAAACAAACGGAAGTACTACAGGGCTTATTTCATTCCGGCCTTTGTTTTTGGAGTATTCGTGCTGGTTGCTCCGATTCATTGGGTACTCCTGATGGCGAACACAGGGCCTTTCAGCGTACTGGTGCTGTTTCCGTCAGTCTTTGTTCCTTTTTTGCTGACTCGCTATGTTATTCAAAAGGATCGCAGCGCCGTCTTCCTGCTTATTGCCGCCAGCAGTATCGCATCCACGCTGATTTGGGGCGGATTCAAGGGCAGAGGCATGGCAGACTCAGGCTTTTACGCTTTTGACATTCTGATTGCGCTCCTAAGTGCTGCTGCTTATGGCATCTGGCGTTATTTCCAAAATAACGAAGCGCTGACGGATGTGGCGGCGCGGCTGCAGAAGGCAAACGATACGAAAGCCGATTTTCTTGCCAACACTTCGCATGAGCTGCGCACGCCGCTGCACGGCATGATCAATATGGCGGACAGTGTGCTTGCCGCCGAAGGCGACACACTGTCCGAGCGATCCCGAAAGGATTTGCAGCTCTTGGGTCAAGTAGGCCGCCGTATGAACGTACTGCTCGGTGATCTGCTTGATGTTTCGCAGCTTCGCGAAAATCGCCTGTCCATACGCCCGGAGCCGGTAAAAGTTCAATCTATGGCTGCCGGCGTTCTGGACATGCTTCGTTATATGGCAGCAGGCAAGCCGATCGAGTTGAAGCTAGACATTCCTTCCGGCTTCCCTTCCGTTTATGCGGACGAGAAGCGTCTGACACAGATCTTGTTCAATCTGGTGCACAATGCGATCAAATTTACGTCATCAGGTACGGTAACCGTACGAGCTGAGATTGTCGGCGATTCTGCAGCGATCCAGATTGCCGATACCGGCATCGGGATTGCCGAGAAGGAACTTGTTCGAATCTTTAGTCCCTATGAGCAAGGCGATTCACTGCGCAAAGCGGCCGGCATTGGCTTGGGTCTTACCGTCAGCCGCAGCCTGCTGGAACTTCACGGCAGCGAGCTAAAAGCCGAATCCGAACCCTCCAAAGGATCGGTCTTCTCCTTCTCACTTCCGCTGGCGGAAGTCTCGATCCAGGAAGCGAACCCTATGGAGGAGCAGGCTGTTTACCCGGAGTTTGCGCTTGCCTTTGACGAAGATGCCGACATCCGGCGAATAGCCGGGATGCCTGGCGGCAATTACGAGTTGTCCATGCCGTCCCATCCGGCAGTCAGACATCTTAACGATTCCCAAAACGGAGCGGAAGCCTGGGATGAGGACAGTGATTCAAGAGCGCATGTGCTTGCCGTGGACGATGACCCAATCAATCTGCGCGTCCTGCGCAGCATGCTAGCGGAGGAGCATTATCTCGTCACTTCGGTATTAAGCGGCGAGGAGGCTCTTGAACTTCTGGAAAATCAGGCTTGGGATCTTGTCATCGCGGACGTGATGATGCCCAATATGTCAGGTTACGAACTATCTGCTCGTATACGAGAACGTTACTCGCGAGCCGAGCTGCCTATTCTCCTTCTTACTGCCCGCAACCGGCCGGAAGATATCTATGCCGGCTTCGCGGCTGGAGCGAACGATTATCTGACCAAGCCGGCAGATGCATTGGAACTGAACTACCGCGTCAAAGCATTGACCGATCTTAAGCGGGCGTTGAGTGAGCATTTGAGTATGGAGGCCGCGTATCTGCAGGCTCAGATTCAACCCCATTTTCTGTTCAATGCCTTGAATTCGATCACAGCGCTGAGCGGCATTGACATCGACCGGATGAACGAAACAATCGAGGCATTCGGTTCTTATCTGAAGATCAGTTTCGACTACTGGAACGCTCGTCAGCTGGTGCCGCTGGAACGTGAGCTTGAGTTGGTCCGTTCGTATCTATATATCGAATCAATGCGCTTTGAAGACCGTCTGCGCGTTGACGTCACTATCTCGGAAGAAATTGATCCCGAAGCAACAATGCTTCCGCCTCTATGCATACAGCCGCTCGTTGAGAACGCAGTCCGGCACGGTGTGCTCAGCCGTTCCAAGGGAGGATGCGTATCCCTAAATGCAGCGGTTGAAAATGGAAAGATCGTGTTTACGGTTCATGATGATGGAGTCGGTATGGATGAAAAAACGCTCCAGAGCCTACTGCTCCCTGATTGCAGCGAACGTCGAGGCATCGGGACGCGCAATACGGATCGCCGTCTGAAGCGAATGTACGGCTCCGGTTTATCGATTCACAGCCGCCTGGGTATTGGAACGACCGTCTCCTTCCAAATACCGGCGGCACCCTTACAGTCCCCCCTATACGGCATGGCTTCCGACTAGATGCAAAATCGTAAAGAGGTGAAACGATCATGATAAAAGCTCTGCTGATTGACGATGAGAAGCTGGCTGTAATGCATATGGAAAAACTGCTGCGCGAGCTTCCGGAATTCGATGCCGTCGAATCGTATACCGATCCTCTGGCAGCCGTTGAAGCGGCACGCAAAAGCCGGCCCGACGTCATCTTCCTCGACATCGTGATGCCTGAACTTAACGGTATGCAGGCCGCAGAACTCATGCAGCAGGCAAGTCCTGATTCGGATATCGTATTTGTAACCGGATATGACCGTTATGCCATTGAAGCGTTCGAGATGAATGCGCTCGATTATGTGCTCAAGCCTGTGCAGCGGACAAGGCTTGCCAAGACACTCTCTCGTCTGATCGGTCGAAGAAAAAATGTGATTCAGACAGCCGAATTGCAGACCCACCAAGCGATGATTGGTTCCTTCAAGACTCTCCGTCCAAATGCCGTTCCCGGAACTTCCGGTATGTCGGCATTTCGCTGGCGTACATCACGTGCACAGGAAATGTTCGCTTATCTGCTTCATTATCGTGAACGCTTCGTCGGCAAAGACAAGCTGATCCAGCAATTCTGGCCTGAATCTCCGTTCAAGCGTGCCTCCACTTACCTGTACACAACCATCTATCAGATCCGCCAATGCCTTAAGCAGAGCGGTCTGGATGTGGAGATCGCCAATGCAAGCGGGGGAGAAGGATATACGCTGCATTTGAAAAACACCGCCCTGGATGTAGACCAATTCGAGACCGGATTAAGAACATTGGGCGCGGTGACCGCCGACAACTGTGCCGAACATATTCGCCTGTCACAGCTCTACATCGGCGATTATCTGGCCGATTACGATTATTCTTGGGCAGAAGGAGAGCGTCAACGGCTCAGATCCGTTCAACTGCATCATGCATCCGGACTTGCTCTGTTTTTACTGGAAAACGGACGGACTGTCGAAGCAGCGGCCGAATATACAAAACTTGCAGAGCTGCATCCTTATTCCGAGCATACGCATCTGGGACTGCTGCAAGCTTATGCCCTGCTGGGCGATCAGAATGCTGTTGACGAACGATATCGCCAAGCGGAACGTCTATTTGAAAAAGAGCTGGACGTGGAAACTCCGCTTGTGCTGTCCGAATGGTACAAACGTTGGAATGCAGGTGAATTTTCCGGCAGCGATAAGATTCCTACCGCTCTTCGTTCAAGCGTTTAAATCCTCTTTTGCAATCCATAATAGAAAAGCCGCCTCCAAAGTGACTATGCACTGTGGAGGCGGCTTTTTTGCGCTGCAAGCGGTATGAACCGAAAGCCGTCAGGACCTCGGGCTTCGGTTCGCACCGCTTTTATCATTCCGGTTGCCCGGTTATAAAACACTCACATCGAGCTCAGCTTCGGCCAATGCTTGAGCGGTTCCACCCGCTTCTCGCAGCACTGTTTCCTGCCTGACGCGAATACCGGCAGAAATGCGCATCAGCTCTGCCGCGCCGATAGACAGCCGGCGCTCCAGCTCTCTCATGCGGGTCTCAACAACCCGTTCAACAGCCGCTATCTCGGACTTCGGCACCTGACCGAGCACCGGATCGAATACAAATCGGCGTTCGATCCGATCACGCCAGGCAAGCAGCATTCTCGTGTTTGCCGGACCGAACCCTGGCACTTTCGCCAAGCGGCCGCTCTCGACCTGTAAAGCCGTTTCAATGCCGAACAGCGCAAGCGTCGCCCTACGGCCCGGTCCGATGCCGTCGAGCTGCGCTTCGTCAATTCGATACTTCCGCAGGTAAGCCTGCAGTTGACTGGCGCGCTGCTTCTCTTGCAGACGACGAAGCTCTGCCGCTTTGAACGCCTCCAGACCGAGATAATCGCGTCGGGCCTGTTCCAGCTCCTGCAGCTTGCTTGAGAACGGTCCTGCCCGGCTTGCCTCGATATAACGGCGGGACAGCTCGTTCCACCGAACGCGAAGCCGGTCTCGTTCATCGATTCGCTCCGAACGCAGTCGCCGTCGTCCTCTGCCTGCCGCAAGCAGCAGCAGATTGAAGCCGGCCAGAACGCCGGCTGTCACTATCCATAGGCCGGGAAAGAACAGCCATAATCCCACGGCTGCAGCCAGTGACAGCATAGACAGGCCGATTCGCCATTTCCGATATCTAAGACAGGAGGCTGCAGGCGCCGAGAGCTGCGTCTGCAGTGTTGAAGGCTCCGGCAGAGCACGGGCCGGCGCAGGTGCAGGCACCCGCTGAATTTGCGTCCATACAGCAGAGAGCTGGAATCCGGCCGCTGAATTCGCAGCCTTGCGCTTCATCCCCGGTGCCGGACGCCGGACAGCATCGGATGGACGGAACAGCATGCCTCCGGTTGCAGCTTCCATCGCGCACCAGGGGCAGGATCTCGCATGCGACGGATATTGATGCCAGACATTGGCGGCGCAGGGAACGAGCGTGCCGCCCATATCCTGCAGGGCAGCAATCCATTCTTGGGCATCGGGACGCCTTTTCACGGAATCCTGCGAGAAAGCCCGTGCAAAAAGCTCCTGCAGCGCCGGTGTCAGAACCTGCAGCGGCAGTGCGCCGGGCGGCGGCTGCATCTGCCGAGCGGACGCCGAAGGACCGTAAGCGAAGCGGAACTCGCGAATCGCCCGTTCGATCGGCATATCACCGGGACCGGCGTATTTGCCCGCAAAGGGATGCCGTCCCATAAACAGCAGCATAAAGATAAACACCGCCAGACCAAAGTTATCGTGATTGCGGGTCCGTACCATCCCTCTAAAAGAAGTTACTCCCTGCAGCTCCGGCGGCATATACATCGGAATCCCGACGTCGCAGCCGAATTGGGTACTGCCGGATTGTACCTGGAAACTATCGCAATCCAGCATCAGGATCGTCGCTTGGTCCGTAACGTAAAAGTTGCTGTGGTTAATGTCTCCGACTACATGTCCGGCTTCATGTACAGCTGCAAAGGCTCGTGCAAGATTGGACGCCGTATGTATAAGAAAAGGATAGCCTGCCTGAGGAAATTCCGTCAGCCTTGTTTTTGGTCCGTACAGCTTATGAATTTCTTTTCCACTCAAGACCGGCATAAGAAATCCGACTATCCGGCGCCCAGCGTCGCGGAGTACATCGACCGGCCAGACCGTAAAGCGAAGCAGCCTTTCCGTTTTCAGCCGCACCATCGCTTCGATCTTCTCCTGCTTCTCTTTGGGCAGAGGTTGATGATACAGCTTCGCGACAAGATCCGAACGACCGGTCACTTCAAAAACCGAACCTTCTCCTCCGCGTCCGAGCTCCTGTCCGAAGCTCACTTCCGCACCGCTTCCGGTTACGATCCGAGCCGCCCGCTTCATGATGCATCGTCCCGCTTCGACATCCGCGTCGCCAGCACAAGCGTCTTGTCGTCGTCTGTCCGTTCGTTAACCCTCCCGGACTCGAGAAACGCGCGCAGCGAATCGCGATACCGATCGTTGTCGGACGGTTCCAGATTTCTCAATATGGAGAAGAAAGGTAGAAAGAACGGCCCATACGCGGTTTTTGTCTGGTAATGCAGCGCCAAGCGCTGGATGCCATCGGTGAATAAAGCCACCTCGCCGTATATTCGGCCGGTATGCAGACTGTACTGCAGAACATTCTTCGCACTGCTCTGCGTCGCAAAGTAAGTCGTATTTTCATATTCGCCCTGCTGGGGCCAGAATTCCCACATATAGACGTCCTCCTTCTCCGAAAATACAATCGCGCCGTCACCGATCTGAATAAATACTGCCGCGTCTTCACAGACGACTGCTGCCAGAAGCGTACAGGCGAACTCACGTGAGCGGCAGCCTTCTTTCTCCGCCAGGCCTCGTACCGTATTCTGAAATCGATCAAGCCAAGCTTCGCAAAATTCGCGGGTCAATTCATCGACGCGGCCTCCCTCTTCCAGGTGCTGCCCGACCGCATCGATGAACATCGAGCAGACCAGTTCGGAACCTTCATCTGAACGCGAAGCGCTGCCTGCTCCGTCCGATACGACCGCAGCAAGCACTTCTCCTCCGTTCCGGTCCACAAATGTCCGGCACAGCGAATAATCTTGACAGGGCGCGCCCGTTTTGGCATGCGACGTGCCGCGTACGGAAGCGTTCGCGTACCGCCACATCAGATTAGCGCCCAGCCTTCCGGTGACGCTGGATTTTCCAGACGGATCTGGTCACCCGGTGTCGAATGCGAAACCGAATTCAGCGAGTTCGACAACCAGGAGAACAAGTCGGCGAAACGAAGTCCTTTCAGCTTTAACGGGGCACGAGTAGAAATCTGTGCAAGTACATTCATATCGGCATTTTCTACGCCGACCGCGAAGAACATGAATGATTTTGCGGCTTCGCCGCTGCGTACCAGCGATGCCGCACGCTGCCAATCGTCGGTTGGAGCTCCGTCGGTGATCAAGAAAATCCAAGGACGATAATAAGAAATTCCGTTTTGCTTATATACATTTTTGCGCGTTTCCAGCATGGAGACCGCCTTCTCAATAGCCGCACCCATCGGCGTATTGCCGCTTGCTGTCAGCGTCGGCGGGTAGAAATCGTCCGGTGTGCCGAATTCAGAAGTGGCCTGCACAGGACCAAAGCTGACAACGGCCAGCTCTACACGTTTGACGGACATGCTATCCGTCATCAGTTCTTCCTTAAACGAAGACAATCCCCGGTTCAGTTCTTCAATGGGCTGACCGCTCATTGAATAGGAAGTATCCAGCAGCAGGATACAAGGACATCTCGGCTCGGGATTTTCCGCAAATTCTGCGGCAAACGGTATCTGGTCGAATTCAAACATCGAAAGCAGCCCCTTCGTCTTTAATCATGACTTCCTGCGACTCGTAACGTCTCTTCATACATTTAGTTCTGTCAAACATCTGCCCCTATACGTTAAATCCAACTTTCTTTGCTCTCTTTTCCTTGCTCTCTATAGTAATAACCTGTCTCCGAAACGCGAAAACGCTCCGTGAAGGAGCGTCTTATTCGTATACGCGTTGGAAAGCTTCTTCGACCTGCGGAAGAATGCTGTCCCAATCGGCATCTGGGTATTTACTGACCGTAACAAAGTCACGCATCCCGAAAATGTTGTCTACGCCGTCAATTGCGACCAAGGCCGCAGCCAATGGATGTTCGCTGGACTCACCCGCTTTAACGGATGTACTTTTGGGACCTTCGAACAGAATGGTGTCAGCACCTACTCGAACCGAGTTAGGATTTGGCGTCTGTTGAATATGAATTTGAACTGCGATGATCCTCACCTCTTTCATGGATTTGTTCTTCGTTTTCACGGATTGGCTTTATTGTACCATATGCCTGCCGCAAGCGGCTCGTCAAAATCCGTATTCGGAAGCTAATGCAGCACTGCTTCCAAACCGATTACTTTGGCCCACTTAAAAACCCCCTCCACAGCGCGGAAGGGGGTTTGATCGAAACACAGGATCTGTTTCTCCATAAAACTTTTCTCTTCGTTTTTTCTCTTCATATAAAGTCGATTTACAGAGAATTGATTTAGATAGAATCAATCAGGGCCAAACTGATCTTATTTACGGCTCTGCAGATCTCGCCAAACTTTTTTGTTGCTGTATTCCCGCTTTGAGCTAATATCTTCTCCGAACCAGTCCGGCGGAATGAAAGACTGCGCAGTTTCAATGGAATCGAATTCGACTTCGGCCACTGTCAAATTCAGCTGATCGTAACGATCGAGCTCTACTGTGAATCCATTCCATTCACCGGTTGTACGCGTTTTGGTCAGCGGTACCGCACCGGATGCCTTGAAAAGTTGCTCATAAATACTCTCGGTAATCGAATATTCGACCTCTTCGCGACTTAACCCGTTACCCTGCTTAAAAGTATGCGTGTATTCGACTTCACCCGTATCGGCGTCAACCAATCGTCGAACTCGAATCTCCTGCTGCTCGTCCAGCGCCAGATACGTCTGTTCAATCACCTGCTGGGATTGACGGACAAACACTTTCTCGGCAGCCAATTCATCCGGCGTGCGGTCCAATAAAAATTTGCGTTCGATCTCCATTGCCATGATTGTGTCTCCTCCTTCGTTCCCATATGCTCTTTTTCAGTATACTCCGAAAGATCACGGTGTCGAAAGTCGAAGCCGACAAAACACAAAAAGCGCGTAAAGTACGCGCAGAGGGCTCAAGCTTTTTCGATTTTCCGGCAGAATCACCTCTTAATGACAAAATCCTCCCGGCTTATTTTTTCTGACGCTCATATTCGTTCAGCCATTGATCCAGCTTCTGGGACTGAAGCAGCACCCTTTGATCCAAGAAACCATACTCGTCCGCAAGCCTATAAAGAACCTGACGCTGATACTCCATCTCGTTTCGAATATTTTCGCAGCTGACCTTCATCTTTATGCCCTCCCGCTCAGATCTTATATACCATAATTCGGTAAATCAGCGTCTTTTGCAAAGAGTGAATGCTTAAATTTTATTCATTTTTTTCGAAAATCTCTTCGTAAATTCGGTTGGACTGCCGAAAAATAAAACTTGGAACCATTTTATTCGAGTCGAAGATACCCACCCGATAGGGCTAATTGTAACAAATACCTACGTTTTTCCTAGCATTAATTACAAATTTGTCACTTGTGTTTCATATTTAGACTGTTATAATCATGCGAGTCGAGAAGTTTTCGAAGGGAATTTGACAAACTAGCAGGCAGTAAGGTAGAGTATCAATAGTTACAAAATATTAATAAATGCCGAATTTCTTTTGTAAGAAAACGGGGGAACCATTTTGGGTGAATTATTCTTGTTTCAGAGGGAATATAGGGAAAATCCTTCCACCGAATCCTTAGCTAACTCCGTAGGCACTCAGGGGGAAAACTTTTTTGAAGAAGCTCGTTATTTCCGTATTGGGAGCAGCCATTGTATTCACTTCAGGGGCAGTGAATACTTCCGAAGCCAGCTCTGTACCAATCAAGTCCGCAGTCAGTCAAGTCGCAGGAACGCCTTATAAATATGGCGGCACCACCACATCAGGTTTCGATTGTTCCGGATTTACCAGATATATCTTCAAGAAATTCGGCATTAATCTGCCTCGCACGGCTGCAAGCCAAGCCAAGCAAGGTACAACCGTATCGAAAGCCAATCTCCGCGTAGGCGATCTCGTCTTCTTCAATACGACGGGCCGCGGCATTTCTCACGTGGGATTCTATATGGGTGGCGGCAAGTTTGCCCACTCTTCGAGCAGTAAAGGCGTCAGCACTGCAAGTCTTTCCAATTCGTACTGGTCTAAACGCTATGTGACCGCAAAGCGCGCAACCAGCGAATGGACGTATGGTCAGATGATCAATAGTTAATTTTTCATCAAACCGCATATTTTCCACTTACCCGTTCCTTTCGGCGCATGAGCCGAGGAACGGGTTTTATTATTATTGGCTTGAATTGTATCGAATTCCAGCCGAAGTCCGCCTATATGGCTATCTTATATGGATATGGATACCTAAACCGGATCAATAACTAGATCCACGCGGCGGTTTCGGCTGCGCCCTGCCTCGGTATCATTGGATTCCACAGGCTGCGTCTTCCCGTAGCCGACTGCTTGGAATGTCACATTCGGCAGATCCGCGGTTTCAAGATATTCGAGAACTGCCTGTGCACGTTTATTAGACAGCTCCTGATTATACTCTTCCGAACCCCGATCATCGGTATGGCCTTGAATTTCGATCGAAGCGCCTTTCAGATCTGCAAGCGCCTTAACGACCTCGTCTAACATCTCTGCAGCTTCCGGTTTCAGCTCGGCCTTGTCATAATCGAACAGCAGCGTGTCTGCAATCTCAAGCTTCACCGGCTCGTTTCCTTGACCCAGAGTGATCGGTTCTCCTGGGCGAATCGGGGTACCCGGTTGGATGGCTTTGCCCGGTTCGATCGCCTTTCCTGGTTGAATCGGCGTACCCGGTTCGATGGCCTTGCCGGGTTGGATGGGTGTACCAGGTTGGTTCGCATTTCCTGATTCAATCGTTTTTGCACCATCGGATTGATTCCCATCTGCGGCATCCGCCGTCTCGACACCGACATCCGCTGCGTCCTGCACTTCACGGCTCTCACCGTCTCCACAGGCTGTCAGCGCCAACATCACCGCCAGCGGGAAACTGAGGGTCCGTGTCATCATTTTAAGTGTCGTCTGTTTGTTCATCCGTTTCGCCTCCAAAAATTTTTCTGGGAGACATCTACGTGCAGCTTCGGACAAAAGTTTCAAATGTTCATTCTCCGTATTCATATCCATTCGAAGCATTCTGTCGAAGCCGCTCTCTTCCTTAATAACGAACAATTCGCTCATTTAGTTGCATATTGAGAAAAAGTTTTTTATTTGTCCCCCCCTTTTTTTGCTATAGTGAATTCAACTTTTCGAAACGGGGTGACTGGAGAGAATGTTCTGCCGCACAGTTGTGAGGAAATAAGTTTCGGGCCGGATCAAAACGCGTACCGGCTATCAAGGGGGCAGTCTGCCTTTTTGATCAAACTTATGTATCCTCGCTTGACTGTGTCCGGTCGGACATCTCTTCAACCTAATTTCGAAAGGCGGCTTTGTCATGTTAAAAATCTGCGTTTCTTTATACAAAAAAACGATTCTGCTGTATATTCTGCTCGGCTTTGCTCTGCAATTATTCAGTGCGTACGGCGTTTACATCTTTCAACGTCTGCTTGACGCTATCCCCTTGGCTTCGGATCTTAACCAGTTGAGTAAAACACTCCTGCTGTATGGCGCTCTACTTGCCGTTTGTGCCGTCATCCGTTATGCCTCGGAGTACCCGGAAACCTTCCTCCCAAAAAGTATGACGGAGCAGCTCAAGCTGCTGGCGCTCTCCCGCATCTCACGAATGGACTATTCCGCTTATCGCAGTCTGGGCACAGGCGAATTGATCCAGACGATCGAGAATGGTGCGCAGGCCGGTTCAGGCATCTTGTATCGATTTTATCTGCGCATTCTTCACGAGCTGCTGCCAACGCTGCTGTTCAGCCTGCTCTTTATTGGCCTTTATAACCCGGCGATCATGCTAATTATTGCGGGCGGCTACATCGTTGTCTTCTTCCTGACGCACCTGATTCTTCGTTTTCTCTATTCAATCAAGGAATCTCTACTGACGAGTCAAGAAAGTCTGTCCCGATATTCGGTGCGCGGATTTATGGAGCTGGTCGTCTTTCGATTGAACCGCCGCTATCAGCATGAGATTGAACGTCTGAACGCCACAGCCCAAGACATTGTTCGCAAAAATGTACAGATTCGAATGATCCATGAATCGTTTTTTGCCTTGTTCGAGCTGCTGGTCATTCTGATCAAGATTGCTGTATTGGCGCTGGGTATTTCGGACATCGCTGCAGGGCGTTCGACGCTCGGCGTGACACTTGCCCTTCTGCTGCTGATCGACAAAGTTTATTCGCCTATTGCAATATTCAATGTCATCTACGTCGATTATAAGTTGGATCGGGTAACTTACAATCGCTTCAAGCAGTATCTCAATGCACCCACTGATGGCAATCTGGAGCAGGGAATTGAAATAACGAAACTGCAGGGAGAACTCGTATTTGAGAACGTCACCTTCAGTTACGGCAGCGGACAACCTCCTCTGCTGCGAGGCATTTCCTTTTCACTGCCCGCCGGTTCTTCCACCGCCATTGTCGGTCTCAGCGGCAGCGGCAAATCTACACTCGTTAAGCTAATGCTGGGTCTGCTGAAAAGAGATTCGGGAAAACTGCTTATTGATGGCACCGACATCGACAAGATTCGGCTCGACAGTCTGTATGCCCGACTTTCGTATATCTCACAGGACGCACCAGTATTCGACGATACGCTGCGAGGGAATCTGGTTTTCGACGAAGCGGCGGACGAAAATCGGCTGAGCCGAGCTCTGAGCGACGTGCTGCTGAGGGAAAAAGTACACAGTTTGCCCGACGGCTTAAATACATCGGTTGGCGAGCGCGGCATCAAGCTGTCCGGTGGCGAGAAGCAGCGGTTGGCTTTCGCTCGTGTTCTTGTCCAAAATCGTGACATGGTCGTGCTCGACGAACCAGTATCAGCTCTCGATAATATTACCGAACGCCATATTATGGAAACGGTACTGGATCACTTTCGCGGTCGAACGCTTATTATTGTGGCTCATCGCCTGCATGCGATCCGCAATGTGGACCATATATTTTACTTTTTCGATATTTTCGATAACGTTTTATATTCATTGGTACTTTAGCAGGGTAAATAATAAAGCGGTTACAAAAAAGTGGCCGCCATTCATATTTTACATATCAAAGGAGGCCAACATGTTCAAACGACGCTTTAAGCCCGCTTTCGCCATGCTGCTTGCCGCTGTGCTCCTCATTGCCCTACTGCCTGCAGCTGGAACCGCTTCCGCGGCCGTCAACCCACCGAAGAGCAAGATGCAGACTTACGTCGATCGCATGCAGCCCGGCTGGAACCTGGGCAATTCGCTCGACGCTGTCGGAGAAGACGAGACGGCTTGGGGCAATCCCCGTGTTACGCGCGAATTGATCAAGCAAATCTCCCGCCAAGGTTTCAACAGCATTCGTATTCCGGTAACCTGGGACAACCATATCGGACCGGCTCCGGATTATAAGATTGATCCCGCTTATCTTGACCGCGTCGCGGAAGTCGTAGACTGGGCGCGCAAAGAAAATTTGTATGTGCTGATCAACGTACACCACGATTCTTGGCTCTGGATCAGTCATATGGAAAGCAAACATGATGAAACGCTTGCCCGCTATAACGCGATCTGGAAGCAGATTGCGGAGCATTTCAAGAACGAGTCCGACAAACTTTCCTTTGAAAGTGTTAACGAACCGCGCTTCAGCGACGGCGGCACGACTGACGAAGCACTGGCGCAGGAAATGCTTGACGAGCTGAATCTGTCTTTCCATGAGATTGTTCGCAACTCCGGTGGAAAGAACGCAACCCGTCCGCTCGTATTGTCCACGCTGGAATCGTCTCCGACTCAGGAGCGTATGGACGAGCTGTACAAAACGTTCGAACAGCTCAAAGACGACAAAAACCTGATTGCCACTGTTCACTACTACGGCTACTGGCCGTTCAGCGTGAATATTGCCGGTACAACAACTTTCGATGAAACGACCAAAAACGATATCGTCACAACGTTCGACAATGTGTATAACACGTTTACCGCACGGGGCATTCCGGTCATTGTTGGCGAATACGGCCTGCTTGGTTTCGATCAGGGCCTTGATGTCATCGAACAAGGCGAAAAGCTGAAGTTCTTCGAATTCTTGACCTACTACTTGCAAGAAAAGCATCTAACCGGTATGTGGTGGGACAACGGTCAGCATTTCAGCCGTACCCAGTACGAGTGGTCCGATCCCGAACTGTATGAGATGATTCGTTCAGGTCAAAAACAGCGCTCTGCCGTTGCCGAGTCGGATCTGATTCAGCTCCGTGAGGGAGAAGCGGTAACTGATGCCGTAATCCAGCTGCAGCTCAACGGCAATAAGCTGACGTCGCTTAAAGCCGACGGGAACCGTCTGGTCCGCAACAAGGAATACAGCTTGAACGGCGAGACGCTGACGATTCCGGCATCGACACTGGAACGCCTGACTGCGTCCGGCGAACTCGGCATAAATTCGGTGCTGACAGCCGGGTTCACCAAAGCTCCGGACTGGAACTTCTATCTAAGCGTGCATAAGACGCCGGTATTGGACGCTGCAAACGGTACGACAGCCGACTTTGCCATTCCGGCGACATTTAACGGAGATAAGTTGGCTACAATGGAGGCTGTATACGTCTCCGGCGGCAGTGCCGGTCCGAACGATTGGACGTCGTTCAAGGAATTCGGGCGGACATTCAGCCCGGATTATGAGAACAACAAGATCGTACTGACTCCAACACTGCTGGACACGCTGCGCGATAACGATCCGGTTACGCTGACGTTCCACTTCTGGAGCGGCGACAAGCTGACCTACACCATCACGAAGAATGGTACGAGCGTCAGCGGTCAGCCTGTTCAATAAGGTACCTTTCCGCTTGAGCGCATGCCGCATGACCTTATTCAATCAAGCCGTCCGTGCCGAAATCCCGGCGCCGGACGGCTTTTTATCTTCGCAAGACAATGTTTTGTTTTTGCCTTATGATTAAGCGAGAAAAGACATTATGCTTTAGTCACCATTGATTCCGTTCCCGGCAGCGCTTCTATTCACCCATGCCCCGCCGGAAAACGGAAGTCCGGGAGGAATTTCTATGACAGATCCAAGATTGCAGCAGCTCGCCCGTACGGTCGTTCATTACTCCGCAAGCGTACGTCCCGGCGAAAAAGTGCTGATTCGGGCAATGGATGTACACGACGCCGATATCCTTGCTCCTTTTATCGATGAGATCCATGCGGCTGGCGGACTGGCTTTTATCGATTACAACGACTACGCCGTCAATCGACGTATGATGCTCGGCGGCAGCGAAGAACAATTCCGGATCGATGCGGCGGTAAAGCTTGAACAAATGAAGCAGGTGGACGCTGTACTTGTCGTGCTCGGCGAAAACAACGTGTCTGAATATGCGGACGTTCCAGCTGCCAAACGCGACGCTTATCGCAAATGGTACAAGCCGATCCTTAATGAACAGATTAAGAAAAAATGGATTCTGTTCAACTTCCCTACCAAAGCCTATGCCCAACTTGCGGAAATGAGCACCGAAGCCTACACCCAGTTTCTCTACGATACCTGCACAATGGATTACAGCCGTATGTCCGCCGCTATGGATCCGCTGACCGAGCTGCTGAATGCCACAAATCGCGTACGAATCGTGGCTCCAGATACAGACCTGAGTTTCTCTGTCCAAGGCATGCCGGCCATCAAGTGCGACGGCAAAGTCAATCTACCCGACGGCGAAGTCTATACGGCTCCCGTACGCGATTCGGTAGAAGGAACAATCACGTTCAATACCCGAGCTTCTTATTTGGGTCAAAGCTTTAACGCCGTATCGCTTACGTTTGAAAAAGGACGGATCGTGTCCTGCCTCAGCGACAACAATATTAAGCTGAACGAGCTGCTTGATACCGATGAAGGCGCACGTTATATCGGCGAATTCGCAATCGGCACCAACCCTTACGTGAACCGGATTATGAATGATATTGGCTTCGATGAAAAGATTAACGGCAGTCTTCACTTTGCACTGGGACAGGCTTACGAAAACGCCAATAACGGTAACGTTTCGGATATCCATTGGGACATTGTTTTGCTGCTGAAGGAGGAGTTTGGCGGCGGAGAAATTTATTTCGATGACGTGCTTGTGAGCAAGAATGGACGTTTTGTAATCGATTCGCTGGTCGGTCTCAATCCGGAAAATTTAATTGGATAGGCGAAAAGACGGCGAAAGCCGTCTTTTGTTTACACCTCTAATTATGACATGATTTTACAGCTGATTATGGGGGTGTCTCCAAAATCTCTTGTGTGATATTTTAGTATCAGTAAACGCTTACATTTACATATGTGTTTACAAATATCCAGACAAAAGGAGATTATTCATGCGAAAAAGATCGTTCAAACCGTTTGCCGCGCTGGCTCTTGCCGCCGCCATGCTGTTCTCGATGCTCCCTGTCTCTTCCACCGCTTCGGCCGCCGCTCCGCAGAGTGCCATGCAGTCCTACGTAGAAGCGATGCAGCCCGGTTGGAATCTCGGCAACTCGCTTGATGCAGTAGGCTCCGATGAAACGGCCTGGGGCAATCCCCGCATTACCAAAGAACTGATTCAGAACATTGCCGCTCAAGGTTATAAAAGTATCCGTATTCCGGTAACCTGGGACGCTCATATCGGTGGTGCTCCAAACTATACGATCGATCCCACTTATATGGCCCGCGTTAAAGAAGTCACTCAATGGGCACTTGACGCCAACCTCCACGTCATGATCAATGTACATCACGATTCATGGGTCTGGCTGAGCAAAATGGAAAACAACCGCACCCAGACACTCGCCCGTTATAACGCGGTCTGGACTCAAATTGCAAACGCCTTCAAAGACAGTTCGAACAAATTGATGTTTGAGAGCGTCAATGAACCGCGCTTCACCGACGGCGGCACCCATGATGAAGCCAAACAGCAGAGCCTGCTCAATGAGTTGAACGATTCGTTCCATCGGATCGTACGCGCTTCCGGAGGAGGCAATACGGCTCGTCCGCTCGTCATCTCGACGCTGGAAGCTTCGCCTTCGCAGGAACGCATGACTGCGACTTACAACGCGATCTCCAAATGGAATGACAAAAACATTATCGCGACCGTCCACTATTACGGCTTCTGGCCGTTCAGCGTGAACATCGCGGGCTATACCACATTCAATCAAGAAGTGCAGAACGACATTACAACGACCTTTGATAATGTCTACAATACATTCGTAGCCAAAGGTATCCCGGTCATTGTTGGCGAGTATGGTCTGCTCGGCTTTGACAAAAACACCGGTGTAATCGAACAGGGCGAGAAACTGAAATTTTTCGAATACATCGGCCATTACATGAAACAGAAACAAATCGCTTCGATGCTGTGGGATAACGGTCAGCACTTCAGCCGCACCCAGTACAGATGGTCTGATGCCGACCTGTTCAATATCATCAAAGCAAGCTGGAGCGGACGTTCTGCAACGGCTTCAAGCGATCTGATTCACGTGAAAAAGGGAGCCGCTGCGCAGGACAAGAGTGTCACGCTCAACCTGAACGGACGCACACTGTCTTCACTTACGGTAAACGGTACAGCCCTGAGATCCGGCACGGACTATACGCTGAACGGCAGCACGCTGACGTTCAAGGCATCCCGCCTGTCGCAGCTGACCTCCTCCGGTACACTCGGCAGAAACGCAGTAATCACAGCCAAGTTTAGCGGTGGTGCGGATTGGAAGTTCAATGTCGTACTGTACCAGACACCGAAGCTCTCGAATGCGACGGGTACAACATCTTCCTTCTCGATCCCGACTGCCTTTAACGGCGATCAGCTGGCTACAATGGAAGCTGTATATGCAAACGGCGGCAGCGCCGGCCCACAGAACTGGACTTCGTTCAAAGAGTTCGAGACGGCATTCAGCCCAACTTCGAATACAATCAAGCTGCAGCCGGCGTTCTTCAGCGAAACGAACGACGGCACAGTCAAGCTGACGTTCCACTTCTGGAGCGGCGAAAAAGTGACCTACACAATTACGAAAAACGGATCAAACGTTACGGGCACAGCGTCTTAAGTTCAACTAAATTTAACTAAGTCAGGATAAGTTCAAACAACGGTTCGAGCGCTTCCATGTTCTATGGAAGCGCTTTTTGCATCGTTCCGTGTACGGAAGCCGGCTGGCGGGTAATAGTCAATATAATTAAGCAATTTAACCGACAAGGAGTTGATGGCGATGAGCGACCGCAATCCCCCGACAACCGTCCCGCGCACGATTGGACGCATCCTGTTTGCGCTGCTGTTCATAGCTGCAGGCATTTATCACTTTGTTGAAACGCTCGGCTTCGCAGCCATGATGCCGAAGTTCCTGCCGCTGGAGCTGCGCAAATGGGTTGTCTGGATCTCCGCCGTGATCGAATGGATTCTGGCGATCCTGCTGTTCGTGCCGCCAATTCGCAGGAAAATGGGCATCATCATCTCGATCTTCCTGATCCTAATCTTCCCAGCCAATATCTATTCGGCCATCATGCATATCCCGATGCCTGGTCAGGAGTACACGCCGCCAATCTACCTGTGGCTTCGCCTGCTCGTACAGCCGCTGTTCATCTGGTGGATTCTGTGGGCGACAAGTCCTCCGAAAGACAAGCGTTAGATGGAAAGCGGATCAAAAAAGAAGCAGTCGGGAGAACTCCCGGCCGCTTCTTTTCGCCGTTAAGTGTGTTATTTAAAATGAATAATTAATTCCTTATCCATCCCGGCTGCAATCTCGTCGAGCAATTGAACAGATACGTTCATGCTCCCATTTTCGATACGTGCAATTGTAGATTGAGGTTTTCCAATACGATTGGCTAGTTCTCTCTGAGAAAGGCCGTTTTCTTCGCGCAGCTTCATTAAGGCAACTGCAGCCTTCAAACGGTTGTCTTCTTTTCGAAATTCCTGTTCGAATTCCGGTTTATTCTTTTTTTTCTGTTCGATCAATTTGTCGATCATACTCATGCTGTTCCTCCTTATAACGTTCTCTTAAATTTTTGGCGTGTTCGATTTCAGTAGGCGGTGTCTTTTGAGATTTTTTCGTAAATCCGTGCGTAATCATATACTGACTGCCTACTTTTTGAAAATAAATAGCTCTTTGAATGTTACTTCCCACTTTGGATCGTAATTCATACAAATCTTCATCCAGTTTCTTAACCCATTTCATTTTTATCGCAATCGAAAGTCCTTGTTCTTCCGTGTTTTTGATTACCGCTAACAACTTAGCTTGATCTTTTTCCGGAATAGAATCAAGAAAGTCTTCAAACTCGCTTGAACCGTCCTTGTTACGAATATAGTCAAACTCAATCCGTTTCTTCATATCAAAATGATAGCATATACGCTATCATTGCGCAAAATAATTTATTTACACTGTGTATGCACTATATGAAAAGAAGCAGTCGGGAAAACTCCCGGCCGCTTCTTTTCATTTACTTTAAAGTCTCCCAGCGTTCCCATAGCTCTGACGGATTCAGCTCATAGATCTCATTTTCACGGAACATATACTGATGCATAATAAATTCCCGCCGCAGTGTTGCGAAATCATCGTGGAACGTCTTAATGAAATCATTGATTTCTTTTTCCTCGTACTTGCGTCCCGCCTCAAGCTGCTTGATCATCTCTTCGAGAACAATTAGCTTTTTCTTGAGCTGCACCGGGATGCTTTTCAACCGACCGTCCGCCGTAAAAAAGCTTTTGAGCACAGCCGCTTTCGTCTTGGCCCGCTGCTCCAGCACCGACGGCTCGACTTCCGCTGTATCGACTTCCGCGGCGCGCCGGTAGATCAGTTCGGCTGTTGCCGTACCGCTGCTGCGAATAAAATAGTCGTCGAGCGAAAAATAAATCGTATTTTTATCCCGCCGCTCTCGGATCAGGCTCGCGGCCCGAAGTTTTGACGCATGATGCGTAATCGTCGCGGGCGTCACGCTCAGCCGCTTCGCCAGCGACTGTCCGTTCAATTCGCCTTCGCTGAGCAGGATCAGCATCCGAATGCGCGTCGGGTCGGCCAGTGCCTTGTGGTAGGCGACCAGTTTCTCCAATTGCATGCCAACCGAACTCCTCTCGGGTGGATTCCGTTTCTTTCCCAATTAGAGCATGAATCCGGCGAAGGAAGCAAGCTCGCTTCTTGACTGCTATTATTATGTTTTGCTATTACTTGTTATTAGACCGCGGCGCAAGATGGCATACATCTGCGAAAAGACCTAGGCGGAAACTCCCGTCTCCCTCGACAATCAGCTCCGTAATCGAGCATTCGGGAATCAATCCGTTCTGCAGGGCGACAAAATCCGGGCATACAGCATTCAATTTCTCTTCTTCGAATGTACACACCAAAAAATCAGTGATCAGACCACCATGTGTGACAAAAACAATTTCACTGCCCTGTTCACAACGGTCGGCCCAATCGCGAAGAGCTGAGTCCAGACGCATCGCGGCTATTCGGACTGAATCTCCACCCGAAGGAGGCGTATAATCTGGTTCCCACGTGCACCGATCCCAGACAGCGACAAACTCTTCGAATGTCTGCTCCGACAGATCGCCCCAATTTGCTCTTTCTCGCAATCTTGTGTCTTCTACGACTTCAAGTCCTCCTGTATGCGCCAGGAAGGCTGCCGTTTCTTGCGTTCGGCGCAGCGGACTTGAGACGACTGCCTTAATTTTGCGTTTGCTAAGTGCATAAGCGGTCGAACGTGCCTGAAATATTCCTTCTCCGGTCAGCGAGACATCTCCAATCTTGCTCTCCTTCAGTCCATGTCGGACCAGCCAGAATGTAATGCTCATCTGCATCCTTCCTCCAAATTTGTATCAGATATCGGTCGAATTGTGTGCTGTCCAGTTTAGTCTAGTCTAACTCTGATGCAGATGCTCCCTTCTACGACAACTCTTCCCAACGGCGCGCTGCTGTTCGAGGAGTGCGGATGTATCGTTCATTCTCCCGCGCCATAAAACCCTGCACGATAAACTCCCGCCGAATCGTCGCATAGTCCTCATGATACAACCGGATAAACGCATTGATCTCCGCTTCTTCGTATACACGCTCTGGCTCCAGCTTCTCGGCCAGATGCTCCAGTATGATCAATTTTTTCTTCAGCTGGGCAGGGATGCTTGTTAACCGGCCTTCTTTGTCCAAAAAATTTCGTACTACTGAATCGCGAAGTTTGCGCTGCTTCTCCGCTTGTTTACTATCTGGGTTGGATTGTTTACTGTCTGAGTTGGCTTGTTCATTGTCCGGGTTCGTGTATGTTTCTGTATATTCTTGCATCTTATCTTCTCCTCTGCACCGGCAAGGAGAGCTCATCCTTCCCGTATATAATTTAACGGATAACTAATTAGGTGTTTATTAAATTAGATAATAAAGTTGAAATACACAACTGTCAACACAAAAAAGCGCGGGCCGTTTTGCGGTCCACGCTTTCTCTCACTGTCTTTATGCTTTCTTTTATTGTCTTTATACTGTTTCCAAGCTGTTTCCATACACGTAAATCTTCGGTGGTCTGTAAAATTGAAGCTTAAGCTTCCGGCAGCAGCATCCGCCAGAACTGCCATGCCGCCAAGTACTCGTCCAATTCACTGCGTGACTCCGCTGCGCAGACGCCGATCCGGCAGTACAGCCGCAGCAGCGCTTCCTCTACAAGCCGCTCCTGATCCGCCGTTTGGACGTCAAGCGCCGAATAGGCTTCGAACAGCACTTCCAGCGACAGATCATCGGGTGTCGAACAGAAAGCCTGCACCAGATCATATAGTACCGGTCCCGCAGTTGGTTTCGGGTCGAGCACCCCAGTCAGTTCTTTATCGCGGAAAATGAATGCATCGGCGTCCATATTTCCGTGCAGCAGGTATTTCCCTCCGGCTTCCGCAAGCGGCTCCAGCAGCAGCGCCACTCGCACGCAGTCTTCGGCGACCTGCAGTCCGTTCAGATTCTCTCTTGCTTTGGACAGTTCCCGCTCGTTGAATTCGCTCCAGGACGAGCACGGTTCGGTCAATCTGCCCCATTTGCCTCCCGCTTCATCTTCTTCATAGCGGTTCAGCAGTTCGGTTACGAGCATCGGCAGCCACCCCCCTTTCGACTCCCGATTGGCAGTGTCGCTTCCGGTTGTGCCCTCAACATATGGCTGGACCATGTAACCCTTGACCGGATCGGCGTACAAAATCTTCGGCAGCAGTGGACTGTCCGGGTAGGCTTTGCACAGCTGTTCGGACATCGCAATATTTTCGGGTGTATCCATACGCAGCGTATATTTCGGCTTTCCATCCGCTGTCAGCAGATAGGTTCGTTTGCCTTCTTCTTCATGACCGGGCTTCTCCCGGAGTTCAACGGTATCAATAATGCCTTTCATAAACAAATGCTGAATCGTGGCGTAAATACGTGGTGCAAGCGTCATTCTTTTTCCCCCTAGTGCTTGGTTGCCTGTGTGAACGAACTGATGTATTTTACCACGCAATAGGAGCTTACAAAAGGCTATGGAGCTGCAATAGGCGATTATTTTAATATCAAGAAAAATATTCGGGATAAAACTTCGGACATAAACAGTGCTTGTCGTTCAACGGAGGATCGACGATCCGATCGGTCAAGTTGCCTAGCTTGGTTTCGATTTTCTCTACCGCTTTGACTGTACGAGGGGTCACGTCAAACGGCTTGTCGGCATCGGAGATTGTGATAATCAGGCGCTCCCGCCGAACCCAAACATGCGCGGGCAGACCGAACAAACGAAGATGGCCCGGCTGGCGCAAATTCGGATAATCCGGAATACGGAACCGGTCGGCCGCCGCGCTTGCAGCGTCCGTCTCCGGAAGCGACTCAAGCGCAATACCGAGCTCTGCGCACAGGTTCTCCAGCTCTTCGCTTGAGGAGAAGCGGAATGCAGCCATCAGCCGGTCTCGGTCGCCCGTCTGATCAGCATTGGCCCGGCAGAAGCGAAATATATGCATCCGTCGCGCCCATTCTTTCAATTCAAGTCGAGGATGCGTTTCGTAAAAATAGCGATACCACATCTCTTCAACTTCTTCCTGGGTCGGCATATGAACTTTTGGCCGCTTCTTCTGCTTCGGACCGAAGAACAGTCTCCACATTGGTAATCCCTCCCGTTCAACAGATTGAAGCGGCAGCAGGCAGGCAAACACCGGCTCGCCGTCTTCTTCTTACTGCTATTGTACCCGCTCGGAAGCAAAATGTGAGATTCCACACTGTTTTTTTGTGAAAAAAGACATTTTATTCGTACAGCTTGACGTTGACCCCCTACTTATGTAAGCGTATTCTATTCCTGAAAAAGCAAAAATACATACAAGCGGGATGATCGTCACGATTATCTACGCAAGGAGGAGAATCATGAACATTTTGTTAAACCTTTTTCCTGGCGGACGCCACAAGGCACTGACGTTCAGTTACGATGACGGACGGACACAAGACCGACGTCTTGTCGAGCTGTTTAACCGCCACGGTCTCAAAGCAACATTCCATCTAAATTCCGGCAAATTCGACGAGCCTGGATATGTGAAATATGAAGAAGTCGCTTCTCTGTATGCGGGTCATGAGATTTCGGCGCATACGGTCAGTCACCCTTTCCTGGAACGGGTTCCCCGCGAACGACTGATCATGGAAGTGATGGACGATCGAGGTGCTCTGGAAGAATTGGCCGGATATCCGGTACGCGGCATGTCTTATCCGTACGGTGCATATAATGACGAAGTAACCGGAATGCTGGGCTCGCTCGGTATCCGCTACTGCCGCACCGTTCGTTCGACCGGTGAATTCGCAATTCCGTCGCAGCTTCTAACCTGGCATCCGACCTGCCACCACAAGCAGATGACCGAATACGGAGAAAAGTTTCTTCAACTCGATTTCCCTGCCCATCGTGTCAATCTCTCTCTACTATACGTCTGGGGACACAGCTATGAATTCGACAACGATAACAATTGGCAGGAGATTGAAGATTTTTGCAGCAAGATATCGGGCCGTGAAGAGATCTGGTATGCGACCAACATCGAAATTGCGGACTATCTGGATGCGCTGCACAGACTGGAGTTTTCCGTCGGTGGTACGCTGGTGCGCAATCCATCTGCGATATCTGTCTGGGTAACCGTAAACGATACGGCGGTGGAGATCCTAGGCGGGGAGACAAAGCGGCTGGACGCTTAGTACGGACGAACGAATGGACAAGCGGACGAATCTCAGAGAAACACAAAAAAGGTATGGGGAGCATCCCCGTACCTTGAGTTGCCAGAAAAGTCTCCACAGCGTGGCGAATCAACGAATCGTTATCACGCTACTGGCTCTCTGAACGGCTTATGCGTGTTCTATTCGCCTATGGACGACTACACATACACATACATGTTCTAACGAATCGTAGTCACGCTATTTGGCTCTCCAGACGGCCTTTGCGCATTCTAACGAATCGTAGTCACGCTATTTAAGCTAATTTAGCCTTAAATCGCCCTAATTGCGGTGAATAGGGATGTGAGGATTCGTTAGATTCTTAAAAAAGCCAAAAACGAGCAAATAGCGATATACGGATTCGTTAGAAAGTTGAGCAGGACGCGGAGGACAGGAACTTAGAAATGCAGAGATTCGAGGATTTAGGAACTTAAGAACTTAAGAACTTAAGAACTTAAGAACCTAAGAACTTAGAAACTCAGGGATTCAAGAATTTAAGATCCAAATCCCAGAGAATATAGATTCACACCTTAAGGACGGCGCTCCAGCGCCAGCTTCACACCGAAGCCAAGCAGCACGAATCCGGTTACGCCCTGCATCGCATTTTGAACCGACGGACGCTTCAGCCAGGCACCGATTCGGTCCAGCAGGCAGACGTAGAACACCATCCACAATACAGTCATAATCGTGTACGTCAGCCCCATCAGCAGAAACGGCAGCAGCGGCTCCGCATCGGCGGCGAGAAACTGCGGCAGAAACGTCAGGAAAAACACGGCGACTTTGGGGTTCAGCGTATTTGTCAGCATTCCCTGAAGCAGCGGTGAACGGCTCTGATGACGATTTTTGAGCGTCTCCGCCGGGCTGCTCTTCGCTTTGCGCAGAGCCAGCAGCGAGGTTACGCCAAGATAGATCAGATACAGCGCACCCGCATATTTAAAGATCGAAAACAGCAGCGCCGACTTTACGATCAGTGCCGACAAGCCGACTACTGCCGCAAGTGTATGGATAAGCGTACCTCCCGCACTGCCCAATACCGTTTGTACGCCACCTTTACGTCCATACAGAATAGTGTTCTGGGTCGCCAAGCCTGTATCGGGACCCGGCAGCAGAATCAACATAAATGACATGAACATAAACAGGAAAAAATGCTCCATATTCAACCTCCCGGAACCAAATTTGATTTAGTTTACCACAGGAAAGCGAAAAAGAACACGGTCCGCGCCGGACAGAAAATCCGATATTAAGGCAGACCACAAACTTCAAGGATATAGGAGCTGTCCTCATAGGGTCTGTTTTTATAGGGTCTGTTTTTATAAGATCTGTCTTCATAGGATCTGTCTTCAAAAAAAACGGACGCTCTGCTGTCGCAGAACGTCCGGCCATTTTGACATAAATATGAAATCGATAAGCACTTTTCAAAAAATCAATTCAGTTGGAACGATGTCGAAGCCGTGCTGCTGCTGTAACCGCTCAGGGATACATCGGCTTTCACGCGGTAAGTTCCCTTGACACTGATTATGGTTGTCGAAAAATTGAATGCTACAGTACCGTTTGACCCTGTTACTGCTTTGCCCGACGACACTCTTCCAAGAGGATCAGTCAGCGTCAGCGCAACGGCTGCTCCTTGAAGAGGCGAGCCTGACGAGTTCTTAACGTTCACGCTCATCACAACAGTTTCTCCCACTCTATATGCAGTCTTGCTTGTCGTTACCGTTGTCGCAGTTGCCGGAGTCGGAGCAGGCTGGGTTGGTGCCGGTTCAGTCGGTGCAGGAGCCGGAGCAGCCGCCTGCGGTGCTTGGATCAGTCCGTGGCCGTACCAGGCATCGCGGCCCGGAGCTCCCAGATCGATTGCACTGCCAGTCAGCTTTGCGCGCAGCTCGATATTGGTCGACGTCGGATTGGCCTGCTTAAGCAGGGCAAGATTACCGGCTGCATAAGGCGTTGCCATGGAAGTTCCATTCATCGACACGTACTGATTGCCAAGGTAAGTACTGAGTACGTTAACACCTGGAGCCGCAACTTCAACTTGGGCGCCTGTTGCGGAGAACGACGCACGTTGATTAGCCGAATCGATCGCTGCAACCGCGATTGCAGAATCGTAACGGGCCGGGTAATTGACAATATCGCCCGAACCGTCTGCTGTTCCATTGTTACCAGCCGCAGCGACAACAAGAATGTCTTGAGCATAAGCCTTGTCCACGACCTGCTTGAGAGCGGAGGAATCTCCGGTCGTACCAAGACTCAGATTGACGATGTTCATCTTGTTCGTGATCGACCAATCAATGCCGGCTACGATATCCGAGAGGTAGCCGCTTCCGCCTTGATCAAGTGCCTTGATAGCATACAGACTGGCATCCGGCGCAATGCCTACTGTTCCGATTCCATTGTTGAGCGCTCCAATAATGCCTGCAACATGGGTACCGTGTCCGTTGTCGTCTCCATACGAGGTTGTATATGAGACAAACGAAGCACCCCCGGCAATTGCCAGGTCTTCATGGGCAGCAATCCCCGTGTCGACCACTGCTACTTTGACTCCTTTTCCCGTATAACCGGAAGCCCAGGCCGAGGGAGCGTTCGTTTTCTGAATCCCCCAATCCTGATTCTGCTGCTCGGTTTTCACCGGCTGGTCAATCTCAATCGACTGAACATTCGGGTTATGTGCCAGTCCTTTTACAGCTGCTGCGGGCAGACTGACAGCGAGCGCAGGGATATGTTGAAACTCGCGATTGATTCGACCGTTCGCTTTGCCGACCAGTGATTTGTCCGCTTTATCTTTGAACATGACAATGACCCGTTCCTGGGCCGAAAATGGCTCCGCCGAAACGGTCGCCGGAAGCAACCCTAATGTAAGCGAGAGAGACAGGATAACCGAAGAAATCTTTTTCATTGAAATCCTCCTTGAGCGAATGTAGTTCGTCCCTGCCGCAGAAAAAGCAGACCGTGCTATTTTTATCGGTCATTCAGACCAACAAGTTAACAGATTTCACAAAAAAAGGATTAGCCAAAACGCTTTTATGCGTTATGGCCAATCCTGCAAACCGCTTAATTTTCTGCTCCTATAAGCTTTATTCCATCAACCGCTGAAATTTCCACGTCCGGCCGTCAATTGTAATTGCCCAACTGCGGCCGGGTTCTCCGGAAAGACGCTCCGTCTTCCAACTCAGGCCTCCCTGCTCCCCCTGCTCGCTTTGAATGGGATCCGACCAACTCGCACCGCCGTCGGAAGTGACGTAAAACAGCAGTGGAGCATCTTCGTCATGCTGCGAAACGGAGCCGATCTCCGCAATATACAGCCCTCGCTCCGTACCTTCAAACAGAATCGGTACTTTTGGTACGAACCAAGCGGTATTCAAGTCGGTAGGAATCTTCAACTCCGCCTTGGTCCAAGTCTTTCCGCCGTCAAAAGTTTCATACAGACCGGGATCACCGTTCTGCAAATGATCAACGGATACCCAACCACGCTGTTCGTCAGTGAAACGCACGGCTCCAGCGACTCCTTCCGGGAAAGAACCGTTTGTTGAGCTGCTGATTTTCTTCCAAGTCGCTCCGCCGTCGCCCGTCCGATACAGCGTATTACTGTTCACATCAACTGCGCCGTCAACTGTGTCATTAGCGTTGCCTTTTGCTTGAAATTCTATTTTCCAGCCGTTACGGCTATCATTCAAGTAAATTTCTTGAGATTGCTTATTGTCGCTAAGAGAATTGACCGATCGCTCTGCTTCCGGAATAAAAGTCTCGTATGCGGCCGATGAAGGCGCTATAGGCATCGGAGAGGTTCCTTTGCCGGAAATATCGCTGTGTACCGAACAACCCGCGATCAGACTGCCCGTAAGAACCAGCGAGACGATCCAACCGGCACTTTTGGAAAAACAACGTTGTATATTCATGATGATAACCTCCTCGTTCGCCGCCAGTATAGCAAACTTGGCAAGCCTGAAAGTGACAGTGTGCCCTGATGCTGTCACTTAACGGTTAAAATTCGGTAACCATTCGACAAATATCGTGTTTATTGGGAGTTAATGATCCCTTTTCCTCGTATACGGCCGAATACTTCATAGCTTCGAAATCCGAAAGAGACATTGAGTTCAAAGCTCAACCTAATTCCGCAAGCAGCCGCATATACCGTATAAGTCACGATATAAGGCGTCTCGATGTACTGCAGCTTCATCTGCAGGATTCGTTCTGTTTCCTCCGGTACTTCGACCGAAGTAACCACCCGCTGACGGTGCAGCGACAAGTCTTTGACAAAGACATGCTCCGACTCCAGCGGGTGGGTGAAATCGAACGGCAGCATCCCGCTGCGTTCATCTCCTTCGCCGTAGTCTATCTTCAGCTCAAAATCTTTTTCAATTGAATAAAAGGCAATCGATCGGAGTCCGTCCGGATTCTCGTCCAGAACAAATTCACGATTTGCAGCAAAAAGCCATCGAGTCGCCTGCGCTGCTCGAAGCGAATTTGAAGGAGACCTCAGGGCTGAAGAACGGGATAAGCCGAGTTCCTCAACGGTATCAAAACGGCGACATCTGCCATTTTCAATTCTGTTACCGCCTGATGGGTTGGCCGCTGTTTTTTTTAAATGTCCTGTCTCCTCTTCCGCCAGTTCGAAAATCAAGTCCAGCAGCGTCTGCAGCTTCGTCATGCTTGGAAAGGCACAATTGGCCGCCACAACCAGATTGTGCTTCGGCGACACGAGACACAGCTGGCCGAACGAACCATCACCCCGGTATGCTCCGAAGCGGCATAGGTGGAACTGGAAGCCGTATCCCTGCGCAGAATCGACCCGTTCCGGCCTCGCTCCCTTACGGTTGTCGCTCTGCTCTGAAGTCGCAAGCCTAATATAATCCGCCGAAACAATCTGCTGCCCTTCGTAGACACCGCCATCCAGCAGCATCTGACCGAATTTCGCGACATCTTCGGTAGAGAGGCTGAGTCCCATTCCTCCCGCGGCGGCACCCAATGGACAAGTCTCCCAAGTCGGCCGGTCAATACCCAACGGTCCGAACAATGTAGGCATAAGAAAATCGACCAGATTCATGCGGGATACCCGCTCTACAATGGCCGATAGCATATAGGTGGAGGGCGTACTATAACGGTAATGCGTTCCCGGTACCCGCTGGACAGGTTGATTCAGAAAAGCGGCCGCCCAATCCCGCTGCGATACGACAGCTGGATAGATGTCTTCTTCGTGCCCCGCGGTCATCGACAGCAGGTGGCGTACCTTCATGGCGTCCAGGTGAGGAGACAATTCGGCGCCAAGAGGAAGCTTATTCGGGAAAAAGGAGATCACGCGATCATCCAGCCGCAGCAGTCCGAGGTCGCAGGCGATTCCGACAGCGATTGAAGTCACGCTTTTGCTGAGTGAATACAGCAGCTGCGGGACACCGCGCCGATAAGGTTCCCGGTACCATTCCACTACGATATGCCCACCGCTTAACAGCACAAGGCCGTTAACTTCAAGACCGGCACGTTGAATCACTTCAGGCAGCTCGGCGTACTTGGTTAAGGCAGACGACACAACCATCCCTCCTCTTCCCATGCATACGGATGTCTGTACTTGCGATTACTGAACCGTCCCTGATTCCTGCTATCCTCACATAACCATAAATCGCCCATACCGGTTGAGGTAAGCCTCCCGCTCCTTATAGTCCGGCATGATGCTGCCCACTTTGCGCCAGAAGGATCGGTCATGGTTCATATGGTGAATATGGCAGAGCTCATGCACGATGACATAATCAATTGCATACACAGGAGCCATCGCCAACAGATAGTTAAAATTCAGCCTTTTTTTCGAGTCACAGCTGCCCCACTTGGTTGTCGATTCAACGATTTCGATCGATTTTGGTTCAGCTTTGAGCTGCTTGGCATAAGCGCCGATCCGTTCATTGATTACCTTTTTGCAGCTGGAAAAATAAAACTTCTTGAGATCGGCGCGCAGCTGTTCCTCCGTCCGGCCTTCCGTTGGAATCAGCTCATCCAGACGGCAGCGGCGGCCCAGATGCAGAAAGTCACCTTCTCCGCCTTCGCGGTATTCTTTCGGCTTGGGTCCTTCCCGGGCCTTCTCCAACCGAGCTCGGTATTCGATAATCCGCCCCGCTTCACGTCGAACCGCCTCAGTTATTTCCTCCTCCGGCATGCCGTTAGGCACTTTGACCGTCACGAGTCCATTGGGATCGATCTGAACGTAAACCTTTTTGCGCTTGGCGTATTCGACGTGGAATTCGATGATTTGCTCGTTATGGATGATATTCATGGGAAAGTCCTGTATACCCGATGATGTTTCACATAGTTTCTAAGCGAGCTTAAAATGCCCAGTACAACAGCACCCATGCCTGCAATTATAGCCGGATATTTTAACCATATATAAATCGAGACAGCAAATGTTAATACAATGCAATAAGCTAATGCATTCATCAAACAAGACTTCATCTTGCGCTGCTCCCGCTCCTTATAAGAATCGTCTTCCGAGAAAATATCCGATGCTGCATCTTCACGATCCGTCCAGAAAATGTGCTTGGCATACCGGGAATTCTTCGCAAGTCTCTGCCAACCCGCATCTTCGAAAAGGGAATTGTATTCCTCGAAAGCCGCTTTTCCCTTCAAAGGACGGTAATCGATTCGGTAGGTGCGCGACCGTACTTCATCCGGTTTTATCGCTTCAAATACGTAGGTGCATTCGTCGATCTCTTCTGAATTATACCGGGACAGCGCCCAGCCTTTGTGGAACATGGATTCCAGCCACATCTCTTCAGCTTTAAAATCCGTAAACTTTTTCATAACCCACTTGGTCTTTTTCTTATCCCTCATCCTGCCGCTCCTTGTCTGTCCATGTTTTTTCCGTAAAACGAATCAGTCGTTTGATCCGCTCAAACTCCTCGCTCAACACCTGTTCTCCTTCGCCGGTAATCCGGTAGGTCGTCTTGTTTCGACTGCCGCGCTCCCGATCGACGGTCTCGATCAGCTTCTGCTTCTGCAGATTGTTCAGTACACCATACAGGGTTCCCGGGGCTAACAGAAAGGTTCCTTCGCTAACTTCTTCAATCCGCTTGATGATTCCGTAACCGTGGGAAACTTCCTGCCTCAACGCCAGTAGGACCAGATAGGTGGATTCGGATAGCTGCTGCATGTAGTTCCCCCTATATAATAACTTGACACTCGATATATCGACACTCATAGTATATATGTTTGAATTTTATGCTGCAACCCTTCTTTACGAGCATCAAAAAGGGAGTTTTTGGGCAAGCAAGCTGTTCCTAAAAATCAAAGAAAACGTCTCTCAGAACTGCCACTTTTTCTTTCTGCCGTTTTTTGAAATCCGAGTTCCCGTTCATTTTTGTCAAGCAATTGTTACGATTTGAGCCAAGCGGGTAATAACACACATAGATTTTAATCGAAGGGAGTTTTTCATTATGGATAAATCATTTGTAACCACTGCTGCAATTGGAGCCGCCGCCGGCGCTTTGATCGGAGCCGGAGCCGCTGTCATTGTTGGTACGCAAAAAGGAGAGCAGATTCGCAGTACGGTACTCGACGCTACTGAAGCACTGCGCGAAGTCGGTCCTCAAGTTAATGAAAAAGGCCATGCGCTCACTGAAAAAAGCCAAGAAGTTACCGGTATCGTGAAGGAAACACTGAGTGCTACAAAAGAACTTAAAGAAGATGCCGTTTCCGCAGCTCGCGACGTCAAGTCGGGTGTGCAGGATTCCATGCGGACATCCGGTACAGGCGACAAGCCGAAGGACGGCAGCGCCGGAAGTATGTAAACTCATTTTATGCTTACCAGTGATTCAAGCAGACCGTCTTGCGGACTTCGGCATGCCGATCCGCGAGGCGGTTTTTAAGTATGCTTCTTATTCTTCTGCTTCTATGCATGTTTCTTCTATTTATATATTAAAAGAGCACGGAAACCGATGATTGATCGGTTCCGTGCTCTTTTTGTGCGCTGCCGAGTCGCTGCGAAAATGGGCTGTTGAGGCATCAAGGCCAGTAGGCCTCAATCCTGTGAAGTCAAAATTCGAGGACCGTTCTTCGTAATCGCAAGCGTGTGTTCGTACTGCGCAGAGTTGCGACCGTCCTGCGTGCGCGCTGTCCAGCCGTTGTCATCCCGCGAAGTCTGCCAGACGCCGACGTTGACCATCGGTTCGATGGTGATGACCATGCCTTCCTTAAGACGTTGACCTTTGCCCGGTTCGCCGTAATGCAGCACCTGTGGTTTCTCATGGATGGTCGGTCCGATACCGTGACCGGTAAATTCGCGTACGACCGAAAATCCTTCGCCTTCCACATAGCTCTGAATCGCATGTCCGATATCGCCCAGACGATTGCCGACGACTGCCGCTTCAATGCCGAGCTCCAACGCGCGATGTGTGACTTCCATCAGACGGCGATCCTGCTCGGAGATCTCGCCGACCGCATAAGTCCAAGCGGAATCGGCGAGTCCGCCGTTCAAGTTGACAACCATGTCGATCGTAACGATATCGCCATTCTTCAGCGGCTGACGTCGCGGAAAACCGTGACATACTTCGTCGTTGATCGACGCGCATGTGGCATACTCGTAACCGTTGTAGCCTTTTTGCTCTGGAGTCGCACCGTGCTGCTTCAGGAATTTTTCAACAAAGCGATCGATTTCCATCGTCGTAACGCCCGGCTTAATCATCTTTGCGATTTCCTTATGGCAGGCCGCAAGCAGATCTCCGGCCGCGTCCATCAATTGAATTTCACGTTCACTTTTGAGTGTAATCATGGATTTATCGCTCGATTCCTTATGAATTTGGTAGAGCACAGCCGCGAACGACCGCACTTATCTCATAAGGATAACGCGCTTCGCAAAAGCTTGCAATATTCGCTCAAGCCTTTACCGGTTAATAAGTTGGCCAACCGTCCGACGTCCATTTCAGATCACTGATCATCAACTTTGGTCTACCTTCGTCTTCCGCATCGTAGGCATGGCGAACGATCAGGTTGGCATTATAGATGTCTTGGCCGCCCGGACCTTTCCAACGTGCGTTGCCGGCGTCGAGAATAGTGCCGCCGTTATTCATCATGCTTACGCCGTTTTTGTCTACATAAGGACCTGTGATACTCTTGGAACGCCCGTAAACCATCTTGTACGTGCTGTTTACGCCGCTGCAGCACTTATCGATAGAAGCGAACAGATAATAGTAACCGTTGTGGTACGTAATGGATGGAGCTTCGATTGCGCCGTCGTTAACGGTACGACGAGCGATCGAAGTGAGACTGCCTGTCGGCTTCATCGTGTTTTTGTCCAGTTTGGTGAGCTTCAGTCCGCTCCAGAACGAACCGAACGCGAGCCACGGTTCTCCATTTGCGTCAATGACCAGCTCAGGATCGATTGCATTGTAGTTCTGCGTGCCGTTCGTGGACAAGACGATTCCTTCGTCCTTCCAACTGCCTGCACCGATGCTGCTGGCCGAAGCCAAGCCGATCGCCGAAACGTTCGATCCAAAAGTCGAGATCGAGTAGTACATCCAAACTTTGCCGTTGTACGACTTCACGTCCGGTGCCCACACGTCCATTGGCTTCTGGTTCGGTACGTAGTTTTTCCACCATGACGGAGCAGTCAGGAAAATTTGCGGAATGCGGTAGAAGTTTTTGCCGTCATCGGAACGCAGTCCCTGGATCCCCTCCCCGGTCGAGAATACATACCAACTATTACCTTCCTTCATGATCGTTGGGTCATGTGCGCCGAGATCGCCGCTCAGTCCCCAGTGGGCTGCATAACTGCGAGCGTCCCCAAACGCCGCTGCCATAATAGTCAGTGCGATAAACAAAATACCGAATTTGCGCTTCATTTCGATTATCCCTACTTTCTCTAATTTTCTTATCTGGTCTCACAAATGATGACGCTCTCAAAAATTTATTTTTTCTCTTCCTCCTCTCTTTTCAAAGCTTTTCACTAAAGCTTTTTAATTATGTATGCGCTTTAGTTTAGCTTTACCTATAAGATTTTAGGTTTCTTTAAATCAAATGTCAACAATAAATGATAAATTTTGTAATTTTTTGAGACTAAAAATACCCGAATGCGTTTTTTGGTCGCATCCGGGTATCGCTTATCAAATCACAGCAAATGCATCATCGCTTCCGCTTCATCCCAGGGTACGGAATAGCCTGCGCCTTTTGCGCAAAAAATAGATGAAGACGTATACAGCGGGTCGGCGTTTTTGTCATATCCTTTTCGTTCAACTGTCTCTTCGGTGTTGTGGCACGGACGATAACTGCCATACGACAAGCTCAGCATCCCTCTGCCCCGGGTAAACGAAGCGAGTTCCGCCGAGTAGTTCATAAATGTCGCCGCCGGTACAATACCGGTCAGCAGCAGATGGGTCTCGTTCGTCTCCGGCGCGTCGAAAGTTCCATGCGCCTGCTGCACATCGGCCATAATCCGTCCCATATGCTCAAGCTCCGCACGGATCCGAAAGCGATAGCACGGCTCAAGCAGTACATTATCCGCCTTCTCCAGACCCTGCCGCAGCGCCCGGAACGTCGCTTCGCGAAAATCGCCGCCGTGCGTATGCTTATTGTGCGCCCGGCCGGTCAACAGTGTAACTTTAACATCCGTCAGCGGCGAGCCGGTGAGCAGGCCATGATGTTCGCGCTCCAGCACATGCTGGCCGACCAGATTGCGGTAGCCGACCGATAAGTCGTCGGCGTGGCATTCGTCCACGAAGACAACGCCGCTTCCACGATCGCCGGGCTCAATCCGCAGATGCACTTCGGCATAATGCTTAAGCGGCTCGAAGTGCCCGTAGCCCATTACGGAAGCTGCCACCGTCTCCCGGTACAGAATCTCCGGCGTACTGAACGAGACCTCTATCCCAAACCGCTCCCTCAGCACACTGGTCAGCACTTCAAGCTGAATGGCGCCCATCACCCGAATGTGGAGCTGCTGCAGCTCTTCTTCCCAGACGACGCCAAGTGCGGGATCTTCCGCCTCCAGCATACGGAAGATCCGCAGCACGTCCTTGATCGGCAGCTCACTCGGGAATTCGACGCCTGCTGTTAGTGTAGGCGTCATCTCGAACGGAACGCGGTCGTGCAGCAGCTCACCGACACCCATGCCGGCATGCGCTTCGGTCAGCCCAGTGACGGCAAACAGCTCTCCGGCATGGACGCGATCGACCTGCGTGTAACGATCACCGCTATAAATGCGGATGCCGGTGATCTTCTCCTCCCGTATATCGCCTTCTGCCGCATTTATGGCATTTGTCCTATTTTCCGCATCCGTTGCATTCCCCACATTCTCCGCGTATTTCGCGAATTCTCTTACACCCAGCGAGCCCTGCAGCGCTTTGATATACGTCAGCCTCGTACCGCTTTCGTCGTGGCCAATTTTGTATACGCGGCCGGCGAAAGGCTCTTCCGAAGCTTTGTCCTCTGCTGCATAATCCGTGACCGTCAACCGATCGAACTTGGTTAGAAACTCCTGTACGCCGATATCCAGCAGTGCCGAACCGTGCATGCATGGATAGATCCGGCAGCCACGAATCATGGAAATCAGAGCGTTCGTCCACTGCTCGGGCGTCAGCCGATCTTCCAAATAGGCCTCCAGTAGTTCCTCGTCGCGCTCGGCGAGAAACGTCTTGAGCGAATCATCGAACGTAACAGTCGTTTTGACGCGGCCGCTCGTCCCCTGCATCTTTTTGTTGGACGCAGACTTTTCGGTCCGAGTGTCATCATAGGCAGAGACTTCCTGTCGGTGTTCTCCATCTCCGATCGTGTCTCCGTTTCCGCCTGCATCTCTACTTCCGTTGCTACTTCCGTCACTGCCGTTTGCATCAAGTTCCAGCGTATTCGTCAGATCAACCGCATCCGCGGTCAGCAGGCTGCGAATCTCACCCATGACCCGAGAGACGTCCGCGCCTTCTCGGTCCGTTTTGTTGATAAAAAAGAAAGCCGGAATCCCATAACGACGCAGCAGCTGCCAGACGGTTTCCGTATGTCCTTCAACACCTTCTACCGCGCTGAGAAGTACTACCGCATAATCCATCGTACGCAGCGCACGTTCCATCTCAGCTGAAAAGTCGGCGTGCCCCGGCGTGTCGAGCAAATAGTAGGTCGAACCGTTATACTGCATGACGGCTTGCCCCGCGAATACGGTGATGCCTCGCGCCCGCTCAATTTCGTGACTATCGAGAAACGCATCCCGATGATCCACCCGCCCCCGGCTGCGTATGCTGTTCGTATGATAAAGCAGCTGCTCGGCGAACGTCGTTTTGCCCGCGTCCACGTGAGCCAGCATGCCGATCGTTTTTTTCATAAATGCCATGAGTGTAAGATCCTTTCCGTGAGCAGCTTGTCTCATTAAAATAGTAGGATTTCGTTACTCTGAAACGCACACGGTTTAGGTGCGATTTAGAGGGGCGAAACCGATCATCTGATTGAGACAAGTTACCAGCTGCAATCTTTTTGTGAAATGAGGAGGTTTTTCTAATGAGTTCTGTTTCTAACAAGGCTCCATTTCTACGGTATACTTCAAACGAACAGCCGGTCAAGTGCGTTTATAGGAAAAGAGAGGGGGTTTTCCAATGAAACGATCACATGAACGAAAAGGGTTTGCTTGGCCGATGGTATTGATTCTGCTCGTTTGCCTAACCTCCGTCGCAGGATGTTCAAGTTGGCTGTCTCCCACTACTACGGAATGGACAAATTTTGTTAAGCTCGATGACACGATGTATATGGCCCTAGAGGACGACAGCGTACTGCGTGATCCGGATATGCTTACGAATCATTCGGTCGGCACGGTGAAGCAGAAATTGAACAATAACGTAGAAGACTTCGACTACAACACCAAATCAGGCGATGCCGGTTATTTGGAAAAAGGAACGGAGCTGTATCGGGTAGAAGGATTTCAGCCGAGCGACGTGGTTGCCGTACGAACAGATCGTCGAATTGATGGAATCCAGCTGTATGTTAGACAAGGGTTTGACGACATACCGACAAACGATTTTGAACGGATACTGCGCGCCGATCCTTCTTCAGTTCAGATTCACTCTTGGTCCGCGCCGCAACAAAAAGAGGTAAAAGGCAGCGAAGCCGAAGAATTGATCGGTCTGCTGCAGAACAGTGTCTATGAGCCGATTGATGGGGTAAGCTACTCCGAAGAAACTCGATATTACGAGATCGCATTCGATACGGGCGAGCCAATTTTGTATACATTTCCGCTGGTGGACGAAGGTCCGGGCGAAAATGAAAATATACGATTCCGAAACGATTACGTGGTCGACGACTCGATCCAAAAGTTTTTGACGCCTTGATCGGGACGAGACGGGAAAAAACCTGAAGAAGCCAGACATCTTATCCCATGAACAACCAAAAGAAGCGAGAGCTCCGTCAGCCGGAGCTTTCGCTTTTTTGGGATCCAAGATCCAAGCGCCCGATCAGAATCGGCTAATGAATCCTAATCACGCTATTTTGACGTTTTCAAGCATTTCTCACATCTAACGAATCCTGATCACGCTAATCGACTCCAAATTGCTCAATTCTTCTCAAAAGAAGCGAATAGCGCTATGAGAATTCGTTACTTTTTCAAAGCGGGCATAAAAACGGAAATAGTGATATAACGATTCGTTAGAATTCTGTCGATTGGCGCAGCTGCGGGTTGAGGGACTGGTTGAGGGACTGTCGGTAGAAAGCAAGAGTTCAACGTATTATTGTTTCTACCGCACTTTCTCCCGGTCTTTCCCTTTGTCCGAGGCGCCCGCGTTTTTGTTCGCCGCATCGCGGTCCTGCTGCATTTCCTCCACGGTCTTCACCTTAAGCCGCGCTGCGCCTTCATTGCCTTCGCGCGTTGGGATCAGATTACCGGAAGCCAGTCGTTCTTTCGCAGAAGCAATCGCCTCGCTGTACTGCGGCAGCCACTTTTCCCCCGCTACCAGCATCTCATCGACCATCTGCCAAATTTCCTTCGGATTGCAAACGGCGCCGACGAGCGGGTCCATCATGAACGCCTGACGCAGCAGTTTATCATCGCCGTGTACGGCCGCTTCCACAGCCAGCCGCTGTACGGAGATGCTCACGTTGCAGACAGCAGCCGGACCAAGCGGCAGGTCGCCGACGACCGGCATGGAGATGCCATTTCGATCGACGTAACCCGGCGCTTCGATAATCGCATCAGCCGGCAGATTAGAGATAATCCCGTCGTTCACTGTGTTGAAATGACCCCGATATACCCGTCCTGTCTCCAGTCCTTCCACGATATACGAGCCATGCTCCTCGCCGCGATGTTCTGCTCCATAGACATAGGCCGGATCTTTCATCCAGTTTGGGAAATCGGTCTCGAACCAATTCCGTCCTTCCGTGCAGACCCGCAGATAACCGCCCGTCTCGCCATTGATCCAGCTGCCGAGGTCGATCCAGTCTCCAATCTCGTCGCTGCGCTTGCGGTACCACGGTACATATTCGCTCAGATGTCCGTTCGATTCCGTGCTGTAATAGCCGAAACGGCGAAGCATATCAATTCTAACCTTTTCCGTCCGACTGAATTCCGGGTGGGCTTCGAACGCTTCCAGCAGACCTTCCGTCAGATCGCGGCCTTCGTGCTTGGCAGAAATATACCAAGTCTGATGATTGATGCCCGCGCAGATAATATCCACGTCTTTCTTGTCCAGCCCGTACACTTCCGCAATCTGATGATGCCCGTGCTGTACGCCGTGGCACAGCCCTATTGTTCGTACACCGCCGTACTTATTGCACGCCCAGGTCAGCATCGCCATCGGATTGGAGTAGTTGAGCAGCAGCACATCCGGCGCCGCCGTCTCGCGGATATCCCTGCAGATCTCCAGCATCTCGGCGATTCCCCGCTGTCCGTACATGATGCCGCCCGCGCACAGCGTATCGCCGACGCACTGGTCCACGCCGTACTTGAGCGGAATATCGACGTCTGTCGCGAAAGCTTCCAACCCGCCGACCCGAATAGTACAAAATACGTA
Organism: Saccharibacillus kuerlensis DSM 22868; assembly: GCF_000378145.1. Lineage (GTDB taxonomy): Bacteria > Bacillota > Bacilli > Paenibacillales > Paenibacillaceae > Saccharibacillus > Saccharibacillus kuerlensis. The sequence continues at coordinate 14,412 of NZ_KB899285.1, read as the reverse complement.
CTTGGCACCGGCAAGCGCTTCGCGCCGATCGGTTGTCGGAGTGATCTGGATGGAAAGCTCATTCTCAATGATATCGCGCTGGCAGAGTTCTGTAACCATGTCCAAATTGTGCTGATCGATGTCCATAAACGATACTTCAATATTCGAAAATTCCGGTACGCTCAGCAGATCTCGCAGCAGTCCCCGCGTAAATCCGATACTTCCCGCTCCGATAAAAGTGATTTTAAATGACATGCTTTTTCCCCTTTCGCCGTACGGCTCGTCCCGCTTCGGCTTAAGATTAACCCGCACATTTATCTTAGCAGTCAACATATAGAAAGCGTTATCAATATCGTGACCGGTTTGGCGAAAAAGTGTCAAAAATCCTCACTTTTTGTTAAGGAGACTCTCAACCTTACCCTTCATCCAAAGTCTCGTTCTACCATTTATCAAATGCTGCGTACCTCGTTTTTCTTCCGGGAATCGCGTTCGGCACGCTCTCGATATTCCGTCGGCGTGCAGCCGCCATATTTACGAAACAAAAGGTGGAAGTACTGCCGGCTGCCTATTCCCACATAGTCGGCAATATCCGCAATGGGAACGGCGCTTCCGGACAGCAGCATTTTCGCCTTGTCTATGCGCAGGCCGTTTAGGTAATCGGTCAGCGTACGTCCGGTATGCCGCTTGAACAGACGGTGCAGATAACCCGGATGTAGGTTGACGGCGGCGGCAATTTCTTCTACCCGGATCGAGCGGTCGTAATTCTGATGCAAATACTCCATCGCTTTGCGTATATAGTGATGGACATGCTGGCGGCTCGAATCCAGCTGTTCCCGCCGCAGCCGGGCTAGGCGCAGCAGCAGTTCGGCGAACAGTAAGCGTACCATAATGCCCTGCCCGCCTTTTTGATCAAGTTCGAGTACCAGCGATTTCAAGGTATGCAGGACTTCTTCGGGATCGGGCAGTACCAGGCTGGCAAATGGCGACCGCAGCAGATCTGCCAGCGCCGGTTCCTCGCGCGCGAGCACACCAATGCCTGTCGCCGAATTGCATTCCGCATTTGTAGGTACAAAGGCAAACTCCACATTCAGCATTCGGCAAACTGCACCTTCTTCGACGATTAACCGATGCGGAACGTTCGCGTCCAACAGGATCAGCTCGCCTTTTTTTAACGCAAAGCGCTTTCCCGCTCCCTCCTCGGTCTTCACGTCCACGATACAGCTGCCGGTCATCAGATACATGATCTCCGTCGAATTGTGGCAATGATAATCCATCCGGTACGCTGTCCACTGCTTATAATAATAGGCGTGGAAATCCGGTTGTAATCTCCCGTCCGTCATCCCTACTTGAAACAGGCTTCCACTGCTTGTCTCCGGCACGATCACTCCTCCTCTTTTCCTTTTCCTTACCCTATATCGGGCATATGCAGCGGTCAAGCTCACTTGAACATAACCAAAATACCACACAAAAAATATGTGAGAATTCATGCCATTAAGCAGGAAAATCGCAAGAAAAGAAGAATTCAATTCAGTGTAATGTCACATTTTCTGCCCAATCGATACTAAGTGAAATGAAAAAGAAGGTCTAAAACAACTTTTCAAGGAGTGAACGGATTGATGGAGATTGTAATTGATGATTTAAAAGGACCCGAAGTCGCTGCGCTGCTGCAGGATCATCTCGACAGCATGACGCTGCACTCGCCGCCCGAGAGCATCCACGCGCTGGATCTGGATAAGCTGCGCAAGCCCGAGATCACGTTCTGGAGCGCTTGGGAGAACGGCGAACTGCTTGGCTGCGGCGCAATCAAGGAACTGAACCCGGAGCATGCGGAGCTGAAATCGATGAAGACCGACAGTCGACATCTGCGCAAAGGTGTAGCGGAGAAATTGCTGATCCATGCAATCGAAGAATCCAAAAGCCGCGGATACAAGCGGATCAGCCTTGAGACCGGATCAATGGACGCATTTCTACCGGCACGAAAGCTGTACGAGAAGCACGGGTTTGTAGAATGCGGGCCGTTTGGGGATTATGTATTGGATCCGTACAGCTTGTTTATGACGAAAGAGCTGTAGCAGGCACTGACTTCGTTCCCTTGCATTATTGCTTAACAAAAAATCTCCAGCCAATTATTGGCTGGAGATTTTCACTTACTTCAATACGACTGCTATGCCGCTTTAATTGTATGCTTATCGTTCAAAACCATATAGAATCCGTTACGGCGAAACCATACCGCCGTTAGCATTCAGCGTCTCTCCCGACACATAGCTGGACTCCTGACTCGCCAGGAATACATAAGCCGGTGCCATTTCGACCGGTTGACCCGGACGGGCAAGCGGAGTCTGCGAACCGAATTCCGGCAGAGCATCCGGCGGCTGTCCGCCTGCAACCTGCAGCGGCGTCCATACCGGACCCGGTGCGACTACGTTCACACGGATACCTTTTTCGCCAACCTGCTGGGCCAACGCTTTGCTGAACGTGTTGATCGCGGCTTTGGTCGTCGCGTAATCGAGCAGAATTGGCGAAGGGCTGTAAGCCTGAATCGACGATGTGTTAATGATCGAGCTGCCAGGCTTCATATGTTTGATTGCTGCTTTGCACAACCAGAACATCGCGTATACGTTCGTCTTGAACGTCTCGTCGAACTGCTCTGTCGTAATCTCGTCAATGCTTTCGCGGAACTGCTGCTTGCCCGCAACGATTGCGAGGATATCGATGCCGCCTAGCTCTTTGACAGTCGTTTCAACGAGATCTACGCAGTACTGCTCGTCTTTCACGTCACCCGGCATTGCAACGGCTTTGCGGCCTTCTGCCTCGATCAGCTTGACGACCTGCTGCGCATCCGCTTCTTCTTCCGGCATATAGGACAGCACGACATCTGCCCCTTCTCTTGCATAAGCAATAGCAGCCGCACGGCCGATACCGCTGTCCGCTCCGGTGATCAGTGCTTTTCGTCCGGTCAGACGGCCTTTGCCTACATACGTTGTTTCTCCCGAATCAGGGATCGGGGTCATTTCTTTCTGAAGTCCCGGTCCTTCCTGCTGCTGTTCATATTCCGGGCCGGCTTTCGGATACTGGGTGGTTGGATCCTGCATCTTGTAGAAATCACTCATGTTGACTGCCTCCTCGTATATATTGAATGGGACGAAAAACATAACGGCTTTACGGCAGGCTGTCGTTCGAACGTTTCATGTCCTGCCACTGCCGAACTCTTTCACTATGTAACCGCAGCGATTGCGATTTAAACGAACCAATTTCGGGTAGAAAGGCGGTTCTAGCTTTTCTAAATGATTGTTTAATTTTGTCTTTTTTTGTTCAAAAACAATCGTTTATTCCGGGGACATCACGTTTAAGGTTTTAACAAATGCCCATTTCGGGAAAAGGAGAGATTCATCATGTCCAATCTGAGCGAACATGCTACGACGTCCGATCCGAAAGCGATCGAAACGGTGCGGGATCTGATCGCGGATATTGAGACGGCGATGCTCACAACCGTTACCGATACGGGTCTTGTATCCCGGCCCATGCAGACGCAGCACATCGAATTTGATGGAGATTTGTGGTTTTTGACCAAAAAGGATACCGCCAAGTACGACGAAATTTTGAAGGACTCGCGTGTAAACGTGGCTTATGCCGACAAATCCTACGTATCGATCAGCGGTACAGCGGAGTTTGTCGAAGACGATGCCCGTAAAAAAGTACTTTGGAACAAAGCTTACGAGAAAATTCTGGATACTCCTTACGACGATCCGAACCTCGTGCTGATCCGGGTCAAGACGGAAACGGCTGAATATTGGGAAAGCGGCAGTGCGGTAAAAATGGTAAGTCATCTGCTGAAAAAGGCTGTCGGCAAAGGCTCCGATCCAAAATCCGAACCCGGCCTTAACGAGACTGTCGATTTGAATTCGGCACCTAAGAACTGAACAGGTTTATGGAATAAATACGTCTATCGTAAACAGACGGCTTACAAATAGCTGCAAAAAAGATGAAGAGACAGATAAGCAGATAAACAAGCGCATATCGCGTAAAAAAGAGGAGTTCCGGTTCATCCGGAACTCCTCTTCTGCATATTTCAATCATATTCCACAACCTTGTTAGGCTTCAGTCCCCTATGCTGCATCACCATGTGCTGCAGCGTCGTAGAAATAGTACAGCACTAGATAGTACAGCGCTGCAGAAATCATCGTCCTTCTATCGACCGCTCATTCCCATCATCGCTGCCTGAGTGTAAGACGCTGAGTGGCTGAGGCCGTGAGAAATAATAACCCTGCATATGATGGCAGCCGAGAGACAGCAGCTGTTGACGCTGTTCTTCCGTCTCCACGCCCTCGGCAACAACGGTCAGTTCTAGTTCCATCGCCATTCCTATAATAGCGCGTACCATAGCGCGGCTAACCCGATTGGTCTGCACATCCTGAGTCAGCATTCGGTCAATCTTCAAAGTCGCAATCGGCAGCTCCTGCAGCAGACCTACACTTGAAGAATGACGGCTTCCCAGATCATCTAATGAGAACGTTACTCCCCATTCCTGAAGCCTGAGCAGCTGAGGAAGAATATGAGAAGCATCCACCCGCTGGGTCGTCTCGTTTAATTCAATTTCGATCTTCTCCGGCGGGCATCCGGTCTCTTGAAATACGTCTGCGGCAAGTTGAACGAAATACGGATCGCGCAGCGACTTGACCGTAATATTGACATGAATACGCTCTTCGGGCTTCAGCAGCCGCTGCGCCAAGCACGCCTCCCGCAGTACCCAGAGATCGATCTGCTGGATCAAACCGGCCTTCTCAGCCGCATCGATCGCTTCAACAGGCGAGACCATTCCGCGCTGCGGATGCCTCCAACGCAGCAGTCCTTCGTAAGACACAATGCGTCCATCCCGCGACTCGACAATAGGCTGATAATACAGTTCCAGTTCTTCCTGCTGCAAAGCCTGACGTATATTGAGTTCCGCCTGCGGGTCCTCAATCTGGAAAATACCTATCGCGGCTTTGCCTGCTTTTTTGATCTTGTACATAGCGGCATCCGCTCGCTCGATATATTCGCGAAGGGAGTCGGCTTCCAGACAAACCCCAATCGACAGCGTCAACCGATCTCCCTGCTCAGGCAGCGGCAGATCTTCCTTCTGAAAAGCCAAAACAAGGCGGCTGACTGCATGATGAACCTGCTCCAGATCGTTCGTCGGTAGGATAACCACAAACTCGTCTCCTCCATAACGGCAGAGAAGCCAGTCATCGTCGGCGGCTTTACGGATAGCTTCCGCCAAAGTCTGAAGTACCTGGTCTCCCGCCAAATGTCCATAGCTGTCATTCACTTCTTTGAAGTCATCCAGGTCCATAAAGACTACGGCCTTCGGCAAGGTTCCCGGTTTTCGTTCATAGAAAGACTCCAGAGCGCCGTAGCGCAGAAACCCGGTTAGATCGTCGATATAAGTCGTTTCTTCCAAGTGAATCAGATTGGAGACTACCGAAGCGATATACGACAGCCGCTCGACATCTCCCTCCGTAAAAGTATGCTGGCGATCCAGCGAGCAGATTGTTCCGTATAATTCCCCACTGTCCAGCCAGATCGGCACACCGAGAAAGCTGGCTTTTCCAATATCCAAAGTAATGGGCATTTCCCGTGTTAGCGGCGACATTGTCGTATCTTCAATAATAATTGGGCCTTCGATATGACCTACCAGACTACAGTACGATACGGGATAAGGCAGGACGCTTCCTTCCTTGATCAGTTCTTCTTTGGCATTCCATGCGCTGATAATTGTATTTTGTTCGCCATTATTGTAAGCCATAAAAAAAGTGTTCGCGTCGATGACAGAGTGCACAAGTGAGAACAAGGTTTTGGACGTGATTCGGATCAAGTCCTCCCGTTGTCCCTTCATTGGTTTCATAAAAGCCTCCGTGAGTCCCAAGATATACTGATGCGGGTATATACGCCTATTATAAATGATGTCAAACAAGCGTCACTCTTCAAATATTTAATATTTCTGCTGAAAGTCGTAACGCTTAACGTATTTGTAACCGTTCCATAGTTAAAAAAAACGAAGCAGCCTACCGCTTTCCGCTTCTCATAAATTTTCCGCTTGACCTGCGCCCTTCCAACTGCGAAAATAAACCGCTGAACCTTATTGTTGTCGCATTTCCGGCCTTGATGCCGATATAAGAAAATAGCCCTATCACCGTAAGGAGAAACCGCTCATGCATGCAATCAAAATCGCCGTCCTGCTGCTGATTCTGCTGACCGTCAGCGGCTGCGGGCAGATCGCTTCGCCCGGTGACCTGCTCCACGCTCCCAATCTTGCGGGCGAAGAACAATCACTTTACCGTTCTGTTCAGCCTTTCCTCCCTTCCGGTTATCAGCTTACGACCCCCGACCAGTCGGATCAGGGCAGCGCAATCCGACTCGCCGATCTCAATGGGGACGGAGAAAAGGAACTGATCGTTTCCTATAAGAAGCCGGATATTGATTACGAAGTTAATGTCCTTATTCTGAGCAGGCAGAACGGTTCCTGGCAAAAAGCCGACCTTATTACCGGCAGCGGAACAAATCTCGATTATCTCGGAATCAAACCGCTGATCCATTCTTCATCTGCCGAACTGCTGCTTGGTTATGAAGGCGGCGGCTATGGTCTTCCGAAGGAACTGTACATCTATTCGTTCGCCAATCAAAAAGCGGTCGAGCTGCTGCACCGCTCGTACGATCAGATCGCGGTAGGCGATCTGGCCGGAAACGGGCTGAACCAGATTGCTATTGCTCTTCCTGCTGCCGAACCTAACGACTCGCCTTCGCAAATTGAAGTCCTTGGCGAGAAAAGCGGCAAGCTTGCTGTACTCGCAGAGCGCCGAACTGAAGGGGACGTTCTTAATCTGCAAATCGAACGCGCTTCGGAACAACGCATAGGGCTGTTTGCTCAGGTTTTGGGCACAAAACGCTCCGGCTATACCGTCCTGCTCGCTTGGGAAAACGGAAGACTGGGAAATGTTCTGTCCCTGCCTCAAAGCATCTACGATAAGCGCTCCTCCAGGCAGAATCTGAAACTCGATGAACCCGATTACAATCCGGATCTGGCCGTTACGGAGCAGAAATGGTGGATCGACTATCCAGCGAACAATCGGGACATCGATAATGACGGCATCACGGAAGTCGCTCTGCCCAATCCGCTGCCGAATACCGACGAGCCGACCGCTCAACCGCAAACATGGAGCGACTCTTACTATCGTTGGGACGGAAATCGCGAAATGACGTTCGTCGAAGACCGATTTTGGCAGTGGGGTTACGAACTGCGTATTCCCGACCGCTGGCTTGGACATTATCGAATCGAACTTCCGAAAGCAGATGATACGACGGTCAGTGAAGTCTTATTCGTTTATTCGCCGCATGAAGATCCGGAAGGCGGAAGTTCTGCTCTACTGTTGACTCTGCGTCAGCTGTCAATGGAAGAATGGAACCGTCTCCGGCCGCTGCTGGAGAATCAGCAGAACGAATACGTTGTGCTCGGAAGCACCGGCCCGGCTGCGCCGGGAAGCTCTTCCGAAGTGACGGTCGCGCTGCTTCCCGATACGGACAACAATCTGACAGGCGCCGAAGCGGCAGAGTATGAAAAACTTCGACTAACGGCAGACGAAGTACGTGAAATGGTCGGGGCAGACACCGATGAGGAAGAGGAGGCAAACCACAATGTTGAAAAGCATTAGAGGCCGCCTGCTGCTTCAGATCGGACTTCTGCTTCTGACCATCGTACTGGTTCTCGAGGTCATTTTTGCTGCTGCCGTATACACCTATTATTTCGATAGTGCCCGTCAGATCGTCCAGTCGAGAGCTGTAACAGCGGCCACGCTGTCCAATCAGTTCATGGAAGGTTACACTTTGTCGGAGAGGGCTCGTTACATTCTGGAAAATCTTGTTCCGAGCGAGAGCAGCCGGGTTGAAGTGCTGGACCTCCAAGGAAGAACAATCGTCGATTCATACGGCTTCTCCTCGACTCAGCGTATCCGTACTCCTGACGTTCGCGCTGCTCAACAGGGCGGTGTCGGCAGCTATACCGGCTACTCGCAGGCATTCAAGCAGCGTATTATGGCCGTATCTAGTCCGCTCGTCAGCTACGGCGAAACGATCGGAACGCTGCGCTTCTCCGTCTCGACCGAACCATTGTACCGCGAAGTCGCCAAGCTGATCGGCTGGGCGATAGCCATCGGAGCCGCTGTGCTGCTGCTGGGCTTTGCACTCAGCCTAATTATTGCCCGCCGTATCGTCGATCCGGTCAAAGAACTGACAGCGATCTCGCGGAAAATGGCTACAGGCGATTTTACTGCCAGAGCGGCACGCAAACACAATGATGAGATTGGATTGTTGGCTGAATCACTCAATTATATGAACGAAGAGTTGTCCAAGAGCGAGAAGATGAAGAATGACTTCATTTCAACCGTGTCCCATGAGCTGCGCACGCCGCTGACCTCGATCAAGGGCTGGGGCGAAACCTTGGTCGGCGGACTGGAAGACGAGGAGACGACCACACTCGGCCTGACCATTATCACCAACGAGACCGATCGACTGATCGGACTGGTTGAAGATCTGTTGGACTTTTCCAAGTATCAAGCCGGCGAAATCCGTATGCGTTCCATTCCCGTTGACCTGAACAGCCTGCTTCGGCAGTTGGGTATTCAGTACAGCCAAGCGGACATTAAGCGCGGCATTACGTTAAGCACTAATCTGCCAAACGAACCGCTGCCCATGCATGCTGATCTTAATCGGCTCAAGCAGGTTTTCGTCAACCTGCTCGACAATGCGATTAAATTTTCCGATTTAAACGGGGAAATTCGTTTGACCGCTGTCCGTCAAGATCTTCAGGTGTTTGTCGCAGTCCAAGACGACGGCGAAGGCATTCCGGCAGAGGATCTTGAAAAAATCGGCCAACGCTTCTACAAAGGCAGTTCCAAAATGTCCGGCAGCGGTCTGGGCCTTGCAATCAGCAAAGAGATTGTCCGCCTGCACGGAGGAAGAATCTCGATCGAAAGCGAATACGGTGTCGGCACGACTGTGACCGTTATACTGCCTCTGGCTGTGGCAGAACCACTAAACGAAACGGCAGAACAACCGGATAAGCCGGAATGGCTGTTGTAAGCTGCCGGATAAGACATAGAAATCGCCAAAAAGGAGACCCTGATAATTCAGGGTCTCCTTTTTGGTCTTTAGCGATATTTTGTGAAGGCGGCAGGGCCATCGCTTACCGGCATCCATCCTTCGATCTTCATCATTACAAGCCGCTTGGCCGACCTTATTCTTAGAGCGTCTTCCGTCGATGTCCAAACCCTCTTCTTCCGGGCTCGCTTTTTCGCTTTTTGAATCAGGTATTTTTCAGTCCATTGCACAGGGAATGATTTATAATGAAGGAACGAAAACATCTTGTTTAAGGAGAATTCCCATGACCGATAGAACGACGCTTTCCGCCGCAATCGAGGCTTCTATCCGTTTTCTTGAAACCACTTCGCACTTTGAATCGGAGCATGGTGAGGACAGCCGTAATAAATGGGAGGGCGCGTGGTGGCAGATGTGCACTTTGTACGAGATGGGCGAAGTGCACCGCATTCCCGAGTCCGCAATCCTTCAGGCGAAAAAGATTCTCCAAACCCGCGTCTGGCCGCTGTTCGTGATCTCCAAAGCCAATGAACCCATTCGCGAAGAAGACTTGAACAAATGGGACTGCTGTCATTGTGAGCTTGCCATGTTCTATCAAATTCTACAGGCGTACGGATGCGATCTTGACAGAGAAATGCCGTGGATTCGTGACTGGCTCCTGAAGCATCAGCTGCCCGACGGCGGGCTGAACTGCGATCCCGACGCGTATGTTCATTCCCGTAAAAGCTCGATTGTCTCCACTCTGCCGCCGCTTGAAGCGATCCTGCGCTATACCAATCGTGAATTTACTGAGCGGGAAAAGGAATTTCTGGACGAAGGTGCGCGTTACTTGACCGAACATCGGTTGGTGTATTCGAAATCAAGCGGCGAGATTATCAATGACAATTGGTTGAAACCTTGCTTCCCGAGGTTTTTTGAATACGATATTCTGCGCGGATTATCGTTCCTAAATGAATGGTCATGGAGAAGAAACAAGCCTCTTCCGAAAGGGATTGTGGAAGAGGCTCTGGAGCAGTTAACGCCTTATTGGGACGGATGGAATGTGCGAATTGGGCGGCAGGTCTGGGAGGCGGGCGGCGAGTGGGGCGGGAATACTTTCGAACTGCTGGAAAAGCTTTCGGGAGTCGGAGAAGGTTCGGAATTCTTGAGTCGCGAGATCAAAAAAATAGACCGCCCTCGTTAGAGGCTGCGGTCTATTTTTAACAACGTACATATTTTCGCTTAAATCCAATCCGTTTAAGATCGATTATTCCGGAAGAGGGTCCGAAACGGCCGGTACCGCGTAAAACTCCAGTTCAGCGACATTCGCGTTTCCTGTCTCGGGACTGTAATAGCGAATGTAGCGGTAAGCGGTGTCCGCCGAGACGTTCACCGTATTCCATCCTGCATCCGGACGCTCGCCGATCGTGTACAGATCGACGAACCCTTCCGTACTCGATACGTTGGAGCCTTGGAATTTGCCTCCGTTCATTCGGACTTCCATTCCTTTGCGCGGATAGAAGCGTACTTCGCCAAGCCGCGCTTCGAACCCTTCGCCGAGGTCGATGCCGGCATAGCCGCCCGCACCATTTTTAAAGTCGTAGTACGTATTCACATCCCCATCGAAGGCTTTGTCATATTCGCTGCCTGCCGCCCATGCCGGCTCGGCTCCGAACAGCGTACCCGTCAGCGCCAGCAGCTGATTGGAAATATCCACAATCAGCTCTCCCGTTACGCCGCTTCCGTCTACGGCTTCCGCAATGACTTTGACCTGGCCGTTAAGCCCTTTTGTGTTACCGGACAGCAGTCCGTCCTGTGTGATCGAAGCGAGTTCTGTTGTCTCTCCGTCCAATCCGTACACGGACCATGTGACCGAGTGGTTTGCGTTGGCCGGATTCGCCTGCGCAGTCAGCTGCAGTGTGCCGCGGTTCGAGTCGATAGCGGAAGCTCCGCCTTCACTGCTCACGATGATTTCGTTAATATCGCTGAATAGATCGATCCCGTGAACAGCATCTGCAATCGTATGACTTTCTTTTTTAGCGTTCGTGTAAACGATGTCCCGCATCGTTACGTCGCTCTGCGTCGCTTCCGTCTCTTTGGCTTTCATACGTACCGTAAACAGTTCCGCTCTATTAAACAGCTGGTTCGTTGTTCCGCTTGCCTTCACGGCTACGGTTCCCGTCTGGCCGGCTTCTGCGGAAAACTCCAGCTGCTTCACTGGGGATTCTGCCGATACAAACTCCAGGGCGTCTGGGTCGTAGGACAAATTCATGCTCAGATCACGTATGCTGTCGCTCGCGCCGTTGATGGCATAACTCAGAGTGAATTCTTCGCCTGCTTTCACACGGTTGTTGCCTTTAACGGACAGCGTCAGCGCTTCCGTCTTAAGCATCACCGTATCTTTTCCGACGAACATATATCCGGCTTCGGTGACAAGAGCGATTTTCGTTTCTACTTCTCCACTCTGTCCACTGAGCGCCTGCACAAACGCTCTGCGGTCTGCTTTAACATCGTAGCCTTTTCTTACCTTCTTGATCTCCGCCGCTACAGCTTGTCCGTTGACCATAAGCTGTACCGAGGAACTCGCCAATTGTGCAGCGTTATCCGGAATTCCTACGCCGATCTTCACGTTTCCTGTCAATTTTCCAGCTAATACGTGCGGATCAATATCGATCGAAGAAGGCACGATATAGTTGGCGTTCGCTGCCAGCGGCTGCTCCATACTATTGCCCAGGAAATAACTTGTATGCGGCGGCTGGTTGTAAGCGACATTCTGCCAAGCGATACCCAGTCGGTAGACCGGATCGTGCATCAGTGTGGGAATGCGATATTCCGTCAAGTCGGTAGTCGTGTACATACGCAGCTCAGTGCTGTCGAGATTCCGCACGATGACTTCCTCGCGCCAGTCGCCGAGCAAATCGGCCTGCAGCACCGGTGTGCCTTTGGTTCCGTTGTTCGAGGTCGTGCCTTCCATTGTCAGCAGATTAACGAGTTTGCCATTCTCATAATCCCATTTGTCGATACGCGGCGTTCCGATGCCAATCTCGTAATCGGTCCAATCGTGATCCAGCAGCTCGCGCGACAGATCACCATCCCACCAGATTGCGAAGTTCGAACTTGGGATATTCTCTCCGATCTTCTCGCCGGCGGCCGTATACATATTGCCAATCTTACTGTTCCAAGCACCGGACACCGCCCACGCTTCCGCTCCCGGATAGCGGGGATCGATATCCGCCGCCAAGCCGCGTCCCGTATCTTCTCCCGTAGAATGACTCCACAGCATTTCGCCTGTAGCGGCATCACGCATCGTTAATCCGTACGGGCCCGATTCGTGTACCTGGAACACTTCCAGTCCCGGTCTGTTCGGATTCAGATTGCTTACATGCATCGCGTCGCCATGGTTCCAGCCTGTCGAATACAAGCCAGTACCGTCATGGTCGATAACCGCAGCTCCGAAAATAATCTCGTCCCGGCTGTCGCCGTCCACATCCGCAACGCTTAGGCTGTGATTGCCTTGTCCCTCATATTCCGGATATCCTTCATCAGTATCGAACGTCCAGATCTTGCTCAGTTCCCCGTCCCGGAAATTGTAGGCGGACAGCATTGTTTTTGCATAATAGCCGCGTGTCATAATTAGACTCGGCCGCTGTCCGTCCAGATAAGCGATCCCCGCCAAGAAGCGGTCTCCGCGATTTCCGTAAGTATCTCCCCAGTCTCCCAGGTTACCCCGTTCCGGCGAAAAGTCGGTGCTCACGACTTCCCTGCCCGTCTCTCCGTCGAAAATCGTTAAGTATTCGGGTCCTTCTAAAATGTATCCGCTTGCATTTCGATAGTCAGCATCCGGATCGCCGATTACGTTACCGGCTCCATCCTTGGCGCCGTCGGCCGTTCTCATCGCCACTTCCGCTTTGCCGTCGCCGTCTAGGTCATACACCATAAACTGTGTATAGTGCGCGCCTGCCCGGATATTTTTGCCCAATCCGATTCTCCAGAGCTGTGTGCCGTCCAGCTTATAGGCGTCGATTAATACTTCACCGGTATATCCGGATCGGGAATTATCCTGCTCTCCCGCACTCCATTTCAGAATCAGCTCGTATTCGCCGTCTCCGTTTAGATCGCCGACACTAGCATCATTGGCGCTGTATTCGATGGTTTGCCCGTTTGGAAGCACAGCGTCTGCCGGCTTTTGCAGCGGAATCGACTTGTACGGCTGTGTCCAAGACTTCACTTTGGCAGAGGCATCGACTTCTTCCCCATTCACGATAGCGCTTACAGAATAACTCGAGTTTGTCTTTCCTGCCGGGTCCAAATAATTGGTGCTTGTTGAGATTGGCTGAGTGTTGATTTTGCGTCCATCGCGATACAGATTGAACGTTGTGCCTTCCGGGTCCGTTCCAAGCAGTCTCCAACTGACAAATACCCCTTCGTCCGTATTGACGGCGACAATGCCGCGTTCCAGATACTCCATCTGTCGAGGTGCATTCGTGTTCTCCGCAGCAGCAGCTGTCTGTGGTTGAATCGGTCCGGCCAGCGAAACCCCCAGTATCGCTGCACTAAACAGGATTGTACTCTTCTTGAACTTTGATCCAAATTGTTCCAACATCGATCAAACCTCCTCATCATTCAACAAGTTTTTTGTTTGAAATTCTTTGAAAACCACACCCTAACCCGAATACTAACCCATATCAAAGATTTCCACAATATTTATTAAATGGTTTTTTCGAATCCTTTTTGCTTGTTAAAAGGCTTTAAAAGGGAGAGGAAAAGCAAAAAACCTTCGCTGGAAGCGAAGGTTTCAGGGTGTCTTTGAAAGTCCTATTCGTTATAGAAGCGTGGTGGCTGCGAGAAAAATTCGTTCCGGTCGCTTGTTGAAATCGAGGAAAAGGAATCAAATTAAAGTGGAATTTTCTCGATTTCAAAGGCGAACACTATCGTTCCTTCACTGAATTTCTCTCTCCGCCTCCTCGCTTCACTCGGAATCAAACTTTCTTAACACGTAAAAAACCTTCGCTGGGAGCGAAGGTTTTCCATCTTTTAAATCTCCCTTTTCAAGAGTGAATGGGAGAGGTGCGAGAATTGTCTTAGACTCTAAACTAAGGGCATGTACGCAAACTCATCAACTTTTTCGAATAGAAGATGCTTTCAACGCCCAGGTCCGGTTTCCAAGTTTAAATGAAGCCTTTGAACGTAAATACGCAGCCGATTATTGGTTCGCGTATATGCCGAAATGGGACGCGTCTCATAAGATTTCATCCATAAGATTCAACGTAAAGCCCAATAAGTGCCCATATGCAATTATTTTTCGCAAAAGCTCGCCAAATCGTA
>NZ_KB899284.1 GCF_000378145.1 Saccharibacillus kuerlensis DSM 22868 | reverse complement strand
AGCACAGACCAAAGCAGCTCTCGCAGTCGCCTCTGTAACGTTCCCGGTAAGAAACCGCGCCGGAAACCGAAAGGTTTAAATCATCAGTCATTGCTAAAGCCCTCCAAGTTTTATGTATGAAGCAGGTATAGGAAGCATAGTCGTACGCTCTACGCTCTACGCTCTACGCTCTACGCTCTACGCTCTACGCTCTACGCTCTACGCTCTACGCTCTACGCTCTACGCTCTACAAATTGTCGAGAAAATTCCCGCTGTTTGTCAATTCTAACGAATCGTAATAACGCTATTTGTTCTTCCCAAGGCTTTTACGAATTCTAACGAATCGTGATCACGCTATTTAAACGAAATCATCCCTTAATAGACCTATTTGCGGCAAATAAGAGGATGAGGATTCGTTAGATTTTAGAAAAAAGAAAAAACGGACAAATAGCGTTACCTAGATTCGTTAGCGACAAGGCTTCTGCCGACAGATTAAGCTGCGGGCGACTTACTCCAGGCTTCAGTCACTCTGCAGTCGCTACTCCACAGTTCTCACTTTGCTTCCACCACTCTGCATTCATCATTCCGCAGCTGTCACTCCACAACCGCCACTTCCCAGCCGTTACTCCACTGCTGTCACTTCACTTTCACTACTCCGCATTCATCATTCCGCAGCTGTCACTCCACAACCGCCACTTTCCAGCTGTCACCCCACAGCCTTCAATCTGCAGCCGTCACTTCGCGACAGTGACTCCGCAACCGTCACTCCGCTTCCGTCAGCTGTTTCGCCGCTTCATAGAAAATTTCTACCGCTCTGGCAATATCCACTGCGTCCGACCATTCTTCCGGACAGTGGCTGAGGCCGCCGCGGCTCGGCACAAACAGCATGCCGACGTCCGTAAAATCAGAGAAGATCATCGCATCATGGCCCGCTCCACTGTTCATCAGCAGATACGGAGCGCCGATTCCCTTGGTGCCTTCCTCCAACAGACCCCGCACCTTATCGCTCATCCGCTTTGGCTTTACATACAGCTGATGCTCAATCTCCACTTCGATACCTCTGCCGGCTGCTGCATTGGCCAGCTCTTCGACCCGCTTCATTACGCCGATCACATCTTCTTCGCGGCCTGCACGCATATCAACCGTAAAGACCACTTTGTCGGGAATGACATTCGCTCCGTTAGGAAAAACGTGCAGCCGTCCCGTCGTCACGACGGTACCACCGCCCTGCTCCGCCGCTGTATCCGGCAGCCGAGCAATGATCTTCGACGCCGCTACAAGCGCATCTGCGCGGCGCTCCATCGGTGTCGTACCAGCGTGACCGGCACTGCCTCGGACCGTAATCTGAAACTGCGCCAATCCGACGATTGCTTCAACTACACCGATCGGGATGCCCTCTTCTTCCAAAAGAGGTCCCTGCTCGATATGCAGCTCCAGGAATGCCTTGATACTGCCCGGTTCCCTTTGACCCGGCAGCGAAGGATCTAGGCCGATCGCCGTCATCGCTTCGATCGTTGTAACACCGTCCTTGTCTGTCAGCGCAGCGAATTGTTCCGCACTCAGTACACCGAGCATAGAACGCGAGCCCATCAGTCCGCCCGCGTAACGCGCTCCTTCTTCTTCGATCATGGCGACCGCTTCAAGCGGGTACTTCGGCTTCAGTCCGTGATCTCGGAACATTCTCGCCACCTCGAGTCCTGCTACTACGCCTGCCGGTCCGTCGTACGAGCCGCCGTTCGGTACCGAATCAAAATGCGAACCGATCAACACGCTCGGCGCGCCTTCGATCGACCCTTCCATTTTCCCGAAAATATTGCCGAAGCCGTCTTCCCGGACTTCCAGGCCGTATTCTCGCATCTGCGCCTTGATATATTCCCGAGTCTGCCGATCCTCCTCGCTGTAAGTCAGGCGGGTCGTCCCCTGGCCCGGCGTTGCGGTAAATTGGCCGATTGCTTCGATATGACGTTCAATGCGCTGGCGCAGTTCTTCCGTTTGTGTCGTCGTTTCGCTCATGATTATATCCTCCGTTCATTTTCAGCATTAGAGTTCGGATAAATCATCATTAGGGCTTAGGTAAATCAACCTCTATATTCTGGTGTTAGATCAAAAATGCGAACCCTGTGCAAAATATCTTTTCTTCCATTCTACTTCATTTCATCCCAAGCTACTTCATTTCAACTTAGGCTGCTTCATTCATCCTAGACTACTTCATCTCGTTCCAAGCTGCTCCACTTTATCCCAGGCGACTTCACCTTGTCTCAATCGGCTCCTTTCACGTGAAGCTGCTGCATGTTTCACAATTCTTTTTATTTTGCCTCAGGGGCTTTATTTTACGCTAGATTGCTTCATTTTTCTTTTACACTCGTTACTTTTACACCGCGCTTCCTTTACTCAGTGTCGGACCTTTTATCATAATAGCAGTCACTTTGAAAAAAACGATAATTATCCGAATTTCAAAAGAGTGAGCTAAAGACTCATTTATGGGTAAAGGGTAAATAGCACGCTTTATCCAAAATGCAGATAGAGGAGACATGTCCGTGAAGCAGGCCATGATCATTATCAATCCATCGTCAGGCAAAGAGCTGGCGCTTGAATACCTCCGCAAAGTCGAAGATATCCTGCACACAGAAGCCGGCTACGATGTCGTTGTCAACGAAACAACCAAAGAATTAGACGCTACCAATTTCTGTATCGATGCCTGCAAGCAGGAGTTCGATCTGGTTGTGTCTATCGGCGGAGACGGCACCTTGCACGAGACGATCAACGGGCTTCTCGACCAAAAACATCGGCCGAAGCTCGGTATTATTCCGCTCGGCACAGTGAATGACTTCGCCCGGGCAATGCACATCCCGCTTGATCCCGAAGAAGCAATTCATACGCTGACCTCGACGCGGCGGCGCCATGTCGATATGGCTCGTATCAATGACCAGTTGTTCGCCAACGTGGTCGCCGCGGGTTCGCTCGCCGATGCGCTGTCGTCCGTTTCGTCCGAAGAGAAGTCCAAACTTGGCGCATTTGCCTATTTCAAAGAGGGCGCGAAGGAGCTGCTGAGCAGTTCGAAATCTCCTCTCGTTATTACACATGACAGCGGGACCTGGGAAGGCGATGCACCGATCTTCATCGCGGCCTTGACCAACTCGGTCGGCGGCTTCGAGAATCTGGCGCCGGACGCCGAAGTTGACGACGGCCTACTGCACTGCTTTATCGTACATGATCTGAACTTCTTCAATACCTTGACGGCGGGCGTTTCCCTGCTGTTCGGCAATCTGAAGGGACACAAAGATGTTGAATACTTTACGGCTACACAGGTGACTGTCACATCAACAGAACCGGTTAAAACCAATGTGGACGGCGAAGCCGGTCCTGAACTGCCGATCAAGCTGCACATTCTGCCTTCTCATGTAGAAGTTATTGTGCCGGAAGAAGCAGATCCGGCCGAACAAGCAGATCCGGCAGAGGAATGATTAACGAAAAATGGAGCTGCTGCTACGAGTGAGTATGAAGATACAGCAGTGAATATAATCCAGTAAGCAGCGAATACAATCTAGTAAGCAGCAAACATAACCTAGTAATACGAAGTAATACGAAAAAGGCGGCCACAAGGCCGCCTTCTCCTATTCACAAATTTTACCCGGTTCTCACGCAATTCATACATCCGCCCCGGTACTCTCCAAGCTCAGCCCTTACGATTTGCCTATCGCTCTCTCCAAGCTCAACTCTTACTTTTAGGGCCTTCCTCCGCCCATGCCGCCTCTGCCTCCACTAGCTGCAGTCGTTACACCCGACTCGTTCACCCAGGTCGTTACACTGCCAGAGATCGTGAACGTCACGATCTCGCTGCCGCCGGCCGATACGGTATACGTGCCGCCGTCTTTCAGCTTCGTCGAACTGACGAGCACCATACCGAAATCTTTGGACGGTGTAACCGAAGCGACCGTGCTGCCTTCGCTGTCTTTGATATCAACCTGCGTTCCTGCAGTCTGCGTACTGCCGAACGTCATCGCAATAGACAGCTGTGAAGAAGAATCGCTTGGCGCCTGGGCCATGCCCGTGCTGCCTGCCACGATCAGGTCACCGCCACTGAGGTTAAACGTACCGTCGTAATCGAGTGAGCCATTACCGCTGCTTGTCGGTCCGTATACGGTCACGGTTCCGCCTGTCATTGTGATCGAACCATTCGAGTCAAGACCGTCGCCCTCGGCGTCGACCGTGAGCGTACCGCCATTGATCGTCAGCTGTGCATTTCCTGCGCCCATACCGAAGCCTCCGCCTCCCATGCCGCGTGCTTCCCCGGTTGCTGCAGCAGTATCGGAGGACGTCGTACTATTGACTGTCTTGAGGGCTGCCGTGCTGGCCGAAGCCGAAGCGGTCACAACGCTTGCGGTCGAATTCGAGGCTGAAGCGGCTGCCTCTTCGCTCGAAATCGACGTATCGGCTGCGGCTTCGTCCGTCGAAGCCGTTCCATCCGTCGGAGTTTCAGTTTCCGTCACTGCAGCAGCCTCAGAAGCGTTAACTCCGTCGTCGCTCGATACAACGTGGATGTCTCCGCCGTCGATCGTAATATTTTGCGCTTCAAGTCCTTCATAGCTGGCTTGAATGTCGATGGTTCCGTCGGCAATGATCAGATCCGTTTCGCCGTGAACCGCATCGTCGCCCGTCGAGATCTGCAGGCTGCCGCCTGTCACTTCGACAACCCCATTGCTGTGCAGGGCGTCATCTGCCGAGTCGATGACAAACGTACCGCCGTTTACCGTTAACACACTGCCAGCCTTGATGCCTTTCATGCTGTCAGACTCCGTTTCGGTCGAAGTTGTGGTCGTGTCAGAGTCGGAATCCGCGCTGCCCGCAGCGTCGGCTGCTGTATCCGAAGCATCAGCCGCCTTGCTCGAAGTGCCAGTTGTCTCATCCGAAGTATCGGCAGTCTCGCCCGAAGTATTTCCTGTTGCACTGCCCGTACCTGCAGTATTTGTCGGATCTATGGCCGCTCCGTTTTCATCAACAGCCGGCCCTTGTCCCGTACCCGGATCGCCGCTTCCACGGGGTCCGCGCATACCGCCTTCCGGACGTTGTCCTCCGCTGAATCCGCCAAAGCCTCCGCCCATTTCTGTAGTATGTTCCGGCCCGTTCTCATGCCCGCCGCCGGTTACGATGTTGAATTCTCCGCCGTCTGCTACCACATTTGTCTCGCCCTGAATCCCGTCGTTGCCGGCCTTGATATCGAATGTGCCGCCTTTGATAGCCACAAAGCCTTTTTCCGCATCTGTATCATTGGTCGATTTGATGCCGTCGCCAGCCGCGTCGATTGTAATCGTACCGCCTTCGACGTAAACTCGATCTTTCCCGACCATACCGTCGTCCGCTGCTTGGATATCAATCGTTCCACTTACAATATTCAGGTCGTCTTTGCTTGTGATCCCATCCTTGTAGTTCGCGGTCACGTTAAGGCTGCCGGTACCGTTAATTGTCAGATCCGCTTTACTGAAGATCGCTGCGCTGGGCTCTTCGTCTTCGTTCAGCGTGTAAGTCTGGCCGTCTGTCACTGTATTGGCCGTACCTTCGGCGAGTGTCAGGATCACTTTTTCAGCGGATTTGATATAGATTGGAGCGCTGTCGCTGTCCGTCAGATCGACACCGTTTAGAATGATACGGACCGACTCAGTATCGGCCGTGTCTACAAGAATTTGCCCGTCGCTCAGCGTTCCGCTCAGCACGTATGTGCCGGCTGCGGTAATGGTCACCGATCCATCCGCCGCTTTGGCACCCGAGCCGTTTACGGAAGCACCTGTGCCGGCCAGCGTGATCGTTGTCGAAGCCGTTTCGCTCCAGTCTGCCGTGTAGTCTTCATCGTCCAACTTAACCAAGCCTGCCGCCGTCAGCCCACTCAAGCTTGCCGACGCGGTCGAGACCGTCGATGCAGGCGCCGCCGCTTGTGCAGCTGTCGTTGTCGAAGCCGTTGTATTGGTTGTTTGTTCTGCAGGATTCGCTGCCGAACTGCAGGCCGACATCGTCAGCATTGCGCTGAGGAAAATGACAAGCCCCGCTCGTTTTTTTGCCCGGAATTTTTTCGCTTTTTCCATTTTCGTTGTTTTTCTCATCTATTCTCTTTCCCTTCATAATTGGATATGGAATGCTGCTTATGCGTAGTATCGCTTCGTCTTGCCTTTATCTTAGATTCCCAAGCTTTAACCAATCTTAAAATTTCATTGAAAGCATGAACGGAAGTATGAACAAAAAAACGCCGTCTCTATTTCGGAGAACCGGCGCTTGTCTTGCGTTCATCGGGATCTTGCTCATCCTACTTACCGATCCGCTTATTCATTCAGACGTGCATATAAATAGCAGTTTAAATGAATAAAACCTTCAACTTTCAACTTATCCACCTGTGGATAGGCGAAAAATAAGAAAAAAGGGATTATCCACAACCTTAAGACCACTTTTTTCATTACCCTCTCACCTGTGTATAACTTTTCTCCTTCTGCTATGTCTTTCTGGTCTTCCTCCCTCTATAACTCCGCCCACCAAAAAAGATAATTCTTTGGCACTACACAAAGAAAAGCGCCCGCCTCTCCCATGAAATTTCAGGAAAGACAGACACCTTTACATTCATTTTTATAAACCCGCCTAGTTATTTCGAATCCTATTCACGACGGAAGTTTCCGCTATACTGCCGAATCCTTTTCTTCCTTCCCTTTCCTGTCCCGTCTTTTCACGCTGTTTCACTTGTCTTATACCTTTCAATACTCTGCCATTACCGGAGGAGCCATCGTAAGTGAGAGATCGAGATTGCCGTTTCGGGTACGGATTGAATCGAGGAACGCTTTCTGATTAATGCTCCCGCTCATCGTAACGGAGTAAACGAGTTCGTACAGACTGCCGAGCTCCGTTGTACGGATTTTTTTGAGTTCATACTGTACACCGAACTTCCGGAACACTTCCTCGAATGCTTCTTCATAGCCGAGGTTTTCGGGAATCGTCACTTTGAGCGTCTTCTGTTGAGACCTGCGGACACCAAACTTAAAGCTGCTGAGCACGAACATTAAAGCGCACAGGATCACGGTAAACAGCACCGCATAACCGAGCGAACCGACGCCGCAGGCTAAGCCCGCTGCCATCGTGAACAGCACATAGGTAATATCCTTCGGATCACCTGCCGCGCTGCGGAATCGAATGATCGAGAAGGCACCGGCCAGGCTGAAAGCTCGGGCAATGTTGCTGCCGATCATCAGAATGATAACGGCGACGACAATCGGCAGCACAATTAAGGTTAATGTAAAACCCTGCGTGTACGTGGACTTGTTGGTCTTCATATAGGTCAAGCTGATGATCGTACCAAGGATAATGGCGAGCAGGATCGTTTCCAGCGCGCTCGTCAGAGTCAATTCAGTGGTACTGAGTGTTGTGTCGTTTAGAATGGAATCAAGCATATTGAACAATCTCCTTTGTTTTCGTGTTCTCCGTATTTTTCATATTTTCCGTAATCCGTGCACCGACTGCAGCGTTCGGCAGAAGCTCCGAACCCAAACCGTATACGATTCTGCCCGTTCGCACCATCTTCTTGTATTCATTGCCGTATTTCGAGAAGCTTGTCCGGTATAACCCGTGTTCGGACAGCATTTTGGACAACCAGGCCGGCACCGTTTTCTCCGCCTTCACTTCCATCAGCCATTGCCCCGGTTCCATCAACTGCTCGCCGTAATCGCCGTTCTCCAACTGGACATCGTAGCGGCGGCAGCGAATATTCGTATCGAACGTGATGCGCAGATCGCGGCTCGTCTTGTCGAATAATGCTTTGCGGTCGTAAGAAAGATATACTTTCGGCTCCAGATCGTACAGCCGGAGGAAATATTCGATCTCGTCGACCACCTGGGGATTCATGTAGGGCTGCAGCTCAGGCGGCTTTCCCGTACGCACAAACTCATAGGCTTCGTTCAACTTCAGCGCCGTGCGGCGTTTGTTAACCAGACCGAATACCTTTTTCTTGATCTCCAGATACACCTTGGCGTCCTCGCTCGGCACACCGTAAGATCGCAGCCGTAATTTTTCCTTATATTTCGGTTTGGCGAGACTTTGGCGGATTAGCGAGTCGCTTGGAGTGTCGAAGTACAGATTGCTGATACAGTAAAATTCGTTCTTGTTATATTCGTCTTTCTCCATATATTCCAGCAGCGCCCCATAGATCTTCTCGTACGCCGCATGATCCATCAGGTATTTGCTCTCGTATCGGTTGAAGACTTCGATTGCCATGATTCCTCGTTCCTTTCGTGGTGAAGTATTCGGTATTCCCTTGCCATGTATGTATCTTAGGCTGGTAACCTTTAACGAGTCTTAAAGATCGAGAAGTTTGTAAAATGAAAGTAAAGGAGACGGCACAGTAACAAGACTATCGGCTGCATAGGACACTATATGGAAGATTTCCAACAGAAAAGCGTCTTTTTTATGTTGATTAAATTCATTAAGGTTGATTAAAGGGACACCCGATATAATGAAAACAACGACAAAAATAAAAACAATGTACGCAAAGCAAAACTTAAACAGAGGGTGATCGATAGATGAGAATTTTGATTGTGGAAGACGAGGAGCATTTGGCGGAAGCCTTATCGCAAATTTTGAAAAAGAACCGCTACTCGGTCGATGTTGTGCACGACGGCGAAGACGGACTGGATTATGCATTAAGCGGCATTTACGATCTGCTGCTGCTGGATATTATGCTGCCGGGCATGGACGGGATCAGCATTTTGAAAACGGTACGGGGCAAAGGCATGGACGTGCCGGTTATCCTGCTGACGGCTAAGGGAGAAATTCCGGACAAAATCGCGGGACTGGATCACGGAGCGGACGATTATGTTGCGAAGCCTTTTTCCTCGGACGAACTGCTGGCCAGAATACGGGCGGCGATGCGGCGCAAAGGCGAAGTGGTTCCGGAAGACGCACTGAAATTCGGCGACCTGGAACTGAACGCGTCAAATCCAAAGCTGACGGTGCGGGGCAAGGAGATTAAACTGAATCCCAAGGAAAGCGAGCTGCTGGAGCTGCTGATTCTGCGCAAGCAGGCAGTCACATCGAAGGAGCAGATTATCGAGAAGCTGTGGGGGTTTGATTCGGAAGCAGAGCATAACAACGTGGAAGTCTATATTTCTTTTCTGCGTAAAAAGCTGAAGTTTCTCGCCTCTGACACGCGCATCACGACCATTCGAAGCGTGGGCTACGTGCTGGAGGAGGACCGAGAATAATGGGAAAAAGAGCGCCGAAAAAAGGCCGCGCCGAAAAAGGAATCCCGCAAAATCCGCTGTTCAAAAAACTGCGCGACCGGTTTCTGATCGTCAATCTGGCGACCATTGTCATTATTATGCTGGTGGCTTTTGCTACTATCTACACGATTACCTACCGTCAAGTCCAGAACGAAATCGGCATGGATCTGGAGCGCACAACCAATATGTACCGAGACGACATCAATGGGAGCAATCCGCGGCACGGAAATGGACCTGACAATCTATCGGGCGCGGCAGCAGGCGAAATGGAATCCGGGCAAAATGATACGGGCAGCGCGGATAGCACGGCAGCCTTTTCGGAAACGGGTGCCGCAAATGACGCAGTCACTGGTTCCGGAAACACTGGAGATGGCGGATTTGGCGGCGGGATAGGCGAACCGCCGAGAGACGGCGGATTTGGCGGGGACGGTACGCCTCCCGAAAGATCTGTATCGTTCATGCTCCACACCGATTCGGCAGGCACGCTTACCGAAACGGACTCGCGGTTCAGTATGACTGACGATTTCTATGCCGCTGCCCTGCAGCAAGCGGAAGGAATGGATCGTGACCGTGGCAGCTTTACTTTGGAAGACAGCCGCTGGACTTTTATGCGGATGCCGACAGACACAGGCACAATGTACGTATTCATCGATACCACTACGCGTCAGGACATCTTGAAGACGCTGATCTACACATTTATAGCCGTCGGTCTTGTCATGCTCGTCGTGCTGTTCTTCTTCAGCCGGTTCTTCGCAAATCGTTCGATCACCCCGGTAAGAGAAGCGTTCGAGAAGCAGAAGCAGTTTATCGGCGACGCTTCACATGAGCTCAAAACGCCGCTGGCCGTTATTAATACCAATGCCGATGTGCTGCTCGCGAACGGGGATGAAACGATTCGCAGTCAAGAGAAATGGCTGCGTTATATCAAATCGGAGACCGAACGTATGGCCAAGCTGACCGGCGACCTGCTCTACCTGACCGAGATGGACGACTCGCGGACCAACATGATCCAGGCCCGCTTCGATCTGAGCGACGCGGTCGAGAACGTCATGCTGACGATGGAAGCCGTCATCTTCGAAAAGGACTTGGCGCTCGATTACGACATCGAGCCTTCCTTGAGCATCGTCGGCAGCCGCGAGCAGATTACCCAGATTACGATGATTCTACTCGACAACGCGGTCAAGTACGCCAATGCCAAAGGCTCGGTCGACGTCTCGCTGAAGCGGGAGCACAGCGAGGTCCGCCTCGCCGTCAGCAATACCGGCGAAGGCATCCCCGCCGAGCATCTGCCGCGGGTATTCGACCGCTTCTACCGCACCGATCAGTCGCGGACCCGCTCCCAGGGCGGCCACGGCCTAGGACTGGCGATCGCCAAGTCGATCATCGAACGGCACAAGGGGCGGATCTCGGTCCAGAGCATCCCGGGCGAGAAAACGACGTTTACCGTGCATTTTCCGGCTTGATCCGCCCATCGGTTGTTTCGATCTTCATCAAAAATTCATTTTGTTTGTGCATGTTTCTCTTCCAACTGGGTATATATAACCTACGTTAAGCGAATCATTTGCTGTAAAGGAGCTGCATCCATGCACAAACAAAGTTACGTTAAATTTGGACTCATGATCCTTGTCTCCACGCTCGTTATGTTCGCCCTGATGTACTTCAATATCTTCCAGCTGAATCACATCTTCTTCAGCGAAACGCGCGCGTATATGGCGATTATGATGGGCGCCGCGATGGCGTTCATCATGATGCTGTTCATGTGGAAAATGTACGCGAACCGACGCGCGAACGTCATCATTCTTGCGTGCAGCGCGGTCGTATTCGGCGCTTCGCTCTGGCTCGTTCGCAGCCAGGAAACGGTCGGCGATATTGCCTGGATGAAAGCAATGATCCCGCACCATTCCATCGCCATATTGACCAGCGAGCGTGCCAATATCACCGATCCACGTGTTCAGGATCTCGCCAATCGGATTATTGAATCCCAGCTGCAGGAAATCGACGAGATGAAAGGTCTTATTCAGTCGATCGAGAACGGCAATTAGGAGAACGCGGAACCCAGTCTTCCGCTCGCAAACCTGTCAGCTCTCGGTCTATAAAAAGAAAAGGACACCCATCATGGGTGTCCTTTTCTCGCTCTTTGTTCCATCTAATCCGGACACGGCCTGCCTTCTCACCGATAAGGCGCTGTCGAAAACGGTCCGGGCAAAAGTGCTCTGCTGAAACTTCCTCACTCGTCCTCCGACTCCAACGTCAACCCGAATCCTTCCGGCTCGTCTCCGGCCGATGTCAGCTCCCAGCGCAGCAGATTTGCGTCCCGATCCGCAACCAGCGTGGCGCCGGACACCCGCGATTCTTCGCCGATTCCCTGCAACAGCGCCTGTGCAGCAAACGCCAGCAGCGGACGCAGCACGTCCTGCTCCTGGAATCCGCCCAAGACCAGTCCGCCCCACACACGGTTTGCCAGCTCCTGCAGCAGGCGGCGTTCCGCCGGGCGGAAGCCTTCGCCGTAGCGGGTGAACGCGTGCAGGCGCGCGTTCTCCAAATCGTCGAGCAGGTCGCCAGCCAGCGTCATCAGTTCGGCGTCCAGCTCTTCGGAATGCGCTTCCGCCTCAAGCCGCGCGTTGAGTTCCGAGATCCGGCCTATGTAATGGCTTCTCGGCGTAAATGCCGGATCGGCTTTTTTGAGATTAGTGAACTTTGCGGAATCGGTAAAAGTCATGTCCTTGTCGATACAGCACTTCTTGTACTTTTTGCCTGAACCGCAGAAGCACGGGTCATTTCTTCCGATTTTCAATAGACTTTCCCCTTTTCTCTCTAAACTTTCTCTATAAACTTACTCCGGTTCGGTGCTTTGCGCCCAATCTGCGGCAGCAGCGGAATGTCCGTATTGGTTCAGCCGTCCCTGGTACACCAGCTGCATCCGTTCACTCTGCCGGAAGTCGTCGGGCGTAACGAGTGCGGGCAGCTTGTTCCAGATCTTGATCCCCGAACGCTGCAAAATCTCCGCCACAAATTGCGAGCAGAAATACGAATTGCTGAACTCTACCGGTTCTTTGAACGCCACACCAACGATGCCCAGCAGGTTGTACAGGTATTTTTCCCGGCTGCGGAGAAAGACATTCAGCACCCGCCGCATCTTCTCCACCTCGCGCTCCGTTACTTGAAGTTCATAGATCACGCACGTCGTATTCGGATAACGGCTGAAGGTGCCTGTACGAATATCTTCCCGGACAAAGCCGCCGTCGATCGGGTTGTACGGATTTTTCCGGCCGAAGCTGTACAGCTCTGTTAATCCGCGGTCGAACGAGATTGAAGCATGATTGTACGGCGCGCGCGTATACGTCTGGATCATCCTCGTAAACAGCGTGCCCGTATTCGTTAGTAAAATGTACACGGATCGTTGATCCGTCATCGAGAACTCCCCCTTACGGCGCGGCGCAAAACCAGCAAAACCGACAAAACCGGATCTTTTTCAAATAGGCCGCCCGCGTTCGACTCCCTACTCGACGCGAAGCGCATAGCCAGCTTGTTTTCGTATTGCGCCTTTTCAAATGATTCCTATATGATAGCATACGTAAGCTTGCCTGGATTGCTATTTTAACCAGAAGTTGGTGATGATATGTTCAACTCAACCGTTGTCCTGCTGATTGTTTTGGCCGTGCTGATCGCCGCAAATCTGGTGTATGTGTTTGTCAGCCGCCGCCAGCCGGACAAAGATTATTCGTCGATCGGTAACCGGATCAAAACGTGGTGGGGCATGTTCTTTATTTTCTGCCTTGCAACGCTGTTTACGCCCGCTGTCTCATTGATCTCGCTGATGATTCTCTGCTTCTTTGCCCTGCAGGAATATTTCTCGATGATTCGCGGTACCCGCAAAGCCGACCGGCGTCTGTTCCTGTGGGCCTACCTTGCCATTCCCGTGCAGTTCTACTGGATCTACACCGGCTGGTACGGCATGTTCATTGTGTTCATTCCGCTGTACGTGTTCCTCATTCTGCCGATTCCACGGCTTATGGGCAAAGGCACGTTCGGCTTTCTGCGCAGCGTCAGTTCCACCCAATGGGGTCTTATGCTCATGGTATTCGGACTCAGCCACCTGGCCTATTTCCAATTCGCAACGCCGGAATTTGGAGGCGGGCTCGTCCTGTTCCTTGTCGTGCTAACGCAGCTGCATGACGTGATCCATACGGTCATTTCGCTCTATTTTGGGAAAAAGAAAGTTGTACCTACCGCTAACGCCAATCTCACTTGGGAAGGCTTCGTTGGCGCGCTGATCGTTACAGTAGGCGCCGCGCTAGCACTCGCTCCTTATCTGACGCCTTTCAGCCAGACCGCAGCTCTCTGGTTCGGGGCACTGCTGTCGTTCGCAGCTTTCTTCGGCAGCCTGACCGTCTCGGTGCTGAAGCGCGATCTGCTGATTGGAGATGAGGACAAAGCTGCAACGTTGAAAAAGAGCTATCTGAGTCAGATCGACAGTTTGACGTACACAGCGCCGGTGTTTTTTCACGTAGTCCGGTACTACTTCGAGTTTATGTAAAAAAAGAGAACCGCGCCCGTCTCGTCTTCCTGATGGACTGCGGCTTTCTTTGACACTGTTCAGAACCATACCGCTACCGCACTATACAGAAGTAGGAGTGCCATTATACCGTTGAAAGCTCGTTCATGCCGAGAGAGAAAAGGTTGAAACAGCGCTCCAAATGCTGCCCAAGAGCCGGAAGAAGCCAGTCCTATCAAGGAGAGCATCAGCGATACAACCACAAGTTGAAACGGTGATGTTGAGTATGGTATTGCAAATGCCGATATGACTGTAATCGCATACAGTAGAAGCTTAGGATTTATAAATTGCAGCCAAAAGCCGGTTCGAAACGAATAGACCTTATGCAGCTCTTCCTGCTCTTCGGCGCCTGTACTTCTCCAAATTTTTATGGCCAACCACAGCATATAGCCGCTCCCCAGTACACTCATAATTAAACGAATGCCTGGAATCCAGCGGTACAGCACTAGATTGAAAACACATGCCAGCAGCATAACGCCCAGACAGCCTCCCGATATGCCAAGTACAAACGGAAATATCTTACGCAGGCCGATTCGTCTGGCTCCGTCGAGCGCCATCAAGTTATTGGGCCCCGGTGTAAAGCTTGCGGCCAAAGCATAGAACAACAGCGGAACAAACGGCATAGCTCTAACCTCCTGTATGCTATAATGGAATAAAATGTACGTTATAACGTAATAATTAGTATTATAATTTTGTGCGTTAAAAAGATCAAATTATATTTTATAACGTACAAAATTAACCTGATTTGAGTGGAGGAACAGCTCTATGGAACCAATCAACCTGATTTTAAGTGAGAATTTGAAAAGGCTGCGGACAGAGCGCAAATTAAGCCTCGACAAACTCTCCGATCTCACAGGTATTAGCAAGACGATGCTGGGCCAGATTGAACGCGGCGAATCAAGTCCATCGCTTACGACAGTCTGGAAAATCGCCAATGGCCTGAAGCTTTCGTTCACCTCGCTGATTACCGAGCCTCCGACGGATGCTTCGGTGCTGCGCAGGAAAAACTTGTCGATAATTGAGGACACCGAGCAAGGATACCGACTCTACCCCATGTTTCCCTATAAAGCGGAACGGGGCTTTGAAGTCTACAGCGTTGAGATTGAACCTGGCGGTACACTCGGCTCGGAGCCGCATCGATCAGGAACAGAGGAGCTGATTACCCTGTTTACAGGAGTCCTTGAGGTGGAGGTTCAGAGCACAATCTACCGACTGGAAGCCGGAGACGCAATCCGGTTCAAAGCGGATTTACCCCACCGTTATCTCAGCATTGGTGAAGAAGCTGCGCGGATGAGTATGACAATTCAATATCGAGGGTAATGTCAAAATTGTAAAATTTGGTTTTTGCCCTTGCTATTGTTTCTCTTCCTGTCTATATTTGTATGTACAAACAATATTAAAAGCAAAAGATCGTGAGGGATAACGTTGCTGGACACTTATCTGAAAGAATGTCTGTATTTCACGGCCAACCGGCTTGGACGCGTGCTGACCAAGATGGCGGAAGACGAGTTCGCTTCCTGCGGATTGGCTCCGAATGGAGCGTTTCTGCTGATGGCCGTCTACGAGCAGGAAGGCATTACACAGAAAAAGCTTGGCGAGATGCTGCATCTCCAGCCTTCTACCGTCACCCGGCTGATCGAGAAAATGATCGGACGCAGCCTAATCTACAATCAAGTCGAAGGACGGCTCTCCCGGATCTATTCCACGGACAAAGGCAAAGCTCTTCAGCCGCAGATCCAGCAGTGCTGGGATACACTGCGCGACCGTTACGGTGCTATTCTGGGTATCGAAGACGGCGACAGGCTGACGCTCGAACTGTACAAAGCAAGCGACAGATTGGAAGGCAAAATCCAGGAATAAAGCAGGCCCGCAGAATATCTTCAAGCGGTCCGGCACAGGATAACGATGGAGGCAGAAGCGCTGTTGAAGCTTGTCTCACTCAGATGAACGGTTTCGCTCCTCTGAGATTTCGTACCTAAACCGTGTACGATTCAGAGTAACGAAACCCTACTATTTAAGTGAGACAAGCTAGTAGCTAAGTGCTTTTTATCTCATAATTTGTTTGTACAAGCAAATAATAAGGAGGAGAAGAAAATGTCTGAACAAAATCGTCCATCTATACTTGTCATTGGGGGAAAAGGAAAGACCGGCAGCCGGGTCGCTGAACGTTTGAAAAATGCAGGGTTCCCGGTCCGAATCGGCTCCCGCTCGGAACAGCCGTCGTTTGACTGGAACAGTCCGGATACTTGGGAAAGTGCGCTTGAAGGTATGGAGCGGGTATACATCACTTATTATCCGGATCTGCTTGTGCCGGAAGCGGAAGAAGCGATCGGCGCTTTCGCCAAAACAGCCGTCAAGCAGGGAGTCCGCCGACTCGTTCTGCTGTCCGGTCGCGGCGAAGAAGAAGCGCAGCGCTGTGAACAGGCTGTGCTTAATGCAGGCGCCGAAACAACGATTCTGCGGGCCAGCTGGTTTGCCCACAATTTCAGCGAAAGCTTCCTGCTGGACGGTGTACGGGAAGGACGGATCGAACTTCCCGCCGGCGATGTACCCGAACCTTTCGTCGATGTCGAAGACATTGCGGACGCCGCTTTCGCCGCGCTGACCGAAGACCGTCATATCGGCAAAGTGTACGAGTTAACCGGTCCGCGTTCGCTGTCTTTTGCCCAGGCTGCATCAGAAATCTCCGCAGCGTTGAACCGCAGCGTGACTTACACGCAGATTCCGCATGAAGAGTTCATCCGTTCGATGCGCGATCAGCAGGTACCGGAAGACATCACTTATGTCATGGACGTTCTGTTCGGACGTGTGCTGGACGGACGCAATGCCGAGCCGGCTTCCGGGGTTCTTGAGGCCGCAGGCCGGCCTCCCGCAGACTTCGCCGACTATGTGCGCCGAACCGCTGCTTCTGGCGCATGGGATCGTTGATCATGGCGGACGGCGCTTCCGCAGCAGGTTGGGTCGATGCGCTGATTTTTCTTAACGCGTTGGGCTGCGGGTTAATGGCCGGGCTGTTCTTCGTTTTCTCGAATTCGGCTATGACCGCTTTGTCCAGGCTGGAAGATGGCAGCGGCATGAATGCGATGCAGGCGATCAACGCCGCTATTGTGAATCCTACCTTTCTGCTGCTCTTTTTTGGCACAGCTTGTCTATCCGCTGTATCTGCTGCCGCTGCTCTGCTTCACTGGCAGCAGCCGGGTTCAGTCTGGATGCTGGCCGGCGGTCTGCTCTACTTGGCAGGCGGCTTCGGCGTGACGGTCATCTGCAATGTACCGCTGAATAATAAGCTGGCGGCTCATCGGCCGGATACTGCCGAAGGATTGGATTTTTGGAATCAGTACTCTCTTGTCTGGACACGATGGAATCATGTTCGGACATTCTGCAGCGCAGCAGCGTTAGGCTGTTTCGTGCTGGCGGCTGCCGGTTGAACAAGTCGCAAGGTTTCCTGTGAAATGGATGAATGGAATGACCACCCAGCATCCTGCGAAAGCAAAAGAGAGCCCTCGGGCTCCTTTTTTGCTTTTACATAAATTCGCTGCCGTATTGGACTTCGCTTGCGCTCAGCGGATTCAAGCGGAGCGGCATATCAAACGGTCGAAATTCACTCCAGCTCCTATCATCCGGCACCTTACGAGCTCAAATCGATCTCACCTGCCGTCTTATGTATCCTCCGAGGCTGCTCCCTTACGCTCAGAATCACGCCTACAATTACGATGATTCCACCGATCCAGTCGCCCGGATGCAGCTTTTCGCCGAGCAGCCCGATCGACAGCGCTACGCCAATGACCGGCACAAGGTTCATCAGTCCCATCGCTGTTCCAGCCGTCAGTCCGCGAAGACCGAAATTGTACAGCATAAACGCCGCGACCGAGCAAAACACACCCAGATAAAGCAGCATCCACAGCGATTCCGCCGTCGGCGTTTGCCACTGCTTCGTCTCCGTCAGCGCCAGCGGAATAAAAGCAAAAGTGCCCGCAATGGTCTGGTAGAACGATACGGTAACCATCGAGTAGCGGCCGACGACTTTGCGCGTAGCGAAATTATAGATAGCGAACACAAACCCCGCCGCAATCAGCAGCAGATTGCCGGTCAGCTCGTGTGCCCCGCCCTCCCCACCGCTTCCGCCGGAGATCCGGTACACGCCAAACACTGCCATCGCGATCCCAATCACCCGCATCCACGAAATTCTCGTCCGGTAAAAAAAGAACTCCAGCAGCGCCGTCACAGCCGGATACGATGCGACGATCAGCGCGGCGCTCGATGCCGTCGTCAGCTCCAGCCCTATATTTTCCAGTGCGAAATAAAGGGTTGTCCCCAGCAGTCCACTTACTGCCATCATGCCCAAATCTTTCGGCGCCGGTACCGTGAATTCGCGGCGCAGCAGCACGATCGCTCCCAGAATGAGCGAAGCGATCGCAAACCGAGCCGCCCCAAGCGTCAGCGGCGGAAACGAAGCGTAAGCGATCTTGGTGCCGACGAAAGACGTGCTCCACAGTGTTATTGCAATTAACGCGGCAACTAGATAAAGTGTCCGGGCCGTACGAAACTCGCTCGGTAAAACGGTTTTCGTTCGACTCTGCCTTCCTTTTGGTACTTCCCTGTCCGTATAGACGCCTGCTGCGTTCCCGCTTGCTTCTTCACGCTTTTTCACTATCGCTCCCACAGCGCACCTCCAAAATTGACCGATTCATTCACCGCATACCTACCCATAAATCTTAGTCGCTACTCAAGTAGTCACTAGTAACAGGTATATCATCGGCTCTATACGGTGTCAAGCAAGGTATGGGATAATGGAGCGAAGGCCGCGCCATCGGGTAAAGTCTTACGTAACGAGACGTTAGGAGGTTCGTGTATGAAACCCGAGATTGTCAAACTGCTGCAGGATCTGAATTTTACCGAATATGAAGCCAGGGCCTACCTTGCGCTGCTGAATAAATCTCCGCTGTCGGGCTACGCCGTTTCGCTCGAATCGGGCGTGCCCCGCTCCAAAATTTACGAGGTACTTAGCGGACTCGTCGAACGCGGCGAAGTGTTAGTCAGCCATGAAGAACCTTCGCTGTATACGCCGCTGCCGCCGCAGGAATTGGTCCGCTTAAAAAAGCGTCGTTCTGAAGCTTCGCTCAAAGCGGCGGAGATGGCGCTGGAGCAGTATTCATTCGTCTCGTCCAACCGGGAAAATATATGGAACATCACGGGTACCGATGCTATTCTCGAGCGGGCGGCTGACACGATCAGACGCGCCGATACGCGGGTGCTGCTGGAGATCTGGCCGGAAGAAGCTCTGCTGCTGGAAAAAGAACTTCGAGCTGCGGCAGCGCGCGGGCTGGACGTTCTGCTCGTCGTCTACGGGGAGCTGGATTTCGATTTCGCGCAGGTGTATCCGCACGATTCGAGCGAGGAGATCACGCAGGAATATGGCGGCCGCTGGATTGTCGTCAGCGCCGACGATCGCGAAGTCGTTGCTGGTATCGTCTCGCTGGGCGCGGACAGCCGCGCGGCCTGGACGATGCACCCGGGCCTGGTCATACCGATTACTGAAGTGATCGTGCACGACTTGTACATCTACGAACTGATGCAGGCGCACCGCGAGACGCTGGAAGCGACATTCGGCCCGAACCTGATCGAACTGCGCAAGCGCTACAACGCTGGGCCAAACGGATACAGCATAGCAACGCGGCTAGGATTGGGCGGGCAGTGATAAGCCGGGCTCGTTCTCATCACTTTTTCGGACAAAAAACCACCCGTCATCCTTGGGATGACGGGTGGTTTTGCATGCGGTGAGATTGAACAAGCGGTGAACTGAGATGAAGCGCATATTTTGATACGGTGAGGTCAAACGGGGAATGGCGCTGCGTCTGTTCAGTGATACGAATGCCAAGTTAAGGGTGTCCACACGGCGCCAAGTCGACCCCTTATGGAATAAAGTGATATGAATTCACATGAATTTACTGCCTGCCAGATAAGTATATCCAAGGTCAATGACAAGATAATGACAAAAAAGTGCTGAGCGGCCCCGTTGGCTTTTATTATCAACCCGGCACTTCAGAGCTTTATTTTAGAGCAGGCTTTCCATCAGCTCCCGGTAACGGTCCTTCAATTCCGGCGAAGGATCGACCCCCAGTTCCTGCCGAAGCGTTTGCGTATAATCCTTGTATTGGCGTGCCAGTCCCGAACGATTCTTCTGCATCGCCAGCGCTTCCAGCAGCAGCAATCTTGGCGTCTCGTCCAGATCATTGCGCTCAATCAGCCTGCCTGACAATTCGGCGGCCGCAAGAGCGTTCCCCCGCTGCAGAAGCTCCTCACACAGCTTGCGTCCGAATGATGCATACAGCTGATCCACACGTTCCCTTTCTGCCGAAGCCCAGACAAAATCACGCTCACCGAACAGCGGTCCCGCATACAGCTTCTCCACGTCCAGCGCCCGCTGCAGGTCGAACTTTGCAGTAGGCGCCAGTACTTCCCGGCAGCCGTTTTCAAAATTCAGCAGATCGACTTCGTCGCCTGCTCCGATCTCCAGCGCGTAGTGCTGATTGTCAGACACCAACATGCCTTTGCGTCCGAAGCCTTCAAGCAGTTTGCGCAGCTGATACGCGGTTGTATTCAGATACGTTTCGGCGTTCTTCTGCGGCATGCTTCCGAACAGATCGTCAATGAGACGGTCCCGGGAACAATATCGGCCTTGCTGCAGCAGCAAATAGGCGAACAATTCGGCGCTTTTGCGGGATTTCCATTTGGCACGAGCTTCTTGCTCTCCGCGAATTTCGATACCGCCGAGCACCCGAATCGTTAAGCCGGCAGGTGCAGGGTCTGCAGGCAGCTGCACAGGCTCGGTAAGCTCGGACAAGATGCGAAGTACGGTTCGATGCAGCTTTTCGCGTACCACAGGCTTGACCAGATAATCGAATGCATAGACGTCGAAAGCTTCCAGCGCATATTCTTTGTGCGAAGTGAGGAACACCAAGCGGATCTGCCGGTCTTCGGCACGCAGCCTTGCAGCAAATTCAAGACCGTTCTCCTTAGGCATACCGATATCCAGCAGAATCAGGTCCGCTTCATGCGTTTGCAAATAAGCGTAAGCTGAAGCGGTATCGGAAAAGACAGCCGTCACTTCAACGTTCGCAAGCTTCGACAGCATTCTTTTCACGACTAGATGCATAGCCGGCTCGTCATCGATCAGAATGACTTTCATGGCTTTCCTCCTTCATGTTCGGTCGAAGGCGAGACGGGAAGCGAGAAATAAAACGTACTTCCAAGATCCTGCTCGCTTTCGAACCAAATGTCCCCCCCATTCAGCCGCAGGAAAGAACGGCACAAGGAAAGTCCAAGTCCTATTCCCCGTTCACCGGCGGTTCCCATCTCGGATACCGGATACGTGGTCTCTCGAAGCAGTCCGGCAGCCTGCGCCGGCGAAATGCCCGAGCCTGTATCGCGAACCGATACGACACAGCGATCCGGCTCGATCTGCGCGCCAATTTCGATGGTCCCCCCTTCTTTGGTAAATTTGATTGCATTGGACAGCAAATTGCGCAGCACCAGATCCAGCATTTCTTTGTCCGCATAAACAAGTGTACCCGGCGGAACCGATGAACACAGCGTCAAATGTTTGCTGCCGCTCCGATGCAGCAGCATCTCGAAATGCCGCTCTACCGTACGCCGCAAATCCCGCTCAGCCGGATGAAACGCCATACCGCCGCCCTGACTGCGCAGCCAATCCAGCAGACTCTCAACAAGTACGAACGTATTGCGAATCTGCCGCCCCATCTCTTCCGCAACCTCGCCTCCGCTGCCCCTTTCCGCGCTTTCTTCCTCCAACAGTTCAGCCAGATTGACCAGTACCGCCAGCGGATCCCGCAGATCGTGGGCCACGACCTGAAACATTTTGTCCTTGAACGCGTTCAATTGGCTCAACTTCTCGGCATCCGCAAGAATTCTCCGTTCGGATCGGACCGCCTCTCCGATATCCGTCAGCAGCACCATACTGCCGACAGGCCGCTGCAGCCGATCACACAGCGTGGAGAAACGGACCTCGTAATGATCGTCTGCGCCGGCTTGGATTCTGCGCCTGAATGCTGATGCTCCCGTCTGTATGCCGGCAGACAAGCCCGGTATTTCGGCCAGCACCTGTTCCGGGGACAAACCGATCTGACGCCCGCCGAGCTTTGAAAACATTCGCTGCGCCGAAGGATTGAAACCGATCAACCGGTCGTCGGGACCGAACAGCAGCACCGCATCCTGCATGGACGCGAATACGCGGCGCAGCGCAAGCGGAGCCAGCCTGAGCATGTTGAACTGATAGATTCCCCATAGGTAAAAAACACCGGCAATGACAAGACCAAATGGAGAAAGATCCAGTGGGATGGGAAGAAGCCCCGCAACATGCACGAGTGTAACGGTATAGGCGACAAGCGATCCGGCAATCATCAGTACAATCGGTTTGCGGCCGCTCCGTTTGGTCCGGATCAGCATCTGTATGAGCATAAGCATACCGGCTGCGATCAACGTGTAATTATAGACAACATGCAGCTTGTACAGCGGTCCTTTTTCCATAACGGCCAATACAAATCCTTTTTCCTGCACGATTGACATGGACGTGTAAAACCAGCCTGTCCACGGATTCGTATAATGCGAGATAAGCGTAATTAACGGCACAATCAGCAGCGGAAGAACAAGTTTGACGCGCAGGCGATCGACATAACTCGTATACTGCATGACCATCATGATCCACAGCGAAGGGCCGAACGCGATACCGATATATTGGAAACGCAGCCAGAAGCAGATATCGTCCAGATTGTCGGCAAGCAGCTCGAATGCATAACCGAACGTATAAAAGGAACTGGCCAGCATACTGAGTCCATAGCTGACCGCGATCGGAAACTCCCTGCGCTGCCAAGACAGCATGACCATCGTTAGCGAACAGCAGGTGGCCGCCAGCAGCAGAACAGCCAAATAAACGTCGTAGTGCATAAGATGCAGCCTCCGTGCCAGATTGGATTTTAAATTTTCTTTATGGCTTTTATCATACGGCACGCCCGGAAAAATCACACGATATTTCCGAAAAATAACTCGCTTGGAAACACGAAAAGCTCCTTCCGCACGGAAAGGAGCCAGGATGTTGAAAAAGTTCTGTTTGCTTAAAAACTCAAAAACTTCACGAGAAATGACTTCCGGTTGCGTGCTGAAATATATCAAAGGCAGTCACATTCGAACATAGATCTATTCTTACAGAGGCAGCTTCACCGTGACTTCGTAAGTTTCTCCGGCCTGCACATTGCGGACAATACCTCCCTCGATCTGCTCGCCGTTTCCGCCGACATATACTTCGGTTGCGCTTACGCCTTCTTCGCGCTTGATCCTAATCCGGAACTCTGCACCGCGGAATGTGCGAACAGCCGAAGCTTCGTTCCACTCGGCCGGCAGCTGCGGTGCGATCCGCAGGCCGTCCGGCGTACCCTGCACACCGAACAATCCGTCGATCAGACAGCGGTACACCCAAGGTACCGTACCCGTATTGAACAGATGGCTGGAACGTCCCGCCGTGCGCGGAAACTGCCGATAAGCGCCGCGATAATAATTCGGGATGAACACCGGAAGCTGACCGCGCTGCCGGATATCCGCTTCGTCTTTGCCGGGCAGCATTTTGCGCAGCAGCCGGTAGGCGTTCTCTTTCTCGCCGACCGCGTACAGCGCATAAATGTAGAATGCCGCCGCATGATTGTATACCGCGCCGTTTTCCGCAGATCCCGGATGCTTTTGGGTCACACGGCCAACGTCTTCGCGCATCGCCGTATACGAAGGAGCCAATTTTTCCACGCCATAAGGACTCTCCAGCTGTTCCGCAACTGCACGAATCAGCTTGCTCTGCTTCCCGGCATCCGCCGCGCCGCTTAGCAGCGACCAGCCTTGAGGATTGATGAAGATGCGCCCTTCTTCGTCCGCGCTGATCCCGAACGGCACGCCGTCGTCCGTAATGCCGCGGGCATACCAGTCGCCGTCCCACAGATGACGGTTGACCGCACCATTGATCTCTTCCGCCTGCTGACGATAATCCTCCGCTTCTTCCGTACGTCCGCTGTGTTCGCAAATATTTGCCCAGACGATGGCGGAATAAGCCGTCGCAATCGTCAACCAGCCGGACACGCCGCGGCCTTTGTAGCCGACCATATTCATCGGATCGCACCAGTCGCCCTGGTTGATGTAATTGAGCCCGCGGTCATCCCGGTCGCCGATCAGCCATTTGACGGCCAGATCGATATGCTCGAATACGGTTCCTGTCTTTTCTCCGCCCGCGTACGGCACTTCCTCATTCAGGAGGTCGTAATCGTTGGTCTCATCGAGATACGTGCTCAGGCAGACCGGCAGCCAGACGCAGTGATCGGTATGCGGCACCTGATTGATGTATTTCAGTTCTGCACCTTCGTACAGCACGATACCGTCCGGCATAGAGCCGTCAGGCCGCTGCTGCGACAGTGCGGTCAGGAAAGCGTTTCGGGTGCTCCGCGGATCGATGTAGCTCATCCCCATATGATCCTGCAAATAGTTGCGCGTCTGCGGATCGGTGGACAGCCTATTGGTCACGCCGTGGTAATACATCTGCCGCGGCAGCCACTGATTAACGAAATTGTCCAGATCCTTATCCGGTGTATGGATGGTCAGGCAGCCCCGACCTTCGGCAACATAATCCGCATAATCACGAGCCGCTTCAGCGAAACCGTCTTCGATTGAAGGCGAAGCACTCTCCTGTTCCCAGCCAAAGTACCGGTCCCGCACATCCTCGATTTCCGCTTCGTCCTTCGCCGGCCCAAATACGAACCGGTACTCCAATTCCTCGCCCGCTTCCGGCTGAATCCGGTACTGCATGACGGCAGCCGGCATTTCATAACGAGCATCACCGCAGGATAGCATACCGTTTTCCAGCGCAGACGGACGCATAATGCCGCCTTCGCCTTCAAACGCCTCCTGGCTGACTTCCCACGCATCCGGTTTCTTTTCTGCCAGCAGATAGGTCTTGTCCTTCAGGTCCCTGATCTTCGGATAATCCTGTACCTTCTGATACGGCGTGACCGATGAACATACGATAGCGCCCAGACCCGGAACGTATTCGCCGGACTGATTCATCCACGACATATAACCAACGCTGAAGTAAGGATAAATGCTGATCTTCCGTTTACGTCCGCCCGTATTCTTCACCTTGATGCTCCACAGCTCGGCTGTATCGGTCCTCGGCAGAGTCAATCTCATCTCGATCCGAAGATTCCAATGCTCGATCGTCCAGACAATGTCGTGCTTGCCCGCAGCAAAGACGTATTTATCCGGCAGCTGACGGGTGGGCTCATAAGGTGCAGAAAATATGTAACCGCTCTCCTCGTCTTTTATAAAAAGAAATCGGCCGGGGTGATGCGCGTAATACGGCTGTTCGGGCTGCATAAACGTTTTGGCTTCCAGGTTCGGCGCATGCGAGTATTTGGCCGGCTCGGGCTGCATAAACTGGGCGACAGCATAACCTCGGCAGTTCATATGGATCATCATCTTCTCGTTCCAGAGAAACCCGGATGCTTTTGGCAGTGCCGTAGGGCTGGTCAGTTCATAATACTGCTGGTCTTCGGTCGGTCTAATCATCCTTTAACCCCTTTTCAGAAAGTATTGGCCTCGGCGGTCTCGTTTACGTAAACGCTTTCGGAAAAGAAAGGCCGCGGCGGCAATCGTCGAGTCTATTATAGTCCAGTTGAAGAAGAAAAAAAGCCGGAAACCATAAAAAAGAAGAAGAGCGCACCGAAAAGGAACTTGTGCGCGCTCTTCTTTGGTTCAAATTTGCTGCCGGCAGCGTTGAATAGGCGCTTGCATAGATGCTTGAATACGTGTGAATCCAATTCTGCTTATGTTCCGCAGAACGTCTGATAGCGGCCGCCCGCTTCCGGTGGAAGCTGCGCGTATTCCGCTTGATCTGCAGTGTGCGCGTAAGGCTTCGCCAGCACGGCCAACAATCGATGCAGCGGCTCGTAATCATCGTTCTCCGAAGCGGCGGCCAGCGCTTCTTCCACCCGATGGTTGCGCGGGATAACGGCTGGATTATGACTCAGCATCCGTTCGCGGACTTCGGCGGCAGAACCGCTTTGCCGGCTAAGACGCTCCTGCCAGCGGCTGCGCCAGACGCGGTATTCACCGCTGGACAGCAGAGCGTCGGCACCCGGGAATGAAGTTGGACGGAAAGCGCCGCCGGATGCTGCGTCTGCAGCAGCGTCATTGTTAGCTCCGCTTCTCTCTGTGCTATCGATCTCGGCATAATCCAGCTCGGCGTTGCCGGCATCACCGCCGCTTGGCTTTTGCGCAGCCTGCCCCGCTTCAGCCGCACTGCCGCTTCCCGCCGCTGTAGGCGCATCGAAAGTCAGTCCCACAAATGTATTGGTATAATCCGCGCGGAAGGCTTTCATCAGATCCAGCAGATCGGCAATCAGTTTTTCATCATCTTCTTCCCGACCCGATAAGCCGAGCTTCTCGCGCATGCCGTCAAACCAGATGCCGAGATACAGGCGTTCAAAGCCTCCGAGAATGCCTTGGGCAATCTCTATAGCCCGCTCCTGCTCCTCGTGCAGCAAAGGAACCAGCGTTTCCGCCAAACGCGTGAGATTCCACAGCGCAATCGGCGGCTGGTTGCCGTAAGCGTAGCGTCCTCCCCTGTCGATGGAGCTGAAGACGGTCGCCGGGTCATAGACATCCATGAAAGCGCAGGGGCCGTAATCGATGCTCTCGCCGCTGATTGTCATGTTATCCGTATTCATAACGCCATGAATAAAGCCGACCAGCATCCATTTTGCGACCAGCGAAGCTTGACGTTCCATAACGCTCCGCAGGAACATCGCGTAGCGTCCTTCTTCGCCTGCGCCCGCGTTTCCTTCTGCTCCGTTCGAACCTTCTTTTTCGATCTGCAGAAGCTCCGGGTAATGACGCTCTATCGCGTAGTCCGCCAACGTACGGACCGCTTCGGGATCACTCCACTGCTGCGCATACTGGAACGTCCCGACGCGCAGATGGCTGGAAGCGACGCGGGTCAACACAGCGCCTGGCAGCGATTCTTCGCGCCGGACTGTCGTTCCTGTGCTCGCAACAGCGAGACTGCGGGTCGTCGGAATGCCCAGTCCATGCATCGCTTCGCTGATGATGTACTCACGCAGCATCGGACCGAGTGCCGCACGGCCGTCTCCCCCGCGGGAAAATGGCGTGCGTCCCGAGCCTTTGAGCTGGATATCGACACGGCGTCCGTCCGGCGTCAGCTGTTCCCCAAGCAGAATCGCGCGGCCGTCACCGAGGCGGGTGAAGCCGCCAAATTGGTGTCCCGCATAGGCTTGAGCCAGCGGCTCCGAGCCTTCCGGCACTTCATTGCCTGCAAAGACGCGCGCGGCTTCTTCGCTGTGCAGCCATTTCGGATCAAGCCCGAGCTCGGCCGCCAACTGATCGTTCAAGACGACCGCTTTTGGTTCGCGCACCGGCACAGGCGGCAGAGAGCTGTAGAACTGCTGCGGCAGTCGGGCGTAGCTGTTATCGAAATTCCATCCGGCGGACCGGGTATTGGAAAGGTTCGTCATGGGAAAGCCTCCTTGTTGGATTTATTATTCTCCCTTAAAGTAAAGGGGAATGGATCTTATTTCCAGTTTCGTGGATAACGAACGAGAGTTGGGACAAGCTGAATCGTCTCTGTTCAGCTTGATAAAGAGGTTACACACAATCACAATATGGAAGGAAATCTACTGATCATCTCGGATTCCCAATTTTGCAGTTTTTACAACCTTTTTCCGTACAAAAGGTATGGTTGCACGCCTAAGCTGTAGTTTATACAGCATTTTCGGCTGCTTTTCCTTGTATCCAGCCATTTATCGAGCAGAATGTTGTATGTTATACAACAACAGTTCTCCAGCAAACCTTTTTCAATCGATATTGTTGTACTTTATGCAGCTTATCAGCCCCTGCCCTGCATCGGTAGATCGCCGAACAAGCTCTTTTTTTCATGCCATGCCCTTTCATCAACTTCTTCAACTCCCTAATCCACTTGCAATTCTTCAGTCATTTCAAAAAGCTTGTAAAAATACAACGTAGCTTCGATCTCTGGATTGGCCGCCTGCTTCAGCGTGTCGACGCCTCCGAGTTTCATGCCCTGTTTGAGATAAAATCGGCACGCAGCAAGATTATCGTCCTGCGCTTCCAGCGAAATCCCGTGCAGTTCCTGCTTCCGTGCCCAACGTTCCGCCTGCAGCATCAGCCCAGCGCTCACACCTCTTCCGCGATGCGAGCCGCGCACAGCT
The DNA here is from genome assembly GCF_000378145.1 of Saccharibacillus kuerlensis DSM 22868. Taxonomy (GTDB): domain Bacteria; phylum Bacillota; class Bacilli; order Paenibacillales; family Paenibacillaceae; genus Saccharibacillus; species Saccharibacillus kuerlensis. Next base: position 152,307 of record NZ_KB899284.1, on the reverse strand, counting down.
AAATTCTCGATATAGGCGTAATTTGTCCAGTCTCGGACGATTCGAACCTGTCCCACACATTTTGCTCCATAAAAGGCGAGGAAAATAATTTTTTGATCGCTGCCGATATACTCGTTCCACTCAAGACGGTCGTCGGGGAAGCTGCTAATTTGCGTACTGCCAAACAGCTCTTCCTTGTGTGACCAGACTCCTTCCTCCAATCTTGGCACAAGCCGTCCGAAGATCGGAAAAGCCTCGTTCATGTCGTTGATGTAAGGAATATGCTCTGCTTCAAAACGGACGATTTCGATAGTGGGGGTTGGATGCTTGGCATACTCGCCGGTCTCATTCTCTGCCATCTGTACCTCTTTTCTGTCTTTTCAGATTTTATTATGATGAATGGATTGGAGATGCTCCCTTTGGTCTTGGCCTTTTTACAAGTTCCCCGTTGCAGTTTGGACAAACGTAAGACATCTGCGTCGTACAATTGTGGCAGAACGTACATTCATGAACGCAAATATAAGCTTCTAATTCTACGCTTTCTAGGCATCTTTCGCATCTTTTTTTCATTTCTAATCCCATTAAAACTCCCCCTAAATTGAATTTACCTCATTTTAGTTGAATTGCAGCTGAGAACACACAGCTTTTTTAAAGAGGATTGACCAGTATAATTAAATGGTAAAAACTCACCGATGCAAAGCATTCAGCAGGAAATTAATCGGAACTGCAAAAAACCAGCTCTCCGCTATCCGGAAAGCTGGTTTCTCTGCATGATGAAGACTCTCTTTCGATAAGGAATCTTATTGCTATGACCCTGCAAGCAGTTTCTTAAGCAAAACGAATGCTGCTGACTGCCAATTTACCGTTCAGAACAAGATATACGTCCTCACGTCCACTCACACCGTTCAGCGAAACGCTGACGTCGTTCCACTGCTGAACGCCGCCCACTTCAATAGAAGCCGTTCCGACAAGCTGACCTTCCGGACTGCCCAGGCGAACATCAACGGTGCCGCCGCCTGCGCTTGCAGTGCGGATCGTCAAGGATTCCGCACCGGCGCCAAACTCGGCGTCTTTGAACGCGATCCATCCGGCATCTCCGGTCACTTCGATCGCGCTGCCGCCTTCATGGCATTCGCCGAGGATGACTCCGTCATAAGCGTCGTAGTTGATCGCTTTCGTTGGCTGCGTCAGATCGCGTGGTGGGATCGTCTCACCGGATACTTCAAGCGCCGCACTTACCGGCAGCTCTTCCGATGAAGGACCGGCCAGCAGTGTGTACTGGGCATTTTCGATGACGAAACGCTCCCGGGTGACGTCCCATACCGCCAGTTCCGCAAGCTTAATGCTGAACGATATCTGCTTGGATTCGCCCGCAGCCAGCTTAACGCGGCGGAAAGCCAGCAGCTGCTTAGACGGACGCTTCACACGGGACTGTTCCACACGACCATAGATCTGCACGACTTCATCGCCGTCCAGCTCGCCCGTATTGCTTACCGTAACGGTCAGACCGATCCGCGCGTCTTCCGATCCTTCAACGCTCGGTTGATCCAGCTTCAGACTGTCATAAGAGAACGTCGTGTACGACAATCCGTAGCCGAACGGATACAGTACATCGCCTTCGAAATACCGATACGTACGATTGCCTTGGATAATGTCGTAATCCATAAATTCCGGCAGCTGGTCGACCGATTTGTACCAGGTCATACTCAGACGTCCTGCCGGGTTTTCTTCGCCGAACAGCACGTCCGCGATTGCACGGCCGACTTCCTGACCGGCATGGGTGGAGTACAGTACCGCAGGCACATTGTCGTTCACCCAGTTGAGAGCGTATGGGTAGCTGCCGATGACCACCACAATCGTATTCGGATTAACGGCCATCACTTCTTTGATCAGCTGCTCCTGCGATTCCGGCAGTGTGATGTCCGGACGGTCAACTGTTTCCTTGCCGTTGATCAGCGGATGGTTGCCGACGAAGACAACTGCGACTTCCGCATTGCGAGCAGCGATACGGGCCGCTTCAAATTTGTCCGTTACTTTTTCCACTTCAAAAGCATCGGCCTGCACTTCTACCGCAGATCCGCCCAACGCCGATGTACCGCCAGCATCGATCTCGTTCGACGTTTCTTCACCACGACCGTCGCCCGACAGCAGTTCACCATTCTCGCCTACCGTGACCGGCGTATCTTTCCACGTCGAGAACGTGACAGACGAATGATCGCCTGCAGTACCGGTGCCGCCATTTTCCGGACGAACAAGGAACACTTCTTTCGTAAACCATTCCCAGATGCGGTTCGCCGATGCCTTCACGATCCGATCGTCGGTAGTCAGATACAGACCGTTTTGTTCGGCAATCAGCGTTGCGTTATCCCAGCCCCAATCGGTCAGTTCGAACACGGACGCGTCGTCCGCCGAGTCGGCCGAAGCCGCAAGCGGCGACTCTTCGCCGGCCTGTACCGATACGTATTTGCCGTTCTTTTTCGACTTCAGCTTGATCCGATCCGTTCCGCCGGCAAACTGCGTTTGTCCGCCTTGGCCTGCGCCGTCCAGTTTCTCCTGAATACCAGCCAGCGGCGTGATCGCGTACGGCAGTTCGCCGCTGTACCAGTCGCGGTAGACGGTTCCGCCAAGCGGTCCGATGACGGCAACTTTGTTCAGCTTGTCCGCCTGCAGCGGCAGCGTCTTCTTGTCGTTCTTGAGCAGTACGACCGCTTTGCGTGCAGCGATGCGAGCCAGTTCGGCATGCTCCTTTTTCATAATGACGGATTCGTTGATGGACGCGTACGGGTTGCTCTCCTCCGGTTCGAACTCGCCCAGACGGAAACGTACTCGGAACGTATTGCGCAGTGCCACGTCGAGATCCTCTTCCGTAATCTGTCCGTCTTTGAGCGCTTCGCGCAGCGAAGACTTCATCAGCTCGCCGTCGTCGGTCAAACTGTCGATGCCGCCTTCCTTGACGGAGCGGGCAACCGCTTCCGTATGCGACTCCAGATAGCCGTGATCGCGCACCGTGCCGGATACGTCGAACGCATCGCTGACTACGAATCCGTCCATGCCCCACTCGCCTTTGACGATCCCGTTAACGTCCGGATTCAGGTTGGCCGGAACGCCGTTGACGGCGTTGTACGACGTCATCATTGACTGCGCGCCGCCTTCTTTGAATGGAATTTCGAATGCTTTGAGATAATATTCGCGCATGTTGCGTGGGTCGATGCTGACCGAAGCGTCGCCGCGGCCCACTTCGTTATTGTTAGCGATAAAGTGCTTCAGGGTGGCAACCGCTTTCAGAACCGTCGGATGATCACCTTGAATGCCCTGCACGAGCGCAGAAGCCAGTTTACCGGCCAGAATCGGATCTTCGCCGTATGCTTCTTCGGTCCGTCCCCAACGAGGGTCGCGTTCCATATCGACAGTTGGCGCCCACAGCGTCAGTCCGTTGATTTCCGGATTGCGTTTGTAGAAACCGCGCGCTTCGTCGCCGATTGCGCTGCCGATTTCTTTGAGCAGGTCTTCGTCCCAAATGCTCGACAAGCCGATCGGCTGCGGATAACCGGTTGCTTCACCCAGCCAAGCCATGCCGTGTGCGGCTTCGGTACCGTGCTTATAAGCTTTTACGCCAAGACGCTCGACGGCAGTCTGGTATTGGATCATCAGGTCGACTTTTTCCTCCAGCGTGAAGCGGGAGACAAGGTCGTTTACTCTCTCCTCAAGCGGGAGCGATGTATCTTGAAACGGGTAGTTGGTTTCGATAGACATGGTGGTCCTCCTTCGAATGCGCTTTCTTATCTTCATTTTATGATAAGTCGGCGGCCCGGCACTACCCGAACAATTGGAGGCGTTTTCATGCGAGATTCGGGAATTGTTCTTTTTTATTAATAAGAACACAAAAAACCGGCTCAAGGAGCCGGTCGCACAAATTGTTCAAGCTTTTGTAGGACGAGGTCCTTTCCACAGCATAAACGGAACCAGTGCCAGTGCAATAAAACCTCCTGCATACGAGAGCGTCGCATAACTTGAATTGGCGACGACCATGCCGGAGAGCATACCGCCGGAAGCACCGGAGAGTGCAATCAGCACGTCCACCGAACCCTGCACTTTGGCCCGATTGGCCGCGGTTGTCGAATCCACGATCATGGCCGTTCCGCTGATCAGGCCGAAATTCCAGCCCAGACCGAGCAGAACCAGCGCGACGATCAGCATAAACAGCGAATCGGCAGGCGCCAGCGCGGCGGTTATCCCTGCCAGAAGCAGGGTAATGCCGGAAGCCGCTGCCATGGCAATCCGGCCGATCTTGTCGACAAGGACGCCTGTAATTAGAGATGGGAGATACATGGCGCCGACATGAAAACCGATGACCAATCCCACTTCCTCCAGGCCGTGACCGTGATGTCTCATATGTACGGGTGTCATTGTCATGACCGCGACCATCACGATCTGTGTCAAGATCATCACCAGTGCGCCGAGCGTAATCCCTCTTCGACTATCGGCGGCTGTAGCGGTGCCGACCGAAGCTGTCCCGCTCTGTACAGCCTGCTTTGCTACTTCTTTGGCGACCAGCAGAGGGTCGGGGCGAAGCAGAATCAGCAGAATGATACCGGCCAGAAAATAAGCGACTGCCGCCAAAATAAATGGCCCTGCCAAGCTGGGAACACCGATAGATTCTGCAAAATCACCAGTTACTCCAACGAGGTTGGGACCGGCAACCGCGCCAATCGTTGTAAAGACCATCGCCATGCTCGCGGCTGTCGCACGCTGCTTCGGACCGGCAAGATCGGTTCCGGCATACCGGGCCTGCAGATTCGTCGCGCTGCCTGCGCCGTAAATCAGCAGGGAAATCAGCAGCAGGATAATGCTGCTGCTTATCGCCGCAAGCACAACTCCGATCGCTCCAATGCCACCGACGATAAATCCAAGACCCAGTCCCATTCGTCGGCCGAATCGCTGCGAATAACGGCCTACCAGCAGCGCAGCTGCCGCCGACCCCAGTGTAAACAGAGCGGTAGGAACCCCTGTGAAATTGTCCGTTCCCAGCATATCCTGCGCGATCAGCGCACCGACGGTTATGCCGGCAGCAAGACCCGCACCGCCGAAAATCTGCGAGAGGATCACGGTGATCAGCGTACGCCGATATAATTTTTGCTGCTGCTCCGGCGATGCCGCATAAGTACGAATAAGCGCTTGGGCGCGCTCTATCCTATTCGTTGTGTTCATATTAGCCTTCCTTTCTCTTCCGGACCCATAGACGGAATGGATGAAATATACGTTATTCCGGCTTCCGTGTAAATAGGTCAGAAAAAGATCAGAATGAGACGTGGGTGACAAAAAAATATGACAACGCCGCTTGTGATTCTAAGACTCCCATCTGCTGGTCATTCCGTTGCTTTCAGGGTCCTTCCGCCAAACGGATTTCCCGGCAGTTTGAACAATCCTTTTTCGCAAACTTACCGTTCCGACCGCATCCTTCGGATCTCTCCTTCTATAATCCGCAGCATGTCTTTCCAACACCTCGTAACATTGGTAAAACGGCTGCTGCTCCCTTTCGTCCGCCTGTCCATTGCCAAATCCGAAACATACTGCCCGCATTTCATCTTCCCAGACGTAATGAAGCAGTACGTACCACTTCGGCCTTCGAAATCGCGTCCACTGTCGAATTGGGTCCAGATCGCTTCCCAACGGCATTTCACCGAAATGACACCGCCATGTATACAGATTATCGATCTTATCTCTGTTCAGACTTTTCGCCCCCAACAAGCGCACTTCAGCAATATTCCGCACGGGAATCATCAGCGCCGGCTGACGCCAAGGCTTGATCGTCAGCACATGCTCATTCATAAACAGCTGAAGCCTTTTCATCCGGGGCAGCCCAGGCAGACCGCCCATATGATAAGCGCCAAACCTTTCATACGCTTTGTACTTTTTTCTTCTCATATTCTCGATGCTCTCCGAAGTGATGATCAGAATAAAAAGGGCGAAGAACATAGTACTTAGCAGCAGAACGAACAAAACCATAATCTCTGCCCCTTTCCAAACAAGTCTTCAACTGCGGAATCCCCCCTGCAAGATTTTCCTCATGAATCGACAGCAGCTTGCCTAATTTTAACGTAACACAAGCCTTTCAATCCTTTCCAGACTTTTACAAAAGATACGAAAAAGAAGAACGCTTCTTTTACAAAGCGTTCTTCTCCTTACTGTTTTTTACTATTAGCTACTCAATGTCCATTAATTTCCACTTCATATCCAAGCCTTTACTCAATAGCTCCAGCTTACTTTAACCCTTCCCAGCGCCAATCCGCTACCTCCGGAAGGTCTGTTCCTTCTGTCCGGACATAATGTGTATGCTTGCCCAGCATGGCGTCCATCTCCCGTACAATCTCCGCGTAGCGCTCTGAATTCGGCAGACTGCGCACCGCCGTCTTGACGATGCTGAACCGGTCCATTTCGTTGAGCACGCGCATATCGAACGGAGTGGTGATGTCGCCGTTTTCCCGGTAGCCGTGCACATGAAGATTACGATTGGCATGGTCGAAGAACAGATCTTTTAGCAGCCCTTCATAGCCGTGGAACGCATAGACAATCGGTTTGTCCATGGTGAAAATGGCGTTGAACGCTTCGTCTGTCAGTCCTCTCGGGTCCCGCTTGTGATGGCGCAGGCGCAGCAGATCGACCGCATTGACGCAGCGGATCTTGAGTTCTGGCAGCTGCTGATGCAGAATCTGGATCGCCGCCAGCGCCTCGACTGTCGGTTCCGTGCCGGAAGACGCAATGACGATGTCTGGCTCTTCGCCATTTTTTGCGGTGCTCGCCCAATCGACGATTTTGACGCCCTGCTCCACCAGCTCCGCCGCTTCCTCCATGCTGAACCACTGCGGACGCGGATGCTTGGACGAGATGACAAGGTTGATCCGCTGGCGATCATTCATGATCTTACCGAACACGGCCAGCAGCGTATTGGCGTCGGCCGGCAGGTACTCGCGGATAAACTCGGCTTTTTTGTCCGCCAGATGGGTCAGGATGCCGGGATCTTGGTGGGTGTAGCCGTTGTGGTCCTGCTGGAACACCGTCGACGAGCTGATCAGATTCAGAGATGGAATATCCGCTCTCCAAGCCTGATCAGACGCTTTTCTCATCCATTTGAAATGCTGGGTAATCATCGAATCAACAACTCTCAGGAAAGCTTCATAGCTGGCGAAGAAGCCATGGCGCCCACTCAGCACATAACCTTCCAGCATGCCTTCCGCCTGATGCTCGGACAGCTGCGAATCGATCACCCGTCCGTAATGTGCCATATATTCGTCGTTCACTTCGTCGATCTTCGCTACCCACTGCCGCTTCGTCACTTCGAACACTGGCGATAAACGGTTGGACATCGTCTCATCAGGACCGAAAATGCGGAAGTTACGATTCTCTTCATTCAGCTTCATCACGTCGCGAACGTATTCGCCGAGCACATGCATGTCTTGATCGTCCTGCGCACCCGGTTTGTCGATCTTCACGGCGTAATCGGCGAGTTCTGGCAATTTTAGATCTTTAACAATCTTACCGGCATTGGTCACCGGGTTCATCGCCATGCGCCGCTCTCCCTTAGGCAGAATGTCCGATATTTCCGGCTTCAAGCGGCCCTGCTCGTCAAAAAGTTCCTGCGGACGATAGCTGTTCATCCATTCTGTCAGCGCAGGTGTGTACTGCATATGATGCCGGTCGGCCGGAATCGGCACTTGGTGGGCGCGGAACGAGCCTTCAATCGTCTGGCCGTCCCACTTTTCCGGGCCTGTCCAGCCTTTTGGCGTACGGAAAATGAGTACCGGCCACATCGGACGAGACGGATCGTTGTTATCACGGGCATGACGCTGGATATCCTTGATCCGCTCAACTGCCGAATCCAGCGTCTCCGCCATTTTCGTATGCATCACTGCCGGATCATCGCCTTCGATGAATATAGGCTCCCAGCCGAGTCCACGGAAATAATGCTCCAACTCTTCATCGCTCTGCCGGCCGAACATTGTCGGATTGCTGATCTTGAACCCGTTCACGTGGACGATCGGCAGTACCGCTCCATCGCTGATCGGATTGATAAACCGGTTCGAGAACCAGGAAGCCGCAAGCGGCCCTGTCTCCGCTTCTCCATCCCCGATCACGACCGCCGCGATAAGATCCGGATTGTCGAGAATCGTGCCGATGCCGTGCGACAGCGAATAGCCGAGCTCGCCGCCCTCGTGGATCGATCCCGGCGTTTCCGGCGCAGCATGGGAAGCAACCCCGCCGGGAAACGAGAACTGCTTGAACAGCCGCTGCATACCCCGCTCGTCCTGAGTGACCTCAGGATAAATTTCGGTGTAGCTGCCGTCCAGATAGGCGTTCGACACCATGACCTGACCGCCATGACCGGGGCCTTCGATATAGAACATATTTAAGTCGTATTTTTGAATAACACGGTTCAAATGCGCGTAGATAAAGTTCTGTCCGGGAACGGTTCCCCAGTGACCGATCGGATGGATTTTGACGTCTTCATCCTCCAGCGGTCTTCTCAACAGCGGATTGTCTTTCAGATAAATCTGTCCGACCGACAGGTAATTTGCGGCACGCCAGTAAGCATCCAGCTTGTTCAAGTAAAGGGGCGACGAGTAATCGGTTTGTACAGTTTGCGGTTTCATGGTTCTCTCACTCCTCCTTGACGGATGGGGATTGAATCGCCGTCTCTGTCTCGCGATTGCCCTACAGGGGTTCTTACCCGAACGCTGGAACGGTTTACCGGAATTTTGCATATAAATGGAAAAAGAGAGACGGTTTATGGCCGTCTCTCTGGTTGTCGAGAAAATCCTATTCGTTATAGAAGCCCAAAGGCTGCGAGGGAAATTCGTTCCGGTCGCGTGTTGAAATCGGGAAAAGAGATCAAATGTTAGTGGGATTTTCCCGATTTCAAAGGCGAACACTATCGTTCCTCCACTGAATTCCCCTCTTCGCACATACGCTTCGCTTTGAATCAGACTTTCTCGACTCATTGAAGAGAGGGCTGATAACCGTCTCTCTTTTTCTTTTCTATTTCTGCCGAATTTTTCCCTACCGAATTCCGCCGCTTCGCTTCCCGGCTCTCCCTACAGCACCGCTTGGCGATCTTCGGTCGGCATCATTGCCGCGATATCTTCGAGCAGCTCGTCGACTTCGGCATCCGTCGTGCCCCAGCTGGTGCAGAAGCGTACTGCGGTAGAGTTGGCGTCGATCTTGGCCCAAGTCGAGAACGTATGCTTCTCGCGCAGCCGTTCGATTAGAGTGTTCGGGAGAATCGGGAACTGCTGGTTGGTCGGCGAGTTGTGTAGGAAGCCCAGCCCCAGATTCTCCAGCCCGCGCCGCATTTTCATTGCGAGAGTAATCGCATTCTGCGAAATCTCGAAGTAGAGTCCATCTTCAAACAGCGTCTCAAATTGGATGCCGAGCAGACGGCCTTTGGCCAGCAGGCCACCGCGCTGCTTGATCAGATAGCGGAAGTCCCGCTTCAACGGCTCGTTCATAATGACGACCGCTTCGCCCATCAGCGCTCCCAGCTTGGTTCCTCCAATGTAGAACACGTCGGTCAGCCGTGCCAGATCAGCCAGCGTCACGTCGCTGCCTTCGGCCGCCAGCGCATAGCCCAGACGCGCGCCGTCGACGAACAGCGGCAGCGCGCACTCGCGGCAGACTTCGCTCAGCGCTTCCAGTTCAGCAAGGCTGTAGACTGTCCCGTTTTCCGTAGACTGCGAAATATAGACCATTCCCGGCTGCACCGTATGCTCGTTCGCAGCATCGTTCCAGTGCGATTCGTAAGCTTCTCGTACCTGCTCCGCCGTAATTTTCCCGTCTGTATTCGGCAGCGCCAGCACTTTGTGCCCGGTCGATTCGATCGCTCCGGTCTCATGTCCGGCAATATGTCCGGTATCCGCCGACAGCACGCCCTGATGCGGACGCAGCAGCGCCGCAATTACGGTCGTGTTGGTCTGCGTACCTCCGACAAGGAAATGGACATCTGCACGTTCTGCCCCGCATGCTTGGCGGATCAAGCCGCGTGCCCGCTCGCAATATTCGTCGGTGCCGTAGCCGCTTGTCTGTTCCAAGTTCGTTTCCAGCAGACGCTGCATAATACGCGGGTGCGCGCCTTGGGTATAATCGCATTCGAATCGGGTCATGGGTCATCTCTCCATTTTCTGTATAGTTCAATATCCGATGACTCCATCATACTCTCTTCGAAACGGAATTTGTATATTTATGCGAAAATTTTTAAGTCTCTTGTTCCCTATGGGCGGACGATCGTTTCTGAAACCTAAGCATCCAAAGCAGTGTTTCTATGGAAATAAGAAAAATGATAATCCACGCTCCACCGTATAGTATCCACTCACGAAGGACACTAAGCGTTGATGATGCATCCTGAGGAAAGATGCGCTGCGCCTGCTGGGTGAAGAAATAAAACATACCAAGCGTAAACAGCCTCGACCACTGCGCCGGAGCATATACGCCGATTCTCCTCACCCATCCGTACTTGCGAATGCGCAGGACGGCCCGGACAATCTCCATTCCTTCAACGAGCAGCAGCATCAGCAGTGTGAAGATCCAGATGCCAAGCAGCACCCCGTCCGGAAACACGAAAGATTTCAGCGCGGCGGCTCCCGTAATGGCAATCGATCCATGCAGCGTACAGTTCGTTTCCGGCCAATCATCCGTCAGCTTCCAATCTCTGCGGCGGTAACGAAGGATCAGCAGCGTCAATCCGGCGAGATAGAACAGAAGCCCCAGCAGTACCAGGACACGGTACATCATGTACTCTGTCGTTCCGAACAACTCGTGCAGCATCAGGCATACTGACTGAATGGCAACAACTGTTAGCAGAATAATACCGTTCAGCTTGAAATGCAGCCGCCGAGCGGCAATTTCTCCAGCTGCCAGCGACGCTGCGAACAAGTAGAAAATCAGTAGGCCCGCGTTTAAGATCCCAAGCGGCACAAGCACAGCATGAAGCTCAGGAAAATTCACATGCGCTGCCGTCAGCGCGGACGACGTGCCGGCTACCCACGTTCCGATTGCGAAGCGCCCCAACGGATCGTCCCAATGACGCTCCTTGAAGCTTCCGTCTCGGACCGAACCCACATAAGCGGCCAGCAGGAACAGCCAGAGCAGCAGCGTCAGAGCGGCAAGCGTTTTTGTGCCCGCCGAGCCTTTTCCTGCAGCATGTACCAGGACTCCCTGTGTGAAAATCGCGAACGCCATAACGCTTGCGCCAGACACCGTGGTAACTTTGGGCAGAGTGACAGTCAGCGCAAGCGCGGCGGTAAGCAGGAGAATGAAAATTGAAACGGCAGTGATCATGGAAAGGCTCCTTTCTGCAGTTGAAATCCGCTGCGCTGCATATGTCTGTATGCATATATCCATATATGTACAATAACAGACCTGAAGCGAGCATTTGAAACAGTGAACGGCGTACCAAAAAGCGGCAGCCTTTGTTAAAGGCTGCCGCTTCCCAGCGCGTACGCTGCATTTACTGCCCGTTCACAGAGTGTCCAATCCCTGCCAGGAACACTTTCCATACGATCGCCAGCGTTTGCTCGTAAGCTTGGCGCGTCTCATATACCAACTGCACATCAAGTCCATCGAGCATTGTCATAAACGTGACCATGCATTCCTCCGGAGGAAAAGTACCGACTTTCGCCCCAGTAAATAGTGCCGTCAGCTCCTCTTTCAACACGGTCAAGTAGCGCCGATACTCAGCGATTACGAAATCGTGTACTTCGACCGGCGTCGTAAACGACAGAACGAACATGAGGTGCACATTCGGACTCGTCAAAAACCGATTTTTATGCTCCACTAGAAATCCGTATAAATGACCTTCCCAGGAAGCGGCCTTATCTTCGCCAAAGTAACCGCGCACAAATTCGATCTCTTCTTCGACAATTTCCCGATAAAGTTCCTTCAGCAGATCCTTCTTGCTGCTGAAATGGTAAGCCAGCGACTGCTTGCGAATGCCCGCTTCCTCGGCGATCTGCACCATCTTCGTGCCTTCATAACCGTGGCGGTTAAACAGCTTCACCGCCGCTTCCTTGATTGATTCTCTGCTCACGAACAATCCTCCGGATGCTGAGCTAAACTTTTTGCGAGAGCTCAACCTTCTTTTTACCGGTACGAATCGCATATCCCGCATACAGCAGCAGGTATACGATCATCACCGCGATAGCGATATTATACACCACTTCATAAGAAAACGCCGAGGCGACCATACCCAGAATCATGGCACCACCACCAATACCAAGGTCGAAGAAGTTGAAGAATGAAGCCATTGCGTTCTCGTGCTCATGCTCTTCGACCAGATTGACACACCAGGTCTGAATGGCCGGGAATACGGCTCCGAATCCGAGTCCGTACAGGACGGCCGATAGCAGAAACGTCGTTTCGCTGCCGGACAGGGTTAACATCCAGATACCGGCGATCATTAGAACGGCGGAAGGTACAAGTACAGAACCCGGTCCCAGCTTATCGAACATTTTGCCGGATACAAGTCGAACAACGAAGCTGGCTGCCGCAACGATGAAGAAGAACCAGGCGACCGCTGCAAAACCTTTCTCCACGGCATAGAGCGCAATAAACGACATGATCGAACCCGCCGCGATACCGACAAGCAGAATCAGGAACGACGGGAAAAGCACTTTACGCTCGATCAGCTTAATCGGAACATGGGCATCTGGAGCGGAATGGTGTCCTGCCTGCGGTTTACGCGAGATAAAGACTGTCATGACCAATGCCAGCAGCAGGACCGCGGCCCCGCCGAAGAATAGGTTGTGGAAATCATACCGGGTCAAGATCGCAATACCGATCAGCGGACCAACCGACACCGCTACCGTCTCGCCTACACCGAAGTAGCCCATTCCTTCACCTCGGCGCTCTTTCGGAATATTTTCAGCCGCCAGCGTTGCAAAATACGTTGTTGCCAGACCAAATCCGGCACCGTGGAGCAGACGCAGCAGCAGCAGCGTGCCGACTCCGGTCGACAGGTAGTAAGCACCCGTCATCAGCGCACAGATCGCCAGACCGATCATCAACAAGTATTTTTTGTCGATCTTCGAAGCCAGTCTGGCCGCAAATGGACGAATCAGAATCGCAGAAAACATGAAGATTCCGGTAACCAGCCCGACCTGTGCAGCTCCTCCGCCCAAGCGGGAAACGAACAGCGGCAGCGTTGGCAGCATCATTTCGAACACCATGAACAGCAGCGCATTCGCCACCATGATAAAAATAAAAGATCCGGTCCATAACCGGGCAGCCGGGACCTTCAAAACATTCGTATTCATCTTAACCTCCAACAAGTAATTGAATTTGACATGAATCGAATTTTATCTGACTATAGTCAGAATGTAAATATGTATTTTGATTAAAAATCTAACATTGACATTGATTGACGCTATAATTAATATTTAATTTTATTTTAGTATGACTTTAGTCAGTCTAAATCTCTTAATAGTCAGTCTTACAGGAATATTCGAAAAAAGAATATGCCAAACAGAAAAGCCCTCGAAGCCAATGGCTTCGAGGACTTCGCTATTGTTAAGGTTAAGAATCTGACGGAATCAAGACTTCCATCTCAATGTGTGTATAGGGCTTACCATCCTGCTCGCCAGGCATATCAAATCCGAGCTTCAACGTTCGAGCCTGAGTGTTTACCGGCTCGAACTGATAATATTGTTTGCTTCCGGCTTCGCTTTCAGGCTCGCCCATACCCGAAAGCGAACGGTATTCGCTACCTAGTTCGTCATGCATGATATTGCTCATTTCAATGTCGTCGGCGTGCACGAAAGTTCCTTTCGTATCTTCAGCTCTCGGTCGCAGATGGAACACCACCTGAGTCGTAACCGGCGTGACAATTACACGGTCGACGAAGATCCCTCGTTCAATGAGTTCCTTCGGCATTTGAGGTTGTTCAATCACGATTTTTGGAGTATTGGATTCGACCGGAACTTCAAACTCGAACGGTTGGTCCACTCCTGCCAATTCCAGTGACAGCGATAACTCAAATTTGTCCGGCAGCGCCTCTCCTAACGCATAATCCATAGTCATGAGCACCGTGCCATCTCCTGCAGCCCGATAGCTCGGATTCAAAGATTGCTGTCCATAAAAAGCCGAAACGTTCTCAAATATGCCGTGCTCAGGATGGTTGGGATCGCCGTCATTATACAGCGGTCCTTCGCCTTCGCGAAAAACTTCCAGTGCGATGCGCGTGCCGTCGAATACGACGTTTCTCACTCCAACAGTAAGATCTCCGATCGTCTCAGTCAGCTCAGAAGGCTGAACGAATCCTTCTTCTTCAGCAGTTTGCAGTCCATGATCGCCATACATCGAGAAAATACCTCCCAGAATGGGCACGGACTGCATCGCCTTAGCAAACGACGGCGAAGCAAAGCCGATTCCTGTCAGGCCGGCTCCCAGCAGCAGCACACTCGCCGCAGTAATAGCCGCGCTGCGGCGTAGTCTCGACATTCGGCCGCGGTTTCGATTGGTCGATTCGCTTTCTTTATTCGTTTTTTCGCTCGCTTCTCCACTTCGGATTATCCGAAACGTATCCTCAATCCGGGTCTCGACTGCTGCCGGCAGTTCGATCAGGTCTGTCTGCCGAAGCGACGTCATCGGATCGCGTGTAATTTTCAAATTTTCTTTTTCCGGATCACGCATACTCGTCTTGTGTTCATTGTTTGGCCGCTTCATAACGTTCCTCCCCGTCTGTCATCGGCTCCAACCACTTACGCAGCTGTATCCGGCTTCGCTTGAGTCTCATCTTGACTGTCCCTTCGCTGACCCCCAATATACGCGCCGCCTCAGCGATTTTCATATCTTCCATGTATACGAGAACGACTGTTAGACGCAGCGGCTCTTTAAGCCGATCGACAGCTTCCCTCAGCTCGACAACTCGATAATCTTCTTCGCCTCCAATCACTTCCGGTACGGTTCCAGGCAGCGATAACCGTCTCTTTTTGCGCAAAATGGTATTGCATTCGTTGATCAAAATCCGGTACAGCCACGTTTTGAAAAAATTCGATTCTCGCAGTGTTCCAATCGAACGATACGCTTTCAGTATGGTTTCCTGCAGGGCATCGGCACAGTCTGTGTCGCTTCCCAAAATTGTCCTCGCGGTTCGGTACATCGGGCCTTTCCATGACTCGATCAATTTCAAAAAAGCTTCGGTATTGCCTTCTTGGGCCTCTTTGGCCAGTTGTTCTATATCCATAGTGTCCAACGGCTTTCTCTCAGCTGACTGCCTACGTTTGCGGTATTCATCGTATCCTTCCTCTCGTGGAAAACCTGAGCTGCTTCCGCGGTTTCTTTCTTTTTTTTGAGGTCTACATGGATTGGATGCAGCAGCTGCGGATAAAGTAACACAAGAAGAGTCACTGTATTTCTTGATATTACAAACGACGGCTTGAACTTAAACATTTTACGATCAGTCGCTGCGTCCGCTTATATCACCTGAAAGGTTAGAGGAATAAGGGATATTGAAAAAGCCTGCAAGACAAAAAAAGCGGCCGGAAGTCTCCGGCCGCCTTTCTTGATGAAATGAATCCGCCGATCAAGGCAGAATTTCGAAAAGTTTCTTTTCACTTACTTGCTATACATCCGTTTCAATATTGGCACAGAATGTTGACGTCAGCTCCGCACAGCCGCAATCTTCTCCAGCTCCAGCGCTTCCGCTGTGTCATCGAAGAGCTGCTCAAACAGCTCCGGATTGTTCGACAGCAGCTGCCCGTAAGAAGGAATCATTTCCTTGATCTTCGGCTCCCATTCCGGCATGTGCTGCGGGAAGCAGCGCTGCATGACTTCGAGCATAACGTGCACAGCGGTGGAAGCGCCCGGCGAAGCTCCCAGCAGCGCGGCGATGGAGCCGTCGGCGGCGCTGACGACTTCCGTGCCAAACTGCAGCGTTCCCTTGCCCTGCGGCGTGTCCTTGATAACCTGTACACGCTGGCCGGCCGTTACAACTTCCCAGTCCTCGTCTTTTACTTCGGGAATGAACTCCCGCAGTTCGCTGATCCGCTGGGCGTTGGAGAGCATGACCTGCTGCACGAGATACTTGGTCAGACCCATCTCCTTCGCTCCGGCTGCCAGCATCGTGAACAGGTTGCTTGGCTTGACGGAACCGATCAAATCCATGTTCGATCCGGTCTTCAGGAATTTCGGCGTAAAGCCTGCAAACGGACCGAACAGCAGCGCCTTCTTGCCGTCGATATAGCGGGTGTCCAGATGGGGAACAGACATCGGCGGCGCGCCCAGCTTGGCTTTGCCATAGACTTTCGCATGATGTTTCTCGGCAATCTCCGGATTTTTGCAGACCATGAACAATCCGCTGACCGGGAATCCGCCGATGTGCTTGGATTCCGGAATACCCGTCTTCTGCAGCAGAGGCAGACTGCCTCCGCCCGCTCCGATAAAGACGAAACGCGCATGATGATACTCGATTTTGTTATTGTCGAGATTCTGAACTTTGACCTGCCAACCGCCGTCACTTGCACGCTTGATATCCTTGATGCTGTGGCGGTACTGGACTTCAACGTCCTTGGTCTTGAGGTGATCGAACAGCAGCCGGGTCAGCGCGCCAAAGTTAACGTCTGTGCCGGAATCGATCTTGGTCGCGGCTACCGGCTCATTGGTGTCGCGGCCTTCCATCATCAGCGGAATCCACTCCCGCAGTTTGCTCTTGTCTTCGGAGTATTCCATGCCCTGGAACAGCGGGTTCTGTGACAGCGCTTTAAATCGATTGCTTAAAAATTCCACATTTTTCTCGCCCGTCACCCAGCTCATATGCGGAATCGGCCGAATAAATTCGCGCGGATTCGAGATCAGGCCGCGTCGGACCAGATTCGCCCAGAACTGCCGGGACAGCTGGAACTGCTCGTTAATATTGACGGCTTTCGTAATATCGACCGAGCCGTCCGCTTTTTCCGTCGTGTAATTCAGTTCGCACAGTGCCGCATGGCCCGTGCCTGCATTGTTCCATTCGTTGGAGCTTTCTTCGCCTGCGCTTGCCAATTTCTCAAACGCTTTGATTTCCCACTCCGGCGCCAGCTCTTTCAACAAGGTTCCCAGTGTCGCACTCATGACCCCGGCCCCGATTAAGATTACGTCTGTTTTTTTCTGTACGCTGCTCATATAAAACCTTCCTTATCTCGTATATTGGCAAAAGAGAACAGGCGGGTACGCGGTCTGCGTCAAACGGCAGGCTCGCCTGCATGGGTGCTACAAGAAGTAAGGCTCCACTCCGGAACAATCTGTGTCTGTATATTGTCTATCTTTACTATAAACTAAAATCCATTCAATTCCTATTTCCTTAGAGGTATAGATGCCGGAAAAAAAGATACATTTTCTTTTTCCATTGTACACCATTTACAAAAGCCGCCCAAACTTCGAATTTACTGTGATTTGCCGCGCCTGAAACCCTTTGCCTTTTTTCCCGTAACAGAAATCATTTAATTTCAAAGGAGGTAAATCAATTTTGATGAAATATAAACGTTCCTTGATCCGCTTTTTGCTGGCTGCGATCATGTTCGTTACGGGAATCATGATGTTGGACAATCTGCTGGCGGGGATTTTCGTTCTCTTCGTAGGCCTATATGCGCTGGTTAGCGGTATTCTGTGGCTCCGAGTAGATCGGCGTCCGCAGGGCAGCGAGCCGGTCAACCTCAAGCGAAGCCGCGGCAAAAGGAAATGATCGAACCTGCCTTACGGCCGAGTTGAGCTGTATGAAAAAGACAACCGGGCGCGATAAAGCGGAAGTACGCCGTACCGCACCCGGTTTTTTGTGTTGCGCTTTACGATTAAGCGCACTGCATTCTAGTTCAGTTGATGACTTGGAAGCGATCTCCCGTATCTTCCATCTGGTACAGATACCCCCGTGAATCCGGTATCTTGAACGGTCGATGCAGGATCAGCATTCAATATCCGTCGAATGTACGGAACAGCATGCCATGAACGCTATCTTCCTTAACGAGCGGGTCAAGCTGCTCCCATGGCCGTTCAAGTCGGCTGCTGGTCGAACGGGCAATCGTCTGCACGTAGCTGTCTTCTTTGTAGCTCGACCAGAGCATCACCAGGCTGCCGTCCGATGTTCGATGCAGCTGACAGTCATCCGTGACGTAAATAACAGGATCACCGGCGGGCGTGAAGTGATCCCTCGATTCTTCGGTCTTGCTGTTAGTTCCAACCAGTCACGGAGCGGCCGAATCCTAAAGCAGCACGATTGGTTCCAAGGTTGCCGACGACAGATCTTTCGTCAACTGCACCGCTTCGATCGTGCCGTTCAGCGTCTGAATCCACTCGTGGCAGTAGACTCCCTCACCGAGGTACAGCGTGCCATCCAAATTCCGCCTTCGTTATGCAGCTTACGAATAGATAGTGGCAGCCGCCGTACTTGTGCACTTCCAGTGCCACGCTGCGGATGCGCCTAGACGCCGTCGAGAACTTCGAACACAACATATGGGCATTCCCATTCTTCCAGATCCGTACTTTTGTAGACTAGCACCATGACGGTCTATCCCATTCAACCGCGGCGAGGCCGCGGCCTTTTCGCGGATGCTGTACGTCTGAAGCAGCATTATAGGTAGGGTGGAAGGAGATAGAATCATCTCCTTTTCACTTAATTTATTTTTACAGTTATAAATCACGATATTTTATACTTATATTTTTGGATCAGAAGTATGAATCTCTTCTTTGGAATTAAAAATTTTAAAGATTGTTGTAGCGCTATACGCCAGAATGGTTATGTCTACAATTTTATTCATACAAAAGTGAAAGAACTGAATAACCAAAAGGTGTGGTGTATTCTTTACTAATGTATCTAACTTCTCAATCAAAGTTGTTTCGGGCATAGGTACAGCAAAATGCAAGCAAAATGCGTAATAAAATGTTTCTACTATGTAGCGAAGATTAACAAAATAATTCGTTATTAGATTATTTTGATTTCTAGACTCTAAGGTGGCTATATTTGAAAATGAAAAATATAAAAGTGAATATGAAATATCTACGAAAACAATGATCACTGCTAACTTTAAAACAAACTCGTAGAGTCTATTTTTTGTCATGCTTCTTATATTTAAAATGGACACATTTTTCATTACAAATCTGATTAAGAAATCAATGATGAAACCAGCTACAATTAAAGAAAAAACAGTCATTCCCCAAAAATTGATTACGCTTTCCATAGGTTGTGCTAACAAAGCTTTAGACAAGTTATTTTCCGGATATATTTCTAAATATTTAATCAGAAAAATCCCGTATAGAAAAAGATAAATAAAAAAACCAATCGACCAGATGAAAAATTTAAACAGTATAGCCATCAACTCAGGCATGCCTTTTTCCACAAAAAAGTTTTCAAAGCTAATTCCTAATTTGTTGAATACTTTAAAAGAAAGTATAGAGATTAAAATTAAAGAAATCACAAAATATGAAAATTCGATATAGAAGCAAGAAACCAAAGTTAATAAAGCAACTATGCCGACAATAAATTTATCTTTCTTTAACCATTTATTATTAAGGATATTAAAAAGCAAAATAACACCCAGAAAAGCTAGTGCTATAGTTTTCTCTGTTTTCCCTGACGAAAATAAAAAGACTGATGTACATAAGAGGAAAGGAATCCAGACTATGAAATTTTTATTTAAAATAGAATTTGTTTTATTCAAAACCAGTTTAATGGATGAAGCTAATTTAGCAAGCAATTTCACAACTCCTCTGTTTAGTTGGTACTTAAACATTTGCTATTTCCTCTTTATTTCCTTCCTAACTTTAAAAATTATAAATAGCTCCTAAAGGGTTCTACACATCTAAAACATCCGCAGGCATATTTCAAATCAAAATCCCCTATAAAAAGAGGCTTTCGGTTTAACCGAAGCCTCTTCGAACGTTCCTTGCCTACCTACTATCCGCGGATCAAGCACCTCTCAAGCAAATCTATGAACCGCCGCCGCACAGCCCTCGGCTACGCAAGCTCATTGATCAACCGCCCGGTCAGCTCCGTAAACCCGCCGCCTTCCGCCGGATTGCGCAGTGCTTCCAGCACAACCTGTGCGTTATAGCCATCGCGGAAATCGTATGCCGTGCCCGGTTCGCCGTTCAGCAGATTCAGCACCTGCTTGAAGATCGGCAGTTCGCCATTTTCTTCCGAGACTTCGATCGGCTGCGGCTCTTCCCCGGCTGAACCGGCGAACAGATTGCCCCAGTTCTCCAGCGCTAGGGTACCTGCGGAACCCTGCACCACAAGTGAGACCCGCTCGTCACCAATACGGCGGTCGGTGCCGAATACCTGGATCTCCAGCCCGTTTTCCAGCCGCAGAATTCCCCGGACCGTCTTCTCGCACAGGCTTTCGTCTTCCGGGAATTCGATCTCGCTCTTCACCGCGACAATCGGACCGAACGTCTGCTGGATCATCTGGATCCAATGGATTCCTACTTCCAGCAGGTAGCCGCCTTCGCGGCGCGTCGAGATCCAGTCGTTCTGCTGCCAAGCCCGCGGCCACTGAGGAAACTCCAAATACAGATCGATCTGACGGATCTGTCCGGCGTCTCCCCTTGCGATCCGGCGCCGGAATTCCAACACCGGAGCTTCCAGCGGGAAAGAAAAGTGGACGATGTTCAGCAGGCTGTTTGTCCGCTGCGCCAGTTCCATCATCTCTCTGGCTTCTTCCAGGCTGTTTGCCAGCGGCTTCTCGCAGAAGACATGAATTCCCCGCTCGAAGGCAAGACGCGCAGCGTCGAAGTGCATGGACGGCGGGACAGCGATATAGACGAGATCCGCGTCGGTCTCCGCCAGCAGCGTACGGTAATCGGTGTACAGCTTGGCCGAGCCTCCTGCCGCTTCACTCTCGCTTCGCAAATTCTCCTCGCTGCTGTCACACAGCGCAACCAGCTCTACCCGGTCCGCATACTGCGGCACCAAGCGGTGAATCATCCGCCGTCCCATATTGCCCAAGCCGATCACGGCCAGTTTGGTTTTGCTCATAAAGTCAAAGTCCTCCCGTAACAATAAATGATGGATGACGAACGATCCCCGACTGCAAATAATCGCATAACGACCAACCATCCACCCCGAAAAAGATAGCGTTCAATCCATTTTCACACCGCTGTAACAGACAGATGCGTTTGCATACACGCTTTAGTCCTCGACCAAAAACCCAGCTTCTTTCAATGCGGCACAAGCTTTTTCGATTCGGCTCTCATCGGGTGCGGAGATCGTATGTAAATGAATACCGTCCGTCAATTCCGACAAATAGGAAGCGCCCGTCGAATTGATTCTCTCGATAAACTCAAACACTTCGCTCCGCGTGCTCACGCGAATCAAGGCTGTCAATTCTCCATAGACCGGATGCTCGATAATGACGTCGTCGACACTGACTCCATAATCCACGAGCAGAAGCAGTTCCTCCTCCGTTCGGGAAGGATCGTGCCTGCAGGCTACGATTCTTCGGGCTTTCGGTTCATCGGTAGGTGTCAGGAAAATGTATCCTTGGCTTGTAGCCAGTATGGCGTGATTTCTGGCTTTGAGCAGCGTCATGTCTTGAACGATGACTTGTCTGGACACGGAAGCTCTTTTGGCAAGCTCACTGCCGGTAATCGGAGAAGACTGCTTGAGCCATTCCAGCAGCTTTTCGCGCCGCTGTTCACCTGTCAATTTGATATCTTCCATAGGGATTTATAAGAAACTCCCTTCTTTTTTGGTTTGCTCCAATTCATGCAGAGCCTGAACGAGAAGGTCCACATGCTGCATGGTCGTCTCGGGACCGAAAGAAATCCGGAAAAACGAATGGCCTTCCCTTTCCGACAATCCCAGCGCGACCAGCGTCTCGGGAACCGCATGCTGCCCGGAGGAACATGCGCTTCCTGTGGAGATACAAATGCTCTTTCGATTGCATTCCAGCATAACATATTGGCCTTCGTATCCCAAGCCGGCGCAGCCTGCGATATGGGGCAGAACATTAACTTTATTGGATTCGTTAGATTCGTTAGATTCGCTGCCCGGCAGCCGGTCGGTAACCAAATAAGCAGACAGACCGCAGGCGCGGAACCGTTCTTTCAAACGCTGCCTGAGCAGGCGGTAATGATTCGCTGTCTGTTCCAGCCGCCCACAGGTATGGACAGCGGCAGCGGCAAAAGCGGCAATAGACGGCACGTTGACCGTTCCCGGTCGGAAGCCGCGTTCATGCAAAGCTCCGGGATGCGCCGAAACGAACGGAATGCCGGGGCGGATGTAGACTGCGCCGACTCCTTTGGGTCCCTGCACTTTATGCGCCGAGATCGATATTGCATCCGCACCAAGATCACGAGCGGAAAATCTGATTTTCCCAAAAGTCTGAACAGCATCCGTATGCAGCAAAATGCCGCGCTCGTGCAGAAATGTGCCAATCATCGATATATCCTGCACCAATCCCGTCTCCGAATTGGCATGCTGTATCGATACCAAGCCGGTGTCCGGCCGCAGCAGCGGCTCGATCTGCTGGGGCGTGATTCGTCCTGATGCATCCGGACAAATATAATCCACTTCATAGCCAAGGGAGACCAGTTCCGAAACTGCAAGTTTGACCGAGTGATGCTCCAGCACGGAGGTCAGAATATGTCTGCGTTCCATAGGCAGTCCTCTCGCCAGCGACTGAATCGCCAGTATGTTCGACTCCGTACCGCCGCTCGTGAAGAACAGCCCGTCTTTTTGCCCATCGATCAATCCGGCGATGAATTCCCGGCTTTGTTCCACAATATGTGATGCTCGCCCGCCCCCGTCATGCAAACTGCTTGCATTCGCATAGACGTCGCGGCTCATTGTCATCAACGTCTGTAAAGCTTCTTCGCACATAGGCGAAGAAGCTGCATAATCCAAATAAATCATTCCAAACCCCTCTTCCGTCATAAATCCAGCGATTTATGCAAATGGACTTGAGTTTAGTTTATGTTTATGTAAATATAGGTGTCAAGACACCTGTAACTTTACATGTAAACAAAATAAAGAAGAGAGTGGATCACCTTGTCCCAACCATCCGTATTGATTATCGGAGCCGGAGCGGCAGCCCTCTCGCTGATCGCCTCTCTCCCTGATGGCTGCCAAGTGCAGCTCCTCACCAAAGCTTCTGTTCGAAGCGGAAATTCCATGCTTGCCCAGGGAGGCATTGCCGCCGTCCGTCTGCCGGAAGATTCCGTGGATTACCATGTCCGGGATACGCTGATGGCAGGAGACGGTCATAATGATCCCGTTCTCGTCAATGAGATACTTGCGGAAGGCAGTGCGCTGATCAATCAATTGGCCAGCGAAGGATTCCCCTTTGATCGGGATGCGCAGCAGCGTATTTCGCTCGGCCTTGAAGGCGCACATTCGTTCAATCGAATTTTCCATGCAGGCGGAGATGCTACAGGCCGCATATTGATGGAGTACCTGCTTGATCGAACTTCAGGCCGCGCCTCGATCATAGAGCATGCGACCGTACTGCAGCTGATTGTGGAAGAGGGCCGATGCACTGGAGTACTGGCTTTGCAAGAAGGGCAGTTGACCGAGTTCCGCGCAGACGCGGTCGTTATCGCAAGCGGCGGCTGCGGGAGCCTCTACGCTCACCATACCGGGGACTCCAGTATAACGGGAGACGGTCTGATGCTGGCTTACGAGGCGGGAGCCGAATTATGCGATCTTGAATTTATGCAGTTTCATCCGACCATGTTGGTGAAAAATGGCACAACCTATGGGTTAATCTCTGAAGCGGTGCGGGGAGAAGGCGGAGTGCTGCGGAATGAACAAGGTCTGCGGATTATGGAAGGAAAACATCCGCTGGGCGACTTGGCTCCGCGCGATGTCGTCGCCCGAGCCATTCACGAACAAATGCAGAACGGCCACGACGTTCATCTGGATATTCGCGGCTGCAAGCATTTTAGCGAACGTTTCCCGACGATAACCGGCATTTTAGAAAAAGCGGGCATTCACTGGACCGATGGGAAAATCCCTGTCGTGCCGGGCATGCATTTTATGATGGGCGGCATCAAAGTCGACGGATCGGGGAGCAGCAGGCTTCCCGGCTTGTATGCGATCGGAGAAGCAGCCTGCACAGGTCTTCATGGCGCGAACCGTCTGGCCAGCAATTCGCTGCTTGAAGCGCTGGTGTTGGGACGAAGAGCGGCGCAGCACAGCTTCCAGTATGTCATGCGGCAGCATTCGAGAACGCAAATGGAAACGGCAGATCCGAAACTTTTGGACACTCCCCCTTCTGCAAATCGAGCATTTTTCGAAGTTCCGCAGGTTACGCTCGCCGAGCTTCAGCAGCAGATGAGCCTGCATGCTTCGATCGTTCGCCATGCCCAAGGGCTGCGCCAGCTGGCACAGTGGCTGCGGAATTTGAAGACCGACCCTGTTCCGCTGTCGCAGCTTACCCGTGAACAAGCGGAACTATCCCATCTGTGGAAGCTTGCGCAGTTGGTCGTCACTTCCGCACAGCTGCGGACGGAAAGCCGGGGGGCGCATTATCGCGCAGATTATCCGGTACCGCTCGACTCTCAATGGTCGGGCCGAACGATCACCCATACGAATACAGCCGCTCCTATCGTGGCCGCAGAAAGGACAATGAACGAATGCAGCGTATCGCTTTAAGAAAAATGCTGGAACACTTTTATATGGAGGATATCGGAAGCGGCGATCTGAGCGCGCAGCTTATCTCGGATTCGGGCCCGCAGCAGGCCATCATCTATGCCAAACAGGATGGCATCCTAGCTGGTGTCGACGTCATTTCCGAAGCCTTTGCCCTGCTGGACGCGGACATTAGAGTCTCCCTGCTCAAAAAAGATGGAGAATCACTCGCTCCGGGCGAAACCATCGCTGCCCTTACGGGCAAGCCGTTGAACCTGCTGACGGGAGAACGGGTCGTGCTTAATCTGCTGCAGCGAATGTCGGGCATTGCTACGGCGACCCGGCGGGCAATCGAAGTGTTGAACGATCCTTCGATTCGCATCTGCGACACCCGCAAAACGACACCGGGTCTGCGTATGCTGGAAAAATACGCAGTAACGGCAGGCGGAGGGTACAATCATCGTTTCGGCCTGTATGACGGAATCATGATCAAAGACAATCATATCGCGGCGGAAGGCTCCATTGCGGCAGCCGTCGCCAAAGCCCGGGCGCGGAATGGGCATATGGTCAAGATTGAAGTCGAGATCGAAGACGAAGATCAGCTGCAGGAAGCGATTGCCGCAGGCGCAGACATTATTATGTTCGACAACTGCGATCCCGACACGGTCAGACGATTTGCGGAAATGACGCCGCCTTCGATCATCACGGAAGCTTCCGGCGGAATCGATATGCATACCCTGCCGGCATACAGAGGCACGGGCGTCCATTATATCTCGCTCGGCTTTCTGACCCATTCGGCCGGCAGCCTGGACATCAGCATGGATATTGTCCCCGACTCCAAACGCGGACAAAAATCGGAAAGGTAGGAGGCCCTATGTCTATATTCAATGAATTAATGCCTCAATATCAATTGATGCCCGATACATACCGCGGGATTCCGACTGCAGAAATGGAACACCGGGTTAGGGAAATCAAAAAGAAATACGGCGACGAACTGCTGATTCCGGGACACCATTATCAGCGCGATGAGGTCATTCAATTTGCCGATGTGACGGGAGACTCGCTGGAGCTCGCACGACTGGCGGCCGAGAACACTAAAGCGCGTCATATCGTATTCTGCGGTGTGCACTTTATGGCTGAGACCTGTGACATCTTGACCCAAGAGCACCAGCACGTCATCCTGCCCGACCAGCGGGCAGGATGCTCAATGGCGGACATGGCAAATATGGCCCAGACCGATGCGGCCTGGCGCCTGCTTACCGAAATGGTCGGCGACACGATTCTGCCGCTGACGTACGTCAATTCGACAGCCGAAATCAAAGCTTTTGTCGGGCGCCACGGCGGCGCTACCGTTACGTCGTCCAATGCCCGTCAAGTCATTGCCTGGGCGTTGAAGCAGCGCAAACGGATTCTGTTCCTGCCCGATCAGCATTTGGGACGCAATACCGCTTACGAGCTCGGCATTCCGCTGGACGAGATGGCCGTATGGGACCCTTACGCGCAGCGCCTGCTCACTGATAGAGATCCTGAAGAAATCCGGATCATCCTGTGGAAAGGCCACTGCTCCGTACACGAGAAATTCACGACCGGACAGATCGAGGAGATGAAACGGCAGGACCCTGAAATCCGCGTGATTGTGCATCCCGAATGTACCCACGATGTCGTGATCGCGGCGGACGATGCAGGTTCTACCAAATATATCATCGACCGAATCAAAGAAGCGCCTGCGGGCAGCAAATGGGCCGTCGGCACCGAGATGAACCTGGTCCGCCGCCTTGCGGCCAATCATCCGGACCAGCATATCGTCTCGCTTAATCCGGATCTGTGCCCATGCTTGACCATGAACCGGATCGATCTTCCGTATCTGCTCTGGTCGCTAGAATGCATCGATCGCGGCGAACCGACCGGAATTATCAAAGTTCCCGCACATATCACCGAAGATGCCAGAGCCGCGCTGGAGCGAATGTTCCAGCATATTTGAATATTGAATATCTGAGCCGCTTCGAATTTGGAGCTGTTCAAATGCAAATAACCTCACGGATAAACCGTGAGGATCAGACCGCCGCGATTATCGCCCGAGAGGGAGTAATCGCGGTTTTTAGGTATTTTAAGCTTCGACTGTTCATCCGGTCCATAATAGCAGACCTCGTATTTGCGGCCGCCGACGGTAGTCGAGATCGCCTTTTTCTCCTCCAACAGCTCCACATACTCTTCCAGTACCATATTGTTTTTTTCATCAGCACACTGTGCGGCAGACCGACGTAGCGAAAATGCCAGGGTTCGAACGAAATACCCGTGATTTCTGTCTTGTCGGCAGGATAGCGCAGCACGAATCCGTATCTTGCCGCATTCTCCTCCAGCCATTTGCCTTCGTCGGCTTCGCCCATTTTGCCTTCCGTCGAACCTACGTCCAGCGCCAGTCCCAGTTGATGCTCGCTCCGTCCGGGCGGCAGCGCGTAATCCGCACCTTTCTCCTTATACAGCTGGCCCTGTTCCGCCTGATCTCGATAACCGCTGCTGATCAGAAAATGCTCGACTCCGTCGGCTGCGGCCGCATCGAGCATCACAACGAATTTCAATGCCACACTCCGTGACAGACGAATGCTGCTGTCCAGCAGAGCTGCCCGGCCTGTCAGCTCGGGATGCCCAAACAGCTCGACGATATCAGGCTTCGTTCCCTGCGGACGTGCCGGGTAATCGCTGTTTACGAGCAGCAGATCGCCTTCATACCGCTCTTCTTCCGTCACCCGGAGAGCCTCTCTGCTGTTGCGCAGGGCGATCTCCTGAATTAAGCCATCCGCCAATTCGTAATGATCGCCGAGTACGCTCCTCTGATCCGCCAGTTTAAAGACAGCCGCTGCAACCAGAAGCGCGACGATTACCGTTATAACTCCCCATCTCTTCATCCCGCTTTTCATTCCGTTCTTCCTCCCCATCGCTCTCTTCTCCAAGTATAGAAGAAGCCGTTTAAGAAAAAGCGAGGCAAAGTTAAATTTTTCTTAAGTATGAAAATGGTTAGATTTTCCCGAAGGAAATTCACTTCAGTCCAACACAACAAAGCGGACCTGCAAGAACCTTTAATGTTTTTGAATATGTCAAAAAGCGTTCTAACGGAATGACGTTCCGTTAGAACGCTGCAGCATCAAGCACGGTTCAGAAAGCTGAGCGACCGATCTCCAGCACCTTATACAGCTCCGTTGGCAAGCGTACGTCTATCGCAAGCTTGCCGCAGGCATACCGAACCGTTCAGGCCGGAACGCCTGCTGCCACGGCTGCGGCGAACGGCCTTCCGCGCAGTCGGCCACCAGCTTCGCGGTGACAGGGCTGAGCAGAATGCCGTTGCGGTAGTGTCCCACCGCGAAGATCACCCGTTCCGCGCGTTCCAGCCGCCCGATTAGCGGGCGGCCGTCGAGCGTCGCCGGGCGCAGTCCGGCCCAGCGGTGGAACGGCTCCGCCTGCTCCAGCGCGGGCAGCAGCCGCTTGTTCCAGCGCAGCAGGCGCGAGATCCCGCGCTCGGTTACGCTTGTATCAAAGCCTGCGACATCTTCAGATGCGCCGCAGACCAGAGTCCCGTTTGTTTTCTGTACCAGATATCCTTGACTGCAGAACACCATATGCTTGACCGGCGTACGCTCTTCGCGCCATTCGTATGCACAGATCTGTCCGCGGATCGGCTGCACGGGAAGGCGAAGACCGAGCAGGTCTGACAGCCCGCCGGCCCAAGCCCCCGTACAGACGACCAGTCGATCGGCGCGAAACACGCCGTGACCGGATTTTACCGACGGCACTTCGCCGCTGTGATCCGCCGACTGCATATCGCTGCCGGACTCTGTCAGGCGTACCTCGATACCGTATTCCGCCGACCAAACCTCAATGCCTTGTTCCCATTCTACCGGCTCCACAGCGCCCAGCCGTTCGCGGATCACGACGCCGGCCTTCAGACAGGCCGTCTTGAGCGCTTCGACAAAGTCAGGCGCATAAACATGACTCTCTTCCGGCGTCCACAGCGCCGCTACAACCGAACTCGACAGCCCTGGCTCCGCCTTGAACAACTCTGCTCCGCGCAGAATCTTGCCGCTCGATCCATGCTGCCTCTGCCAATCCAGCCGGCCTTCCAGCGCCAGCAGATCCGCTTCATGGTAAGCAGCGTACAGACTGCCGCACTCTGTATACTCGAAGTCCTTGTCCGACATTTCCCGGACACGCCGCTGCCATTCCGGATAGAGCCCCAGGCTCTCCCGGCACAAGTGGAAAAACTCATCCGGCGACTCCGGGTTTTCCGAATATGGCGCCAGCATCCCGGCTGCGGCCCCTGAGGCCTGGCCGCCGCAGACACCGCTCTCCAGCAGCGTCACATCTCCTCCGCGCAGCCGCAGTTCCAGCGCGCATGATAGTCCGACAATTCCTCCGCCCAACACGATAAAAGAATCGTTCATCTCCTTGTCGCCTCCCTTGGCAGCCCAAGACTCTGTCTCTCATAGCCCTTATAGTCTTCAGTCAAACTTCGATTGCCGACCGATTATGCGGTTCCTGCTTAATTCGCCTCTATGCGGCTCAATCCGTTCACTCCACGATCAACGACTGCAAACCGCTGCTGGCGGAAGCATAGCGCTTCTTCGGCATCCTTCCGGACAGATGGGCCAACCGTCCGCCTTCGATCGCCAATCTCATCGCCAGTGCCATGCCAACGGGATCTTGGGCTTTGGCGACCGGCGTGTTCATCAGAATAGCGGATGCGCCGAGTTCCATCGCAAGTGCCGCATCGCTTGCCGTACCGAGTCCCGCATCGACGATAACCGGTACACTCGCTTCTTCGGCGATTAATCCGATGTTATAAGGATTCAGAATACCCAGCCCTGTCCCGATCGGTGCTCCGCCTGGCATAATTGCCGCCGCACCGGCTTCTTCCAACTTGCGGCAGATCACCGGATCGTCCGAAATATACGGCAGCACCGTGAATCCTTCCTTGACCAGGATTTCGGTCGCCCGCAGTGTCTCGATCGGATCGGGCAGCAGCGTGCGCTCGTCTGCGCTGATCTCTACCTTGATCCAGTCGCTCAGTCCCGATGCGCGGGCCAAGCGTGCGATACGAACTGCTTCTTCCGCCGTTCGGGAACCCGACGTATTCGGCAGAAACTGAAAAGCGCCCGGCTCCAGATGCTGCAGAATAGAATCGTCTTCCGCAGATTCCAGATCGACACGCCGAATGGCGAACGTCAGCACTTCCGCGCCGGAGGCGCGGATCGCTTCTGTCTGTACAAACGGGTTGGGAAACAATCCGGTGCCAAGGAAAAAGCGCGATGTCATTTCCAAATTTCCGATCCGCCAAGTATCTCTGGCTGTACCTGCATAAGTCTCGTTCGGCCAATCCGCCTTGGAGCTCATATTCCGATTCGTGTCCGTTTGCTTTTCGCTATTTCGATTTGCTTCAGACATAGGTTTAGCCCCCTCCCACAAAATGGACTAATTCGATATTCATGCCGGTTCTCACTTCCGTCGATGCCCACTGCTCCTCGGTCAATACCGCCCCGTCTACCTCGGCCACGACCGGTCTTCCCGCAAGACCCAGCTCTCTCACCACGTCCACCACCGTAGCCGCCTCTACCTCTCGCCTGCTTCCGTTAATGATCAGCTCCACCATTTGTTCACCCTTTCCCTTCCAATTTATCGATAAATGCCCGACAGGCGCCCGCCACGTCGTCGCTGCTGACGATCTCGCTGATTGCACATACCCGAGTGGCACCGGCTTCGATTACTTCGTCCACGTTGCCGAGCTTGATGCCCCCGATCGCGACAAACGGGATGGTAATCTGCCGAGAAACTTCGCGGATATAATCAAGTCCAACGGGATCGACCACGTCCGCCTTGGTCTGTGTAGCGTAGACCGGACCAGCTCCTATGTAATCCGCTCCCTGCTCCTGCGCCAGCAGCGCTTCTTCAATCGCGTGTGTAGAGATGCCGATGACCTTGTCCCCTACCCGGCGCCGCGCTTCTTCCAGCGGCAGATCACCTTGACCGAGATGAATACCGTCCGCATCCACTTCCAGCGCCAAGTCGACATCGTCGTTGACGATAAACGGAATATCATATTTGCGTGTCAGCTCTCGCAGCGCCTTGGCTTTGCGCAGACGATCTTCCCTTCCGCTCGTCTTATCGCGGTACTGTATAATATCCGCGCCTCCGATAATCGCCTGCTCCATCACTTCGACAAGTTCGCGACCGGGATGAAAATTTTCACCGGTGATCGCATACAATCTAAAATCGCGCATTACTGTCGTCCTCCTTTATATTGTCCTCAACTGCCGATATATTTGGCATAGACGGTTCGGGCTCGGGCCGGATCGTCCGTCCCCTGCACAAGTACGCGTCCATCTTCAAACAAAACGAGGCGTTCGCCTTCTGGCATTTCTGCCCGAATCAGATATGGGTTGGTCTTCAGACTGCGTGCAGCCGGCTCTAACCGCTTCCGCCAGAGCTCCAGATCGAACGGTTCATGTCCCGCGATCTGCACCGAATCCCGTCCGCACAGCGACAGCACCGTTTCCTCTTCACGATTGAGCGCCGGATAACGCTTCAATCCACAGCATGGACAATCCGGGCGCGGAGAGATCGGCTTCAGCGCGTGATGGTGATTATTCCATATATCGAACGACAGCAGCGTTTCCCTTCTCGCTTCACGATCTCCCACCAGAAACTTCAGCGCCTCGACCGCTTGATACGACGCGACGATATCGATGATCGGCGAGATCACACCTACCGTATCGCATGTTTCTCCGCCGGAATCCGCAGTCGGGATCAAGCAGCGCAGACAAGGCGTCTCCCCCGGCACGAAAATGGCGCTCATTCCCCGCGATCCGACCGCGCCGCCATATATAAACGGAATTCCTCCGCTGTAGCAGGCATCATTCAGAAGAAACCGGGTCTGGAAATTATCGGTCCCGTCCAGCACCAGATCGATGTCCTGCAGCAGACTGCCGATATTTCCAGGCGTCACGTCTGCGAAAACAGTCTCCAGCCTCACGGATGAGTTGATGCTGCGCAGCTTGCGCTCGGCTGCCGTCACCTTCGGAAGTGCCTGTATGGCATCTTCTTCGTCATAGAGCATCTGTCGCTGCAGATTGCTGCGCTCCACATAATCGCGGTCTGCCAAACGTACACGTCCAACACCGGCCCGAACCATATGATTCGCCAACACGGTACCGAGCGCGCCCATGCCAACGATACAAACGGAGCGCTCTGCTAGACGACTCTGTCCTTCCGATCCAATCGGCGCGAACAGCATCTGACGAGAATATCGTTCCCTATCATTTGTTTCTTCTTTAGTAGATGTTTCTTCTTCAATAGAGATTGTTTCGCGTACCGTGTTCCCACTGTCCGCAGCAGTCTCCCCCTGCTGATTCCATGCATTTTTCTGCATGATGCCCCTCCTCGTTCCAAGATCATGCCGGACGCTGGAACCGGAAAATCAATTCAAGCGATAAGTCGCAGCCGTCAATCTGCCGTTTGCTTCCCGCTCCCGAATCCTTTTCCTCGCGAATATACAAAAAAGCCATTCGAGAATACACGAATGGCTTGGACAATTCGAATGAGGTTCTCTACGCCAGCATTACCTGGATCAGATTAACGGTCCCGAGCACAAGGCTCCAATCTCAGCCGGACTTCATCCAGCACCCGCATTCTTATTTGATTTATTTTTAGCATAGCGAACCGCAGCGCAAATGGCAATGGTAACGTAAAACTCGGCATTCTTTTTGGGGCAAAGCCGGTTTTTCTATTTGTTTAGTTTGTCGAAACGTCGGTTTATTTAGAGAGTAATGTAGTTTTTCATAAGGCAGGCCTCTATAAACTGCTATTCCCCCCTAATTTTCGCTATAAAGATCCAAAATTCCCGATTTAATGTTCTCGCTTTTTTCTAAAGCTAGTTTCCTTTTCATTCATCCAATAAAAGCTTGACCATACCTGGGGGTGCTCTTTTGCTTAAAACAACTTATATCGACGTCATGGACGTCTTATCCGAGAAATTATATACTTCCGCTGCCCAAATTGTAGATACAGCCAGTAAAGTGATCCCTGCCAATACATTCTGTATCGCACTAAGCGACCACGACCAGACAAAGGTGCTCAATACAATCAACCGCAGCGCCGTGATTTTGCAGGAAGGATTAGTGATCGATCATACCGACTCTTACTGTCATCTTGTGACCGAAAATGGTCCCGGGCCGCTGGTGATCGATAGCAACCTGACTCACCCTTTGACCCGCGATATGAGCGTTACCTCGTTTATCGGCGGCTGTTCGTTTATGGGAGTACCCATCCGAACGAGCGATGGTGAAGTGTTCGGTTCGCTGTGCGCATTCGATCATAACTTCTACGCGTATCAGCCGGAAGATGTGGAACTGCTGATCTCGCTCGCTGCTTTTTTCGAAAACATGCTGGATCTGGATCAAACGTACCGAAGGTGGCGCAAGGCCGAGCAGGAACAGAAGAAAGCTATGGAAGGGAAAGCCAATCTACTGGCCATTCTCAGTCATGAGATTCGTACACCGATGAATGCCATTCTGAATATGGGGGAACTGCTGCAATCGTCCAAAGTGTCAGATACGCAAATGGAGTATCTGCGCATCATTCAGTCCAGCGGACGTTCGCTGATGACGATCCTGCATCAAATTTTGGACTACTCAAGATTGGATGCAGGCAAAATGGAAGTCGTATGCGAGCCGTTCTCTCTGAGAGGCTGTCTACTTGAAGTCACGCAGATGTTTAGAACCGAAGCTAATCTTAAAAAGATTGGACTGCACGCTAGCGTACCGCCAAGCATACCGGATCTTTGGATCGGGGACGAGAACAAAATTCGGCAAATCCTCGTCAACTTATTGTCTAATGCATTAAAATTTACGAATGAAGGAGAAGTGCAAGTCGAAGTCCGGATGTCTTGGGGCAGAGAAAGCGTTGTGCAGGTAGGCTTTACAGAAGATTCGGCGGCAGTCATCTCTTCTTGCGCTGCTAGAAATGAATTTTCTCCAGTACGTTCTGCGGCAGAAACGGCTTATTTAACGTTTGCTGTAAAAGATACGGGCCCCGGCATTGCCAAAGATAAACAGCCTATGCTGTTTCAAGCCTTTACCCAACTGCATACACCCGGTTACGTTAACCGCTACGGCGGCACCGGACTGGGCTTGTCGATCTGTAAACAGCTTGTCGTATTGATGAATGGAGAACTGAAGTTGGAGCACTCCTCGCCGGAAGGCAGCTCTTTCGTTTTTCATCTGCCAATGCTGCTGCCTGAGAGTGCTTGGGGAGATTGAAGAGACGCTTTTTCATTCAACTAAAGCATTTTCATTCAAAATTTATGATCAAATAGGCCTTTTCACATAAGTGAAAGGTCTATTTGTGTCGAATTCCAGTCATTTTCTCTTCAAATCCTTCAAATTTCGCCGATATAGTTAGCAATACTTTTTTTAAGGAGCGGACGAACTTTGCGTAAAAAACTGCAGCTGAAAATGAAATTGGGTACAAAAATAAATCTATTGTTTCTCGCCTGCATGATTCTATTTTCCGGTATTGTGGGAGTGATTGTACAAGATCAGGTAACTCGAGGCATCAAGGAATTTGCAGTCGAAAAAGCTAAAAATGATATGGCTTTGGCTTATCGCTATATCGACAGTGCCTACCCCGGAGAATGGTCCATCTCGGACGGCAAACTGTTCAAGGGCGAAACCGTTATAAACGACAACTTTGAACTGGTCGATACAATCGGCGAAGACAGCGGCGGTACGGTCACAATCTTCCAGGGAGATACCCGGGTTGCGACCAATGTTCAAATCAACGGCAACCGCGCCGTCGGTACGCAGGTATCGGACAAGGTGAAACAAATTGTGATCGATAGCGGACAACCGTATACCGGAGAAGCCAATGTAGCAGGTAATACGTATCAGGCTGCCTACATGCCGCTCCATGACGCGTCAGGAGCAGTCATTGGCATTTTCTACGTGGGAGCGCCGCAAAGCATTATCGACAGTATTCTCTCCAGCTTCTTCACGGTATTCCTAATTGCACTTGGCGTTATTCTGCTCTTATCCACTGCATTTGTTTTCCTCTTCACTTCACGAATCCGAAAGCGGCTTGGCGCCGTAACCGCTTCGCTGTATCAAGCCGGCGGCGGCGACTTTACCCATCAAGTAGACGATCGGGCGGGCGACGAAATTTCCAGCCTGGCCGGCAGCTTTAATACGATGACGGAAAGTTTGAGAAATACGTTCAATGAAGTCATCGAAACGTCCCATCAAGTAGCTTCCTCTTCCGAACAATTATCCGCCAGTGCGGATCAGACCAGCCAGGCGACGGAAACCATCGCTCAATCCATTCAAGACGTTGCAGTCGGTTCGGAACAGTCGGCACATCGCCTCAACGACAGTACATCTGTGCTTAGTGACGTCGCAGCAGGTATGCAGTCCATCTCAGGCAATGCCTCGGCTGTCCTGGACGTAAGCAGTCAAACAATCCGCAAAGCATCGGAAGGCGATCGTCTCGTCGACGATACCGTTCTTCAAATCCAAGAGATCGATCGTTCCGTTCACGAGAGCGGCAGGATTATTCAGATGCTGGACGATCGTTCGAAAGAAATCGAGGAAATCTCGCAGTTCATTTCGACGATCGCCGCGCAGACGAACCTGCTCGCACTGAATGCGGCGATCGAAGCGGCCAGAGCCGGCGAGCACGGCAGAGGCTTTGCGGTCGTTGCCGACGAAGTGCGCAAGCTGGCCGAACAGTCCCAGCAGTCCTCCTCACAGATCTCGGGCCTGATCCACGAAATTCAGAACGACATGGAGCATTCTACTCGTTCCATCGGACAGGTAGGCACGGAGGTGCAGGCCGGACTTGAAGCGATCAGACGGACACAAACGAACTTCAAGGAAATTCTCGAGCTGATGGGCAATCTGACAGGCCGTGTTGAAGTTATGTCCGGAGAAACAACCGAACTGTCTTCGCACGTGCAGCACGCTTCTTCGAATCTATCAGGCATTCTGCACATCGCGGACGAGACGTCCGACCATTCGCAGAACGTGGCTGCGGCAGCCGAGCAGCAGCTTGCTTCCATGCAGGAGATTTCTTCTTCCTCGGCAGCTTTGTCTCATCTCGCGGAAAATCTGCATGACGCCGTAAGCCGCTTCAAGATCTAAGGTCTTTTGCGCATAAAAACCATGGCTTCACATAGCAAAAAGAGCCCGTCCATAAGGACGGGCTTTTCATTTATCCAAGGGGGTGGATAAATCAATACGTTAGTTCTTACAGGCTGTCCAGCAGCGACTTCACGGAGCTGTCGCTTTCCAGTGCGCGGATGATCAGCGTGATCGCTTCGGCGCGGCTGGCTTCCTTTTTCGGTGCAAAGGAAGAAGATGAGGTTCCGTTCAGCAGACCAGCGGACGAAGCCTGGCTGATTGCGCCTGCTGCCCAGTAATCGCCGCTCACATCGCTAAAGTTAGCTGTTGTGCCGGTTGACAGCTCGTTCAGGTTGATGACACGGGCGATCATGACCGCCATCTCGGCGCGGGAGATCGTTCCGCTTGGCTTGAAGCTGCCGTCTTTGTAACCGGCCACTACACCCAGATCGGACAGTGCTGCAATGTAGCCGGAAGCCCAGTTGGAGCCGGTGTCGCGGAACGAAGCCGAAGATGAAGCCGGTTCGATTCCGAAAGCGCGGGCGATCATCGCCGTGAACTCGGCACGCGTAACCGACGCGTTCGGACGGAACGTTCCGTTTTCATAACCGCTCACGATACCGAGTTTGGTCGCTTTGACAACAGCGTCGCGGCTCCAGTGACCGGCGGACAGGTCGGAGAACGTCCGGCTTCCGTTTTGCGTGACGGCTGCGGCTTGAGTCAATGCCTGCAGCGTGATCGCCGGGTCCACTACGTTCGAACGGAACGGGCTGGTAGGCTGCGGAGCAGTTGGCGCCGGTGTTGGGATTACTGGTGTTGGTGCAGGTGTCGATACTGGTGTTGGTGCAGGTGTCGAAGGAGCAGGGGTTACGTAACCTCCCCCGCCGCTCGAAGGCGGATTCGACGTGCCTGGATTCGGCGTTCCAACCGTCGTATCAGCCACGGTCAGTACGATTCGGTCATTCCGGTAGTTCAGGCTTGCACTGTATCCGTTCGGCAGGCCGGTCGTTTCCAGTCTATCGAATGCGCCGACAGGAGTTCCCGCAGCATGAGTAATGACCGTAAAGTCGCCTGCTGCCGGTACATAGTTATTGGTGAAATTGACTTTCAGTGTGCCGCCGGCTTGTACACGGCCCTGTACTTCGAGCGTATCGCTCGGAGCAGATACGTTCAGTTCCAGCGTTCCGCCTGCCGACTGCGTGAAGTCGCCACCGATCGTCAGCTTGCCGCCATAAACACTCTTCGTTACCGTATCGCCACCGTAGACATTCTGTGTTACCGTACCGCCAACGTTATTTACGCTGCCAGTACCGAATGCAGTCGACGACATCGCTTCCAGCGTTCCGCCTACAATTTCTGTACCGCCCGAATACGTATTGTTTCCGGACAGTATCAGCTTGCCTGTGCCTTCTTTGATAAATTTCCCGTTGCCGGTAATATTGTTACGCCATAGGTCTTCGGCATAGAATCCACCTTTGGATGCATCCATCTCAACGGTTACATCATGATTGAAGGCACCGTAGCCGTTGGCCGCTTCAAACAAGTTCAGACGTCCCCAACCTTCTGGATCATCCAGCATCGGATAACCGGATGGAAGACCAGTTGTCTCCAACACAGCACGGCGCTGCTGGCTGGTCAGGTAAGGCAGACGAGTCTCCAGCAGTACTTCGGCGTCCTTCGGCACAACCATCGGTTTTGTTGTATCATCGATCGGTTGGAAACCGTAAGTCAAGCGCTCGATATATTCTCTTTTATTTTTCTCGTAATCGCTAAAGCGATCTTCTCCGCTGAGCGGCTCCTTAAGCAGAATATCATGTGCTTGCTCATACGCCTGCTGTTTGAGATCGGCGTTTGCCGGATCGGCCAGTGTAGCTGCAGCCAGCGCTGTTGCCAGCACACGTCCACCCATTACATCAAGCGGCGAGTGCATGCCGGACACAATGCGGGCATGGCCCATCTCCGAAGCACGGGTCAGCATTTCCTGATAACGTTCCGGTACGGCATAGGCAAACGACAGCGAAGCGAGGTACGAAGCGTTGGTGTGTCCGCTCGGGAAACCGCCGTCCTTTTCCGGTGTAGTACTGATTGCCGGAACCAGGGTTGGTATAACAATACGATTATCATTGTTACCTTCCTGCTGATTCACCCAGCGATAAGGGCGCATATATTGGAAGAAGTATTTCGATGGATTAGACGATGCATAATTGCCTCTTACCGTGCCCAACAAATCGACCATCTTGCCAAGCGGCGAATCGGAATCCCCGCCTTTGTTCGAACCTAATGTATCGTTATATTTTACTGTTGTCGCATCTTCCGCAACACCGGTGATCGAAGTTCTCGTATTGCTCAGCTCGCGATAAGCGTCGGCCAGCATTCCCAGACCTTCGGTTGCTCCGTATGTTTGTCCCCGGCGGTCAACCAGATAAGCCATTTCTTCATCGGCAGCCGTTCGAGTCTTTGCCAAGTCTACGACATACTGAATGTTGTACTCGTGTACGGCTTGAATCTTCGGCGTTCCGTTATTCCAAGAATACCCAGGCTCCCACAATTCCAGGAATTCCGACAGCAGGCGAAGTGCCGCATTCGTTTCAAGGGTCGGATTTTCAGATCGGTTCGTTGTATACGAATCGCTGAAGTATCCCCATGCCGGAACTGCCGGCAGTTGAACTTCATAAGTATCAGGCGCCGCAATTGCGGGATGGATCATAGCGGAATTGGAGAGAATGGCGAAGCCCAATGCAACAGCCATCATTTTTCTCAACGGTCTCTTTTTCACTTGTGATTGCTCCTCTTCGGTTTGGTATTCGCTTGCCTTTCGATTCGAATCGATGAAAATGTAGCATCCGCAGCCGAAATTGGGCAATGGAACGATTTCGCCTTAGTATCATTTTGGGAGGTTTTCGACCAAATTCGACCCAAATTCCGCAATTTAACATTCGCTTAACGAAACTCTTGAATAACGCTGCATTCCTGCTTGTATAATCCCGGCGGGGAGGGGAATGCGCGATGAAAAAATATCAATCCGTTTGGGCCCGCTTGGCCGTTTCATACTTATCCATTGTGCTTGTTATTGTCCTCTCGCTGTGTTCGGTATTTTACTTATATTCTTCCAATCGCTATATGGACGAGCTGCAGAATCGCAGTCAGACAAACTTGGCCAACACGGCACAAACGATCGACTCTGTTGTCCTGCAGCGGGTCCACCAGACTGCTCTAAAACTGGCGCTTGATAAGACTTCGGATCTGCGGCAGTTTCAGGATCATTCATGGGAAAGTCAGCCGGCGCGTCTGCTGGAACTGCAGGAGCTGCTGACATCGGAAGTGGCGGGAAATCCGAACTTGATCGAAGCCATTCATTTATATGATCCTCGCAGCGGTGCTATGCTGTCTTCACAATACGGACTGGTCGATCAAATGGACCGGGCAGCGAATGATTCGCCCCCGGCCGATTGGATCGAAAAAATGAAGACTCTTCCGCAGAGCAGCCTATGGACGGCATCCAGACTCGTGCCCGAAGATATCTTCTCCAATATTCCCGGCGGTAACGGACATATGCTGATGACGTACGCACACAGCTATCCTTTCCAATCTTCGGGTGCGGACAGTGATCTGATTCTTGCAATTGATGTCAAGGAAGACGCAATCCGGGAAATTCTGCGCAATATGATGCCTTTTCAATATGAAGAAACATGGACGCTGGGTACCTCGGGAGACATGGTGATTGGCCCGGCCGCCCAAATATTTGGAACGTCTCAAGAGGCCGGATCACCGGCTGTCGACGACCTTGCCTCTTTTATGGGCACATCGAATCTTCCGACAGAACCGGGCATCACCGGCGGCCGAACGGACAGCGAATACTATACGATCTTCTATGAACAGCTGCCGACGACCGGCTGGATGCTCTACAGCGCTATGCCGCACAGCTTTTTTCAGGAACAATCATTGACCGTACAGCGAATCGTGCTCGTTATCAGTGCACTGGCTCTCCTGATTGGACTGCTGCTGTCAGGCGTAATGACCAAGCTGATCTACAGCCCGCTCAAAGCGATTGTCGTCCGCATCCGGCATCTCGCCGGTCAGCCGACAGAATCCGCCAATGAGTATGGTCTGATTGATACGGCATTGAGCAGTCTGAGCCGTAAAGTGACTACCCTTGAAGAGACGCTTCAGGAGACGGGACCGCTCGTCAAGCGCAGTCTGATGCTGAAGCTGCTTGAAGGCGATCCGGCAGAAAAGTCGCCCAAAGAACGCCTGCTGCTGTCCAGCCTGTTCGGCGAATCCGGGAGCTTCCGCTGTATGCTGCTGCAGCCGATCCGTGCATCTCTGCCTGCCTCGGAAGCCCATCAGAAAACGCCTGAACAGATCGCCTCGCTGCTGGAGCAGATCGATCTGCAGGGAGTTCTGATTGTGGCCGAAGAAATGCCGGATCAAAAAGTCGCGGCAATTATCGTCCGGCATTTCAGCAAAGACATTGTTAAGTCTTCTAATGAGACTTCCATTGATTCCTCTAATCAGGTTTCTAATCAGGCTTCCAATAAGACTTCCAACGAAGAGATGCGGGCGCTTGCCCAGTATGTTCAAGAAGAATGCGAACGTCAGCTAAATATTAAGATGCAGCTCTCTTGGGGAATCGAAGTGAGCCGGCCGGAGGAGCTGCATCTCAGCTGCGGCGAGGCCGAAAGCTATATGAAATATGCTTATTTCCTGCCGGAATGCGCCATTCTGCACGATCCGGCACTGCTGCGGCGCGAAGGCAGCCAGGAGGAGATTCCGCAGCCGATTCTATCCAGATTCAAGGACAAGCTGCCGGGCCGGCAGTTCGAAGAAATCGTCGAAGCTGTCGACGGACTGATCGAAGTCATACGGGAAGGCGAATATCCGGCGGATTACTGCCATTTCATTCTGTCCAATACGGTGTTCATGTATTCGGATCATCTGAAAAGTGTTCGTTACAGACATTCCAGCGGCGGGCATCCCGATCTGCATCGGCAGTATATCGGACTGGCGCACATCGATGAATTCCGCAATTGGCTGCTGAATTCGGTGAGTCATTTCTTGGCGGAGACCGAGAAAAGAAACGGCGAGCGATCATTGGATACTCTGGAATCGGCCAAAGCGTATATTGAAGAGCATCTGTCCGGCGATCTGTCGCTCGAAGCGGTATCTTCCAGCGTCTTTATCAGCGCGAAGTATTTGAGCCGTTTATTCAAGGAAGAGCTGGGCGTTACCTATACGGAATATGTGACCGGAAGACGCATGGAATCGGCAAAAATTCTGATCGAGCGCGGCGGCATGACTATCGAGCAGATTGCCGGTGCCGTCGGCTATGCAACGCCGGCGTATTTTATCAAAAAGTTTAAGGAAGCGTATGGCTGTACACCGGGGAATTACCTGAGAGAGAGCCTCAAACAGGCGAAGTCGTCTTAAGCGAAGAATCGGACAGAAGTACACAGCAAACAAATCAGGGGAGGCTTTCGATGAAAAAGAAGGTTTTGCGGCGCTTTGTCGGGATTGTTCTAAGTTCAGCTGCGATGATCGGGCTGTCCGGCTGCGAAGCTTATTCAGGTCTTTCTTTTTCCGCCAAACATTCCTCTCCTCCTTCGGCTTCCAGCAGTCCCGAATACAAGATTTCCTGGACGATGCATCAGAACCTTGCCGTTCCCGAAGATGCGGAGATGCTGCGTTACGTGGAGGAGAAGCACAACGTTGATCTGAATATCTGGAATCTGGAAAACAACCGCTACGAATCGCTGCTTGATCTGAAGCTGGCCCAGGAAGGCGCTCCCGATCTGCTGCGTATTCGTCAGCCGCAGGATCTGCTGAAATATCAGCAGCAGGGACTGCTTGCGGAGATTTCCGAGGAGACACTGAATCGTTACGCCCCCAACCTGATGAACGCCATTCGTCAGTATGCACCGGATTACGCGAATTACGGCAGGATTGACGGCAAAACTTACGGCATTCCGGTCATAAATCCGACCAATACTTACCGGATTCCTGTCGTATACCGTCAGGACTGGCTGGATAAGCTGGGATTGGATGTGCCGCAGACGCTGGAGGAATTCGAGAAGGTAATCTATGCGTTTGCGAATGAAGATCCCGACGGCAATGGAATAAAGGATACATACGGACTGTCGCTGGAAGGCATGAACGTCGTATTCGGCGCTTACGGTCAGGTGGTGTTTGCGGATCAGCTGTATTTTAGCGAACAGAATGGACAGCTAGTAGTAGGGGCTCTGCAGCCGGAGATGAAGGAAGCGCTGAACGTTTTGCGGAAGTGGTATGCCGATGGCGTGATCGATCCCGAGTTCATCACCGGGGAAAATAAAGGCGGGTACAAACATCTGTCGCACGCTTTTATCAACGGCCGAATCGGCATGACCTCGATGGGCAACTATTATCACTGGATCGACGACAACGACTATGACGCATGGACCACGGACGAGCGCGGCGTTATCATCGAAAAGCCGGTAGAAGCTTCCTATAACGTGAAAGAGCTTAAGGCCAAAAATCCGGAAGCGGATGTCGTGTTCGGTCGTCCATTCAGCGGTCCGGAAGGTCTGCGGGGTTCCAAAGCATACGATAAGTTGATGAGTTTCACGGCAATCGGAGCCAATGTAACCAAAGAGCCGGGCAAGCTGGAGAAGATACTGCAGATTCTCGACGATGTCAGTGCCAATCTGGATCTCGACGAACGGGCAGCGTTGAAAAACGGCATTATCGGCAAGCACTGGAAATGGGCGGACTCATCGAAAGAAAATATCGTCGTGCTGCCTCCTTACAATCAAGATTCGAATTACTTGAACACGATCGGAGCCAATATCGGCATGATGGTGCCTTACCCGCCAACCAGCCGCCGCGAGCAGTGGGCCGCTACGCTCGGGCTGGACCGGGACGGGATCT
The DNA here is from genome assembly GCF_000378145.1 of Saccharibacillus kuerlensis DSM 22868. Taxonomy (GTDB): domain Bacteria; phylum Bacillota; class Bacilli; order Paenibacillales; family Paenibacillaceae; genus Saccharibacillus; species Saccharibacillus kuerlensis. The sequence goes on along the minus strand of NZ_KB899284.1, from coordinate 109,683 downwards.
ATAATGCGTTGGAAGGGTCGACTCCTTCACTCGTCAAAAACGGTCCCGAGCTGATCAAGCTGCGGAACCGCGCTTATATCTCGTTTATTACGGGAGAACGATCGCTCGAAGAATTCGATAACTTTGTGCAGGAATTTATGCAGGCCGGCGGGACAGAGGTGCTGGCAGAGGCGAACGGGAAATAGATTAGGTTAAAATAAAGGCTTCGCTCTCTACCGCGCTCCAGGATCACACTGTCAGATCGCCCGGTAAATCCGGATGTCGACTCCCGCTTCCGCTGGCAGACCTTCGCCGATCAGCAGATCTTGATTTAGAAAAGATAAGGCTTTGCTGTTGGTAATGATCTTGGGCGTGGTGCGAAAAGCGGCGCTCTTCAGCTCCTTGTTCATATTTCCGTTATTCTCGATGTAGATCTCACAGGGCTGGCCGGTATAATCTTTTCCCCGTAGCATGTACCTAGCCGACAAGCTGTGTCGTTCGCCGGATGATCCGATGATCTGCGTGTCCACGCCTCCGTCTAGTATGATCCCTTCGAAATACTTGCCCGTCGCGTGTCCTGTAAACGAGATCATCACAACAGAGTCTCCGCTGTCATTGTGCAGGCTGACCGTGTCTATAATCGCTACATGTACCGTGAGCACTTCTTCCCACTCCATCTGCCCTGCCCCCTATTCGGTCTCATGTTGGAAAGGAAGCGGTTCTGCCATCGGCCGATTCAGATGAGCCGACAGAAACTTTGCCGTAATATCGAGCACTTGAGGACTCCATATGCCTGTTCCATGATCCGCTCCGACCACTTTGTAAAAGAGGACGTTCTGATCGTGTTCCTTCAGCGCCTTGTACATTTCGATGCTTTGGCTCACGTGCACAATCCGGTCGCTGTCGCCATGCACAATCAGGAACGGCGGAAGCTTTCGGTCCAGATCGTGGTGCAGCGGGCTGGCCTCTTTTGCCAATTCCACATGATCTTGAACCCGTCCTCCAATAAACAATCCTTCCGGAGAATCGGCGGCATCATGATCGAGAATATCATTGTATTTGCCCAAGCTGAGCAGATCAGAAACGCCGTAGTAATCAACGACCGCCAACACTTCGTCCGACTGCTCCCCATACAACCCGTTGTTATACTCGCCTATCGTAAGCCCTGTCATGAGAGACAGATGTCCGCCGGATGAATCTCCCCACACTGCTGCACGTCTAGGATCGACTCCGTATTCTTCCGCATTTTTTCGCATAAATCGAAGAGCGCATTTCACATCCTCCACCGCCGCCGGAAATTGTGCAATATCCGTGTCCCGGATCTCTACGCTGGCGATCACATACCCTTTGGCCGCGATCTGCGAGAGGTTCGGAATTCCGGTGTATACGTTTTGTTTTCTCCAAGCCGAACCCTGAATAAAAATGATCAAGGGGAACTTGTATCCTTCCCGGTGAGGCTGGATAATCTGCAGCCTTCTGTCGACGCCTTCATACGTGGCATACACGACGTCAGGATGGTACGTGCAGGAATAATAAGTGCCGGCTTCGGCAAAATCACCATATAGAATCTGAGTACCTTCAGGCATTTCGCGCGCTGCCCGGTCTGCTGCTTGCTGGTTCATCGTATCCACTCCTTGTTCGTTGGTTAATGCGGCGGTGCTGCCAAGGGCGACGTCAATATTGATGTTAATGCCAATGTTGACGTCGATTCCGAGGTGCTGAATTCATGATGTTTATGTAACCGCTTAATTTTAGTTTACTCCTTTCAGATTACAAGCTCCAACTTCTCATCGAAAAGTACGAACTCCCTCTATATATCCGTAAAAGACTCTTCCCCTTATCGGAGAAGAGTCTTTTCAATTTCCATACTCCTCTTAATATAACAGCCGCCACAAATAAAACGTCGCGTAAGACTCCCAGAGTGTCCATCCTGCAGACAGCTCCAAAATCCGCTCCTTGCTCGGCTTGGCATCAAGGCCCAGCACGTGCTTGATCGAGAGATGCAGCCCTACATCGTCGATCGGAAAAGCGTCCGGCATTCGCAGACAGCGCATCAGCACGTAATGGGCAGTCCATGGTCCAATGCCGCGAATGTTGATCAGCATTTTTTCGGCCTGCTTCACGCTGCCTGCTTGCAAAAGCTGCTCTTTAGTCAAGCCTCCACCTGCGATCAATCTTGCCGTGTCAACCAGATACTCGCACTTTTTCCCAGTCGTCATTCCGGCAGCCGACAAATCTGCAGCCGTCAACGGGGCAATACGTTCGGCGGTCGGGAACAGCCAATACGTCTCCCCCTCGCGCACGATCGACCGGCCAAAGTTCTCAACGAACCTTCTTTTTAACGTATAGGCGAAGCCCAGATTGATCTGCTGCCCGAGAATGCCCCAGCAGATCGCTTCGTACAGATCGGGAATGCCCATATTGCGAAGCCCATAGAAAGATTCGACTGCCTGCTTCAGCAGGGGATCATTCTGTGCCATCTCGTAAAATGGAGCCAGGTCGGTGCCGAGATCGAACCAATCGTGCACGTACCGGGCGACGCCTTCGCGCAGTTCAGGGGAGTCGGTGTCGGGTTCTTCAATGAAGACGATGCGCAGATGAGTGCCGTCTTCATCACTGATTTCGACCACGGTATCCCGGTCACCGACAGCGATGGCTTTATAAATTTTCCCGCTCCGCAGTGTGTACAAGGCTTCGTTGGTGGCGGTCGAAAGATGGTTATAGTTTTCGGCAAAGCTGAACTCGGCCGGAACCGGGAGAAGAATATCGGAGCCGTCGTTGTGCCAAAAAGTGATTTCTGCAGCTGTTTGCATAAGATAAGCGGCCTCCGTTTCGATGTGGGATCGTAGATGATGCAAGTCATCCAAGTATTAACCATCCCAGCGCAAAACAGTGCAGATTACAGCTTATTGCGAACTGCCAAAGTCGGTCCCTTTTACAGCGGTCAGCGGCTCACGATCAGACTTGCGCCGATCTCGGGCATTTCTTCCCTCCATATTAACCCCTTTGAAAATGAGCCACAGTGGAAATGCGATTTCAAATACAGCTCCCGGAATGTACAGAAGCGCTCCCGCATCCCGTCCAATAAGACTCAGACAGCTGCTTGTCAGCAGTGACGCATAGCCTATGAAGCCGAAGATCGACAGCAGCCGGGGAATCAGCCTGAACCGGTATAGCACGACGCACAGCAGAAAGCTGCCTAATGCCAGCACAACCATGCCTATCTGGAAAAACACGGAGTAACTTTGCACCAATAAATCTGCTGTCGTCACCATGTATCCCTGATCACTGGCGCTGGCCGAGCCGTAACTGCCGCTTAACGCAATCAGCAGCAGCGGAACGGCCGCACTTATAATCAGCAGAATAGCTTCCAAGAGCCTGAATCCGAAGTAGCCCAGCGCAAAAACTTCGTTATGCTTTTTCAAGATCGGGTACAGCAGCATGGCAATCGCCACGACTGCTGCGGCATTAACCAGCTCCAGGAAAAATCCGGGCAGCATATTCGCATCACCCGCCTGCAGGCTCGCAAGCAGATCATTTTGCTTCAGCACGGGACCCAGAAGTCCATTTCCGATCAAATAAGAGGCCGTTGATATGAAAAACAATATTCCTGCCGTTCTTGCCGTCTTGTTCATCGTCATAAGCGCTATCTCCTTTTCGTTGATTTACAAGGAGTATAGCCTGAACAAGATGAGCTCCAGTAGACACTTTAGTGGGGTTTGGAAGTGTGGGGTTTAGGAGTGTCCGAGAGCACATTCAATTGTTTGGCGCGCGCGATCGCTTCCGTACGCCGCTGCACCTGTAATTTTTCGAAAATTCTGCGGTTATGGCCTTTGACCGTATCAAGGGACAGAAAGAGCCGTTCACCAATTTCCCGGTTCGACAGCCCTTCGGCAATCAGCTGCAGCACTTCATATTCCCGCGGACTGAGCAGCGTGTTTTTTCGATCACGCTGCTCCAAGCGCTCCAGGCCGATCTGCGCCTCCCGTACAGCAGGAAGCGGCAGATTGCCGGCCAGCTTCAGTGCTTCCCGATACCGCTCTCCTGCGGCATTGACCTTATCTTCCGCTTCGTCCAACTGACCCAACCCGATCAAAGCTACGACTGCCAGCAGCGGCTGATCCATAATGGTACTGTTGACGACAACTTCATCGAAAGCTTCGCGAGCAGCGGCAGAATCGCCGCTTAGCTGACAGGCGACGCCCAGCATCCAAGCGGCAGCCGTCCGGATCGGAAGCTGCTCCGGGCGAAGGTACAGGAGTGCCCGGCGGCACTGGAGAATGACCTGCTCCGCAGTCTGCCGTCCGTGCGGGGCAGTCGATCCGGCCAACGCGATCCGACCGACCAATCCGTCGGTCTTGTCGTCGATTCCGCCGTCCTGCAGGGCGGCTTCGGCTTCCCGCAGCTTTACTTCGAGGCGCTCCGAGCCGCCACCCGCACCGCCGCCCAGCGCAAGCGAAGCCAGTGTCGCACGGGTCGCGGCGATCAATCCGGTCAGACCGGCAGCACGCTCGCCTTGTTCCGTGCCGGCCAAGATGGATTCCGCCGCTTGAAGCTTGTCTTCGACGCCTGTCGGCCTGCCCGACATCAAGAGCGACGAGCCGTACATGACCCACAGCGCGGGCCGCGCGTTCAGTTCTTGGGCAGGCAGACCCTCCAGCCATTTTAGTGCAGCGCCCCCGGCTCCCCGAAGATGCAGCGGCATACCGCCGCCTTCCAGCAGATGTGCGGCGCGTTCGATATCGCGGGACTGAGAAGCATGGCGAAAAGCTTCGATCTCGCCGCCGTTTTGCTCGTGCCAGAAGCTCGCCCGTTCGTGCAGCTCTGCCACCTCGCTTTTCGCGGTACTTTCCAGCAGCCTTTTGCGCAGCAGGTCGGCGAACAAATGGTGATACCGATACCATTTCCGCTCATTGTCCAGCGGTACGATAAATAGATTCTGCGCATTCAGGTCGATCAATACTTCATGACCGCAAACCGAAGAATCATGCACAACCGCATCACAGAGAGGCCCGCACAGCCGGTCGAGAATCGAGGTCCGCAGCAGAAAATTCCGGACCGCCTGGGGCTGCTGCCGCAGCACTTCCTCCATCAAATAATCCAGCACAAAACGATGATCCCCCGTAAAAGACTCGATCAGCCGATCGGTGTCTTCCTCTCCCTGAATCGAGATCGCAGCCAGATGCAGCCCTGCAATCCAACCTTCCGTACGCGATTCCAGGACAGACACCTGCTTCGCAGACAGATTAAGAGCCATGCTTTCATTCAGGAAAAGCTCGGCTTCGGAAGAGGTGAATTTCAGATCGGCTGCATACAGTTCGGTCAGCTGATCCCGAACCCGAAATTTGGCCAGCGGAATATCCGGGCTTTCCCGAGTAGTAATCACAATATGTATCCGTGGGGGAAGATGAGTGATGAGGAAGAACAAAACGTCATTGATCTCCTTAACATTCACCGCATGGTAATCGTCCAATACCAGTATGAAAGGCACCGATATCGCGGCAATCTCGTTAAGAAGGACGGTCAGAATCGACTCGATTGGCGGCGGCTGAGGAGATTGAAGCGCAGCGAGCAGATTCTGCCCCAACCCTTCTCCAAGCGTCTGGAGCGAAGAGATAAGCCCTGTCAGAAAGCGTATCGGGTCTCCGTCTTCTTCTTCGAGCGACAGCCAAGCGGCTTCCCGTTCGCAGCTTTCGAGCCACTCGCACACCAACGTCGTTTTCCCATAGCCGGCAGGCGCAGCAATCAATGTCAACTTGCGGTATATTCCTCTATTCAGCCTTTCCGTCAAACGACGGCGAAGCACCGCATGCGGCCGAAGCGCAGGGATATACAGTTTGGTGGCCATGATCGGTGCGGTCATTACGTTGTCCCCCTGTGCGTCCATTCTTATTTTCTTATTCGAAATCCTTTTACAATCAACCAGATCGCCAAGCTCATCTCATAGAGACCGACGGGCAGCGCAATCAATCCTTTCACCGCCGAATAAGGCCCGATGATCGCGAACATTTGCAGCATCCCTGCCGTGAATACCATCACCGCCGTAACCATGCCGAAAGCGGCCAGCGGTTTGGGCACAAGACCCGTTCGGAAAAGCAGATAACTGTACAAGCTTGTATTGAGACCCAGCATGAGATTGGGCCCCAACACAGCCGTCCAATCATAAACCGCCTGCAGCAGCTGTCCTATAGGCTCTAGGTTGGGATTTCCTGCCGGAATAGCCGGATTGTCATTCGTACTCAGGTGCAGCAATCCCAATATGCTTACAATACCGATTCCGATAAAAACAGCTTCCATGAATCGAAAACAAAGATAACCGAGAGCCAGGTGTTCATTCCACTGCCGAACATAAGGAAACAGCATGACTGCCGTACCGACAACCGTCGCCACGAGCAGCAGATCGCTCACGACCCCGATCAAGATTTTTGTTTCCGTTCCGTCTACTATATTCAACTGCCAATGTTCTGACAAGATGGGTCCGTACAGAATCACCGCCGCAATCGACGCTGCCGCGGCAATGATATAGAAAACACCCAGTATCCTTGCATTTCTGCGATCTTCCTTCATTTCCTTCTTCCCCTTTCGCTTTACCCTTATAACGATAAACAAGTGATATACTTAGAACAAAATGATCTGTCGCTACTGAAAATAAAGAGTGAATATAAGGAGCCATTATGGACCATAACAAAATCATTGAGCGCGCCCTGATCTACATTGAGAATCATCTGCAGCAGCCCTTAACCGTAGAATCCGTCGCCCATGCTTTTAACATGTCCAAATTTTATTTTCATCGGCTGTTTTCTGCGGTAATGGGAGATTCATTGAACCAATACATCCTATCGAGAAGATTGAATGCAGCTTTGACTTTCATTCAAGACAGCAGCTCTTCCTCCCTGACCGATGTGGCTTACCGTCTTAACTTTGGCACACAAGCCTCGTTTACCCGAGCTTTCAAAAGGCAGTATGGCGTCACTCCAAGTGCTATGAAAGCGGGAAGCTCCACTCTCCTGCCGGCACCCATCCCCCCAGTAATCAGAAGGCCTTTGAAAAACATCAACGGCGATGTCGTAACAGACTTTACTTTGACCGAATTCGCAGAGACTCCAATTAGCGGAATCGCTTTTGAAGTGGATCTGGCTGCCGACGACTATAGAAAAAAAATCCGTGCTCACTCCGCCCTGCTGCTGAGTCATGTCGATAAGACTGTACAGAGCCCCTGCTACGTCATTTATTCAAACTGTCGACCTGACTCCCCTACTTTCAATGTGCTGTGCGGAATTCCGGGACGCATCGAAATCGATGAACCGTACTCCTTTACCGTCGATGTACCGCAGACTTTCTGTGCTCGGTTCAGCTATTCCGGCGATCTCCTCGATATTGGGGATGTGTTAAAAAGCGACTATGCCCGATTCCTGAAAATCTCCAGACAGGAAACGGCCGAAACGGATATCGAGCTTATTCAGGCTTTTGACGATGTTCACCAGCTGGATTCGACTTATCATATTTATGCGCCTATCAAAAAGCTTCCCGGCGAACCTGATCTGTAAATTCAAGCTCCGCTTCCCATTCCGCCCGCTCCTTTCTTTTTGACTTTGGTCATTCTCTATCTGTACATAAAATATCATGCTGGACGGCATCCGGCTTTCCATATCTTGCTGTAAAATGGCACGGCAAAGAGGCACCTCTCTTGAGGTGCCTCTTCTTGTGTCCTGATCCGATTCTCCGCCGCTGTATTTCATACGAACGATTCAGCTGTGTTCCGCCAACTGCACTTCAAAGCCGTCCGGGTCCAAAATGTAGAAAAAACGCAGATGGGGGTTGGGAGAGATTGGGCCGCGAACGATAGGAATGCCCTTGCTGTTCAATTCTTCTATGGCCGCATCCAGCGATTCTACTTCAAAGCCGACAGAGATACCGTTCTCCGGCATAACCATAATCTCGCTGCCCTGAATCAGTTCGATCTTGGGCTGTTCTTGCGTTCCGAGCATGGCAATCTGTTTGCCGCGGCTCTCGAACCTACGATTGATCGGCAGCCCGAGAATGTTGTGATAGAACTCCAGCGAATCTTCAATGTCGCGAACGCGGAGGGTAATCCAATTTAGACTAACATTCATTGTGTCTCTTCTCCCTTTGCATAGTGTCTTAAAATTTTAAAAACGGTACAAACGCTCTGCTTGGTTATGAGAAATCTTTTTGAGAACGCGCTTCATTAACTGATTTCTGATGCTTGCAAACAAAAAGCTTTCCGATTGGGCCACCTTCCCGATCTTCCAGGATTGAGCGGAGATTTGCTGAATTCTCTTTCGGCGCCGGGCATCGTAATGAACAAAAGCTTCATGATCGCCCGCGGACGCGTGAAGACAATCGGACAGCACGCGTGCATCCTCCATCGCCAGGCAGGCACCCTGTCCCATATTGGGGGTTATCGCATGAGCGGCATCGCCGACAAAAACGATCCGGCCCGAATAAAAGCTTTTCATCGGCATAATGTCTACGATATCACGGTGGATTATGTCGGAAGGGGTTGTCTTCAGCAGCAGATCCGGTATGGGATTGTGGTAGTTCGCAAATTGACGATGCAGTTCCTGCGCAGAATAGTTTGCCAGACGGGGATCGCTTTGGCGTGCATTGATAAGCGCATACCAATACACTTTATTTTGAGGAAGCGGTACGATTCCGAAGCGGCCTTTGGTCCCCCATGTCTCGATGAAATGAGGCGACAGGCCAGGAAGATGATCACCGGAGACGACGCCGCGCCAGCAGGTGTAGCCGGCATAGCGGTAGGTTTCCGCGGGAACAAGCTGCTGGCGAACGCCGGAGTAAATGCCGTCCGCCGCGACAAGCAGATCGCCCTCCGCATAACTGCCATCATCAAACACGGCCCGAACGCAGTTATCCCGCTGCTCAAGCCGGGAAAAGGATTTTCCCCATTCTACTGTACCGGGAGGAAGAGCGGACAGAAGAATCTGATGCAGATCTTTGCGGTGAATCGAATATTGACTGCCGTAGTCGGCAGGAACCGCAAGTTGGGTGAGGTATTGGCCTCGATCCGACATCAGGCGGAATCCGCTGCTCGGATACCCCCGACGAATAATTTCGTCGGAAATGCCGTAGGGCTTCAGCGCCTGCAGAGCATTGGGAGCGATAATGATGCCTGCTCCGGCAGCAGCCGGTCCGGCATTTTTTTCATAGACTTTTACCTGCATACCGATATGCTGCAGGGCAATTGCGGCGCACAGTCCCGCAATGCCGCCGCCTATAATCAGAATGGTTCGTGCCATAGCTGACTCAGCCTCCCTTTGCCTCATACTTTAAGATGACACTTCCCAAAAAGCAAAAAAAGAACCGTTCTCGGTAAATGAATGCGTCATTTATCAAAAAACGGTTCTTTTCTTTTTCTTGCTTAACCCAAGCTGCGCCTTATTCCTCACTTAACTCAGACAATGCCTTAATCGTAAACCTTTTTCAACAACTCTATGACTTCTTCCAAGGTAAGGCCAAAAGATTTGTAGTAGGCGGCATCGGTTGCAAGCTGCTTCAGAATCAGCTGATCTCGGGTCTCCAGCATCTCTCCCGAGGTGAAGTCGGCGACAAAGCATCCTTTCCCCGTCACGGTATGGATCAAGCCGGTTCGCTCGAGTTCTTCCCAGGCTTTTTTCACCGTGATTACGCTGACGCGAAGCTCCAGGGCAGCCTGACGAATAGGAGGCAGACAGTAGCCGCTCTCCAACTCGCCTTTCAAAATGAGAGCGCTGATTTGTTCGTAAATTTGCTGGTAGATCGGTTTTTCCGATGTGTTCGAAATCGTTACGTTCATATAATCTCCACGTTAAGGAATCGTCTTACCGAAATCCGGTAAGCAATTAGAGTAAGTCCAACAAAAATCAGAATGCCCACAGCGAGGATGGAAAATTGCAGCCCTACCCGATCCAGTCCAGCCCCGTAAAAAATATCGTTTACCCAAGGAATCCCCATTGCGGCCCCTTGAGCGACAATAGCGAACAGAGCGGCAGCGATCGTCGAGAAGGTTACAGCCCCTCCATATTTGTAGGCCGTCTTGTAGTAGATAGGCAGCAGGATGATGTTAAAAATGCCCAGCATCACCCAGCAGATTCCCCAGAAACCGGCATGTGGCGCAAAGAAAAGATAGTCGATATTCGGATACAGATGAAGCGTGAACAAGCTGAAGACCATACCTGCAAGCAGATGCAGAACTTCCAGCAGGACGATCACGAAAATTCTGGCCTTCACGATATCCCTTTTGCTTGTAGGCATGAGCGTACTGAACATCAGATCATTCTGGCTCTTGAAGCCTCCGAGCATATTCGGAACCGTAATGAAACAAAAGTACAGAGGGACGAGCACATACACCCAGGCAGGAATCAGCATGAGGGCACCTGCAAGGAGGGGAAGAGCGAAGAACCACGGATTAACGCCCAACTTCAGATCCTTCATGACCAAATTATACATATAGACCCTCCTTTTTCGCAAAATAAATCATGATCTCTTCAAGACTTGGCATCGATGCGTTTAGTTTGGAAGAAGGATCAAAGTCCTCTGTACGGATCAATCCGGTGAAGCCAAACGAATTAACCTTGTAAGAGATGAGCCGCTCCTTAACTTCATTCAGGTGCGCTTCGCTGCCGCTAACAAGCCGATAAGATTCCATAAACTCATTTTTTTCGGCGCTGGCGACGATCTGTCCGTTATCGATAAACGTAATAAAGTCGGCACACTTCTCCAGGTCGGAAGTAATATGCGTCGAGAAAAGGATGCTGATTTCGCCGTCGACGATCAGTTCCTGAAAAAGATCAAGCAGATCGTCTCTTGAGACGGGGTCAAGTCCGCTTGTCGGCTCATCCAGAATGAGCAGCTTCGCGCCGTGCGACAGGGCCAGCGCCAGACTGTATTTCACTTTCATACCGGTAGACAGCTCCGCAATTTTCTTGTTTTCGTCCAGCTTGAATCGCCGCAGGCAATCGGAGTAGGTTTCTTCGTTCCAATTTTTGTAGAACTTCTTGGTGATGTCGGTTACGGTCTTGATCCTGCTGCGCGTATAAAAATCGATGTCCCCGAACGCGCATCCGATCTGCTGCTTTACCTCTGTCTCGTGCTCGGCCATATTTTTGCCAAATACGTACACTTCGCCGCTGTCGATACGAATCATATTCAGGATCGATTTGATCGTAGTTGTTTTCCCTGCACCATTGGCTCCGATAAAGCCCATGATATAGCCCTTTTCCAATTGGAAAGAAACGTCTCTGATCTGAAAGTCCGTATACTTCTTATGTAAATTTCGAATGTCCAAAGCCAGCATCATATCCACCCCCAAAATTGTGTATGTTGTTCATTCACAATGTATCACGAGGTGTTTTACAAAGTCAATCCAATAACGATGGTTTCTCCAAGCATTAACAAATTCGAAATTCACAAAAAAGAACCGCCTGCGATAAATGGATGATCCATTTTCCGAAAAGGCGGTTCTTTCTATATCCGACACTTATTTTCTGCTTATTCCTTAATGCTTATTACTTGATTACAACGTACTCCAGGTTAACCAGCTTCGCGTAAGTCACGATCTGGTCTGTCGTCAGGTTCAAGGAGACAACGGTATGGTGACCGCCGCCGTTCTCGATCCAAGCTTTGACTCCGTCTTGGAAGTTCGGTTTTACCGTCCACAGAACGCGCGCTACAGGCAGGTTCGGAGCCGGCTCTGTTGGCTCGAATGCCGTTACTTCGTTGATCAGCAGCTTGTAATGCGTACCCAGGTCCATCATCGATACGACAACACCGTCGCCGGCTTTGCCATCGAATACCAGACGAGCTGGATCTTCCTTGCCGCCGATACCGAGCGGCGATACAACGATGCTTGGCTTGTTGCCTGCCAGGGAAGGATCGACTTCGAGCATGTGGGACTGCAGGATCGCTTCTTTACCGGCTGCCATTTCATACGTGTAGTCTTCCATGAAGCCTGTGTTTTGGTTGTGGCTCATGACTTTCATCAGGCGGTCAAGCGCTGCCGTTTTCCAGTCGCCTTCGCCGGCAAAGCCGTAACCTTGAGCCATCAGGCGCTGTACAGCCAGACCCGGAAGCTGCTTCATGCCGTGCAGATCTTCAAAATTCGATGTGAAGGCGTTGTAGCCTTTGTCGTCCAAGAAGCGCTTGATCGCAATTTCGTAGCCCGCTTGAACCCGAACGCTGGCTTCCCAAGCTTCTTTGCTGTTCGTGCCATAGTCGAATTCGTACAGGTTGGCATACTCAGCCATCAAGGCATCGATTTCCTGCTCGCTAACGGCATTTACGTATTCGACAAGGTCGCCAATTCCGTAGTAATCGACTGTCCAGCCGAACTGGATCTGAGCTTCGACTTTGTCGCCTTCTGTTACGCCAACGTTGCGCATGTTGTCGCCGAAGCGGGCAACGCGGATATTGAAGCTTTCGTTGTAAGCAACGGCTACGTCCATCCAGTCTGCAATCTGCTTCTGGACTTCCGGACGCTCCCAATAGCCGACAACGACTTTGTTCTGTTTGTTCAAACGAGCGTTAATGAATCCGTACTCGCGGTCACCGTGAGCGGCTTGGTTCAGGTTCATGAAGTCCATGTCGATTGTCGCCCAAGGAATGCTCTCATTGAACTGAGTCGCCAGGTGCAGCAGAGGTTTTTGCAGCATTTTTGTGCCGCGGATCCACATTTTTGCAGGCGAGAACGTGTGCATCCAAGTGATGATGCCCGCTACTTCGTCGCGATAGTTTACTTCTTTCATGATGTTTGTAATTTTGTCTGCCGTTACAGCCAGATCTTGAAGAACGAGCGGATAAGGAAGTACGCCGCTGGCATTCAGGGCATCCGTCATCTGCTGCGCGTGAGCTTTAACTTCAGCCAGCGCTTCTTCTCCGTACAAGTGCTGCGAACCTACAACAAACCAAAACTGTTTATCAGCTGTCAATGTCATATAAGTCATCCTCTTTTCATAATGAATGATGGGTAAGGCCGGCAATCGGTAAGACTTGTAAGACTTGTGATCGATTACACTCATCATTGATTGCGCTAGTGATCGGTGATGCTCACGATAGCTAAATTCGGAAACGGTTCAGCCTATTTTTTCTGTCCGTAGTAGGCATCTTTCCCGTGCTTGCGCAGATAGTGCTTATCCAGAATGCCCTGCGGCAGTTCTTTGGCAAAATGGTTCAGCTGACGCGCGTACAGGTTCATCTTGCACACTTCTTCCAGTACGACGCTGTTTACGACCGCCGATTTCACGTCTTTGCCCCAAGTGAAAGGTGCATGCCCCTGCAGCAGGACAGCCGGAATCGCCAGAATGTCCACGCCGAGCTTCTCGAACGTTTCAATAATGACTTTGCCTGTCTCCGCTTCGTAGCCGCGATCAATCTCTTCCTGTGTCAAAAATCTTGCGCAAGGTACGGAACCGTAGAACGTATCCGCATGCGTCGTTCCCATAACCGGCACATCTAGTCCTGCCTGCGCCCAGATCGTCGCCCAAGTGGAGTGAGTATGCACGATACCGCCGATTTGCGGATAGTGCTTGTACAGCACAGCGTGAGTCGCCGTGTCGGAAGATGGTCTCATCTCTCCTTCAACGACATTGCCGTCGAAGTCCACAACAACCATGTCGCTCGGCTTCATTGTTTCATAGCTGACTCCGCTCGGCTTGATGACGAACAGATTGCTTTCGCGGTCAACGGCACTTGCATTGCCCCAAGTGAATTTCACGAGGCCGTGCTTAGGCAGTTCCAGATTCGCTTGATATACCTCTTCTTTCAATTGTTCCAACAAGGTAAGTCACTCCTGTTCTAAATGAGATGGTCTACAGCAGCCTGCTCAATGGCAAGTCCGGCTTGGTAACGTTTGATAAAGGTTTCGAAACCAGCGACATCCGCCGGATCCGGAGCAATCTCTTCTCCTGCGACATCTTTGAACACTTTTTCGCCGAGGAAACCCTCCAGGCTTTCTCCCTGATCCTTGTTAGTCATGTAGGAAGCCAGCAGCGCCATGCCCCATGCTCCGCCTTCGCCGGCTGTGGACATCACAGAGATCGGTACGTTCAGCGCAGCGGCCAAAGCTTTCTGTCCGACGACAGGAGTCTTGAACAATCCGCCGTGTCCCAGAATGCTGTCAATGCCGACTTTCTCGTTCTCGGTCAGAATATCCATACCGAGCTTCAATGCTCCGAAAGCGGTGAACAGATGCGTACGCATGAAGTTAGCCAGATTAAAGTTGCTTTCCGGCGAACGAACGAACAGCGGTCTGCCCTGCTCCAGGCCTGTAATATTCTCGCCCGAGAGATAGCCGTAGCTCATCAGGCCGCCCGCATCCGGATCGGCTTCGAGCGCTTTGCCGAGCAGCACGCTGAACAGCTTGCCGGAATCGGCGCCGTAGCCCATCGCTTCGGAGAATTCGCGGAACAATCCCATCCAGGCGTTCAGATCGCTGGAACAGTTGTTGGCATGTACCATGCCGACCGGACTGCCGTCCGGCGTTGTCACCATATCGATCTCCGGATAGAGCTTGGACAATTCATGCTCCAATACGATCATCGCGAATACGGAAGTACCTACAGAAACGTTGCCTGTACGCTTCTTCACGCTGTTCGTAGCAACCATGCCTGTTCCGGCATCGCCTTCCGGCGGACACAAGGCAATACCTGCTTGGAGATCGCCGGCCGGGTCGAGCAGCTTCGCTCCTTCGCCTGTAAGCGCACCGGCTTGTTCGCCGGAGAGCAGTACTTGAGGCAGAACGCCTTCCAGCTTCCATGGGTAACCTTTCGCTGCGATCAGTTCGTCGAACTGCCTAACCATCGCAGGGTGGTACGTATGACTCGACTCTTCGATCGGGAAAATCCCAGAAGCATCGCCTACGCCGATCACTTTGCTGCCAGTCAGCAGCCAGTGGATGTACCCGGCCAGCGTCGTTACATAATCGATACTCGGTACATGCTCTTCTCCGTTCAAGATCGCTTGGTACAGATGGGCGATAGTCCAGCGCTCCGGAATATTGAATTGGAACAATTCCGTGAGTTCACGTGCCGCCGCGCCTGTTGTCGCATTGCGCCAAGTACGGAACGGTACCAGCAGCTTGCCCGTATTATCGAATGCCATATAGCCGTGCATCATGGCCGAGAATCCGATCGAACCTACGGTCTGAAGCGTTACTCCGTATTTCTGCTGGACGTCCTGCTTCATTTCACGGTAAGCCGTCTGGAGACCTGTCAGGATAACCTCCTGATCGTATGTCCAAAATCCGTCTTTTAACTGGTTTTCCCACTCATAGCTTCCCGAAGCGACCGTCTCGAAACGCTGATCGATCAATACAGCTTTGATTCGGGTCGATCCGAACTCGATCCCGAGCGAAGTCTGTCCGCCGATGATCGCTTGTTTCAAGTCCTCTTGATTCATGATCTTATTTGTCCCCTTCCTGGTCACGCTCTGCTTTTACAGAAATTCGATTCTGATGCGATTTGAATGCGATCTCTATCTCTATGTGCCTTCTATACGAAAAACTCTCGATCCAATCGGTCTATTGACGAGACAACTCTAAAGTTGGGACCGAAAGAATGCGGTTTCAAAGCTTATAAACCTAGTATATTTTGTTGTACGTACATTTGTCAATCCATTATAACAGTCACACCAACATAAACGATTTTCCCCCTCTTATAGACTGATATTCATGCTTTTTCGTAAGAAAAAGGGAGATTTCACGGTTTGAACCGTCCAAAATATCTTATTTCGTTTTGTTTCAATCTATTCAATCCTAAATATGTACGTACAACTTTTCAAGAATTGAAAAGTGCTTATTAACGGTGCTTCCGGGGCTGTAGGGATCTATGCAGTGCAGTTGACCAAGTATTACGGCGCTGAAGTTACCGGGGTGTGTTCTGCTGGCAACGAAGAGTTGGTCCGAACAGCGGGCGCGGATGAGCCATTTTTGCGACAGCCGGCCTTATGCAGAACAAAGACAATATGGCCTTCCTGATGGAACTCACCAAAACCGGAATACTGAACGCCGTGATTGATCGCCGCTATTCTCTGGAACAACTGCCCGAAGCTCATGAATATGTAGAAACCGGACGCAAAAAAGGGAATGTGATTATTAAGTTTGACTCTATGTTTTGAATCGCACCTGATCGGATGGCAAAATGGAAGCGAACTGCTGCAGTAGGTGACGATGATGACGTATGATTTGTTCGGCTGTTAACTCATCGGAGTCGAAGGTGCTGGTACAATCGTCAGCCAACTCAACGTTATACCCGTAGGAGTAAGCTCTTTTTACCGTTGTATCTACGCAGTACTCGATCTGAATCCCGCAGATGACCAACCCCTCGACTTCATGGTTACCCAGCAGCGTGTGAAGATCCGTTTCGTGAAAAGAGTCTGCATGATACTTGATCATGAGGAGATCTTCTGGTGCAGGTGCAAGCGGATCGACCACTTTCCATAAGGGTTGTTCAACCGAGCGCGGCCCTGTCATCTCCGTATGTAAAACATAAACTATGGGCGACTGCGCTTCTCTGGCTTTATCAATTAAAAGTTTTGTATTCGCGATTAGTCCCTCTTCCTGATAAAGAGTTTTGCCTCCGTAATCTTTCCAAACAAAAGGCATGGTTTGCATATCAACGATCAGCAGTGCTTTTTTCACCTGTCGATCTCCTCCTTCCCTTGGACCTCTCTAACTCATACCGGAACAATCCATGCCTCGTGCAGTGAAAATACAGAGTGCCTCCGTACATTTTGGGGAATCGTGTCTCGGCATTCTGCTCCGGATATAATTTGATGATCAGAACTCTATCAATCGATACGTAAGCCAGGAAAGAAATATAGTGATCTTTGCTCATCTCATGCTTCAAAGTGACGTAATAATCATCTTCTACTTCTTCAATCTGCATCGTATGTTCTTCATCGATCGGATGAGTCTGAAGCGGCTCCAAAATTCTGCCGCAGCAGGAAAGATTAATCCCTCCCGTACTTGTAATCACATTGCCGCAGTCTTTACATGAGAACCAGTTCATCCTTCCTACACTTCCACTATCCTGATCATTCGGCTGCAGCTCTCCTGACAATATTTTTTCAATATTAACGCCCAGCACCTCGGATAAGCGGCTCAACAGCGAAATGTCCGGGCACCCTACGCCACGCTCCCATTTGGAAATCGCCTGCTCGCTCACATTCATAAGAAGGGCCAGATTCCGTTGGGTCATATTTTTTTCTTTTCGAAGACGCTGTATCAACTGCCCTACCTTTGCACTATTCAATATCTTCACCTCCAGCACTAGCGTATAACGCAATCCCCATCCCCACAATAAACGTACCGTTTAGTATAGGAATTTGTAGTATAGAGATTCAGTATAGAAATCTAAACAAAAAGCGACCTTTCCTTTATGAAAAGGCAGGTCGCATCCACTTCTTATCCTTCATTTCTCTTTATTCTTCATTTCTCTCTTGGCATCTTCTTTAGATATGTTTGCCCGCATCGAGAAGCTGCCTATTGTGCTCTGTCAGTGGGACTTCTGGATGGCCCATCTGATTCACGCCGCTGGAAAAATCCCTTTCGATTCCATGCTGCATCACGAAATTTCAGATGATGGATTCCCTTTTATTTCTTCTCCAGCAGCTTCAACACGTTTATAAGAACGACTACGGCTTCCGCTCTTGTCGTTTGAGCTCTTGGATTGAATTTGTTGGTGCTCGTTCCACGAATAACTCCTGCATTCTTCAACGCCGCTGCTGAGCCTTTTGCCCAGGCAGGAACCGCTTTGTCGTCTGCAAACGGTGTTTCGGCATTGTTCCCGGCAGGGAGCTTGAGCGCCTTGGCTGCCATGACCGCCATCTCGGCGCGGGTCAGGTGAGCATAAGGCCGGAAGGAGCCGTCACTATACCCAGTAACGATACCGGCCTGCAGTGCCTGCGATACGGCTTGTTGAGCCCAGACTCCGATCTCGGCGGTATCTGTGAAGTTTAAGGCTGCGCCCGCTTCCTCTCCGTTCAGCACATTCATCAGCATGACCGAGAATTCCGCACGCGTCACGATGGAGTCGGGCTCGAATGTTCCGTCCGGGTAACCGGCGACGATGCCTTCATGGATGGCCCGTCTAACGATTTCTTCCGCCCAGTGCCCCGAAAGATCGCGAATCGCAGCTTCCTGCGTATTTCCGTCCACAGGCGCTTCTGCCCGCTCATCCACAGCAAGCACCGCGTACTTCGCCAAATGGTCCACCTCTACAGTGATTCGATGTTCTCCAACCGTGCCGCTTTCAACTTGGATCCATTCTCTCTTCGTTTCATCGTAATAAAACACGGCAGCCGTGTGTTCGTTATTTAAGACTGCGCGATCGAACGCCAAAGACAAGGTTACAGGCTTCCTGAAACTTTCTAGCGAATTTTTGAGCAATTCAAAGACCGGGCTTGCCAAAATTTCATTGTTCGTCAGCAGAGACTGTGTATCGGATACTTTTTGAATCGTCAGCTTAAGTTCTTTGAGTGAAGCGCCCGCTGGAATCGTCATGCTGATTTCTTCTCCTAGACCAACGGTACCCGACCTGCCCGCCGGAAGCGTCAGGTGTCCATTCGTTGAGACGGTCGGACCTTCAAACGAAGGCATCGTGAAAGCAGGAGAGTCGGAAGGCAAGGAAGAATTTCCGTCTGCCGCAGTTACGGTCAGGACAGCGTAAACATTCGACTTGGTCGTCCCAATGCCCGGATTACCCGTCAGATTGGTTACGCCATCGTTCTGCAGCGTTATGTAATTGACTGCCGCACTTACGTTGGTTTGAGGCGTAAAAGTCGCCGTCCATGTGATTCCGCCATCGGCTGAAGTCACGCTGCTTAACGTTCCGCTCTCAACCGTCAGGTCGTTATTCGTAAAATCCGTCACCGCCTCCGAGAATGTGATCGTTACCCGGGAGCTCTCGCCCGCCGTCAGTGTCGAATCTTCAATCGCCACAACCGCTGTGGGTACGACTGTGTGGATCGAGTAATTGTTGGAATTTATCGCTCCTTCTCCTGAGTTGCCCGCAAGATCCGCTGCTCCGGCATTGTCGAGTACGATGACATTAGTCGAACTCTCGACATCTGTCGTCGGTGTCAGTATCGCCGTCCATGTGATTCCCCCGTCGAGTGTAGACAGCCCGCTCAGGGTACCCTTTCCGGCCGTGAGATCTTCTATCGTCAGGCCGGTCACCGCTTCCGAGAACGTGATGGTAATCGGCGAAGTCGTTCCGCTCTTCAGCGTCGTATTCGTCACCGCTACCGTCGCTGTTGGCCTGATTGTATCGACCGCGTAATTGTCGGAATCGGTCTTTCCGGTGCCCGTATTGCCCGATTGACCGGCGATGCCCGAGTTATCGAGCGTTACGGTATTGACGGAAGCCTCGACGTCCACTGCCGATGTCAGCGTCGCTGTCCATGTCGTCCCGCCGTCGCCCGAAGACGGATCGCTGATCGTACCGTTCCCGACCGTGAGATCTTCCTTCGTAAAACCGACTATCGCTTCCGAGAAAACAAACGTTACGTCAGCCGTCTCTCCAATGGCCAGCGATGTGTCTGAAAGGGTGATTGCTGCCGCCATTGGTCTGACGGTATCGACCGCATAATCGTTTGATGGGGTCGTGCCCGTTCCGATATTGCCGGCAAGATCCATAATTCCTAGGTTATCGAGAGTCATAATATTGGTCGAGGCTTGAGTATTTGCGGCAGGCGTCAAAGTCGCCGTCCAGGTTGTGCCGCCATCGCTTGAAGACAGATCGCTAATCGTGCCGTTATCGACCGTGAGATCTTCCTTCGTAAAGCCCGTTATCGCTTCCGAGAACGTAATGGTAACTTGAGCGGTTTCTCCGGAATTCAAGAAAGAATCCGATACCACAATCTCTGCCGTCGGCCTGATCGTATCAATCGCGTAGTTGGACGATACGGTCGTCCCGCTGCCTGCATTTCCCGCCATATCCATTACGCCCGCATAATCAAGCGTGATAACATTGTTCGAATCCGTAACAGCTGCATTCGGAACTAAAGTCGCCGTCCATGTAACTCCGCCGTCGAGTGTGGCAAGATTACTTATCGTACCGTTTGGAACGATTAGATCGGCAGCTGTGAAACCGACTACCGCTTCCGTAAATATGAGCGTTACGGCAGCAGAATCCCCGATGGCCAGCACCGTATCCGAAATCGTAATGCCGCTCATCAACGACGGCCTGATTGTATCGATCGAATAGGCATTCGATACAGTTGTTCCCGTACCCCATTCTTGAGCTGAATTTTGTACGTCTGCGTTATTGAGCGTAACCACTTCGTTGGAAGCTTTTATGTTTGCATTCGGAGTCAATACGGCCGTCCATGTAACTCCGCCATCGAACGAAGAGAGATTGCTGATCGAAGCGTTCTTAGACTCTAAGTCGCTAGCTGTAAAGCCGCTTACCGCTTCCGAGAACGTGATGGTAACTATGGCGGTCTCCCCAATCTTCAGCGACGTATCCGAGACGACAATCGTCGATGTTGGAGAAGCGGCATAGGCATGATTTACGTGTTTTGAATACAGCGGCCCTGTCATCACGAATGCGGCCAAGAGAACCCTTCCAATCTTTTTCATAAAATGCATACAAGCCTCCCTTTGCTTTTTTGAATTATTGATCTACAAATCCTTTTACTTTCCTGATATTTTGAAGTCTTTCTTTGTTAGTCGCTTGCTTGTTTAACATTCAATAGATATTTCCCAATCCCTGCATGCGTCATCAAAGATTGAAAAGAAAAAGCCACCGAAACCTGCAGACAAAGTCTCAGGTATACTCGGTGGCTCTTAGGGTTAGTTGGTGTTGATATGGTTTTTGGCACGGTTCAGCGTATCATTCTAACATTAAGTTGTTGTTTGACAGTCAGAGCGTCTTCATTTAAAGCAGCTTGATCAGCTCTTCCAATTCCTCAGCCAAGACCTTTGCAAGTTCAAAATCGGTTTTTTTCAAAGCCAATTCGATTTTCATCTCAAGCGCTTTTTTATTTTGTTCCGCTTCCAGGTAACCCTGATCGAAATGACGCTTATAAATCATCTGTCTGAATTTGCGCATCGTCATTTTTCGAATCGTCTTACCATCAATGATCAGCACATAATCCATCCCATTTACAACGGAATAGAAGTCATGAGAGATCATAAGAATAGCGCCTTTATACTCTTGGATCGCTTTTTCCAATGCGAGCTGCGAGTAGATGTCCAGATGGCTGGTCGGTTCATCCAGAAGCAGTACGTTTGCTTTGCTGGCAGACACTTTGGCCAACTGCAGCATGTTTTTTTCTCCGCCGGATAGAGATCCTATTTTTTGGTCGAAGATCTCACCTTCAAAGCTGTAGTCGGCCAGATACGCTCTGATCTCATCATACGTCTTAAATCCGGCATCGATGAATTCGTTCAAGATCGTATTCGAATCGGTTAGCGTTTCGTCCTGAGACTGAGACAAATAAGACACTTTGGCCTCTGCATGGACTTCGATTGCATCGTGATTGTTGCGGAAAATTTCTCGGAGCAAAGTCGTTTTGCCCGTACCGTTTGGACCGATAATAGCGACTTTGTCTGTCGATTTGATCTCGAAGTTCACATTCTCCAGCAGCAGTTCATCAAAAGAAACGCTGTAATTGTTGACACTTACCATAACGGTATCTTCCAGTACCTGATCGACACCCAGATGGATACGCGGCTGCTTAATATCAACAAATGGAGCCTTGATGCGGCGCGCTTCCAATCTTTCCTGGAACTTCACGCGGGCTTTTAACGCTCTGCCTCTGGATGGATCGTCGACATTGGTTGCAATCTCTCTCAGATTATCGATGAGGTTATCGTATCGCTCGATTTCTTCGGCTTCAGCCACCGCGATTTCCTGCAGCTCAATCTTGGTCTGAAGCAGCGAGAAGTTGTAATCGATATAGCGCCCGTCAAACTCCTGGATCTCGGTGTCTTCAAGGTGAATGATTTTGTTAAAGCAGTGGTTGAGCAGATAGCGATTGTGCGTCACTACGAGCAGCATACCCTTGTGGGAATTAATGAGTTTTTTAAGCGCATTTATGTTTTCAAAGTCTAAAAACACATCCGGTTCGTCCATAATCATCAAGTCCGGACGACTCAGCATTTCCTTCATCACTTGAACGAGCTTGAATTCCCCGCCGCTTAGGGAGGATACGTCAAGATCTTTCAGCTTGATGAGGTTGGCCAGGTTCAGCTGTTTGTTGATGGTGTTTTCAAAATTGTCTCCGTCCATTGCTTCGAAAGCATCCAAAGCGGATTGAAGCTTTTCCATCAGCGCATCCATGTCCGTCGTCGTAGCCATTTCCGCATAAATATCCGTGAGTTCATCCTGGATCCGAATAAATTCTTCTCCGATATATTCAAAAACAGTCATTTCTTTGGTTTTATCCACCTGCGAGAACTGGCTCACATATCCGATTTTGCAATCCGGGTCGATCTCAAGCTTGCCATCGTACAAATATTTCTCCGGATCCATCAGCATATCGATCAGCGTACTTTTCCCACTTCCGCTTGTTCCGATGAAGGCGCAGTGCTGGCCTTCTTCAAGCGTAAACGAGATGTTGTTATAGAGTTCCTTTTGCGGAAACGAGAAGGATACGTTTTCAACTTTTATCATAGTGTTACCTTTCTTGATAGCTAAATTGGTAATTATTTTTTAGGGGTGTGGCGGAGCATAAGTGTTATGTTTACCACTCTTCAGAGTAACACTGATGGGGGGGAAGTACAATTGATTTGTAGCCAAATCAACGAAAGTCTTTGAGCTGTATGATTCTACTTTGTGGCTTGAGGACGGCGGCGCAGCAAACACATCCGGTCGGTCGCACCTCCTTGATGTATTAAAAAAAGGCGAGCACTGTAAGTGCTCGCCTTCTCAATCGCATCTTCCGCTTATACCAGTGGATGCGGGATATAAAGTTCTTCCAGACTCGCGATTTCTTCAGCCGTCAATTGAATGGACAAGGCCGAAACGGCTTCTTCCAGGTGGCTGACTTTGGTTGAGCCGATAATCGGCGATGCAACCCCGTCTTTATTCAACAGCCAGGCCAAAGCCATTTGTGCACGCGTAACTCCCCGATGTGCTGCAGCTTCCGCTACCCTTTCCACTACTTTACGATCCGCGTCCTCCGTCTTGGCAAACAGCCCCTTCGCTACCTGGTCATTTTTCGAGCGCACGGTTTGTTCATTCCAATCGCGGGTTAAGCGCCCAGCAGCTAGAGGCAGATATGGAGTAATCGCTACGCCCTGATCTTGGCAAAGAGGAAGCATCTCGCGTTCTTCTTCCCGGTACAGCAGGTTCAATCTATTTTCCATCGCAATAAACCGAGTCCAACCGTAACGTTCCGCAATATGCTGGGCTTTCGCAAACTGCCAAGCGAGCATGGAAGAAGCCCCAATATATCTAATCTTGCCCGCCTTAATTAGATCGTGCAGAGCCTCCATCGTTTCTTCGATCGGGGTATTCGGATCCCAGCGATGAATTTGATACAGATCGATGTAGTCGGTCCCGAGCCGCTTCAGGCTGTTATCCAATTCGGTTATGATCGCTTTACGGGAAAGCCCCATGGCGTTCGGACCTTTTCGCATCGGAACGAACACCTTGGTCGCAATAACCACTTCGTCACGAGAAGCGTAATCCTTCAGGGCACGGCCCAAAATTTCCTCACTGGTTCCGTCGGAGTACATATTGGCCGTACTGAAAAAATTAATGCCCAGTTCGAGCGCTCTTTTAATAATCGGTCTGCTGTCTTCTTCACCTAACGACCAAGGCGTATTACCGCGTTCCGGTATACCGAAGCTCATCGTTCCAAGACTCAATCGCGATACGTCCAAGCCGCTTCGTCCGAGTTTTACATATTCCATTTGATCAAACACTCCTTAAAATAAGTAGGATAGAATTATACGTAAAATAGAATTTGCCATACATCTGATAAGTATCCGTTCCGGTCGTTATCACCACGGAAGCTCACGATTCGCATTGGAGAATGTACCGTTAGGAACCGCTTCGTCCAGAAGTGCCAGACGTATAGGTTGACGCGCGGCCTGCTCAGTCGTACCTGTTCCCTCAAAATTATTGAGATCCGTTGCTGTAAATCCCGGGCACACTGTATTAACTTTAATCCCTGTCGATTCCAGCTCGATGGCAAAAGCAAGTGTCATAGCGTTAAGCGCCGTTTTCGAAGGCCCATATACGGCACCAAACATTTCGCGGTGAGAATGGGTTGGATCCGCGTTCAAGGTTAACGAACCGGAACCGCTTGATACGTTGACGATCCGTGCCGTAGGAGCCCCGCGAAGCAGAGGTAGCATAGCCTGTGTGACAGCGATAACGCCAAACACATTGGTCTCGAAAACAGCTCGCACTTCGTCCAAAGATGCCGTACTTGGTCGACCCGATTTCCCAATCTCTTGAAGCGGCCTGCCCGGTTCACCGGCATGCGATATACCGGCATTGTTGATGAGAACATCGAGGCGCCCAAGGTCTCTACGAATACTGGCCGCTGCAGTTAACAAAGAATGGGGATCCGTCACATCAATCTGCAGGGGCCGAGCATCTTCTCCAATACTTTCTGCAGCCGCTTTTCCTTTATCGAAATCTCGAGACCCTACGAGTACGGTGAAGCCATGTCCTGTCAAACCTTTAGCGATTTGAAAGCCGATTCCTTTGTTGGCCCCAGTAATAAGAGCAACAGGTTTAGGATGCATATTCGTCCCTTCCTTTCTTGGCATTCTCAGTGAAATAAAAACAATATTACGTTCTTATAAGCCCTTATACGTATAGTACATATAGGTTGATGTATCAACTTAGTGGACGCGCGTCGTTTTTGGTTGATGTATCAACTCGAGTATACTTTAATCTCTTGAGGATGACATGTCAACCATGTTATGATATTTCCATGGATAAAAACGAACTGAACGAAGAAGAACTGCAAATATGGAACATGTGGAAAGGTAATTTCAAGCGGACTTTCGGTAGGGTCGTCAAAGAGATGTCCGAACATACCGGGCTATCGGAAGGCGACTTCGGGATCTTGGATCGGTTGGTTCA
This sequence comes from Saccharibacillus kuerlensis DSM 22868, assembly GCF_000378145.1. GTDB lineage: Bacteria > Bacillota > Bacilli > Paenibacillales > Paenibacillaceae > Saccharibacillus > Saccharibacillus kuerlensis. Next base: position 84,640 of record NZ_KB899284.1, on the reverse strand, counting down.
ATTTGGAGACGGAAAGCTGCGTCAACAGGAACTGGCAGACTCTATGGACTGGGACAAAAGCCGATTGTCGCATCACTTAACCCGGATGGAAAAACGCGGCCTTGTGGTTCGAAAACCGCTAACTACCGAACGCGGCGTTCAAGTTGAGATTACCCTCGCCGGGCAAGCCGCTTTGGACGAAGCTCTCCCCGTTGTTTCATCCGCTATACGCAAATATTTTCTAAGTCAATTGACCCCTCAGGATCTTGAATCGATTACGGCACTGGCTGAACGAACAAAAAAGCAATCTTGAAGCCTTGTTAAAATTTTACCAAAACAGCAGCATCCTCTATCGTCAGAAAGCGGCGGAAGAGGATGCTTTTTTGTGCGGTGCTTTTACTTATGGTACAGATGTATGACAGGTCGATCGGCAAATAACTATGTTAAACTATTAAAAGAGCAGCGCCTATCTATGACAAAGAATGCTTCACAACCTGATAGGAGTACGTATAACGCGAAGCCTAGCAGCTTGTCTCAATCAGATGAACGGTTTCGCCTGTCTGAATCGCACTTAAACCATGTACGTTTCAGCCAAACAAAATCCTACTATTTAAGTGAGACAAGCTGCTAGCTAGAAAGGAGCTGCCATGCATCGTTTCCAGAAAAAAATGATGAGACCATTATTCGCACCCATGCTTCCAGGTGGAATCGTGATCATTCTCATATTTTCTCTTGATTACTTCCAATTTGAACTTGTTGAAAAATTTCTGCTGTTTGCGGCTTTTGTTATTGTACCTTTAGTCATTTTATTGTTGGACTATGACGAGAAGAGTACCCATCAACGGACAATCTATACGGCTATGAAAGGGTTTCAATTCCCCGCAGCACTTCTTGTTCTAGTCTCTGTGATGAGCAGTAAAATTTGGGGGTTAGAAGGCACGTCTATACCGGGCGCACTCTCCCTTGGTTGGCTATTGCTCACCTTGCTGCTTGGTATGTATGGGATAGCGACTATAGGGGACCATAAGGGAAAAATAGCGGAGATTGCGATTGGCGCGGGACTCATTTACTTTTTTATCGGGGGCATTTGGTTCACCTTATATCAATATCAATTGAACCTCTTCCAAGCTAATCCTGACACCCATGCATTAAGTTCGGTTCACTTTCATTTTTCTTCTGCGATCGTTCCGATTTTTATTGGGATACTGGGACGGATCATGACGAAGAAAAGCTGGTATCCGTGGGTCGTTGCCATCGATATTATCGGACCCATCTTAATCGCGATCGGCATGATTTTCTCCAAGCCAATCGAGTACATCGGTGTCACTTTGTTTGCTTGTAATATTGCGATTTACACCACGTATCTCCTTACTTACTTGAAGCGAAATCCATTACACAAAAAGGCAGCCTTCTTTTTAGTTCTTTCCTGCCTGGCCTTCTACAGCGTTGTCGTCGTTTCCATGTTCTATCCGCTGCTGAAAAATAGATTCGACTTCACCATACTTGATTTCATTCCCATTTACGGATCGCTGCATGCGTTTGGATTTGTTTTGTTTGGATTAATCGGATGGGTGTACATGGCAGACTCTTTTAAGCAAAAAAACGTTAACCGAAAAGGGTAGTCATGATTTCCCGCTATTACTGATGATACGGCTCCACTGATTAATCTTCACCGTTTGATACATCTGCGCTCAAGATCCGCTCGCCTTCCTTATTCTTCACAATTTTCACTTCCGCATCTCTCATTTAGAAAAACGCCCTGTTTGCCGATTCTTGAGAATCAGCAAACAGGGCGTTTAGTTAGAGCCTGTACCCGCCGTCAACAGCAGGATTTGCGAACAACTTCTCTACCGTTTATTCCGGAATATAAGGAAGATCCAGCATCTTCGGAATATTGATTACATGCTGTTCCGTATACGTGCGGATGCCTTCCGTACCGTATTCACGGCCGATCCCGGATTGCTTGAAGCCGCCGAACGGGAAACGAACGTCCAACCCCTGCACGGCAGCCGTATTGATCATGGTTGTTCCGGCTTCGAGCTGACGCGCAACGAGGATCGCATCCTCTTCTTTCCCCCACACCGAACTCGTCAGTCCGTAGATACTTTCATTGTGGAGACCAATCACCTGCTCTTCATCGTCAAATGGCAGAATCGGAACCGTAGGGCCGAACTGTTCTTCCACTACAATTCGATCATGCGCATCGCAGCCCAGAACAAGCGTAGGCTGCAGGTAGTATCCTTGGTCAAACACCTTCTGGTCCAAAATTTGGCCGAGAGGGATGACCTTGGCCCCGCGCTGCTTCGCATCTTCGACCAGACTCAGCACGTAATCTTTCTGTTTCAAGTTATTGACCGGGCCTACCGTCGTATTGGGATCGAATGGATCACCGATGCGAATCCAACGATTTGCCGCCTCGATATATTTTTCCACAAACTGATCATAGATCGAACGGTGTACATATACGCGTTTGGCGATCATGCAGATCTGACCTGTTGTCAAGAAATTGGAAACGACGATCCGGCGCATCGCGCGCTCATCGTTCACGTCAAAGCTCTCCAAGAAGATCGCCGCATCGTTGCCGCCAAGCTCCAGCGTCATATCCTTGATCGTGTCCGAAGCTGCTTTGATAATATGCTTGGCCGTTTCGGTTCCGCCTGTAAAAGCGATTTTCGTCACATGAGGATTCGTCGTCAGTTCAACGCCCACTTCCGCATCGCCATGAACGACATTGATGACGCCGGCCGGGAACTCGCTCGCGATAATCTCAGCTACCTTCGCCGCTGCAAGCGGCGCATACGGACTCGGTTTAAGCACAATCGTGTTGCCCGCCAGCAGGGCAGGAGCGATCTTGATCGTAGACAATGCAATCGGATAATTCCAAGGACTAATCGCCGCCACTACGCCAATCGGATCGTAAGAAAGAATCGTTTTCCCCTTCTCATGCTCTTGGATCTCTTCCTGGAGAGCCGATGCCGCTTCATTGCAAGTAAACTCCATCCACATCAACGACACATAAATTTCGCCGTGCGCATCATACAGCGGCTTGCCGTGCTCTCTGGACAACAAATGCACAATCTCATTTTCGGCTGCTCTAATCTTCTCGATCGCTTTTCGCATTCTCGTCACGCGTTCCTCGATGCTCGTTTTCTTCCACGTTTTAAAGGCATTCGCCGCCGCTTCGATTGCTTCGACAGCTTGTTCCTTCGTTGTAACAGGGAAATAACCCACGACCTCGCTCGGGTTGGCCGGATTTTCTTTGGCTGACTGGGAAAGGGACTTTACGTTCTGGCCGTTAATCAACGCTTCAACGGTAACGGCCTCTTGGTGTGCTTGAATGGTCATTTGATATCCCCTCCGTGATTTAGATGGCTTACCGGTCGTCTCATCAGCTGAAAGGTTACGTCCATCTGAATCGCCCTAGAAGCATGCGCGTTTCAGACGAACGTAATCCTACTCTTAATTTGAGACGATTTTAACCCCACACTTCGTCTGCAATTTCCTTCACGTAACGAAGCTTACGCCATTGTTGTTCTTCCGTCAGAATATTGCCTTCTTCCGTCGACGAAAATCCGCACTGAGGGCTCAAGCAAAGCTGCTCAAGAGGGACATAGGTTGCCGCCTCCGCGATCCGGGCTTTGATTTGTTCTTTGTCCTCTAACTCGCCGGTTTTGGATGTGAGCAGACCCAGCACGATTTTCAAATCTTTTCGATTCACGTGCTTTAACGACTCGAAACTACCCGAGCGCTCGTCATCGAATTCCAAAAATAATCCGTCTACGTCTAGACCGCCAAAGATCACCTCGGAAGCATAATCATAGCCGCCTGTTGAGAAATAGTTCGATTTATAGTTACCGCGGCAGATATGCATCGTCACCACTAAATCCGCCGGCTTATGAGCCAAAGATTCGTTAATCATACGCTGCATCGTTTGCAGCTCTTCCGCCGGTTCCAGACCTTTGGCGCGCATCTTATCGTGACCCGCTTCCGAGAAGAGGTCTGCCCAAGCGGTATCGTCCAGCTGCAGATATCGACATCCCGCATCATAGAAGGCTTGAATCGCTTTTTGATACGCCGCAATCGTGTCCAGAAGAAACGCCTCGCGGTCCGTATAGACATTGGCGCCGTTCTCCAAACGATATAGAAGCATGTTTGGACTCGGTATGGTCTGTTTCGCTACGGTATCGCCTGCATGCTGCTTAACGAATTTGAAATCTTCCACGAAAGGATGCGTCGAGAAATCGACTTTGCCAATAACGCGAATCCCGCCTTTACGCGTTTGCATGTTGTGGAACTGCGGACCGTCGATCTGCTCATACAGCTCAACGCCATCCAGACCGCCCAAGAAATCAAAATGCCACCAGCTTCTGCGCAGCTCGCCATCCGTAACGGCAAGCACGCCGTTTTCCTTCTGCTTTTCGATGATCCGAATAATCTCCTGATCTTCTACGGCTCTTAATTCCTCGTATGTGATGCTGCCTGATTTATATTGTTCGCGCGCCTGGCTTAAGTTCGCCGGACGTAAAAAGCTACCTACGTGATCGTGTCGAAAGGGTATCATATCGCTTGCTCCTTCTGCCTTTTAGTCTAGTAAGCATAACATGATCAAAAAGAATTCTTGTCATACGAAAAAGGCATGTCTAGTCATAATTTTGAACGATAGCTGGAAGGTTAGGTCTAAGGGTAGAAGATATGAACGATGATAAAATGTAGTAAACATCTGTTAATTTTAGCTGATCTACCTTCACGATCCGCATCAAATGGATAGGATTTTGCTATTTACGATGCATTTCAGCAATTCTCGGATAATTATATTCCAGTAGATCCGTCCACCTATTGTACTTTTTAGACAGTTCGTTCTCTCTCTTCGTCTACATTCCGAACGAAATCTCGATTTTCTGCCAGGACAATTCATATATCGCTAAAAACGCGAATATCCAGCTCACCATGCTGACGCATCCGCAGGAGCGGATGGGCCGCGACGCGGCGGACTGGATCATCAAGAGCCTGCAGGGGAAGAAGGATTTGCCGGAAAAGACCTATTAGCAGCCGGTGTTGATTGAAGGGGAAACTGTTAGGGCCACTGAGTTGGAATAAAAAAAGGACGACCTCGGCTTATCGCCATAGAATCGACCCTTTTTTTATCCAAACTATCATTTGCCAAACCGATATCCTCTTCCCCATTCCGTCAAAATGTAAGTCGGATTCGCAGCATCGTCTTCGATCTTTTTGCGCAATTTACGGATATGCACCATCACGGTGTTATTTGAGTCATAAAAATAAGGCTGCTTCCAGACGCTTTCATAAATATTTTGTGCAGGAAAAATTTTATTGCGTCTAGTCATCAATAATTTCAAAATACCGTATTCCAGTTCGGATAGCTCGATTTTCTGGCTTCCTTTCCAAACCTCGTTGAATAGTTCGCTCACTTTCAGTATACCGGCAACAAGAAACGTTTCGTTATCCTCCTTTTTATCTTGATAAATTTTATATCTTCGCAATAAAGCAATGACTCTGACATGAAGCTCGTGTTCCGAAAAAGGCTTGGTCATATAGTCGTCGCCGCCGGCTAACAAGCCTTCCGCTTTGTCCAACGTGTCAGATTTCGCTGTCAAAAACAAAATCGGCATATTAAAACGTTCTCTGATCCGTATACATGTTCCAATACCCGAAAGTCCGGGCATCGAGACGTCCAAAACGATCAAATCAAACGAGGCGTCCACAATCTCCAGCGCTTGCCTTCCATCTTCTGCCGTCATCACTTCATATCCTTGATTGGAAAGAGAAAGCTTCAGCAAATCTCGGATTTCCCGATCGTCTTCAACAAGCAAAATCCGATTTTTCATCCTACCCTTCCTTATCTATTCATAGTTTTGAATGGCGACTTATATCTTTGTGTTCCAAAATCTCAATAACGTTAAGTATTCGTTATTTTCTTGCGTGCTTTTAAACTGCGCTTGCATCCGATTCATCATTCGTCCGATGATTCTTTCACCGAGTCGGTTGCTTTCGGTTTTCGCATCGGCTTTTTTAATAGTATTGTGGATACGGATTTCGAAGGTTTCTTGATTCGATGTAAATACAATGTTGATCTCTTCCGCCGGGTCGGCGTATTTAAGCAAATTGGACATGAGGTTATCGAAAACGCGTCCAAGCTCTTCCATATTCACATAAATATAAGTTTCCGGCAGCTCACCCGAAATATGAACCCGAAAATTCTCCTGATGAAGAACAGCGATCTGATCCGATATCAGATCGTAGATCACTTCCTTCACGGTAACCGATTCCAGCTCCGCTTCAGTCTCCTTATCCAGCAAAAAATACGCAAACAAATTGTCGGACATCCTTTTTAATTGCAGAGCTTTATGATAAGCATTGTCTACGTACCCTACTTTGTCGTCGGTACGCGCTTCGCTTCGTTCTTTTTTCGCAAACTCCAGATACATGATTAGCGATGTAAGCGGCGTGCGCATATCGTGCGAGATTTCGGTTACGAGGCTGCGGCTTTCTTTTTGCAACTCCTCGATAGCTTTAAGTTTATCTAGAAAAGCTTTTCTTAAACCTTCTATGCTTTGCGCAATCCTCGCTAACTCGTCATTTCCTTTTATCGTCATCTCGTAATCCAGCTCGCCGCCTTCAAGAATATGAATCTCTTGATGGATCGTTTTCAAATAATTCAAGCTCCCGCGTATCCCCAGCAGAACGATAATCAGAAAAATCAAGGTCGCGCCGAACAACTCCAGCGTGAACGCTAGAGCGAAATATCGGGAAGAGTAAAAACCGTCGATCCTCACCTGCGCTTGACCGTCGCTGAACTGAACCGGACGTGAATGGGTCTGATGATATTGAGACACCTTTTCTTTTCCATAAGCCGACTCATCCGATCGGGAATACGTAGAATTAAATTGAAGAATCTGATCTTTAGATATCGTCAGCAGAATGTGATTTTCTTCTCTCGCCCATTGTTCAAAAGCTTGGCGATCCGATGTCGACAAGTGATTCGCAGAAACGTAGTCGCTGAATTTCTGGGTGTATCGGGTCGATTCTTTTTCGTAATATTCGTCTGAATTTAGATATCCCTCGATCAGGTCATTCGTGATTTTTTGCAGTGCTGCGAATACGATACCGCTTGCGAGCAAAGCGACTGCAATCAGCAGGAGCAATTTTCCGGTCAGCATGGATTTATAATTGCGATGCGTCAAATCCTTTCCTCTTCTCGTTGAGTTTGGTCTTACGTCCCTTTTATATTAATAGGATACAAAGCAAATCTTAATTGTTTATGAAAGCAAATATCCAGTTGATAAAAATGAATTTGAATTATTTCTTCAGCCTTCATAAACCGTTAAGATTTGCTCTTTATATTATCGAGAGTAAGGATCGACGACAAGCACTCCTCACACCTTAAAATCATTGCACATTTAAAAATAAAAGGAGCATTGCTATGAGCTCACAAAAAGAAGAACTTATGCAACCTATGAGTCTGCGGGAACGGATACACTTTTTAGATATCGTCCGCGGATTCGCCATGCTGGGCATTATTATCGTCAATTATTTTTTAATGGTGGATTCCGCAAAAGGATTCGAGATGGGTTCGAACGATGTTATTCGTAATCTCGTTTCCCAATTTGCCGAAGGAAAATTCGTAACGTTGTTTTCTTTCTTATTCGGCGTCGGATTCATGATTTTTATGAATCGTGCTTTAATGCGAGTCAAAAATCCGAACAAACTTTTTGCCCGTAGGTTGACTGTTCTGCTAGGATTCGGCCTTTTGCACATCACTTTAGTTTGGGTCGGCGACATTTTGGCTTTTTATGCCTTAACCGGATTCTTACTGCTCGCTTTCTACAAGTGCAAGCCCAAAACAGTGCTACACTGGATTATTGCGCTTATTGCTATTCAATTTTTGTTTCCTGTAATTAGCTTTTTATTCCAGTCGATTAGCGCGCAACCATCCGAAATGTCGAATTTCGCAGACTTCGTGCTATCCAGTCACAATAGCAGCCTCACTTACCTCAGCTCGATCGGGGCCAGATGGTTGGATATGAAAGCAATGTCTTTAAGTTCTTTCTCCACTGTATATTCCATGCTTCTCATGTATTTGCTAGGTGTATATTTTGTTAAAATGGAGTTTTTTAAAGCGATGTTCACAAAAAGACAGCTTTGGATGCAAATTTGGATCATCAGCACAATCGCTTTTGTCGTTACGGAAAGCAGTTCGTTATTCACTGTTCATCTTTCTTCCGATAATTATATAGCGATGGAGTTTTCTTCCGTCTTGATGCAAAATGGAGGCTTGACCGGAAGCATGTTCTATATGAGCACCCTTGCGATGATGCTGCTCTATGTTCCTCGACTGCAAGGCGTATTGATGATTTTCACCAAAGTTGGACGGATGTCGTTGACATGTTATCTGCTGCACTCGATCATTGGAACGATTCTGCTGCTGGGGTACGGATTCGGCCTTGCCAACCGTATTCAGCCTATCGGTACATTGACGATCGCTCTGGCCGTATACCTAGCTCTTACTTTGTTCAGTACGTTCTGGTTAAAACGATTCAAGTATGGGCCTATGGAATTTGTATGGCGTAAGCTGACCTACGGCAAAGTAAAAGAACATTCCAAAACGATATCGCCTCCTGTCGGAGAATCGGTTCAGTAAAAAATTTAAGGAAAGGGGATACCCCTAAGCATGAATACAAAAAAAGCGGCAAAAATCACTCTAGCAGCGCTGGAAACATCCGATTTACCGGAATTCAAAAAAAAATTACAGGAAGCTTTTGCAATTTCCGTCATCGAAACGTTCGGCACAAACGAAAATGAACCAATCCCGCCTGACAGCGACATCGAAGCGTCTTTGGATGCTCCCGGTGCAGTCGGTCACCACATTATTCAAAACGGCAATAAAGTAGGAGGTGCCATCGTCCGGATCGACAGCAAGACTCATCATAATTCTCTCGACTTTTTTTATGTGTCTCCAGAGTATCATAGCTCCGGTATCGGTCTTGCCGCTTGGCACGCAATCGAAGCCCAATATCCGGACACCGTGTTATGGGAAACCGGAACCCCTTATTTCGAAAAGCGAAATATTCATTTCTATGTGAACAAATGCGGATTCCATATCGTAGAGTTCTACAATAAATATCATCCCGACCCGCATTCGCCTGATCACGGTCACAACGACGAGAGTCCTTTCCCCGGCGAAGATGACTTCTTTAAATTCGAAAAAGTTATGAAAAAATAGGATTAGAAAAGCCTACTTCCGTAAAAATCGGAAGTAGGCTTTTCTATTCAGACTCTATTTTCCCTAATCCCGACGACTTTCTGTACAAAGAACGAAAAAGAAGTTCTACTGCTCTTCAGAGTAACACTGATTGAGGAGTACAATTGGTTTGTGGAGATTGTGTCTACTTATGGTAGGGCTCACCGTATCAGTTACAGAGCGAAATCAAAAGGCACCCAAATGGGTGCCTTTTGATTTTTAAAAGAGAAATTATAAAACTTATGCTAGCATACGATTCTTAAAATAGATTTTGAGGATCTTCAAGCTAGCTTTGGAGGTTGAGCTCTAAAGTAGTTATAAACCTGAAGCAACACAATCATTAAAAGTGGCATAATATATAAAGGCGACATGGTAAATAAAGAATGTAGAATGAAAATAAATGGAGCAAGTATGCTAAGTATTGTTAACTTAGGGTTCCCTACACCTAAATACAACTCAAAAGCCAAAAGGCTAATTTTTATGTACATATGCACCAATGAAAATACTAATGCAAGGCCAAGGAGCAGAATATCTTCACGTCCTGTAATGTCATACCATGCATGAGGATTGTTTAAGTAGACTCGCTCAGCTACGTATGTCAAAATAAAAGCCACTGTAGACAAAAAGAATCCCCACCTAGTTAAACCTGGTTTTGCCTGCTTGAAAGTTCTTTTTATCCTCTGGAAACCTCTTTTATTAAACACGACATACCCTCCTTTTGACTTTTTATACGACAAGCAAGTATATAAAGTTTCAGGTGAATTGTATAGAATCAATAAAATTCCAAAATTAAAAAGAGAGCCTTTAAAATTAAAGGGCTCTCTAACATTATAGATTATTTAAATAGTCTCCTCAAAAGTTGTATCTCTTATAGGACCTTCTACGATATTGAACATTCTAAAAATTTGGTTAGTCAATCTCTTGAATTCCGTGTCTCTAGAAGACAACAATATTTCAGTTACTCTTCTTTTTAATGAGTTTTCATCCCCAGGACATCCTTGGGATAACCTATTAATTACTAAACTATAAACAGATTTTCCATCCATTAATTCTCGCCAATTACTGCGCCAGTTGGATTCAGAAAAACTTTGTTCCATAGCTTCAAAATGTTCAATAAGTTCCCTTTTGATCTTTTCAAAATTTTCCCCCGACAATATCTCTTCAATGTGCTGCTCATGATTCTGTATTGTGTCCACTTTTAAATCTCTTCTCTTTATTAAACTATTCATTTTCCCTATCGTATTGTTTAGGTTGTAGTTCAAATATTTTCTTTTAGTATCATCGAGTTTCAAATTTGCTACTTCAAAAATAATTTCTTCAATATTTTGTAAGCTAGGTGCTTGATAAACCAGGTCGGTTGGATGCTCAAATGTTTTTAACGCTTCTTCTAAGACACTTGGCTCAAGATAGTAATTTTCTAGTTCATGTTTGTCAAGAATTATAAAGTGCTTTTCAAAATACTCTTCATCTTCATTTCTTAGTTTCTCTATTTCCTCATTACTTCTTGTATCTCTGTCGATCATAAATACAAAAATAGGGTCTTTCAATAAATCTTTAATCTGCTTTACTGACTTGAACACCTTTATGATTTCATTACAATTATCTAGTTCTTTAACTTTAATATTATATTGTCCGACTACCTTTTCTAGAAGTACTACATCAGTTTGACCTTCTACAAAAAGAACTTTATCGTTTACGTAGCTAAGTCCTATATCTCGAAGGACTCTTTCGCAAGACTCGTAATCTATCACCGAAACTGTATTATTTTGTAAAGCGAAATTTTTTCCGTTTGTAAAATTCTGATAAATCAAACTTTTAGAATGAGTAAGAAGAAAAACTTGACTTAGTCTAAAAAAGACATATTCTTTTAAAAGTTCTTTTTCTAAGCTTGGCAATCTAACATTGTTTCTATTTCCTAACGTATTAATAAACTTTTTATAATCTTCTGCTTCAACAAGACCCTGCAACAACGCGACTAACTTGCTTGCCAACTCTTCGTGCAAGTGATTTTCCGGTTCATCAATTATTAATATTCCCATACTTTTCGTGTAGTTAATAAAAAGTAATGAGTACCATAATAGCTTTTCTCCCGCACTAAAACCACGCATATCGTAGGCACTAGACTTACCAACAATTCGCTGCTGAGCTGTTATAACAAACTGGTCTTCTTTTTGAACAAAAGATAAGTTTTTAAGCATCAGATGTGGAGATAAATAATCAAAAAGAACTTTTGTGACATGGTAATAAATGTCATTTCTTGGTGAACTAGTTTTACGGTTTACTGGGTTCATCTTTTCATATAAATAGTCATTCACCATTAATTCGTATAATTTTTCAAAAGCACTTTCAGGTTCAATTGCAAAATATACAACACTTGAAATCGAATTAACTGGCTTTCTACTAGGTCTTAACTTTAAGTTATCAAACATGACATCTTGCTCTACGATATTTTTGCTAGAATTTATAAAAGCTACTACGTTTCTGGGGTTTTCGAGATTCCAAAAAGCGCCTAGAATTGCATTGTCCCTGTCGTCGAGAAATATACTCCACTGAGCTGTATTCTGGAGGATACCATGTACTTTTAATTTAGCTGTTACTTTGCAAGTATGATTCTCTTCTAAATCTTCAGGCCAATACAATTTAAAGTTTTCATCAAAAACATTGGAAGGAGCAATCAAAGCTCTATCTTTTTTATCGAATTCGAAAGTTACTTCTATATAAGATCCCTTTTCAAATGAGGAGTTATACAATTCTTGCCCAAGTTTTGTAGATAACTTCTCATATTCGGCACTGGTCACTACATTTTGCATTCTAGTAATGAAAAATGCTTTTTGAACTTGCATGACTGCTGCAAAAATAGTAGTTTTTCCTGCTCCATTCCTTCCACTTAATGTATTTATAGAAGTGCTGTCTTCAAAGTTAAAACTTTGAGGCTTAGTGTATTTCTTGATTCCGCTTAATGTAACATTTAAGAGTCGCAAATTTAATTCTCCTTTGAATTTTGGTATCAATACTCTTTGTACGAAATCTTCATCCGATTCTCAATCACATAAACTGTAGTATCAGGAGCTATATTATTAGAGTACTTCTGAAACACATTTCGCTTCAAAAACACAGTAGCCATTCGTAACTGGTATGGACACTGTGCAAAAAGAAGCTCTAACTCCTTCTTTCTCAAAGTATCGACTGGACCACTTGATGCTACAGCCTCGAAGATAAATACTTCTCCTTTATTCAAATCAACTCCTATTACGTCTGGGAGCTTCGCATGCTGATCTATAGAGATCTCAAGACGGTTTAAAAGATCTCCATTCAAGAATTTACTCTTATCTTTAGTATCGCCTAGATAGGCCAAATGTATCTCTCGGTCATCTTCTTTAAAGATCTCTTCAACTATAAGCTTAGCAATGACGTTATGGTCACCAGGTGAATAAGGGATTATTGTATCTGAAAAAGGTACATTAATCATTATGTCGTGTTGTTGTAACTCAGCTAAGTACGATTGCCGATTCAAAGTAATTTCATCTGCAAAATTAAGCATTTTTTGAGCCAACAATTCAGGGTTCCCTTGTAGTTGTAACAGTTCGCTAAACTCTTCTACTAAGGTATAATTGGTTTTACCAGAATTAACGGACCTCTTAGGATCGTCTTTGTTTACATGTACCAAACCGAATTCAACTAATTGTTTTAAGCTGTTCTTCCTTACGGTCTCACGAGTGTTTTCTGCATAATTCTTACCTAGATCGTTTCGAGCATAATTGAGGATATCCGTTATTCTAGCTCCCTCAGCTAAGCAAGTATGGCCTTTAATCAGACCTGACCGTGGAGTACGATCTTGTAGTGCCAGTATGCAGATAGCGGTTAGTTCATTTGTGTACTGTTTTGGGAATGCCATCCCTTCTAAAATCGTCAAAATTTCTTGGACATTTGTTTTCAAAATCCTCACCTCTGAATGCAATTGTTGTTCCGATAGTTATTAATATAATTGCAGTTGTATTCTGCGTCAAGAAATTTTTAACTGAAGTATTGCAGAATAAAAAATTATGCCTTAAGGAGTTTTTCTGATGGGATTTATTATCGAAAAAGGTGTGCTTGTTTTTAAAGAAGAATCCATGTATCCAGTGAATTTCTCAAATATGCTTTCTACTATCTCTGAATCTGCTCGGCAGCAGTTAGACGCTAAAAATAAAGAAGGACTTGAACAGTTTTTTACGGACATCGTAACCGCCGCTTTTATGGCAAGTTTATTTCAAGTACGAAAAAAGAAAAAAATTAGAATTTTGGATGCAGGCGCTGGTGCAGGTATTCTAGGTGCCGCCGTTATAAAAGAAATATGTAGCTGGGAAGAAAAACCTAAAGAAATTTACTGGGAAGCATTTGAAATAGATAAGAGCCTTTCAGCTGCCTTGCAAGAAACTCTAACCATCTGTCATCAAGTTTGTTCCGATTTTGATATTAAATTCACTGGGAAAATAGTGAACGAGAATTTCATACACAGTAGTGTTCAAAAGCTACCATCAGCTACAGCAAAAAGTAAGTTTGACCTAGCAATCCTGAATCCTCCTTACCAGAAACTCAGCAGTAATTCCAAAGAAAAAAAGTTATTGGCTTCAATCGATCTTGATGTTACTAATCTTTACTCTGCTTTTGTTGCTCTTTCTAAAAGATGGCTGTTAAAGGATGGCGAGCTTGTAGCAATCACTCCTAGAAGCTTCTGTAATGGACAATACTTTAAAAGGTTTCGAGAAGAACTAGTGAAGGATACTATGATTAATCACTTTCATCTTTTTGAGTCTAGAAGTAAGGTCTTTGCAGAGGATAATGTTTTACAAGAAAACGTGATCTACCATCTTATCAATAAGAAACCAGTAACAGGATACGAGGTAACTTTAACTTTTAGTCAGACGAAGAACTTCGAGAATATAGAAACTAACAAAATCCGCTTTGAAGAACTCGTTTTATCTGACGATCCATTGCTCACGATTCGACTAATTAAAGATATTTCTGATGTTGCGACAAAAAATGCTATAGAAGGTCTTCCTTGTACTCTTGAGAATTTGGGATTAACTCTCTCTACAGGCCCAGTCGTTGACTTCAGAGAGGAAAAGAGCACGCTATTGAAAGAACCTTCTCCTGATTCAGTGCCTTTGATTTATCCCGAACACTTCAATCAAGGAATTGGAAAAGTGCTTTGGCCGAAAGTACAGGTCAAAAAGTATAACTCTATCCTTATAAGCGAAAAATTAATGTCTAAACTTCGCCCACGTGGGAACTATGTGCTTGTGAAACGCATGACTTCGAAGGAAGAAAAAAGAAGGGTTGTAGCAGCCGTTTACGAGGAAAGCTTAACTGGTTCTAATCTAGTAGCATTTGAGAACAAGGTTAACTACTATCATATCAATAGAAATGGTTTAGACTTGACGTTAGCAAAAGGATTATCGCTTTTCTTGAATTCTACATTGGTAGATTTGTACTTCAGGCAGTTCAGTGGAAACACTCAAGTTAACGCTACAGACTTAAGAAGTATCAAGTATCCTACTATTCAGCAGCTTGTAATTTTAGGGAAAAGTTACGAAACAGAATTACCGAGTCAAGAAGTTATAGATCGTACATTCGAAGAAGTGTGTCTTATACCATCAGAGCAAGATATGTAATTAAGCCAGATGAAAATTAATATTATATTTCTGAAGAGCTCTAAGCATATGCTTAAAGCTCTATTTTTATTTTGGAGGCCTATATACTATGAAAATCATCCAAACTCAACAAGACCTCACTACTCTCTGCTATACTGATACCTTCCCAACCTTACTTCCGCAGATCCAAGCTCATTTCGATCACCTCCATTCTACCCACGGTGACGAAGAAGACACTATCTTCACACTAGACCACCTCGGCCCAATCATCCTCCTCGAACCCGGCGACAATCTTCACGATCTCTCCTTCATCGGCCTCAGCCGCGAAGACGGCGGACTTCTCGGCTGCACGCCAGAGTACGTTCAAGCCATCGAACTTCCGGATCAAACTGGCACAGCCTACATGATCGGTGTCGTCTACAACGACTCCTACATGACCACCTTCTTCACAATAGCCGGCTCCCACGACGAGACAATCGAGAAGTGGCTGCGCCAAAAATCCGGTCTAACCCCCACCGACAACGATCTCATATTGAAGCGTCTAAAAGAACTCTTCGAGCAAGACGAAACCGACCTCGGCCCCGAAAACGGAGGCGACAACATCTGGCTCATGCTAGTATCGGCCCGACCCTTTACACCCGACACTCTCACCGGCCTCCTCCCCGCTTACGCCCGGGAACTTCCCTTCGATAGCGATCCGTTCTCCCAGTTTCCGCTCCCGCCCACTCACCTGATCCGCCTCGTGCTTCGCACCAACAACCTGATCGACGGACCGAACGAATACACAGACGGCAACACCTGCTGCTTCCGAGTGAATCGAGAACTCGAACAGGCAGAGCTTCTCTGGGAAGACGAGGCGTTCAACGACACTCCCATCTTCCAGGGCGGCGACCTTCCTTCCGCGATCCACTGGGTCAGCGAACTTGCCGCTCCTTTCCACGTGCAGTATGAAGACCCGTTTCTCGAATAGCTGTACGTCCAATCAGGCCCACGTCTCCGTGTCTACACCACTCGTACGTCCACCTTAACACTCCGCGATCGTCTCTATTCCACGTGCACCATGCCACCCCCTTTCCATTCCTGTTCCAAAATACATTCATTGAGGAGAGTTTCCTATGTCCTTTTCCCTTAACGAGAACCAAAAGAAATCCCTGGCCCGGCTGATTCGGGAGCGACTTGACGAGCAGCTTTCGCGTTTCCCCTACGCCCGCTTTCCCGAAAGGCCTCTGAACGATTGGCGCGCGGCTTTCGCCGATCCAAAGTCGGTAGACGCTGCTATCTTGAAGTCCGCGCTTTCCTGGCAGTGCGGAGCTTGGCAGCGAAGAGACAAGCCTTACGCTCACAAAAAGCTCGAAATCATTGCTATTCAAAACTGGTCGGATTTTGTCGAAACCCTTCCCGATAATCCGGCCGACATCTTCGACTTCTGGCAAGACAAGTTTGGAGACAGCGGCAACGTCGGCTTCGACGTTGCCGCTTTTTTGTGCCACCTTCTAAGTCCCGAAGCGATCGAGCTCGTCGACACACACCGTCTCTGCGCCATGAGCGATCTGCTGGCGGAAATCGAGCACGACGAGAAAGAAGTTTCCGAAAATTACGACTACGGTAACCTAGAGCGATACACCGAGTTTTTCCGCCAGCTCCTCCCCAAGCTCCAGACCAACCTGGGGGAACGTGCTCCGCTGCAGCTCGGCCGCTTTCTCAAAGCCTACGGCAACCGCAATACGCTCGCTCGCGTGATTGGGCGATCGGGGCCGACAGTCGAGCCTGAATTTCCTGACCTTGATTGGGAGAGTTCTCCCTGCACGAACTACGACCTCAGTCAGATCTCCGCCAAAGCTAATGCCGACGTCCTTTTCGCGTGCCTGCTGCTTTCGCTAGATCGAAAAGAACCGCTTCCCGATACGCTTACGGTAGGCGAAATAGTCGGTGCCCTCCCACTGGGAACCGGCAATATCTGCAACCCCGCCAGCTACCACTACGCTCTGATTGCCATGTTCGGAGCGCAGAAGAAAAGGGATTTCTTCGAGTTCGAGGATGACAGTCTGAGAGAAAGCTTCACTCAGCAGGCCAACCAGGCGACGAGAGATATGCGCTTCTACGCGAAATACAGTGACGTAAGTGTGAGCATCAACCCTAGATATAGAAAGGAGGCTTGACCTGTACCATCGACTTATCCCGAATGCTCGCATAGATAGAAAGTTATCTTAGCCAATAGAAATTTGTATTAGAAAGGAGCGCCAAATGCCCGAAGAGGAAATGCTTATTCCTAAGCTCGAACGGACGTTAGCCACATGGAAGGAGATCGAACCAAAGAGCTTAGGTGCATCCAACGTTCTTGTTCGTATGGAGAAGAAGAAAGAGCACAAAAGCTCTTTCTCGCTCTCTGTAGCCGTGACTGTACCGACGCGACGAAGCGGAAAGAAACGTCGACTGCTGAAAGGCCTGCTCCGCAAGATGCTCGAGTAGGAACATGGAGCGCAGCAGATCAAAAAAGCGAGCAGCGGTCATTACTCCGTCTGCTCGCCTCGTATTTTCTATTCTTGTTCCTCTTCGTCATACGTGCGGAACATGTCCCGCGCCATACGCTCTACGAGCTTCACCTCGGACAAACTACGCTCTTGCAGCATCGCCAAGTGAATGCCTAACACCTGCTGCTTTTCGAGCTCCCAATCCGTATGTTCGAGTTCTCCGAACCTGAATGCGTCGATGGGCTCGGCGTCCAGCGCCGACATGATCTTATGCAGCGAGTTGATCGAGATGTTTCGGGTTCCGCGCTCCACCCCGCCTATGTAGGAATCCTGCATGCCCGCAAGCTCCGCCAACCCAGCCTGGGACAGTCCCCGATCGTTACGAATCTGCTTGATCCGCGCCCCGATGAGTTTGAGCAAATCCGACAAGTCTCATTCCCCCTCTTATCCACTAAGCGTAGTAAAGATTCGGAAAGGGAAACCATATTACCAAACTACAAAAAAACGTTGTTATAGTACTTTTAAGTTATTATAATAGGCATATCCTACCTAACGAGTTAGGGAAATAGGAGATTGCAACAGTTCCTGAGCATCAAAATTCGCAATCAAGAAGGGAAGGCCCAAAATGAGAAAGCTTTTTCTGCTGCCTACGGTGCTCGCTCTGGCAGTAGTTTCCGCCTGCGGAAAAGAAGAACCCGTCGACAGCGCCTCCACTGCTGTAAGTAAGACCAACGAAACGGAAGAAGGAACTGGCTCTCTCAAAGAAGCGGATTCCGAAAAGCCGAAGACGACCGAGTCAGCTGGGGCACCTGAAGAAGCAACATCCTCCACAGAGAAAGAAAACGCGCTGGAAGGTACGGAGCCGATTACAGAGAGTGAAGCGGCTTCGCCAGTAACCGAAACAGAAGAAGAGCCCCCTCAGAACGAAGAACTGAACCGTCAAGAAATGGAAGACGATGAAGACGAAGTCGCCGGAGATGCCCCGCAGAGCGACGACCTGATCCGAGCCGCCGACGGAAGTATGATTCCAAACATAGAATGGCGAACGGGCGATCCGGATATTTCGATGCCTGTTCGTTTCGGTAGTACGGAAGCCGAGCTAATTCTAGGCCAGGACAGCCCAAACGGCGTGAAAGTTCTCCTCCTATTCCCGTCCGGTTCCATCGCTCGACCGCTGGACCTTTCCGGCGTGGAAGATTCCGGCGCGTTCGACGACTACGGCGAGCTGAGTACAGGCTATGCGATCCAAGCCGCCCTTCACGACTTCGATGGCGACGGCATAGACGAGTTGGTTCTAGCAGCCGGAGATTCTGTGATCGACGAAGCTGTATGGGTGTTCTCTTACACCGATGTCGCAAACGTGGAGAAAGTAGACCCTATGACGCAGGATCTGGCCATCGGCTCTCAATCTTACATCGTGCTCGATGGTAACCAACTGATTGCTCCCTACGGATCGCAGGGACTGGTTGAAATCTATAAGTATGTAGATAAAGAATTTCTGCAGTCTGCCAATTGAGTGAATTCAAATTAAGAAACATGAGAGGAAGTTTTATATATGGTAACTGTATCAACCATCGTATTAGGGATCGTCTTTTTCATTCTGGTAAATCGCTTGTTTTCTATCACTTATTTCGGTCTCTACGGGATTATTGCTACTATAGCTGGTAGCCTTACAGCTGCTTATTTTGTTGTATCGCTGACGCTCGATTTCATCAAAAATCATCCTATCTGGGCTATTACAGTAGTGGTCATCGTTCTCGGATTTGTTGTGTTATCGAAACGTAGAAGTTCTTGATCAAAGGAGTACAAGAAAGCTAGCAAAAAAATATTACATTATATTACTCATGAAGTTAATATATCAAGACAGAGAGGATAATCTCTGTCTTTTTTTGTCTTTGAATAGGTATCGCAAAAAAAAAAAGTTTTTTCTTAGCAAAAACGCTATCCGCGAGGAGTTGCTCCCCTGTTCCCTAAAACTGACCTTTTTGCCTCTCTCTAGCGACAAGTAGCGCTGTTTAGGCTTAGCAATCATGGCTTATATCTATCTGCGAAGGCGTCGCCGAGAGGATTTTCCTTCTCGCTTCCCTATCTAATAGCCCATTCAAGGAGGAAGCAAAATGGAACAATTGTTAACGATGCAACGAGAGAAGCTTTATTCCAATCAAGGAGAATTTGAAGAAGGCATGATCGCAGTTTATAAAGAGCAGGCTAGGATCGATTGGAACAGCTTTGAGAATAAACTGGAAGATGACGACTCGGATACAGTCTTCTCTCTCCGATTCAGACTGACTGGCATGGATGGACAGAAGTTCAAAGATATGACTAATCTACAGGCTAGAGAGGCGGCAATGTTCGAAGCGTGCCACCGATTCAATTGCTTCGCTGCCCATTATGGACTTTCCGAATCAGATAATGAAGTCTATGAAACAAAGATCGACTCTTATCGAGACTTTTCAGGTCTAGTAAGTCTAAAGGGGTTTACCGAAAAGCAACGAAAAAAAATCTGTAAAAACATCAAAAAGCGACTTCTCGAAGAAATGAAGATCTCAAGCCGAGTGAGTGACTTCTTTACTTTATGCGATGCTGGCGTACTAGACCCTGACATGTTGGAGCTAAAGTACAGGTATAACCAGATGTTGGGCCTCTTCGGCCTTGAAGAACATGTCAAATATACTTTGAAGAAAGATACTACCGTTCAAGCAGAGCCTCAAGCCCAATGATAGAACAAGCCAAAGAGTACGCTCACGCAGGGTTCCATATTATTCCGATGTGCCCTGCCGATCACGCCGGCATGAGCGCTAGGCATATCGAAGTTTGCCGCTCGCCTGGCAAGCGACCGCTTATTAGGAATTGGCAGAACGCCGGCGTCCCTTCGGACGCCGAAATCGAGCGGTGGTTCAAAAAGTGGCCCCAGGCCAACATCGGAATGTCACTCGGACAGCGGCAGGGGCTCGTTGCCATTGACCTGGATGGAGAGTTCGGACGTCAGAAGCTAGAAGAGCTCAGCGAAGGAGAGCTGCCTGACACGTGGCAGTTCTCTACTCCAGGCGGCGGAATGCGATACATCTTTGCCGCTCCAAAAGACTGTATCGTAAAAAAGTACTCAATCAGCGATCCGAATCCAGACGCAACACACTCAGAATTTCTCTTATTGGGAGAGAACAGCTGCACCGTTCTTCCCCCTTCCAAACACAGAAACGGAGGCTACTACGAATGGATAAGACCACCGCAATTCATACGAATGGCTTAGCTGAACTTCCCGATTACTTGAATCGAAACCAGAACCGGTCTAAGAAAGTGCCCGCCGAAGATCCTGCACTGACTATCCTGCAATCCTCCTGCCCGGCTTTCGCGCAAGACTGGAGCATCCAGCAGCAGGACGGACTTCCGGAAGAGCGGTGGTACAAATGGATCTCCCTGCTTATCGCCTCAGGTAATCCGCAAGCTGCACTGGCTTTCTCTCGGGCCTCAGTCAAGCACGACGCGGGAAGCGAGCGGCGTATAAGCGAGCTCATAGCGAATCCTCCGAAAGGCTGTACGCGCTGCACAACTTTTGGCTGCGATGTCAAGCAGGTCGGCCTCTGCTTTCCGAACAATGTGCGCAAGAACGAAAAAGGACAGATCACAAACAGCCCGGTCAAATCTCTTGCTACTCCCCGTAAAAAGGCAGCTCCGCTGCCTTCAGTAAACCTTTCCACTGTAGGGTTCATCCTAGATCGTAACAGCGGAAGACCAACGGGGCTCAACCCGAACGCCTTTGCCCGGCACGTCGTCGAACATCGCCTCAAGCTCGTGCACACACTGGGGGACCGCTTCTACCTATACGACGACGGAGTCTGGAACGTCCTTAGCGATAACCAGCTCCGGCGTAAGCTGCGCGACATTCTGAATGGCTATGTTGCCGACTTCTGGAGACCGATAACGGAGGAGGCTTACCTCAAAGCTCTGCAATTGCAAGCCGAAACTGTAGAGAGAATGGACGGCCGGCGAAATTTGCTCAATCTAGAGAACGGAATGCTCAGCTTGAGAAACAAACGAAAAGAACCAGAGAGAAGACCTTTCAAGCTCTATCGGCATAAGCCGGAATTTCACTCGACCATTCGCATCCCGATTCATTATAATCCGAAGGCAGCCTGCCCGCGCTTCGATCAGTTTCTGGCACAGATCTACAACAACGACCAGGAGCTGATCGACCTTACCGCAGAGATGTTTGGCTACTGCCTCACCTCAGGAGTTGAGGCTCAGAAAGCCTTCGTACTCTACGGTCAAGGGGCGAACGGGAAAAGCATATTGGCTGGCGTATTGGAGCAGCTCGTCGGCAAGAAGAACGTTACAAACTTGACCTTGAGTGACCTGGACCAAGCGTTCGCCCGCTCGGAACTCGTCGACAAGTCGCTTCTCCTCTCTACGGAGAATGAGGTCGGCTCAAAAGGCCTAAACACGCAGTTCTTCAAGTCCGTCGTAGCAGGAGACAGTATTCGAGTCGAAGTTAAGTACGGGCCAGGGTTTTCCTATCAGCCGTTCTGCAAGTTGGTTCTGGCGCTGAACAATCTTCCTTATTCCAGAGACAAGAGCCACGGCTTTACACGGCGCCTGATCGTCCTCCCCTTCAATCGCATATTCAGGGAAGAGGAACAAGATCCTCATCTCGCCGCTAAGCTGAACAAAGAGCTTCCCGGCATCCTGAACTTTGCATTGAGAGGGCTCCGACGCCTGCAGAAAAACAAGTTCCGATTCTCCAATTCCAGAGCTGCCAGACAAGCGCTGGACGACTATAGAATGGACCTCGATCCGATCGAACGCTTCATTGAGGACAACATCGAGGCCGGCAAACCTGACGATCGGATACCGAATCGCGACATGGCGGTCCGCTACCAGAGTTGGTGCACAGGTGCCAATATCTCCAATCCAATGAACAATCAGCGTCTCCTCAATGCCATCGAAAATAACCTTCGAGGTCAAAACATAGCAGTAAACCGCTATAAGTCGGGAGGCATTCGCGGGCTGGAGGGAGTCAGACTAAAGCAGCTATCGCAGCAGACAACGGATTTGCGGACAGGATTCACTACAATTACAGATATTGAGGATATTGAATAACCTCATAAAGAAGTTGCTACTACCTATTGGCTTTCTGGGACACTTGGGACGCTTGCGGGACACTTCGAAAGGGTAGGTGCCACTCCATTTCCCCAACGGCTGCCTGGGATCTCGTCTAACCCGTGGCGCTTGGGACACTTATTTCGAAGAAAAAGATAGAAAAAAGAGATAGAGGAACCCCCCTCCTCCCCAGGGTGCCAAAAAAGATTTCCAAGAAAGCGCCACAGCGACCCAAAAGACGGAGAACCCAGGTAACTCAAGGGAATATACGGTGTCGCTCGCACCCTAAGCGTCCCGACAAGTGACACGACTCCTCCGGGAACTGAACGAAAAGTCGGACTCATATTATACCTACGTACAGCCCGAGTAACCGGCTGCCCATTCGATCAGCAAACGGAGGAGTATACATGTCCAATCCTAAGAAAACACCCGCCAAGCGTATCCAGTGCCTCAGCCTGAAAATGGTTCGAGAAAAACCGTCGATTCTGTATCCTCAGCGAAAGATCAGTAGTCCGAGAGAAGCCGCCGAGCTGTTCCGACAGTTCATCGGGGACTCTGATCGAGAAGTCTTCTGCATCATGACCCTGGATACCAAGAACCAGCCCACCGCTCTGCATGAGGTGTCACGGGGAACGCTGAACGCTTCCCTCGTGCACCCGAGAGAGACTTTCAAGCTGGCCATCATGGCGAATGCCGCGTCAATCATCGCCTGCCACAACCATCCGTCCGGCCTCCCCGATCCGAGCCGCGAAGACGTCGAGCTGACCGAGCGGATTCGGGATGCCGGATCGCTGATGGGCATCGAACTGCTTGACCACCTTGTACTCGGCGAGAACCGCTTTGCCAGCATGAAAGAACGAGGCTTGATGTAGCCGCAAGGAAAACGACTATCCACTCAGGAGGAGACAACCTATGAACACACCTATCGCAAACGCAGAGTTCGCCCATTTCGTCGACATTCTCTCCGATATGGTCTGCCAGTATATCGAGGCCAATCCCGAGACGCTTTCCAGCGAGGATGCCGACGATAGGGCAGCTTAGATGGACAACGCGATGAAAGCCAATCCTGCCGCCGCACTGTACATCCGGGTATCTTCCGAGGAGCAGGTCAAGGGATTCAGCCTGGAGGCCCAGCGCGAGGAGCTGCTCCGATACTGCACGCTCCACGCCATCCCCGTCTACAAGCTGTACGCCGACGAAGGGATCTCCGGCAAGTCGATTACGGGGCGGCCGGCGCTGCAGGATCTCCTTCACCACGCCAAGCAGGGAGCATTTGGACAGGTTGTCTTCTTGCGGATGAACCGCTTGTCGCGGAACCTGCAGGACTTCCTCCAGATGGCCGAACTGTTCCAGTCTCTCGGCATTCGGATGCACAGCCTGACCGAGGAAATGCCGCCGGATACGCCGATCGGCACTTTTCTGCTCCAGATGCGCGGGGCGGCTGCCCAGTTCGAACGCGAGCAGACGGCGGAGAACGTGCGCCTGGGTCTACGTCAGCGCAGCAAGCAGGGGAAGTGGAACTGCGGCAACCTCGTGCTCGGCTACCGCTGGGAAACCAGCGGGACTGGCTCAAATAATGCCAGAGCAGAAATCGTGCCTGCAGAGGCTTTGGTCGTCGGGCAAGTTTTTGAGTGGTACGCTGCGGGACTCGGCTTCAAGGCCATTACCAACAGGCTCAACAAGTCCGGAATCCGGACCAAGAAAGGCCGGCTGTTCAGCGTGAACGGCGTACGCAACATTCTGCGAAACGTGAACTATATTGGACAGATCAAGTATAGAACTCAGGAGCCGGGAAAATCTAAGGGGAAGCTTACGGAGCACGTTGTAGCAGGCGAGCACCCTCCTATTATTTCCGACAAGCTGTGGAGCCAAGTTCAACTCCAGCTGAAAAAGCGCTCCAAGCCGTCGGCCAAAAAGACGGAGCGGGTGTATCTTTTGCCCGGTCTGCTCAAGTGTCCGAGCTGCGGCAGCGGAATGATCCCCATCCATAGCAAACGGCAGCGACAAAGCGGAGCGCTGCTCTTCAGGCACTACTATGTATGCGGACGATACCATAACCGAGGCGCTGCGGCTTGCAAAGCCAACCACGTTCCGGCGGACGAAATAGAACGCTGGGTAGTCCTGCAGATCGAAAGGCTGGTTTCCGGCGAAGAGATTACAAGCCAGCTCTGCTCAGCGATTCGCGGCAAAAATACCCAGCAGAATCGTTCCGATCTCCTCCGCGAGCTGTCCGAGTTGGAGAAGGAGCTGAAAACACTTCGACGGCGAAAAACGCGCTGCTTCGAGCTATTCGAAGAGGACTACCTCAGCAAAGAGGATCTTCAAGAAAAATTGCACAGTCTGGATGCGGCTTCTGAGCCGCTGATATTGCGAAAGGTCGAGCTGGAGCGACAGACCTCTTCGATCCGCTCAGACGGCCCTAATCTGGAAGAAGTAAGAACTGCGCTGAGTCGGTTCGGTTCTATTTTTCGCCAAGCCATGCCCGAGCAGCAGAAGCAATTGCTGAAAACCATAATAGAGAAGATCGTGGTCCCCGCCGATCGCCAGATCAAAAATTCCACCCTATACGGAACGGCCGCGATTGCCAACCTCAATGTCGCAGGTATTCCGGAGAAAGGAAGTGAGTCCGCATGGAAAACACAGCCGGCGTAGCCATCTACGCCCGCGTTAGCACAGAGGAGCAGGCCGAGCACGGCTACTCGATCGACGCCCAGCTCGACACGCTCAGAACCTACTGCAAGCTCTATGACAAGGTCATCTTCGACGAGTACGTGGATCGCGGGGTCAGCGGCAAAAGCATGGACGGCCGCTTCGAACTTCAGCGGATGCTTCGCGACGCCAAGGAGCGTCGCTTTAGCGAAGTGGTAGTCTGGAAGTTCAACCGCTTGGCGCGCAAGAACATCGACCTGCTTCACATTGTCGATCTGCTGGAGAAGAACAACGTAGCTTTTCGCTCATTCTCGGAAAACTTCGAGACCGGCACTCCGATGGGACGCTTCGCGCTCCAGATGATGGGAGCCGTCGGCGAACTCGAACGCAACACGATCGTAGAGAACGTGAAGATGGGCCATAAGCAGCGTGCCAAGACCGGCAAGCACAACGGTCAGGTTCCGCTCGGATACAAGATTCAAAAAGTCGATGAGTATGGCAATCCGTACGGTCGCGATACGAAAGTCATCGTGGTTGAGGAAGAAGCGAATCTCGTGCGCCGCATCTTTGAAATGTACGCCGGAGGCCGAGGGCTTAAATCAATTGCCAACGAGCTGAACCAGGAAGGCCATCGGACAAAGCGCAAAAAGCCTTTTTCCACTACGGCCATCAAAGACATTGTCACCAACCCGATGTTCGTGGGAAAGATCCGCTATAATCGCTACGAGAATTGGTCCGAGAAACGTCGTCGGGGTCAGAGCGATAACGAGATCATTGTAGAAGGGCTTCACCCGGCGATCATTTCCGAAGAGTTGTGGGAGAAAGTCCAGTTCCTTCAACGAAAAAAATCGAAGATGCCTCAGAAGCGCTTTGAAGGCGAATACCTATTGACCGGAATCATCCGCTGCCCCGAATGCGGGGCGGCGATGACCGCCAGCCGGACGGTCAACAGGATGAGGGACGGAACCAAAATGACTCGTATGTATTACTCGTGCAGCCGGTTTCGTAGTCAAGGAAGTTCTGTTTGCCACGCCAACAGTGTTCGCAAGCTGGAAGCAGAGCAGGCTGTGACTGATCGGATTCGTAGCGTCGTCGAGAACCCTTCGATTTTGAAGGCGATTGTGCAGAGGGTAAACGAGCAAAGGACTCAGCAGTCCAAACCGGCGCAGGCTGAACTTTCTGCTGTGAAGTCTCGAATCGAGAAGCTGGAGGAGAAGAAACGGAAGTACCTGGAGCTGTACGAGATGGATGAGATTGATCGGCTGCTGTTCAGTGAAAGGCTCAAAGATTTGAATGAGGAGCTGGATGTGGAACTGAGGCGAAGGTCGAAGCTGGAGGTGGCGGTTCGAGACGATCAGTCGGAGCCAGTTCCTTATGAGCTTGTGCGTTCCTTGATGGAGAGGTTCGAGGAGTTATTGAGACGGTCACCGTTTGTGCAGCGGAAGACATTGCTTCACTTGATTGTGAAACGGATTACTCTGGATGAGAGGAAGAGAGTGGACCGGATCGAATTAGCATTTAACGAAGAAGCTCAGAAACATTTTTTAAATAAAGCCCCTCCCGCTTATACAGCGGCAGGGGCTTTTACTTTACACGACAAGTCTTCTGACACTAAAAATAATTTTGAATTTGGTTTGTAAGTATTACCTTAATCTTTGTATTCATTTGATTTTTATAACCAATTAACTTTTAGGAGTTATATCAATTATCATAGGAGATCCAATAAGCGTAGAAGAATCGATTCCTTTTTCCGCAATTTGTGAAATTTTATCTCTCGCTTCTTTTAGTTCTAAACTTAAATCCTGGATTTGCTTTTTAAACTTAAACTCCTTTATAGCATTACTTATTGTAGACTGGTTTACTTTCATTAATGAAGCTATATCCTTCTGCGTATATCCAAACTCATGTTTTAAAACGTATGCCATGGCTTGGTGTCTTTCTGTCAACTTCGATTTCATTACTATCCACTCCTTTTATGCGATAATATGCGATAAAATCTGTTAAATGAACTATATCAAAGAAACTTGTTTTAGTAAATTGAAATTTCAGTTTAACTCTGTATTTCTAGAAAGCATGAGTTAAAAACGTTATTCCATGAGATAATCCAAAGTACTTAAAAGACACTTAGCGACTTATTATCGAAAAAGTATTATATTTTAAATTTCGCCCTACTTATGATACGGTTCTCCCCGATTAATCTTCACCGCCCGATACACCTGCTCCACCAGCACCAACCTCATCAACTGATGCGGCAGCGTCATCCGACCAAAACACAGCTTCTGCTGTGCCCGTTTCAACACGTCGTCGCTGATCCCGTGGCTGCCGCCGATCACGAACACAACATGGCTGCTGCCGTAAGTCGCCAGCCGATCCAGCTCCGAGGCCAGATCTTCCGAGCTCCACATTTTACCGTCGAGCGCCAGCGCGATGACGTGAGCATCCGGCTTGATGTGGCTCAAGATCCGCTCGCCTTCCTTGTCCTTCACAATCTTCACTTCCGCGTCGCTCAGGGTATCCGGTGCTTTCTCGTCCGGTACTTCGATGATCTGCAGCTTGAGGTACGGCGTCAGCCGCTTGCTGTACTCCGCAATCCCCTGGACGAGATATTTTTCCTTCAGCTTGCCGACTCCAATAATTTGAATAAACATAGATCCTCCCGTTTTCCGCTCTTGATGTGATACCTCCATTATACGATAGACTCCGCTCTGCGGCTCAAAAAAAGACGGCCTCGGCGCTGTATGCGTCGGATAGCCGTCTTTACCGATTAGAGTCTTATTTCTTTCGCATTTTTCCCATATTTCGCATCACTTACGTCTTTCCCGTTTCCACCGCCTAATTCACAAATTCTGCAGCGCAGTTCAGCATTCATCTCTCTCCAACTTCGCAGCACACCGACGCCTGCGTCTCCACGACCGTTCCAATCCACTGGGCGACCTCCTGATGGGCCGGGTCAATGAGGTACTGATCCAGATCTTCCATAGAAGCAAACCGGGTAATCAGGATCAGATCATAAGCGGAAGCGCCGGGGCGAACATTGCGTTCCACCTGGATATGTAGCAGAACGTCTATTTTTCCTTGTAGACTCATCAGTACGGTTTGCGCCTGCTCGATCTGCTCGGGACGGCGGTCTTTCAGCTTCAGCAGTACATGATTGACGATCATTTTGGGTGGTTGGATCACCAGCCGCTGAATCTTATCCTGCTTGATCTGAAAAAGAAACTCCAAGCAGAACGGATCGGGCAGAACGGATTTATCGAAATCGCCGTCTACCTCGAACACGACCCCGATTTCATCCGTGCTTGTCCGATGTCGGATCGGTTCGAGCACGATATGAGCGCCGAAGTGATGCTCGCTGCTCCATTTTTGTATCGCCTCTTTGCCTTTGCGCTCTTGGCCTTCGTCGAACACAAGCGCATCTTCCGCAAAACAATCCAGGTAAGCAGCATGATCAGGTTGATTGGCGGCGGCGATGAAATCCCGAATAACCGGCGGCAGCAGATGGATATCAAGCTTCATATTCTCAACTCCTTCGCTCTCGGGATTAGACAGTGCGGATCGTTCCGCCGTCGATGACGTATTCACAGCCCGTAATATAAGAAGCCCGAGCCGAAGCCAGGAACACGGTAAGCTCGGCAACTTCTTCGGGTTTGGCCGGCCGGCCAAGAGGAATGCCTCCGAGTTCATCCATTAACTGTCGGCGCGCGGATTCATAATCCGTTTGGGCGTTGGCGGCCATGCGCTCGATCAAGCGTCCCGCAGCTTCCGTTTCGGTAAATCCGGGCGCTACCGCGTTGACTCTTATCCCTTCCGGGCCAAATTGAGTCGCCAGATTTTTGCTGTAATTCACGAGTGCGGCTTTGGCTGCTGAATAAGACATGGTCATATTGCCGGGAAGTCGGCTTTGAATCGAAGAAATATGGACGATCGCTCCGCTTTGCCGCTCCTTCATATGGGGCAGGAATCCGCAATCCAGACGCACGGAAGAAAATAAATTGGCGTTAAAGGTCGTTTGCCAATCTTCGTCCGTCAAAGCCAAAGCTCCCGCCGTGCTGGTCGAGGAACCGCCTACGTTGTTGATCAAGATGTCCAGACCGCCGAATCGTTGGATCGTTTCTTCCACGATCCGGTCTACGCCCTCCGGAAGACTGACATCGGCCTGCACGAATCCGACGCCTTCCGGCAATGTCTCGGGCGTCGACCTGGCTACGGCGATCACTTCTGCTCCTCCGGCATGCAAGCGCTGAACGATCGCTAAGCCGATTCCTCGAGTCCCGCCGGTTACCAGTGCCCGTTTCCCTTCAAATTCCTGTCTCATATCCAATAAGTACGCGGCATTATTCATTTTCTGTCGAATCCTCCTTATACGGTTGGGGTGTAAGGATAGGATAATCGACAGAACCTGACAGCAGTGTGTCCGGTTATCCCAAATAATTACGAAACATTTCGGCTATGCGGCGCTGCATCTCCTGCCTGATCGATGCGGGCTCTATGACCTCCAACAGCTCGCCGTAAGAAAGTAGATACTGAAAAAGCCATTCTCCATCCGGCATCTCCGAAGCAATCCAAAAAGAACCGTCTTCCTGCTTCACAATCTGCTCTTCCTTAAACTCGTCCACGATTCGGGAAGCTCCTGCCGGTTCGATCCGCAGCACCAAAGGGATTCTCGGCATCGCCTCGGCCGGGCTTTCTTCATGGGAAGTTCCTGCATTCTCCATGCGCTGCTGCGGAAGCCGGGGCAATTCGCTCTCGTCCCTATCCGACAGACTTACCTGCGACATTCGGGTAATCTTGAACGTTCTTGGCGCTTCTTTTTCGATGCTGTAAGCTTCTACGTACCAAGCCCTGTCCTTGAACAGCAATTTCATCGGCACGGCGCTCCGGTTCTCCTGCTCTCCGGCCGCATTCAGGTAGGCAAACGAAATGATTTTATGTTCCAAAATGGCCTGCTTGAGCAGGGCGTACAGTTCTTTCTGCTGTTGGCCGCTTCCCCACGGGGAGAAATCGACTTCGATCCAGTTTGCGCTGTTTTTCCTGAACAAACTGCTCAGCTTCAACAGTACTTTGTCGGAGTCGGGCAATCGAGCTGCGGACAAGCTTTGCAGGGAGAACAAGATCTCATTCTGCTCTTGATCAGTAAGCAGCGATTTGTTGAGCACAAATTGATCCGATACCGAAATGCCGCCGCCTTTTCCTTGGAGGGTATAAATAGGAACTCCCGCTTGACTCAGCACTTCCGCGTCTCGATAGATCGTTCGGGCGGACACCTCGAATCGCTCGGCTAACTCCGGCGCGGTAACCCTTCCCTTTTCCAATAAGATATGGACTATCTGAAATAATCGGCTGATTTGCATCTTCTCACCTCTCCACGAAACGACTTCATGAAGCTTCGTTTCCGTTATTATTTCCTTATTTTACCACATTGTCCGATGCCGATCTTCCGCGCCGTCCTCTCTCCCAATCCCTCTGCACAACAAAAAGACGGCACCCGCGTATCCACCGGTCGGCCGTCTTTTTCTTTTCCTATCCTGTCACGCTCGAGCGCAGACCCTTACAGCCCTTTAACTTCCAGCAGTTCATAATGGATCGTACCCATCGGCGCGTCAACAGCGATCTTTTCACCGATTTTTTTGCCCATCAGCGCTTTGCCCAGCGGGCTTTCGTACGAGATCTTGCCGTCTGCTACATCGGCTTCAGCCGGTCCCACCACTTGATACTCCAGGGTGTCGCCGAATTCGATGTCTTTGAGCACAATGTTCGATCCTACGCCGATAATGCCCGAATTACCTTTGCTCGCATCCGCGATCCGTGCTTTGGTCAGCATTTTCTCCAACTGCATAATGCGTGTTTCCATGAAGGCCTGATCGTCCTTGGCCGAATGATATTCGCTGTTTTCTTTAAGGTCGCCATAGCTGATTGCAAGCTTGATCCGCGCTGCCAGCTCTTTGCGTTTTACAAATTTGAGGTCGTCGAGCTCCGCTTGGAGCTTATCGAAACCTTCCTGCGTCAATACTACTTCTTCTTCTGCCATGCTTTTGCTCACCCCGCTAAAATATCGTTCTTCTTCTAGTCTACTCCTTTTCCCGCCAATAATCGAATGATTTCCGGTTATACGCCTACGCCTGCCGAACGGTCCATCCACCAGAGCAGCAGCCCTGCCAGACCGAACATCAGCACAATGGCGATGATCACGGAGATGTGCCATTTGCGGTACATGGACAGAATGGCTATGTACTCACGGATAAACGCATTGGGCAGGTAATAGAACGCCGTTTTGGAACCGATGCCTTCTGCTTTGAGACCCGCTTTTCGCGCATACACACCGGCCCGGAACAGATGAAAGTTATTCGTTGTGAACACGCAGGTATAATTGCCTTCGCCGCGTTCTGCGTCCATGATCTGTTTGGAAAAGGCCATATTTTGCAGCGTATTCACCGAGCGGTCCTCCATCCGAATCCACTCGCTCGGAATGCCCTGCTCCAGCAAATAATTGCGCATCGCCGCCGCTTCGGAGATCATCTCATCTGAACCTTTGCCGCCTGACACGACGAAGATAGGGGGCACGTAAGGCAGATTCTCCTGTTTCCGATAGAATTCGATGCCCCGATTCAGCCGTCCGGCCAGAAGAGGCGTGACTTTGTCTCCCTTCAACCCTGCGCCAAGCACAATGATATAATCGCGCGGCGGCTTGGGACGCACCAGATTGTACAGCACGCAGGAGACGAGGTAACAGAGGAAGACGAAGCCAAGGTAGCCGGTGATCGCCGTCATTAGCAGAATCGGCATGGCCAGCTCTTCATGATCGGTCCACAGCGGCGAGGAAACCAGCAGTCCCAGATAGAGAAAAATCAACAGACCAAGAGCCAACGTCAGCAGATTGTTCAGCTTAAAGCCTTCTTTTCTCCACAAGATGCGCGCATTATAGATCAATCCCGCCCCTGTGCCTACGACAAGCAGCGGCAGCAGCAGAACCACCGCAAACGCCCCCAGGATAGCGGCGTACCTGACTGTTCCGCTTTCGTCGGCAATTCGGATTAGGGTGATCATCAGTGACAAAGCCAACATCAGCAGTCCGGAAGTCAGCAGCATCCCGACCCGGATTCGCCGCTTGTCGTGCAGATAGCTCACCACAAACGCTGCCAGCAGCAAAACGGATATTCCATAAAATCCATAGGTAAAAAGGAAGTTCATCAGGTATAGCTCCCTTTCATTTCGCCGGCCAAAAAGGCTGTCCGCAAGCCCAGTTGTAAGGGATCATACGGGCAGCCTCTATGCCAGTCTTTGATATCGGAGATGTGGCCGCAGCCGGGTCAGACAACCAATACTTCTGCGGGTGCTTCGCAGTGCGCACATTGAACCGGAGGGTCCCAGTCGGAGAATTCGGTCTCCTTCAGGTTTACCAGGTCCGGTGCTTCTTCGTATTCGTCCAAAAATTGTTCAAGCGCGTTCTCGATATGTTGCTTGCATACACAGTACATGAATGACACTCCCGATTGTTTGATGTAAAAAAGATTCCGGCAGTCCGCAGTGGATGACGGCAATAAGCCGCTTTTTACTGCTCGCCCGCCTGCGGGCGTTCCCCCAGCGTGACGGTGACCGACTGTTTCTTGCCGTCGCGATAGTAGCTGATCTTCATTTTATCACCGATCCGCTTGTAGCCGTACAGATATTTGCGCAGCATCAGCGTGGAATCGATCGAATGATTGTCGAAGCCGACAATGACGTCGTTCAGCTTGATTCCGGCCTCTTTGGCGGGGCCAAGCGATTCCAGCACGACCACACCTTTTTCGATGCCTTTCGGCAGCTTGAGGTCGCTCAGCTGATCTTCGGCCATCGGTGCGTATGGATTGTTCAGATCGAGCGAGTAGACGCCTAAATAAGGTCTGCTGATCCTGCCGCTGCGCACCAATTCTTCCGCCGTCTCGATCACTTGATTGATTGGAATGGCAAAGCCAATGCCTTCGACGCCGGTGCTGGCGATCTTCATCGTGTTAATACCGATCAATCGGCCGTCGAGATCGACCAGCGCACCGCCGCTGTTGCCTTCATTGATCGCCGCGTCGGTCTGGATCACCTGCTGTTCCCAGTCGTAGACTCCGTCTTCATTCAGCGAAACGGGCATAACCCGCTTCGGATAGCTGACGATGCCTGACGTGAGCGTATCGCCCAGTCCCAGCGGATTGCCGAGCGCGATGACCGTCTCCCCCAGATCCAGTCGGTCGGAATCGCCGACCTTCGCGATGGATTTGACTTTGCCGCCTTCAATCTCCAGCACAGCCACATCGGTAATCACATCCGTACCGACGACCGCTGCTTTGAGGCGGGTCCCATCGATCAGTACCGCCTCCAGTTCTTCCGCACCCGCGATCACATGATCATTCGTAATCACATAAGCTTTGCCGTCCTGCTTTTGAAAAATGACCCCCGAGCCCAATGCAGCATTCTCGGCCATGACCTCGCCTGCCGTACGGTGATTGACGATACTGACCACCGAAGGTCGTACAGCGGCCGCAGCCTGGACAATCCGATCATACGGATCGGATGCTGACAGAGCGGTGAAAGCCGTACCGTTCAGTCTCGGCAGTACTAAGACGGCGAACAGGCCGCAGAGCAGCAGTGCCGTAAACAGCGAAGCGAGAACCGCGCTGACCGCTGCGTTCGAGAGACCGCCGGATCGGCGGTCGGAGCCGTTGTATCCGCCGGAACGCCGCCGGCTGCGGCGCGAACCATACTCGCTGAATCCGCGCCGGCTTCCGCTTCCGCCGTAGTATTCGTCGTCAAACAGCCCCATGTGCACCCTTCCTTCTATCCGCGCCAACCGCTGTATGCGAGGCGACGAGCTTACGCCGGTCTCCTGGAGCGGCCGCTCCGGATGCTTTCTTCTTTTCTCCTTATTCTCTAACCTTGATTCTCTATTCATTTATAAACCGATTAACGCCCCGTCGACGCCGGATTACTCGCCCGATCGGCTTCCGACTTCATCCCAAGGTGTCGGCATATTCCAATGGGTGTCGCGAAGCTCAAATTCACTGTCTTTGAAAAAGATTCCGCAGTCTTCCATCGAACATCTTACCGTCATTTTAGCGATATCCATCATATTGTGGTCGCGGCTGAGGTGAGCCAGATAAGTCCGCTTCAATCGGCCGTTCAGCAGTTCGCTGAGCGCTTCTCCCGCTGCATTGTTCGACAAGTGGCCGACATCGCTGAGGATCCGCCGCTTGATGTTCCACGGATAGCGTCCCATTCGCAGCATCTCAATATCGTGGTTCGATTCCAGCACCAGCACATCGGAATCGTAGACGGCTTCCTTGACCTTGTCGCTCATATATCCAAGGTCGGTAGCCAGACTCAACTTGTGTACGCCATCGTCGAACGTATAACCGACCGGCTCCGCCGCATCGTGCGAGATGCCGAATGACACGGCGCGCAGCGAGCCAAAGTCGATCGCCGCGCCCGTTTCCATAACTTTGCGATGTTCCGGCTCGATCTGGCCGACGAACTTTTTCATCGCATCCCACGTGTTTTCGTTGGCATAGATCGGCAGCTTGTATTTACGCGAGAGTGCACCCAGACCTTTAACATGATCCGAGTGCTCGTGCGTAACCAGGATGCCGCTGAGCTGCTCCGGCGATACGTCGCGTTCCCGGAACAGCTCCTCCAATCTTCTTGCGCTCAGGCCCGCATCGACCAGCAGCGACGTACCCCCCAGTTCAATCACGGTGGCATTGCCCGTCGATCCGCTCGACAAAACGGTAAAACGCATTCCCATACTCATTGATAATCTCCTTCTCTCCTGCTGCTTAAGGACTGATGACGTCCCCACTGGCTCCTTGTACGTAATAGACGCTGTACGCGGACGACTCGCCGTTTTCGACAGTAAACCGCCATACCGGAGCGGCTACCTGCGTCTCGGAATCGAAAGTCTGACCGTAGAAGCCCAGCACGATGTCTTTGACAATTGTCCCTTCCGGCAGGTAATTCTCGACCAGCGTACCCAGCGCTTTCTGCGCCGGCAGTACCTCCGTCTCGCCTCCGGCATCTTGAATCTCTACCGGCGCGCCTCGATAGGCATTGATTTTCTGATCGGTATAAAAAAGTTCCAGGCTCGAATTAAACAGCGGCCACCGTTGCTCAAACAGCGGATGCAGCGTAAACGATCCGTCTCCGCCGCTTCCGGAAAACGCATCATAGCTGTAATCGCCGATCTCCGGAATTTCGGAACGAAGAGCTGCCGACAGATCGCCCGGGGCGAAGATTAGTTTGCTGTCTGCGGGAGCAGCCAGCGGTATCGGCGCCTCCGGAATCTCATGCGTATAGCGATACGAAATTTTCGGGAGGCTCGGTGTATCGGCCGGCACAGAGGTGAGCACTTGGATATTTTTCTCTTCCATCGCGCGCTGCGTGCTTTCGCTGAGTGAATCGAAGCCGAGGCTTGCCCCCTGCTGTTCGCGCACGTCGCTCCAAAGCTGATAGCCCAGCACGAGATTCAGCAGCAGAAAGGCATAGATCAAGACGTTCTTGGCTCTTCCCCAATCCAAGTTCCGATTCCTCCTCTCTCCGAACGTATCCGTTAAACGGTATCAGTTAAACGTAATGGTTGTGCTATCGGACAGCTCGGCTGCCCAGATCGGTACCAGCCTCAGCTTATCGCCGTTCATTCGCGGCATATACGCCGGGTAAAAATTAGTCACTTTCAGACCGTGAACGTCTTCGATCTTGGTGATTCGATCGATCAATTCCTGTCCGCCAGGCAGCGTGTGTTGAAGTCCCTGCTCTCCTTCTTCTGGCGTCTCGAGCAGCGAGCGCTCGTAAAAGGAGACCGTACCCTGCTGCAAAATCAAATTCATATAACCGTACCTTACCGTACCGCTGCCCAGCACCGGCAGCGAACCGTAATACTGCTGGAAGCGGACGTTCAGATCCGAGTCTCTGCCCCCGGTCCCTTCTTCCGGCAGCTCGGCCCGGTAAGTGCCATTCCATCCGCCGTGCTGATTGATAAAATCGACTGCCGACAGCACGCTTTCAGTGGCGTTTGCGCCGATTACCGGCACCGCTGCGGGATCGGTATACGTCATCCAGCGTCCGTCGTCCTCGATCTGAAGGCTTCGTTTGCTGTCGGTATAGATCTCCGATCCGTCCTGTTCATGAATATTGCGTGTAACGGCCGGATCGGCAAACAGATTGCGCTGCATCTGTTCACTGGTGAACGCATCCGTTTCCAGTACGGATTCCGCCAGCACGATCGGCTTGGAAGGAACGTACAGCGTATACGATTTGAGCGGCGTATACGGCGTCCATTCTTCACCGAATGCCACATGCTGAAGCACGTCCTGCACGGTCAGATCCAGCTGCTTGGCCTCATACACAGTCTGACCGTTCGAACTGAAGAAGAACGCTCGAGGTTTCTCTTCGCCGCTGCCGGTATAAATCCAGATGCGGTCGATATTCGCCGTCTCAAACGCGGCATCGGCCGACAGACGCATCGTTTTTTGCAGAAGCGGCACAGGCAGACCGCTGCCGAACGACAGCTCGATGCCCGGATTGTCGGATGCAATCTCGGTCCAGTCCGCGGCTGTCACCGGCTGCACCTGAAAAGATGCGAAGTCGCGTGCCTGAATACGTGTATAGATCAGCTTGTAAAAAGCCGAATCCGGATAAAAAATCGTATGCCGATCTTCGCCCATATGGATAATCATTCGGTCAGGATACAGCGTATCTTCGACGCTGCGTTGTTCGCCCATCTCGTCGGTTCGTACATAACCGGACGACGAGACGACGACCGAACCCGTACCGGGCAGACGGTAGATCAGCAAATAACTCTGCACAAGGCTGACGGCGACAAGCAGGGTAAGGATCACCGTTTTGAGCCGTTCTTTCACTTATCGCCGCCTCCTTCCGCATAGGCAGGAATCGTAAATGTCACGCGTGTGCCTTGCCCAAGATCCGATTCGATTGCGATTTCACCGCCGTGCGCTTCCACAATCTCCCGCGCAATGGCCAGACCAAGACCGGTGCCTCCCATCCCGCGAGAGCGTGCTTTGTCGACGCGGTAGAAGCGCTCAAAGATTCGTCCGATTTCTTCTTTTGGAATGCCAATACCGGTGTCAGACACAACGATCGCATAACGCCGTCCATCCTCAAGGCGATGAGCATCGAGCGTTACCCGGCCGCCTTCGCCTGTATATTTCATGGCATTGGAGACGACATTATCCAATACCTGATCGATCTGATCCCGATCCACATTGACCGTTCCAAGCTCCGGCGAAGCGTTGAGCCGCAGCTCAATCCCTTTGCTGCGCAGTGGGAAGGCAAACCGTTCCGCGACTTCTTCAATTAATTCGAACAAATCCGCTTTTTTGCGCCGCAGCGCCGTCTCCTTGGAATCCATTCGCGACAGCTGCAGCAGATCTGTCACGAGACGAATCATTCGTTCCGTCTCGTTCTGGATCACGCCGACGAAGCGTCCGGCTACCGCGCGGTCATCAAGCGCGCCGTCTTCCAGCGCTTCCGTATAGCTCTTGATCGTCGTGAGCGGCGTGCGCAGCTCATGCGATACATTTGCCACGAATTCCCGGCGCAGCATATCCAGTCTTTCCTGCTCGGTCACATCCTGCAGCACTGCGATCGTGCCGCTGACGCCGATCTCCGTTCCGCTTTCGCGGCGGTGAATCGGGCTGAGCGTCGCTTTGATCGTCAGATCGTCGCGGCCGCCCGGACTGCCGGGCGAATCCGGCGTGCCTCCGCTGCCGCCTAAGATAATACTGCGCAGTCCGGCAGCATTCAGATCTCCGTCTTCTTCCGGCAGATCGAGCAGTTCCGAGATACTGCGGCCGATAATGTCCGCTTCTCTCATACCGAGCATCGCGCTGGCCACCCGGTTGACCAGAATGACCGAGCCTGATTCGTCGGCGGCGATCACGCCGTCGCTCATATTGGTCAGGATGGAGGACAGCTTCTCCTTCTCTTCTTCGTTCAATGACAATACGCCCTGCAGCCGGCTCGTCATATGGTTGAACGCTTCGCCCAACTGCCCGATCTCGTCTTTGCCGAAGACCGGCATCCGTACATGGAACCGCCCTTCGGCGACTGCGGTCGCCCGCTTGGTCATTTCCTTGATCGGCTGCGTAACCGTATGCGCCAAGATGACGCCGAGAACAGCTGTCAGACTAAGTGCGATCAGTACGCCAGAAATGAAAATGCTGTTGATCCGCTGCATCGTATCGTAGAGTCCCTGCATCGAAGCGACAATATAAATCGCTCCGACGATCTTGCCGCCGCTGAATACCGGCTTGGCGACAACCTTTTTACGCAGATTGTCTTCGTCAACGATGTACTCCTCGTTATCGTCGATGCCCTGCAGTGCCCGGCTGACCACCGTCTGTGTGTTCTTGCTGTTCACGAGATCCGCGTGCGTAGACAGCGACGTAATCAGAACCCGTCCACTGACGTCGATCACTTGAATCTCGCCGCTGCTCATGCTGGAGAAATTGTCGACCAGCGTACGCAGGCTTGCCGTCTTGTCCTCGGCCGCTTCTCCGCTGCCCGTCCAATTCTGACCGGCCAATACGGACAACAATTCGGCCTGCTCCTTCAGATCGTTCGTAAAGTTATTCGTCAGCGATGCTTTCATTGCACTAACGAAATAAACGCCGATCAGCTGCATGGCAATAAGGATCAGCAGCATATAGACGATGATCAGCTTCGCCTGCACCGAACGGAAAAATGCCGCTCCGCGCAGCATCGATCAAAATCCTCCCGGCTTGTTGGAACGCATCATATAGCCGAGTCCGCGGCGGGTCAAAATATATTCCGGCTTGCTCGGATCGTCCTCGATCTTCTCGCGCAGCCGCCGAATCGTTACATCGACGGTGCGTACATCGCCAAAGTATTCGAATCCCCATACCGCCTGCAGCAGATGCTCGCGGGTCATCACTTTGCCAGCATTTTTCCCCATATAATAAACCAGCTCATATTCGCGGTGTGTCAGATCGAGCGGTTCCCCGTTCTTGTACACGGTATACATATCCGTATCGATAAAAAGGTCTTCGACCGTCAATCCCTGCCGCTTCTGCTCCTGCATACCTGTTCCCGGATGCAGTGCCGCTCCCGGCTGATGACGCCGCATCTGTGCCTTCACCCGTGCCAGCAGCTCGCGCGTACTGAACGGCTTGGTCACGTAATCGTCCGCGCCCAGCTCAAGTCCCAGTACTTTATCGATCTCGCCGTCTTTGGCAGTCAGCATGATGATCGGCACCGGCAGCTTCGCCCGCACTTCGCGGCAGACGTCCATCCCGTCCTTGCCCGGCAGCATCAGATCCAGCAGAATAAGGTCAGGCGATTCGCTCAATGCCAGCTCTACTGCCCGGATTCCGTCGAACGCGCAGGTGACTTCGTAGCCTTCTTTTTCAAGATTAAATTTTAAAATATCCGCAATCGGCTGCTCGTCGTCCACAACCAGGATTTTACCCTGCATTTTTCCCAGCCCCCCTGCTTCGATTCCCTATTGTTTTCCGGTTCTTTTCGAAGGGATATCTTCTTCATTTTATCATAGGCGACGGGAAAAAGCGCCGCCGGGAAACGTCCGGCGGCGCAGAATGTCGATAATGTTTCATTGGAAACACAGAAGGCAGAGGCTCCAGAAGAATTTCGTTCCGGTCGCATGTTACAATCGGGAAGCCGAATTCACGTCACTAAGGAAGCTTCCCGATTGCAAAGGCGAACGCTGACGCTCCTACACCAAAATTCTCCTTTCGCTTTAGCCTTCGCAAATGAAACCTTCAAGACACTAAATCGCCGCCGGAAAATACCGGCGGCGTTTTTTTTAAGGAAGATAGGATAGTGGATTTTGAGGCGATCCGCCTTTGCGGATCTCGAAGTGCAGGTGTGTACCCGTCGAGTGACCGGTATTGCCCATAACTCCGATCGACTGGCCGCGCGAAACGGATTGTCCGACACTGACGCTCATACTCTTCAAGTGGCCGTAGCGCGTCTCGTATCCATCGCTGTGGCTGATGATTACGATGTTGCCGTAGCCGCTCATCACTCCGGCATACGTGACCGTCCCCGGTGCGGATGCCGCTATATTCGATGGACCCGTCAAGTCGATGCCGGCGTGAAGCTTGCCCCAGCGGGTGCCGAACGTACTGGAGATCGATCCGCCGCTGACCGGCCAGCTGAAGCCGCTGCCGCTCGCCGTCACCTGTTCTTGGTTATCGTCTGAAGAGCTTGGCTCTTCAGGAGCCGACTGCTGCGTGCGGCTTACCGAAGTTTCTTCGCTTTGTTCTTTATCGACAACCGACTCTTGAACGACAACCGGCTTAGGCTTTTCGATCACTTTGGTTCCTTTTACGATAATGACCGGGGAAGATGCGCGAACGACTTCCTGCCCAATCCATTCCTCACGTACAATTTCACCGTTCTTTTTGGTCAGCCGGTAATCGACGCGTTTCACACCTTTTTTACCTTCGGAAACGACGATTCGCTTGCCGTAAGCCATATCGGAATTGCGGCGGATAACCATTTCGGAAGCGGTCGGTACCGTTTCAGAGACCGTCTCAACCGTCGTGACGTTTATAGCCGGCTCCGGCAGCGTAATACGCAGCACCTGACCGATCTGCAGCGTAAATTCCTCAATGTTCGAATTGTTCGCGTACAGCTCATCCTGCGTGATGTCGAATTTTTCTGCGATCGAACTTACCGTATCGCCTTCGGCAACAGTATACGTAACCGGATCTTTTTCGCCGATCGTCAGCAGCTTGTACGCTTCCTCTTCGGTCAGAATTCGCGTTGGGGACGTTTGAGTTTCTTCATAAGCGATTTGATCGTCGATCTTGATGGAATCGAGCTTGGACGCGGAACCGTATGTAACGGTCTTACTCCCCGTTGAAATTCGCTTAGGGGCTGCCGCTGC
This sequence comes from Saccharibacillus kuerlensis DSM 22868, assembly GCF_000378145.1. Lineage (GTDB taxonomy): Bacteria > Bacillota > Bacilli > Paenibacillales > Paenibacillaceae > Saccharibacillus > Saccharibacillus kuerlensis. The sequence goes on along the minus strand of NZ_KB899284.1, from coordinate 43,645 downwards.
AGTCTGAGTGCCTTTGCCGATATACGATTTTTTGGCTTTTTCGATCAGCTTCTTGGCAGTCTCTTCGTCTTTGACGATGCCAATCGTTTTGCCGTCCACGATCAGCTCGGTGCCTGTGGCATAAGCTTTGATCGACTCGTCCAGCTTCTGCAGCGTAGCTTCCGTATCCGCTGTCACTTTGTAGCCTTCTGCCGCTTCTGCGCGAATACCATCCGTGTACAGCTTCATGTTTGCATCTGGATATTTTTCCGAAAATTCCTGCTGCTTCTTCTCGATCAGCTGATCCAGCTGCTTTTTGTCCGCGATCGTTCCAATCTCCGTATCGCCGGAATAAACCGTATAGTACGGATAAGTATGAGTCTCTACGTATTTGAACCCGCCGAAGGTTAGTCCGCCCGCAAGCGCAATACCGCCCACAATTCCTGCTGCCCATCGACGAAGTTTTTTTGGTTTCTGTCTGTTATCCATTACGTGTTCGTTTTTCTGCCGCATCTGCGACTTTTCGACAGACGCTGCTTCGCCCTGGCCTTTGTTGTCCAAACTTTCCATGATCTTCTCCTTTGCCTGGCAAATCAAATAGTGTCAAAATTTTAACCTTTTCAAACCTTCGTTTACTTTAACACAGCTGCCCTCTACAATTCAACTTTGCAAAAAAGCAAAAAACCCGCGCCGGGCGCGGGTTCGGAGGCTTCTAAGCAACTTTTTTGACAAACGATTATGATCGTCCGTCTGCTAGCTTAAAATTAAACGTAGATCGGCATAACTGGGTTAGTCTGCTCACGGTTGCGGCCAACAGAGAAAATGGCGATCGGAATGCCTGTCAGTTCGCTAACACGGTTCACGTAATTGCGAGTCGTTTCCGGAAGCTCTTCCAGTGTCTTAACACCGGTAATATCTTCACTCCAGCCCGGCATTTCCTCATATACGGCTTCGCACTGGGCGAGCTGCTTCAGGCTTGCCGGATAATGCGTAATAATCTCGCCGTTCAATTTGTAGCCAGTGCAGATCTTAACCGTTTCCAGCCCTGTCAGAACATCAAGAGAGTTCAAGGACAGACCTGTAATGCCGCTGACACGTCTTGCATGACGAACGACAACCGTATCGAACCAGCCAACACGGCGCGGACGTCCTGTTACCGTACCGTACTCGTGACCTGTTTCGCGGATCGTGTCGCCAATTGCATCGTGCAGCTCAGTCGGGAACGGTCCGTCGCCTACGCGCGTTGTATAAGCTTTGGCTACGCCGATGACTTGATTGATACGAGCGGGACCGACGCCGGAACCGATGCACACGCCGCCTGCAGAAGGGTTGGAGGACGTAACGAACGGGTAGGTTCCCTGATCGATATCCAGCATTACGCCTTGAGCGCCTTCAAACAGCACCTTTTTATCCTGATCGATGTACTCGTTCAACACAACCGATGTATCGCATACGTAAGGACGCAGTACTTCGGCATATCCCAGGTAATCTTTCAAAATTTCTTCCACATCGACCGGTGTACCGCCGTATACCTGTTCGATCATGTGGTTCTTTTCTTTCACCAGATGGCGCAGTTTCAGCTCGAACTCTTCAGCGTCCATCAGATCCGCCATACGAATACCGATACGGGCCGCTTTGTCCATGTAGCAGGGTCCGATGCCTTTGCCTGTTGTTCCGATCTTGTTTGGACCTTTGCGTTCTTCTTCAAGCGCGTCCAACACCATATGGTACGGCATGATGATATGTGCACGATCGCTAATCGACAAGTTTTTCGTTGTAAAGTCATTATCATGGATGTAGTTAATTTCCTCGATCAGCGCTTTCGGGTTGATGACCATCCCGTTGCCGATTACGCAGGCTTTATCTGTATAGAAAATGCCCGATGGGATCATCGTCAATTTGTATTTTTTTTCTTCGATCAAAATGGTATGGCCCGCATTGTTGCCGCCTTGATAACGAGCGACCACGTCGGCGCCTTCCGCCAAATAATCCGTAATCTTGCCTTTTCCTTCGTCTCCCCACTGCGTTCCCACTACGACTACTGTTGACATTGTACATTCCTCCGTGGGTGCCTTTGCACCTTTGTATTGGTCGTCCGTCCTCTATCCCGGCAGGAAATTCGTTGGTGGAAAACACTGCAGAGAAGCGTGCTAACGGACGAGCGGAGACGGCTCTCTCTGAATGCGCCGCGTCCGCCAGGCGGACCCGAGCGACCGAAGAGCGCTCCTTATGCTGCTTTGACACAGCACCAATAGTGTACCAGCCCATTTTTCCAAAGTCAAATAAATAACGAACGAATAAGGATGTATATAAATCTAATGTTCGGAAAATGAAAAGAAAAAGGGATTAAGGAAAGAGACATAAACGTCGGAAAAAAGCGAAATAATGCAGAAAAGCGGAAAAGAATATTCTCTTCCGCTTTCAAAGATCTAATTGATATTTGTATGCTTTACTGTTTTGAATTGCATGCAATTTGATCGTTTTTATCAAATGATTTGTCCTTCTCTTTTCTCCTTCCGCCGCAAAAAGGTGTTTAAAGGAGAGCCTGTCCGTTTAAAAAAAGAGCAACAAGCCGTTTTTGCACAACCAATCAACACGACAAAAACTTCTGAAAGAGGTGAAAAGAATGGCTAAAATCGCAGTGAAAATGCTCGTGAACGCAATTGCCATCATTGGTCTGACCATGTGGTTTGGAGAAGCGAGTTTTATGAGCGCCCTGATTGTTACTTTAATTCTCGGAGCACTCGCTTACGTAATCGGCGATATGTTTATTCTGCCAGCGGCAGGTAATACCGTCGCTACCCTTGCAGATGCCGCCTTGTCGTATGTTGTACTCTGGGCCGCTTCCGAAATGCTGGGATGGGGACTTTCGTTCTTCGAACTGTTCGTTATTGCGCTGGTCGTTGGGATCTTCGAATTCTTCTTCCACGTCTGGCTGCTGCAGAGCGGCATCCCAGGCCGGAAAGACAACGCTGGACATGCCCGTATGCCTATGCAGCGCTAAGAGCGGTAGGACTGAGCATGGATAACAGAAAGACCTCTCAACTCATGATTTAGAACCTTATGATGCACAGCAAAAAGGCCCGGACATCCAACGGATGTCCGGGCCTTTTGCTATCCTGCGAACGAATCCGAATGAGCCCGTTCATAATTGACGAATTTATTGAAGTTTTTCAGGAACACCAGCTCGACGGTGCCAACAGGGCCGTTACGCTGTTTGGCAATAATAATCTCGATGATATTCTTTTTTTCCGTATCCGCATTGTAATAATCGTCCCGGTAGAGGAAAGCGACGATGTCAGCATCCTGCTCGATCGAACCCGATTCCCGAAGGTCGGACATCATCGGACGTTTGTCCTGACGCTGCTCGACACCCCGGCTGAGCTGGGACAGGGCGATAACCGGCACTTCCAGTTCCCGCGCAATCTGCTTCAACGTACGTGAAATTTCCGAGACTTCCTGCTGACGGTTCTCGCCCGCTTTACCGCGTCCGCTGATCAACTGCAGATAATCGATCACGATCATGCCAAGTCCTTTTTCCTTTTTAAGCCGGCGGCACTTGGATCGAATGTCCGCCACCGTGATTCCCGGCGTATCATCGATATAAATTTCGGCTTCGGACAGCGACGCAATACCCATCGTCAGCTTGGTCCAATCTTCATCGCTCTTAAATTCCCCTGTCCGCATAACACTGGCATCCAGATTCGCTTCGGCACAGATCATACGCTGAACAAGCTGAGCTGCCGACATTTCGAGACTGAAGATCGCTACAGTCTCTCCCGCACGAACCGAGACATTCTGCGCGACGTTAAGCGCGAACGCTGTCTTGCCGACAGAAGGACGCGCTGCCAGAATGATTAAGTCGTTGCGTTGGAAACCGGCTGTCATATTGTCCAGATCGACGAAGCCGGATGGAATACCTGTCGTACCGCCGCCGCCCAAGTTCTGATGCAGCGTTTCAACGCGGTCGAATACTTCCATCAATACATCGCGAATGGCGACAAAGCCGCCGCTCGATCGACGGTTGGAAATCTCGAGGATTTTGCGCTCCGCGTCGCTCAGCATCAGTCCGACATCTTCCCCGCCGGTATAACCTTCGCTGACAATCTGCGTTGCAGTGCGGATCAGCCGGCGCAGCATCGCTTTTTCTTCAATCATCTGCGCATAATATTCGACGTTGGCAGCCGTCGGAACCGCATGCGCCAGTTTGGACAGATAGCTGACTCCGCCAAGATCTTCAAGCTGACCTTTATCTTTGAGCAGCGAGGCCAGCGTCACGAGATCGATCGGCTGACTCTCTTCCCCGAGTTGGACCATAGCCTCGAATATCATCTGGTGCGACTTGTCGTAAAAATCGTCGGCCGTAATTTTCTCCATGACTGTAATAAGTGCCTCGGCCTGAAGCAGCACCGCACCCAGTACGGCCTGCTCCGCTTCCAGATTTTGCGGCGGAATCCGGTCGAAAAAGAGATCCTCGCTCATCTTATTCCTCCGTAACCTGGACCTTAAGCGTTGCTTTGACTTCCTTATGCAGTTTAACTGGAACCTGGGTTACCCCCAGTGCACGGATCGGCTCATCGAGCTCGATCTTGCGCTTGTCAATTTTGATTCCCTGCTTGGACAACGCTTCACCAATTTGTTTGCTTGTGATGGCACCGAATAGGCGGCCGCCTTCTCCGGCTTTAGCCTTGATCTGTACCGTAATCTCTTCCAGCTTCTTGCCGGCTTCGATTGCTTCCTGCTTCTCTTCTTCTTTACGCTTTTCTTCAGCCGCATGCTGGTTTTCAAGCGTCTTCACATTGCCTTGAGTTGCCGGCTTTGCCGCTCCGTTCTTAAACAGAAAATTATGTGCATAGCCTTCCGATACTTCCTTAACTTCGCCTTTTTTGCCTTGTCCTTTAACGTCTTTCAGAAAAATAACCTTCATTCAAATAGCCCCTCTTCCTTTTCGATGTCTTCAAGTACGGCAAGCAGTTTCTTTTCCGCTTCCTGCGGAGAAATGTCGAGCTGCACTGCCGCATTGGTCAAATGCCCGCCGCCGCCCAAACGCTCCATGACGACTTGAACATTAATTTTGCCGAATGAGCGGGCACTGATGGCGGTCAGCCCGTCGGGTCGGCTGCCGATGACGAACGACGCGTTCACGTCCGTCATATTGAGCAGCGTATCCGCGGCCTGTGCAATCAGCAGCTGCGGAAATTGGTGCCCTTCTTCGGTAACAGCAAGCGCCACCCCGCCCATGACGACACGGGTATGCTTGATAATCTCTGCTTTTGAAATGTACTCATTCAGATTTTCTTTCAAGATGCGCTGTACAAGCATGGTATCTGCGCCGCTGCGGCGCAAAAATCCTGCCGCTTCGAATGTTCGCGATCCGGTATGCAGTGCGAAATGCTTGGTGTCTACCGTAATACCGGCGAGCAGCGATGTGGCTTCAAGCGGAGTCAGCGCCATATTGTCGTCAATGTACTGCAGCAGCTCCGTTACCAGCTCACTGGTGGAAGAAGCGTACGGCTCCAAGTATACAATGACAGCATCATTAATGAATTCCTCGCTGCGTCTGTGATGGTCGATCACGACCACCTGCTTCGCTCGCTGCACAAGCTTCGGCTCGATCGTCATCGATTGTTTGTGTGTATCGACAACAACAAGCAGCGTGCGTTCGGTCATTAACGAAAGGGCTTCATCCGGTGAAATAAATTGGTCCTCAAGCGTTGAATCGTCACGGATATGTTCCATCATCTTAGCAATAGAAGGATTGTCGCCGGCCAACACAATACTGGCCTCGACATCCAGTCTTTCGGCAGCTTTCAGCATGCCGATCGCTGCACCGATCACGTCCATGTCCGGATTCTGGTGTCCCATAATCAGCACCCGGTCGCTGCGCTTGATCAAGTCGCGCAGCGCGTGTGCGATGACGCGAGCCCGCACTCGAGTCCTTTTCTCCACCGCATTGGAACGGCCGCCGTAGAACGACAGCCGCTGTCCTGCTTTGACTGCCGCCTGATCACCGCCGCGACCAAGTGCCATATCAAGGCTGGACTGCGCCAATGCGCCCAATTCGCTGATTTTCTCGCTGCCGCAGGCCAGACCGATGCTGAGTGTCATTGGCACCTTAAGGTCGCTCGTTGCCTCGCGCACCTCGTCGAGAATCACGAAGCGGCTGTTCTCCAGCTTCTCCAGCGACGCTTGGTTCAGCAGCATCATATAGCGCTCGCTGGACAACCGCCGTAAATAAACTTCATACTGACGTGCCCAACCGTTAATCAAACTGGTTGCACGGGCGATAGTCAGCGTCCGCTGCTGATCGTCCATTCCTTGGAATGCTTCATCCAAATTGTCGAGCACCAGTATGCCAAGCGTCAAACTTTCTTTCTCGTATCGTTCCCGCAGCTCGGCCATCTCCGTCATTTTCTGCAGATAGATCAGCCGCTCTTCCGGATAGACCCGAACGTCGTACGTCTCCGCACCTACTTCGATTTCCGCTCTGACTTGACTCAGCGGTTCTTTCGAGCCGTCTTTTTTATCTCGAGCCAATGGAGGCAGTCCGGGCAGCAGTTCGGAAAGAGAAAGCCCAATGGCTGTATCGATTCCAAGCAGTTGGCTGACCTGACGGTTATGCCATTCAATTGTACGATCCTTATCGTACAGCAGCAGACCGAACGGCAGACGGCTTGTAATCTCGCCTTCGATGCCGCCTACGCGGTAGGAGAGTGTAGAAGTATATTCGGCAAGTTCGCGCCTGAATTTCAGTTCCGCCCGCAGCATAACGAAAATGACGACGATAACGAGACACAACGATAGCAGGCCGAGCAGCCAGTTATACGCCGTGACAAACGCGGTCAATATCAGCAGCAGGAGAAACGCCCAAACGGTCCGATAACCGTACCAGCGTTTCAGCAAAAAGTTTGGCATGGTTTTCTCACCCTATCGCTTAGGTCTTGTAATGAACTCTCGCAGCGGGAATGCCAGATCGATGATGCCGATAATTCGCATCGGTGGAAAAATAACCGTTACGACCGCCATCAGGATAGAGAGCGCCCGATGCCACTTTTTGATGTGCCCGATAAAAAACCAGAATCCGACTGCCTGCACGGTGAAACCGAGCTGCAGCAGCGGAAGAAGGTTGATTGCGGCTGCTTTCCAGAATCCGTCCGCCTCATTGAAAGTCATGATCTCCAAAATGAGAACGATAAAATAATAGAACAGCAGCGCACGCGGAAGTCTCCATTCGTGTGCAGGACGCAGCTTGGGCACCGCCACACCCATAGAAGACAGCGTTGGCCGAACGATCGCATGAGTAATCACCGCCAATACAAGCGAACTTACGGTGATGCCGAGCGGAATCATCATGACCGTCTGATTGGACAGCGCAAAAATAAAGTCCGGACTCCATTGATCGCTAATCATCGGATTTACTTCTGCTACGGCCAGCAGCGGATCAAATGTGTCATGAACGAAATTGCTCACGTAACTCGACAGGTCGAATCCGCGCAGAAGCTTGGCACCGGCCAGCAAAATAAGAAGCAGACCGAGCAGTGTACCCGCTCCGTATGCGATCGTCTGCAGCGCAGGAGCGCGCTTCTTGTACAGATGTCCCATAACGATGCCGGGCACCAAGAAATAAAAAGCTAAAATCAGTGTGTACGGCGCCAGTCCGCCGGATAAAATGCCCAGTATCGCAAACACAGGCAGGACGTGCAGCCAAAAAACGTTTACGCGCAAAGAGGCGTAAAGCACAGCTGCCGGAACGATCATAACCAGCAGAGTGATCGCGGACAGCGGCGTTAACAGCGACAGAAGAACCAGCAAATATAGGATGGCCCACATCGCCGAGGACAAACGCAATTTCAAGTAGATTCACCTCTTGTGCGGATATGAAAGTTTAGCATTTATTATAGCATATTCCGAATGGACGCCGATACCGCGTGCCCGGGATGTTATTTATTTTGCGCCGCATCGTTCTGTCTGGCAACAAAACTCGCACAGTACTCGATAATCTGGCTGCGGCGCACAATACCGATAAATCGGCTGCGATCGTCGACAACCGGAACAAAGTTCTGGGTTTTAGACAAATTGATCAGATCGGCCATGTCGGATTCGATCGATACCGGCCTGTTGTTCATACGCAGTGGCACTTCCTTAAGCATAAATCGTGAAGCGTTCTCAAAAGTGATTTTGCCTTCTGAATGCTTCATGTGCCATAGGATATCGCCTTCTGTAACGGTACCGGCGTACTGGCCCTCTTTGTCAATGATCGGGATCGCGGTATAACGATGATGTTCCATACGCTCAATGACTTGGCGAAGTGTAGCATCGAGCGTAACGAATGCGACTTCATGCTTAGGCAGCAGGAAAAAAGCAATATTCATAACGGATTTCTCCTTCTCTATTGTTGAACTCGGCGGCAGATGAAGATTCTCTTGTTCATCACCCTAAAAACGACATCTTCGAATCCTATGGGAAGATAGATCTTTTAAAAGGGGTCGTTCAACCGGTCCGCCATTTCATTATAACGTAAACTCGATGCAGAAAGTAAAAATCAGCGGCTGCATAGTAGGCCGCTGATTCAGAATTCATATTTTCGCTTTATTGCGCTATGTGTTTTTGTCTAGGCTATACCAGCTTCATCCAAGATGCGGCACGCTCAACGATAGAACCCGACCGCGCATATCCATAGTCAAGCAGTCGGCCGGCAGACTGAAAACTTTTCTCCCGACTTTGCGCGCCCATAATGACAACAATCAGACGCTTTCCGTCGCGCTGCGCTGTTCCGGCAAAAGAATAACCGTCTTGCTCGGATCCACAGACCTTCAATCCGTCGAGTCCACGATAAGCATGCGGGCCGGCAAATTCCGGCAGCATGGCATTATTGTTCGTCAAGTAAATGCTGCGAGAACTGATTTCAGTCTGCGCTACTGAAGACATCCGCAGAATTTCAGGATGCGCTTCAATTAGCGCCCGGCACAGCGCAGCCGCATCTTTTGCAGTCATTCGGCTTCCGGAAAGCGGCTGGTCAGCAGACGTTTCGTCCAAGTCTCTCACCGGTCCGGCTGTAACCGGCTTAAACAATGTTGAAGGCGACATACCGATTCGGCGTGCCTTGTCGTTCATCATCCAGGCAAAAGAAGCTTCCGAGCTTCCCGCGTAGCGGGCCAGCGCTGCCTCAGCTTCCTTGGACGATGATACGGTCAATCCCATAAACAGCTCGTTCAGCGGAATCTGATCCTCGGAACGCAGAGGAATACCACTATTGCCTTTACCATCATAGAAATTCGAAAGTTGAACCGTATCATTTCTCGGCTCTCCCCCTATACGTACCGAATCTTCCCAGTTAATCCGGCCGCTCCGTACTGCATCAAGCACCAGCCATTCCGTCATCAATTGAGCAATACCCGAAGCAGGCAGTACTCGATCTCCTTCAGTTTCCCACAAAATTTCTCCCGTTTGCGCATCGATCAGAACGGCAGCTGCCGCTTCGATCTTCGAATGATCAGCCAGCAGCTGTTGAGGAACCAACAGCAGCAGTACGACTAAGACAACCAGCGTTCCTTTTTTCCATATGCCACCGTTCTTCATTCGATCCGCTCCCTTCACTACTCTTATAGACGTATGAAAACGGATTTTAGTCTGCAAAAAACGAAAAAAAATTAACCTTTTAATGACAAATTTGATCACAATACGGTGTAAGCGCAACCAAAAAGGAAAAATAAAAAGGAAGCTCTGGCATTTGAGCCAGGCTTCCCGAAAGAAAATATAAGATTGTACTGGATAATCGGATTTTATTGTTCGTAGATCAGCTTCTCAAGCAAAGTGGCAGGCTACGAAGTGTTCATTGCCTACATTCCGGTATTCCGGCACCTGCTGCTTGCAAATATCCGCCGCCATTGGGCAGCGCGTATGAAATTTGCAGCCGGAAGGCGGATTCGCCGGGCTTGGAATATCGCCCTGTAGGACAATACGTTCGCGCTTCAGTGTCGGATCCGGGATCGGAATAGCCGACATCAAGGCTTTCGTATACGGATGCAGCGGGTTGCTGAACAGCTCGTCTGTCGGCGCCATCTCCATCATTGTACCCAGATACATCACGCCTACACGGTTGCACAGATGCTCGACGACACTAAGATCGTGAGAAATGAACAGGTAGGTCAACTGCTTCTCACGCTGAAGATCGCTGAGCAAATTGATGATTTGGGCTTGAATCGATACGTCGAGTGCAGATACCGGCTCGTCGGCAACGATGAACTCGGGGTTCATGATCAGTGCGCGGGCAATTCCGATCCGCTGACGCTGACCGCCAGAAAACTCATGTGGAAATCGATCGTAATGATACTCGGCGAGGCCGCAAATTTTCATTGTTTCGATAACGCGATTTTTTACATCTTTTCGACTGGCAAGACCATGGTCGATCAACGCTTCGCCGATTGCTTCGCCTACCTTGATCCGAGGGTTCAGCGAACTGAAAGGATCCTGGAATACGATCTGCATCTTGGTACGCATATTGCGCAGATCGCTTTTGGAAAGCTTGTGCAGATCCTGTCCATCAAAAGTGACGGTACCGTCGGTCTTATCGTTCAGACGCAGCAGAGTCCGTCCGATTGTGCTCTTACCGCAGCCCGACTCGCCTACAAGACCGAAAGATTCTCCTCTATTAATAGCAAAAGAAACGCCGTCGACAGCTTTCACATCACCGACACGGCGCTGGAAGACTCCGCCTGTAATCGGGAAATACTTTTTCAGATTGTCGACCCGGACGAGGGGTTGGCTGCTTCCGCCGCTCTGCTGCTTGTCCAATTGGACCACCGATTCGCTCATTGCGCTTTCCCCTCCTCTTCATACAGCCAGCAGGCTGTCTTGTGTCCGTCCGCATGCGTACGTAAAGGCGGCGTCTTGGCTTTGCAGATTTCCATGCAGAATTCGCAGCGATCGTGGAAATGGCAGTTGTCCCCCAGATCGACCGGGTTCGGTACTTGGCCTGGAATGGAATACAGGCGTTCCTGACGTTGGTTGATGACTGGCTTGGCTTTCAGCAGTCCCTGAGTATAAGGATGCTGAGGATTTTTGAACAATTCCAATACAGGAGCTTCTTCGATTACCTTACCGGCATACATAACGACGACAAAGTCAGCCATCTCCGCTACGACGCCGAGATCGTGGGTGATCATCATGATCGCCGTATTCATCTTGCCCTTGATATCGCGCATCAGGTCCAGAATCTGGGCTTGAATCGTGACATCAAGCGCCGTTGTCGGCTCATCGGCGATCAGCAGCTTCGGATTGCAACTCAGCGCGATCGCGATCATGATCCGCTGACGCATACCGCCGCTTAATTCATGCGGGTACGAATCGTAGATTTTTTCCGGACGTGGAATCCCTACCATCGTAATCAATTCGATCGCGCGCGCTTTCGCTTCTTTCTGTGTCATGCCCAGATGATATAACAGCGGCTCAGTAATCTGCTTGCCGATTGTGAATACCGGGTTCAGAGACGACATGGGCTCCTGGAAGATCATCGCAATTTCATTACCGCGCAGGCGGCTCATGTCCTTCTTGCTCAGCTTCAACAGGTCTTTGCCCTCGAATATAATTTCGCCGCCGACGATCTTGCCCGGAGGAGACTCGATTAGCTGCATCAGGGACATTGCCGTTACGCTTTTGCCGCAGCCCGACTCGCCAACAACGCACAGCGTTTCGCCTTCGCGTATGGAGAAGCTGACATCGTTAACCGCTTTGACAGTTCCGGCAGACGTTTTAAAGTGAGTCTCGAGGTTACGGAATTCGACCAGTTCTTTTGCCATTTTGTCTCTCCTACTTCTTCATTATTTGCAGCTTTATCGTTTCGTTTATCGCCTGTTGTCTCAATTCTTACCGTGTTTTCATCTTTGGATCGAGCGCATCACGCAGGCCGTCTCCGATCAGATTGATCGCCGTTACGGTGATCAAAATGCAGAAGCCTGGCGGAATCCAGATCCACGGACGTTTGCGGAAGTCGACCAGATTATTGGCCGCATTAATCATATTGCCCCATGATGGGGTTGGAGGCACAACGCCAAGACCCAAGAAGCTGAGCGCCGACTCGGTGATGATTGCGCCGGCTACACCCAATGTTGCCGACACGATAATAATCGGAATGGTATTCGGCATCAAGTGACGGAAAATTTTACGGTTATCCCGCAAACCGAGCGCTTCGGTTGCCTGCATGAATTCCTGCTCGCGCAGCGTCAGGATTTGGCTTCGTACCAGACGCGCCAGCGATACCCAGCCCAATACCCCGATAATGAGCATCAGGAAGTAAATCCGTTGACTTGGGTTAACTTTAAGGTCGGACAGAATGGCACCCAGTGTAATCAAGATCGGCAGGGAAGGAAGTGCCAGGAAAATATCGGCGATTCGCATGATCAACGTATCGGCGAATTTACGATAGAAGCCGGCGACAGCTCCAAGCGTAACGCCGATAGCAACAGCAATTGCCGTTGCCACAATACCGACGGTCAAGGAGATTCGACCGGCAAGCATCATACGCAGCAGGATATCCCGACCCAGCTTGTCCGTTCCTAACCAATGAGTCGCATTCGGCGCCTGATTTTTACCTGGAATATTGGTTTGCATCAATGTATAGGGAGAAAATAGCGGTCCTATGAAACAAAGCAGGAACATCAATACGAGAATAGTCAGACCAATGACCGCAAGCTTGTTTCGTGCAAAACGGCGAAACGCGATTTTCCAGGGAGATTCGACTTTAACAAGTTTGAGCTGCTCCTGAAGCTGCTCGGTTCGATTTAACGGCTGTTCCACTTTTAATCTCCTCCTACTTTAAGCGAATTCTCGGGTCCGCAACGCCGTATAAAATGTCGGAAATCAAGTTGCCGATAAGCGTCAGTACAGCCAGGAACATCGTAAATCCGAGCATCAGCGGATAATCGCGCATGTTCAGCGAAGCCAAGTAAATTTGCCCGATACCCGGCCAGGTGAAGACCTGCTCCAGAATCATGGCTCCTCCGAACAAAGTCGGAAGTTCAAGCCCGAGCAGTGTAATAGCCGGAAGCAGCGCATTGCGGAAAGCGTGTTTGAAAATAACCGTATGCTCTTTGAGTCCTTTAGCGCGAGCTGTACGGATATAGTCCTGACGAATAACTTCCAGCATTCCCGTTCGGAAATAACGTGTGAGACTTCCGACACTCAAGACTGTCAGTACCGTTACCGGAAGAAGCATATGCTGCGCGACGTCCTTTATGTAGGCCCATCCGCCTGCGTTTAAACCCGCGGTGGTCATGCCGCCGATCGGGAACAATTTCAAATCCAGAGCCAGATACTTGATTGCTAAGAGACCGATAAAGAATGATGGCAGCGACATGCAAAGGAAGACAAGCAGGGTCACCATTTTATCAAACCAAGAATACTGGTATTGTGCTGAGAACACCCCGACAAAAGCGGCAATAATCCAACTTAAAAGAGAAGAAACAAATGCAATAACAAAAGAATTCCATACATAAGTACTAATGACTTCAGTAACAGGCATTTTATGCTGGAAAGACTCCCCTAGATTGCCTGTCAGCATATTCTTCACCCAAACAAAATATTGCTGTACCGGAGGTTTGTCCAGACCATAAATAGCGCGCAGCTGATCTGCTCTTTCGGCAGTCATATTAGGATTTTGTGTAGCTGTAATGTAATCGCCGGGCACCAACTGGGAGATGATAAAAACGATGATTGAAATCCCGATCAATGTCGGGATCATCTGCAGCAGACGCCGAATGATAAACTGACTCATTTGCTATTCTCCTCCTGGCATAGAAATCGATATGCCCAGCTCTCGCGAGCTGAGCATATCGGATGATCGCTAATCTGAATTTTGAGGGAATTATTGAGCTTCCATAGTCACGGTATCCAAGCTGTACGTGAACTCTTTGTACGACGAGATATCCCAGCCATCAAGTCTGCCGTTGATCGCGTTCATGTTCGTTCTCTGGTACAGGAAGATTGCCGGCATATCTTCGTTCAGCAATTTGTACACATCCGCATAGATTGCTTTACGTTTTTCGAGGTCCAGCTCTTTTTTGCCCTCTTTCATCAGCTTATCGACTTCAGGGTTGGAATAGTTGTTGTTGTTCTGCGCACCTTCGCTAATGTAGACCGTAGAATCCGGATCCGGAGTCAGGCCCCACGCTGCGAAGAACATTTCATAGTTTTCGGCTTTAACATTTTCCATAATAGCGTTGAAATCAAGCGTCTCGGTTACCAGCTCGATGCCTAACTCTCTATAGTTCTCTGTCATAATCGGAATCAGGGCGTCGATAACCGGGTTGTCTGCTGTTGCCGAGAAGTTAATTTTGAACTTTTTGCCGTCTTTTTCGCGGATACCATCGGAACCTTCTACCCAACCGGCTTCTTCCAGAAGTGCCTTGGCTTGTTCCGGATCATACTCATATGGATTGATGTCTTCTTCCGTATAAGCCCAGGATACTGTCGATTCCGGAATGTTGATAACTTCAGCGTAAGGACCATAGATCGCTTCAACAACCTCAGCACGGTTCAGACCGTAGGTCAATGCCTGGCGAACCTTCTTGTCGGAGAACAGAGGACTTTCGTTGTTCATACCGATATAACCGTAGCCCAAGTTTGGCAGAACGTGCATTTCAACAAAGCCCAGTCCCTGCAGTTCTTCCACATTGTCTTCACTTACCGTAACGTTGTCCAAATCCGTTTCGCCGGACTGCAGCATCGCCATGTTCGTGTTATCAGTTGTGGTACGGTAAATCAGCTTAGGCGTCTTAGGTGTTCCACCATAGTAATTTTCGTTGGCTTCGAAGTTAACTTCTTGTCCAGGCGTGTAGCCCGTCAGCTTGTAAGGACCGGAGCCTACTGGCTCGGCGTTGAGTGCTTTAACCGACGTTACGTCACCTTGCTTGTAGTCTTTGCCATAGTAGGCTTCAGGCAGGACGTAAATGGAGAGTTCCGGCAGTGTGATGGCCGAGTATTCGCTAACCGTTACTTCAACCGTCTTGTCGTCAATAACTTTAATACCGGGAATTTCGGAAGAAGTGCCTTTATTGTATTCTTCCGAGCCTACGATATTCCAGCTGAGCGGGTCGGAAGGCCCGTCATAAGTCGCATCCATATATACTTTCATTGTAAAGAGATAGTCGTTTGCTGTTACTGGCGTGCCATCGCTAAACTGCGCGTCGTCACGAATATGGAACGTATAAGTAAGATTGTCTTCGGAAATATCGATCGATTCCGCCAGGTCGTTCTCATATGTGCCGTCTGCTTTGACCTTCATCATGGCTGAGAAGACAACTTGGTTTACGTAGTTGTCATAGGCCGTCGTGTAGAACAGAGGGTTGAAAATGCCTTGTGGAGCCGTCATGCCGACTACGATGGTATCCGTACGGGATGTAGCGGTTGCCGGGTTCATGCTCATGTCGGTGGCCTCGATAATGCCGTTCGCCTTGTTAACCTCTTCGGTTGCTGCACTTTCTTCCGCACCTGTTTCGCCCGTCGTGGAATTTTCAGTAGGTGCTGCTGCAGGAGCCGCTTCTTCGTTCCCACCGCAAGCTGCCAAAATCGAACCGAAGGCCATCAGTGTCACGAGCATCAAAGACAATCTCTTTTTCATGTAGATCCCCCTAATTGAGTTATTTAGAATTTGTTCTCGAACTCTTCTTTCTCCTCGTAACAGATTCTAAAGCTTCAAAAGCGATGAAAATAATCGGAAATCGCGTAGCGACTAGATTATTTCAAGCAAAACCCTACGGCGGCCGGCAATTGGACTGCAAATTTTCTCTTTCTCTCTTTAAGCATAAATGCATAAAGGTATCTGCAAATCCCAGCATTTAACCCTTGGTTGATTTCAAGTCGCATAAATACTAGATTTAATGCGTTTGCTTAATGAACCAGCGGTAAATTTAATGTCAATAATACGTGTAAATTATACTCACGTCAATAGATTTTTTAAGAAAAAAAGCCCATTTCTGTTTCATCCTAAGCGGAAAATTGAATTTTATATCTGTTTTTTGAATAAAAAAACGTTAAGGCAGCGTAAAACAATCCCTTTTCATAAAGGATATGTAATCGTCATGCTTTTTGATGTTAGGATACGTGACAAGAAAAAGGATTTATCATCTTTTAAGAAGTGATATTAAGAAGGGGATCTGGCTTCATCGATTATTGAAAAAATGGATGAGCAATTATAAAGGAAAGGAATCTGGAAGACACTTCCTAACTCTTTTTTGTTTTCCTTTTATTATAAGAACGTTTTCATATTTGTACAGCTTTTTTTGTCGGCTGCAGTAATCTTTTGGACAATAAAAAAAGACGACCGATAAAATCGGTCGTCTTTTATGTCGTTTATCCTATTCCGTTGTGTAAGGCAGCAGGGCTACCTGACGGGAACGTTTGATAGCAACAGTCAGCATGCGCTGGTATTTCGCGCTTGTTCCTGTTACACGACGTGGCAAGATTTTGCCGCGCTCGCTGATAAATTTACGGAGCAGGTCCGTATCTTTATAGTCGATGAAAGTGATCTTATTTACAGTGAAATAACATACTTTACGACGCTTGTTGCGGCCACGACGGCCGCCGCTTGGACGTCTTTCGCCGTCTCCGGCATCACGTTGTCTAAAGCTCATTAGATTCATTCCTTTCTATAATTAGAATGGCAGGTCATCATCCGAAATATCGATCGGTCTTCCGTCATCGGAAAAAGGATCCTGACTGTTGCTTCCGCCTCCACGAGGAGCTTGGCCACCGCCGCGATTTCCACCGCCTCCACCACCGTAAGATGGTTCAGGACGATTTCCTCCGCCGCTGTTGCCTCCGCCATTGCTGCCGCCTCCATAAGAAGACGACTCATCGCGGCTCGATCCGCCATCGCTTTTTGGCGATTCCAGGAAACGGACATTATCGGCAATAACTTCAGTGACGTATACACGTTTACCTTCGTTATTTTCGTAGTTCCGTACTTGAATACGGCCTTCTACCGCTGTCAGACGTCCTTTGCGCAAATAGTTTGCACAAGTTTCTGCCAGCTGGCGCCAGGTCACTACTGGAATGAAGTCCGCTTCGCGTTCTCCGCCTTGACTCGTAAACGGACGGTCGACTGCAATCGTAAACTGGGTTACGGCTACGCCCGCAGGCGTGTACCGCAGCTCAGGGTCGCGTGTCAGCCGGCCGATCAGAATGACTCGGTTCAACATCTCGATCCCATCCTTTACACGGTAAGTTTCCGATTACTTCGTTGGTACTACGGTAATCAGGTAACGAATGACATCGTCAGAAATCTTCATAACGCGTTCAAGTTCGAAAATAACTTCCGGCGTTGCCGTAAAGTTAGTCAGAACGTAGAATCCGTCACGGTATTTCTTGATCTCATACGCGAGGCGACGTTTACCCATAGCATCGTGCTTGGTAATTTCGCCATTACCCGTAGTGATGATGCCAGAGAATCTATTGATAGCGGCGTCTACCACTTCTTGTTCAACGTCTGGACGAATGATGTACATCACTTCATAATTGCGCATATGTTTCACCTCCTCTTGGACTAAGGCCCCCAATCCTGTTGGGAGCAAGGAACGGGCTGTAAGCCCGGACCGTATTATTATATCAGACTTCGCCTACAGTATCAACAAAATTATATCGTCGATAAAAACAAAAAAACGACCCTTGGTCGTTAGTCTGAGTAACAATATGGCGGAGAGGGTGGGATTCGAACCCACGCACGCCTGATGACGCCTAACTGATTTCGAGTCAGCCCCCTTGGGCCTCTTGGGTACCTCTCCACAAGCAAGTTTTACAACAAGATTTATTATACAGCAGGCTCTTTATGAAATCAAGCGCTTAACTTAAATTCCTTGAAAAAATTAAATCAGACAAATCCAAGCCCCGAACTGTCGGCTTCTTCCTGTATCGGCTGCTGCCGCTTTGAACGGTTCGGGGCTTTGGCTTATCCCTGCGGCTCTTCTGCAGCCGCTGACTTGAGTACTTTTTTGAGGTTTTTTTCAAACTTGGCTCTAGGGATCAGAACGCTATGCTGGCATCCGGTGCATTTGATCCGAATATCCATGCCCATACGAATGATCTCCATTTCGTTACTGCCGCAAGGATGCGGCTTTTTCATCTGTACAATGTCCCCTAGGCCGAACACTTTGCGTTCCACTCGTACCACTCCCTTCATTTACTGCGCCGAATGCGGCTTGTCTTCCGTGTTTGGCTTTTTCTCCGCATCCGTTTTTTCAACCTCTGGCTTCCCCGGACCCGACACCTGCATATCCACGCTGGACGATTCAAGCGCTTTGGCCTCTGTTTCTTTGCGTTCTTCTTCGGCTTGAGCTTTGCGCTCGGCCTCTTCGGCCAGCGCTTTCTTCAGCGCATCGTCACGCTCCAACGCTCTTTTGACTTCGCCGCGGATCAGGCTCTCCACTTCACTTTGTGCATTCGGTTCGCAGTTCACGACGACTCGCAGTGTATACTCGCCGGTTGTCATTGTCTGAATGCCGCGAACTTCTGGCAGCTCCAGCACTTTGACGTTTTTGTCACGAGCTTTTTCCACTGCGCGGCTAACGAGCTTGAGCGATTCATCAAGCGCATGGTCCGCACTCATCGGAATGTCGATTACCGCTTTAGCATTGGCGAGCGAAAAGTTTGTCACGTTTGTGATCGTTCCGTTCGGAATCACGTATACCTCCCCGTTCCAGTTTCGGAGCCGGGTTGTTCGCAGACCGATTACTTCGACCGTGCCTTTGTAAGTCGCAATTTGTACGACATCCCCTACCGCAAACTGATCTTCAAATACGATAAAGAATCCGGTGATAACATCTTTGACCAGACTCTGCGCTCCGAAGCCGATTGCCAATCCGACGACGCCGGCACCTGCAATCAACGGTGCAAGATCATATCCCAATTCGGAGATAATCAGCAGCAGCATGATGAAGTTGAATACGATCAACGCCATATTTTTCAGCAGCTTGCCAATTGTGACGAATCGTCTCGGCTTTACTCTGAATTTATTTCCTTTGCCTTCTTCGCTCTGACGCAGAATAGCCCGATCGATAATCCGGTACGAGATTCGAATGGCGATCTGAGCCAGAACCACGATTAGCACAATACGCAGTGCCGTATCGGCAAGAGCCAGCCAAGTAGCCGGGTCGGTCAACCTATTCCATACGCTTGTCATAAACGTTACGGCTTCTTTTGCCGTATCGGTCGCCTGTTCCGGTATATTCGTATCGTCTGCGGTCAAAAATCTTTTTAACATGTCAGACATGTCAGCGCTCCTTCCTTCAGCCGCGCGCCTACCTCCCCGGTGCTGCCAGGCACCATACAATTCTGGGTAAGTGCGGGCCTTTCGTTTGGATTCAAGTCAACTGATTGTAATCGGGGCCGCTTTTCCGGAATATGCCCCGGATTTCGATACGCTCCCGTTCGACAATCGTCTGCACCCGCTCGAATTCAGTTTCGGAAAAAGCGATACATAAAGCACAGCCTGCGGTGATCTCCTTGGGAGTCGGACACAGCTCGATGGCGATCGGCTCCTCTTCCAAAATCATTTCCGCACGCAGTGCCTGCTGTGACGAGTCGAAGGCGATGATCAGATTCTGTTCGTCCACGGTCAGCCCTCCCGGCGCGCAATCTCAATTGCATCCTTCTCTTCAGGCGACAGCGCGTACTTCGATGCCCCCTGTTCAATTGGCTTCGCATAGACATAAGAGCTTTCCCGGTTGTGCAGGCCGCTCATCACGATACCGTTGTCCAGCTCATCCAACAGTGCAAGGGAGAAACTAAGATCGCTGCCCTGATCCGAAAAGGCATTGTAACGTTTGACTCCGAGCTTGGACTTCGATATCCGCTGACGCTGCTCGATCATCATCAGTGTTCGGCGCTGTTTCTCCTGCTCGTCTTCCACGGAATCGGTTTGCATTTTCAAATTGAGCAGCAGCGACTCTAAATCTTCGATTCCCGCTCCAGCCATCATACGCTCGTATTTTTTGCGCAGTCGGTTCAATTTGACAGACTGCGATAGGACGACAAACAGAAGGAGGAACACCAACACCGTCAAGGCGGCTATGATGACAAACAGCTGCTCGGAAATTAATTGATTCAATTCTGTCATGCTTCGACTCTTTCCCTTCTGTCGCTTGTCTTCGGCATACTTATAAATCCTGAATGAATCGAGGTTTTTCTGCATGTCCAAGTAAATATTTTCTAACCAAATCGGCGGGTGCATCTTCGGTATATACCCGATTGCTAACCGCTCTACACGGAACCTACTATTTCCACAATTGCATTTGCCAGAGCTTCCGTATCAGCTTCGGTCGTATCGCAGCCCACACTGCTTCGCACAGCGCCGCCGTCCGTCGTATTCGAAACGCGATGGGCCAGCGGTGTGCAGTGGTAACCGGCACGCACGGCAATGCCGTATTCACGATCCAGCCTAAAAGCGACCTTGGCGGAATCCATACTTTCAACAGTAAAAGATACGATGCCTGTTCGCGGTTCACCCAATTTCGGACCCAGCAGCCTTAGTCCGCTCACGGAGGACAGTCGTCCCATCAGAAGCTGAGTAAGCTCCCATTCTCTACGGCCGATCACAGCAGGTCCTTCTTGCAGTACATGTCTGACGCCAGCACCAAGTCCAGCGATTCCAACAGTATTCGGAGTACCTGCTTCGTAGCGGTCAGGCCGTATAGACGGTTGATCGGCTTCTTCGGACTGACTTCCTGTTCCGCCATGAATCAGCGGTATAAGGTCGATTGAAGGATGGATGTACAGTCCTCCGGTTCCCTGTGGTCCGAGCAGTCCTTTGTGTCCCGGGAAAGCCAACATGTCGATGCCCAGATGTTCAACATGGATATCCATTACGCCAGCACTCTGGGCCGCATCAACCAGCAGAACGGCTCCTCGGCTTTTGGCGATTTCGGCGATGTCCGCTACAGGAAGAATACTGCCGAGCAAATTTGAACTGTGATTGCAGACGATCATTCGTGTGTTGGGTCTGCAAAGTGCAGCGATTTCTGAAGGATTGATCATACCAAATTCATCAGCTTGTACATAATCGACCTGCACGCCATGTTCCCGCCGCATATACTCAAGCGGTCTGCGCACAGAGTTGTGTTCAATCATTGTAGCAATAACGTGATCGCCCGAACGCAGCAGACCTTTGATCGCTTGATTCAGTGCTGCAGTCGTATTCGGCATAAAAACAATGTCGTTAGGATTCGATACGCCGAACAACCGGCCAAGTTCCATACGTGTTCGCATCAGTACCCGGCCTGCCGACACAGCCATACGATGGCCTCCACGACCGGGATTGGCTGCTTCTTCTAACATGGAATGATGCATGGCCTCCAGCACCGCTGCCGGCTTAGGCCAGGAAGTCGCCGCATGATCCAAATAAATGACAGGCTTATCCGCGTTTCGGTTCATTTGCAGTCCTCCTTGTCCTCTGGACGCGGATTGATCAGGACATTTATTTTGTGCATATATAATGAAGAAATTTTTCGAATAAACTGTAAAACGGCGGTCCAGACATTGAAATGCTGCTGCGAAAGTGTCCATAATTACTTGAACACTTTCGACGCTCACTGAAGAAGGTCAAGGAGACGCTGGAGATCTTGTTGGTTATAATAGTTCAATTCGATCTTGCCTTTCTCTTTGCTGCCAGGCTTGATCTTGACGGTAGTTTTGAAATGTTCACGCAGCGATTCTTCGACATGCTCAATGTACGGATCCCGTTTTTTGACTTTGTTTTTGGTTTTGCTGCGAGATTTTGTGCCAGCTTCCTGCGCTGCTTCTTCAAGTTCCCTGACACTCCATCCTTCGCGAATCGCTTTCTCCGCCAATTGGATCTGCAGATCGGGATTTCTTAATCCCACGATTGCTTTAGCATGTCCCATAGACAGCGTTCCACGTGAAACATGTTCTTTCACTTCATCTGGCAGGGTCAGCAGCCTCAGGAAATTGGCAATATGCGAACGCGATTTCCCGACTTTTAAGGAAAGGTCCTCCTGGGTCATTTTGAATTCATCCATCAGCGATTGATAAGCAACCGCGATTTCCATCGCATTTAGATTCTCCCGCTGCACATTTTCGATCAGGGCAATTTCCATCACCTGCTGATCGGTAAAATCCCGAACAACAGCCGGGATATTGACTTTGTCAGCCAACTTCGATGCACGGGTTCGACGCTCACCGGCAATAATCTCATAACCTTTCAATACACTGCGGACGATGATCGGCTGAATCACGCCATGTTGGCGAATCGACTCGGCCAGCTCACGAAGTCCTTCTTCGTCAAATGTCTGACGCGGTTGATAAGGATTGGCCCGCAGCTGATTTAACGGAATCTCGATTACCTTGTCGTTTTCGCCGACTTCCAGAGACGGAAAAAGCGCATCAAGTCCTTTTCCGAGCCCCTTGCCCGACTTTTTATTCATAAGTGATCACTTCCTTTGCCAGCTCCATATACACTTCCGCTCCCTTGGAACGGGGATCGTACGTCATAATCGTCTGGCCGTGCGAAGGCGCTTCGCTCAGGCGCACATTGCGCGGAATGATCGTACTGTACACTTTATCTTGAAAATACTTTTTCACTTCTTCGATAACTTGAATGCCGAGATTGGTCCGTGCATCCAGCATAGTCAGCAGTACGCCTTCGATTTGAAGCTCTGTGTTGAGATGCTTTTGCACAAGACGAACCGTGTTCAACAGCTGGCTCAAGCCTTCAAGGGCATAGTATTCGCACTGAATCGGGATAATGACAGAATCGGCTGCCGTCAGCGAATTGATTGTCAGAATACCCAGGGAGGGCGGACAATCGATGAGGATGTAATCGTAGTCTTTTTTGATCAGGTGAATGTTCTTCTTCAAGCGAAGCTCTCGCGAAACGACTGGGACCAGCTCAATCTCTGCGCCAGCCAGCTGAATCGTGGCAGGAATAACATCCAACCCTTCAATATGTGTCGGTACAATCGCTTCTCGCGGATGAACTTCGTTGATCAAGATGTCGTAAATGCAATTTTCCACATCAGCCTTATTGATTCCGACACCGCTCGTTGTGTTGCCCTGCGGGTCGATATCGATCAACAGCACACGCTTGCCCAGCTTAGCCAGACCGGCGCTCAGGTTAACGGATGTCGTCGTCTTACCGACTCCGCCTTTCTGGTTGGCGATTGCAATAATTTTGGACAATCGGATTCACCTCAGTTGGCATTGGTTTAGCCCGTCAGGACTTCTTCGGAATCCGAATCACAATTTCATAGTGATCCCCCTGGTCGGCTTCCGTCGTCTGGATATCCATACCCGATCCTGACACCATATCGATAGATTGGCGGATCGTGTTCAATGCCAGCCGGACGTCCTTCGTATACGAGACGCGCTTGGATTTCTTGGCTTGAACGGCTTCCTTATAAAAAGCGACTCTTGCTTCCGTCTGTTTAACATTCAGCTCTTTCTCAACGATCTCTTTTAGCACCTTGAGCTGCAGTTCTTCGCTGCCCAGTGACAGCAGTGCACGAGCATGACGTTCCGTAATTTCCCGCTTCATCAGCGTCTGCTTCACTTCTTCTGGAAGCTGAAGCAGCCGCAGCTTATTGGCGATCGTAGACTGGCTTTTGCCGAGCCGCTGAGCAAGACTTTCCTGGGTCAGCTTATGCATCTCAAGCAGCTTTTCATAAGCGGCAGCTTCCTCGATCGCCGTTAGTCCTTCACGCTGCAGATTCTCGATTAAGGCAATTGAAGCTGCTTGAGAATCGTTGAACTCGCGTACGATTGCCGGTACGGTCGTCAGTCCCAGCTTTCGGACTGCACGCCAGCGCCGTTCACCGGCAATGATTTCGTAACGTCCGCCTCTCAGACGAACAACAATTGGCTGTATGACACCATGCGTACGAATCGTCTGGCACAGCTCTTCAATTTTCTCTTCGTCGAAAATGGTTCTCGGCTGATAGGGACTGCCAACTACCTCGTCAACAGGAATTTGTTTGATCTCATCTCCGCCTGAACGCTCTGTCAGACCAAATAACTTGGAAAATTGCTCTTTCATTCCGAACATGACCACCTATTCCGGTAAGGCGGCAAACCGCGCCGTCCTTCTCAAGAAATTTCAACTCCCGACTTTGCATGGCGTTTACGACAGGGCGGAATTCCGGCAGCAATGCGTTCCCCCCGCATTTCCGGCAGCCGTTATTTCCGCCTGTAATGACCGCCTGCCAAGCCTGTACTTACAGCCGTTGGCACTGTGTCTCTTTCTTAATTGCAGCATTTGCGCATATGCCCGGGATATTAAAAAAATGACGGGCAGACAATTCCAGTTTATCACTTTTCCCCGGTGAATCCTATCCTGAAATCGCCTTCTTCAATTGTCTGTTTTGAAGAATTTGATAAGAAAAAAGCCGCCCGAAGGCGGCACATTTTGCTACTCCCATTTAAGTGTAGGAATCTGTTCCACGTGAAACAGATTGATTAGATCAACGGCTTCTTAAGCGGAAGTCCAGGGTTGCGTGGGTATTTATAAGGCGTAATTCCTGTTTTGATCACACGAATAATATGACGCTCGGAATCATCGAACGGCAGACGGAAAGCTTCTACGTCGGTGATCTCTCCGCGCAGTTCGCGCAGACTTTTCTGAGATTCTCCGATTTCTTCAGCCGGGTCTGTCCCTTTCATGGCTGCGAAGATTCCTTCCGGCTTCACGAACGGCAGACAAAATTCATTCAGTACGGCAAGACGCGCTACTGCACGAGCCGTTACCAGATCGAAGGAATCCCGGTAACCCCGTTTGTGTCCCCACTCTTCGGCACGACCGTGCAGGAATTCGGCGTTTTTCAATCCGATTCCTTCCGAGACGGCTTTAAGGAAGTTGATCCGTTTGTTGAGCGAGTCGATAATGCACAGCTTCAAATGCGGAAATGCAATTTTAAGCGGTACACCGGGGAACCCAGCGCCCGAGCCGATATCGGCCAAGCTTTTCACTTTTTTCATATCCACATAAAAAGCCAGCGTCAGTGAATCGTAGAAATGTTTCTCATATACCTGTTCCCGTTCGGTAATCCCGGTCAGGTTCATTTTCTCGTTCCACTCGACCAACAGACGGTAATAGGTCTCGAACTGTTCAAGCTGCTGCTCGTCCAGTTCAATACCCTGTCCCTTTAATCGGTCTGTAAAACGCTGTTGAATTTCGTCCATACTTACCCCCGTGCTGCCGCTACCCGGTTAAACTGTTCCAGGTAAACGAGCAAAATCGAAATATCCGCAGGCGTTACGCCCGAGATTCGTGAAGCTTGTCCGATCGACAATGGTCGAATAGACGACAGCTTTTGTTTGGCTTCCATAGCAAGGCCGCGTACTTCATCATATACGAGGTCTTCCGGAAGTTTCTTTCGCTCCATCTTTTTCAGTCGTTCCACGTGTGCTTGCTGCTTCTCGATGTATCCGGCATACTTCACCTGAATCTCGACTTGTTCTTTCATTTCTTCGTCCAATTGAATATCCGTCGGAATAATATTCTCGATATCCGAATAGGTGACCTCCGGACGACGCAGTATAGTAAGCAGATCGGAACCGTTACTGATAACTGCTGATTCAAGGCGCTGAAGCATTGGGTTTACTTGATCCGGATGAACTTTAGCTTTGCGCAGACGTTCGATCTCCGCTTCCACTTTAGCCTTTTTATCAAGGAAAACGGTGTACCGTTCTTCGGAAATCAGCCCAATCTCATGTCCAATCGGAGTCAAACGCAGATCTGCATTATCATGACGAAGCAGCAGACGATATTCGGCACGCGAAGTCAGCAGACGGTAAGGTTCATTCGTTCCTTTGGTTACAAGGTCGTCGATTAGTACACCAATATATCCCTGCGAACGATCCAGTACGACCGGTTCACGACCCTGCGCTTTACGTGCAGCATTGATGCCTGCCATGATGCCTTGACCTGCAGCTTCTTCATAACCGGAGGTTCCGTTGATCTGTCCGGCTGTAAATAGACCTGGAAGAAGCTTCGTTTCAAGTGTCGGCCACAGCTGCGTCGGTACCATTGCATCGTACTCGATTGCATAGCCGTTACGCATGATCTCTACCTTTTCCATACCGGCAATCGTACGCAGCATACGCAGCTGTACATCTTCCGGCAGACTGGTCGACAGACCCTGCACATAATACTCGGCTGTATTTTTGCCTTCCGGTTCAAGGAAGATCTGGTGCTTCGATTTGTCGCTGAAGCGTACTACTTTGTCCTCGATAGACGGACAGTAGCGCGGTCCTGTTCCTTCGATCAATCCGGAGAACATTGGAGCGCGATGCAAATTGTCGTTAATAATTTGATGCGTTTCAGGCGATGTGTAGGTCAGCCAGCAAGGGAGCTGCTCGTTGCTCGAACCTTTGGTTTCATAAGAAAAGAATTTTGGCTTATCGTCACCCGGCTGGATCTCCGTTTTCGAAAAGTCGATCGTATCCTTATGAACGCGGGGAGGGGTTCCGGTCTTGAAACGCACCAGATTGAAGCCCAGTTCGCGAAGATGTTCCGACAACCGGACAGAAGGCTGCTGGTTGTTTGGTCCGCTCTCATACATTAGCTCGCCCATAATGATTTTGCCGCGCAGGTAAGTCCCTGTCGTCAGCACGATCGATTTGGCCATATAACGCGTTCCTGTCTTGGTGAGGACGCCTACGCATTTGCCATCTTCCACGATCAGCTCTTCAACCATTCCCTGACGCATCGTCAGATTTGGTTCCTTTTCCATCGTTTCTTTCATCGTTTGCTGATAAGAGAATTTGTCCGCCTGTGCGCGCAGTGCATGAACAGCCGGGCCTTTGCCGGTATTCAGCATCCGCATCTGGATAAAGGTCTTATCGATATTACGTCCCATTTCGCCGCCGAGTGCATCGATCTCGCGTACCACATGTCCTTTGGCCGGTCCGCCGATCGAAGGATTGCACGGCATGAATGCGACCATGTCGAGATTGATTGTAACCATCAGCGTCTTGCAGCCCATTCGAGCCGCTGCGAGCGCCGATTCGACGCCGGCATGTCCTGCTCCGACGACGATAACGTCAAATTCTCCGCCTGTATATGTCATTGATGTTTTCCTCCTTGAGGTGGTTCGTTCACTTGCTTCGTTTTAATATCTGAAAGTTCTTTCATCTATATAAGGCGAATATGAAGGTAAACCAATGGATTCGCCTTTCATTCCAACAGACATTTCGCTTTGAAAATATTCAGCTCACTGCCAAGATTTATTTCCCGAGACAGAACTGCGAGAAAATCTGGTCGATCAGCGAATCTTGAGCAGTATCGCCGACAATTTCGCCAAGCTGTTCCCAAGCCAGACGCACATCAATTTGAATCATATCGATCGGAACCATCATCTGTGCCGCTTCGACCGCATCATTCAGCGAGCGCTTAGCCTGATGCAGCAGTGCGATGTGACGCACATTCGAGACATAAGTCAGATCGGCACTTTCAAGCTTGCCTTCGAAGAACAAAGAAGAGATTGCGGCTTCAAGCCGATCAACGCCTTCTCCCTCTTTAACGGTCATCGGCACAATAAGCTCGTCTTTGTAGAACTCACGCACTTTTTCTATTTCGAGTTTTTGAGGCAGGTCCATTTTATTCATAATGACGATCGATTGTCTACCTTGGATCTGTTCCATCAATCGCCGCTCTTCATCATCCAATTGTTCGCCGTTGTTCAATACAAGCAGAATCAAATCCGCTTCGTTAAGCGCGGTTCGGGAACGCTCCACTCCGATTTGTTCAACAACATCGAGCGTCTCGCGAATACCTGCCGTATCGAGCAGTTTGAGTGGGATATTATTGATTGTAATGAACTCTTCGATCACATCACGGGTTGTGCCCGGAATATCGGTTACGATCGCCCGATTCTGACCGGACAAAGCGTTAAGCAGCGAGGACTTGCCGACATTCGGACGACCGACAATAGCTGTCGTAATGCCTTCCCGCAAAATCTTACCCTGGTTCGATGTTTTGAGCAGGCGTTCGACTTCTTCCAGCACCGCTCCACATTTTTCTTGAATAAACAGAGAAGTCAGCGATTCGACGTCATGCTCGGGATAATCGATATTAACTTCGATATGCGCCAGCGTTTCGATCAGTGTCTGTCTCAGCTGATCAATACGCCGGGACAGATCGCCTTCAACCTGCTTGAACGCAACAGAGAACGCCCGATCCGATTTGGAACGGATCAAGTCGATGACGCCTTCTGCCTGGGACAGATCGATTCGACCATTTAGAAAAGCACGCTTTGTGAATTCGCCAGGCTCGGCCAGACGAATTCGCTGCTTCAGCAGCAGCTCCATAATGCGCCGTACCGAGACGACACCGCCGTGTGCACTGATCTCAACGATGTCTTCAGTCGTAAATGACCGCGGTGCAAGCATTAGCGTAACCAGAACCTCTTCAAGCTTCTCTTTTGTGTCAGGGTCGACGATAAATCCATAATGTACCGTATGGGTAGCCGCCTCGCTTAGCGGTGTGCCGCTTCGGAACAAGCGGCTTACTTCGCTTACCGCTTCCGGTCCGCTTACACGGATGACGGCGATGCCGCCTTCCCCCACGGCCGTAGAAATGGCCGCAATCGTATCGCTAATCATCGGATTCTTCCTCGCTTTCTGAGCATATCCGTTTATATGCCTTATATATACAAGAAGAAACGGGCAGCCCAAGCCGATTTATCCGCTCTTGCCCGTTTCTTTCCATTCAATTCTGTGTCCAATGAACAGCTCCATAAACGGCAGAGGCCCTCTTCGCCAAATAGGCAAAGAGGGCGCTCGCCTGCCGGGAGCTTTCGGCTTATTTGAGCGTGATTACGACGCGCCGGTTCGGTTCTTCGCCCCGGCTTCCCGTTTCGACTTTAGGGTGACTCTGCAGACGGGCATGAATGACTTTCCGTTCCTGTGGAGGCATCGGCTCCAGCACGACTTCCTTGCGTGTACGGATGACACGCTCGGCGAGCCGATCTGCCAATTCCTCCAATGTCTTCGCTCGGCGGCGGCGGAAGTTCTCCGCATCCAGTGTTAGCCGTACAAACTTATCCGACCCCTGATTTGCTACAACGCTGGCAAGCAGCTGCAGCGCGTCCAGTGTCTGGCCGCGGCGTCCAATCAGCATGCCGAGCTCTGGTCCCGAGATATCGAGCAATCCGCCGTCCCGGGTCCTGCGTACATCGACTACGACCTCGAGTCCCATAGCCTCTGCAACGTCACGAATAAAAGCGGCAGCTTCACGATACCGTTCTTCCGCACGTGCGCTCGAGGACAAAGTCTCGATTTCCGCAGACTCTGTTCCCATTGGAGCAGGAGCCGCCGGGTTAGGCCGTTGGCGCCGAGGCAGATTCTCGTCCTCCTCCACCGGATTCGGTGAAGATGGATCGGGCGCCGCCGGGTTTGGACTTTCCCTTCGCGGCGGCTGATTTTCGAATTCTCCAGGCTCTGGAATTGCTACCGGCTCTGTCGACACCTTCGCTTCAGAAACCGACGAAGCCGATTCCTGCAAAACGCGGCCGGAGCGGATTAATGTGAGTTCGATTTTGGCCTTTCGGCCGCCGAACAGACCGAGAAACCCTTTTGAAGGATGTTCCAGCACGTTGACTTCGACACGATCTCTCGTTACGCCAAGCTGCGCCAGTCCTTGTGATATGGCTTCATCCACCGTTTTTCCCACAGCCGTCACTTTGCTCGTCATCGAATCCGCGCCCCCTTGTGTTCACGCTTCGTCTTTTGCACACGCTCATTTTTCAGCTATTTCTATAATAGATATTAACGTTTTTTCTTTTTCTTTTTGCGGCTGGCAACCGGGCCTGCGCCCTTCGACAGACTTACACCGCCGGAAGCGCCATTTTTGTCTGCTGGCTTTGCTCCACCCTGCTGCGCGATAACGGCAGCTGCGGCTTTTGGATCATTATTGCGGTACAAGAAGAAGTTCTGCACAATTGTATACACGTTACTCATTGCCCAGTACAGCGGGAGGGCAGATGGGAACTGATAACCCATGAAGAAGATCAGCACCGGATATACAAACAGCATGAACTGCATCGGTCCCTGCTGCTGAGTCGGGTTCTGACGCATCATCAACCAAGTCTGCAGGAACGTCGTTGCTGCTGCAAACAGCGTCAGCGGAATGTCCGGTTTACCCAGCTGCATCCATAGGAAGGAATGCTGTGCCAGGTCGCTGTTATAGATGATGGCATTATACAGCGCGATAAAGATTGGCATTTGAATAATCAGCGGCAGACAGCCTGCGGCCGGATTAACCTTGTTCTCTTGGAACAGACGCATCTGTTCTTGCTGCATACGCTGCGGATCATCCTTATATTGTTCTTTCAGCTTCTGCATTTCCGGCTGAATCGCCTGCATGGCCTTGGAACTTTTGACTGACTTGATTGTCAGTGGAAGGATCAATGTCCGTACGATCAGCACGAGCAGCAGAACCGCGAGTCCGTACTCGCCGCCGAACCACTGAGCAAATGTATCGAGCGCCAGCGAGAACCAATATACGACATTGCTTCTCCAGAAGCTGCCGCTATTCTTCAAGTCTTCCGTCGTTTGCAGAACCGTATCGGTCGGCGCACAGCCTGCAAGAACGGTAATGAGCAGGACGGCAGCCATAACCAACAGCCACTTGCCCCTGCGTTTAAACAAATGAGACACTTGATAACCCCTCTCTTAACCTACATGTTCCTGCACTCCCGTAAGGCAAACCGTTTGCAGTTGTGAAAATCATACCATAATTAACTCACCATTTGAAACGCAAAAAAAGCGCTTCATTGGCATATCCCCCGATGCGGCTGTCTAACGGCCTCTGCGCTTGAGCAGCGAGGATTTGCGAAGCACGTGAAGCACGCTCTTCTCCAGCTCCTTGTACTCCAGGTCGAGCGCGCCCTTACGGACGATAAACACGAGATCGACATGATCGACAATCTCACCGGCATGATGCCGGACAATTTCTTTCATAAGGCGGCGCATTCTATTCCGAACGACCGCATTTCCCACTTTTTTGCTGACCGATACGCCCATGCGAAACTGTTCGACGTCGCGTTTATGGAACCAGTAAAGGACCAACTGCCGGTTCGCAAAAGACTTGCCGTGACGATATACGCGGGTAAACTCGGCGCGGTTTCGTAATCGTAGCTTTTTTTGCACCTTTTCTCGCGTCCCCTTTGTTTAAGAAAAAAAAAGACCACCTCAGGTGGTCTTCGCTCATGTGCCTAAGCTTACGCGCTCAGCACTTTTCTGCCTTTGAGACGACGAGCAGCCAGCACCTTGCGGCCGTTTTTCGTGCTCATTCTTTTACGGAACCCGTGCACCTTTTTACGCTTTCTGGTGTTTGGTTTGAAAGTAGGACCCATTCAATAGCACCTCCTTATACCGGTAGTACAGGTTTTGCAAAATCGCTAAACCAATATAATTACACACATTCGTTCTTCTTCTCGCAGAACATGCCTTATATCATTTAATCATGCGTTTCCAGTAAAGTCAAGTAAACTTCATGTGATCCCTCCCTCTTTTTTTATTAAAAAATCAGACGAAAATACCCGTATATAAGGAAACCCAAATTTTGCAGCTGCTGCTTTCCCGGAAACTTCATCTCTCAAACTGCTGGAAACTGCACCGCTCTCTTCGATCTTTCAGTCTGAGATTCATTGTTTTTGAACTCGGAACCCCATTAGTGGTCATTTCTTTTGCTTCCCCTTTCTCTTCCCTGATTTTCCGCAGCGATCCTCTTCTCCTCCTTGGCTTCTACCTATTCTTTTTCAGTACACTCCCATCTTCACTTCCCCTTCAGCCACCTCTTTCTCCATTTTCCGAACCGATTTTCGATTTGAAGCTTTTAGCTCTCTTCACGCTGCCCCAAAAGTTATCCACAATACGGAAACACCAGCTCTATACCAACCAATGTTTAAAAGCACGTTTTTGCGTAATCGAGTTTTCCACCATATTGCCTTTTGGCCTGTGTATATTTTTCGGTACATATTTTATTAACAGGTCGTTTCTGAACACGTTATAAACAATATCTAGTGGTGTGGATATGTTTTATGCACAAGTTATTGGATTTGTGGATAAAATAACGTCCCCCGTTGAAATGACTGGCTTCTTTTGCTATGATTAGATTACTTTTCGGTGTGAATATTCGGCTTTAGCCTCTATATTATCAACAGTCTGTGGATAACGTTGTGAACAAGTTCAATTTATCCTTCTTTTTTTGTTCCCATAATTATTGATAATGGGGATAAATCCCTCTCGGCTTTTCCCTAGGTCGTGCCTTCAAAACTCGTCGCCTCTGCGATATCCTCTTACTTTTTGGCTTCCGGCTAAGTGCTGCGGCAGTGAAACAGAGGGTCGTATCCGATTTATTCGGACGACACATCAACTTGAAGACACGCCGCATTTCCGAAAACTTTTGGCGGATGCTCCGGCTTAAGCCACACGTATGATTTCAAAGGAGTGACAGTTTGTGGACAGCCATACCGCTCAATTGTGGCAGCAAATTCTATCTATTATTCAAACAAAGCTGAGCAAACCCAGTTTTGATACCTGGTTCAAGGCAACTCAGGCCATTCAGCTTACTCAGCGCGCGCTGACCGTATCGGCACCGACAACATTTGCCGTGGAGTGGCTGGAAAGCCGGTATACCAAGCTTGTGGCGCAGGTGGCTTTTGACGTGCTGGGACGCAGCGTCACAGTCAAATTCGTTATCGAGGAACCCGGCCGCGAGGAAGAACTTCAACAAAAACCTTCTGCACCGGCACCTACGCCGGTACAGGTCAGCGTCGAAGCGAACACAAATATGCTGAATCCGAAGTACACATTTGACACATTCGTCATCGGATCCGGCAACCGCTTCGCCCATGCCGCATCG
Organism: Saccharibacillus kuerlensis DSM 22868; assembly: GCF_000378145.1. Taxonomy (GTDB): domain Bacteria; phylum Bacillota; class Bacilli; order Paenibacillales; family Paenibacillaceae; genus Saccharibacillus; species Saccharibacillus kuerlensis. Next base: position 10,800 of record NZ_KB899284.1, on the reverse strand, counting down.
CTTGCCGTCGCCGAGGCGCCGGCAAAAGCCTACAACCCACTTTTTCTGTACGGGGGAGTAGGACTTGGAAAAACACATTTGATGCATGCAATCGGACATTACATTTTGCAGCACAATCCGAACAGCCGCGTCGTGTACATCTCTTCAGAGAAGTTCACGAACGAGTTCATCAATTCGATCCGCGACAACCGCGGCGAAAGCTTCCGGAACAAGTATCGGAACATCGATATTCTGCTGATCGACGACATTCAATTCATCGCAGGCAAGGAATCGACTCAGGAGGAATTTTTCCATACGTTTAACGCGCTGCATGAGGAGAGTAAGCAGATTATCATCTCCAGCGACCGTCCTCCAAAAGAAATTCCAACGCTTGAAGAACGACTGCGCTCACGGTTCGAGTGGGGATTGATTACCGATATTCAACCGCCGGATCTGGAGACGCGGATTGCGATCCTGCGCAAAAAAGCCAAAGCGGAAAACCTGGATGTGCCGAATGAAGCCATGATGTACATCGCTAATCAGATCGACACTAACATCAGGGAATTGGAAGGAGCGCTGATTCGTGTTGTTGCGTATTCTTCGCTGACCAATCAGGACGTAACGGCGCATCTCGCTGCCGAAGCGCTCAAAGATATCATTCCTTCCAGCCGGCCGCGAATCATTACCATCCAGGATATTCAGCAGCGGGTCGGCGAGTACTATAATCTCAAAATGGAAGATTTCAAAGCGAGGAAACGTACCAAAGCCATTGCTTTCCCGCGTCAAGTTGCCATGTATCTGTCCCGTGAACTGACCGACTACTCTCTGCCGAAGATCGGCGAAGCATTCGGTGGACGCGATCACACGACTGTCATTCATGCGCACGAGAAAATCTCCCAATCGCTCAAAGTCGATCAGGAGTTGTCAAAAGTTGTCCACAACCTGACGGAGAAAATCAAAAATCCTTCCTGAATAAACGAAAAGCCTATGCACACCTTATACACATGTGGATAGGCTTCGTTTATTATGTTTTTCGCCCTTTTTTCAATGTTATCCACATATTCAGGGCCCCTACTACTTTTACTATAAAGATCTTAAAGAATATATTATCTATACAGGAGTGACGAGATGAAGATCAGCATTTCCAAATCCCACCTCAGCGACGCCATTCAACATGTATCCAAAGCTATTTCCAGCCGTACAACAATTCCAATCCTTGGAGGCATTAAATTCGATGTCGCCTACCACGGAGTTACTTTGACTGCCAGCGATACGGATATTTCGATCCAATCGTTTATTCCTGCTGAGGAAGGCAACAAAATGGTAGTGACGGTAGAGAAAGTCGGCAGCGTTGTGCTCCCGGCCAAGTTCTTTGTGGAAATTATCAAAAAGCTGCCGACTGCGGAGATTGAGATGGAAGTGGGCAGCGGATTCCAGACGTTTATCCGTGCGGGCGCAACGGACATCCAACTGGTAGGCCTGGATCCGGAAGAGTTCCCGGTTCTGCCGAGCATCGAAGAAAACCGCATTCTGTCCGTACCCGGCGATCTGCTGCGGCATATGATTCGTCAAACCGGCTTCTCGATCTCTACACAAGAGACGACTCCGATTCTGACCGGTGTGATGTGGAGTTTGAAAGAAGGACAGCTCAAATTCGTAGCGACCGACCGGCATCGCCTGGCAACACGTACCGTTCGACTGGAAGGCACGGAAGATCTTGAATTCAACAATGTTGTCATTTCCGGTAAGACACTTAGCGAGCTTAGCAAAATTATTCCGGATCAAAACACACTTGTCGATATCGTCGTTGCCGACAACCAAGTGCTGTTCAAAGTAGACCGGGTGCTGTTCTATTCGCGTATTCTGGACGGCTTGTATCCGGATACGTCCAAAATTATTCCATCCAGTCACAAAACGAGACTGCTGCTTGATACAAAAAAGCTGAGCGAGTCGATCGACCGGGCCTATTTGCTGTCGCGTGAAGAAAAAACGAATATCGTGCGTATGCAGACGATCGAAGGCGGCGGCATCGAGATCTCGTCGAGTTCGACAGAACTTGGACGCGTAAAAGAAGAGATCGAATTGGCGGAGTTCGAAGGCGAGCAGCTGCGTCTGTCGTTCAACTCCAAATACATGCTTGATGTACTGAAAGTGATCGAAAGCGAGCAGTTAATCATCCGTTTCACAGGCGTGATGAGCCCGATCATTATCGAACCGACCGATGACAGCAACAGCCTGTATATCATTCTCCCTTACCGGACGACGAACTAAGGCGAAGACGCCATACAGCGCCCTATTTCAATTCTTTTTTTGACACAAGGACGAAAGGAGGGCAAAATGATGAATGAAGTATCAATCCGCACGGAATATATTAAGCTTGACACGTTTCTGAAGCTGGCGAACTGTATCTCCACTGGGGGCAGCGCCAAAATGCTGATTGCCGAAGGTCTCGTGCAGGTCAACGGAGAAAACGAAGAGCGTCGGGGACGTAAGCTGTATCCCGGGGACACGGTCGAAGTGGACGGCGAGGGAACCTTCAAGGTGGTCCGGGAAGACTAAAGCTTTTTCCGTAAGCCGCGGCGGCAATGACAAGCAAGCATACAGCACCCGCAGAAGCGGGTTACTCACTTACACAGACGGGGCGGCTTTGCGTAGAAGCAAATGCGGCCTCGTCTTCATTTTGCGGCGGGCGCACAGGAGGCATCGAAATCACGTGCAAGTTAGAGACATCGCACTCAAGAATTACCGCAACTATGGCGAACTGAAACTGGAAAACTTCGGCAGCGTGAACCTGATGATCGGCCGCAATGCCCAAGGCAAAACGAATCTTGTGGAGTCTCTGTTCGTGCTGGCGCTGACCAAGTCGCATCGCACGGCCAAAGACCGCGAGCTGATCTCTTTCGGCGAGGATAGTGCCTATGCAGGCTGTCATGTGGAAAAAAAGTACGGAAACGTGCATTTGGAATTGTCGCTTTCTCCCAAAGGGAAAAAAGCAAAGATTAATGGGCTGGAACAGCGTAAGCTGAGCGATTTCATCGGGACGCTGAATGTGGTGATGTTTGCGCCGGAAGATCTCGAAATTGTCAAAGGAACCCCTGGCATCCGCCGCCGTTTTCTCGACATGGAAATCGGACAGGTACAGCCAAGTTACCTTTTCCACCTGCAGCAGTATCAGAAAGTGCTTGTGCAGCGCAACAATATGCTCAAGCAGTCATACGGCAAAACGCCGGATCCGGTTCTGATGGAAATCTGGAACGAACAGCTTGCTGAACACGGAGCGAACATCGTACGCAGACGCAAGCGATTTATTCGCAAGCTTCAAATTTGGGCGCAGGATATCCACAAGGGGATAACTGGCGGAAAAGAGGAGCTTCTGCTGCGCTATGTTCCTTCATTTGGCGAAGTCGAAGAAGAAGATGAAGCTGTTTTATTGGATCAATTTATGATAAAATTATCACAAGTGCGTGATCAGGAAATCCGCCGGGGAACGACGCTTGCCGGTCCTCACCGGGACGACCTGAGCTTTTTCATCAACGAAAAAGAAGTGCACAATTTTGGATCGCAGGGCCAACAGCGCACAACGGCGCTTTCCCTAAAGTTGGCAGAGATCGAACTCATACACGAAGAAATCGGCGAATATCCGATTCTCCTGCTCGATGACGTATTGTCCGAGCTTGATCCGTATCGGCAGACACAGCTGATCGAGACATTCCAGAGTCGGGTGCAGACCTTTATTACTGCGACAGGGATCGAAACGATTCATGCGGAGAAGCTGCAGGGGGCTCATATTTATCAGGTCAGCGAAGGACATGTCGAATCCTAGATACGTTCTCCCATCCCAAGGAGGTTACGGGTTCTTATGTATATTCATCTTGGTGGCGAAAAAATCATCCGTTCTACGGAGCTAATTGGCATCTTTGATATCTCGATCGAAAAAGCGTCGCGGATTTCCAAGCAGTTCGTTAATGCCGCCATAGAAAACAAACAGGTGGAAACGATCGGCGAAGAAGAAGCCAAATCGATCGTTGTTACCAAGTCGGTCGTATACTATTCGCCTATTTCATCCGCTACGCTGAAGAAACGTTCCAAGTCGTTCAGCGCGGGTCTTTGATTGGGATTATTTCGGTCATCAATCATCTATTTTTTTGAATTTGTCCATGTGCCGCCCTTTCCATCGCAGACTGGAACTGCTGCGGGAGCGGGCGTTTCGTATTCTTTTCTCAACATTTCACAAACTACAGGAGTAGGTGAACGAGGTATGTCAATGGATCAACAATCATATGATGCCAGTCAGATACAGGTCCTTGAAGGACTGGAAGCCGTGCGCAAGCGTCCGGGTATGTATATCGGTTCAACGAGCGAAAGAGGGCTTCATCATCTTGTATGGGAAGTCGTGGATAACAGTATCGACGAAGCGCTTGCCGGCTATTGTGATCATATTCAGGTTATCATGCACGAAAATAACAGCATTACTGTTATTGACAATGGCCGGGGAATTCCGGTCGGCGAGCATCCGAAGCTGAAGCGCCCGGCGCTCGAAGTCGTTATGACGGTTCTGCATGCCGGCGGTAAATTCGGCGGTGGCGGATACAAAGTATCTGGCGGTCTGCACGGCGTAGGCGTTTCTGTTGTTAATGCCTTGTCGGAGAAAGTCGTTGTGCAGGTTAAACGCGACGGCAAAATTTACGAACAGGAATATCGTTACGGCGCGCCGCAGTATGACCTGCGTGTAATCGGTGAGACGGAGGAAGAAGATACGGGCACAACGACAACATTCCAGCCTGATCCTCAGATTTTCACCGAGACGACCGTATTCAATTACACGACGCTGCTGACAAGAATCCGCGAACTTGCGTTCCTGAACAAAGGCATTATGATTTCTCTGCTCGACGAGCGGACGAATGAAAGTGCGTCGTTCCACTACGAGGGCGGGATCAGCGAATATGTGGAGTTTCTGAATCAGAACAAAGGCGTGATCCAAGAGCATCCGATCTACGTCGAAGGTTCGCGCGACATGATTGCAGTCGAGATCGCGATTCAATATAACGACAGCTATACCGAAAACATCTATTCGTTCGCCAACAATATTCATACGCATGAAGGCGGCACGCACGAATCCGGCTTCAAAAGCGCCTTGACTCGGATTATCAACGATTACGCGCGTAAAGCGGGCGTAATCAAAGACACCACCGGCAACTTGACCGGCGACGATGTGCGTGAAGGACTGACGGCGATCATTTCCGTCAAGATCCCGGAGCCTCAGTTCGAAGGACAGACCAAGACCAAACTGGGCAACAGCGAAGTTCGGGGTATCGTTGAGTCTCTCTTCTCCGAGAAGCTGATGGACTTCATGAACGAGAACCCGGCTGCTGCGCGGCGCATTCTCGACAAGGCACTCCAGGCCTCAAGAGCCCGCGAAGCGGCACGCAAAGCCCGCGAACTGACACGGCGCAAAGGTGTGCTTGAAGTTAGTGCCCTGCCGGGTAAACTGGCTGACTGTTCGTCCAAGGACGCGTCGATCAGCGAAGTGTATATCGTCGAAGGCGATTCCGCCGGCGGCTCGGCCAAGCAGGGACGTGATCGGCATTTCCAAGCGATCCTGCCGATTCGGGGTAAGATCCTCAATGTCGAGAAGGCGCGTTTGGACCGCATTCTGTCGAACGCGGAAATCCGTGCGATGATTACAGCGATCGGTACAGGAATCGGCGAAGACTTCGATATCTCGAAAGCCCGTTATCACAAAGTCGTCATTATGACTGACGCCGATGTCGATGGTGCACACATTCGTACCCTGCTGCTGACGTTCTTTTACCGATACATGCGCCAGATCATTGACGCCGGCTATGTGTACATCGCACAGCCACCGCTGTTCAAGATCGAACGCAACAAAACGGTTGTTTACGCGAACAGCGAAGCCGAGCGGGATGAAATCATCGCGGGCTTCGGTCCGGGCGCCAAAGTTAACGTACAGCGCTATAAAGGTCTGGGCGAGATGAACGCTACACAGCTGTGGGAGACGACGATGGATCCCGAAAGCCGTACGATGATGCAGGTATCGATCGGCGATGCGATGTTGGCGGATACTCTCTTCGATACGCTGATGGGCGACAATGTCGAACCACGGCGCGATTTCATCCAAGAGCATGCCCGTTACGTTAAAAACCTGGATATTTAACAACGGATTTCCCCTCGTTCGGAAAGGGGCGAAGGAGAGGCGGCCGACAGAGGGCGCCTCTTCTTTTTTATATGAAAAATGCATGAAAACGCAAAAGAAACGTCATTTTATCCTTGCTTTTCCGGTATAAAATACGGACATCCGGCCGGATTAATGGTATAATAATAAGGATGTGGAAGCCTCATATTCTGGGCGTTTGCAAGGTGATTTTAAAGGCTTGTTCTTAAATACAACAGCAGCTTAAAGAGCAGTAACCAACGTGATTATGCAGGCACCAACGGGGCATGTTCAAACCGCGATCCGTTTTCGGAACAAGTTGGTTGAAGATGTATCCAAATAGAAGGAGGCAGTCATGGCGGAAGAACAAAGATCGCAAGTCATAGATCGGGACATCGGCAAAGAAATGAGCGAGTCCTTTATGGATTATGCAATGAGTATCATCGTCAGCCGCGCGCTGCCGGACGTCAGAGACGGGCTGAAGCCTGTTCACAGACGGATTCTCTATGCAATGTCCGAACTCGGCATGTCGCCGGATAAGCCTTTTAAAAAGTCGGCGAGAATCGTCGGCGAAGTTATCGGTAAGTATCACCCGCACGGTGACTCTGCCGTATATGAGACGATGGTACGGATGGCGCAGGACTTCTCCATGCGTTATATGCTCGTTAACGGACACGGCAACTTCGGTTCTGTAGACGGCGACGGCGCAGCGGCTATGCGTTACACAGAAGCGCGACTGTCGAAGATCGCGATGGAAATGCTGCGCGATATCAACAAAGAAACGATCGACTTCCAACCGAACTACGACGGTGAAGAACATGAACCGATCGTACTGCCGGCACGTTATCCGAACTTGCTCGTTAACGGCGTATCGGGTATCGCAGTCGGCATGGCGACCAATATCCCGCCGCACAATCTTGGTGAGGTCATTGACGGTGTGCAGGCACTGATTCAGAACCCGGATCTGACCCCGCTTGACCTGATGGAGTACATTCAGGGACCCGACTTCCCGACTTCCGGATTTATTCTTGGACGTTCGGGCATTCGTCAAGCGTATCAGACAGGACGCGGTTCGGTTACTATGCGTGCCAAGGCAGAGATTGAAGAGCATGGCAACAAAGCGAAAATTATTGTTACCGAGATTCCGTATCAGGTCAACAAAGCCCGCCTGGTCGAAAAGATCGCCGAATTGGTACGCGAGAAACGAATCGACGGTATTACCGACCTGCGCGACGAGTCCGACCGGAATGGTATGCGTATTGTTGTAGAATTGCGTCGGGACGTGAATCCTAGCGTTGTACTCAACAACTTGTACCGTCATACCGCTATGCAGTCGACGTTTGGCGTCAACATGCTGGCAATCGTCAACAATGAACCTAAAATCCTTAATCTTCGCGACGTGCTGTATCACTACCTGGAGCACCAGAAAGTGGTTGTACGCCGTCGTACCGAGTTCGATCTGAAAAAAGCAGAAGCGCGTGCTCACATTCTCGAAGGTCTGCGTATTGCGTTGGATCACCTGGATGAAGTCATTGCGCTGATCCGGGCTTCGCAGACAGCCGACGCTGCACGCGAACAGCTGACCGAGCGTTACTCGCTGAGTCAAGAACAGACGCAGGCTATTCTCGATATGCGTTTGCAGCGTCTGACCGGACTGGAACGCGAGAAGATTGAAGGCGAATATAACGAGCTGCTGGAGCGGATTAGCGAATTCCGGGCTATTTTGGCAGACGAAAGTCTGCTTGTACAGATCATCAGCGATGAACTGAACGAGATCAAAGAGCGTTTTGCGGATAAGCGCCGCACTGAGATCACGATCGGTGAAGACAGCATTCTGGACGAAGACTTGATTCCTCAGGAAGAAGTGGTTATCACCATTTCACATACCGGTTACATCAAGCGTCTTCCGGCTACCACATACCGCAGCCAGAAACGCGGCGGGCGCGGGGTAATGGGCATGGGAACAAAAGAAGAAGACTTTGTCGAGCATCTTTTTGCTACCAATTCCCATAATCATCTGCTGTTCTTTACAGATCGGGGTAAAGTTTACCGGATTAAGGCTTACGAAATTCCGGAACTCAGCCGTACTGCACGGGGAACGCCGATCATCAACCTGATTCAGATTGAACAGGGAGAGTCGATCAATGCTGTTATTCCGGTTCAAGAGTTCAAGAAAGACCGCTTCCTGTTCTTCGCAACATGCCGAGGAATCGTGAAGAAAACTCCGCTGACCGACTATGGAAATATCCGCAGAGGCGGTCTAATCGCGATTACGCTGCGTGAAGACGATGCGCTGATCGGTGCCAAGCTGACGGATGGTGAGCAGGAGATCATTATGGGTACGGCTTCTGGTCTTTCGATCCGCTTCAAAGAAAGCAATGTGCGCTCGATGGGCCGCGGTGCTACAGGGGTCAAAGGGATCTCGCTGGAAGGCGAAGATGCGGTCATCGGCATGGATGTCGTCAAGCCGGACCGTGAAGTCTTGATCGTAACGAGCAATGGCTACGGCAAGCGTACGCCGATTGCGGAATACCGTATTCAGACTCGCGGCGGTAAAGGAATCAAAACGATCAATGTCACGGAGAAGAATGGTCCGGTTGCCAGCTTGAAAGTTGTCAAAACCGAAGAGGACTTGATGATCATCACGACAAGCGGCACATTGATCCGTACGAGCATGGATGGAATCTCTTCGATGGGGCGTTATGCTCAAGGCGTTAAATTGATCAATATTCGCGAGGATGAATCGGTCGCAACGGTCTGCCGGATCGATAAGAGCGAGGAATCCGATGAGGATGAATTGGCTGAAGGCGAATTGTCCGAGGAAAATGCAAGTACAGTAGTAGCTGATGTTGAAGCTAAAGCGATGCTGGATATGCTGGATACCGATCCGGAAGCAGCAGAGTAAGAGGAAGTCGGCAATGAAACAGTGAAAGGGAGGTCCCGAGGGATCTCCCTTTTTTTTATAAAAAAACCCCTTTTTGATAAAATAATGAGCAAAAGTCCGATTTCGGATATTTTTGGTATTGTTGCTCTTGGTATCACAGCCTATAATTTAAGTTATAAGCAAGCGGGACGCGAAATAACTAAACGGACATTCCAACGGAATTAACACCTTATGCTTAGTCGTGCGACGAAGCCCGTGTCCGGCAGAATAACCGCTTTAAGGAACTCGACCGACTGCAATACAAGGAGGTATATGCCATGGTGAGTATACCCGTGAATGAACTTGAGGCAGGAAAAAAGATTGCGGCCAACGTTTATACGGATAAAGGGAATTTACTTTTTCAAAAAGGCAAAGTGTTGTTTCCTCGTGATTTAGAAATTTTGCGGGCTTTTATGATCGATTCGGTAGAACTCCAGTCAGAGAGAAAACCAAAAGAAAAAACAGATTCAGAACAAAGTGAAAATGAAAATGCACTCCAAGCCGGTGACGCCGCTAAATTGTCCGTCAGTCAAAGAGAGCGTAACTTCATTTCGGAATACGAGCAGCTGGTCGCATTGATCAAAACCAGTTTCCCGTCTGTCTTAGCGATGGAGGTTCCTGTTTTTAAATGGCGTGCACAGCTGGAGAAGCTGATCGACCAAATTCAAGGTTACCGTATTCTAGGGTTTACACCGCGAATGCCGGATAAGCACGATTATATGTATCATCATGCTGTACTGTGTGCGCTCACCTCGTATATGCTGGCTCGCTGGATGGATATCCCGCAGAAGAACTGGATTCAGGTTGCACTAGCCGGTCTGCTGCATGATATCGGCAAAGTTAAAGTTTCACCAAACATTCTTCACAAGCCTGAAGAGTTGGGACCAGAAGAAAAAATTGAAATGAATAATCATACTACTTATGGCTACCAAATTTTAAAAAATGCTACGGCTTTGCAAGAAGGGGTTCTGCTCGCTGCCCTGCAGCATCATGAACGTATTGACGGCAGTGGATACCCGTTCAAACTGACAGGCGAACAGCTGCACATTTATTCGAAAATTGTAGCTGTAGCAGATATCTTCCATGCGATGACGTTAAATCGCCGTTATCGCGGGGCAACATCACCGTATCTCGTATTGGAACAGCTGGAGCAGGATTCGTTCGGTAAACTTGACCCGGCAATTGTACGTACACTGATCAAGCATACGACGCAGTTGGCACTGGGTACCCGGGTTAAGCTTAATAACCGTAAAGTCGGAGAGATTGTATATGCGGATGCCAATCAGCCTACAAGGCCTATGGTGTCGGTTAACGGTGAAATCGTAAATCTGATACAAGAACGCCAACTTTTCATCATGGAAGTATTATAGAAATAAACAAACAATCGATTATATAAGAAGAGATCTGGGGCTGCCCTCAAGATCTCTTCTTCTTTATATGAAGGAAAAAGGCATAAACAGTAGGTTTTTAAAGCTTAAGATCTATAAAATGCATTTTATATCGATATATCGTCAAATAATGCTTGCTATTTAACTGGCAGCATGATATATTCTAGGAACGGCCTTGAGAGAGCGCCTGAGCGGTTCGACAAGTGAGCAGGTACAGAATGGAATCGGAATAGACGCTTCGTAAGAAGCTGAAAAAAGATTTTAAAAAAGACTTGCAAAACGAAAACGAACATGCTAATATATAAGAGTTGCTGCTGCGAGACAATGGTTGACCGGCG